>JACVCD010000015.1 GCA_016742275.1 Gemmatimonadaceae bacterium
GTGCCCGACACATCGTACGGACCGGACATGGCAGCTACCGCCTGTACCGGAAATTCCGTGGTGTAGTTGGCTTCGAGTTCGCGCAGCAGACCGAGTGCGACGGCACCACCCTGCGAATAGCCGGTCAGCGACAGACGGGTGCGATCCACCGGCAGCGCGCGTTGATTGGCCAACGTACGCGCTGCGCGGAGCAGATCGATCGCGGCCGATGCATGCGTTTGCTGATGCAGGTAAAGCTGCGTACCGGTGCTTCCGCCGAGGCCGAGATAGTCGGGGAGCACGACGATTGCGCCATCCGTGGCATAGGCCGTACCAAACAGTCGCCCCTCGGTCGCCAGCGGATTGCTCGGCACGTTCGTGCGACTGGTCACCGTCCCATGCATGTAGGCAACCATAGGCGCCGACGTCGGGCCACTGGCCGAAGTGGCCGGCATATAGACCGCACCAGTTGCCTCGGTCAGTTGCCCGTTCAGACCCGGAGTCCGGTAACGCACGACATAGCCCACCACGTCGTAGCGCGGCACGAACGCTCCGGTGGCTCCGGATGCAGCAATCACGGCACCGGCTTCCGCTCGCGTGATCAGTGCAGGAAACGGCGTGGCACTCACGATTTCACCGCGGCCCGCCATGTTCGGCGCTGCCACCGGCGGCTTCTGCAACGTGGGCTTGGGCGTTGGCGACGGACCACCGACCGCGTCTCCACCGCAAGCCGCCGTCAACGCGGTCAGCACAATTGTGGCGGCAACGGCCAGGCGACGGCCGGTCATGGACACCTGGGGGGCAACACGTAGCATGACATTCCTCACGGGGGGAGCAGTGGCCCAGCAACAGTGGGCATCGAGGCAATGTATCTACGGGACGTATGCCCACGGTGTGTCAGCGCCGGGCATCGTCATCACCGGCTCTTTCAGGGTAATTTGTGGCGTCCCTCTTCCCGGAGACCCGATGTACCCGCCTGTCCGGCGTCGGCCCGCGACGCTGTCCCTCCCGCTCCTGCTTTCGGCAGCCCTTGTAGCGGCCCCTTCCCTTGCCGACGCACAGCGTCCCGCCTCCGGCCCGAATGCCGGTGCCGCGAATTCGGCCACGCCCCACGCGATGACGCCGACGGACATCTCGGCATGGAAGACCCTGCGCGGCGCCACACTGTCCCACGATGGTCAGTGGTTTGCGTTCATTCAGGCACCCAATGAGGGCGATGCTGAAGTCATCGTCCGTCAGACAACCGAGGGCGGCAAGGTGCATCGCTTCCCGATCGGTGAAGCGCCAGCAGCCGGCGGCGGTCCTGGCGGCGGCGGAGGCAATCCGGGTCTGCAGCTATCCGGCGACGGCAAGTGGGTCGCCATGCTCGTATATCCCCGCGCGGCCGAGGCCAAGCGCCTGCGCCAGCAGCGGCGGCCTGTGCAGAGCAGAGCGCTGGTGGTGAACCTCGTTACCGGCGAGCAAAAGGAATTCGAGCGCGTGCGTCGTATTCAGCTGGGCGGTGATGCCCCGCGTTGGTTGGCGATGCAGGCTTATGGTCCCGATGCGCCTGCCGGTGGTGGTGGCGGCGGTGGAGCTGGTGGTCCCGCTCCCGGCGCACCAGGCATGGGTGGCAATCTGTTTGGTGGCGGCGGTGGTGGTGCCGGGGCTGGTACGGACATGCTCCTGCACGAGCTGGGCACGAGCACGTTGTTCAATGTCGGCAACGTTGCGGATTTCGCCTTTGATGACAAAGGCCGTTGGCTCGCCTACACCATCGACGCCCGTGAGCGCATCGGCAATGGCGTGCAGCTTCGCGATCTCACGACCGGTGTCGTGCAGGCCATTGATGGAGATAAGGCGCTGTATCGTCGTCTGACGTGGAGCGATACGCTACCCGCGTTCTCCTATCTCAAGGGCAAGGTCGACAGCGCAGTAACGGACACGACGTGGGCGGCTGTTGCACTCGCCGATGTGGGTCGTACGAATCGCCGGATCTCGGTTGGCAGCGGTGCGTCGGCCGCACTGCCCAACGGCATGGAGATCAGCCCCGACCGGTCACCGCGCTGGACCGAACGCATGGATGCTCTGGTCGTTGGGCTTCGCGTCGCCACAACACCGGTGCCGCGTGCCGAGCAGCTAGAAGACGATGAGCGTCCCACGCTGATTCTCTGGCACGGCAAGGATTCACGACTGCAGTCGCTGCAGCTCGTGCAGGAACAGGCGGATCGTGGCTTCTCATTCATTGCCACCTATCTGCCAGAGACCAACAAGGTCGTGCAGCTCACCGACGACGTGGTGCGTACTGGCAACTTTGGTGCCCGCGATCGTTTCCTGCTTGGTACCGACAATCAGCCGTACGAGCGTCGCGCCAGCGTAGATGGCATTCAGAAGCGCGACCTCTATCTCGTCGATGCGCGCACCGGTGAGCGTACGCTCGTGAAGAAGGAGTTGCGTGGCACGTCGTCCGTATCTCCCGATGGCAGCCACGTGCTGTTCTGGGATGATGGCAACTTCCACAGCTACAACGTGGCGACCAAGGCCATCACCAACGTCACCACCGGTGCTCCGACGTCATTCATCGACACCGAAGACGACCACAATGTGGACCGTCCGTCCACTAACGTGATGGGCTGGAGCCGCGACGGACGCTCTGTGCTGATCAACGACAACTACGACGTATGGCGTGTGGGCATGGCCGGCAAGAGCTGGACCAATCTCACGGGCAACGGTCGTGCGGAGCGTATCCGCTATACACGTTTCATCAACACCGATCCGCGCGCACGCGATTTCGATCTGACCAAGCCGTTGTACATGGCGGCCATGCAGTCGCGCACGAAGAAGGAAGCCATCGTACGCCTCGATCCGGCCAAGCCGGGCGCGGTGGTGGTGACGGGATGGCGTGATGTGCGCCATGCACCGATGAAGGCGCGCGATGCCAATGTCTGGGTGTCCAGCATTCAGAGCGCCACGCGCTTCCCAGACTTCTGGCGTGTGGGACTCGGGGTCAACGCCCTCACCGACTCGGTGCGATTGTCGGACGCCAATCCGAACCACAACAACGTGCTGTGGTCGGCGGGTTCACGTCTGGTGAACTACGTGACAGAGAAGGGAGATTCGCTGCAGGGTATTCTCATCCTTCCGGCTGGCTACGAGGAAGGCAAGAAGTACCCCACGCTCACGTTCATCTATGAGCTGCAGTCGGACAATCTCAACAGCTTCTGGTCGCCGAATTTCTCGAGCTCACCCAACGCGCTGATCGGCACGCATACGTCGCGTGGCTACGCGGTGTTCCTGCCGGACATCGTGTACAAGATCAACGATCCGGGCATGAGTGCGGTGTGGAGCGTGATTCCCGCCGTGAAGGCCGCAATTCGCACGGGTGTGGTGGACAGCGCCAACGTCGGATTGCACGGCCATTCGTGGGGTGGATATCAGACATCGTTCCTCGTCACGCAGACCGACATGTTCAAGAGTGCCGTAGCCGGTGCTCCGCTCACGGACATGGTAAGCATGTACAGCTCGGTGTACTGGAATTCGGGCAATACGAATCAGGGCATCTTCCAGAGCTCGCAGGGACGCTTCAAGGGCAACTTCCTGGACAACAAGGAAGCCTATGAGCGCAATTCGCCGAACCGGTTCGCCGATCGCATCAAGACGCCGCTCGTCATTCTGCACGACGACAAGGACGGCGCGGTGGATTTCAATCAGGGCATCACGTTCTACAACACGCTGCGTCAGCTCGACAAGGACGTGATTCTGCTCGAATACGTGGGTGAGAATCACGGCCTCGCGCAGATGAAGAACCGCAAGGACTACTCACTCCGCTTGATGGAGTACTGGGACAGCTATCTCAAGGGCCAGCCGGCACCGGAGTGGCTCAGCAAGGGTATCCCGCGGCTCAAGATGGAAGAGCATTTGCGAGAGATGAAAAAGAAGCTCGAAGGGAAGAAGATCGCGATGTAATGCGGTTGGTGTGAGTTGTGAGTTGTGAGTTGGCTCGCGACTTGCTCTGCGCTGTGAGCGATGGGCTGTGGGTTGGGGTTGTGCATAGGCGAGGCTTTACCGATGTCGGTAGAGCCTCGCTCTGGCACCACCCGAGCTCACAGCCCGTCGTGTAAGCTTTTCCTCCCCTCACGCATTGAATAGTCATGACAATGCTCAAGCCGACTATAGCACCCGCAATTGCGGCGGCCTCGCCACCTACTTCGCCACCTCCCTGGCCGCCTGAACTCATTCGTCTCCGGTCGGGAGACCCCGAGGCACTCGCCGAGTGCTACCGCCGCCACGCCGGCGCGCTGCTGCTGGTGGTGTATCGCCTCACCGCCAGTTGGGCCGATGCCGAGGATGTGGTACATGATGCCTTTGTCGCGCTGCCCGAAGCGTTGTCACGCTATGAGGAACGCGGACAATTCGCAGCCTGGCTGACCCGTGTGGCCATTCGCCTCGCACTCAGGCGACAACGGCGAGAGTTCCGGTTCTCCTCGATGGATACGGTCCCCCCGCCGACCGTTGGCACCACCACACCGGATCACATTGTGCCACCGCGGGTGCACGCGGCACTTGCGGCGCTCTCTCCCACACTGCGTCACGTATTCGTTCTGCGCACCGTGCATGACATGAGCCATGCCGACATCGGCGCACTGCTCGGCATCTCTGCCGGCACTTCTGAAGTCCGCTACCATCGCGCCGTAAAAGCGCTGCGCCGAACGCTCGAGGTGTCCGTATGATGGTCCGCTCCGACAACAACACTCCGCTGCCACTTGATATCGCACGGCTTGCTCAGCAGCTGCGTGAAGCCACGTCGCCTGAACCCACGGATGCCTTGCTCGATCGAATCACGAGTAGTCGAGCAAATGGCGTGAGGGTATTGATCACCGACACGATCGAACCTGGTGCCGCACGGCGCCGGCGTTGGCCGTGGATGGTTCTGGCGGCGTGTGCGGCGGGCGGGGCATTTCTTGTGTGGCGGGAGCAGCCGCGCAATACACCATCAATTGCAGCCAAAGCCAAACCGCCTGCTAACGCCGCCGACAGCGCCCCATCACCGCGAGCGCCCATGGCCGCGTTGTTGAGTCCATGGCCGCAGGTGGCGTATGCGCAGGGAGCAGGGAATGCACCTTTCACGCCGCTTGGCGCCGTGAACTCCGGTCGCCTCACATTCGGAGAGCGTATGTACCTGCGCACTTCAGCCAACTCGTATCACGACTTTGTCCCGCACGAGTTGTGGAGTACGCGCTTGTCGTCGGGGACACGCAACGGCATCGCCACCATTCAATTGGTGCGAGAGCGCGTGAGCAAATACCGCATCGACGATTCTGGCGAATTGTCTGCCTCGTTCGACACGCTGTGGCTTCGCGCGAGTGATCTTCGGCCGTTGTATCACCACCGGGGACAATTGCCATTCGATGTACGTACGACCTACACCGATTCGTCAGCGGTGGAGCGCACCACGATGGACAACGCCATGATTCAACGCCTCGCTGAATCCGCAAAGCCCAGCAAGGCGACGACTCCGCGGCTTCGCACGTACGAATGGAGCACCACTACCCGCATCGACAAAGCGCGACACTATGTCGATCGAGAAGACGTACTGCGACTTCTCCTTCGCGCCGCCACACTCGACGCGAACTGGCGAGCGAGCATTACAGTACCAGCTGTCGGCTTCAACGATCTCTATAGTCGCGACGGCAAGACCCGCTTCCTGAATCTGCGCGTTACCGGCATCGACACCGTGCAACTCTTCAGCGGCCGGGTGGAATGCTGGCGGGTCGAACTCGATACGGGACCCCAGCCCGAAGTGTGGCACGTCGACCGAGCGACGGGGGAGACACTCACGACCAGCGGGAGATACGATCGCAACTATCCAGAAACGCGGACGGTATTGGTTGGCGGATTGGAATTGAAACAGCGATTGGTGCCGGAGAAGCGGAAAGAATAGGAGCGAGAGGCTCGCGACTTGCACTGAGCTGTGCGCCGTGGGCTGTGAGCTCGGGTAGTGCGGAGGGAAAGGCCTTACCGCTAGCGGTAGAGCCTGGCAGATGCACAACCCGGGCTCACAGCCCACGGCTCAGAGCCCACAGCGAGTCGCGAGTCCCCACCGCATTTCATCTTTACGCTTCCCCGGTCAAAGTGTCTCTTGACTCCCCACCTGAAATGCCGGAGTATTCCCCCTCGCTTGTTTGCTCGCGTTCACGTGTGCGGCCGGGCAAGCGGACACAACTGCAGTTGAACACCAACATGCATCAGGTCGATCAGGCGTTGCTTGCAACGTCCTGACCGTGAAAAGGGAACTCCGGTGCAATGCCGGGGCGGCCCCGCCGCTGTAAGGGAAGACGGTAAGACTCGCTGTGCCACTGCGTCGCTTCTGACGCGGGAAGGCGGAGCTCACCGGTAAAAGCCCGAGCCAGAAGACCTGCCTGATGCCGAGTCCGCGCGCCCCCTCGAGGGAGGGTTCGCCGGGGATCCGCCACCTGCCATCGCGCCGACGCCGGCTCGCTGTCCCGTGGCCCCGTTCGGGCTCCCGTCTGGCATCATCGTCGGGAGCTTTTGCGTCGCCGTGGTTCACCGGCCCTGGCCTCTGAACCACTGGCGTGCACGACGGCCGTCCTCGGGGGGTGTGCTTCATCGCAGGTCACCCTCTGGAGTCTGCCAATGGCCACGTCCGTCGCCCCGCGTTCCGCCCCATCCCGTTCACCCTTCGGCAGCTACGATGCCGTTGGCGTGCGCGTGGTGACTGAAGTCATCAAGCGCGATGGTCGGCGGGCACCGTGGGATCCGGAACGCATCACCCGCGCCATCGCGCTCGCGTTCTATGCCTCGCGTCATGACGACGCCCAGAACCCGCACGCCAACGACGCGGCCCACCGCTTTGGCCTCGGCTTCAATGATTTCGCCGTCGTCTGCGAAATCACGCAGCTCGTGGTCAACACGGTGGAGCGCAAGGCGCAGGACGGCCACGATCCATCAGTAGAAGAAGTCCAGGACATTGTCGAAATGATGATCGCCGCGCGCGGTCATTGGGACGTGGCCAAGCGCTACGTGATCTATCGCGCCCAGCGCGCGCAGATTCGTCTTGCCGCCCACAAGGACAATGGCCTCCAGGACTACATCTTCCTTTCGCGCTATTCGCGCTACCGTGAAGATCTGGGCCGCCGCGAAACCCCCAATGAGGCGTTCACGCGCGTGATTGACATGCACCGCGCCCACTTCGCCGATCGCCTTGACTTGCCGGTGGCCGGATTTGGTGGTCGTACGCTGCGTGAACTCATCGACGAGACGGAATCCGCCCTGCACCGCAAGGCCATTCTGCCCTCCATGCGCTCGCTGCAGTTCGGCGGTCAGGCCATCGAAGCCAACAACGCCCGCATGTTCAACTGCGCCTTCACGCACATGAATCGCGTGGATGCATTCAAGGAATCGTTCTTCCTGCTGATGTCGGGCACGGGCGTAGGCTTCAGCGTACAGAAGCATCATGTGGCGCAACTGCCGTCGTTCCCGGTTCGTGGCGCCGAGAACGAACTCGAAGTGGTGCACTTCCATGTGGAAGACACGCTCGAGGGCTGGGCCAACGCACTCGACGCCCTCATGCATAGCTATCTCGATCACAAGAAGATCGAGTTCGACTACTCGCAGATCCGCCGCCGTGGTGTGCCGCTCAAGACGTCGGGTGGCCGCGCACCAGGACACCTGCCGCTCAAGAAGGCGCTGAGCGCTGTTGAGCGCATGCTTGACCAGGTGTCAGGTCGCTCCATGCGCCCCATCGAAGTGTACGATGTGCTCATGCACGTGGCCGTCGCCGTGCTCTCGGGCGGTATCCGTCGCTCGGCTACCATCTGCCTCTTCTCGGCGGATGACGACGAAATGGCAGCGGCCAAGACGGGCAACTGGTTCGAAACCAACCCGCAGCGTGGCAAGTCAAACAACTCGGCCGTGCTGGTACGTAATCAGCACAGTGAAAGCGACTTCCATAAGTTGTTCGAGCTGCAGAAGGAGTTCGGTGAGCCCGGCTTCTACTTCGTGGATGATGTGGAGTACGGCGCCAATCCCTGCGTGGAAATCGGTCTCGCGCCGTTTGCCGTGGTCGATGAAGCAGCACAGGCGAAGTTGGCCGAGTATGGACGTCCTGATGTAGCGCTGGGCAGCACGGTGAGTGGTTGGCAGATGTGCAACCTCACCACCATCAATGCCAACGCCTGCGAGGATGAAGCTGGATTCCTTGCTTGCTGCCGTGCGGCTGCGCTGCTTGGCACACTGCAGGCGGCGTACACCAACATTCCGTATCTCGGCGCCGCCACGCGCTACATCAATGAGCGCGAGTCACTGCTCGGCGTCAGCATCTGCGGCATTCTCGATCGTCCGTCACTGCTGCTCAATCCGAGTGTGCTCGAGCGCGGTGCGCAGGAATGCCTCGATACCAACGCGGCGGTGGCTGCACACATCGGCATTCCGGCGGCGGCACGCATCACCTGCGTCAAGCCGGAAGGAACGGCGAGCCTCGTGCTTGGTGCGGGTTCTGGCATTCATCCGCACCACGCGCGTCATTACTTCCGTCGTGTGCAGGCCGCGCGCACGGAGCCGTTGTTCCAGTGGTTCAAGCTGAACAATCCGCACATGACGGAATCGTCGGCATGGGATCCCGATACCACCGACGTGATCACGTTCCCGGTGACAGCGCCGGCCGATGCGATTCTCCGTGAAGACGTGAGCGGTCTCAAGTTCCTCGAGTACGTGCGCCTCGTGCAGCAGCACTGGGTTGTGGCCGGTCGTCGTCATGAGACATACAACCCGGGTCTGCACCACAACGTGTCCAACACGGTCACCGTACGCGACGATGAGTGGGATGGCGTGCAGCAGTTCATCTGGGACAATCGCCACTACTTCACTGGTATTGCCCTGCTGCGTGAGACGGGCGACAAGGTGTACGCCCAGGCTCCGCGCGAAGAAGTCACGACGGAAACCGACATGGCCAAGTGGAATTCCCTGCAGTACTCCAAGGTGGATTACACGGCACTGTGGGAAGGCACCGACATGACGACGCTGAGCGATACCGTCGCGTGTGCTGGTGGGGCCTGCGAGATCATCTAGCCCGGCACCACTCGAAACTCCAAACGTGAAAACTCAAAACGCACAACCGTAATTCCGGTTGTGCGTTTTGAGTTTTTGAGTCTTGAGTTCCGAGTGAATCGAAACCGTTAGTGCTTCATGCCAGTGTTGCACCCTTCTTCAAGCACTTCGAACTTGTCGTGCAGGCCCTTGAGCGCTTCCTTGAGCGTCGCATCATCGGCCTTCTTGCCAACCATTGCCGCGACCTTTTCGGTTTCCGTCGCGAGCGAAGCCTGCGCCTTGAGCAGCTCGGGATTCTGACACGCAGCGGGCGCCTTCGACGCCGCAACAGCCTTGGCCGCCGTCGACATCTCGGCAAGCTTGGCACGCGCCGGCGCGAGATCGTTGTTCTGCTTGGCCGGATGCCATGTGGCCATCATGAGCATGTGGTAGGCATCGAGCTCCTTCCACTTGGAGGCCGCATGATCGCCATGCTGCATGTGCGCGGCGTGATCATCCTTCTTGGCGGGCGGCTGCGAAGCCTGCGCCGATGCCGTGCTCGCGGCAAAGCCAAGAGCCGCGATGACAACGGAAGTACGAAACGTCATGGAATGAACTCCGAAAGTGTGAAGACGAATTTGAGCGCTGGAAGCTAGTGCTTCTGACCCGGCCCCGCATTCGGAGATCCCACAGCGATCCCCTCGGGGCCCCTGGCCCGCGAGGCTCCCGGACCATGGTCCGTACAAATCCGAGTTGATTGCTCCCTTTTATCAACTATGTTGCTCTCTACATGAAACTCCTTTTCAAGAAAGAGGGCAAGGTGATCGGCGACGAATTTGGGCATCAACACGAAGAAATGCTGTTCGAATCCAACCGCGGATTCGTACGCTGCTGCCGCTCCTGCGGTGCCTTCGAGCTCCGATTTGGCAACGCCATCATCGGGATGCGGCTCGAAGAGCTTCGCCTCCTCACGGACACCGTTTCCCGTCTCGAATCGGAGTTCACTGACGAGTCTAGGCCGGCCAACGATCACGCCGTGATCTGGCTCGGGCATGACGGGAGTGGCTTCCGCTTCCGTCGCGAAGAGATCGCGGAGTTGCATCGCCTGCTCGCCGGAGCCCGCCTCTTTGCCATGATGTCCGTCGATCCGTCGGACCTCGATTCCCCCTGCTGACGGGCTCACGCCCACCTGACTCTCGACAGATGTCACGAATCGGCCCCCGCCTCAAGATTGTCCGCCGTCTGGGAATTCAGCTTCCTGGCCTCACGTCCAAGGACGCAGAACGGCGCCCCTACCCCCCCGGACAGCATGGCCAGTCCACGGGGCGACGGAAGAAGATCAGCCTCTATCGCAAGCGCCTGGAAGCCAAGCAGGCCGTCCGGTTTCACTATGGTGTGAGTGAAGCGCAGTTGCGTCGCTCGTTTGCATCGGCCAGCCGTTTGCCGGGTCGCACGGCCGACTCGCTGTTCATGTTGCTCGAGTCCCGTCTCGACAATGTGATCTTCCGTCTGGGATTCTCCCGCACCATTCCGGCGGCACGCCAGCTGGTTGTGCACGGCCATGTTCGCATCAATGGCATGCGTGTGGACCGACCGGGATTTCGGGTCCGTACCGGGCAGATCATTTCGGTCGACCCGCGTCTGGCGGAAAACGTTCACGTCCAGCAGCAGGTAGCCAAGGGACCGCAGGTGCGCATGCCGGATTGGCTGGCACTCGATCCCGATGCGCCACTCACTGGTCGCATGATTGCTCCGCCTACCCGCGCTTCGGTTCCTCTGACCGTCGATGACTCGGCAATCGTGGAATACTACGCGATGTAAGCAGTAACAGCATTAAAGAATGGAAGGATGAATTAATGAAAGACAGAGGGTCGCCGGAGGAGGGCTCCCAGATTTGGCGGAGCATCACGGGTGGTGGTGCTTCCCCAACGCCCTCCCCGGCACCATCGTAACCATAGGTCCCCGGCAATTGCCGGGGTGTCCGATGGCCATCTCTGGCCGTCCCCGCCTCAATTCCACCCGTCCCCAGCATGCCTCGCCTGCGTCGCGCCACCCGGCTATCTGCCGCCTTGTTACTGGCAGCCGCCGTACCGCTTACGCTCCCGGCCCAGCAGCGCACGTCGCCCAAGCAGTTCTTCGGGCACGACATCGGCGCCGACTACGAGCTCCCCAACTACACCAAGCTTCATCAGTACTGGATCAAGGTCGCTCAGGAGAGTGACCGCGTGTCGCTCGATACCATTGGCCTCACGGAAGAAGGTCGCCCACAGATCATGGCGATCGTGACCAGTCCGGCCAATCATCGCAATCTCGCGCGCTACAAGGAGATCGCGACCAAGCTTGGTAAGGCAGAAGGTCTGGACTCCGCCGCTGCCGCCGCACTCGCGCGTGAAGGCAAGGTGGTGTTCTGGATCGATGGTGGTCTCCACGCCACCGAGGTGCTCGGTGCACAGCAGCTCATCGAAACGCTGTGGCAGCTTTCGAGCCGCACCGATACGGAAACGATGCGCATTCTCGATGACGTGGTCATCCTGATGACGCACGCCAATCCGGACGGCATGGAGCTCGTGTCCGACTGGTACATGAAGGAGCCGGACAAACTGCGTCGCACGTCGGGCACCATTCCGCGCCTCTATGAGAAGTATGCGGGCCACGACAACAACCGTGACTCGTACATGAATGCGTTGGCAGAAACGCGCAACATGTCGCAGCAGCTGTTCATCGAGTGGCATCCGCAGATCATGTACAACCACCACCAGACCGGCCCCACGGGCACGGTCATGGCGGCGCCGCCTTATCGCGATCCAGCCAACTTCTGGTTCCACCCGGCCATGATCACCGGCCTCGATCTCGTGGGCGCGGCACTCAATCACCGCTTCGTGCTCGAGCACAAGCCTGGCCTCACGTTCCGCCAGGGCTCCAACTACAGCACGTGGTGGAATGGTGGTCTCCGCACCACGGGGTACTACCACAATCAGATCGGTATCCTCACCGAAACCATCGGCAATCCGACACCGATGCGCATTGCGCTCGTACCGGAACGTCAGGTGCGTTCAGCCGGTTTGCCGATGCCGATCGAACCGCAGGAATGGCACTTCCGTCAGTCAGTCGACTACTCGGTGTCGGCCAACTACGCCTTCCTCGATCTGGCGTCACGCTACCGCGAAACCTTCCTGTTCAACCGCTGGGTCATGGGCAACGACCAGATCAAGGCGGGTCAGAAGGACAACTGGACGATCTCGCCCAAGTGGGTGGCGGCGATGACCGATCAGATCGTGAAGGATCGTGGTGGCAATGGTGGTGAACAGGGTCGCGCTGGCGGTCCGCGTGGCGGCGGTGCGGCCAACCCTGGCAGCGCCGTGGCCAACGATCGCTACATGGCCATGCTCAAGAAGCCGGAGAATCGCGATCCGCGTGCGTACATCCTGAGCAGCGCGCAGAACGACTTCCCCACTGCCAGCAAGTTTGTTCGTGCGCTGCAGTACAGCGGCATCGATGTGCACCGTGCTACCGCGTCGTTCAGCGCCAATGGCAAGCAGTTCCCTGCCGGCTCGTGGGTGATTCACACGTCGCAGGCTTTCCGCGCACACGTGCTCGACATGTTCGAGCCGCAGGATCACCCGAATGACTTCCGCTATCCGGGTGGCCCGCCGATTCCGCCGTATGACAACGCCGGCTGGACACTCGCCTATCAGATGGGTGTGCAGTTCGAGCGTGTGCTCGATGGTCTCACGGGTCCGTTCGAAAAGGTCAACGGTATCTCGGCCATCCCGGCCGGCACCGTCGCCAAGGGCAAGGCCGGTTACTTCATTCACGCACAGGTGAATGACGGCAACACGGTGGCCAATCGTCTGCAGAAGGCTGGTGTGAAGGCGTCGCGCATCCCCACCGAATTCAAGGACGGCAGCACCACGTGGCCGGCCGGTTCGTGGTTCATTCCTGCTGGTGGTGCGGCGGACAAGGTCGTGGCGCAGGCCTCGAAGGATCTCGGTGTCAACTTCGCGGCGGCCAACGCCAAGCCGTCAGCGGTGCAGACGGTGCAGCCACTGCGCATCGGTCTCATCGATCGCTACGGCGGCAACATGCCGAGTGGTTGGACGCGCCTGATTCTCGAGAAGTTCGAGTTCCCGTACACGAACGTGTTCCCTGAGGAAATCGACAAGGGCAATCTCAAGGCCAAGTACGACGTCCTCGTCTTCACGGATGGCATGTTCAGCGAAGCGGGTGCCGGCCGTGGCTTCGGCGGTTCGCCTGACACCACGCTGATTCCGGCCGAGTATCGCCGTCAGCTGGGTCGTGTGTCGAGTGAAACGTCGGTGCCGCAGATCAAGCAGTTCATTGAAGCGGGTGGTCGTGTCGTAGCCATCGGCTCTTCAATCGGACTCGGCAAGGCGATGGGTCTTCCGATCGAGAATCATTTGACGGAAGCCAACGGCCGTCCGCTTCCAGGTGAGAAGTACTACATCCCGGGTTCGGTGCTCGAAGTGGCACTCGATACGTCGACCACGATTGCTGCCGGCATGGATCCGCGTCCGGCCGTGATGTTCGACAACAGCCCGGTCATGAAGTTCGGCGCGGATGCATCGGCCAAGGGCCTCAAGGCACTCGCCACGTTCGACAACACGACTCCGTTGCGCTCGGGTTGGGCGTGGGGTCAGGAACTGCTCAAGGGCGGTGTGGCGATGGCCGAAGCGAACATGGGCAAGGGCACCATCTGGCTGTTCGGTCCCGAGATCCTGTTCCGTTCGCAGCCGCACGGCACGTACAAGCTGTTCCTGAACGCGCTCGACGGCGGCTTCAAGCGTCCGCAGCGCGCGATGTAATCAGCAGGAGTTGCTGCTAGAGACAGGCGCAGGGGACAGGACATCGTCTCCTGCGCCTGTTTCGTGAAGACTCGCGAAGGCTCCTATATTGCACGTCATGGCATTGACCGCGCGCACCGTGTTGACGAACGCCACGAAAGTGGTGGGGATGCTGTTGCCGATTGGGGTCGGCCTGGGACTTGGCAAATTGGCCACGCCCTATCTGCCGCAACTCACGGTGTGGGTGGAAGGTCTTGGCGCCTGGGCGCCGATCGCATTCATCGTGGCGTACATCGGTGCATCGGTGTTCATGCTGCCGGCGTTTCTCCTGATCATTGCCGCTGGCGCCATCTTCGGCATGGCGCGTGGATCGCTGTATGTGTTCATCGGCGCGTCACTCGGCGCATGCACCGCGTTCCTCTTGGGCCGCACCATTCTGCGTCGCTGGGTGGCGGCGCAGATCGCGAAGAATGACACGCTCACTGTCGTGGATCGTGTGATTGGTCAGGAGGGCCTCAAGCTGATGTTTCTGCTGCGACTCTCCGGTGTGGTGCCATTTGTACTGACCAACTATGCGATGGGTGTGAGCGCGGTATCGCTGCGAGACTTCGCGATCGCGCTGATTGGCATGGCACCGACCATCGTGACCTACACCATGATTGGCCAGGCAGGCGTGCAGAATCCCGAGGACGGGAGCATTCCGCGCTGGGTGTTGTTCATGGGTATTGGTGCCACGGTCCTGCTGGCCGTCATGCTGACCAGGATCGCCCAGCGGGCCATCAAGGAGGCCGATGCGCGTCACCAGATGCAGGCGCTGACCAATGCGCCGGGAGCGTCCGGTCCCAACTAAGTGGGGCCCGGGGCGCCATTGCACCGACAGACTCTTTACAAATCGGACTGGACATCACACTTTGTCGCATGGCCCTCAGATGGGGCTGTTTTTGAACCACTTTAGTTCTTCAAACGAACAATATGGCTTTCCCGGCAGCCAGAGCCCGGGGAGAACGGCGAGCAGGCTTCGCCGTTTTTGAAGTCAAGATTGTTCGTTCGCTGAACAAACATCCCCCACCTGCGACGCCTCCTCCCCACGTCGCCTCCCGCCCGCCGACGGTTCCGCGCAGTTCCTCCCTTCCGACGGCGTTCGACCCACCCACCAGGAATTGCCTCATGCGTTCGAAAAAGAGGCTCGGCGCCACGCTTCTCGCGGCGTTCGTACTCTCAGCCGACCTGCTCGGCGCGCAAGCGGCCACCGGCGCTGCCGGTACAGGCCGCATCACCGGCACCGTCCGCAGTGACGCCGGTGCACCGCTGGCCAATGTCGGCGTCTCGTTGCTTGGCTCTCAAATCGGTACACGATCAGGCACCGATGGTCGCTACACCATCGGTAGCGTCGCGCCAGGTCGCTATGCGATCCGTACAGCCCTGATTGGCTATGCGCCGCGCACGGACAGTGTTACGGTGGTTGCCGGCCAGACCCTCACGCTCGATGTCACGCTGCGTGTGGTGAGTACGACGCTTGATCAGATGGTTGTCATCGGGTACGGCGCACAGCGACGCTCCGACATCACCGGTTCTGTCACCTCAGTGACCCCCGATGTCGAACGCACACCAATCACGTCGCTCGAACAGACGTTGCAGGGCACGGCGCCTGGTGTGCAGGTCACACAGGCGTCATCAGCGCCCGGCGGAGGTATGTCGATCCGTATTCGTGGCGGCTCGTCGGTGAACGGCAGCAATGAACCGCTCTACGTCATCGATGGTTTCCCCGTCGAAAATGATTTCTCCACGTCGAGTTCACTCGATGGTGGACGAGCGGGTACCACGCCGGCAAATCCGCTCGCTGCGCTCAATCCGAATGACATCGCGTCCATCGAAATTCTGAAGGACGCATCGGCGACCGCCATCTATGGTTCACGCGGCGCCAACGGTGTTGTGCTTATCACTACCAAGCGTGGTGAAGGTGCCAAGCCCAAGGTTGCGATCGATCTCTATCGCGGTCAGCAAGTGGTGGCGAAGCGTTATGACCTCCTCAATGCCACCGAGTTTGGTCAGTTCGCCAATGCGTGGGCGGCCACGCAGAATCTCGGTCAGCCCTTCGCCAATCCGTCGGAGCTGGGCATGGGTACCGATTGGCAGGATCTGATCTTCCGTCAGGCCGCCATTCAGAATGCGCAGCTCAGCGTGTCGGGTGGTTCGCAGAACAACAACGCCACGCGCTATGCGCTGTCCGGCGGTGTGTTTGAACAGCAGGGTGTCGTCGACAACTCGAACTTCCGCCGCCTTTCGCTGCGCGGCAATGTCGATCAGATGATCGGCGAGAAGTTCAAGATTGGTTCGAATGTGTTGCTCTCGCGCGTTACGACTTCGCAGGTTCCGACCGACGGTTCGCTCAATGCTGGCGCTGGTGCCGTGGGTGCGGCGCTTCAGTATCCGAGCATCATGACGCCGTTCCGCACGGATGGCGCCTACACGCTGCTCAACACCGACTTCCCGCAGAAGCTGCTCGACCTCGGCATTGCGGCCGGCAACGTGCCCAATCCGGTGGCGTCGGCGCTCGAAGTGCGTGACCGTCTATTCGATACACGCATCCTGGCCAACGTGGCCGGCGAGTACAAGGTCATGAAGGGTCTCACCTTCCGCACGACGGTGGGTACCGATCTCTCGTTCCGGGGTCGCGACACATACTATCCGCGCACCACGCTGCAGGGTTTTGGACAGAATGGTCGCGCCATTCGTGGCAACACGAACAACACCAGCTTCCTCAACGAAAACACGCTCAACTGGAACGCCAATATCGGTTCCGCGCATGTGTTTTCGGCTGTGGCAGGCTACACGCGTCAGAAGCTCAACTCGACGCGCACCGATATGCGGAATAGCAACTACGTCAGCGATATCACCGGCTATGAGAGCATCGGTGCCGGTGCACAGGCTGGCGGTCCGACAGTGTCATCGGGTCGTACGCAGTGGACCCTGGCGTCGTATCTCGGACGTGTGAACTACACGCTGCTCGATCGTTACCTCTTCTCGGCCAGTGCACGTCGCGACGGCTCGTCGCGTTTTGGTGAGGAGAACCGCTGGGGCGTGTTCCCCGCCGGTGCCGTGGCATGGAGGTTGTCGGAAGAGCCGTTCATGCGTCGGTTCTCGTCGATCAACAACCTCAAGCTGCGCTACACATTCGGTGTGGTGGGTAATCCGTCCATCTCGCCGTATCAGTCGCTCACGCGACTCAGCCCGCAGCAATACACGTTCAATGGAACGCTGGCACCGGGTTACTACCCCGCGGCGATCGGCAACCCGACGCTGAGCTGGGAGTCCACCACACAGCATGATATCGGTCTCGACCTCAGCATGTTCAAGGGTCGTGTCGACCTCGTCGTTGATCAGTACACCAAGCGCACGGATGATCTGCTGCTGCAGATTGACCTGCCGTCAGAAGTCGGCTATCCGAGTGCGTTCGTCAACGCTGGCTCGATCGAGAACAAGGGCTTCGAAGCCGGTATCACGCTTCGCATGCTCGAAGGTGGAGCTGATCGCAAAGGCTTCTCCTGGTCGACCACGTTCAATTACACGCGCAATCGCAACAAGGTGCTCGAGCTCGGTGGCGTGAGTCGCATCTTCCCCACGCAGCAGACGGCTTCGGATATCAACGCCACGTCGAGTGTGGTGCAGGTCGGTCAGCCCATCGGCGCGTTCTTCGGATTCCGCACCGGTGATCTGTTCCGTGATTCCACCACGCTCAACGATTGGAAGGCCAAGACACGCTTCGCCAGCGGCACGGTGCCCGGACTCGGCAACCGCATGTACATCGACAACAACGGCGACGGTGTGATCGATGGTGAAGACCGCACGATCATTGGCGATCCGAACCCGGACTATGTCCTTGGCTGGTCGAACAACGTGTCGTGGAAGGGCTTTGAGTTCAGCGCGCTGTTTGATGGGGTGCGCGGCAACCAGATCCTGAACCTCAATAACCTCCGCTTGTATGGTGCCTCGCCGGCTCTCAACGTGACGCGCGAGCGCTTCCTCGATGCATGGAGCCCGGAGAATCCGGACGGCAAGTATCAGCGCATTGGCGCCGGCGCCGGCTTCCTCAACGCGGACATCACCGAAGAACTGCTGGAAGATGGTTCGTTCATCCGTCTCC
Organism: Gemmatimonadaceae bacterium; assembly: GCA_016742275.1. Classification (GTDB taxonomy): domain Bacteria; phylum Gemmatimonadota; class Gemmatimonadetes; order Gemmatimonadales; family Gemmatimonadaceae; genus Gemmatimonas. The sequence continues at coordinate 17,950 of JACVCD010000015.1, forward strand.
GCACGATCAGCCTGTCGCGGCAGATCCCGCCATCATGGCTGCGCATGAATGGCATCACGGCTCGTGCGTACGTGACCGGTCAGAACATCGCGACGTGGACCAAGTACTCCGGATTCAATCCCGACGTGAGCTCGATCAGCGTGGGCAATCTGAATCGCGGTGTCGACGTGGGTGCGTATCCGCTCGCCCGCACGTGGACGTTCGGCATGAACATCAACTACTGAGGCTTGGATACCGTCATGATCAAGCGCACTCTGCTTGGCGCCGGCGTCCTGCTGGCTCTTACCGGTCTTGCGGCCTGCAACGACGAGGCCTTCCTCACGGAAGTGCCATACGATTTCGTGGGCCCGGGCAACTTCTATCAAAATGCTGGCGACGCCCTGGCGGCGGTGGCCGGTGCATACGCGACCGCCACGCATACCACGGGTGACGGCTACTACGGTCGCAATTTCATCATGCTGAGTGAGTTCATGACGGAGATGCAGACCGTCTACCTCAGCGCCACCAACGAACGGTCGCTGGTGGACAACTACACCTTCACCGCCTCGCACGCGTACATCTACACGACGTGGCAGGGCGCGTATCAGGGCATCAATCGCGCGAACTCGGTCATCGACCGCGTGCCGCCGATCGACATGGATCAGACGCTGCGCTCACGCATTGTGGCCGAAGCCAAGTTCCTCCGCGCGTTGCACTACTTCAACCTGGTGCGGTTGTTCGGCGCGGTGCCGCTGCTGACGCAGGAAACGGTTTCCATCGAAAATCTCCAGCGCCCCCGCGCGCCGGAAGATTCGGTATGGAATCTCATCTTCACCGACCTGACGCAGGCCGCTGCAGTGCTCCCGCGCAACTACACGGGTGCCGACATCGGACGGGCAACGCGTGGCGCGGCCAAGACGCTGCTCGCCAAGGCCTATCTGCATCGTGGCAGCATCAACGCCGCGACCAAGGCGGCGGATTTTGCCAAGGCACTCGAAGCAATTCGTGACGTGAAGGCCAACGACGGATACGCGCTGGTTCCCAACTTCGCTACGCTGTTCGACATGGTGAACGAGAACAACACGGAGGTCATTTACGATCTCCAGTGCTCGCGCACCAATGGTGTGGGATGTCGCCTTTCCAATCAGGTGGCACCCCGTCTCTCGAACTACGGCGCAAGCCAGAATGGTTCGTTCAACGCCGAGCAGCCGTTCTTCGAGGAGTACGTGGTGGCGGACCGCCGGCGTGAAGCCACATGGCAGTTGTCGTACACCACGAAGCAGAACACCATCGCCACCTGGCAGGTGACCACGGCCAATCCGCGTGGTGCGTTCTTTGTGGGCACGACGCGCACGGATTCGACCATCGCGCCAAACATGAACAAGTTCATGGATCGCCTGTCGGTCACGGCAGGCAACGACGAACCGAACTACATCATCCTGCGCTACGGCGACAACCTGCTGATGGAAGCGGAGCTGATCAATGAGATCTCCGGTCCAACCGGTGATGCGTACGCGGCCATGAATCTGGTGCGCGCACGTGCGGGAATTCCGAATCTGGTTACCGGCCTGTCGCAGGCTGCGTTCCGTGACTCGGTGTTCCTGCAGCGACGCCTTGAGTTGGCCATGGAAGGCCCGAATGGCTACTTCGACTCGCAGCGTAACTGGGCGTGGTCGAAGGCGCGTATCGAGGCCAACATGGCGTATGCCCGCACCATCTCTTTCCGGTCGAGCCGGTTCCCGAAGGCGCAGGTGGCGCTGACGGACCGGTTCAAGCTGATGCCGATTCCGCAGCGGGCGCGGGATCTCAATCCGTTGCTGACGCAGAATACTGGTTGGTGAGGCTGCGGAGAGTTCTCTGCGTGGGTGAGTTGGGTTGAACTGCTCACGCAGAGAACTACCGAGGACGCGGAGTCGCAGAGGAACTGCTACTGCGGTTGAAAAATAGAGAGGGCCATTCCTTGGACTTTGGGAATGGCCCTCTTTTGTTTCTTGGCTGTTGGCTGCAGTGGCAGTTCCTCTGCGACTCCGCGTCCTCCGCAGTTCTCTGCGTGCGCAGGTAGGACCAGCTATCCGAAACACTGATCTACCGGAATAGCCCTCCAATATCTCCACCACTCCGCTTCATCTCCTCCACCGCCAACCGCGCCACCTCCGCCGCTCCCAGCGGAGACAGGTGTGTATTGTCCGTCCGTGCGGCCGGAAATTTCGGGAACTGCCCTTCCGTCGTGTGCACGTAGAAACGAATGCTGCCAACCGGGCCCGCGCGTCGCACGAAGTCCTCTGTCAGCCACTGCAAATCAACCAACGGCACACCGAGATCGCGCGCTACATCGCGTACAATCAACGGATACATCCCATGTGTGTCTTCGAGCGTGCCGCTGGCATTGAACTGTCGACGTACGATGCTCGTGAACAACACCGGATAGGCACCCGCATCCCGCGCTTCCTGCACGAATCGCTCGAGGTTTCGCCGATATGCCGTAAGTGGGGCCGCGTAGCGCGCCGAGTCTTCGACCTTCTGATCGTTGTGCCCAAATTGTATGAACAACCAATCACCGGTCTTGAGATCTGCCCGAACCTTTGCCCAGCGGCCTTCATTGATAAAACTGCGAGTGCTGCGCCCATTGACGGCGTAGTTGATCAGACGCACACCTGGCTTCACCAGCGCTGGAAGCGCCTGGCCCCACCCTCGTTCGGGATTGTTGTCCGGGTCCGGCTTGTCAGCCATGGTGGAGTCGCCGATCAGATGCACTACTGGCAATGGCTGCGGGCGCGTTGCGGCCATCAGCGCGACCGTCGCTGCGGCAATGACTGCAAGGCGACGCACGCTCATCGCTGCACGCTCACCGCTGCACGACTCGCACGAAGTTGAATCGTGCCTCGGCCGGAGTACCGGAAGTGCTGGACACGCTGCTGGCGAAGACGCCGAACTTGGCGCCTACCCACTTGCCTTCGCGCGCGGTGAATGACTCTGCGACATCGGCAAACGCACCATCACCCACGCGCCACGAGAATCGTACGATGCCACCAGTTGCGACACGCAGCCGAAGCTGCAGTGCACCGATTGGCATGGCGGCCAGCACCTTGGGTGTATCGGCGGTGCCCTTATCGGCATCCTTCACCTGAGACGCCACGAGTTGCCAGCCGTCCGCACGTCGTTCGAGGCCAATCCACGCGTAGTCGAGCCCAAACACCATAAGTCCGGCGCGGTCTCCCACAGCTCCGTCGCGTACACTGAGTTGGGTCGTAACCGTGAAGCTGTCAGCAGCGAATTTCTGCAATAGCAGGTTTGGAGCGTCCCACAGATTGCGCGCCGGCGCTGCGAGCGGATGTGCCACGAGAGCGAGCACGCCATCGGTCGTGGAGCGCTTCCACGAGGACTGTGGATTGGCCTGCCACTGCCACTGGATGCCCGGGTTCCCAGTGTCGAACTCGTCGGTCATCTGCAGACCCGCACTGGCCGCACCAGCGGTCACTAGCGGCACTGAGGACACGAGCACAGGTCGGCCTGTGGTATCTGCAGCAGTGGCCTCTCCAATGACCGGCCATCCATCGGCGCGCCATGTCATGGGCTGCAGATGCACAATGCGGCCATATGCGCCGCGATCCTGAAAGTGCAGAAACCAGTCTTCGCCGCTCTCGAGTGCAACCCATGCACCCTGGTGCGGTCCGTTGACAGTCGTGTTCTGCTGTGCCAACACCGTGCGTGCGCGATAGGGACCGCGCGGATGCAACGCGCGCAGCGCCACCTGCCATCCCGTCGCTACACCACCAGCTGGAGCGAGAATCCAGGTTTCGTTGCCACGCTGATAGAACTTGGGACCTTCCATGGTGGGATGCCGCACGGAGTCCTCAAACACCAGCGTGCCAGTATCAAGCAGAGCTGATCCGTCGGGCTTCATCTCGTGCACGACCAGCCGATGCTTGATGCCCGATCGACTGCGCGCGTAGGCATGTACCAGCCACGCCTTCCCATCAGCGGTCCAGAGCGGCGAGGGATCGATCAGCCCCTTCCCCGCTTGAACCAGGTGCGGCGCACTCCAGCTGCCCCGGGGATCGCGTGTCCGCGTCATGTAGATGCCGCGATCGGGATCACCGTAGAAGATCCAGTACCAGCCATCATGCATTCGCAGTGTTGGCGCCCACACGCCATTGCCATGCTGCGGCGTATCGAACGCGGCATCGTACAACTTCGGCAGCGCGTGATTCACCAGCGACCAATGCACCAAGTCCCGCGAATGTAGAATCGGTAGCCCCGGCACATGCGAGAAACTCGATGCGGTCATCCAGAAGTCTTCGCCATCGCGAATGACATCGGGATCAGAGAAGTCAGCTGGCAGGATTGGATTGCGATAAGTGGCGCGCTCAGCGGCCGAACCAGACGCGCTCGAACCACCGTCGGTCGGCGGCGCCAGCTTACGCACCGTGATTGGCGTGGCGGCGCCACCAGGGAACGGCGTCAGTCGGCTGCTGCAAGCACCAAGCGTCGCTGGCATGGCTCCGGGTTTGCGCGCGCCCGTTACACGGGCCACGCTATCCGGAATGACCACGCTCGACCCATGCGCGCCGATGGTGAGCTGCGCGTGTTGGCCTCGCGAAGCGATGCGCGCCGGCTCATCGGCATACACACCGTCGAAGGTGATGTCGAGCGTACGAGCAGCATCATATCCATCCAGCACCACGGTGCCACGTCCCATGATGCGCACATCGCGCACGACGACGCCGGTGAAGTGCGGGATCTTGTTTCCATCCTGCTCGGGGCTCGCCGAGTAGTGTGAGTCCATGTAGATGGGATATCTCACATCGCGTATGCATGCGTTTTCGTATGTCACACCCTGGACCACGCCACCTCGGCTGGCATTGGACTTGATGCGCAGCGCATTGTCTGTTCCCTGAAAGGTCACGTCGCGCACCAGAATGTTTCCGGCACCACCATCAGTTTCACTGCCAACGGAGACACCATGGCCATTGTAGAAGTGACTATGGGCTACAGTGATATTTCGCGCCGCACCGGTACTGCCAGCCTTGATGGCGATATTGTCATCACCCGTGTGGATGTAGCTGTGCAGGATGGACACATTGCTCGATCCTGATGGATCAATGCCATCCGTGTTTCGTGCGCCCTTGGGCGTATTGATGGTCACGCCCCACGCAGTGAATCCGTCGGCGCGTTCCACCACGACGTGAAAATTCGGACTATTGCGTAGCGTGAGATTGTACAGCGTGAAGTCGTTGCTGCGCTGTGTCTGAATGAGGCGTGGGTTGTTCTGGGAGTACTTGGTATCACGGGCCTGCTCGGCCATCTCCCACCACGTCTCGTTCCGGCCAACCAGTGTGGCCCATCCACGACCATCAATGACACCGGGTCCCATCACCGCACTGCCGTTGGCTCGCTCGGCGGTAATGAGCGCGCGGCATCCACGACCACCCTCGGCCCGAAGGCGACCGCAGGCGTTTGGCGTGATGTCGAACAACGACGCGTTGCGCGAAGCATACAGCACGACACCACGATCGAGCACCAGTGTTACACCAGTACGGAGCTGCAGTGGACCGGACACAAACGCGCGGCGGTTTCCTGCAGCACGCAACACGACTGCGCGTCCGGCTGCACAGCCATCGATGGCCTGCTGAATACGCGGCGAATCGACCTTGCTTTCATCGGCATCTGAAACGGTGCTATCGCCGACAGGCACCAGTACCGCATCCAATGTGGCACATGCCGCTGGTACGACGGGCTCACGCACCGTTCGCGTATCCTGCGCCCAAAGAATGGCGCCCATGAACGGAGCTGCAGCCACCGCAGACAGCGTCCTACGAACCATCGCGTTCATCGGGTCACTCCCGGCTTCCATCCATCAAGCACGAGATCGATGCTGTAGGTCAGTGCATCACCATCCGAGAGCACGCGGCGTGATGGGCTGGCCACGGCACCAGGGCCTTTGCTCCCATACTCGGCAAACCGCGCGTGTTGCGGTTCAAACCAGATGCGTTCACCATTGGCCGTGGGACCCGCGCTCATCCGATCCCATCCCTTGCTGCTGATGTGATCATCCATCCACGTGTCGACGAAGATGGCCATGCCTACCGCGCGCGGATTTCCACCAGGATGCCACGGACGGCCCAGCGAGACCGTGTTCGGCGCCATGGAGGGCGATGCCTTCTTGAGGCGTGAGCGAATGAACAGCATGCCGTACGTGGAAACGTCGGTGCTTGGTGCCGCAATATATCCATTGTTGCTCGTGCTGCCGCGATCGAGCGAAATGATATCGCAGTCGTCGAACACCACACGTCCAGCGCCGAAGATGAAATCGACATTGCCGTCGATCCGGCTTCGCGTGACATAGGTACGACCGGCATCCGCAAAGAACGTGTCTTGATGGCCGAGCAGGACCACATCGTTGAGTACGGCCCGGTCGCTGCGATCGGTCAGCGCCAACGCCAGTCCCTGTGCATCGCGAATCTTGGTGGTGTCTTCGTTCGCCTTGCGTGCGTTGCTGTTGTAGTCGAACGCATTCTCGACCGTGAGATGTTCGAGCCGGAAGTCCGGCTGTGTGGCGCGCAGTGTCCACGAGCCGCGTGTGCCGAGCGTTCCACCACCGGGCGCTGGAGTACCGGCAATGTCACTCCAGGTAATCACCGTGCTGTCGCGTCCCGCTCCGACCATGCGAATATTGGGCTTGTCGACCGAAATCTTCTCGGCATAGCGACCGGCACGAATGCGAATGAGGTACGGCGTGAGCGGGAAGTTGGGGGCCGCGGCTACCGCCGCATTGATGGTGCGATAGACCGGCACGCCGCGAACACTGTCACCGTTGGCTCCGCGGTGTCGTGCATCAACCACGGCATGCGTAGTGGTGTCGGCCGTTGGCGTCGTGGCAATGCGCGGTTCGCGCAAGGTGCGTGACAACCAATCCGCAGCATGCCCGGTCCACGTCGACAGCACCGCATCATCCGGCGCCAGACCGAAACCATGACGGCCGCGCTCATACACATGCAGTTCCACTGGTACCTGTGCCGCACGCAGTGCGCTGTAGAGCGCCAGGCTGTTTTCCACCGGTACCGAACGATCCTCGGTGCTGGCGACCAGAAATGTTGGCGGCGTCTGCGTCGATACCTGTGTTTCGAGACTCATCTCCCGCAGCACTGCAGGCAATGGCTGGACACCCAACAGATTGGTCCGTGATCCCGTGTGTGCATGCGGTGCTTGCATGGTGACCACGGGATACACCAGAATAGCCGCATCCGGGCGCGCACTCATGCGCTCCACCGGATCACTGGCCGTGCTATTACCCGACGTGCCTCGCGTAGCAACCGTGCCCGCGAGGTGACCGCCAGCGGAGAATCCAACGACGGCAATGCGCGACGGATTGATGCCGTAGCGGGCGGCGCGCGCACGAACCAGTCGAACAGCGCGCTGCCCATCCTGCTCCATGATGGGGTGCTGATAGCGCGGTCCGAGGCGATAGGTAACCACGAATGCTGTCACCCCCTGCCCGTTGAGCCACTGCGCGACTTTCACTCCTTCCTTCTCGGTGGCGAGATGCTGATACCCACCACCAGGGAAAATCACGGCGGCAGCACCGGTGGCCCGATCACCGGTCGCGCGGTACACCGCCATAGTCGGTACGTCAGCTGGCGCCGTACCCAACGCTCCAGGCGCTACGCCGTCCCAGAGCGGTAGCACATCCTGTGTGTACGAGACCGGTGTGTTGGTTCGCGCGTGCAGCGGCAGCGGAGCAAGGACCAGTGTCGCGGCGAAAGTGATGAGTGTCGGCGAAGACTTCATGTGCAACTCTCGGAGAGTCAGGGAACAGACGCAGTGTTCACGGCGCTGATGGCGATCGGCGCCGCCAGTCGCTGCGCATACTCATCGAGGTAGCGCCACCAATCCCGGACATCCCGGAAGTCACCGCTCATTGTCCATCCCGCGCCCGTGTAGTGCACCACCGGTACACCCGGCGTAGCGCGCGTGACTGCGAAGTAGTGATTGCCGGTCTCTTTCCAATCCGTCACGCGATCGCGCGGCAGTAGCACGGCCGTTCCGATCTCACCATCGCCGCCTTTCTTTGGAGCAGCTGGCCCCCAGCCGGTGAGCCACGCCCAGTTGTACGTACGGCTGGTAGTGCCCACCATACCGGGGCGCTTCACTTCTCCAATCACGTACGGGATTTCACGCGTACCGGCCGGTGCACGAAACACACTCTCTTCGCGATAGAGATTGGAACCCGCGTCGATGATGATGCGCTTGGTCTGCGTGACCGCGAGCGTGCCCGCCTTCCATTCGGGATACTCCACTTCGAAAATCGTGCGAAGCGGACCAGAGGCGACCACGCGCCAGGTGGTAAAGTTGTCCGCGCGAACCAGCGAATCGGCAAACCAAAGCGCGGTGCCACCTGCCCCAAGCGTTTCACCGACGTCGTAAAAGTCAGCGCCTTCGCCATCGTCGACGTGATACGCATCGTGTCCCTTGGCGTACCACTTCTCGACGACCAGGCCCTTGGTCTTCTTGACCCAGATGTCTACGCCGCTGCTGGACATGGCACTCGATGTTTTCTTGAGTCCTTGTCCATAGATACGCCACGCCAGCCGATCGCTCTCCCAGGCCATGTCGTCGCGCGGATCGTCGTGGCGCACCGCCGTTCGTGCGGGCCACTTGGCGGACGCGACCGCCTCCACGACAAACCGGCGCGCTTCCTTTGCTCGGAAATCCGCGACAAACAACAGTGAGTCTGGCGTGCCGTCGGCATTGGCATCGAGTACCTGCGAAGCCACCTCACGCCCGCTGCCGACATCGCGAACCCGCACGGCAGCCGGCGAAACTCCGCGCACCTGCGCCACGACTCGTGTCCAGGGGAGCGACAGCACTTCATCCGTGCGCGTGAAAGCCAACGAATTCTCCGCTTGCACGATGAACTCACGAGCCGCTGGTGCCGTCTGTGCATGCAACGGAGACAATACCACACCGACTGCGGTCAATGCGACAACCCCCAGGACACCACGCCGCCGAACACGAGTCGAATACACGGGACGCATCATCGGATTTCCTCCATGCCGACCATTTGCATATCGGCGTAGTCCTGGTTTTCACCGCCCATGGCCCAGCAGAACGCATAGGCCTCGGTTCCGCATCCCGAGTGAATGGACCACCCAGGCGACAACGCCACATCACCGTCGCGTACGATCAATGAACGCGTTTCAGTCGGTTCACCCATGAGATGCACGACCATCGCATCACGCGGCAGACCGAAATAGAGGTAGACCTCGGTGCGCCGAGCATGCGTATGTGTAGGCATGGTGTTCCATACACTGCCCGGTTCGAGTGTCGTTACACCCATCACCAGCTGACAACTCGCAGCACCGCCCGCATGGATGTAGCGACGCACCAGGCGCTTGTTCGCACGTTCAGTGGAACCCAGTTCGAGCACATCGGCGTCTTGCGCCCGCATGAGTCGCGTGGGATACGAGGCGTGTGCCGGATAGCTCACGAGGTAGTAGCGCGCAGGTGCACTGGCATCGGCACTCGCAAACGCGACCTCGGTAGTACCACGCCCAACGTAGAGCACTTCATGAGCCAGCATGTCATGGCGCGTGCCATCGACCATCACATGCCCTGCTCCACCGGTATTGAGCACGCCGAGCTCGCGTCGTTCGCAGAACGCATTCGCCCGCAATGCTTCCGGCGCCTCAAGACGTAGCGGTTCGGTGAGCGGCACGACGCCGCCAAGCACCACACGATCAAGGTCGACCAGACGCAGCGCAATTGCTCCGGAAACGAACAAATCCGACACAAGAAAATGTGCGCGCAGTTCGTCGGTGGTCATGCGCTGTGCAGCAGCGGCGTGCGGGAGATAGAGCATGGCAGTCGGGAAATTCAGAATGAACTCAACGCGCAAGCCATCCGCCGTCGACGACGAGCAGATGACCGTTGACGTAGTCGGAAGCGGAACTCGCCAGAAATACGGCGGCACCAATGAGATCGGCCGGTGATCCCCAGCGTCCTGCAGGAATGCGCGACAGAATTTGCGGGGCACGTTGCGCATCATCACGGAGCGGGGCCGTGTTGTCGGTGGCGAAGTAGCCCGGCGCAATGGCGTTGACCTGCACCTGATGCGCGCCCCATTCGTTCGCCAGCGCCTTTGTCAGTCCAGCGACCGCGTGCTTGCTGGCGGTATAGCCCGGCACCGTAATACCGCCCTGAAACGACAGCAGTGACGCAATGTTGATGATCTTTCCGGATGTACGCGTCACCATGGCCGCGCCAAAATGCTGGCAGAGATACCAGGTGGCGTCGAGATTGGTGCGCAACACGGTGTCCCAGTCGTCCATCGGATGCGTGGCCGCAGGAGCACGTCGGATGGTTCCGGCATTGTTGACCAGAATATGCACGTCCCCGACGGCTTCGCCGACCTGTTCTATCATCGCATGCAATGACGCACGATCCGACACATCGGCCGCCACACCCCAGGCACGACGACCCATCGCCTGAATCGCGTGAATGGTTTCGCGCGCTCCTCCAGATTGGGAGCTATGGCAAATCACATCCGCACCGTGCGCGGCGAGACCTTCAGCCAGCGCGCGACCGATGCCACGACTGGCACCCGTCACCAGTGCGGTACGTCCATCGAGTGAGAACAATGTGCTCATCGACCCAACTCCAGTGCCGCAAGAATCATCGGACCGACACCTTTGTAGTCATCACTGACCACGGGCTCCGAGATGTAGTAGGCGTAGCTGCCGTCGCGGTATGACCCATCTTTCCGGAGATTTCCACCGAGACCGGATACCTGGCACACGTTGATGAGTGATGCGCCATACGGTGCTTCGCGCACGAGATTCGCGATCATGCCATCAAATCCGCGTTCAGCCGCCTGGCGATACTTCGAATCGAGGTACCCCAATCGCGCGCCCTTGGCCAACGCGTACACGAACATCGCGCTGGCACTGGCCTCGAGATAGTTCCCTTCGCGATTTGGGGCGTCCATCACGTCCCACCAGAGGCCAGTGAGCGGATCCTGCACACGCGCGATCCCATCCGCCGCATCCTGCAGGGTACGGATGATCATAGTACGATCGGGGTGCGTGATCGGTAGATGATCGAGTGTCTCCACCACGCCCATCACATACCACCCCATCGCGCGGGCCCAGAAGTTTCGTGAAAGACCGGTAGCGCTGTCTGCCCATGGTTGGGCACGCACCGCATCCCATCCGTGATACATGAGATTGCTTTGCGCGTCGCGCGTATGCCGAGCGACCAGCAGAAACTGCTTGGCCACATCATCAAAAATCGTGGCGCGTTCTGTCGGAGTCGCAAACGTCGCCGCATACTCGGCATAGAACGGTTGTGCCATGTACAGACCATCCAGCCACATCTGCTGCGGATAGATCTGCTTGTGCCAGAAGCCGCCTTCCGCTGTGCGGGGGTGTGTGGCCAGCTGCTTCCTCAGAATATCGGCGGCCTTCCGATAACGCACATCGCGCGACCTGGCATAGAGCGGGAACAACACACGGCCCTGCGATACGCCATCGATATTGTACTCTTCAATCGAGTAGTTCCCGCCAATTGCCCCATCGGCTGCGATGTAGCGATCCATGTTGCGCTGCACGTACTGCAGCATGGCGCTGTCGCGGCGCGTACGTCCCACCTTGTCAATGGCGCCAAGGACCACACCGGCGGTGTAGTCCCAACGACGATGATTCTGCGGATTACGGGTCATCACCGAGCGAGCGAATCGCACCGACCATGGAATGGTCGTCGCAATACGACGTGGCACAGCGTTGGGAATGACCAACGGTCTGCCACCAGGCTGCATCACGCCTTCACCAAGCTGCAGTGGTGCCTCCTGAGCCCCAAGCGCCTGCAGCGCACTCACCAGCAGCGCCGTGAGTGTCGCGAGCATCACCGCAGTGTGGCAGGAAGGCCACCACATGGCAACGCGCTTCACGAATTACTCACCGGCTGACCGTTGATGCGCGTATTGCGCCAAACGAGCCGCTGCACGCCCTCGGTCACGCTGCCCTTGGCCACGCCATCAAACTTGCAATCGATGACGCGGATGTCGGAGATCTCCGACTTGGGGTATGCACGCATGTAGAGCGCATACTCGCTCTTCTTGCTGGTCACATTGCGCAATTCGACATCACGCACGATCGGCGTGAACGGCCCCTTTTCACCCTCTTCATAGAAGAGATCGATGGACAGCACCCCTTCCATGACCTCACCAATGGTGCAGTCGCGCATGTACACGTGTTCGAGTACGCCGCCGCGCAAGGCGTTGTTCTTGAACCGCAGTGCTCTTTCAAGCAACGGACTGTCCATGGTGCAGCGCTCCACGAACACATACTTCACGCCGCCCGAGATCTCGCTACCGATAGTGACACCACCGTGCCCATCTTTCATGGTGCAATCGCGAACGATAACGTTCTGCGTCGGAATATTGAGACGACGCCCGTCGGCGTTGCGTCCTGACTTGATGGCGATGCAATCGTCGCCCGTATCGAACAGGCAACGTTCGATCAGCACATCGGTGCAGGACTCGGGATTGCAACCATCGTTGTTGGGGCCATGGGTACGAATAACCAGATCGCGAACGGTGACGTTTGTGCACTCCACTGGATGCACTTCCCACATCGGTGAATTGAGGATGGTTACCCCCTCAACCAGGATGTTCCGGCTGCGATAGAACTGAATGAACTGTGGGCGCAAATAGCTGCCATCGGCAAACACACGCTGTGCGACTGGTGCACCGGAATCCACGAGTTCCTGCAGCTTGTTTCGCGCGGCGATCTGATTGGGCAGCGGGCGATTCTTGCCACCCTTCCACGCCCACCAGTTCGACTCACTCGCCTGCCCATCGAGCGTGCCAGCGCCCGAAATAGCCACATCCTGCACATCGTTGGCGTAAACGAGTGGCGAGTAGCCCATCATCTCCATGCCTTCCCATCGCGTGAGCACCGCCGGGAGATAGCGCGCCGGATCCGTATGGAACACGAGCGTGGCTTGTGCGCTGACATGCAGATTGACACGCGACTTGAGGTGCACAGGGCCGGTGAGGAATCGACCGGCCGGTACAACAACGCGTCCACCACCAGCCTCGGCGCATGCGGCAATCGTCTTGGCAATCGCCTCCGTGTTGTCGACCTTCCCATCGCCTTTGGCACCGTATTGCGTGATATCGAAATCGCGCTCAGGGAAAGTTGGAGGAACAATACGTGCGAGGATTTGCGGAACCTGCGCCCACGGGTCCTTCGCGCCAGCGGCTGTGCCAGACAGGAGACCGGCGGCCGAGTCGCCCGGGACCGCACGAGAAGGCGAGCACGCCATTGCGACGTCGCCAACAACCAGCACACCGACTGCCAACGAAGACGTGCGGACGAATGAACGACGTGAGAGGGATTCCGACATGACGGATGTCAGCGTGGGAGAGGGTTGGTACGTGACCAAGTGTCAAACGTGCGCAGACTCGACGATGGCCAATTGCCATACCACGCGTAGCCCGTGCGGCGATCGGTGAGCTGTGCGTGGTCGTAGAGCTTGATCCCATCACGATTGGCGAAGAACGGGCGATTGGTACCGATTTCCATGAGCCGAGCCCACACGGGTGCCGCACCCTGCGTTGGTACCAATCCCGTTCCGCTCACGTAAACGGCATTGGGGATGGCTGTTGCGCGATAGAACGTGGCAGCCGCATGAACGGCGGCTACCAACGCTGGCGACGGCGCCGGTTCTTCCATCAGCACTGACATCACACGGGCGCCTTCGCTTCCTGTCAGTCCGGGCAGTTCGTATGCGCGTCCCTGCGCCGGTTCATGCGTCAACGGGTCGTGCTGTTGCGCCCAGGTTGTTCGCACACCATCGGTGTTGACTTGCTGCGCCACAAAACACGCAATCGCCCGAGACACGGCAGCACCGGCGTCTGTGCGCAGTGATGCGTCGGCGGCACTCCACGCGCCTCTGGCTACATCGCGCAGCAAACGCACCACGTTGACCATGGCGTCGTCATTGTGTGTTGCCGCGTCGTTGTACGCACCCATGAGCGGAAACACCTGAGGCCAGCATCCGCTCGGGAATTGCGCTTGCAACAGATAGCGGACGCCGCGGGCGAAGGCCCGCCGAACTGTGGTATCAGCACTCGTTGAGGCGGCGACGCCAAGCAATCGGAGTTCGTTGACAGTGGCGCCGTTGTCTATGGTGCCGATATACGACCAGGCATCACTCTCGGAATTCCAACGTGTACCTGCCGCGCGAGCGCCCTGCGCGTAGTCCACGTGCTTGCCCCACCCACCACTCGGCGTCTGATACGACACCACCGTATTTACCAGCGTGCGACCAGCAGCGGATTGTGTCCATGCCGGCGTCCAGCTCGACGAGGCATCAAAGTTCTGCGCCGTATTCGGTGCGCGCCGTGCGCCACTCAGGCCGGCGCGCCGTACCTCGTCGGCGAGCACGGCCTGATCCACGGCCATCTGCCTGCGTGATGTCAGCACATAGCCCTCCCAAGCCGCGCGCTGCTCCGCCGGAAGCGCGGCAATGCGCGTCGCCGCCAACAACATGCCGGTGTAGGGCGCGGGCTGTACGACAGAGTCCGGAAGCGTGCCGGTATTTGACGCACCTGGACCAACGACCGACTGCGCTGCGCAGCCACCGGCCATGATTGCCAACACGCTCACGCCCTGCACGATTCGCTTCACACACCCTCGAGCTGCACCGGCTCCATCTTCGGCGACATGAAGTGGATGATCACCAGCGCCGAGATGTAGGCACCACCACACACGAGAAAGATCGGTGTGTAGTTGCTACCGTTTGCTTCCAACAGACGGCCGGTGAGGCGCTGAAAGACCACGCCACCAGCGGCGCCAGCAAATCCACCGAGTCCCACAACCGACGCGATGGCACGGCGCGGAAACATGTCGCTTGTCAATGTGAAGAGATTGGCCGACCACCACTGATGGGCTGCAGCGGCGAGACTGACCAGTGATACAGCAACCCACAAACTGGCCGACAGCGGCGCAGCAGCGGTGGGGAGAATGAGCAGTGCCGCGATGAGCAGCGTCACCTTGCGCGCCCGCGCCACATCCCAACCCCGCTTGATGAGAGCACCGGACAACCACCCACCACCAATCGATCCAACATCTGCTACGAGATAGATGACGATGATGGGGAGCGCAAGCTTGCCCAGCGTGATCCCGTAGCGCGCGTCGAGAAACTTCGGCAACCAGAAGAGATAGAACCACCACACGCCATCGGTCATGAACTTGCCGATGATGAACGTCCAGGTCTGGCGATATTTGAGCAGGCTTATCCAGGACACACGGGCCGAAGGAGCTTCTTCTTCCTGTCCGTCCTGAATGAACGCGAGTTCTTCTTTCGACAGACGCGGATGTTCACTCGGGCGCCTGTACATGGGCCACCAAAACAGCAGCCAGACGAAGCCGAAGGCACCTGTGACAATGAAGGCTTCGCGCCATCCCCACGTCAGTGTGATCCAGGGAACAATGATGGCCGTGATGATGGCCGCGACATTTGAACCCGAATTGAAGATACCCGTCGAAAAGGCACGCTCATGCTTTGGGAACCACTCGGCTGTAGCCTTGATGGCCGCTGGAAAGTTGCCGGCTTCCCCAAGGCCCAACACGAATCGCGCGAGCCCGAAACCGAAAATGCTGTAGACGAGGCCGTGCGCCATCGCCGCGATGCTCCACACTACCACGGCCACCGCAAAGCCCAAACGCACACCCACACGATCGATGAAGCGCCCGATGAACAGGAAGCCGAGGGCGTATGCAAATGTCCAATAGGATGTGATATCTGCGTACTGCGTTTCCGTCCAACCGAACTCCGCCTGCAACGTCGGGGCGAGAATGCCCGTGATCTGTCGATCGATGTAGTTGATCGTCGTTGCGAAGAACAGCAACGCGCAGATGGTCCAGCGATAGCGTCCAACCCCGCGCGTGGCGTTCATCGCATCGAATGGAGAAAGGTGGTCACATCGGTCGCCGTCACTCGGTTGACGTCGCCGGCAATCGTCAGCTTCAGTGCTCCGGCCGCAGTGGCGAAGTGCAGTGCCTGCTCCGGTGTGCTGCCAGTACGCAATGCATGCAACAGAGCGGCTGCGAAACTGTCGCCGCCGCCCACACGATCCACTAGTTGCACCTGATAGCGGCGTGCTGTCCAGAATTTACCGCTCACGCTGTCGAACAGGTGGGCCTGCCAACCATGCTCGCTGGCACTGATGATCTCGCGCTGCGTGATGGCCACGCGCGCGCAACCATAGGTCGCGTGCACGGCACGCGCTGTTTCACGTACCGCTTCCGGTGTCTCCGGCCAGGTACCGGCCGTTGCGATGCCCAACATGCGTTCGATCGCACCCGGATTGCCGATGAGCATCGAAGCACCGGCCGCGAGCGGTTGCATGAGCGGGCGCGCATCACGTGCCCCCCAAAGCGCCGGTCGATAGTTGAGATCCAGACTGACCGGCACATTAGCGGCTTGAGCTGCGGCCATCGCCGCGCGCATGGCAGCATACGGAGCATCGCCCAACGCAGCGGAGACCCCGGACAGGTGCAGGCCTGCCGCACCAGCAAGAATGCGCGACCAATCGAATTCCGTACCACTCTGACTCGCGAACACGGAACCCGCGCGATCGTACGTGACCTGAAGCGGACGTTGTCCCGCTCCACTCTCGAGGAAATACAGACCGAGTCGGCCCGGTCGACGCTGCACGTGCGACATGTCCACGCCATCAGCGCGCAGCGCTCGCAGCGCGGCATCGCCGGGTGGATTCTCCGGCAACAACGTCACATGCGCCGATGGTGTGCCAAGCCAGGCCAATCCCGCAGCGACGTTGGCCTCGGCGCCGCCCCACCATGTCCGCAATTCGGGAGACTGAAACAGTCGCTCCACACCCGGCGGCGACAGTCGGAGCAGGATCTCACCGAATGTTACGATTGGTGCGGACGTTGCTGTCACGGTGCACTCTCCGCAGGACGTGCTGCGGCAACCGCCTCTGACACACGACGAGCACGCGCTGTCAACGCCGCCCAATCACGGGCCGCCACCAACTTGGCGTCCACCAGCGATCCGCCCAGTCCAACGGCGACCGCACCAGCACCAAGCCACGTCCCGACATTGTCCGGCGTCACACCGCCTGTTGGCATCAGCTCAAGAAACGGCATCGGTGCGAGCACAGCCTTGAGATACGATGGGCCAAGCGTGTCTGCCGGAAAGACCTTGACCAGGTCAGCACCGGCGAGATAGGCGCGCATCATTTCGGTTGGTGTATACGCACCCGGTAAAGCGGGCACATCGTAGGTATGTGCGGTAGCCAACACATCAGCATCGAAGACGGGGCTGACCACGTAACGTGCGCCAGCGTCGACTGCCTGCCTAGCTTGTTCTGCCGTGAGCACCGAACCGGCGCCGACCAGCAACCCTTCGCGCCCAGCGAGCGCCGTAATCAACGACAAGGCGCCCGGCGTTGTGAGCGTAACTTCGATTGCCGACACCCCACCTTCAGCCAGCGCCGAGACCGCATCGCGCGCCTGCTCGACCGAATTGAGTCGAACCACAGCCACGGCACCGCGCCGACACATGTCGTCCACAATCTGCCGGCGCACAGCGGCCCGGGCAGGAGATACACCTCGCATGATGTTCAATGCTTCGATCATGCCACACCAACCGAGAGCAGTGCATCGAGCGCACGCAGCGCGCCCTGCGAACAGATTCGCGACACGTGCGTCACCACCGTGTGTTGAAGTTGTGGAAGCACACTGAGATCCACGCCCCACAGCGACGTATCCTCCAGCACACGCTTCACAAAGGACTGGAGCGAAGTCGTTGAACGATCATCCACGCCCTGCCAGGCAGCGCGTATGACATCGCCCAATTCATCGGCCGGCACCGACAATCCAGCGGACTTGCGTGCCGCGGCGATCTCACCCCGCGCAAACACCAGGTGCGCCGCAAGACCGAACGCGATGCCATCGGGTACCCGGCCCGTGCGTTCGACGGCACGCACCAGCGTCGGCACCACCCGCACACGCCATTTGGTGGTTCCATGCAGGGTGATGTCAATCAGCGCATGCTGCACATGCGGATTGGCAAAGCGCTCCAGCACCGAGCGGGCAAACGCGTCCGCGTTCGGTGCATCGACAACGGGCAGAATTTCGTCGAGCAGTACCCGCTGCAGGTATGTACCAACCGCCGGATGCTGCATGGCTTGCAACACGGTGTCACATCCAGTCAGGAGAGCTGTCGCTACACTGACGGTATGTGCGCCGTTCAACAGACTCACCTTGCGCGTGCGGTATGCCGCAATATCGGGCGTTACCACGATGCCGGCGTCTGCGTCAGCAAAACCCAGTCGTGCCTTCAACACATCGTCGCCAGCAATCACGAACAAGCGGAAGCACTCGGCGGTCGTGAGCAGCGAGTCCTGGTAGCCGAGTGTACGCTGCAGCTGCGCCGCATCTTCACCGCGCGGTGCGCCTGGCACGATGCGATCAACAAGCGTATCGCAGAAAGTGACAGACTCCTGCACCCAACGCGCAAATCCCGGTTCGCATTCCCAGAGTTCGGCCACCTGAAGCACCAGCCGCCGCAACTGCGCTCCATTCTGCTCCAGTAGTTCGCAAGGCAGAACAATGAGTCCCTTGGATGGCGCAAAGGCGAATGTACGCGCACGCTCAAGAAGAAACCGTGTCAACTTGCCCGGAAAGGAACGCGGCGGGGCGGCGTCGAGGGCATCGCCTTCGTCCAACGTGAATCCAACTTCGGTCGTGTTGGAAAACACCAACGACAAATGCGGGCTGCGCGCACACGCCAGCACGTCAGCCCACTCATCCTGTGCCGACAACGCTCGACTCACCGCACCAACGATCCGACGCTCCTCGATCAGTGCACCATTCTCGAGTCCGCGGGACACCAACGTGTACAGACCATCCTGCTCACCGAAAGCGCGATCGCGTCCGCTGCCAGTGGAACCGACAGCAACGACACGACCATTGAACTGACCGGCGGCATTAGCCACATCCAGGAAATAGTCCACAAAACCGCGCAGGAATGCGCCAGTGCCGAACTGAATCGCTCGCTCTGGAAGATCCCGCACAGAGGCTGCCGGCACGATCACCTGCGCTGCATCAGGGAGTGCCGGTAGTACATCCCATCCTAGCGTTGGCAGCACCGACGCGTTCACAGCGTTACTCCGTCCTTCCAGATGGCAATCTCACGATAGCCGTGGCGTTCGTTGTTGGTTTGTGTCCGCCCCGATGCCACGTCGATGACGTACTGCAACAGTTCGTCCGTGAGTGAATCGAAGGAGCCCGAACCATCGAGCAATCGACCAGCATCGAAATCGATCCAGTGCGGCTTCTTGGCTGCGATCGTGCGATTGGAACTCACCTTGATGGTGGGTACCGGAAATCCGAGAGGTGTTCCGCGTCCGGTGGTGAACAGCAGCACCGTAGCGCCACTGGCCACGAGTGCCGTTGATGACACACCATCGTTTCCCGGCGCTTCAAGCAGTGTCAGACCCTGCGCTGCTGCGCGCTGCCCATAGCGCACCACCGCAGTGACCGGCGCACGTCCACCCTTCTGAATGGCGCCCAGGGATTTCTCTTCGAGCGTCGTGAGCCCTCCAGCCTTGTTGCCTGGGGAGGGATTCTCGTACACCGGCTGGCCATGACGCAGGAAGTACGACTTGAAATCGTTGACCATGGCGACGAGGTCGTTGAACACCTCTTCACTGGTCGCACGCGCAAGCAACACATCTTCAGCGCCGAACATCTCCGGTACTTCGGTCAGTACCACACCACCACCCATGTCGCTGACGCGATCAGCGAGACGCCCAAGCAGTGCGTTGGCCGAGATTCCGCTGAACCCGTCGGAGCCACCGCACTTGTGGCCGAGGATGAGACGCGTGATGGGTACCGGTGTGCGAACATCGCTGGCCATGCGGGCCACGAGTTCTCCAACGGCATCCACGCCGGCTTCGACTTCGTCGTCCACATCCTGGGTATTGAAGTAGCGCAGGCGCTCGGGATCGATGGCGCCACCAACCACATCAAGGAGCGCAGCCATCTGATTGTTTTCGCAGCCCAGGCCGAGCACCAGCACCCCGCCCGCGTTGGGATGACGCATGAGCCCCGCCAGCACCTGCCGCGTGTGATGCAGATCGTCCCCCAACTGACTGCAGCCGTACGGGTGGGAGAAGGCATGAATGCCATCGACATCCACGCCGTAGCGCGCACGAGCCTGCTGTGCGATGCGCTCCGCTGCGGTGTTCACACAACCGACGGTGTTGATGATCCACACCTCGTTGCGCGTTCCGACCTGCCCCGATGCACGCACATATCCGTCGAAGGTCGGTACGACCGCACCTTCGGACGAGGTCAATGCCGCGCTCGCGTGATACGTGTAGTGCTGTGTCCCCGACAGGCGCGTGGCAAGGTTGTGGCTGTGCACCCACTCGCCTTCGGCGATGGATACGGTTGCCGCACCGATCGGCATACCATACTTGGTCACGACATCACCGACGGCGTGTGCGCGTAGCGCCACTTTGTGTCCAGCTGGCACCTGATCGCGAACGACAAGCACATGTCCATCAATTTCGATGCTCTGACCGGCTGCTGCACCACGTACGAGAACCGCAACCGAGTCATCGGGATGCACACGGATGGCATCGGGAGCAGTGGATGACACGTCACCCGCTGCAGACGGTGCACCGTCCATGGCGTCCAAGTCACTTCCCCGACGTTCGAGCGACACGGGACGTGCCTGATCAGCAGTCATCAGTTTGCCGAAGCTGAGCCGCCGAAGCGGTACGTGCTGCGCGCCAGATCGTAGGCCAATGCACGCGCCATCACGCGTGCGTCGCTCATGTCGATCTGATGGCGCGCGACTAGTTGGGCCAGGAAGTTGGCGTCCATACGTCGGGCGAGATCGTGCCGCGCGGGAATCGAACAGAACGCTCGCGTATCATCGATGAAGCCCGTCGTGTTCCAGAGACCTGCGGTCTCGGTGACCTGCGAGCGGAATCGCTTCATGCCATCGATGGAATCGTGGAACCACCAAGGCGGACCCAATCGCACGGCCGGATAGTGTCCGGCAATCGGTGCGAGCTCACGGGCGTATGTGGTCTCGTCGAGCGTGAACAACACCAGCGTGAACGCGGGATGAGCACCGTAGGCATTCAGCAGCGCTTGCAGGTTGCGTGTGTATTCCGTTGCAACCGGTATGTCGGCGCCCTTGTCCGGTCCGAAACGACGCACCACATGCTCATGGTGGTCACGCAGTGAACCCGGATGCAGTTGCATCACGAGACCGTCTTCCGTGCTGAGACGCGCCATCTCCATCAGCATGTGCGCTTCAAACTGACGCTGGTCGGCGGTCGTGGCCTGTCCGGCCAGCGCGCGCGCAAAGATGTGCTCCAGTGTTTCCGCGTCGCACCATGCGGTGTAGGGGTCCACCACCGCATGATCAGTTGCCGTGGCGCCCATCGACGCAAAGAACCGGCGACGTTCCGCCAGCACTTGAACGAAGGACGCACAGTTGGGAATCGTGCGACCGATGATGGATTCCAGCGACGTCAGCGCGGCGCGCCAGGCGGGCTGTGCGACACGCAGTACGGCGTCTGGGCGGAACGTCGGTACCACGCGACTGCCCAAACCATCCGCACGCAGCGTGGCGTGGTGTGCGAGATCGTCACTGGCGGCATCTGTCGTGGCCAGCACTTCAATATTGAAGCGCTCGAACAGTGCACGCGGGCGATACTCAGGCGACGCCAATCGTTCGGCGATCTGATCGTAGATCACGTCGGCCGTATCCCCATTGAGTTTGACGCGAACTCCGAACAGCTCATGCAGTTCGTGATCGAGCCAGATCCCGGTAGGCGTGCCGCGGAACAGATGATAGTGCGATGCGAATCGCTGCCAGGCTTTTCGCGGATCGCTCTCGACGGGTGTGCCGTCGCGTGTGGGGATGCCCAACGACTCCATCGAGATGCCCTGGGAATAGAGCATCCGGAAGATGTAGTGATCTGGGGTCAGCAGGAGCGCCGCCGGCTCCGGAAACGGGTCGTTGAGCGCCAGCAGCGCCGGCTCGACATGTCCGTGCGGGGAGATGATGGGCAGTCCTGCCACATCCTCATAGAGTGCGCGGGCGGTACTGCGCACGGCCGAATCAGGGTCAAAGAAGCGATCTGCATGCAGCGCCAACGGCTCGCGCCCACGGGAAGCGTGGACGGCGGGCGCCTGGTCAGCAGATGTCGCAACGGGAGGCACATGGCCGGTGGCCACGGGCTTGGCAGCTGGGGGGAGTGTCACGTAAAACGCGGCAGGTGGGCCAGCGAGGGCCGCAGGAAAGGAGGGGGTCGAGCGAGTCGGCTATTTTGTATCGTCAGCGAACAAAATAGATCCGAAATTTGTTTTGTATCGAAACAAATTCCATTGCATACTACGATCGGGCTCCGGGAAACGCAATACGGCCCTTCCGGCCACTCAAAGCCGGCACTTCGGCGGGGCGGCAGTTCCCGGTACCGCGCCTACCATCGAGATTCCCCGCATGCGCAAGATCGACACCCGCCGCTTTGTCCGAGCCACCCGTTCCACTCCGCGGGAAATCAATCGCCAGATCATCCTCAATCTGGTGCGGGAGCATCAGCCGCTGTCTCGGGCCGATCTGGCGCGGCGCATGGATATCGGACGCGGGATGGTTACCTCACTCGTGGATGAGTTGCTGGCCGAAGAGGCCATCTATGAGGGCGCCACAGTGGATGCCCCACGCGGGCGACGTCCCAAAATGTTGTATGTGCGCACCCGTGACCGGCTGGTGATCGGTGTCGACGTGCGCTTCAGTCACACATACATCATGCTGGCGGACTTCAGCGGTACGCCGGTGGCACTCGAGCGCTTTGATACCATCACCGAACCGATGGCCCTCGTGAGTGAGCTCGCGACGCGTGTTTCTCGTCTGCTGCAGTCACACCAGGGTGCGGGTGTGTGCGAAGGCATTGGCCTGGTGGTGCCCGGTATGACGGACCAGCGCACGGGCCGAGTGCTGTTTGCGCCGCAGCTCGCGTGGCGTGACGTGCCACTGCGTGAAGCATTGTCGGAGGCGACGGGGCTTTCCGTGCACATCGAAAACGCGCCGATTGCCTGTGCGCTGGCGCAGATGTGGTTGGCACAGCGCGGCAGCGAAGTGCCGACCGACTTTGTGTATGTCACCGTGTCCGACGGTGTGGGTGCCGGCATCGTCGTGAACGGTGAGGTCGTGCGTGGTGCGACGCAGACCGCCGGTGAATTTGGCCACGTGCCACTCGCCATCGATGGACCGCCCTGTCTCTGTGGCGCCACCGGCTGTCTCGAGGCATACACATCCAACCTCGCCACACTCTCCCGCTATCTGGGACAGCCTCTCAGTGCGACCGGTACGCGCAAATTGCTGCAGGAAAGTGGTCTCACGATCGTGGATGTGATCGCACGCGCTCGTGCCGGTGAAGACCGGGCGCGGCAAGCCATTCAGGAGACGGCGCGCTATCTGGGCATTGGACTGGCAACGATCATCAACGCGCTCAATCCGGCCAAGCTCTTCGTGGGTGGTGAAATCGCGGCGGCCTGGAGTGATATCGAGCCGGTGATTCGTGAAGCCATCACGGCGCGAGCCCTCACGTCGACGGGAGCGGCGACACCAATCATTCCCGATCCGGCGAGTGATCATCCGCGCCTGCGTGGCGCAGCGGCGCTGGTGGCCGCACCGACCTTTGCGGCGCCGCGATTGGCATAACCCCCAGATGGGCAAAGCAGCAACAGATTAACACGGATTGCACGGACAACCGCAGAAACGACAGGGATTGAACGAGTTGAGGATCCTGTGGTTTCCTTTGTGTCCGTGTTATCCGTGATAGTCAGTTTGAGCCGGCGCGGACGCTCGCACCTTTCCGCTCCGGGCGTAGTATTTCCCAATGCGCCTCTCCCGAGCTCTTGTCATTGCCGGACTGCTGAGCGCAGTCCCTGCCCTGTCCGCCTCCGTACAACAGCCGACGTACACGCTGACGGAAGCCATGATCCCGATGCGCGATGGCGTGAAGCTGTACACGCGCATCATCAAGCCGAACAGCGCGCGTGGACCGCTGCCGATCATGCTCGTACGCACACCATACGGCATCGACGGCAACACACCACAGGGTGTCGCCAATGGTTGGAGTTTCATGCGCGGCGGCGCGTCCGATGGCTCCGGTGCGCGCGACTACGTGTACGTGTTCCAGGACATTCGCGGCAAGTTCAAATCGGAAGGTGAGTTCGTCATGCTGCGTCCACTGCGCAGCAATCGCGCCGACCGCACACAAATCGACGAAAGCACCGACACCTACGACACCATCGATTGGCTGCTAGCCAATGTGCCGCAGAATAACGGCCGCGTGGGAATGACCGGTGTGTCGTATCCCGGATGGCTGACGGTTATGGCGATGCTCGATCCACACCCTGCGCTCAAGGCCGCGTCACCCCAGGCATCGCCGGCCGACATGTGGAAGGGCGATGACTTCCGTCACAATGGCGCGTTCCGACTGAGCTACGGTTTTGAGTACGCCACCATGATGGAGTCGGGTAAGGACGTGCAGCAGTTCCGCATGGACAGCTACGACACCTTCGATTGGTACCTCAAGCTTGGTCCGCTCTCCACCGTGAATGCGAAGTATCTGAATGGTCGCATTCCGACGTGGAACGATTTCACCAAGCATCCCGACTACGACGCCTTCTGGAAGCGACAGGCCGTTACCGATCGTCTCACGCAGGTCAAGGTTCCGACACTCAACGTAGCCGGCTGGTGGGATCAGGAAGATTTCTACGGCCCCATCACCATCTATCGCGCACTCGAAGCGCACGACACCGAACGCAAGAATCGTCTGGTGGTCGGCCCATGGAATCATGGCGGCTGGATGCGCGGCACCGGTGACTCACTTGGCCCCATTCAGTTTGGACAGCCCACATCACGCTGGTTCCGCGACTCCGTTATGGCACCATTTTTCGCCATGCATTTGCATGATGCACCGGACCCGCGTTTGCCCGAAGCACTGATCTTTGAAGCCGGCAGCAACGTATGGAAGCGTTACGATGCGTGGCCGCCAAAGACGGCCGTCTCGCCGCGCAGTCTCTATCTGCGTGAGAACAGCCGGCTCGCGTGGGAGCCGCCGGCCGCCAACGCGCGCAATACGGTGGACAGCTATGTCAGCGATCCGGCCAAACCCGTGCCGTATCGACCGCGCCCCATTCCCATGACATATGGACCGGGCTCCACCTGGTCCACCTGGCTCACGGACGACCAACGATTCGCGCATGGTCGACCCGACGTATTGAGCTACGAACTACCCGCGCTCACGGAAGACCTGACCATTGCCGGTGACCTCACGGTCACCTTGCACGCGGCTACCAGCGGCACCGATGCCGACTGGGTCGTGAAGCTGATCGACGTGTATCCCGACTCCGGCCAGCAACCGGCACGCATGAACGGCTATCAGTTCATGGTGGCCAACGAAGTGTTTCGTGGTCGCTATCGTCAGAGTGTCGAGAAGCCCACGCCACTCCGCCCCGGCGTAACAGAAGCCTTCACGATCGATCTGCACACGCAGGCGTACACCTTCCGCAAAGGACACCGCGTGATGATTCAGGTGCAGAGCAGCTGGTTCCCGCTCATCGACCGAAATCCGCAGACCTTCATGCCGAATATCTTCGAAGCCAAGGCATCGGATTTCCGCGCTGCCACGCATCAGGTGCACCGGAGCGCCGCGCGCGCATCCCGTATCGTGTTGCCGGTGGTGACCAACATCCGGCCATAGCGATAAGCCAGCGCGGCTTCATCAAATTGTCATGCGACGCTCAGCGATTCATCACGAAGCGCTGAGCGTTTGCTCATCTGGCGCCCATGAGCGCGTAATCGAGCGATCGTACTGTCGCACATCACCTTGAACGGAGGATGTGCATGTTGAACACGTTGCTCGAATCGCGTGCGGCCCGCACCCGTCGTACCAGTGGCAGTTTGGCGTCTCTGGGCGTGCATGGTCTGATCATTGGGACCCTGGTCGTTGCAACCGCCAAGGGCGCCATGCCCGTAGAGGATGAACCACGTGAAGTGACCGTACAGATGACGGAATTGCCCAAGCCAGCGCCGATGCCACCAACGCCCTCGTCAGCGGCGACGCCAGTATTCAGTGCATCACCGCCAGCACTTGGTGCACCGGCCCTTTCGGTGGTGATCGACATCCCCACGTCGATACCGCCCATCGATCTTTCGCGGCCGGTCACCAACGCCGAAGACTTTGCCACGGGCCGTCGTGGCGTGTCGAGTGCGGAAGGCGGTGTGCCGGGAGGTACCGGCACGGTGCCCGCAGCGGGCTACTTCTTTGAAGGTCAGGTGGAGAAGCCAGCCATGTCATTGCCCGGACAGTCTGGCCCCGCTTATCCCGATGCATTGCGTTCGGCTGGCATGGAGGGTCAGGTACTCGCGCAATTCGTGGTGGATAGCAGCGGACGCGCCCAACTCACGTCGTTCACCGCCTTGCACAGTGATCATCCGCTTTTCACGGCGTCGGTGAAATCCACTCTGGCGCGTCTCCGATTTCTTCCGGCGGAAGTTGGCAACCGTCGTGTACCGCAGCTGGTGCAACAGACATTTCAGTTCACGCTGAATCGCGAGTAGCGCAGAGCACTTTTACGCGAAGTGCCGGAACAGCGATTGAATCTGGTCGATCCACCGACGGTCGAGGCCAGCGCTCTTTGCTTCGGGCTCCCACACACCGAGCGCAGCCTCGACGTCGGCAAGAATATCGGCTCCATTGTTCGGCACATCGAATGTGCTGCCCAGCGTCAGCAGATCATCGCGCGTGAAATGATCATCCTTTCCGCGTGCAGTCATCTGATGGGTGCCGGCCCATTTGCCACCATGCGCCCACGTCACATCAAACGCTGGGGCGAGACGCCACTTCCCATTGGGGCTCATGAGGAAGGCCACGTTCTTGACGTGATCATCCTGATTGCGCGCCGCCATGTTGAACACCATACGACGAAACGCCTGATCGATCGCAGGCTGCCCCATGCCCAGCAATCGAATCGTGCGGAAATGGTCCTCGTATGACAGAATCTGCCGCACGTTATAGTCGGCGTGATGCAATCCGCCGAGGCTGTGCATATGGAGACGCGTCTCCTCGCGATCGAAGCGTCTCGTCATGAAGTGTGCGAAGTCCCGCTCGTGCAGCAGATGTGTGTCCGCCATGTCGATGCCGGCCGCACTCGCCATAACGGAGTACGCATACTCGATGCGTCCGTATGGTCCTGGTACGAAGGCCTTGTTCGCCACATGTCCGCCAACGCCGCCCGTGACGCCATCGAACTTGATGAGCCAGGGTTCGTCTCCCTGATGCTGCGGGGCAAACGCGGATTTCACACGACCAAGCTCTCGATTCCACAGGACCAGTGCCTTGGCTCGTGCACCACCAGCGGATGCACCCACACGCATCATTTCGGGCACGGCCACATCGGGGTCGCCCTCGATGACACGGCGGGCCGCTTCGACGAGATGCGCAATAGCCAGTGCTTCATCGGCATCACGACTCGAACGTCCTTCAAGTGGTGGACTGAATTCGAGTGCGCCCATCGCACGTTTGCCGATGTAGAGCAATCGCTGTACGGGGCTCATTGCGGCGTTGGGCGTGCCACGCTGTTCGAAGTAACGCTTGATGACGGCGTTGCCGAAGGCGTCGGGTAGGCAGTCAGCGAGCAGCCCCGGCAGACCGGCAAAGGACTCCACGCGCTGCAACTCGGGAAAGCGCTGCGGCCCGCGCCGCGAGAGCGGCAGATGAACAGGCGAGATCTCGAGCCCCGACTGACGGAACGCTTCGTTGTATTCGAACGTGATCTGCCCCAGCGTGTCCTCTGCGACAGCACCAACTTCATGGCCCCACAAATGAATGCGGGCCACGGTATACGACGAAACGCCGTGTTTTGTCATGGACGCTGTGCGTTACGCGGCTCGCTACGCGGCGAGCCACGCTTGCGTGGTGTTCCCGCACGGCGGCGCTCCTGCCCGCTCAACTCGGCCAACTGCAACGGGGAGACCAATGGTGCTGGCAGAAAAGCTTCGAATGCATCGAGCCGTCCAAGCGCCCGAAGGATCTGGATGAAGGTTGCCAGCGTCGGTCGCTCACCGGCCTCCGCCCGCTCCAGTGTGCGAAGCCCGATCCCGGCGTCCCGCGCCACGTCCACAGCCGTGCGATTCTGCTGCAGCCGGTATCGCTGCAGGCGCTGACCGAGTTCACGCAGGATCTCGTCCGTGGTGGCCGTAGACAGAATGTGGGGCATCGGGGTCCAGGGAAGTTTCAAAACCCGCCGTATACTGCGGTTTAATGACTGTTTATACGATAACCCGCCGAATATGACGGACAATAATAACACATCGCAATAAACACCATAGGATTTTATGTGCTACAAACCGCCATATACGGCGCATAAAACCACAGGAACACCACAAACCGCCATATACGACGCTTTAAAAAGGCAACTCCCATGCAAAACAGCCCCCGCGTCACCGCGGAGGCTGCAGCAAATACTCAAAAGACCGGAGGACGCTGCGCTTAGCGCTTCTCCATCGCGTCACGCACATCGAGCAGGATCTCGAAGTACAGCTGCTCACGACGATACGAGAAGTCGAGTGCCGTCATCTGCGCCGGGTCGCCCGACTCCTTGGCACGGTCGAAGGCTTCGCGGTACATCTCTTCCAGGTTATTCAGGATTCGTTCGCGGGAGCGGGACATGCGCAGGGCCTCAAGGGCTTTGAAGGTCAGACGGGGCGGCGCGTCGTCCACCGTTTCGACACTTTCTTCGGTGTCGAAGAACTTCGTGAGTCGCTCCAGCACCAGGCGACGGCCGCGATCAGGAAGGTTCACGGGGAGACGAGGGACAGTCAGGTGAATTGCAGATGAACCGCTCGGCACTCTTTGCCCGTGACGGGTATCGCTGCGTGTACTGCGGCGAGGTGCAGGACGAGGAGCATCTGAGCGTCGACCACGTGCAACCGCGCATGCGCGGCGGGGACGGGTCACAAGGCAACCTAGTAACCGCCTGCAGGGGCTGCAACACACGGAAAGCCGGCCGTTCGCTGGCGGACTTTCTGGCCGAAGAACCGGAAACCCGACGGAACTTCTTTACTCTGGCGCGGTATGTATGGCCACGACATCTGCGTTCGGTGGCCGAGGAGCTTGCGCGCCGGGGTGCGGTGGCATCTCCAGCGGAACTCGTGGAGGGGGTCCGCGGGCTGCGCAGCTCCGAGGCCATCGCGGACGTCGTACAAATCCATGATCGGGTAGCACCCGAAAAGGGTTCCGAGGGGGAGTAGCCACGCATCGAGCAGATGCGCGGCGGCATCGTCAAGACTGTCGGCAATCATGTTGCCGGCACGGTGCCGCGGGAACGGTCGCAAGACCTGACAGGCGAGACCTTCGCAGCATCGTACATGTTTGTCCACTGCATGTGGACGCATGTGCGTGCATGCGAAGGCTCGCCTTTCGTGTTTCCGTATCAACGCAGTACCTGCAACAACACAGACAACGAGGATGAGGGATAGAGGGTCCGATGAACAACGTTAAAGTCTTCATGCTGATGGCCGGTTTGACCGCTCTGGTGGTGGCGATCGGCCAGGTGGTGGGTGGCGGCACCGGTGCGGTCATGGGCCTGCTCATGGCGGCGGGCATGAACCTGTTCATGTATTGGGGTTCGTCGAGCATGGTGCTTCGCTCGTATCGCGCGCAGGTCGTGACGGCACGTGAAGCGCCAGAGCTCTACGAAATGGTGGACCGCCTGCGTCAGCGCGCCGGACTGCCCATGCCCACAGTGGCCATCGCGCCGCATGATCAACCCAACGCTTTCGCGACGGGCCGCAATCCGGCCAACTCGGTGGTGTGCGTGACCGAAGGTCTGCTCAAGCTCATGACCAAGGATGAGCTCGAGGGCGTGATCGCGCACGAACTCGCGCACATCAAGAACCGTGACATGCTGCTGCAGACCATCGCAGCCACGATGGCGGGTGCCATCGCCAACATTGCACAGTTCGCCTTCTTCTTCGGTGGACGTGACGATGAGGAGGGTGCGAACCCGTTCGTTGCGATCGCCATCATGATCATTGGCCCGATCGTGGCCATGGTCATCCAGTTTGCGATCAGTCGTCAGCGTGAGTTCAAGGCGGATGCCGTCGGCGCGGAAATCAGCGGACGTCCACTCTCTCTGGCCAACGCACTCACGCGCCTCGATCACTCGGCGCGCCGCATTCCGATGCAGGTATCACCCAATGCGGCGCCGCTGGCGATCGTGAATCCGCTGGCCGCATTCAACCTGCGTGGCGTAAGCAAGTGGATGAGTACGCACCCGCCGACGGAGGAGCGGGTAGCGGCCCTCAAGGCGATGGCAGCTTGGTAAGCGCACCCACTTTCACTCGAAACTGAGCACCCATCACTCGGAACTGTTTTTTGATGAACAACAGTTCTGAGTGATCAGTGTTCAGTCTAGAGTGGGAGTGGGTTCGGGTTGCCAGTTGGGTGATTGGACTGGCGCTCCAACCGATGAAACACCCACTCCTCAATCACCCGACCATCACGCAAATGCTCTACCACAATGCGCTCGAGCAGCGCGGGCGTGACCGAATGATACCAAATGCCTTCCGGGTACACGACCACAATCGGACCTTTCATGCACACGCCGAGGCACGGCGCTTCGCTGCGTTTGACACGAGTTGGACCGAACAGCAGACCATGCTGCTGCAGGAGTGACGCAAGCCGCGAATAGATGGCGCGCCCCGAACGATTGGGTGAACAAAACCCGCCCGTGCAGACCAGCACGTGGCGGGTATAGGGCTCCATCTCGGGTCCGCCTTGTACTGGCAGGCTCACACCGACTGCCTCACGGACAACGTTACTCGCGCGGACGCGTGGACTTGCTGGCAAGCCGTTCGCGCACCAGCAGAAACATGCCGCGCATCGCGAGGCCGGTGCCAAACAGCGACACGGCAATTCCGCGCACACCCTCACTCTGCAGATAGTGCGCAGCGGCCGCAGTCATCAGAAATCCGCTGCCAGCCATGACCAGCCCTTTGAGCTGTGTAGCATTCCAATGCCCACTACGCGAATGCAGCGCGGCCGCGCCCAACATCCAGGCGCCCCCCGTTCCCACAATGGCCGTAGCCACAGTATCGCGATCAAACTCCATGCAGCGCTCCGATTCGGGAATTCGCTCTGGCAGACTGCTACTTCAAAGCTACCGGGAAATGGGCACCGGGGAAACGGGTGCAGCGTCTCATCAACGACCAAATGTCGT
This sequence comes from Gemmatimonadaceae bacterium, assembly GCA_016742275.1. Lineage (GTDB taxonomy): Bacteria > Gemmatimonadota > Gemmatimonadetes > Gemmatimonadales > Gemmatimonadaceae > Gemmatimonas. The sequence continues at coordinate 49,278 of JACVCD010000015.1, forward strand.
ACGTTCGTCCCACAATCCGGGATTACTCACCGACAAACGCTCGATCGCCCAGACTTTCCCAAACTGTCGCGCCATCGACAGCGCGGTTTCTCCGCGCGCTGACACCGCATCGCGTGGTGCACCGGCGGCGAGCAGAGCATCCAGAATAACCGGAGTACCGCGGTCCGGCGCACCGGCCGCGTAGTGCAACGCAGTGCGTCCCTGATCATCGACCGCGCGCACATTGGCACCCCGCGCAATGAGCAATCGTGCAATGCCAGACACACCGTCCTCCGAAGCAATCATGAGCGGTGTCATCTGCAGACTGTCAGCGGGACGCGGCAAATCATCCACCGCTGCACCGCGCCGCAGCAACCAGGATGCAGCGGCAGAGTCGCCGTTCCATGTCGCCAGCATCAACGGAGACTCCACCCTGGGGTCGACCGCGCTGATTCGCGCGCCGCGATCGAGCAGTTGCTGTGCGAGCAGTGTATCACCACGCAACAAGGCCTGCGTGAACGGCGTCTGTCGCCCCGCATTGGACACGGTAAGCGGACGATCATGCCACGCGCCGCGCGCCAGCAGCAATGCAGCCACACCGTTGCGACCAGCATCGGCACGCATGTATGCCGTGGCCAACAGGAGCGCCGTGTGGCCCTGCCGTGCGGCGGCGGTGATATTGGCGCCGGCATCGAGCAATGCGTGTGTCTTGACCGAATCGTGCGCCGCCGCCATGAGCGGAGTCACACCACCGGGTGACGCCGCATTTACATCCGCGCCATTCGCGATCATCACACGCAATTCAGCGAGCGTGCCGAACATGGCTGTCCGATGCAGCGGGGTGAGTCCATCGGGCATGGTGTCATTCGCCACCGCAAATGTGCGCGCCGGCCTGCCCATCAGCGCCCGTGTTGGCGCGCCGTCGTCGGGTGAGACGAGAGCCATGAGCGCCCACACCGTGCCTGCGTATGAAATGAACTGATCCTTGCCGTGCGGGAATCCGCTTTCGAAGTACGGCAATCCTGCCTGCAGTGTGCGCGTGGTGGGCACATGCCAACTGCCGTCCGATTTCACCGTACTCAGGAGATACGCGCGTCCCTTCTGAATACGCGCATCTGAGGCGGGCATGCCGGCAACCTGTTGCAGCACGGTGAGCGCCTGCCCCGTGGCGTAGGCATCACTCGCGCGCGTTGACACCTGTGCCCAGCCGCCATCAGCGCGCTGCTCGCGAAGCAGTGCACGTACATGCGGCAGCAATGCCTGCTTTGGCGTACCCGCCCAGCCAAGACCAAGCAATTGCATGACACGTTCTTCGGTGGACACTGGTCGGACAGCCGTCAGGTATTTCTGCGCCCGCGCAATACGTGTGGCAAACTCCCGTTCGCGACCGGAGAGCGGCGTTAGCCGCAGTGCACGCAACGACAACGCAGTCGCTGTCACCTCGGAATCTTCGAGCGGTGGTCGCCGCGAATAGGACACCCATTTGCCACTCGTGTGCTGCTCACCTGCCAACATGAATGCGATGGCCCGTGTCATCGCATTGTTGGGATGCCCAGCCGCTACCGAACCAAGCACACGATAGCTCTGCCCGATCGCTTGATTGATGCTTGGTTCGTGAATGATGAAACGTTCCTGCCAATTGGCCGTGGCGCGCAACGACCGTTCAGCCTGACCACGCAATCGTGCGGTATCTACCACATGATGGCGCTCCTGCAGCATGGCCATGGCAAGAGTGCCAATGCCTTGATGATGGCACGAACCGCAGCTGCGCTTTTCGAACCAGGTGTCGGCAGACTGCTGCAGCAGCGGGATGGCGCGCGCCACAACCCGATTGATCGAGTCGGTCGACGACACCAGAACCTCGTGCGATCGGTATTCCACGATCGCCGGCGACTTGGCCGAATGCCCGGAACTTGAGAGAATGGCCAAGGTCAACTGCCAGGCAGCCCACGCACACCCTGCAAACACGGCGACTCCGGAAAAGGCGATTCCGGGAGCCTACGGTGACTTTCACCCTTCCGCTACCTTTCGAAGCACGGCCATCGGCGGTCGCTGGTCGATCAGTCCTTTCGTCTTCGTGAGTCGGAACATCATGTCGCCTGTTTCCGCACTGCCCGGTCTCCCTGATCCGGCCATTGTTGCCAAGGGATACACGCATCCAGAGAAGCTGGTGAGCACCGAGTGGCTCGCCGCCAATCTGTCGTCGCCATTGCTCCGCCTGCTCGAGTGTAACGAGGACGTGCTGTTGTACGATGTGGAGCACATCCCCGGTGCGCAGAAGCTGGACTGGCACATCGACCTCAACGATCAGACAGAGCGCGACTACATCGCGCGCGCAGCGTTCGAGCAGTTGCTGCGCAGCAAGGGCATCGACAACAACACGCCCGTCGTGCTCTACGGTGACAAGAACAACTGGTGGGCATGTTATGCACTCTGGGTGTTCGAGCTGTTTGGCTTTGACAACGCACGCATTCTCGACGGTGGTCGCGCCAAGTGGCTGGCGGAAGGCCGAGCGACGACCGAAGAAAAACCTTCGTTTGCCGCAACGTCGTACGTTGCACACGAGCGCGATGACGCACGCATTCGCGCCTACTTTGCAGATACAAAAGCGCACATGGATGCGGGATTGCCCATGGTCGATGTGCGGTCGCCGCAGGAATACACGGGTGAAAAACTGCACATGCCCGACTACCCGCAGGAAGGCACACTGCGCGGCGGCCACATTCCCGGAGCGCACAGCATGCCCTGGGCCAAGGCAGCAGACGCCGATGGCAGCTTCAAGAACGCGGATGCACTGCGCGGACTATACGAAGGAGAGCTGGGATTGTCGGCCAACAGCCCAGTGGTGACGTACTGCCGCATTGGTGAGCGGTCGAGCCACACCTGGTTCGTACTGACCTATCTGCTGGGATACAAGAACGTGCGCAATTACGATGGTTCGTGGACGGAGTGGGGCAACGCCGTGCGCGCACCCATTCGCAAGGGAGAGACACCGTGAGCAACGAATCGCTGAAGGACACCACCGTGACGCCGGTTGTTGGCGGCGCCCCCGCCGTCAAGCCACCCAACAAGGTGGCCGTCAAATGGGATGGTGAACATCGCTTCGACGGGCGTCGGCAGAGCGGCGGACCGAGCATTCACATCGATGCCAGTGGCAAGACCGGTCCGGGCCCAGTGGATACGCTGCTGATCGCACTGGCCAGTTGCACCGGTGTGGACGTGGTCGACATTCTCGCCAAGCGTCGTACGCCGGTGGAATCGTTCGACATCGAAGTGGTGGGTGACCGGCACAACGGCATTCCCGCGCGCCTCACCAAGATTCATCTCGTTTACACGATTGCCGGCGCTGGCATTCAGCGTGAGCACGCCGAGCGGGCGATCGAGCTGGCCGTGACCAAGTATTGCTCGGTCCGGGATTCGCTCGATGCGAATATGCCGGTGACGTGGGAGTTGGTCCTCAGCTGAATGCGCTTTAAACAACTTTGACGCGCAAGCACCAAAACAGTTCTGAGTTGTCAGTGTACAGTGCGGTGTTTGAGTGGTTGCAACCACTCGCACTCGGGACTGTTCACTGACAACTCGAAACTGATTTGCTCCACCGCTCCTACTTGATCAACCCAATCCGCTGAATCACCGGATACAACCACTCTACACCGCGATCGGTGACCACTGCGTCATCTTCGAGCGGAATACGCACCTTGGCACCACCCCATTCAGGATTCGGCGTCCACGCGAACAGCTCGATACTGAAGGGATTGAACGGCTTGATGTTGAATGTCATCTGACGCGGATTGAACCACGCAATGCTCGGCCCGCTGCCATGTCCGCGATCGCCAACCGAGTGACAGCCGATCATCACTTCCACGAGATTGTCGTTCGTGACCTGATTGAACGTGCCTTGCATGCGGAATCCACCAGCCGTGATCGCGCCCGACAGCTGCTCGATCATGGCACCAGCCGTTGGCCCGGGCTTGATGGTACGGTGGATGATATCACGTACTTTGACAGCATTGTCGAACGCCGTCTGTAGTCCCTTGGGTAGTGCCGTTTCGCCTGGCTTGAGCACATAGGCGATGCGCTTTACGTCGGTCCAGGTGCCGAGGTATCCGACCCCCCAGTCGATCATGAGCAGGTCACCGCGCTGAATGATGCGATCATTGCTGGTTGCCTCCACACCGCGCGGCCCCGTGATATACACGCTGGGCATGTCGAAGCTCGAGCCTAACGCGCGCTGCTGGAGCTGATCCATCATCCACCAGGCCACATCGGCCAATGTGGTCACACCTGGCGTGATGATCTCGTTGCTGAGTGCACGTTCAGCAATGCGGCGTGAAATTTCGCCCGCTTCACCCAGCGCCACGATCTGCGACAGCGGAAAGCCGGAGCGGTAGTCGCTAACGACCTTCTCCGCACTGGTAAGTCGTGAGGCGAACTCAGGCCCCAACTCCTTGACCAGTCGATCATAGGATGTCTTGGAAAGTCCGTCGGCTGTACCAACTTCCTCCGACATATTGATGGCAATGCGCTTGGGATTGCGTTCGGCCACAAATGCCTTGAGTGGTGCAAAGCCACGCACCGCGTCGTACACCCCGCATGCTTCAAGCAGCGCGCCGCTTGCCCCAATCGCCACGCGTTCAATCCGGTCGCCACCACGATCGGTGAAGATGTAGTAGCCGACACTGCCCACGTATCCGCGACCAAAGTCCTCGTACATGGGATCGAACTGATTCTCTTTCATCATCGTGATCCACATGTCCACACCATTGTCGCGCATGGCGCGTGGCAGGATGCGATCAAACTTGTCGCGACGGATCTGACATTGACGCTCCCACCGGACCTTGGCGGATTCTGCCGGTGGCTGCGCGTGCGCAGTGGACACCGAAGCGGATACCGCAGCGGTCAGGGTACCGAGGAGCAGTCCGACGACAAACGAAGAGGGGCGCATGAGCAGATCAGGTGAAGGATCTGCCCAACATCGCCCCTGTTCGTCAATTGGCAAGCCACCCGCACAAACTGCGGCCGCCAGTCGTGCTACCGCGAAGCGTTCATCCGCTTTTCGAGCCAGGCGATGGCCAGCGTGTCGCGCGTCTGGGCCAGCGCCATGATCGCGGTTCTCCGCAACTCCCGGTCCGGCAACGACTCCGCCCACTTTTGCAGCGCCGGGATAGCCTCTTCCTTCGGTCGACGCGACATGGCCATGATGGCTGCCCGCCGGATTTCACGATCGCCGGACTCATACGCGATCGAGTCCAGTGTAGCCGTCACCCGATCGCCTACGACCTCGCCAAGCCAATGCACCGCGCTGTTACGGACATCGCGCGAACGCGAATCGTCCTTCACCATGCGAAGCAACGTTGGTCCCGGTGCTGTTGAATCCACCAGGATGGCCGCGTTCATCGCCGTCCGCGCCACCTTGTCCGTGGCCTGCTCCGCCTGACGCAGCAGCCAGGTGCCGCCCTCGATCGCGCCAATGGCGCCAAAGTCCTTGACGGTATCGTTGGCAACCCACTTGCCGCCGACATAGTGCCGAAGTGACTTGGTGTCCCCGTCTTCGCGGACCACTACAATGCGAACCGGTCCCCGGTCGCAGGTTGTTTCAACTTCTCTCGTACTGATCGAGTTCCAGTTCCCGTAGAACGAACCCGATCTGCCATCACGAGAACGATACCAACTCGACCCTGTACCGCATACGAATGGCGATGCCGCCAGCGTGAACCGAATCGTGCCGTTTCGTACTGCCTGGATGCGTGCGTCGAGCGAACCTTGCGCACCCATGGGCTGTGTGGCTGCCTGCGTGGTGCTCGCGCCGATCACCGCCGCGAGCGCCCACATCGCATGAAGCGATTTGGTGAGCGCTAGCGGTCTGGTCATCGGTCGATGATCTCCTGCAGCAGTTGCACGGCACGCGGATCCTTCGTGCGGGTGAGATAGCTCACCGCGTTCTTGCGCAGTTCGAGATTCTTCTCGTTGCGCGCCACGTCCAGCAGCTTGTCGATCCCGGCGCCATTGCGGGAAGATGCCAGCGTGCTCAGCGCCGTGCGACGAAGATCCATATCCACGGCCTTGTCATAGATCTGGCCAAGCGCCTTGACTGCATCCGACTGTTCCGGCGTCACGGTGGTCGTCACGTTCTGTCCGCTCGTCGTCCTGACGTTCACATTCACGGCGGTGGACGGGATCATCGAGACAGCGGAGCGACGCACGTCCATGGACTCGCGTTCGTCGAGCGCAACGGTGACCAGGAAGTTGCGGGCTTCTTCGTTACGACGGCTGGTCACGGTGCTGAGAAGACGCATGCGATACGGCGTCGACTCGGCGCGATTGAACGCGTCCTTGAGGAAAGGCAGCCCTTCTTCCTTGCCGGCCTCAGTACGCACGTAGTAGTTCATGGCCTCGGCGCGCACTTCGTCGGTATTGCGTGCATCGAGTGACAATTCACGCAGCGTGCTCACGGCCTTGGGCGACTTGGAGCGCGACAGCGCCTGCACCGCACGCTTACGCATTTCGATATCGTCACCGGACTTGGCCATACCGATCAGCATGTCCGCCGCTTCGTCGGTCGGAATATTGGCGATCCAGAATACCGCCTGCTCACGCACATCCTTGTCCGGGTCACTCTTGACCACGTTCATGAGAATGCCCGCAGCTTCCGGCTGCTTGCGCGATGCGACCAACCACACCGCCGTACGACGCAACTGCTGCGTGCAGGGCTCACGACGCGCCAGCACCTTCTTGAGAATGGGCATGGCCTGCTCGGGATCCATCTGCATCACGGCATTCAGCGCATCCACGCGCTCGTCTTCCTTGCCTTCCGGACATCCCGTGCCAGTCGCGCGATCCCGGAGATTAGTCGCCACTCGTTGATCGTTTCGACCAAGGATGCCATCGATGCGCGTACCAAGAGCCGTTGCATCACCACGGGTAGCCGCACGCGGATACTCACGCTGCTGCAGGGCCAACGCTTCACGTGCGGCGCGCAGGTTGGCATCACCGCCCAGGCGCTGCAGGGCAAACGCTTCCCAGTACGGCGCATCCGGCGTGTAGGTGCTGCGCGGATACTTCTCGCGAATGGTGCGGAACAGATCGGCCGCCTTGCGATAAGCTTCACTCGACAGCGCCTTGCGGGCATCGCGATACAGCGAATCGGCTGGATCATCCTGTGCCCAGGGCTGCGGCACTTCGGTGCGATAGCCGCGCGAACCGGACGATGAGGTGCTGAAGCTGTAGGCAAAATCGTTGGCCAAGTTCATGGCCACCGGTGCGATGGCTTCCGACACGTTCACCGCGACATCGTGTGCCATCTGTGCGAAAGGCGCAGCCGCCGCAGCAGCACGTGCGCCGTCAGCAGCCATGCGGGCCGATGCACGCGCCATCTCGGCGATGGCCGTACGATCGATGCTCAGTTCGGCCGTGGCGCGCGCCAACTCATGCGCCGCGCGATCCATTTCGTATTCGAAGCCGTTCCACGACTTGGCGGTCGGCGTCGGACGCGGTGCTGGTGCTACGACCGGCGCCTTGGCGGGAGCCGGCGGACGGGGCGGCGTACGAGTCTCACCAGCCTGTGCAGCGAGTGGTGCAACAATGGTGAACGCGGCCGCACCGGCCAACGTCGTCACCAGATTCTTCACGTTGAACATCAGTCTCCTCCGTAGATGGCATCGGCGGGACCCGCCGACGCCGTGACGACCGCGCGAACGCGGGTCAGAAGATCAGTTTCCTGTAGTGTTTCCTGCGGTGCCCGCTGCGTTTCCGGCGCACTGCCGCGCGCCTGAATGACTTGCACGAGCACGAGTTCAAGATCCTGCAGCAGTCGCCGCGTGCGTTCATCGCGCAACTGCGGTTGATCAAGCAGCAGACGGGTTGTGGACAGCAGCTCCTTGGCCAGCGGCGTCAGATTGGCCGCAGCGTTTGGCGCTCCACCATCACCAACCGTCGTCAGGAGAGATACGGTGCGCGCGAGATGCTCCTGCATGGCGACATGCGCCGGATCATCGCGCCGCGACTGTGCCAGTGAATCGGCCAAGGCAACAGTGGCCGAGCTGTCGACACCGAGTGGCTTCCCGGCCGGTGCCGACGGCAGGCTGAGGCGACCAATCGCCACACCTGCTACCAGCACGGCTGCCAGTCCTGCTGCCTGGCGGGACCAGCGCGACCACCGCGACACGGGCAGCGCAATGATCTGCGCGCCTTCAGTCTGGGCTATCGCCTGCGAATGCGACGTCGCATCCGCAACAGAGGCACTCGATGGACCGCCCACCACATTTGATGCACCCGACGAGTTGCGAGCCCGCGCAATGCGCGCCCACATCATGTCTCGCGGCACTTCGATCGATGCATCGAGTTCGTCGGCCGCATCCCGTGCCAACTCGAGCATCCAGGGCTCGAGTGTGACTTCGGTTGGAGGGTTCGACTCGTCGTGCATCGGATCGTGTGGTGGTTGTGGCTGAGAATTTTCCGGATGATAGATCATGCTGACTCCTTGCCGAGCGACGCGGCTGCGTGGGACTGTGGAGCAAACGCTGCCAACGCGCTACGCAACTTCTCTCTGGCACGAAAGAGCTGGGATTTGCTGGTGCCGACGGCACACCCAAGCGCCTCACTGATCTCTTCGTGCGTGAATCCTTCGACATCATGCATCACGAACACTCGCCGGGTTCCTTCCGGTAGCGCAGCAATCGCCGATTTCAATCGCGACTTGAGATCAGGATCGCTGTGTTCGGAGGAACGCACCGCCACCGTCGTGGCGTCATCGAGCGGCGCGGCAAACGCTTCACGGCGTTTGTGGGTGCGAAGCCCGTTCAGCGTGATCGATACGGCGATCGCATGGAGCCAGCTCGACAACGCCGCATCACCGCGGAATTGATCGAGTCGACTGAAGGCCCGCAGGAACGTGTCCTGGGTCCACTCCTGAGCAAGCTCGGGGCGACCGCACATCCGGAGGATGAGGCGGTAGACCCGGTCCACGTGCCGATCGTAGAAGAGCCGTTCCGCTGCAGGGTCGCCCGACCGGAGTCGGTCGAGCATTTCTGCATCGGTCAGCGGCGCTGTCACTGGCGCGGCCACGTGCCGGAGGCTGTCGTCATATCGTTGCGCATGCATGTGCGCCCTAATGACAGCGGGTCATTCCGAAAGGGTTGCATTGAGTTCTGAGATTTGAGTTCTGAGGTTTGAGTCGTGCGGAGTACGGCAACAAATCACGACTCAAACCACTTCAGAGCCCCTTCAAACCTCGTCGCGCCGCTCAACGGTCTCGCGAGTGTACACCGGAACCGGGATGGGCTGCGCTGCGCCCTGGCCCAGCTGCCGACTCTGGTCCCCCATGACGCGGGTCAGAAAGCGCTGTCCTTCACCAATCCGCTCGACCTCGAGAGCGATGGACTCCACCGCCTGCCCCATCTGCTCGAGGCGATCGGTGACTTCACGTGGAACAGGCGCGACCACAGTGGCCCCACGCTTCCAGATACGCCGGGCAAATGCCACTGCGATGGGCATCAGCACGAAGATGGTGAACACGATCGGAATCATGAACACTTCTTCCGGTGGTCCTGAGCGCCGCGGCGGTGGCGGCGGCGGTACAATGGCACCGGGAATGGCGGCGGCTCGGGCGACGGCCAAATCGGCCTGCGCGATTTGCGTTTCCAGCGAGCTGATACGCGCATCGGTCTCTTTCAGTCGCGCTTCAATACCCGGTCGCTCGGCCCCGGTCATCTCCTCTGAACGCAGGTCGCGAGAGAGATCCTGACGCTGGTCTTCGAGTCGATCGAGCTGGTTACGCAGTTCCTTGCGCTGATTGACCAGCCCCTCATAGATGGCGGAGGCTGATGCCGGCGACTCACCTGTCTGGGTTAGCGTCGATACGTCGACAACCGTTGCAGGCGGAGCCGGAGGGGCGGGCGGAGCGGGTGGCTGAATCACGTCTGGCAGCATGGTGCCCCTACGTTCGGAGCGTGAGGCGGTTTCGGCAACCGCAGATCGGAATCAGATGTGGATCAGATCCCAATCGGATCTGATCAGGCGCTCGTGGCGATGAGGCGGGAGTTCCTCCAATGTGCCCGAATTACCGCGGCCGCCCCAACCATGACGATCCCCGCCTCGATGAGTGCCGACGGTGCCATTGGACGAACAACCAGCAGAACCAGCATGCCGGCGGAAAACCAGAGCAATGGGGCGTACGATCGATGTCGTCGGAGCGCCGAGCCGAGACTGAACACGCCCAGCAGTACGGCCAGTCCGAGAAAGACCTGCTCCACGATAGGAGCTGCGAAGCCGGCCACGCCGAGCGCCGACAGGACACCCATGAAAAGGGCTGACACGGCGCAGTGCAAGGCACAAAGGGTGCTGGTGGCAATCCCAATCCGGTCCAGCCAGCTCGCGCCGGACGATTCCTGGTGATTGGCGAAGTGGGCGCAGTGCATGGCGTTTATGATATTGTGTTCTCATATCCATTTCAAGCGGGATATTCAATCAGCGGCTGGGACGCTTGACCTTGGTACCGGTCTCTGGCAGATATAGAGGCTCGCCGATAGTGGCGAGCGGTGCTTGAATCGCAGTGGTCCGGGGTCCGGACCCAGAGCAAGCATCTTTCCATTCAAGAACGCGCTCACCGCCGGCAATGGTGGCGCATGCTGGAGCTACCATGGCCCGAGAAGGCATTCATCCGCCGTACCACCCGGTCGTGTTCAAGGACGCGTCCACGGGTGCGCTGGTCCTGACGCGTTCGACGATGACGAGCGAAACGAAGATCAAGCTCGAAGACGGCAACGAGTATCCGCTCATCCTGCTCGAAATCACGAGCGACTCGCATCCGTTCTACACGGGCACGCAGCGTCTCATCGACACGCAGGGTCGCGTCGACAAGTTCAAGAAGCGCTACGGCCGCTGAGTTCAGGCGCCAGGTTTGTAATACGAACGCCCCGGACGATGTCCGGGGCGTTTTGTTTTCTTTCGCAAACTTTCACTGTTGACTGAAAACTGAATTACTGGCCACTGCAGTTTTCAGTTGTCAGTGCACAGTGTCGAGTGCAAGTGCGCTAACCGCAGTTCACTCCCCCGGCGGCGCAGTTCCCGTCAATGTCGCAGTAACCAACAGCACCCAAGCAGCCATGCCAAGTTCAATGACCACGCTGCGACCCGCTGCCAACTGTCCGCGTGCGATACGCGTGCGCTGACGTGCGCCGATGGCGAGGACGATGGCCACCATGATCGACTTCACGATCAGCATCTGTCCGTATGGGCTGTTCACAATCACGGCCGGCGCGTGCCCAACAAGAATGCGTGCACCGCTGGCCAGACCAGTCAGCACAGCGAGCGGTGCCATGATCGTGGCGAGTCCACTGAAATCACGCCACGCCGCTTCAGGCGAGTAGAAGCCAGGCTGACGAGTGGCCAGCCACGTCACCAACAGTCCACCAATCCACGCACCAATGGACAACACGTGTGCCGCATCGAGCACACGAGCACCAATCGGCCAGCGCATATCACTCGCGGCGTGACCGAGACCGCCCATGGCGATGGCAACCGCTGCTGCCAGCACGGTGAGCAACCAGGCATTGCGCCGCGTCATGCGTAGCGGCAACACGATGGCGGTGGCAACGGTGCTCACCGCCAGTATACGAAAACCACGTCCCCACCCAGTCTCGTTGATGAGCGACGGCAGATCGCGCCACGTCATCTCGAGCGCCATCATCTGAGACCGCAGCAACAGGGTCGGCGCCGCGATCAACGCAATGATGCCGAACCAGGCGAGCGCACGAATGGCGCGCGTTTGATGAATCGTTCCCGCCGCCGAACGCCAGTGCTCGTGACGAAGGGCTTGTAGTGCCCGTCCCATCGCCACGAGTGCACCGACATACAACAGCGCACGTGTCCAGACCAGCGCGCCCTCCGACATGGATCAGTGGCCCTTGTGTACGCTGAACGCAAACACGCCATCGACCACATGTCCGTCCTTGGACATCGCCTTCCAGGTCACCGTGTACTTGCCGTCGCCCGGCGGCGTAGTGAAGGTGCCAACCACGGGATCATCGGCCTTCGCTCCACGCGTGAGCTTGGCCACACCAACGGCAGCTCCCTTGGCGTCGACGACGCTGATCTTCGTAGCGGGCAAGTCCGCCGGTTCGCTCAACCAGAGACGCACGGCATCCGGCGAGGTGGTCAGTGTGGTGTCCTTGCCCGGGAACGACGCCTTGAGACGCAAATGCGGAATGCGCGCCGCGCCAGCCAGGGCCGGAAGTGCAACAGCAGCAGCGATTACAGGAATAAGAAAACGTGAGCGGCTCATCGAACGGGTCTCCAGGGGTTGGTGAAGCGTGGATCGCGAAGAAACGTGCTGTCAGTGAGACTGCGAAGGAAGGCCACGAGATCACGTTTCTCCTGCGCCGTGAGTCCCATGGGCTTGATGAATTCACTCTTGAGCGGACTGTCCGCTCCTATCCCGGCGTTCGGTCCCGTTTTCACGGTACGTCCGCCGGCATCATAGTGCTCGAGAACGTCCTCGAGCGTCGCCACCGACCCGTCATGCATGTACGGTGCGGTGACCGCGATGTTCCGAAGTGAGGGCGCCTTGAAGCGTCCCATGTCTTCGTCGCTATGTGTGACCGAGTGCACACCAGTGTTTGGTGCGGGATACCCGCCCTGCCCGTCGATGTTGTAGAGCGCCGTGTTGTGGAACTCGACTTCGACAAAGCCCTTGCCGACGTAGTTCACAGTGCCGGTAAAGTTGAACCCGCCGTGACAGTGAAAGCACTCGGTCTTCTCGCTGAAGAACAGCTCTTCACCACGACGCGCCGATGCCGTGATGGCCGTGCTTCGACCGTTCTTGTACGTGTCGTATGGCGAACGTCCGCTGATGAGTGTGCGCTGGAAACTGGCAATCGCTTTCACGATGTGATCCAGTGACACGGCATCGCTGGCGCCGGGGTACGCGGCTGCAAACAGCGTGGCGTAGCGTGGTTCCTTTCGCACACGCTGCAGCATGCCGACTTCATCGCCGGACAATCCGAGCTCGACCGGATCTTCGCCAAACATCGGAACCAACGCCTGCTTCTCCAGCGTGGTCATGAGTGGGTTGGCCCATGTGAGCGCCGGACTGTACGCCACATTCGCCAGCGACATGCTGCCACGCGGATGCACCTCTCCGGTGGAACCCACACCACGCGGCAACGCGTCGGCAAACGCACGCGACTGCACATGGCAACTGGCACAGCTGAATGTGCCGTTGCCCGACAATCGTGTGTCGTAGAACAGGTGCCGCCCCAGTTCGACCTTGGCATCGGTCATAGGATTGTCCGCCGGTACGACAGGCTCGGGAAATCCTTGCGGCAGATTCCAGCGATACCGTGCCGCCGGTGGCTGTGCGTTGATGGATGTCACCTTGTGCATGGCTGCCAGGACCAGCAGCGGCGCAAAGCCCCACAGCCACGGTCTCACCGGCCTCTTCACGGCGCGCCGCCCTGCACTGCGGATGTCAGCCTGCCAACACGAAAGAACGGCGGCGTATCGGCGCCGGTGCTGCTCGGATGCGAAAGTCCAAGTGATGCAAAGAGACCGCCACAGTCCGCATCATTCGGGGCGGACATGCAGCCTTGAGCTGTTTGCGGCTGATTCCGGCGCACATCGCTCCGCGAGAGCAATGCAGCGAGATCCGCGATCACCACATCACGACTCGGATCAAAATTCGAGAGGCGCACATCCGCGCGATTGGGCTGAGCGCAGCTCTTGGGGGACTTGGCACCGGCTTCTCCCGTGCAGCCGGCGCTACCCAGATGCACCATCCATCCAGTTGCAGCGGAGTCGCCCTGCGTGGTGCGCATATCGACGCGCAGAAACTTGTAGCCACCGTTCCACGACCAGAACAACCGTGACAACGAGAGCGGTGCGGGCTGCGCGGCCAGATCGCCGTGATTGCGTGCGAAGGGCACACCGAGCGAAAAGGCTACGCCCTTATAGTTGCCCGCAGGCGCAAGCACGGTGATTTCCTGTCGCAATTCAGGCGTGCCATTGGCGCAGGTGGCGGCACCGTTCTCAAAATCGAGTAACGCGACATCGGTGTCCTGCCATGGCGCGATGGGTTGCATACGTGCACTCACCGTGTCGCCGTTGGCGCGCACCAGGCGGACGTTATGCACGTAGAAGCGGAAATCGCTGGCGGTGATGGTGGCGCGCGATGTGCCCACGCCCGCATAGCTCTTGCCGCATTCGAACGGCGTGTCACCAACCATGCCGCGCACACGCACTGTAACAGGAACCAACGAGTCTGCCGAAGCGGACGGCGTTTTCGGATGGCTCAATGTCATGCTGGAGGCCACATGCATGGCCGCGAAAAACAACGAGGCGGATGCCATTGCTGATCGGAATGAGTATGTGGTATGCATCGACCGATCCGCGGAACTCGTGGAGTCGGTGATCCGGTGCGCGGCGGTGTAAAGACCTACACGCACATGTTTCGCGATGCATGAGGAGCCGAGTGCGATAGGCCGCACTCGGCGAACACGTATCAGGCGGTCAGCGCAGCGGGTGGCGCATTCGACGGAGGCTGGCGCAAATCAGTGCGGGCATTCGGCACCTGATCGTTGGTCGCCAACGGTGCAGCAGTGGCGAGTTTCGCCACTGGCGTGTCATGGATCTGCTCACAATGTGGCAGGTCGATGGTGGCCGCAGCACAGCAGTGTGCGGCACACTCACACTCAACGCTCGAAGGTGACGAGGAACCGTCATCGGCGGGAGCACGTGAATCATCGGCATGATGAGAACCATGATGGGTTCCGACATGCGATGCGGTGCTTGCGACGTTGGCAGCGTTCGCGGCATTGGCTGCCGCGTGATGCGGGCAATCGGGCTGCAATGGCAGCGCGATTCGCGCTGTCATCCAGATCAGGGCGAGAATCAGCCCCGGCAACCGCGGCCACGCCAATCGCATGAAGCAGACTACACCGAATCGGCGGAGACTGTCAAACCGGCTGAGGTTTCCAGTTGCTGCACAGCCTGATCCAACTGCGCCATCGGCATATCGACACCAATGAAAAGGGCGGTGGGATCCGCATCAGCATGTGGAGCCGAGCGATCCAGCCGCATGCCCTTTCGGCCGGGGAGTCGGTGCCACACGTACATCGATCCGGGATCGTCCGTGAAGCGCACCAGCCCTTTGGCCCGAACCACGGCGTCTGGCAGCGCGGCAACGAATGCGGTGAAGCGCACGCGCTCCACCTGCTTCGGCAGCGGGAGCGTCGCGCTGCCAAACGCATGGACATGGTGATGTGAACCTGCCCTGGATTCCGCGACGGGCATCATCGCCAGATGCTGGCCACGTGAAGTGGACACGCCGGATCGGTTGGGCTGTTTGAGGTCCTGCACCAGCGCGTGCAGCGCGTCCGCCAGCGCATGTGGTTCCACGCGAGTCGCACGTGGATTGATCTCTGCCAGAGAATCGGTGACGGCTTGCATGCGTGCCGTGTTCACACGCGCCGTCCAATTCACGAAGAGATGAGTCGCCGTAGCCACCTGCGCACGCTCGAGTCCATTGTGCCACCACCGTTTCTGCCACCGACCGGCATCCACCACAGTCACCTGCATCGGCAGCGTGAAGTGCGCGAGCCGCGAATCGGTGGTGAGATGACCGAGCAATTCATCGGTCTCCGTGGCACCGTTGGCTTCGATCAGCAATACGGTGTCCGGGTCAGCCGGCACGGCATACAGTGTGTCGAGCAATTCGCGCAGCGAACCGCAGCACACGCACTCGCCATTCAGCGGTGTGACGAGGGCTTCGAGTTCACCCAGACGCGCCGCATCGATGTTGGCGTTCTCGAAGTCATTGAGAATGACGCGGACACGTGTGCCCTTGGCGTGCAGCGCCGGAATGAGTTCCGAAAGCAGGCGGGTTTTCCCCGCGCCAAGAAAGCCGGCCAGCAGCACCAAGGGGATCATGCTCGCAATCAAGAATGCGGACCTCCCGGATTCCAGCCAATCGTGAGGGTGGACAGATACGGTTTTCCTTATTATTGATATTGCGTTCGCATTACATGCACCATGTCGACTATTCGCCCTCGCTCACTCGCCCTCTGGTTGTTGATCGGCAGCTGCGCCGTCGCTGGAAGCGTTCGCCCGCGAGGCAACCCTGCCGCTTTTGTCGCGCCTTCGATTCCCGATCACTCGCCAGCAGGACCGACGCGGAATAACCACACACCCGATGTCATCACGATCGACTGGCGCCTGTTGCGCGGTCTCAATTTCCGCACCGGCGCGGTGTCCGACACGCTCAAATGGCTCGATGGACGCACGGTGCGACTACCTGGCTTCGTGGTGCCACTCGATGATCTCGACGAACGCGCCAAAGAGTTCCTCCTCGTTCCGTATTTCGGCGCGTGTGTGCACCTCCCGCCGCCACCGCCCAATCAGTTGGTCCATGCGACGCTTCGCAGCGAGGTCCCGGTTGGCCTCTTTCATCCGGTCTGGATCGAAGGCGTGCTGCAGGTGGCCCGTTACAACTCCCCCTATGGTGTGGCCGGCTTTCGCATGCGTGTCCACCGTGTCTCCTCCTACCAGGACAACTGACATGTCACCGGCTTCGACATCGCACCGTGCAGTACTGATTTGCATTGCGCTCGGCGTCACCACTCCCGCGGCCGCACAACATGTGCATGGAGCAGCGATACTCGACATCGGAGTGGAAGGCACCACGGGTCAGGCCACGTTTCGCGCTTCCGGTGAGGATGTTTATGGTTTCGAGCGCGCACCACGTACGGCGGCCGAGCGCGCGGCTGTCGATGCCGCTCTTGTCACACTCCGTACACGTGGCAGCACGCTGATCCGTTTCCAGGAGACACGCGGCTGCGCTGTGCAGAGCGATCGGGTACGAGTGGTTCCGTCGCGTGACGGACATGATGAAGTGGAAGCTCGCTATCGCATCACATGCCGCGTGGCGCCGGCCGGGCGTCCAATCAGCTTCGGCGCCAGCGCGCTCTTCAAGGGCATCGAGACACTGACCGTGCAACTCGTGTCCGATACGGCCACCGTGTCGCGCAAGATCGTGCGCGATCGCGGAACCGTGGTGCCGTGAGTACCCTGATTCCAGTTTGCTTTCAGTATGACTTCAGTTCGAAGTCAGTTCGAAGTCAGTTCGATTTCAGTCGGCAACGTTGAGCCGCAATTCCTCGAGGAAGCCACGTGCGCCTCGCCGGAGCAGTGATGCGACATAGAGCGCGGCCAGCACGGCGACCGCCGTCCATTGCCACCAGCGGATCGGATCGCTGCTGAAGATTGCCGGTTGCAACTGCTGAAGCCCAGGCCACACGAGATTGAGCGCAATGCCGAGTGACACGGCGACGCATGTCATCACGAGAATGAATATCGCGGCCATGCGATTGCCGTGGAGACGCGCCAGCACACCGACCGTAGCAACGTTCGCCGCTGGTCCAGTGAGCAACAGCGCCAGACCGGCACCGGGACTGACACCGGCCGCCACAAAGACCGCCACCAACGGCGTTGCCGCCGACGCACACATGTAAAGCGGAAACCCAATGATCGCGAATACGAGAACGTCAACACCAAATGGCATCTGCGTCAGCCACGATCCGGCGAGTGTCGGCTGGAGCAGCGCGGCGAGCGCAACACCAAGCACAATCCACGGCGCGGTGTCGTCGATCATCTGACCGAATCCGGTACGCATCGCCAGCACCACACGAGCACCTACTGTCTGAGCTTCAGGAGCCGCGACCGCGAGAGGAAGTCCGCGCCGCACCCGAGGTACAACCGCACCGACAATGAACGCCAGCACGATGGCCCCACCCATCGTCGCCACGACACGCAGCAGCGTGAATTCACCACCAAGGAGCGGGATGCTGAGCAGCACGGCATCGATGCCCAGCATCGGCGTCGCCACCAGAAACGCCAGCGCGGCGGTGGACGAAACACCCTGCTGCACCATCTGCTGATACAGCGGAACCACGCCACAGGAACAGATCGGCAGCGGCAAACCGACCAGCGTACCGGCCGACGCCTGTTGCAAGCGCGAACCACGATTCATCCAACTCAGTGAACTGGCCGGAAGGAATGCGTGGGCAAGACCGGCCACAAAGTAGGCGACGAGCAAGGCGGGAGCGCTATTCACAATGAGCGCCACAAGCGCGTCCTGCATGGGTGCGAATGGCGATTCAAGCGATTGACCACTGCGTGTGAACAGCAGCGCCAGTAGCAGAAACACGCCGATCAACGCCCCAAGTCCATTGCTGCGCGCCTGTGCATCGCGCGCATGGCTGAACGCAATGGCATGATCATGCGTGTGCGCGTGATCATGCTCATGATCGGCATGATCGTGGTGACCATGGTTGTGGTGACCATCGTGACCATGGTCGTCATGATGGTCATCATGCTCGTCATCATGATCGTGCGCCGGATGTGCGACGACATGCAGGAGTGATCCGCCGACCAGTGCTTCGAACCAGGCAGCGCCAGAGTGTGGCATGGCAGCAAACAACGCGGGCTCGGCCACAAAACCGGCGACGGTCATGGCACCCATAAGCGACAGTGCCAACCAGGACACCCATCGGGGGCGATCGCGAAAGCCCCACCAGATCATGAGACTCACCGGCAATTGATGTAGCACAACGCCAATGCCGAGTAGACTGGTGCGGCTGCGCGCCGCATTTGCCAGTGCACTGCCATCGAGCAGCGAATGCACGATGAGTCCCACGAGCGCCAGCAGCAGCACGACCAGGTGTGTCTGCCGAACCCCCAGGTGCAGCAGTCGTTCGGCAACGGTGGGCAGTACAAATCCCACGATCATGAAGAGCAGCGACGCGTAGTGTGCGTCGTGCAAGGCATGAGGCACCACCTCGAGCAACACCAGTCCCCCGATGGAGACCATGATGAAGCCGTCGAGGAACGCCATGACCGACGGGCGCTTCCCTGCCAGGCGGGCCACCAACGGCCCGGAGCCAAGGGCCAGAATACTGGCAGGGAGCAGAACGCTTGCCGACATTATTGAAATTACACTATCATTAGTCAGATTTTCAAGTGTCCGGCATGTGATCTCAACCCATTCAGGACGCCTTGGCAGTCACGCGTGCATGGAGCAGCGCCACTACAGCCCAGGCCACACAGGCTGCTACTACCGTGTCACTCAGGTAGTGCGCATTGGCCATGATGCGGGAGATCGCACACCCTGCGGCGAGCGTGTACCACACCCATCGTGTCCGGGGAAACAGGCGCGCCATGGCAAACGCACCACCAAACGCGACCATCGCATGCGAACTCGGCAGCCCCATCCCGCGATTGGAGAACGGGCCATCGCTGAACGCGCGAAACGCGTAACCGAACGTTTCCGCGTCGGGGCGCAGACGCCGGAATAGCAATTTCAGCAATTCGGCGGCACCGCCACTGAGCGCAGGGGCAAACAGCAGGAACAGAGCGCGCGAACGCCGCACAGGGCTTTCGACTTCATGCAACCAGAGGGCCAGCGCGCCGAAAATCCATGTCGGCAGAAACCCTTGAATGCGGAGCAGGCGCCCAAAATCGCTGTCGTAGATGTTGGGTTTGCGCAGTGCGCGCCACGCGGTTTCGTCGAGCAGGTGTGCGACGGCGATTGCGGCCAGAGAGATCAGCAGCCAACGGACCCACACACTGCGGGAACTGGGGCTGTCGGGCAGTGATGCGGCTGCAGTCGAGGAAAGGCTGGTCATGGCGCCCAAATCAATGCCGTGCCCGCCGGACACGCCACCATTCATTTTCGCAAGCGGTTGGGACACCGGTGTCCTGATGCCATATTTCTCACATGGAACGCAATACCCGTCAGCGTGATGCCATTCGGCAGGTGTTCGAGGAGATCCCACGTCCCCTGGGGCCGGTGGAAGTCCTCGAGCATGGCCGCAGTCACGTCTCCAAACTTGGCATTGCCACAGTGTATCGGACCATCAACTCGCTCGTGGAAAGCGGATGGTTGGTGCCGGTGGAGCTGCCGGGTGAACCGCCACGCTACGAACGCGCCGGTTCAGAACATCATCATCACTTTCGTTGTCGCGAATGCACCCGTGTTTTCGAGATTCACGGATGCCCTGGTGACCTGCGGGATCTCACGCCGGCAGGGTTCCGGCTGGAGTCGCACGAAGTGGTGTTGTACGGTCTGTGCTCGCGGTGCGCGGCGTAGGGGCGCTGACCCGGGCCGCCCTCACCTTCGCAATACTGGCCGCGTGCAATCGCGAGCCAAAGTTCGAGGGAGTGGCCATCGATCCACCGCGTCCGATGCCGAACTTCGAGTTCGTTCGCAGCGACAGCACGCGCGTGGCCCTGGCGCCGGAAGCTGGGCGCCCCCTGGTGTTGTTCTTCGGGTATACACACTGCCCTGATGTGTGCCCAACGACGCTCGCCGATTGGACACGCGTGAAATCCAAGCTCGGTGCCAAGGCCGAACGGGTGCGATTCGTGTTCGTCACGGTTGATCCTGACCGCGACACGCCGGACGTCGCGCAGCGCTACGCCAGGCAGTACGACAGTACGTTTGTCGGAGTCTCGGGTGATGGTCCTACGACGGCAGCCATCACGAGTGCGTACGGTGTGGCTTCAGCGAAAGAAGATCAGCAAACCGCTGCGGGCTACCTCGTGAGTCATTCATCACAGGTCTTTCTCGTGAACGACGCCGGAGCTCTGGTGGCGCTGTATCCCTTTGGCACTCGATGGGAGTCACTCGCCGCCGATCTCGAACAGTTGCTGGATCGCAAGCCGTGAACGCGCGCGTTCGTGTTGCGGCCGTGATCATCAGCGCACTGCTGTCAGCCGTGGTCACGGCGTGCTCCGGTGAGTCGGCAGTTGATCGCACACCACGTGCGCATTCGGCGTGGTCGCGCCCGGCGGACAGTGGCGCCGTCGGTGTGGCGTATTTCGTACTGGTGAACCACGACACGGTCCCACTCGCGCTGAGTTCCGTGAACACTCCGGTCGCACGCGCCGCCGAAGTCCATGAGACCATGCAGCATGAGGGCATGGCGCACATGCAGGCACGCCCAACGCTTGAAGTGGCTGCCGGAGATTCGGCGGTATTCAACGCAGGTGGCCTGCATGTGATGCTGATTGACTTGCACCACGCGCTGGTAGCCGGCGATTCGATTCCGCTCACGCTGCATTTCGCACGAGGCGACTCGTTGCTGGTGCGTGTTGGTGTGCGTTCCGCCACCGGTCTTCCGTGAGTAGCCCAGTGTCATTGGTACGGATCGGCGCTTTGGCGGGTGTGATTGCGGCCACGACCGCGCTTGTGTGGTTCACCTGGCCGCGCCCCGATACACTCATCCGCATTGGCCCTGACGGAGTGGCGGTGATTGTCGACGCATTCGGACGTGATACACCACTCCCCGATACAGTTTTTGTGGGAGGCAGTGGGACACGTCGAACGATTCGTGTCGACAATCAGGACACCGTCGCGCATCGTCTCGCGATGTTCCGTGTGCCGGCCGGTGAGTTCACTGACTATACGGTGCCACCGGGCACGTTTGGCGGTGAATGCTCCGCGCACCCCACCAAGCAGCAACTCACCTTCGTCATCAAGTAGGACGCGTGGCATCACCTACCATGTCGAGTAATTGGTCGGCACTGCCTCCGTCCACCATGAACGCTGCGCTCGACGACGAACTGCGCGCGTTGGAAGCGGCCGGGCTCAAGCGCGCACTGCGTCAGGTGCAGCAGCGTCGCGGGGGTATGGTCACTATTGGTGGTGAGCGTGTCGCCGATTTTGCGTCGAACGACTACCTGGGCCTTGCTGCCGATCCGCGTCTGGCGCGTGCGGCGCATGCGGTGCTGCAAGCCGAGGGCACGGGAGCTGGAGCCGCACGACTCATCTCGGGCAATCACCCCGTTCATGAGGCACTGGAACACGCGCTCGCGCGGTTCAAGGGCTGTGAATACACCCTGCTCTTCCCCACCGGCTACATGGTGAATGTGGGAGCAATCAGTGCACTCGTGGGCAAGGACGACGTGATCTACAGCGACGAGCTCAATCACGCGTCGCTGATCGACGGCTGCCGATTGTCCCGCGCCACCGTGCGTGTGTTTCCGCATGCTGACGTTGATGCGCTGGATGCCATGCTGACCGCAGAACGTGCGCAGTTCCGTCGGGCGCTGATCGTGGTGGAAGGCGTGTTCTCGATGGATGGTGACACCTTCCCTCTCGAACGACTGGTACCCGTGGCGCGTCGTCATCACGCGTGGAGCTACGTGGATGATGCCCATGGTTCCGGCGTACTTGGCGCTACAGGCGCTGGCGCAGTGGAGCAATGCGGTGTAACCGGCGAGATCGATGTGCTGGTGGGCACACTGGGCAAAGCGTTTGGTACATCGGGCGCATTTGTTGGTGGCTCGCAGGAATTGGTCGAGTTGCTGGTGAGCCGTGCGCGGTCGTTCATCTTCACCACCGGCACTCCGCCGGCCATTGCCGCGGCGACGCTCGAGGCCCTGCGCATCGCGGCTGTCGAGCCATGGCGCCGCGAAGCCGTGCGTGAGCGTGCGCGACACCTGCGCCGACGACTGCAGCAGGCCGGTATCCCGGTGAGCGGCGCAGCCGATGGTCACATTGTGCCCATCACGGTTGGTGATCCCGGACGCACCATGGCCATTGTGGCCGAACTTCGTCGACGCGGATTTCTCGTTGGTGGTGTGCGGCCGCCAACCGTACCCGTCGGCACATCGCGTCTTCGCATTTCCATTTCGGCCGTGCATCCCGTGGAACTGGTGGACGCACTGGCTGCATCGCTCATCGAAACACTGCGAGTTCCCTGATGGCTGCCCTGCCGTTTTCCGACGAGCATGTGCCCCCGATGCTGCTGCACGATGCGGCGCATGTCTGGCATCCGTACACGCAGCATTTCAATGCGCCGATGCCGGTGCCCATCGCACGTGCCGCCGGTAGCTGGCTGTATGATGCCCAGGGACGCCCCATTCTCGATGCCATTTCCTCATGGTGGGTGACCACACACGGTCACTGCCGCGAAGAGATCGTCGAAGCCATCGCCGAGCAGGCGCGAACGCTGGATCAGGTGATCTTTGCCGGCTTCACGCATGAACCGGCCACGGCGCTCGCTGCGGAACTCGTCTCGCGGTTGCCGCGTGGATTGACCCGCGTGTTCTACTCCGATGATGGGTCCACCGCCGTTGAAGTGGCCATCAAACTGTCGCTGCAGTCGTTTGCGAATCGTGGTACACCACGCCGGCTGGTCGCGGCGCTCGAGAATGCGTACCACGGCGACACGTTCGGCGCGATGGCAGCTGGCGCGCGCGGTGTGTTCACGCACATGTACGAGCCGCTGCTGTTCGAGGTCGCGCGTCTTCCCGATCCTTCGGTGGGTGACACACTGGCCGCGCTCGATGCGTTGATTGCGTCGCGTGGGCAAGAACTGGCGGCCGTGATTGTGGAGCCTTTGCTCCTTGGCGCAGGCGGCATGCGTGTCTGGGATGAGAGCGTACTGCAGGGCATTCGCGAACGCACGCAGAGTGCCGGTGTGCATCTCATTGCCGATGAAGTGCTGACCGGTTTTGGACGCACAGGCCCCATGTTCGCATGTGATCGGGCCGACGTCCGCCCGGATCTTCTGTGCATGTCCAAGGGGCTCACTGGTGGCGTATTGCCCCTCGGGGCCACGGCCGCAACGGAAGACATCTTCGACGCATTCCGCAGCGAAGACCGCCGCAAGACCTTCTTTCACGGGCACTCCTATACGGCAAATCCCATTGCCTGTGCTGCTGCGCTTGCATCACTGCAACTCTTCGATGAAGAGTGCGAAGACGATCGGGTACGCATTGAAGTCGCACAGGCGACACATCTGGCGGAGCTGCGCGGAGTACGCGGTGTGAAGGCCGTTCGCCACATTGGCACCATTGGTGCGGTGGAGCTCGAAGCCGGCGAAGGATATCTCAGCGAGGTCGGACGCGAGTTAGCGGCATTTGCTCTTCAGGAGGGCGTGCTCATTCGTCCGCTGGGCAATGTGGCGTATTGTCTGCCGCCCTACTGCACCACGGATGATGAAATCGCGCAGGTCTATGAAGTGATGTCGCGATTCCTCGATGGTGAACGTGCGGACCCGCTCACCACCGGTGGTCCGATCGATGACTAATGTCGTCTCGTCGACACAACGGTCGGCACCGGTGCGTCTTGCGATCACCGGAACCGATACGGGTGTTGGCAAGACGGTGGTGGCCTGCGCATTGACGGCACGAGCGCATGCGCGTGGTTTGCGAGTGGCGCCCATGAAGCCAGTCGAAAGCGGTGTGGCAGCAGATGATGTGACATCCGATGCCTACCTGCTCAAACGGGCTGCCGGTGATACGCACGACGTTTTGCTGGTTCGCCCGTATCTGCTCGCGGAACCGCTCGCTCCAATGGTGGCTGCGACGCGCGCCAATCGGGCAATCGACATTTCGGTGCTCGATGATGCGCGGGCCGCGCTGGAGTCCGAAAGCGAACTGTTGGTGGTAGAGGGAGCCGGTGGCCTGCTCGTTCCGATCACCGCTGACTGCTCATATGCCACGTTATTTGCACGCTGGCAGTGCGATGTGGTGATCGTGGCAGCCAATCGGCTTGGGGTGATCAATCACACGTTGTTGACGGTGCAGGCGGCCCGCGCAGCCGGGCTCACGGTTCGTGGTGTGGTGCTCACGCCCTGCCAGCCACTCGCATCTGGGGTTGCCGAGTCGACGAACCTGGCCGCGCTCCGCGAGCTGTCTACTGACATTCCGTTTTTCGAGTTTCCCTGGGTCGAGGCCACTGGCGATATGTCGCGACTGGCCGCTGCCGCGGAAGCGGCTGGGCTGGACCCCTTGCTCTCCCTTCCGACCTGAGAGGGCGCGCGCACCCCGAGCTCCGGCTATCTTCCGGTGCGGCACTGTGCGCCCTCAGCCTTCATGCTCCAGATGACGACTTTCACGAACTGGCAGTCTCTCGCCGATCAGTCGCTTGCCGGCGATGTCCTTTCCCGCGACGCCGCCCGTGCGGTGCTCACGGCGCCCGACGATCAGCTGCTCGATCAGCTGGCGGCCGCCTATCGTGTGCGGCGCGCGACCTGGGGCAATCGGGTCCGTCTGCACTTCCTGCTGAATGCACAGAGTGGTCTCTGCCCCGAAGACTGCGGCTACTGCTCGCAGTCCAAGATCTCGACGGCAGAAATCGAGAAGTATCCCATGCTTGCGCAGGAGCGCATTCTGGAAGCCGCAGATCGTGCGGCCGCACTCAAGGCTGGCACGCTATGCATGGTGATCTCCGGCCGTACGCCTGGCGAAACGGTATTCGGCAAAGTGCTCGATGCTGTGCGCGCCGTTCGTGAGAAGCATGACCTCAAGATCTGTGCATGCCTTGGTCTCCTCAACGAGGAGCAGGTGCTGCGTCTCAAGGATGCCGGTGTCGAGACCGTCAATCACAATCTCAACACCTCGGCCAACTTCACGCCGGAAGTGGTGGGCACGCACACGTTCGATGATCGCGTGAACACCGTGCAGGCGGTCAAGTCGGCCGGCATGAAGACATGCAGCGGCGGCATCCTTGGCATGGGGGAGAGCGATGACGACGTGATCGATCTCGCGCTGTCACTCCGTGAGCTCGATGTGAAGAGTGTACCGGTAAACTTCCTGATCCCGGTGCCGGGCACGTCGTTCGAGGGCATGAACTCGCTCGACCCGCGTCGCTGCCTGCGTATCCTCACACTCTATCGTCTGCTGCTGCCCACGCAGGAAATCCGCATCAGCGGCGGCCGTGAAGTGCACCTGCGCAGCATGCAGGTGATGGGCTTGTATCCAGCCAATTCGATCTTCGTGGGTGACTATCTCACTACGCAGGGGCAGACGGCGCGTGACGATCTCCGCATGATCGAAGACGCGGGCTTCGTGCTCGAAACGCCGGACGGCGAGCCCTTGGTGGGCGATCCGTTCGAAGGTGTGCCGGACGCGTATCCGCGCGCGCCGCTGCCACTGGTGGAAGTGGGCTGATCAGTCGGTCAGCGCGCGCGACAGGGCCTGCGAAAAGATCGCCACAGGCTGCGCACCACTCACACCGAATCGACCATCAAGCACCACGAACGGCACGCCTCGGATTCCGAGGCGTGCCGCTTCTCTTTGACTCTGCATCACATCCACATCGTAGCGACCCGATGTGACGACCTCGCGTGCCTCGTTGGCATCGATGCCATGCTCTGACGCGATGCGCACCAGGGTGTCCACATCACCGAGATCCAGCCCTTGGGTGAAATGCGCTGAGTACAGCGCCTCAACCAGCGGCCACGGATTTCGCCCGCTCTGCTGCGCATGCACGACCAGCGCGTGACCGCGCACCGTGTTGGGCGAGCGCGTCATGCGATCGAAATGGAACTCGAGCCCATTTTCCGCCCCAGCCCCGGCCACGCGCTCGAACATCGGTGCGGCGGCGTCCAGTCCCCCAAACTTGCTTTCCACGAATTCCCGCCAGTCCAGACCTTCTGCTGGTACCGTGGGATCGAGCTGGAACGGACGCCAGACACGCTCCACCTGTGTGCCCGGATATGCGGCCTGCAACTGCTCAAGCGCAGCCTCCAGGCGGCGTTCGCCAATCCAGCACCACGGACAGACCAAATCCGCGTAGACTTCGACGGTGAGAGTTGGCGTTTCGGTCGAAACAGGCGCAGCGGAGTTCGTGAAATCCATGATGCGGCGATCGTGTTGATGTTTGACGGACACACAGCTCTCCCAGGTACTATCCCGCAGACACGTTTCCGGTTCTGACTCCCCGCTAGATGTCCATCGCCGATATCCGCACCGAATACCAGCGTCTCGCCCTGTCGGAAGCCGACGTGGCGGATGATCCCATTGCGCAGTTCACCCGCTGGTTTGATGAAGCACTCAAGGCCGAGGTGGTGGAGCCGAACGCGATGTGCCTGGCCACGGCCACACCTGATGCGTATCCGTCGGCGCGCATCGTGCTGCTCAAAGGTGTAGATGCGCGAGGGTTCGTGTTCTACACCGACTACCGCAGCCGCAAGGGACGCGAACTCGCCGACAACCCATGCGCCTCGCTGTGCTTTTTCTGGCCGGAGCTCGAGCGTCAGGTGCGCATCAATGGTGCCGTGCAGCGGGTGAGTCGCGCGGAATCGGATGCGTATTTCCAGTCGCGTCCGCTGCCCAGTCGCATTGGGGCGTGGACATCCGTACAGAGCAGCGTGCTGCCATCGCGAGATGTGCTGGAAGCGCAACTGGCGGACAATGCGACGCGATTTGCCGACGGGCCGGTGCCGCTGCCCGAACACTGGGGCGGATTCCGTGTCGTGCCTGAGGAAATCGAGTTTTGGCAGGGTCGGCCGAGCCGCTTGCATGACCGGATGCAATTCCGACGTGAATCGGGACAGTGGGTGAAACGTCGTCTCTCGCCCTAGCGCTTGAGAGGTATGCCCCTGTTTCATCGCTCTACCGTCAACGCGCCGCACACCATGTCTACATGGTGTGTTCCGGGGTTGGCGGTCGCCCTCACGCTAACCGTGGTGCTGGCGGTGCCAGTACCAGCACATGGGCAAACGGCGGCGCGTGCATCTCAGCCGCGAGTTGGCCTTACAGCGGCTACCTGCAGTGCATCAGGTGTGGCCGTGCCCACTGCGCTGCGCACCGCAATGGGCAAGCTGGTCTGGAGCAAGGGATTGGTGCCCTGGACCACATGGCCCGTCACAGTTGGCACAGCGCGGTGGTCGGTAGATCTGATCGTCGCGCGTGTCGATACGCGTCGTGTGTCGCTGGAGCTGGCTATTCAGCGCGACGGATCCGCACTCGCACCCTGGCGTATCGACAACGCCCCCACAGATGCGGTGATCGCGCTGAACGCGGGTCAGTTCACGGATGACGGTCCATGGGGATGGGTGGTGCACCGTGGACGTGAGTGGCAGCCTGCCGGATCGGGCTCGCTTGCGGCGGCGTTCGTGATTGACAGTGGTGGCGGTGCGCGCATCGTACCGGCCACAGATATCGGGGCTGCGCGTGCACGCGGGGGAATTCGCGAAGCCGTGCAATCATATCCGCAGTTGCTGTCCGGCGGTGCGCTCCCTGCGGCATTGTGCGACAGTGCCGCAGTGCATCCGACGCACCGTGATATACGTCTTGCGATCGGAACCAAGAATGATGGTTCGGTGCTGATCGTTCTCTCGCGCTACGCCGGTATGGGCCGCGCAGCAGACCGCGCACCCATCGGCCCCACCACGCACGAGATGGCGCTGGTCATGGCGACACTCGGCGTGCGTGACGCCGTACTGCTTGATGGCGGGTTGTCCGGCCAATTGAGCATTCGTGACAGCGGTGCCAACAGTAAAACACATGATTGGCCCGGACTGCGTGGTGTGCCACTGGCGTTGATCGGACGCGCTGCAGCCGAGCTTGCGTCCCCTTCGTTATCCCGTTGATTTCCCTACGACCTCATATCGGAGTTGTGCCAATGTTTTCGTTCACCGTACGCCCGACTCGCACGCACACCGCGATGGCCATCGCGACTGCGATGCTTTCGCTGGCCGCGCCCGCCGAGGCGCAGCTTGGCAAGCTGAAGAAGATGGGTGGCGACCTCGTAAAGGACGCGGCCAAGGACAAGATCGAAGGCAAGAAGGACACGCCGGCGAAGCCCGCGAGCGGCAGCGCGAGTTCAAGCAGCAGCGCGCGCTCCACGGAGCTCGTACTCAACGAAGATCGGGTGGCGCTCATCGTGGCCAGTCTGCAACCCATGGTGGCCGATGCGGCGCGTCGTCGTGAACTGCGCGTGGTGACGGCGCAGCATGAGCAGAAGACCAAGGCATCGCAGGCCTGCATTCAGGCGGCGCAGGCCAAGATGGGTGCCGCACCGCCGATGACGACGGCTGCGAACATGCAGAAGAACGAAGCAACGATGGATCGGTATGCGAAGCAGATCGAAGGACTGAGCGCGCGCATGACCGCCGCCGTCAATGCCAATGACGTGCGCAAGCGCATCTACACCTCGGATTCGCTGATGGTCATCCAGGTCAAGATAAGCCTCCTCGTCACCGGATCGAACTGCGCAGTCGAACACACGCCGGCACCGATTCTTGATGAGCAGATCCGTTCGCAGTCGCGCACGGAAGTGAGCGAAGACATGGATGCCGGCACCTTCGATCCGCCAGCCGTCGCGAAGGAGAATCTGACCAAGTATCAGTTTGGTCTGCTCCGCGAACGTATTGCGATCTGGGCCCTCAAGCAGGAAGACCCGACATTCAAGGCCGGCAAGCCTGGCATCTTCACACCGGAAGAAGAAGCGGCGTTGCAGGCGAATGCGGCGGATATCAAGAAGCTCACGCCGCTGTTCAAGGATAACAGTCTGCGGTGGTCGACGTGGGGGGATTTGTCGGATTGGTAAGCGCTGCTTTAACTGCGAACAGCGTAAAGGGGTGGGGCGTAAGGTTGAAGGACGTAAAGCAACCGCAAGCGACCGATACCGCGTAAGCAGAAGAGCGTAAGGTTGGACAACGTAAAGAGCACGCGAACACCGCTTACGCGGTCTCGCGTGCTTTTGCTTTACGCCCCACCAACCTTACGCCATTCCCTTTACGCGGTATCGGTCGGTTGCCGTTCCTTCCCGCCCCTCAACCTTACGCCGTCCACCTTACGCTTCTCAGTATTTCCAGTTCTTCAGCTCGAGATACAGCTTCGCGTACGACTCGTACCGCGAAGCAGATATTGTGCCTCCATCAACCGCTTCCCGCACCGCACATCCCGGCTCCACCAAATGCGTGCAATCGGCAAACCGGCACTCGCCGAGCAGCGCGCGCATCTCGGGAAAACATTCGGCGACATGTCGTGCATCGATGCCCCACAGTCCCACTTCGCGGAGGCCTGGCGTATCGGCAATGAACCCATGTGCGGGCAGTGGATGCAGTACGGCGCCCACCGTCGTGTGACGTCCCTTGTTCACGCTGTCGCTGATGGCGGCAGTGCGCAGATCAAGACCGGGGAACAGGCGATTCATGAGTGATGACTTGCCCACACCCGATGGCCCCGACAGTGCAGAACTCCGGCCCTCGAGCTGCGCACGCAGTTCGTCCAGTCCTTCACCACTCTCGACACTGGTGAAGTGTACGGGATAGCCAGCGGCTTCCTGATCGGCAAACAGCGAGCGCGCAAATTCCGGCTCAACCAGATCGCACTTGTTCACCACAATGCGCGCCGCGATATCATTGGCTTCAGCGATGACAAGGAACCGATCGAGCATGCGTGGATGTGGATCGGGCCGTGTGGCAGCGAACACGATCAGCCCCTGATCGAGATTGGCCACCACCACACGCTCTCCACGCGCACCGCCTGGTGCACGCCGCGCGAGCTTGCTGCGACGCGTATGGATTCGCGTGATCGTGCACCCCACCGTCTCGTTGGGATCGACGGACATGGTGACGCGATCTCCGACGGCAAGCTTGATCACATCATCGCCTTCCTGCTTGAGCCGCCCGCGCAAGGATGCGACGACTCGTGCTCCGGAATCCGTGAGCACCTCCCATACTCCACCAGTGCCCTGCACTACGACGCCGTCCACCACGATTTCGCCCGCCGGCATCGGCATCGTGACGGCCGTAACGCCGTGCGTCATGCCTGACGCCCACGAATGAGACCATCCAGCGTGGCCTTCACGGTGGCCAACTGCATGCCGCCGAGTTGATGGCGCACCACCGCTTCACTCGCACCGGTCACCAGAAAGCCGGTTTCGAGATGCCCCTGAACCTCGGGCTCGCCGCGCCCCCACCGGACAAAGAACAGATACGCACCCCAAGGGGCCGCGCGATCACCGGTGGTGTCAGTGAGAATGTCGGCGGAATAGGAGAATCCATCCACGCCTTCAAAGGCAGCCGGGCGCTTGTGCACCGCCATGTAGCCGCCGAGGGTACGCTCATCACCCGCCGAATGATCCGGCGGGTGATGATGCCCATGATGCTCGCTCATCGCAGCCTCAGCGACGGAACGATTCCTTCACAATGTTGCCGGCCATGAAGGCGATATTGGCGGGACGCTCTGCAAGACGACGCATGAGGTACGGGTACCACTGGCTGCCGAACGGCACGTACACACGCATACGGTAGCCTTCGCGCACAACCTGCTCCTGCAAATCACGACGCACGCCGTAGAGCATCTGGAATTCGAAGCGATCGGGGCCGATGCCCTTCTCCTTCGCAAACCGCTTGGCTTCGGCAATGATCTTTTCGTCGTGCGTCGCAATGCCCGGATAACGACCGTGCTCCATCAGGCGATGCATGGCCGCGACGTAGTTGCGATCCACATCGGCCTTGTCGGGGAACGCCACCTCGGGCGGCTCGAGATAGGCGCCCTTGCAGATGCGCACACGGCACTGCAGGCGATTGGCACGATCCACATCATCGAGCGTGCGACGCAGCGCCGACTGCAGCACCACACCCACGTTGTTCTCGTGATCCGGGAACAACTCCTTCTCGAATGTGTCGAGCGTACGGTCCGTGTACGCGCTCGATTCCATGTCGAGACGCACAAAGCTGTCGTACTGCTTGGCACGCGCGATCACTTCGCGCACGACCTCGACACCGAGCGCATCGGAAATGTCCTGCCCCATGGCCGTCAGCTTGACGGACACATTGGCATCGAGCTTCCGCTTGGCGATCCCATCGAGCAGTTCGAGATACTGTCGACCGGTATCGCGCGCCTCCGCTTCGTTGGTCACGCTCTCACCGAGCAGATCCAACGAGGCGGAAATGCCCTTGGCGTTGAGTTCCGCCACAGCGTCCATGGCGGTATGAATCGTTTCGCCCGCGACGAAACGCGCGGCCATCTTGCGCGCAAAGCGGACGTTCTTGATCAGGTTGAAAATGCGCTGCTGGCGCGAGAAGTAGAGCAGTGAGGTTCGAAGCATGTCCCAAAACTAACGCAGGGGGGCCGTCAGTCGCGCTACCGGGGCCTCTCGTCCCTTGCCCAGTGCGGAATCGAAGTGGTTCCAGGTGAGCAACCCATCGTCGCTCTGGGGCTCGAGCAGGAGCACCGCCAGGAGGTCGAGGGAGCTCCCGAGAGGGACATGGAAGGTCCCTGCCGGGAGACTGCGGCTGCGATCCGCCCAGCGCCCATTCACGGTTGCCTCGCGGTGCCCCTGGAACGGACGCATGGCGAAGGCCACCGAATCGACCTCGAACACCTGCAGGGACGCCGTGATCGGGGCCGAAATGGTCTCCACCCGGACACCGTGTGTTCGGAGGAGTTCTGCAGCCTTGGTCCATTCCGCCGGGAACACATAGCCATACGGCGCTGGCGTTGTGGACATGGCCGGCTCGAAGCGGTCCACTACTGGCATTTGCTGCTCCGCGTAGACGCCGGTCCGGCGAACACCGTGAGGGACACCGGGTTCCGTCTGCACGGTGGTATCGGCCAGGCGATCGAGCTTCTCCACGATCACCCCCATGGTCGTGGGGTGTGACTGGAAGCGGGCCCGAATGGCGACGCTGGCGCGGCTGTTGTTGCCAAGGGTAGTGGCCCGAATACCCCGACGCACGCGTGAACGTATGGCCTCGGGCTGCTCAGCAACGTACGACAGGATCTCCTGCACAAACGCTCGCGTGCTGGCGACCCGTCGCGACAGTGGATCGTGCGAGTACGCTTCACTCAGAATGCTGATGCCACCGCGCAGGCCAAAGTAATTGGTGCCAAAGCGCTGCTTGTGCTCGTAGGTCCACCAGCCCGACTTCGTCGCCGCGGTCAGTCCGTCACGCCCCTCCTCCCCGGTGAAATTGCCGTATGGGAAGACGGCAAAATCATGACGCGCCTTCATACGACGACGGATCTCGGGCAACAACGTGTCGATCGTGAATGGCGCGAGCGGTGAAGCCGGATGCAGCGACTGTGAGTAGGTCAGCGCGTAGCCGTGATAGCTGCCGTTCGTGGTGTGCAGATCCATGAAGAGATCGGGTTGCCACGCCGTGAACGCGGCCAGCGCCCCACGCGACTCAGGCGCTTCGGCCTTGATGTAGTCGCGATTCAAGTCGAGCCCCATACCATTCGGGCGTTCCCCGATCAGCTCGGGGCCATTCTGCGAGCCGCGATTGCGTGCCTGCGGTGCGAGCTTCTCGTTGCCATCGCTGTTGTAGATGGGAACGACAACCACGACCAGCGAATCGAGCACATTGGGGCGCCGACCCAGCGACCAGTCGCGGAGCAACGCGAGCACCGCTTCCTTTCCTTCCACTTCGCCAGCGTGGATGTTGGCCTGCACATACACGATGGGTCGATTGAGTGCGCGCGCCGCCTCAGGACTTGCCACCTGTGGCCGCGAAGCGATGACCAGCGGAACCTTGCGTCCTTCTGTCGATGTCGCGAGATCCGTGATCGTGATCGGAGCACCCATCGCCTTCAGCGAATCAATGAAGGCCAGCACTTCGGCGTGCGAAGTCGTTTCGCGATAGTTGGTGCGTTCGGCGCGCGTGCTCGGGAGCGGCAGGCCACTTTGACCACGTGGTACACCTTCCGCCACACCATTGCCTTCCCCTACACGGCCAGCAGACCCTCCGACCGCGCATGCAGCACTGAGCAATACGAGTGAGCCCAATGCCCACTTCATGACGACAGCGCTGCCAGCGTAGTGGAGATCTGCAGCAAATGACGCCGCTGATGCTCTGCGATGAACAACGCCCACTGATATCCATTGAGCGGGCCGAACACCTGATGCGGAAACGTGTGTTCTCCGATGGCACGACCGGATGCTTCCATCAGCGTCGCAATGAGTCGCTGCCGAGCCGTAGCCTGCCGTTCCGTGGCCTGCGCAAAGTCCGCCGTCGCGGAAGGCACCACCATGTCGGGCGCTTCGATCCGTAGCGCAGGATTCCACATCTGAAAGCGAGTGATGGTCGGTCCGATTGGATCAGTGTTCGCTTCCTGCACATCACCTGACATCTTGATGAGCTTCGAAACCACGCGGCCTGAGCCGTCTTCGACGATGGCCAGGTGATCGACGATCTGGGCCACCGACCATGCGCCTGGCGAGGGTTGTGCGTTCACGAGATGCGCGGGCACACTGGCGAGAGCCGCCGACATTTCGTCTTGCGCGTCGGCCAGTGCACCAATCACTTCCGCAATGCGGGGATGAAGGGCCGCAGTCGTCATGGAGATGTTGGAGTAGGTCAGGGATGAAAACGTCGTCCACTCGACGCCATTTCACGCAGCAGCGCCGCTGCTTCGAAGCGTCCGGGGAATCGTGATTCGAGAGCATCGAGCTGCGCCACGACATTTGCGGCGCCCAACGTATCGAGATAGCGGAAGGGTCCGCCGAGGAACGGCGGGAACCCGATGCCGAACACGGCACCGATATCACCATCGCGCGGCGAGCGAATAACATCGTGCTGCAGACACCGCACCGCTTCGTTGAGGAGCGGAAGAACCGTTCGCGTCTGCATCTCTTCCACAGTAAAGACACGCCGCGTGGGACCTGAGGGCGTGAGAGCGTAGACTGCATCATCCACGCCTTCGCGCTTGCCATCGCTGTCGTACCGATAGAAGCCCTGGCGCGCCTTGCGCCCCAGGCGACCACTCGCAATAACTGCCGTGAGCGTGGCGGATGGATGCATGCGCTCACCGAAGGCCGCGGCCATGATCGGTCCGGACTTCCCTGCGATATCGAGGCCCACTTCGTCCAGCAATGTCATGGGGCCCACAGGGAAGCCAAAGCTGACAAGAGCGCGGTCCAGTTCATCGATGCGCGCACCATCGTCAACCAGACGACCGGCTTCGTTGAGATACGGTGCGAGAATGCGATTGACGTAGAACCCGGCACCATCATTCACCACGATGACAGTCTTGCCGAGCTGTTTGCCGTACGCCACCACCGTCGCCACGGTGTCGCCGCTCGTTTCCGGCGTCACGATGACTTCGAGCAGCGGCATCTTGTGCACGGGCGAGAAGAAATGCATGCCGATGACCTGCTCCGGCTTTGCACTCCCGCGCGCGATATCACGAATGGGGATGGTGCTGGTGTTGGAGGCAAAGATCGCCTGAGGTGCTGCCGTCTCCACTTCGCGAAGCACCGCGTGCTTGACCGCAAGATCCTCGAACACCGCCTCGATCACGAGATCGACATCCGCAAAACCGCGATAGTCCACGGCAGGACCGAGTGCGGACATCATGTCATCCATCTGCACACGGGTGATCTGCTTCTTCCGCTGACGCTCGCGTACGACGTCTCGCACCGCTCGCACACCGGCACCGACGCGTTCGAGTGATGCGTCCTTGAACCGGACCAGCGTGCCTTTCTGTACTGCGACACTGGCGATACCGGCGCCCATGAAGCCGGCACCAAGTACGGCCAGCTTGCGCACCGGTCGCGCCGCTCCCGTATGCCCTTCTGGCACACCGGTATCCTTCTTGAGCGCATTGGTCGCGAAAAAGATGGATACCAGTTGCCGGCATTCCGGCGTAACGACCAGCGCACCGAACTGTTTTGCTTCCTCCGCAAGACC
The DNA here is from genome assembly GCA_016742275.1 of Gemmatimonadaceae bacterium. Taxonomy (GTDB): domain Bacteria; phylum Gemmatimonadota; class Gemmatimonadetes; order Gemmatimonadales; family Gemmatimonadaceae; genus Gemmatimonas. The sequence continues at coordinate 84,686 of JACVCD010000015.1, forward strand.
GGCCGCCATACCGTCGGCGTATCCGCGCTGAATGACATCGAGCGCAGCCAGTGGTGCCGGATAACGACCCTTGGTGCGCGACATGACCGACTCGCGCGCCTTGCGGAAAACCAGTGATCGACCGAGCGGATTGTCTTCAAGCAGCAATTGCATGGCCGCGTGCTTGCGCGGTCGAACGGGCAGCGGCGCGCCCGACGCCAGGTCGTGCACGCGTCGCGTGGCCACGGCGCGCAGGATGGCCGGATGTACGAGTTCGTGCACCAATCCCATCTGCCACGCCTTTCGCGCGCGCACCGTGCGACCGGTAAGAATCAGATCGAGTGCCGACTGCAATCCGATCGTGCGCGGCAGGCGCTGTGTGCCACCGGCTCCGGGGATGAGGCCAAGCTGCACCTCAGGAAGCGCCAGCACCGTCTTGTCATGTTCGGTGGCGATGCGATGACGACATGCCAACGCCACCTCGAGTCCGCCACCCAGTGCCGCGCCATGAATGGCAGCGACGATGGGCTTGGGAAACATCGACAATCGATCGAGCAGCATCTGACCGCCATGCGACAGTGCCTGCGCATCGGCTGCCGTATGGATGTTCTGCAGTTCGTCGATGTCGGCGCCGGCAATCCAGGTATCGGGCTTGTCGCTGAGCAGCACGGCGCCGACAAGCGTGCTGTCGTGTTCGATCAGATCGAAGCACCGCGCAAACACGGGTCCAACACGGCTATTGAGCGTATTGACCGGCGATCCCGGCTGATCGTAGTGCAGAAACGCGACACCACCATCCGCCATGAGACGAAGTCCGGTGGCCGCATCTTCAAACAGGACTCGCGCCGTGGTCGAGGTCTCACTCATGCGCGCTCCAGCACCATGGCATGTCCCATCCCGCCAGCCGCACATACGGTCAACAAACCAAACTGCGCGTTTCGGCGTGCGAGTTCATTGGCAAGCGTGGTCACGATGCGTGCGCCGGTGGCACCGAAAGGATGACCGATGGACAGCGAGCCACCCAGCACGTTGAGACGCTCCGGATCGATTTCACCAACCGGCTCACTGAACCCTGCGCGCGCCGCCCAACTGCGTGAAGCCAGCCCCTGAATGTTGCTCAGTACCTGCGCCGCAAACGCTTCGTGCATGTCCACCAGATCGATATCGCGCAGTGAAAGGCCGGCACGCTTGAGAGCCACAGGCGCTGCCAGTACGGGTGCCTGCAGCAACTGTTCGGCGGGATCCACTGCGGCATACGCGTAAGAACGGATGTACGCGATGGGCTGAATACCGAGTGCACGCGCCTTGGCTTCGCTCATAAGCAGGACGGCCGCCGCGCCATCGGTCAGCGGCGACGCATTGCCTGCAGTCACCGTGCCGTATGTCTTATCGAATACGGGCTTGAGTGCTGCGAGTCGCTCGTATGTGCTATCGCGACGCACCAGATTGTCCGACGCCAGCATGGTGTCGAACTTGGGGGGCACGGCCACGGGAGCGATTTCGGCAGCCAATCGTCCGTCGTCGAAACCGGCAGCGGCGCGCTGATGCGAACGCAGCGCAAATTGGTCCTGCGCTTCGCGTGAGATGCCATTGAGCTTGGCCATCTTGTCGGCGCTCTGCCCCATCGTTTCGCCCGTGCTTGGTTCGGCGATCGCTGGCGTGATGGGTACCAGATCACGCGGTCGCAACCGGGCCAGCGTTGCCACACGCTCCGACATCGAACGCGCCTTTGACGCCGCGATCAGCACATCGCTCATTCCACGTGAATGCAGAATGGGAACTTGCGACAGCGATTCGGCTCCACCGGCGATGGCGATATCGGCGTGCCCGAGACCGATCTGATCGGCGGCATCGGTGATGGCCTGATTGGCTGATGCACAGGCCCGCGCCACCGTGTACGCCTGCAGGGTCCGCGGGAAGTGCGGCAGCAGCGCCACCTCGCGCGCGATATTCGGTGCGATGACATTGTGCACCACCGTACCGAACACCAGCAACTCGACAAGCGCTCCGTCGAGGCCGGTGCGTTGCATCAACTCGGCGACCGCCAGTCGGCCAAGTTCGATAGCGGTGTAGCCCTGCAGTTGCGTGCCGGAGCGCGCAAAGGGCGTGCGCACGCCAGCCACGAGGGCGACGCGTCGATCGGAACCATAGGGAGACCCAGAGGGGAACGACATCCGTCGAACTTACCCTGTGCGACCAGTCGCGGGCAGAGCGGATGGACGGAATGGCGGGGTCCGGGTCACCGACAGAAGAGATCGTGCCATCCCGACTCCGGGTGAATCCGCGTCATTTCAGGCTGGCGCGGCCGCGCGACCGGGGGCAATGTGCGAGTATGCCAATCGTGGAGTGGACTCGCCGCGAAACCCTGCATCGCCTGGGGTCCGAGTCGTTCGACCTCCTCATCATCGGCGGAGGCATCACCGGCGCGGGGCTGGCCCGCGAGGCAGCACTCGCCGGGCTTCATACGGCACTCGTGGAGCGCGATGATTTCGCCAGCGGCACATCGAGTCGCTCATCGCGACTGGTGCATGGCGGTGTGCGCTATCTCGAACATGGTCATGTTGGCCTCGTATTCGAGTCGAGCCAGGAACGACGACGTCTTCTGCAGCTGGCGCCACATCTGGTGCGACCATTGGCGTTCACCTGGCCGGTCTATGCCGGTGCCCGCGTTCCGCGATGGAAGCTGCGCGCAGGACTCGCCATGTACGACGCGCTGGCGCTCTTTCGCAATGTAGGTCGGCATCAGGGGCTCTCGCGTGACGCCGTACTCGCGGCAGAACCAGCACTGGCGCGGAAAGGACTAACTGGTGGTGCACGCTACTGGGATGCGGCCACCGATGATTCACGGCTTACTCTGGCCACGGTGCTGGCGGCTGTCGAACATGGCGCGGCAATCGCCAATCATGCGGCCGTGGTCGGAGGCATTTACGACGGCAGTCGCCTGATCGGTGCTTCGGTGCGCGATCAACTACGGCCTGAATCGGACGCCATCGAAATACGCGCACGGGTTGTGGTGAATGCCACCGGCCCCTGGAGCGATATTACGTCCGCACTCACTGCCGCTGCCGGTACATCGCCTGGCGAGACGCATGCGGAGGGAACGCATGTGCGTGGATCTGCCGGCGCTCACATCAGCGTGCCACGCAATCGAGTAGGGAATCGTGAGGCCATCACGCTCGTTTCACCGCTCGATGGTCGCGTGATGTTCGTGTTGCCATCGGGTACGCAGACCATTATCGGCACCACCGAGCATCCGGCAGCACGTGGTCCCGACGAAATTCGTGCCACACGTCACGACGTCCAGTACCTCATCGACTCAGTGAACCAATGCCTTCCGGCAGCGGAGCTGACCCGTGACGATGTGATTGCCGCCTGGAGTGGCATTCGCCCACTGGCGGCGGTGCGCGCCGGATCTTCCAGCGCCAACAGCGCGTCGCGCGAACATGCCATTGAACAGCAGTCCAATGGATTGCTCAGTGTCACCGGCGGCAAGCTCACGACATATCGGGCGATGGCCGCCGACATTCTGACACATGTCGTGCGCGCACTGGGTACGAACCGACCGTCCGGCAATCACGCCGGTCGTGCCCTCGACAGCACGCGCACACCGCTGCCTGGCGGCGAGACGCTGGTATTCGACGACGTCATACAGGATGCAGTACGCGCCATCGGGGATCAGGCAATTGGCGTGCGCCTCGCCTCGGCCTACGGTACACACTGGATGGCCGTGTGGCAGCGCGCCGTTTCTGATGGGGCACTCGCTGTGCGAATCAGCCCAACCCTACCCTATGTGCGCGCAGAGGTTGTCTATGCCGTGGAGCGGCACATGGCCTGCACGATTGCCGATGTCCTCGTGCGACGTACCCATCTCGCCTTCGAGACACGGGACCATGGCGTGAGTGTCGCCGGAGACGTCGCCCGCATCATGCAGCCCCTGCTTGGCTGGAGCGACGCGGAGCGCGAAATGCAGATCGCGCAGTACGGGGCTCAAGTCCGCCGACTGTTCTCAATCGACGACGACTGAACCTGCGCGACGCTTGTAGAGCATCGCGCAGGGATCGACTTACACCAGGTCTTCGGCGTTGCGATCGTGAATCGTGCGCAGTTCGACAATGGTCAGGCGGCGAATGCGCGTGGGAAGCTTAAAGATCACCTGCTCACCCACCGCCTTGCCCTGGAGAGCACGCCCAATAGGTGAGGCCATCGTCACGTGGCCGTCCTGCAGCTCACCGGCATCACCAAACACCAGCTCGTAAACTTCGGTGGCGTTGGTCTGCTCGTCGGACACCGTCACGCGCGAGCCAAGCCCGACCTTGTCTGACGGAATCTGCGTGATGTCGATATTGGCCAGCTTGGTGACACGCTGCGTGAGCTGCCCCAGACGCGCCTGCACGAACTGCTGCCGCTCGAGCGCCGCCTTGTACTCGCTGTTCTCCTTCAGGTCGCCGAGTTCGACGGCCTTACGGATTTCATTGGGTAGCGTGACGTTGAGCTCGAACTGGAGCTTTTCAACTTCACGCGCCATCTGGGCGATGAGTTCCTGAAACATGCGCGAGCCAGCGGTATCCGGAAAAAGGAGAGCGCCCGGCCGTTGGCGGGCCGGGCGCGTGACCTGAACAATATAACCCCCGTCGCATTCCACGGGGAGGCATCGGCTGGCCCCTCTGGGGACGCGTCAGGACACGGCCAATCATGTGCTCCTGGGAACAATGCAGCCGCTCGTGTGCATTGTGTTTCCCAGTGACTCGAACGTACACTTTTTGGACAGTTCACTCTTTGTGCGGGGACGTGACCCCTTCCAACCGGAGTCATACAGTGCATCCCGATCAAATGTTGTCAGTGTCCATTCACGGTACTGGTCCGTGCACCATCGTGTTCGGCAACGGATTCAGCACCAGTCAGCAGAGCTGGGAGCAGATCCTGCCGTATGTGCCATCGTCATGGCGCATCGTGCAGTTCGACTATGTGGGCACTACACCGGCAACCACCCCACACTGGCTGGATGAGCGGTATCGCACCTACGAAGGTCATGCCGACGACGTACGTCGCCTGCTGCAGGAGCACGCGTGGCAGCCGGTGCTCTTCGTGGCGCATTCAATGAGCGGTATGATCGGTGCACTCACCGCCAGCATGGCGCCCGGGCTGATCACCGAACTGTTCATGATTGGTGCGTCCCCGTGCTATCTCGAGCTGGACCAGTATCCTGGCGGATTCACACACGATGCGATCGATGGGCTGTTGCGCAGCGCGGACGCAGATCTGGCAGCATGGATGGCCGGGTTCGGACCGTTGGCGCTCGGCGACCATGCCACGTCGCATCAGCTCTCCGAGTATCGCGAAACGCTGCTGGCCATTCGCCCCGACATCGGGCGCACGCTCATGCGCAGCATTTTCCAAAGCGACTACCGGGATCTCGTTCCACGCATTCCATGCCCGGTGACCATCGTGCAATCGGCCGAGGACGTGGCGGTGCCGCTGCCTGTCGGTGATTGGTTGGCCGAACACACCACATGCATTGAGCGCAGCGTGCTGCCCATGCGCGGTCATCTGCCGCACATCACGCACCCTGCATTGATCGGACCACTGATTCGCTCCACCTGCGAGCGGATCGAGTCGGCGAACTCCAACACGGCGTTAAACGCTTCCTGATGGGCGAGCTGGCAATCACCGCGCCGCTGCGGTTGACACGAACATTGCTGGATGCTGATGGGGCGCTGCTGCTTCGTCGCGATGCCACCGGACATGTGGCCCTCGTGGCAGCGGATCCTCCCCATTTGCCATCGCATCCTTTCGCACTGACGACAGAAGCGACGTGGCCGGGTCACGATTCCGTGCTGCGTTTGAATGACGCCGAGTTGCAGCGCTCACCTGTGGTCGTGGTGTCTCCGCCACGCCATGGGACAGCGCTGGCCGTGGCCAGCAGCGTTGATGTGCCTGCGACCGGAGGGCAAGATGAAGCAGCGCGCCGCGAAGAGCTGGCGCTCTATCTCGTATGGAACGCAAGCCGCACGCCGCCGCGCGTTGTTGAGGAGAACCCGGACAGCCTGCATGGCGTGCTGCAGGAACAGTTGCAGCGACTGCATCGCGAAACCGACTTGCATCTGGGCCGCGCACGTCTTGAAGTCCTGTTGACGGCGCTGCCACACGGCGTGATTCTGACCGACGAAGCGCGCGGTACTGCCGTCGTGAACGCCGCAGCTGCGGCTCTGCTCGAATGCCCGGCTGGCTTGCTTCCGGCTTCAGCATTGGCAGACGCCATGCAGTCGCTGCACGAACGACTCAGCAACGCAAGTCAGGTGCGCCTCGAAGGGCGGGATCTGTTTCTCTCCAACGATGCCACGCGCATCAATTGGGTGTGGGAGGTGGTGCGCCCGAGTCGTCGCGTCTTGTTGGTGAGCACGCTGCCCGTGCATACCCACATGACCAGCGGACGCCTGTGGTCATTTCACGATGTCTCTGCGCTCCGCGAAGCGGAGGCGGAGCAATCACGCCTGCTGCGCCAGCTGGATCGTGAACGTGAGCGGCTCGGTGAGCTGCTCACCCACGCGCCGGCGATGATTCTGCTCGTGCGCGGCGAAGATCATGTCGTGGAGTTTGCCAACGATGCGGTCGCCCTCGTGACGGGAGGGCGCTCGATCGTTGGTCTCCGCCTGTTCAAGGACGTCAATCCGGCGATGGAAGGCAGCGACATCCACGCGGCCTACCAGGAGGCGTTCCGAACCGGCAGACCATGGAACGGTGCCGCCGTGCGGGTTGCGCTCGCCAAGAGTTCACGTACCCGTGAAGGCGACGATACCAGCGATTTCTTTTACAACATCTCGCTGCAGCCGCTGCAGGATAGCGATGGAGTCGTCACCGGTTTGTTCGTGCACTCCGTGGACGTGACAACGCAGGTGCAAGCGGTAGAGCAACTGCGGCAGTCGCAGCGTCTCGAAACGATGGGGCGCCTGACTGGGGGCGTTGCGCACGATTTCAACAATCTCCTCACGGTCATCAGCGGCAGTACGGATCTGCTGTTGGCCGAGTTGGCGCCAACATCGCGCGCACATGCCTCGGCGACGGATGTATACCATGCCGTACGCCGCGCGTCGTCGCTGACCAAACAGTTGCTCAACTTTGGTCGTCGACACGTGCTGCAACAGCACGTCGTGTGCCTGGATGACGTCGTACGAGGCATCGAGCGCATGATCCGGCGGTTGATTGGCGACCGAATCGCGATCGAGTTCATTCTCGAGGCGGGCAATGCCACGTTGATAGCGGATCCATCACACCTCGAGCAGGTGCTGCTCAATCTGGCGGCGAACTCCCGAGATGCGATGCCGAACGGTGGTCAACTCACCATTCGCACCCAGGTTGCCGTAGCCCAGGCCGCTACATCGCGTGTGCTGCGCGGCCCGCATCTTCGTGTCGAAGTGCAGGACACAGGTCAGGGCATGTCACCTGATACCATCGAGCAGGCGTTCGAACCGTTCTTCACGACCAAGCCACCCGACAAGGGAACGGGGCTTGGTCTCTCGACGGTGCGCGCTATCGTCGAAGAGACCGGTGGAGAACTGTGGATCGAGAGTGTGGAAGGTCACGGTACGACCATGGTGATCACGCTGCCATTGGCTGCCGGTCCGGCTACGCTGCTCGAAGAAGAACCTGCGCCCGCTCCCGCGCATCGCGGCGGTACGGTGCTGCTGGTCGAGGACGATGGCATCGTGGCCATGGTGACGCAGCGCATTCTTGAGGAAGGGCAGTACCGGATTCTCATTGCCCGGAGCGGCACCGAAGGTCTGCGTCTTTGGCAAAATCATTTACTGCAACATTCGCAGGGTGGAACCGCTGCAGTGGCTCCCGGATGGCAGATCGACCTGGTCATCACCGACCTCACCATGCCTGGTGTGAATGGACGGGATATGGTGCGACAGATGCGCGCGGTGGCTCCAAATCTTCCCGTGCTGTTCACCTCCGGTGATTCCGGCAGTCTGCTGGAGGCGGAAGATCTGCGAGGACCGACGGCATTTCTGCCCAAGCCATTCACTGCGGAGCTCCTGCTCCGCGAAGTCGCCGCACTGATGCCTGGTGGCTAAACAGGGCGGCTGACTTCGCGGTTCAGTTGCTCATTGGCCGCTGTCGTCTGTTGGGAACACACTCAGCGCAGTCTGTGCTTCATGAGCGTCGACCACGGCCTGCACCGCTTCTGCGGGGTCGTCAGTGAGAATCACCAGATCGAGATCGCCCGGTGAGATCTTGCCCTCACCGGCCATGCGCGATTGGATCCAGCGAAGCAAGCCAGCCCAGTAGTGTCGACCGAACAGCACCACTGGGAACTGATAGATCTTGCCCGTTTGAATCAGCGTGAGCGCTTCGAACAATTCATCCAGCGTTCCGAAGCCACCAGGGAAGATGATGAAGGCGTTCGAGTACTTGATGAACATCGTTTTCCGCACAAAGAAGTAGCGGAAATTGACGAGGGTATCGACGTACGGATTGGCACCCTGCTCGAATGGCAGTTCGATGTTGCAGCCCACCGAATGCCCGCCTGCATCACGCGCACCACGGTTGGCCGCTTCCATGATGCCGGGACCAGCGCCGGTGATGATGGAGAAACCGCGTTCCGCCAACAGACGCGAGGTCTCACGCGCCGCCTGGTACTGCGGATCATCAGGGCCGGTACGCGCGGATCCAAAAATTGTCACGCCTTTCTGTACTTCCGCCAGCGCATCAAAGCCCTCCACGAACTCCGACATGATGCGCATCACGCGCCATGGATCAGAACGGGTGAAGGCTGATGAGTCACTGGCCGGATGCTGCAGGAGCTTTTCATCCTCCGTAAGCATCGGGCGATCACGAATGGCCTGATCCACGAGACGGAGATCCATGCGCCGTACCGCACGTGCACCACTCGACACCATGTCAGTCCCATCGGCTGGTTTGCGTCCAGCCTTGCGGTGTCCTTCTTCCGTGCGTTCGCGATATGCTTCGACAGAGCGCTGCTCTGCTTCACTGCGTGTGACGGGCGAGGCCTGCTTGCCTGTTGCCGTACGAGCCTTGCCGCGACTGGATTTTGGCATCTGAGGGGTAGTGAGAGACATCGGAGATCGCGCGGGCAATACCCGCGTGCACAACCCATGACGCATGATACCACGACACCACGGCTCTCGCCGCGTTTGACACCACATCTTCTGCTGATCGTCGCGGATGGTGTACGTCCGGATGTTCTTGCAGAGGAAATCACGGCCGGGCATACACCGGCACTTGCCGAGCTCGCAGCACGGGGCGGTCAGCACACGGTCACCTCGAGTTTTCCGTCGGTGACAGGTCCAGCGTATGTGCCGTTTCTCATGGGACGACACCCGGCGTCGGTGGGACTTCCCGGTCTCAGATGGTACGATCGCGCGCGCACGTTGTCATGGGCCTTTACGCCGACACGCAGCTATGCTGGAATCGACATCTGGCATGTTGACCGCGATCTCGCGCCCGATGCACCGACACTGCTCGAACTGGCGCAGCCCTCCTTGTCTGGCATGTGCATGCTGTCGCGCGGCGCAACACATGGTCGCATTGGTCGTTCGACCGCATGGATGATTCGCGGCGCGCCCGTGCACTTTCGTGGCGATCTTCGCGGATGGCAGCGTGTCGAGCAGATGGCAACCAGTGCCTTCTTCGATCGATTTTCCGCCGTTCAACCACGTGCGAGCGTGCTGGCCATCACCAGCGCGGACAAATATGCACACAAATTCGGACCGCACTCGGACGAAGTGCGCAGCAGCATTGCCGACATCGATCGTGCGGTGTCCATGGCACATGCTATCGCAGATCGTGATCACTGGCAGAACCCACTGCATGTGTGGGTCGTAGGCGACCATGGGCACGAAGCCATCACGCAGCATGAAGACCTCCATGGCTGGTTTGTGGCGCGCGGGTTCCGTGTGCTGGCTCACCCGCAACTGACGGTGCGTAACCCGGATGTCGCACTCATGGTGGGCGGCAATGCCATGGCCCATCTCTATCTCGAGCCGGCGTCGCGTACACGCCATTGGTGGCCACACTACGCGACCCGCTGGGAATCAATGGTGGATGCGCTAGTCGCACGCGAATCGATAGATCTGGCCGCAGTCGCGCTCGATTCCACCACAGTGCGAGTCACCCAAGCCGGTCGTGGCACGGCGCACATCACCATGACGGGAGAAGACCACGAGGCGCGTTTCAGCTATCGGCCCATCACTGGTGATCCGCTCGGACTTGGCGGCTCACACACCGCGCTCGATCGCAGCGACGCCTGGATGGTCACTCGCCAATCGCCGTATCCGGATGCCCTGATGCAACTGCTATTACTGGTGACAGCACCACGCAGCGGTGACATCGTGCTCTCCGCGAGCACTGGCTGGGACTTGCGCGCACGCTACGAGCCGGTCTCGCACGTATCGACGCATGGCGCATTGCTACGCGAGCAGATGCAGGTCCCTCTGCTGCTGGATATCCCCACACAGCGCGAGCCGCAGCGCACAGCAGACGTAGTGCCCAGCGCTCTCGATCTGCTGGGCATCGAAAGCGCAGCGCTATGGGACGGACAATCGTTTCTACGCTGAAGCTTGCTAACGCTCAGCGCCCGCACGCCCTCCTACTCGGTGCGATTGCGACTGCGCTCGGGGTCAAAGCCTTCGGGGTAGCGCTTCCGCAGCTTTTCGATATTGCGCTGCGCAATGTCATCGAGCGACAAGCCCAGCACAGTGGCGAACGCGCCAAGGTACCAGAGGCAATCGCCCAACTCCTTGACCAGCGCGTCGTTGTCGAGCGGCGTGGCGTGAAAGAGGTGCTTCTTGATCACCTCGGCCACTTCACCGGCTTCGCCGGTCAGACCTAGCGCCGCGTTCGCCAACTGCTGTTCATGCGTGCGATCACGCCCAAGCGTGCGCGCCGCGAGCTGCTGATATTCGTCGAGATTCATGCCGCAATCTATGCGGCAGGCGCTGTATGGGGCGAGCTGCCTATGCAGCCAGCAATGCCACGGTTTGGGGAAGCAGGATGGGAAGCTGCTCTTCCACATCCCGCACCACATCGGATGAAATGCCAAGCAGCAGGCAGGCCTCCGCCTCGAATCCATGGCCGTCCACGGTCCGCGTGAAACCCGCTCCCAGTCGTGCAGCCATGCGATCGGCCAAATGGACTACGGCCGGCATGCGCCGCGCCTCTTCTGGGGCCGCACGGAAGTCATGATGGTGGCGGCATGCATTCACGAACTCTGAGGGGAAGTCCCAGTGGTCGCAGAGCGCCCCACCGAGGTCTTCATGCGTCGCCCCAATGAGCTCGCGCTCGAGGGCCGCAAATGATTCCGTGGGAATCAGAGCCGCTCGTTTGACCACCTCGGCGAACTCGGGTGCCCAGGCCTGCAGCTCGAGAATCAAACCAATGTCATGCAGCAACCCAGCTACCATGGCTTCCTCTGGTGCGAGTCCGGAGACATGGTGTGCCAACTCGCGCGCCGCGGTGCCCACGGCCACACTGTGCGACCAGACTTCCGTCGGATCGAAGCCCACAATCGCCCGCCGCCCGCGAAACAGGCGATGCAGACTTGCCGCCAGCGCAACATTCCGAATGGCGTTGAGCCCCAACAGCTTGATAGCGCCACGCGGTGAACTCACTTCGCGCTGGCGACGATAGAACGCCGAGTTGACCACGCGCAGTACACGGGCAGCCAATGCCGGATCACTGATCAGCACATCATGCAGATCGTCTTCCGTGGCCTGCGGATCGTCCGCGATCTTCATGACGCGCATGGCGACATCGGGCAGCGTGGCAACTGTTGCCACCCGGTCAAGCGTAATGCGGATGACCTGCTGCATCACAGCGCTCCCGTAGCGAGAGGACTCGGCTCGAGACACCAGCTCTCCAGCGCCTCAGCTTCGAGCGGGCGCGACAGCAGATATCCCTGACCCAAAGGACACTCGAGCGCCTGCAGCATGACCAATTGCTCCATCGTTTCGATGCCCTCAGCCACCACGTCGAGTCCGAGATTTTCAGCCAGCGTCATCACCGCGTGCAGCAGCGCGGAATACCCGCGGCCACGGCTCACGTTCTCCGTCAGTGCGCGATCCACCTTCAGCACATCGAAAGGATACTCCTGCAGGCAGGACAAGGAGGAGTACCCTGTGCCAAAATCATCCATGGCGAGACGAATGCCGTGTCGCTTGAGACGACCGAGCAGCTCTGTGGCCACACCGCGGTGTTGCATGAGTTGCGATTCCGTCACCTCGAGCTGAATGCCATCGGCCGGCATACCGGTCTCTTCGAGAATGCTGAAGAGGCGATCGGTGAGTGACGGATCAGCCAACTGCACGCGCGACAGATTGACGCTGAGATAGTTTGGCGCCGCATCGCCCAACCGGTCGCGCCACTCGAGGAACTGGTGACACGCACGGCGCAACACGTCATCCGCGAGTTGAAGGATGAGCCGCGTTTCCTCGGCGATCGGGATGAACTCCACCGGCGAGATCAAACCGAGCTCGGGGTGCCGCCAGCGCACTAGCACCTCCACACTCTCCATGCGCCGCGTCGCCAATGAAACGATCGGCTGATAGACCAGGTAGAACTGGTCCGTGCCAATGGCGTCGCGCAGCGCATTCTCGAGACGCAGGCGATTGCGCACTGCTTCTCGCATGAACGGAGTGAAGACAGCATAACAATTCCGGCCACGCGCCTTGGCTTCGTACATGGCGATATCCGCGTCGCGCAGCATGTCGTCCGCCAAGTCGTAGCCGGCGCCACTATGCACGATACCGATGCTGGCGCTTGAGCGGACGGTGTGTTCGCCCAGGTCGTACGACGCCTCGAGTGATGGCAGCAGACGTTCCGCTACGCTGACCGCCATGGAGATATCGGCGATTTCATCGAGCACGATGACGAACTCGTCGCCACCCAGACGCGCCACGGTCGGTCCTACGGCATCGCGGGCAATGGTATCCTGCGCGCGCAGATTTTCGCGCAACCGCTGCGCGATCTCCCGAAGCAGGGAATCTCCGACTTCATGACCGAGACTGTCATTGATGATCTTGAATCGATCGAAGTCGATGAACATCACGGCAAAACCGTAGTCCGGACGTTCCGCCGTACGGTCGATGGCCGCCTGAAGCCGAAGGTGCAGCAGCGTGCGATTGGGCAGCCCGGTGAGGGAGTCCACATGCGCGGCGCGACCAAGTTCCGCGACCATGCGCTGCCGATCAATGACCGACTGCACACGAGCGCGGAGCTCAGCACCAAAGAACGGCTTGCGCAGATAGTCGGACGCTCCGCCGGCAAAGCAGGCCGTGAGCACTTCGCGGCGCTCGCTGGCCGTCACCACAATCACCGGAATTCCCGCGAGCTGTGGCACGGCCTTGAGACGTGCGAGTACCTCGACACCCGTGGTATCCGGCAACTCATGATCGAGCAGGATGAGATCCGGGCGATCCGTCATGGCGCGCTCGATGCCCGCTGATGCATCGGTGGCACAGGTGACCTGCACATCGATGGACTTGAGCATCGCCGTCACCAGCGAATGAATGGTGACGTCGTCATCGATGAGGAGCACGCGCGCCGGCTGCTGCGCTTCCTGCCAGCCAACGGGCTTGCGGCGCTCGGCGCTCATTCCGCACCTCCAAACATCACCAGCTCTTCCGGTTGTACAGCCTGCCAGGCGGCTGCGGCGTGCTGCTGCAACCGTTCAAGGGTGACATGCGCTGCGGCGAGATCTCCCGCCCGTGTGTGCGTTTCGAATGTCCGTGCAAGTGTGCTGATCACCGGGAATCCGTAGCTGCCCGCCGCGCCCTTGAGCTGGTGCGCCTGGCGAGCTGTTTCACTCAGGTCGTTGGTGCGAACCGCGTGTACCAACGCCGCGACACGATCCGGCAGCGCCTCCGCGAAAACTCGCACGACTTCGCCGAGGTCAGGATCATTGGCCAGCTCGCTGATGAGAACCGTTGGTGCAGTGTCCACTGTTTGCTCTTGCGCGTTGCCAGCAGCATTCTGCTGCGGCGTGTCGGATTCGATCGATGCAGTCGGCGTGGTTACCTGCGGAAATACGTCGTTATCCGCTGGCAACCAGCGGGCAACCGTCGCGAGCAACGCCGCACGATCGATGGGTTTGCTGGCGTAGTCGTCGCATCCGGCATCCAGACAACGCTGACGATCTTCCGCCATGGCATGTGCGGTGAGCGCAATGACGGGAATCGTGTTGCCTTCGTTGCGCAGGGTACGAGCGAGTGTGTAGCCGTCCATTTCGGGCATTTGCATATCGGTCACGAGTGCGTCGAATGGTGCCCCGCCTTGACGGGCCCAGTCGATGGCTTCCAGTGCTTCGCGTCCATGACGGACGACAGTGACCTGCGCACCGGCGGCGCGCAGCAGGAGCGAGATGAGACGCTGATTGTCTTCCCCGTCTTCGGCGAGCAGAATGTGCCCACGCAGTGTCACAGCCGTCGGAACCGCCATAGGCGTTACCGGCCGTGCACCAAGACGTGTCACGCGCGCGCTGCCTTCCGCCTCGGTCAGAGGCAGCCGCACTTCAAACCGCGAACCACGTCCCAGCGCAGTTTGCGTGAGTTCCACATCGCCGCCCATGAGTTGAGCCAGGCGGCGCGAAATGGTGAGACCAAGGCCGGTGCCACCAAATCGACGGGTCACCGAGGTGTCGGCCTGCATGAAGGGCTGGAAGAGGTGCGCAACTTGCTCCTCGGTCATGCCCGGGCCTGTGTCATCAACTGCCACGACCAGTGTCTCGCCCTTTCCATTCGTCTCGACTCCAGCCTCGATCAATACACGCCCACGATCCGTGAACTTGGCGGCATTGCCGACGAGGTTCATCAGAATCTGCCGCAGACGTGTGGGGTCACTGAGCACACGCGTTGGCACCGGCGACATGAGGCGACATTCGAGCGAGACACCCTTCTGCGCCGCGCGTGCGCGCATGAGACTCTCTACATCGAGCAGCACGGCCGGCAGATCCGTCGGCAGTGTTTCCACTGCCAGACGACCGGCTTCGATCTTCGAGATGTCGAGAATGTCATTGATGACGGTGAGCAGATGCTCACCGGCACGGCGAATCGTGTCCATTGCCCCAAGTTGATCCGCAGTGGCACCGGACTGACGGGCTTCATCACGCAGCAGATCGGTATAACCAAGAATCGCCGTGAGCGGTGTACGGATTTCATGGCTCATGTTGGCCAGGAACTCGCTCTTGCTCTGGCTGGCCGCTTCGGCGCGTGCCTGCGCCAACCGCAGCGCCTCTTCACGTTCGATGCTTTCGGTTACATCAACGGCGATACCGATCAGTCCCACAATCGCTCCGTCTTCCGCATAGCGCGCACGACCTTCCGCACGGATCCAGCGTACGTCGGGGTTGAGCCCCGCCGTGCGAATCACAATCGAATAGGACGTACCGTTGGTGTAGGCGTTCACGGCGGCTTCACGAAGACGCACCGTATCCTCTGGGGCATAGAGATCCACGACTTCACTGCGGGGCGGCGGACCAAGCTCCGGGTCGCGTCCAAACAACACGAAGGTTTCCGGCGACCACTCAAGGTGATCGTTGGCAAGATCAAGCGACCAACTGCCCAGTCGCGCCACAGCCTGGGCTTCACGCAGCTGATCGGTCGTACGCGCCAGAGTTTCGCGCTCCTTGCTCAACGCTTCCGTGGCATGCACCAGATTGGTGATGTCGGAGTGCACGGCAATGAAGCCCGAAAGCTTCGAGCCTTCGAACAACGGTTCGACAGCCAGGTTAAGCCAGTAGGTGCTTCCGTCACGGCGGCGATTCTGCAGCGTGAGACGAACAGGTTCGCCATCTGCTGCGGCCTGCGCCATGCGCGCCATCATCTCGGGGTCATTGCCGGGCGCGTCGAGTAGCGGCCCCGGCATCTTGCCCTTCACTTCATTGAACGAATATCCCGTCAGTCGCGTGAACGACTCATTGATCCAGTTGATACGCCACTCGGCATCCGTAATGACCACGGCATTGCTCGTACGTTCGGCCACCATGGCCAGACGCTCAAACTCGAGACTGCGTGATGTGATGGCGACGTGCTGCCGACGCAGCAAACGCACCACCGGTTCGAGCACCAGCCCCATGATCCCCACGACACAGGCCAGCATCAACAAGGCCACGACCCAGGCCCCCCGATGCTGCTGACTGATGACTTCCTGCTGCTGCAGAGTGAGACGATCCACTACCGTTTCCGCCGCTGACAGCAGCTGATCCGCGCGCAACTTCACATCAGCAACAGATCCTGTTCCGGCGATCAGGGCCTGCGTAGCTGCGACAAGCGCCTGCCGCTCGTCATGCGACGACTGAAGACTTGGCGTGCGCCGGGCCGAATCCGCCCCCGCTGCGTCACGCACACGGCGATGAAAATGTGTGGCATCCTTCTGCATCCACCCAAGTGCCGCGACCAGCTGTGCGCTGTCGACATGCTGTCGATCGAACTCGACGGCGAGTCGGGCAATACGCTGGCTGTGCGCACGCTGCCGTCCCGCAATGTTCAGGAACTCTGCGGTCGCACGTGAGCGATCGAGTGTGGCCAGGTGCGCCCACAGTGCACCGGCAATGAGCACACCAAACACGAGCAGCGCGCCGTTGAGCACCATGCGCACCTTGCCGTGCGGACTGCCGGGTACGCGCACCTTGGTGTCCGGTACTCGCGCATACTTGGCGTCGACATGACGCCGATACAGCGTCCATCCGAACAGCGGTCCAATGATGATGGACAACGCAATCGCATCGACCCATCCGCGTGCGGACGGCGAGATAAAGGCCGAGCTGGTTTCCACTGCCTCGTGCAGCGCCAATTCGGCGAGCAGAGTGCACGTCATCAACACCAACGAGTCGGCCCACCAGGCGCGCGCGCGGCGCCTGCCAGTACGGAATTCGGATGTGGACAACTGGGACACGGACGGAAATGCCAAAGAACTGACGTGGGTACCTTCTTCGGCAGCCCCGTATGAAGTGTCGGCAACCCAAGGACCGGTCTTGACCCAAGGACGTCACCAGTTTGGATCCGCTATATTTCGGGTATGTCTTGGTTGCGCCTCCTGTTGGCCCTGAGTGGCCGTGCACTCGTCAATCCGTTGCTGGCCATCGACTTGCTGCGCGTGGCCTGGCGCTTCCGGCACCGGCACTGGTACCGCCGTTTCCCGTTCCTGCCCCTGCCCGCACAGTCCTACGTGCGGTGGCGTTTGTACACGGCCTACGGAGATGAATCGGCGGTTCCTCCCGCCGAGGACATCATTGCTTTCGCCCGATGGGTGGGTCGCCAACCCTGAATCCAGCCGCCTCACCGGCTGAACGCACACGTGCCTTGACGGCACATGCCTTCGGACTCGGCTTCGACGCGGTGGGGGTAGCGGCACTTGGCGTTCCCGAAACCTGGGATGCCTACGCGGCCTGGCTCGAGGCCGGACGCCATGCCAGCATGCAGTACCTGGAAGGCGACGGCGCTCGCCTGCGGCACGATTCCCGCCTTCCGCACCCCGGCGCCACCCACGCCATCGTGGTGGCCGCGTCGTACGGCGGACGTGAGCCGTCAGGCCCGGTGGCCCGCTATGCGCGGGGCGACGACTACCACGAAGTCCTGCGCGAACGACTGCGTGAACTGCATCGATGGCTCGAGACGTCGCTTGGCCGCGCCGTCAACGCGCGTCCTTATGTAGACAGCAGTCCGATTCTCGAGCGTGATCTCGCACAGCGCGCAGGCCTCGGCTGGTTCGGGAAGAACACCATGCTGATTACGCCGAGCGCCGGTTCGTTTTTGTTCGTGGCATCGCTGTTTGTGGAGCTCGAACTCGAAGCGAGCGCGCCATTCGAAGCCGATCGGTGCGGAACCTGTACGCGCTGCCTCGACGCCTGCCCCACGGGTGCCCTGCCCGCGCCGCGCCAGCTCGATGCCTCACGATGCATCAGCTACCTCACCATCGAACATCGCGAAGCCATTCCCGTTGAACTACGCGAGTCATTCGGCGGACTGCTGTATGGGTGCGACATCTGCAATGACGTATGCCCCTGGAACAAACGCTTTGCGCGTGACGCCATGCTGCCGGCGTTCGCACCGCGCGACCTCTTTGCCGATACAAGCAGTAATGAAGGCACGCGCGCATTAGCGCGCGAGATTCTCATGATGACAGCTGCTGACTACGCCGAAGCATTTCGTGGTTCCGCCATGAAGCGCGCCAAGCTGTGGATGCTGCAGCGCAATGCGTGTGTGGTGCTGGGCAATGTGGGCACAGCTGATGATCTCGCCGTGCTGGAGGCGATGGGTGAGCATGAGCATCCCATCGTAGCGGAACACGCCGCGTGGGCACGGCATTCGATCACTCGGGATCGATAACACCGCTCAACCAATGCAGCGTATTGAGCGCGAACTGCGGATTCTGCTCGGCCAGTTCGGCGTTCATGCCCATCGGCCGCTTCTGTGGTCCGGTGACCTGCGCACTGAACATCGCCGCCTCGCCGAAGAACGCGACGCGCCCGCGCCCAACACGACGGGTCGCGCCCTGTAGCCAGCCACTCACGTCGCGGCGTTTGGTGGTCGCGTCGAAGGTCCACGCGTAGCGCGGCTCAAGACTTTCGTATCCCTGCGGCAACACCATCACGGGTGCCGTCGCCGTGCCGGTGACGCGGAATGCCTGGCCAGTGAAGCTCCGCACGCGTGTAATGCGCTCCGTCGAATCACGGCCGCGTGTGATCGGGTGTGCGGCCAGTGTGCCGTTTGTCGGTTCGAAGAGTGTCGGCGCGTTGCGGGTCTGCGCGGTCCTTGCGTCGGTGGCGCCAGCAGGCACGACGGGATAGGCGAATCCGTCAGTAAATGTCGCTCCGAACGCCGCCGCGAGTTCCATTGCCGCGCCCGCGAGTGGCATATGGTCGGCGATAAGCAGCAGGCGCCCGCCATTCTCGACCCACGCCTTGAGGGCGCTGATTTCTGCCGAAGTGAACGCCGACGGTGTCGGTGTCGGATACTGGTCCCACTCGATGGCGCTCCACTGTGCGTTCGAGATCACAAACAGATCGCATGCGCCGAGTGATGCGGCACTGATCGCCGAGCGTGATGGCGCGACACGATAGCCGTCGCGACGCGCAAGCTCACCGAATGCCCAGAAGCGATTGTCGAGCGTGTGGAAGTTGTGGTGCGCCTCATCGAGGCAAAGACGCGGCCCCTTCCCCTCGGCGAACGCGGGACGGGGCACGGGTGGCTTGAAGTCCTTGTCGGGGACTTGCTGAGCCTGGAGCGTGCTTGCGGCTCCCACACCGGCGAGCACCGCGAACACGGCGATCATCACCCGCACTTTTGTCCACACTATCGCACTCACCGTTCCTCCAGTATCGCTTGTTCCACCCGTTGCTACTGCGCCATGCCGAGCCACCGCTCCAGTGCTTCGCGTCGCGTCCGGCTCACCCGCAGTCTGACACCTCCTTTCAGCAACACTTCGCCATCGCCACCAGCGCCGCGTCGCATGCCTTCCACGCAGGCGAGACGCACGATGGCCGAGCGATGAATACGCATGAAGCGCGCAGGATCGAGTCGTTCCTCGAGTGTCTGCATAGCTTCGCGCACCAGCAATCGTTTGCCACCCACAACCAGTTCCGCGTACGGTCCGCTCGCCAGGATATAGTCGATTTCATTGACTGACACCGGACGTACGGTGCCGCTGATTTCAACGGGAATGCGTTCGAGAAACGCTGGCGCGCTCGCTGGCGGCGGCGGCGAGGGTGCAGAATCCGGCGCGGGCGTTCCCTGCAGAACACGCAGCAACTGCGCCCGCATTGTCTCCAGGCCATCGAGCGTGAGTGCACGCCGCGCGCGCTGCAGCGCCTGAGCAAATCGCTCGTCGTCGAATGGCTTGACGAGATAATCCACGGCCGCGACGCGAAACGCCTCCACGGCATACTGATCATACGCGGTGACGAAGATCGTGGCCGGCATGGCATCAGCACCGATGGCCCGCACGACATCGACTCCATTAAGTCCCGGCATGCGCACATCGAGCAACACCAGATCCGGCATCAGCGCCCGAATACGCTCGACGGCCTCGACTCCGTCTCGTGCCTCACCAGCGATCTCCACATCGGCTTCGTCCGCGAGCAAGTCGCGTAAACGAAGCCGATTGAACTCCTCGTCATCCACGATCAGCACGCGAATGGGAGATTGGCGCGGTGAGCCGGTCATGACTGGACTATACCACCGCCGGCAGTCGAACGGTGGCTTCGGTCATCTCATTGACCCGCTCGAGCGAGAGCCGGTCCGTTCCATCGAATAGCTGGGACAGCCGCGACGAGGTGTTGGAGAGCCCAATCCCCGTACCATCACCCGGCACACGCTCCCGCCGCACCAGTCCGGGACCATTGTCCCGGACGATGAGTACGAGTTCAGCTCCACGGCGTTTGGCGGAAATCTCAATGCGACCACCACCACGCAGTGGTTCGATCCCATGCCGGATGGCGTTCTCCACCAACGGCTGAAGGACGAACGTCGGCACGAAGGTATCGAGCGTATTCTCATCGATATCACGCGCAACAGTGAGACGGTCGCCAAAGCGCACCTGCATGATATCGAGATAGGCGTCGAGCAACTCCAACTCACGCCGTAGCGGAATCTGCGGTTCCGACGCGGTGTCGAGACTGGCTCTGAGCAAGGCACTCAATCGCGCAATCATGCGGCGCACACCCTTGGGGTCACGCTCAACAAGCGATGACACCATGTTGAGCGTGTTGAACAGGAAATGCGGATCGAGCTGATTGCGCAGCGTGGCCAATGTGGCTTCGGCCAATCGTGTTTCCAGCAGTGCCGCTCGATGTTCGCGCGCCCGCGACTCAAGTGAATAGGCCCTCGCCAGTCCGGCAGCAACGATCGCTCCCGACAAAACGGCGGCATTGGTGAAGGCAAACCATGGTGGGGCGCTTCCCCGCCTCGGGAAGTCGGGAAACAGCATCATTCGAAGTCCGTGCCCGGCCAGACCCACAAGCGCAGTCGCCACCAAGGAAAATACAAGGACCTGCCATCGCGCTCGCCATTGTTCACCTGGCCGTGCATCCGTGCGGAGTGCCGATGCCAGGCGCGCGGTTTGTGCGAACATGCCCATGGTCACCACGGACCACAGCGCCGCTTCTCCGAGCGCCACCAACAGAACAGCCATGTCGGATGCCGCTCCGACTCGCGTGTCGCTGCTCACCAATCGGTTGGCCACCGTGGTGAGCGCAAACAACAACCAGAACGCCACGATATAGAGGCGTTCACGCGACGAAACCGACGTCGCGATTGACGAAGATGCCGGAGAGACCGGTGGGTTGGTCATGGATGCAGCATACCCTGCCCCACACGCACCGGCCACGGGGAGTTTGGCCCAGTGTCGCGAACATCAGGCTGGCGTATATGGACTGTTCGACTGACAGCATGAACCGCCGGCCCGACGTTCGTGCTACCAATCACACCATTCAGAACACGAGGCGGCGGTTCAAGACGCCGGCCGTAACACTCACCGCTCCTGACGTCTAACAAGAGTGAGTGGGGGAACGTGTGTGCCAGGGTGGCCGTACGTGATTCCCGCCCAATCGAGACGACTATGAGCACAACGATGCGGATTACGATTGCGTCCATCGGACTTGCCGTGGCAGCGGGCGCCGGCTGGTGGTGGCGCACAGCGCGGCAGGATTCGGCACCGACCTGGCGCACAGCAGCGGTGGAGAGCGGCGACATTCGCGCGTCCGTATCGGCCACCGGCGCGCTGAGTGCCGTACGCACGGTGGAAGTGGGCACGCAGGTCTCCGGACAGATCGCGGAGCTGTATGCCGACTTCAATGATCGTGTAAAGAAGGGGCAGCTCGTAGCCCGCATCGATCCGGTGCTGCAGAAACAGGCGGTGCAGGACGCCGAAGCGGGTCTCGCGCGTTCGCAGGCGCAGCTCGCACAGGCCAAGGAAGAGTTCGAGCGGACCTCGGCACTACACGCGGAAAAGATCGTCACCGAAACCGAGTTCAATACCGCGCGCACCAACTTCGCGCTGGCGCGCAGCAATCTGGCGTCGGCCGAGATTGGTATCGAGCGCGCGAAGCAGAATCTGGCCTACACCAACATCTACGCACCCATCGATGGCGTGGTCATCGAGCGTTCGATCGACGTTGGACAGACGGTAGCCGCCAGCTTGTCGGCGCCCAAGCTGTTTGTAATCGCCAACGATCTGAGTCGCATGCAGATCCTTGCATCGGTCGACGAAAGTGATATCGGCAGCATCGAGAAGGGACAGCGCGCCGAGTTCACCGTGCAGGCGTTTCAGAATCGTCGCTACTCGGGCAATGTCGACGAAGTGCGCCTGGCATCGACTACGGCCAACAACGTGGTGAGCTACACGGTGGTGGTGTCGGTAGACAATCCGGATGGCACGCTACTGCCGGGTATGACGGCCACCGTGAACTTCATTACTGGTGAAGCGGAGAACGTGCTGAGCGTTCCCAACACAGCATTGCGTTTCCGTCCGCCAACGGCTGACACCAGCGCGCGGCCTGCCGGTGCACCGGCAGGTGCACGACCCGCAGGTGAACGACCGACTGGTCAACGTCCACAGGGTGCCCCAAACGGCCCACGTCAGCGCATGGGCACCGTGTACACCCTGCAGGGCGACAGTCTTGTCGCACACCGTGTGCGTGTTGGCTTGAGCGACGGGACGCGCACCGCCATCAGTGGTGAAGGCATTACCGCCGGCATGCAGATCGTGATTGGTGCCGGAACCGGTGGGACCACGGCGGCGGGCGGAACAGCGAACAATCCGTTCCAGCCGCAGCAGCAGGGCGGTCAGCGTCGCCCCGGCCCACCGACCCCGTTCTGAGCGAGGGTACGCACATGACCACTACGCGTCCGACCGGCGCACCACCACCGGTCATCGAAATCCAGAACATCTCGAAGGTCT
The DNA here is from genome assembly GCA_016742275.1 of Gemmatimonadaceae bacterium. GTDB lineage: Bacteria > Gemmatimonadota > Gemmatimonadetes > Gemmatimonadales > Gemmatimonadaceae > Gemmatimonas. The sequence continues at coordinate 107,576 of JACVCD010000015.1, forward strand.
ATCGCATGGGCAGCAACGAAGTGTTTGCGCTGCGCGGCGTAGATCTCACCGTGGAACCCGGCGAGTTCATCGCCATCATGGGCACGTCTGGCTCCGGCAAGTCCACGATGATGAACATTCTCGGCTGCCTCGACACACCGTCCTCGGGGTCATATCGACTCGACGGAGTGCGCGTGGACGGCATGTCGCGCAACGCACTGGCTGATCTGCGCAACCAGAAGCTGGGGTTTGTATTCCAGGGCTTCAATCTGCTGTCGCGCACATCGGCACTCGACAATGTCGAACTGCCACTGCTGTACGACCGCACGCACGCCAAGCGTGACACCAAGGCCCTTGCCAGTGCAGCGCTCGAGCGTGTGGGACTTGGCAAGCGCATGGATCACCATCCGAGCGAACTCTCGGGTGGTCAGCAGCAACGTGTGGCCATTGCCCGTGCGCTGGTCACATCGCCCATGCTGATTCTGGCCGACGAACCGACAGGCAATCTCGACTCGCGCACCACACTCGATGTGATGGCGCTGTTTCAGGCACTCAACAACCAGGGCATCACCATTCTCCTGGTCACGCACGAGCCGGAAGTCAGCCAGTACGCCAAGCGCATCGTCGAGATGCGCGATGGCAAGATCCGCCGCGATCATCCGGTGGAAGATCGTCGCAATGCCGCCGAAGACTTGGCGGCGCATGACGCCGAGGAGGTGGCCGCATGAAGCCGCGCACACTGCTCAAGATGTCGCTGCAGAGCATCGTGAAAAACAAGATGCGCACGCTGCTCACGATGCTTGGTATCGTGATTGGCGTGGGCGCCGTGATCGTCATGGTGGCCATCGGCAATGGTGCCCAGTCGCAGATCGAAGGTCAGATCGCCAACCTCGGTACCAACCTGATCGTCGTCACACCCGGTGCCACAAACACGGGCGGCGCCAGTCAGGGTGCACAGTCGTTCAATCGACTCACGATTGATGACATGGAGAAGATCCAGCGTGAGGCCAGTCTGCTCACGGCGGTTTCCCCTGTCATCAACACGCGCACGCAGGTCGTGACACCGAGTGGCAATTGGCGTACGGAAGTGAACGGTGTGTCGACGGGTTTCTTCCAGATTCGTAACTGGACGCTCGAAAGTGGTGCGCTGTTCACCGATGAAGACGTGCGCGCCAAGCGGACCGTGGTGTTGCTCGGCAAGACCGTAGCCGATGGTCTCTTCCCCGATGGAGACGCTGTTGGCGCGCGAGTTCGACTTGGCCGCACGCCGTTCACGGTGATTGGTGTGTTGGCGGCCAAGGGTCAGGCCGCCAATGGCACTGACCAGGACGATATCGTGGCTGTGCCCTACACCACCGCGCAGAGCCGCATCAGCAACTTCTTCTTCGTCGGACAGATCCTGTCCATGACGGCCAGCCCGCGGGACATTCCGCTGGCCATGGAAGAGATTCGCGGCATCATGCGTGAGTCGCACAACATCGATGGTGGTGCGGACGATTTTACCGTTCGTGATCAGACTGTGCTGGCATCGGCAGCCACCAGCACCACCAGTGTCATGACCGCACTGCTTGCCGCCATCGCCTCGATTTCGCTCGTGGTCGGCGGCATTGGCATCATGAACATCATGTTGGTGTCGGTTACCGAACGTACGCGTGAGATCGGTATTCGCATGGCCATTGGCGCGCGCGGTTCCGACGTGTTGACGCAATTCCTCGTTGAGAGCGTGGTGCTGAGTCTCATGGGCGGCATCCTCGGACTCGCCATCGGCATTGGCGGCGCGATGGTGATTGGCCGATTCACGGGATGGCACACGTCCACTTCGTTGTCGTCGATTCTCATTGCCACCGGATTCTCGGCGGCGGTTGGTGTGTTCTTCGGCTACTACCCGGCGCGCCGTGCGGCAGCGCTCGATCCCATACAGGCGCTGCGCCATGAATAAGCGCGCGCTACGGAGATTCTTCATGCACCGGACTGCTCTCCAGCTGGTGGCAGTGACACTGACGGCATTGCTGCCCCTTTCGCATGCGCTGCAGGCACAGACAGCCACCACGGTCACCTTTGAAGACGCCGTGCGCCTGGCACTCAAGCAGAGTGTCACCGTTCGGCAGGCCAGCAATACGGCCGCCAACAGCGAGGCCACGGTGCGGCAGCGCTCGCAGGCCCTGTTGCCGAATTTCACCCTGTCGACCAGTACGACCGAAAACTACGGCTACAACTTCAATCAGAACGAAGGCCGTATCGTTGACCAAGCCACGACAAACTTCCAGATCGGCGCCAACTCCGGTGTGACGTTGTACGACGGCGGACGCAATCGCGCCAACTTGCGCGAGGCGCGTCTCACCGATGCGGCCAACGAATCGGATCTCGTGCGTGCGCGGCAAACCGCCGTATTCACCGTGGCGGCGCAGTACCTCACCCTGGTGCAGGCGCAGGAGCAGTTGCGTGTACAGCGTGACAACCTGCTCGCGCAGCGCGCGCAGGACAGCGTCATTCAGCGATTGGTGCGGGCCGGCGCGCGTCCAATCTCCGATCAATATCAGCAGCAAGCCACAGTCGCGAGCGCACAGTTCTCAGTGGTATCGGCCGAACGCAATTCAGAAGCCGCGAGCGTGTCGCTCATCCAGACGCTGCAGCTCGATCCACTGGGCCGCTATCGCTTCGTGCCACCAGCCATGAGCGACTCGGTGCGCGTGGCGCGCTTCGATCTCGACAGCCTGCTCACCAAGGCGCTGGGGTCACGTGCCGATCTCGCGGCACTCAAGACGCGCATGGAAGCCAGTCGGCAATCCATTTCCAGTGCTTCTGGCGCACGGTTGCCGTCGCTGTCCATGAACCTCGGCTACAGTTCGGCCTTCAACTCGGCCAGCAATCTCACATTCAACGATCAGCTATCGCAGCGCCGCAATGGATCGCTGGGTGTGTCCATCAGCGTGCCGATCTTCGATCGTGGTGTCGCGAGCGTTGCCACGCAGCAGGCACGCATCGCCGCCGACAATGTGCGGCTGCAGCAGGAAGATCGCGCGCAGACGGTGGCCGGAGAAATCCGGCGCGCCTATCTGGATCATGCAGCCGCCGTGCAGCAATTCGAAGCCGCGCAGGCGCAGTTGCGTGCATCCGAGTTGGCGGCCAGTACGACACTTCGTCGGTATGAAGTGGGAGCCGGCACGTTGGTGGAAGTCACCACCGCCCGTGCGCAGCTGGTGCAGGCGGCCAGCGCGGTGGTCACGGCGCGGTTTACCCTAGCCTTCCAGCAGTCGCTCATGTCGTACTACGTGGGTGATCTCGTGCCGGAGCAGGTGGCGCTACAGTAATCTCTCGCGCACGTCCTGAGCGATGAGCGGGCGCTGGGGTTAGGTTCCCTGCATGCCTCATCGCCCACGACAGCGAGTACGTCGACTGTCGCGACTGGCGACGCGTCGCATGCTGCAGGGTTCGCGCACCGCGTGGGACCAGGTACTTGCGGCGCTCGATCGCCTTGGACTCGATGAACACGCCATTCTTCTGCTGTTCGGCGCGTTGATCGGAGTTGCTGCCGGTACCGGTGTCGTGACATTCTATCGCGTCATCGACCTGAGCTACGCCGTCTTCTTTGAATGGCCGGAGCGGGTGCTGCCGCAGCTCCCGCGTCTGTTCTACCGCCCGATCACCACGGCATTGGCACTTGGTGTGGCGTGGTGGACCTGGCGTCGCCTGGGTCGCGGTCAGGATGGCATGACTGTGCCAGACGTGCAACTTGCCGTCGTTCGACGCAACGGTCGGATTCATCCGCGTCGGGCCTTTGGCCGCACGCTGGCCAGCGCCATGACCATTGGTGGCGGTGGGTCGGCCGGCAGCGAAGGACCAGTTGCCGTGCTTGGCGCAGCGCTGGGCTCACTGGTCAGTCGCCTCTTCAAATTCACGGCCGACCGTACGCGTGTCCTTGTTGGTGCTGGCGCGGCTGCTGCGATCAGCGCCGCATTCAATGCGCCGCTCGCGGGCGCGTTCTTCGCGCTTGAAGAGATTCTCGGTTCATTCCGGGTTGCGCATTTTGCACCGGTCGTGGTGGCCAGCGTGGCCGGCGCCATTTTGTCACGCTCAGTGTTTGGCAATCATCCGGCCTTCCTGCTGCCGGAAGCCTACAGCTATCAGAACACCATCGAAGTCGCGCTGTTCTTCCCACTGCTCGGCGTGATCTGCGGCATCGTGTCGGTGTTCTTTGTGCGATGGCATTTTGGCATTGGTGCCTGGGCCCAGGAGCTACGTACACGCTATCCGCGTAGTGAGGCCGCCATGCCGTGGATGGCTGGTGCCCTGGTGGGTGGCATGGTGGTGGCATCACGAGGCATGCTGGTCGGCACGGGACACCTGTCCATTCCGCTGGCATCGTTTGCCCAAACGGCGTGGTGGGCTCTTCTCCTGCTCGCCGTCGGAAAGATCGTGGCCACCGCCATCACACTGCACGGTGGCGGATCGGGTGGCTTGTTCACTCCATCACTCTTCGTTGGTGGTGCGGTGGGCAGCGCCATGGGCGTTCTGATTCGCGCATGGATACCGGCCATTGCGGTCTCACCCGAGGCGTACGCACTGGTCGGCATGGGCGCAGTGGTCGCGGCAACGACCGGTGCCCCACTCACAGCCATTCTGCTGGTGTTCGAAATCACGGGTGACTACGCCATCGTGCCTCCACTCATGGTCGCGGTGGTAATCTGCCAGTTGTTTGCGCGACGTTTCGAACGGGATGATCTCTACAGTGGATGGCTACGCCGACGCGGCATCACGCTTGCGCATGGCGCAGATCGCGACGTGCTTGGTACGCTGACCGTGGCAGATGCACTTGATCGCGACCCGGTGACCGCGCGCGTGTCGGATCCGGTGGACGGTCTGCTGCTTGCGGCGGGTCAACGCGATCAGCACGTCGTGCCCGTCGTGAACGCACAGCACCAACTACTCGGCGTGATCACCCTTGGGGAACTGGGCGTGGCCGCGCGCGAACCCTCTGCTGCCGATGCCATACGTGTGGCATCGGACCTGATGCAGGAATCTGAAGCGGTCACTACGGACGATTCCCTGTTGGTGGCCATTCGGCGTATGGGCGTGCGTGGGTTGGCGTCCCTTCCGGTTGTTGAACCCGCCACTGGTCGGCTGATTGGCATTGTTGATCGCGGACATATCCTCACGCTCTACGATCAAGCCGTGTCGGACTCTGACGGCGACACCATCTCTCCCACCTGACCCACACCGACACCGTGCCTCCTCTTCTGCAATTCGTGCTCGCACTCGCGTTGCTGCTGGCTGCGGCGCACTTCTTCACGCATGCGGCGCAACGCATTGGCTTGGCGCTCGGCATGTCACCTTTTGTGGTGGGCGTGTTCATCATTGCCATTGGCACATCACTGCCGGAGTTGGTCGCTTCGCTGCTCAGCGTGCGCGATGGGGCATCTGAAATTGTGCCCGGCAATGTGCTCGGCGCCAACGCCGCCAATCTCCTGCTGATTTTGGGTACGGTGAGCGCCATGGCTCCGGGTGGGCGCATTCTGCTCGGAGAACAGTATCTCTTCATCGATTTGCACTTTCTGCTTGGCGCCACGCTCGCTGTTGCCACGACCATGGCGGATGGTCGGATCGTGCCGCTCGAAGGCGCTATCCTTCTGGCAGCGTACGTGTTGTACATCGTGTACTTGATGGCTGAGGGCCGGACCGCCAGCGCCGAGGCAGAACAAGCCGAGGCTGCGCCTCTTGTGACGCGTCGCGCCGCCCCGTTGCTGCGTGACACCGGCATTCTCGTGGCGAGCGGTGCGGTGATCTATGTGGGCGGCGAACAGACCGTCTCGTCGCTGCAGATGGTAGCCGGCGCTGCAGGCATTTCACCGGCAATTGCTTCCGTAACCATTCTGTCCATCGGCACCACGCTGCCTGAGTTCGCCGTCAGCATTGTGGCGGCTCGTGCAGGTCAGGCGGCGTTGGCGGTAGGCAATGTACTGGGATCCTGCGTCTTCAATGCGCTGGCCGTTGCCGGCGCCGCCGGGTTGGCCAGCGGTTCGCGCGGCGTCGAAGTCACCGACAAACTGCGCTTCTTCGCCTTGCCGTTTGTTGGTGCCAGCGCTCTGCTGTTCTACCTGCTCACGCAGGACAAGCGCATTTCCAGATGGGAAGGTCTGCTGTTGCTGGTGCTGTTTGCGCTGTTCATGGTGAAAATCGGAGATCTGGGGTGACCGGGCGCCCGCGATGTATCGCCATCGCACTCTCCGAGATTTGTTCAGGCGCCAGGGATTCGAGTGGAAGTGCCAAGAGTGCTTCCACTCGGTCCCGGATGGCGTTGTAGCTCTCGGCGAAGGCCCGCCGCGCGTCCTCAGGTAGAGCGTGATCCGCAGGATCCGGCATACCCCAATGCACCTGTGTGCCGGCTCCCGGGAAAAACGGACATACGTCCCGCGCATTGTCGCACACGGTAATGACCAGATCGTACGAGCGTCCGCTGACATCCTGAATGGATTGCGGTTGTCGATCACGCCAGATGATTCCGTGAGCCGCCAGTGTTTCCACCGCGTACGGATTGATGCGCGCGGCAGGACGCGAACCCGCAGACTCCGCTTCAACCCGCCCGGCCCCTCGCGCCACGCCGAGCGTGGCAAACAGTGCCTCGGCCATCTGACTTCGGGCGGAGTTGCCGGTGCACAGCACGAGAATGCGGTAGGCCATGAGGTTCTGCCTATGCTAGTGGCGTTGTGATGGAGCGACGCATGACCACCGCCGACGCGGGACACGCATGCGTGAACTCGGCGGTGGTGGCGATATCAGATGGAACCACATCACGCGCCACGCGTTCAAACCCGAAACGCGGGAAGTAGAGCTCAGCGGTCATGGTCAACAGATAGAGCGCCGCAACGCCTCGAGCTTCCGCCTGCGCCACGGCGTGCTCCACTAGCCGATGACCGAGCCCCTGCTGCTGCATGTCGGGTCGCACAGCAACTGATCGCAGCAGCGCATGCTCGCAGCATTCTTCAATGCCCACGACGCCCGACAATGAGGCGGATTCGCTCATGTCCTCAGCCACCAGAAACTGGGAGGGATCACGATCAAAGAGTTTGTCGAGATCGTCCGTTGGCAGATCAAGCGAGCCGAGGAGTTGCGCGATGGCCTGTCGATCATCGGCGGTCGCACTTCGTATGCGGCTCGTGGACATTATGCCGGCTTCCTGGCGCGAACAAACGCCGCCATCACACGACCGTCGACCTGTGCCAGTTGATCGTCCGAGTCGACTCCGGCGTCGCGCAGAAATTGCCGTGCATCATCCGCGCGATAGATGCGCGTTGGCTCGATCGATGCGTCGACGAAACCCACTTCAGCCAGCAGTCGCAGAAACTCGCTTTCCTCGAGCGCGCCGGCCACGCATCCCACCCACAGTTCCATCGAGCGACGAATGGCGTCGGGCACGTCACCGCGAATGACGACATCACTCACCGCAAATCGTCCACCTGGTGCAAGCACACGAAAGGCTTCACGCAGGACCTCGCGCTTGTCAGCGGACAGGTTGATGACACAGTTGGAGATGATGACATCCACGGTCGCATCGGGCAGAGGAATCTGCTCAATGTGGCCCTCCAGAAATTCAACGTTCTCGACACCGGCGTCCTGCGCGTTCTTGCGGGCAAGGGCCAGCATGTCACCGGTCATATCCAAGCCATAGGCCTTTCCGGTTGGCCCAACGCGCCGCGCCGAGAGCAGCACATCAATTCCGCCACCGGAGCCAAGGTCCAGCACCGTTTCACCAATTCCAAGTTCAGCCAATGCCGTTGGATTACCACAGCCCAGTGAGGCGAGAACCGCGTCGGTAGGCAGTTCCTCGATCTGCCCACTCACGTAGAGATTCGAGGAGATGGGGTCGTACACCTGCCCGCCCGGACCACATCCGCTCCCTCCGCAGCACGCCCCAGCGAGCGGCTCATTGCTGACCCCAAGGACCCGGCGCGCCACCGCGCCATAGCGAGCCTGCACGAGTTCGGTGATCTCTGTCATAGATTCTCCCAGCAAAATTTGTTGATATGTAAGACCCAAGAAACGCGCCGCAGACCAACCGGCGCGAGGACTGGCTATTCGAACGCAGGCACCCGGACAGTCAGTCGCAACAGCGTCCAAATACGGTCAAGCGGCGACTCCCCGAACCACTCCGTGAACTGCCCGTATCGGCCGTGCCGAGCACTCGAACAATGTCGTGCACTTCGGTCAACGCTTCGGCGTTTACGGTGTAATACATCCACCGGCCTTCACGGCGGTCCGTGACAAGACCGGCTTCCCGCAACACCCGCAAGTGGAACGACAATCGCGACTGTGCGGCATCGAGTGCACCCTGCAGATCACACACACACTGCTCCCCATCGCGCAGGAGATCGAGGATGGCGAGGCGCGTTTCGTCGGACAGTGCATGGAACAGCTGCACGGCCCGCGCGTTGTCGAGGGCAAAGGTCGAAGGCACGATCCGATTATATCAAAATTGTTTTATATGTCAATTGGCTTGTTCCTGCTACGCCCCTGGATAGAGTTCAGAGTCGGGTGACGCCGTGCGGTACCACCGAGGTAGCGCTTTTGCACCCAACAACCGTTTTGACACGGCTTCCGAGCCGGTCGTCCCATCCTGATTCCTTCGCACCATGCGAATGCCCATTGTAGCTCGCCTCGCTGGACTCTCGCTGATGGTGAGCCTGGGCTCCGGTGCGGTGCTCCATACCACAGAATCAGTAGTTCAGCCGGCGAGTGCTGCCCTCGTTCCTGGCGTAGCACCCGTACCCTTCAGCGTGGGTGAAGTACTGACGTACAAGGCCAGCTTCGGTGGTATCTCGGCCGGCTCTGCGCGCATGGAAGTGTCGCGCATCGATACTCTGCGCGGCCGTCCGGCCTATCACGTGGTCTTCAGCATCGATGGTGGCATCCCGTTCTTCCGGGTGCACGATCGCTACGAAAGCTGGATCGATGTCGAAACGCTGTCGTCGCTCAAGCATGTGCAGCGCATCAGCGAAGGTCGGTACAAACGGGAAACCACGTACGAGATGTTTCCCGAGTCGTCGCAGTATCGACGGAACACTGATCCGCTGGAGCCCAGTGTTCCCAATCCGCTCGACGATGGGTCATTCATCTACGCGGTGCGCGCGGCGGCGGTGAAGCCCGGCGAGACGCGCCGCGAAGATCGATACTTTCGCCCCGATCGCAATCCGGTGATTCTGACCGGCGTCAAGTACGACACCATCAAGGTGGCCGCCGGCACATTTCCATCGGTGGTCGTCCGACCGACCATTCGCACCAAGGGCATTTTCTCCGAAGGTGGCGATGCGCAGGTGTGGTTCAGCGACGATGCGCATCGCATTCCGGTGCAAGTGAAAACCAAGTTTGCCAAGTTTTCACTCACACTATCGCTCACCTCAGTGGTGTACGGAAAGAGCGCGACGCATTGACCCACACCGGATTTGCGTGCTCGTGCGGCGACGAGGTATGCCGAACCAGTTGCGTGCCATCCACCGCAACGCTGTAGACCTGCCAGTTGTAGAACGTCCCGAGAATCTCGTGGGCCGAAACAAAGGCGAGCCGCTTGCCATCGGGTGACCAGGCTGGCGCACGCTGTTCCCCATCTGGATCAGTGCTCATGAGTGGGTGAGCGACCGGCAGTGCGGTGGTACTGAACGAATCGTTCACCGGCACCACCCACAGATCACCGGCGGCCGAGGCTGAACGACGTATGAATGCGACCAGGCGACCGTCGGGTGACCACGTCGGTTCCGTGTCGAGGTGTTCACTCGCTGCCGTCAGCGCCTTGCTCTCCGACCCATCGTCGCGCATGACCTCGAGGTGCGACACCACATAGCCCTCGGCGCTGCGTGCCTGCCTGGCGTAGGCCAGACGATATGAGCCATCGGTCTGCTCCGGTGACCACGTTGGCGATGCCAATGATGCGGCGCCTACGGCACCAGCCGCGATGCGTGTGAGATTCGTGCCATCGATATCCACGATGTAGATGTGCGCCGGATTGAACAGTCCAACGGTTCCGCCGGGTGCCCATCCGCGAAATGCCACTCGCTGTCCATCAGGGCTGAGCGCCGGCTGGTCTGCATTGAGCGCACTGAAATTCGGCAACATGGTACGCGCACCGGTGCCATCGATCGCCGATCGGCACAGCGTCGTGCCGTGACCCGTGGTGCAGGTATACACCATGACATTATGCGCCGCCGACACCGACGCATCGAATGCGCCGGGAATGCCAGTGACGGCCTGCACCGAATCATCAATCACCGTGCTGTCGACGAATGCCGCCGTGCGCACCAGCAGAGGACGGACAATGCGGCTTTCGTCCGACTCCCAACGATCAAAAAGCAGATCGAACTGCGCCGCCTTGGGCGGTGGCGGCAGCGGGGTGCCGACTGCCGTGTCTCCCACGGGCACCTGTTCTGGAGTGCCCGGCGATGCGAGTGCCGTCGGATCCTGACAGGCCGTCAGGGTCAGTATGGACAAGGCCGCAGACAGTGCTGCGGCCAAGGGGAAGCGAGACATCGAACCTCCGATCTATGCGTGCATGAGGGACTGTTAAAAGGTATACCTTTTCAGCGTCCCCCCTGTCACACGCCTCAATCACCCCAGCCCAACCCTCCCAGACACACGTACTTCATCTCCAGATAGGCGTCCATGCCGTAGCGCGAACCCTCGCGGCCGATGCCCGATTCCTTGATGCCACCAAATGGCGCCACAACCGTGGCCATCAGCGACTCATTGATGCCCACCATGCCATATTCGAGCGCCTCGGCCACACGCCAGCACCGCGCCTGATTGGAGCTGTAGAGATAGGCCGCCAACCCGTACGACGTATCATTGGCCAGCGCGATGGCCTCGGCCTCTGTACGAAATGCGTAGATGGGTGCGACCGGACCAAACACTTCTTCCTTGGCAATGCGCATATCACTGCGCACATCGACGAGCACCGTAGGGGCGTAGTACTGGCCACCGGTCGCCACTCCACCCAACGCAATGCGTGCACCGCCGGCCACGGCATCGGCCACCAGGCCCTCAACCTTGTGCAGTGCACGCTCGCTGATGAGCGGCCCAACCTGCACCGTGTCGTCCGACGGATTGCCACTCCGGATCTGCTGCACGGCCGCCGTGAACTTGTCGATGAACGCTTCGTGTACGCTTTCGTGCACATACACCCGGTTCACGCATACGCAGGTCTGTCCATTGTGGCGGAACTTGGCAGCCACCGTGCCGCGCACTGCCGCATCGATGTCGGCATCCTCGAATACGAGAATAGGCGCGTTGCCACCCAACTCGAGCGAAAGCTTGGTGAGATGCTGCGCGCTCTGCGCCACCAGCTGCTTGCCAACGGCGGTCGATCCGGTAAACGACACTTTGCGAACACGTGCATCGCTCAGAAACACGGCACCAAGTTCCGCATTGGCCGTGGTCGTGAGCGTCTGATACACATCCGCCGGAATGCCGGCTTCATGCGCCAACCGTTCGAGATACAGCGCAGTGAGCGGTGTTTCCGTTGCCGGCTTGATGATGACCGGGCACCCCGCAGCCAATGCCGGTGCCACTTTGCGGGTGATCATGGCCAGCGGGAAATTCCATGGCGTGATGGCCGCCACCACGCCTACCGATTGCCGCAGCGCAAAGAGCCGACGATCCGGCGATGGTGATGGGATGACGTCGCCATAGGTACGCCGCGCTTCTTCGGCAAACCACTCGACGAACGCCGCGCCGTAGTCGACTTCTCCGCGGCTTTCACTCATCACCTTCCCCGCCTCGCGTGACATGATCACGGCGATCGGTTCACGATGCGCCAGAATGAGATCGTGCCAGGCACGCAGCAACTTTGCTCGTTCACCTGCCGTGCGACTCCGCCACGCAGGCCACGCGGCATGTGCGCGTTCAATGGCCTGTGTAGCATCCTGCGCCGTGTGATTGGGCGCCATATCCACCAAAGCACCGGTGGCCGGTTCATGCACCGCGAAAGTCGCTCGTGTATTCATCTGCCTGACAAGGGGTGGGAAGTCGTTCACAGAGATGTTAGCGTGGATGCATCATGTCTGCTTCGTCCATCCTGCTGCCACTCGACGCCTTGGGACGTCATCGCCTCAAGGTGGCGTTCGTAGGAACCCACGGCGTAGGCAAAACGACACTCTGCTTCGATCTTGCCGCGCAGCTCAAGCGCCTCGACCTCGGCGTGGACATCGTGAAGGAAGTCGCGCGTCGCTGTCCGTTGCCGATCAACGAGGAGACGACGTTCGATGCGCAGGCGTGGATTCTCCACACGCAGATCGCCGAAGAGCTCGCGGCATGTGCGCAGTACGAAGTCGTGGTATGTGATCGTTCGGTGCTGGACAACTACGCGTATCTAGTCGCGCGCCTCGGTCGTCGTCCCGAACTCGAACCACTCGTACGCGAATGGGTGCGCGGTTATCACGCGCTCTTCAAGGTGCCGGTGCTCGGCGCGCCAACCTTCGACGGCAAGCGTGCCGTGAGCCCGGGCTTTCAGCAGGAGATCGATCACATCATCGATGACCTGGTGAACGATCTGTCCGTGCCGGTCATTCATCTCGATCCAAACGATCGCGACGGTTGGACCGTACACGCCCTGCAGCGACTGGGACTACCGACCCAGCCGCCGCAGATCGATCTGTTTGCTACGCGCGACTGACAACTTCGTAGCCTTCTTCGCGCACCGCTTCAGCGATGACATTGGCACTCGTGCGTGCCGGATCGAATGTGACAGCGGCCGAGCCAATGGTCACGTTATCGATCGTGACGCCGTCCACCTTGGACAGCGCGGCGTTCACGGACTTCACGCAATGTCCGCAGGTCATGCCGCGGATCTCGAGTGTCAGGGGTTGCTGCATACGAACCCTCCAGGAATTGAATCAGAGTCAGCAGCGCGCACCTATCGGTGGCGCGCCGTACTCTGAATCATATACCCCTTAGGGG
>JACVCD010000016.1 GCA_016742275.1 Gemmatimonadaceae bacterium
ATCTGAAAGTGGTATGGGGCTTACTTTTGGCGTTGAGAGGCGAGGCGGTGCAGTTTGATCAGGGCGGGGCGGAGATTGGTGACGCGATCCAGTAAGTCAGTCACCTGATCGGCGGGAAGGGCTGCCGTGTCGCGCAGGAGGAGCAGGTGGTTGTGCGACTCGGTGGTGGATCCGATCGCGATGGACAGAAAACGCGCGAATTGGTCCTGGCTGGGCTGGCTGCAGCCTTCGGCGATGTTGGCGCTGATGGAAGCCGATGAGCGACGGAGTTGGGCAATGGTCGCGCGGTGGCCGTTGCCGCTTTTCGATGTCGCGGACACGATGGCCACACTCAACTCATGCGCCATTCGCCACACGCGGAGTTTGGTGAAGTCTTGCATTGGCCCAGCATTGGTTCTCGCGCGAAAAACTGTCTCACCATTTCCGCACCCTATCAATCATCGCAACGCAATACCAATCACCGCCACGCCGCTCCGCCCGCACAACCCCGGCTCACAGCCCACGGCCCAAAGCCCACAGCAAGTCGCGAGCCCCCTCTCACCTCTCAAACGGTGCAGAGTTTTACCGCCTCCCCCAACGTCTCAAACCCCGCCTTCTGCGGCATGAATTCGTGTGCCAATACTCCGCTGTATCCACGATCGGCAATCGACTTCGCAATGGCGGGATAGTATAGCTCCTGCGTATCACCGATTTCGTGTCTTCCCGGCACTCCAGCGGTGTGAAAATGCCCGATCCATTTCCATGCCTTGCCGATGGTGGCGATCACGTCGCCTTCCATGACCTGCATGTGGTAGATGTCGTAGAGCAAACGGAAGCTCGGGCTATTCAATCCCTCGGCCACTGCGACTGCCCAATCGGTGTGATCCGCATGGTAATCCTTGTGATCGACCTTGCTGTTCAACATCTCCATGCACAGCACGACACCATGCTTCTCTGCGGTGGACATGAGTCGCTTGAGTCCCGTGATGCAATTGGCGATGCCTTCACGATCAGCGAGTCCGGCACGATTGCCGCTGAACACCACGATCTTCTTCACTCCCGCGGCTGCGGCACGCGGGATGTAAGCTTCGCCGTCGGTGACGAGCTTGTCGTGATGTTCGAGGCGATTGAATCCGATGGGAATCGTGCCCCAGCTGTTGCCCATGGTGCATTCGAGTCCGTACTGGGCTGGCACACTCCACTCTTCGGGGCCGAGCAGATCGATGCCGACCAGGCCAATCGCCTTGGCTTCCTTGCACAGATCATGAATTGGCGTGCGGCTGAAGCACCAACGGGCCACAGACTGCCTGAGTCGTCCAGCGGTCGCATTTGCTGGAGGCGCTGCAGCGCCTGACTGTGCCTCAAGCAATTGCGGCAACGCTCCTACCAAGGTGGCCGCGCCGATGCCGGATACGAGATGACGACGAGTCATGGGGACGTCACCTGAATTCGACATGGCGCAGCTCCTGGTCTCAGTTCACGAATTCCGCAGCCATTGCGGCTGCAATTACTGGAGCTGGATGTACAGCGGTACCGGCCAGAGGCGCAAGATGGCTTCGCGTGATGTCGCCGGATTGTCGTTCTTGGTCTTCGTGAACTGCTTCCATCCGGTGAACTGAACGGGTTCCTTCTTGATGTCGCGCCAGTAGGTATCGCGCTTGAGCCACGGCGCACCGAAGCCGTCCATGTGCATCACGACCTGCACACGCGGATCGAGCTTGATGTCCTTGGCATTCGTGACGCCCTTGGGCGTGAATCGGTGCACGACGAGCACCTTGGGCGGCAGGTTGTGCTTCTCGACGAGATTGGCGAGGAAACGAATGGCGTAGTTGATATCCGCCGCATCGTAGGTGCCAATGCGCTTGCCCGGAATACCGCCGTTCTTCATCGAGAATTCAGGATCGATACCGAGGTGCACATCGGGGCGCACGAGGAACTTCTCGATCCACGGCAGCTCTTCGCGTAGCGTACTCTGGCCAACCTGCAGGTCGACGAACATCACGGCATTCTTGCTCTTCGACCACCCGTACACGCGCTCAATGAGTGAGCTGTCCATACGAGTGCGGTACTTGCCACTCGGTCCCGGATGGGGATTGGCGACCATCGCGATGAGGTGCAGCGCTGGCTGTACCGGATGCGCCGGGTCGGCCTTGTTCCACGCGGCCACTTCGGCATCGAGCTTGCGCAGCATCTCCGGTGTTTCGAATTCACCAAGAATGCCCATGCGCTTGCTGAGCGGATTGCCGTAGAACGCGATGATGCGCTTGGCCGGCAGGATGGAGCCGGGCAATGCGGCAGGCATCTTGGGCGGCCACAGCGAATCGGCATCGCTGCCGGCGTCGCGAAACGCCATATGCCGATCGCCAGCCTGCGGGCCAAGCGATCCACGCACTTTCTTACGTGTCGTGTCCGTGCTGGGCTTGGCAGCGGCCGCCTGCGATGAGGTGCTCTTGCCTGCCGTATTGGATTGTGCAGCGAGCGGCAGGGCAGTAAGTGCGAGTGCCGTGGCGATGGCGCAGGCCATCGGACGAAGAGTCGAGCCACGAAGTGAACGAGTATGCATCATGACGATCAAGCTGACGGTGATCCCGGGAGAATGGGCCGGGAAGAGTCGAAGTCCGGTGATTCGGCGCACACCATCGGGCGCGAATGCGCGCCGCAGATGGAGGAGTACTGCTGGTACTACGGAGTGTCGTACGGAGTGTAGGAGAAACTACCCGGCGATGCCAGCGGCGTTCTCTCTACTGGCTCACGGACGTTGTGCTGTCTGGCGACTGCGTGTGCGAGTGGCTGACCGCGCCGGCTCTTCGCGCGGCGCCGGATAGCTCATGCGTTGCAGAATCACCGCGGCGCGTCGAGTGGCGATACTGCCGTTCGGTGACCATCGCCGCGGTGACGGAAGGATGGCCGCCATACGTGCCGCTTCATCACGGCTGAGTGCCGACGCACTCTTGCCGAAATGCCGCCGCGCACCGGCCTCGGCACCAAACTCGTTCGGTCCCCACTCGGCGAGATTGATGTAGAGATCGAGAATGCGTTCCTTGCTCAGCAGCAGCTCCAGCCAGAGTGTCAGGTAGACCTCGAGGCCTTTTCGGATGTAGGAGCGGCCGTTCCACAGGAAAATGTTCTTGGCCACCTGCTGCGTGAGCGTGCTTGCACCGCGCAGACGTCCCCCCTGACGTCGACGATCGAGTGCCTTGCGTAGCTCGAGCGTATCGATACCCCAGTGCAGGTAAAATCGATCGTCTTCCGATGCAAGAACGGCACGGCGAAGTCGTGGTCCCTGCTGCTCGCGTGAGATTGGCGTGTGGGCCGGGAAGAATGGGCGATCGCCATTCACGACGCGCGAACCCACGCGTGCCAGCATCACCGCGGTAATGGGTGGATTGACCACCGAGAACAGCAGGATGAAGGGAATGGGCGCCAACGCGAGAAAAACACCAATCAACACGACTCGCCGAATCCAGAAACGCCAACCGCGCGCACTTTTTCGCCGGGAGGTTGCCATTGTTGCGATCAGGGCTCGCGCAGATGTGGTGGGGTGTCCGGTGGCTGTCTTCGCCAACGACGGTGTTGCCAAAAGTACTGGTCGGGGTACTGCCGTACTTTGGCTTCCAGGATTGCGGTGAAGCGTGCGACGATGGCGTCACTATCGGCTTCGCGATCTCCGGTGCGCTCGACCAGTACGGGCTCGCATTCGAAGGCGTACCGTCCGCTTGGCAGACGTACGAATGCGATGAAGATGACCGGTGCGTCAAAACGCAGGGCAAATACGGCGGGTCCGCGAGGCGTCTTGGCCGGCCGGCCAAAAAACGGAACAAATGTGCTCGCGAGTCCGAGCGCATCGTGGTCACTCAGAAAGGCCACGAGGTGGTTGTCCCGGAGCGCGCGCGGTGTACGACGCACCGCGTCCTTGTCGTGAATGACTTCCATGCCGATTTCGTGGCGCGTGCGATTCACGTACGCTTCGAAGATCGGATTGGCCATCCCGCGCGCTACTGCGTCAACTGGTACGCCCCTGGCGGCCACGTACGCACCCGCCAACTCCCAATTCCCGAGATGGCCGGTCACACAGATGATGCCCTTGCCCTGGGCGCGTGCTTCTTCCACATACTCCCATCCATCGACCCGTTCGACACGGGCGAGAATATCGTCGCGCGATGTGCCGGGAAGCACCGCAGCCTCGATGGATGTACGCCCGAGACTCTCGTAGGACTTTGCGGACAATTCCACGACCTCACGATGACTGAGTTCGGGAAATGCGGCCGCGATCTGACGCTCCACTACGCCTCGTCGAATACCCAGGGGGCGATAGGCGAATCGGGCAAGGCGTCCGCCAATCCAACTGGCGCCGCGCCATCCCAGCAGGCGCAGGGCACCGACAATTGTTCGCGTAGCGAGATACTCGAGGCGATGCGACAGTGTGGGGCGGCGTGGTGACTTGGTATCGGCCATTGCCCGGAAATGTAACCCAGTCCGTGTACGGTACGAGGCGGTCGGATGTGGGAATGGTCATGATGCCACGGCTTCACCGTACATGACCGCGCGGCATATTTGATCCAATGGCCCGATCCACGCCCCCAACCGAGTCACCGGACTCGCCCACACCTCTGTGGTCGCCTGCTGCACATCGTGCCGCGCATCGTTCGGCGCAGCGGCTGGTGCAGATCGGTGTTCTGATCAATGCCGTGCTGGCGGTCATCAAGCTGGTCGCCGGTTTGCTGGGCAATGCATACGCCCTGGTGGCCGACGCGATCGAAAGCGCCACCGACATGATTGGATCGCTGGTGGTATGGGGTGGCTTGCGTATCGCCAGTCGCGATCCGGACGAACGCTATCCGTTTGGCTATGGGCGGGCCGAGGCACTGGCGGGAGCCGTGGTTTCGGCGCTCATGCTGGGGGCCGCCGCGGGCATCACGGTTGAATCCGTGAGCGAGATTCTTACCCCACATCATGCACCCGAGCCATGGACGCTGGTGGTGCTGGTGCTGGTGATCGTGGTGAAAGAGGCGTTGGCCAAGAAGGTCGCCTCTGCTGGTGATGCCTCGGGCAGTGTGGCAGTTGAGGCAGACGCCTGGCATCATCGCGCGGATGCCATCAGTTCAGCCGCGGCGTTCATCGGAATCAGCGCGGCATTGATTGGCGGGGAAGGATGGGAAGTTGCCGATGATTGGGCAGCCCTGGTGGCGGCGGCGCTCATCGCCTTCAACGGCTTGACGATTCTGCGTCGCGCGCTCGGTGAATTGATGGACCGCGCGCCGGAGCCGGCCGTTCATGACACCATCCGACGCGCGGCGTTGGCAACGAGCGGTGTACTGGATGTGGAGAAGCTCAAGGTGCGAAAGTCTGGTACCGCGTACTACGTGGACATTCACGTGCAGGCCGATCCCGCCATGACACTGCACCAGGCGCAT
This sequence comes from Gemmatimonadaceae bacterium, assembly GCA_016742275.1. Taxonomy (GTDB): domain Bacteria; phylum Gemmatimonadota; class Gemmatimonadetes; order Gemmatimonadales; family Gemmatimonadaceae; genus Gemmatimonas. Next base: position 5,394 of record JACVCD010000016.1, read on the forward strand.
ATTCTTTCGGGACGTGTCAAAGGGGCCATTCGGGCGCAGCTGCCGGCAGCTGCCGGCGTGCTCATTCACATGGAACCCTTTGAACCTCCCACCGACGCAGTGGAGGTGTCGTGATGTCATCGCATGATCGCAAGACCTCTCGTGAGGATGCACGGGTTGACGTCGAGGAGTTGGGACTCGACCGCCTGGTGCCGGTGAATCCTGCCGCACCGCTCGATCTGGGCGACGAGGCCGCGCGGGTTCGTGGTGCGGCTGGGAAGAAGGATCTCGAGCATGCCACGCGACGCCTGCTCGATCGCCTGGAAGAACTCCAGGATGCGTTCTATGCCGATGGTCGCCATGCCTTGCTTCTGGTGCTGCAGGGGCGCGATGCGTCCGGTAAGGATGGTGTGATCAAGACGGTGTATGGGGCATTCAATCCGACGGGTGTTCGTGTCGCAGCTTTTGGACCGCCATCGTCGTTGGAGCTGAAGCATGACTTCCTCTGGCGCGTGCATCAGGTGGTGCCGCCACGTGGCATGGTTGGCGTGTTCAATCGTTCCCACTATGAAGACGTGCTGGCCGTGCGGGTCCGCGAGCTCGCATCGGAAGACGTGTGGCGTCCGCGTTATGCGCAGATCAACGCGTTCGAGGAGATGCTGCATGCAAATGGCGTGATCATTCGCAAATGCTTTCTGCATGTTTCGCGCGATGAGCAGCGTGAGCGCTTGCAGGAACGATTCGATGATCCACGAAAGAACTGGAAGTTCCGGCTTGAGGATCTCGAGGACCGGGCACGCTGGGATGAGTACACGGCGGCCTATACCGAAGCGCTCACCCGGTGCAGCACACCATGGGCGCCGTGGTATGTCGTACCGGCCGATGACAAGGCGGTGCGCAATTATCTGATCGCCGACATGCTGCTGCGCACGCTCGAATCTCTGCGGTCGACATATCCGGTCATCCAGCCGGATGTGCGTCATGCGGCAAAGCATATCGATTGATCTGCTGATGAGCCGTGTGGTGCGTCGTTCAGGTCTGCTGTGGGCGCTCGTGGCACTGAGTCTTTCCAGTGCCATGGCGTCGGCCCAGCGAGCGACTTCCTCGTTTGCGGCGGCCGCACCAGCGCAGCACACGCTACGCACTATTGCTGAACGACGCTTTGATGCGGCGTCCGGATTGCGTGCGTCGACGGCATTTGCGATGACGATGGACGCCAACGGTGTGCCGTGGTTGGCCACTGATGATGGTGTGTATTCGTATGCGGGTGCGCAGTGGCGGCGCGAGCCCATGCCGGAAGACTTCGAGAATCAGCAGGTTCGGTCGCTGCTGTTTTCCGAAGATGGCAGTCGTTGGACGGGAACGCGCACCGCCTTGATTCGCCGGACACCCGATGGGCGGTTCGTGGTGTTCAACGAAGGCGACGCCCTGAGTGGCACGGTGGTGTTCAGTCTTGTCGAGTCGGATGCGATCGACGGACGACAGCGTGTGGTGGCCGGCACTTCGCGCGGCGTCGCATGGTTCAATGGCACCACGTTCGAGTCACTGGCGCTCCCGGAGGGATTCAATCCGCTGGGAATCATGCTTGCGGCAACCCGTGCCCCGGACGGTGCGTCCGAGCTCTGGGTGGCGAGTTCACTCGGCGGAGTCGCGCGTCTTCATCGCAATACGTGGACGGTGTTCGGGCAGGATCGCGGACTGGATTCTCCGGATGTGCAGTATCTGGTGGCCGCCGTCGGAGATACCGTCTCCCGTGTTTATGCGGCCGGCGACGGCGGTGTGTTTCGTTTGCAAACCGGACCGAAGGGAGATCGTTTTGAGCTTCTCGCAGGCTCACCGCAGCACGCTTACCGTGTCGATGCGGTTCCCGATGGCAGCGGCTCGTCGAGTCTATGGGTGGGCACGCTCAACGGACGTATCTGGCATGCTGAACGTGGCACGTGGCAGGAGGTTCCGTCGACCCTGGCCAATACGCACTCCACCATCACCCTGCTACGACATCTCGTAGGTCATGGCGGCAATGTGGCCGTCTATGCCTCGTCGCGAAGCGGCTATCTCGTGCGTCTGTCGCAAGGTGTTGCGGCGACGCTCTCGATGTTTCCGGATGGTGCGGCAACGGCGGTGAATGTTGTCTACGCAGAACGCGGTGCGGGTGGGCGTGATGATGTGTGGGCGGCCACGCAGGAAATGGGGCTGTTGTTGTATCCGGCCAGTGGCGGTATGCGGCGCTTTGGTTTTACGAGTGAGAGCGCACGTGGCCTGGTGACGGATATCCGGCGCGTCTCGTTGGCTCCTCCCCTCAGGTCCGGCGCTCGCTCGGCGGATTCCGTCAGCAGTATTGTTGTTGTCGCCAATGGCCTTCCATGGCGACTCAAGGGGGAAGATTTCGTTCGCATTGACGACGGACTTGGTGCTGCACGCGTGAATCAGGTGCAGCGGCTGATTGATACGACCGGCGAGCATGTGCTTCTCGCGGGTACGTCACAGGGCATCTACGCCTGGAACGGCGCGCGGTGGGTGCGTCGCGGTATGGTCGCTACGCAGCCGGTGACGGCGCTGGGGGCGGGGATCGAACGCGGACGTCGCGCATTGTATCTCGGAAGTGGGCATACGGTCACCACGCTGACCGCGGGCACTACACGCGTCGACACGATGCTCGCGATCACGCGGCCCCTGGGACTTGGGACTGTGCGTCGGATTTGCACGACGGGTAGCAGTACTTCCGGGTTCGTTTTTGCGTTGGACTACGAGCGCGGCATCTACTGGCGTCGACTGGATGACAGTACGGCGTGGCGTCCGCTGCCGCTTCGTCTGCGTCGCGTACTGTCAAATCTTGGTACCGCCGATCTGGATTGTCTTGGGGACGGTCGTTTGGCCGTGGGGACGTTCGCCGGACTCGCGCTGTTCGATGTATCTGCTGCGTCGACTGATGCGTGGCGAATTCTTTCGCAGGTCTCCGATGCAGACGGTTTACCAGCGAATTCGGTGACGTCTGTTGCGATGGATAGTGCCAGCGGCATTCTATGGGCCGGCACCGGATTTGGTATTGGCCTGGTGGATGTGGCACGGGCAGCGCAGTTGCCTCCGGCGCGTTTGACGGTACGCGTGACATCCGAATCACAGAAGCGCATCGTGGTCGATGGCGCAAAGCTGACGCCTCTCGAAAATGATCTGCACGTTGAACCATTGCTGCTCACGTTCCACCGTGAAGAGCTGACACGATTCCGTGTACAACTCACTGATCGGCAGCGGAGCGCCGCTGCCGCCGCCGCGGACTCTGTTGGCGGTGAGTGGCTGGAAGTGCCCAATCGCTACTATCACGACATTCGTCCAGGCGACTATACCCTTACCGTGTGGGCGTATGATTGGGCTGGGCGTGAGTATGGTCCGGTGCAGCGCCGGTTTTCTATGGCGACGTCGGCGTGGGAATCACCGCTAGCCCTCGTTGCTTATGGCCTCGTGCTCGCGCTCGCTCTGACGGGCGCGTATCAGTGGCGTATGGCCGCGGTCCGGCGTAGCACACAACAACTGCTCGAACGTGAACGACAGGCCGACGCCGAACGCGCCTGGTTCCAGGAGCAGGTGCGCGAAGCGCAGAAGCTCGAGGCTTTGGGGACTCTCGCCGGTGGTGTGGCGCACGACTTCAACAATCTGCTCGGCGTCATTCGTGGCAACGCCGAGCTGGCGCGTACGGCGCTTCGCAAAGGTCGGAGCAATGGTGACAATCTGGGCGCCATTCTTGACGCCAGTGATCGTGCGCGCGATATCGTCCGGCAGATTCTCACCTTCAGTCGTCGATCCACACCGACGCGGGAGTACGTGAATCTTTCCCGGCTCGTGCTCGATCTGCAGCCGCTACTTCGCCGCATGGTGCCGCGTACGGTGAAGCTCATGACGGTGGGCGCCGAAACGCAGTACCTCGTGCAGGGGGACCCGACACAGCTGCAGCAGCTGCTGCTGAATCTGGTGTCCAACGCAGAGTATGCGCTGCGGAACAAGGTCACGGGGGCAATCAACATCGTGCTGTCCGAGCGAACCGTTGCCGATGATCAACCGGCTCCATTGGGACAGGTGATCGTGCTGCAGGTGCATGATACCGGCGATGGCATGGATGAAGAAACGCGGCAGCGCATCTTCGAGCCGTTCTTCACCACCAAGCCAACGGGTGAAGGCACTGGCCTCGGCATGGCCGTCGTGCACGGCATCGTGATGTCACATGGTGGGCGGGCCGACGTGATCAGTGCGCCGGATTCCGGCACGACGTTCGAGATTCTGTTTCCGAAGGCCGTGATTGAAGGACTGTGGGATGAAGGACTCGAGGAACTCGAGGGAGAAGAACTCGATGCCTTGTCTCCAACCATCGTTGAGGATGAAGCGCCGGAGACCAGCCCATTTGCGGGCACTACCGTCGTCGTGGTGGATGACGAACCGGGTGTGGCACAGGTGGTGGAGCGTGCATTGCAGCATGCTGGTCACGTCGTGCACACCTTTACTGTGCCGGAACAGGCGCTGGCATTTGTTCGTGATCAGCCGTCGGCCGTGGATCTACTGATCACCGATCAGACCATGCCGGGAATGACGGGTGATCTGCTGGCGGAATCGGTGCACGCTCTGCGCGCGGATCTTCCCGTATTGATTCTCACCGGCTTCAGTCATCGTCTCACACCGGAGCGCATTGCGGCTGCGCGCGCGCAGGCCGTGCTGAACAAACCGGTGGAGTTGTCGGTGCTGCGTCAGGCGGTCAACGCGGCGCTGGCGGGATCTTCCGAATAAGCTTGTCGACGCCGTTGTTGATGAGCGTCTTGGCCTTCTGTTCGCTGTTTCGCGACGCGCGACGTTTGATCTCGTCGGCGGTGAGTTTGACGAAGGTGCTGTTGGGATACTTGGCCACGACCGGCGCGATCTTGAGTGTGGCCGAACCATAGTCACCACGATCGGCGAGATTCATGGCGTTCGACAGTCGCACCATGGCGTCGAGCTCGTCCACGCGCGAGCGCTGCTGTTGGGCATCAAGTTTGGTTTCGCCCTCTGGCGTCAGCGCGATATCAAGATCCTTGATGAGCTGGCGCGCCAATCGCTTCTGCAGGTCGAAAAATTCTTCCTGCTTGCCGGTGACCTTGGCGCTTTTCACGATGGCGCCGGTTTCCACGCGCACGATGCGGGTGTCGATACGCAGTTGCGGATCGACGGCGGCCAGTGAGCCGATCACGATGTACTGCGCACCCGTCAAACGTCCGACTTTGACGGCGGTGGTTGAATCGAAATAGCGACTGCGCTGGGCGTCGATTTCCTTGGTGACATCGGCAAGCCGCTGACGTTCGAGCAACTGGATGTCGTCCACCGCCGAGAGATCGGTGGTCATCATGGCCGCCATGCCCTGGCCGAGGTGATCGTAATCGCCCTTGCCCGTGTTGTTGTCGAAGTTCAGCACGGCCACGGTCTTCTTGGGTGCCGTGGGGGCAAGGGAGGCGGCCGGCGTGAGACTCAGGGCCGCAAGCAGGATCAGGAGGTAGGCAGGCATGGCCCTTTGACGATCAGGGTGTGGGACGGGGAAGTCAAATGGCAGATCACCTGGCAAGCGCGGCAGGAGACCGAGTCGTTTCGTGGACCGGTTTGATGCTCAGCCGCTTGCGGTAGGGGCTGGTTTGGGGGCTGTCATGGGTTTACGTTCCTCAGTCTGTTCACCGGCTGGTCTGGCGGTGACGGGACGTAGCGCAGCCCGGTAGCGCACTTGAATGGGGTTCAAGGGGTCGCGGGTTCGAATCCCGCCGTCCCGATACACAAATACGGTCACCACTCGCACTGCTCGTGCCGATGTGGTGGCCGTTTGTGTTTTGAGGTGCGTTGATTTGAACTGTCGAAAAAATGAACACGCCTGTTGCGGGTGTGGGGCAGAACGTGGCGATTTGTGTTCAGTCGCATGGACTGAGGCCCGATCCGCGCACGCGTGAATTGCACCTGAATTCTCCTCAGTAGCAGTGAAAACGCAGTGGAGTTTGTTAACGCCGAAATCTGAAAAGTTTTTCAACTCGGGTCGTCTGTGAGGTAACTCACTTTCGCCGACGAATCATGAGTATTGCCACGCCTGCCACAGCCATCGAGTCCACACCTGCCGCGAGCCTTGCCGTGGTGGCGTGTGAGGGTATTGCCCGTTTGCTCGATGGGCTCAATCACCATGCGACTGGCGATGATATCGCGGTGCTGTTGTCACGCACGGCCACCCTGCTGCAAAGCGAAGGCGTGGACATCCAGCGTGATGCCGATGGCATCTCGGTGAATGGGCAGCATCTCGAAACCGGCATGCTGGCGTCGCTCTATCGCGCGATGTCGGAGCATGACTTGTCGCGCGTGCGTGTGGCCGCAGAAACACCGCCGCGTGCGTTGCTGCAATTCGTGGCCCTGCTCGCGGGTCCGCAGGGAGAGCAGGGTGTGTCGTTCGATCAGCTCTGGAACGAACACGGTGTCTGGCATGTGCGTGTGGAGTTCGGCGCGGCGTCCAAGGGTGCGGCAGGTACCGATGGCGATCCTACGGAGCTGTTTACGCAGCTCTGTCTGGCCACTTCCGGTGTCGAGCGTCGGCGCTATTTCGATGCTCTCGTGGCCCTCAATGCCGGTGCGCCGTATCTGATCAACGCGCTGCTCCATCCGACCTGGTATGTGGTGCGAAATGCCGCCGCGTTGCTTGGTGCGATGCGTGTGGAAGCGGCCGAGCACGCGCTCCTGCGCACCATCACGCATACGGATACTCGCGTCCGCGTGGCGGCGACGCGTGCGCTTGGTGCGTTGGGTACGAGCGTCGCGCTCGATGGGCTGCGCTCGGCGATCAACGATCGCGCTCCCGATGTGCGCCGGGCAGCCTGGCGTGCCATGCGCCGTCTCGAACGAGATATCAACGAGCCGTGCCCCTATCTGGCGGATGCCCTGTTGCAGGAGCGGGATATCGCTGTGCTTCGCGAGCTGGTGCTCATTGTGCGGACGTCGCCCGATTGTGCCTCGGCCCAGTCCATCCATCGCGCGGCCGCACGGCTCACCGATCGCGGTGATGTACCGGCTCTTGCCTGCGATGTGGCGGAAGTGCTGGCGCTTCGCGCGCCGCGTTTGGCCGCGCCAATCCTGCGTCGTCTGGCCGAAAGCAGTGATATGGACATTCGACACCGCGTGCGTGCCATCGAAGAGCGTCTGCACGAGGCACCGACTCCGCCGCACGTAGCCGCGATCTAACGAATGCGGAGAAACTGCCGCGGTGTCAGATGACTGCGGCAGCGGCGGCCCGTCCGGCCACACGCCCGCTGAAAATGCATCCGCCGAGGAACGTGCCCTCGAGTGCCCGATATCCGTGCACACCGCCGCCGCCAAATCCTGCCACTTCGCCGGCCGCGTAGAGGCCGGGCATGGGGGAATTGTTTGCACCGAGCACACGCGCTTCGAGATCGGTGGCAAGACCTCCCAATGACTTGCGGGTGAGCACACTCAGGCGCACCGCAATGAGCGGTCCGTTGGCGGGATCGAGGATGGGTGCAGGCGAAGCCACACGCACGATGCGCTCACTGAAATAGCGACGAGCGTTGTTGATGAGCGCGAGCTGCGGATCCTTGCCGCCCTGAAACTGCAACTGCGCATCGCGGTCACGTACTTCGCGTTCCACGACAGCGAGATCGAGTTGCTCATTGCCGATCAGCGCATTCATCGCCTGCACCAGCTCCGGAAGTGTATTGCGCACTACGAAGTCCGACCCCTTGTCGAGAAATGCCTGCACGGGGGCCTGTACACGTTTGCCGAGTCGCTTGAGCGTGAGTCCGATATCCTTGCCGGTGAGATCCGGATTCTGTTCACTCCCGGAGAGGGCAAACTCACGCTTCACGATGTTGCGATTGAGCAGAAACCAGGTGTAGGGATAGCCGTTGGTGGTGATGTGCTGCAGCGTGCCGAGGCTGTCAGCGCCGGGCACATTGGGGAAGGGTAGGCGTCGCCCGGTTGGGTCGAGCCAGAGACTGCTGGGGCCTGGAATGATGCGGATGGCATGATTGGGCCAAATGGGATTCCAGTTGTGCAGCCCTTCGGTGTAGTGCCACATGCGATCGGGATTGATGATCTGCGCTCCCGCTGCCTGTGTGGCCTGTTGCATTGCTCCGTCGACGTATGCGGGCACACCGCAAATCATGTGGGCCGGGGCCGCACCCAGTCGATCGACGGGCCAATGCTGCCGCACAAGATCATGATTGCCGCCGATGCCACCACTGGTCACGATCACGGCCTGCGCGCGCAAAGAGAAACCTTGCACCACCTCATGCGTGGTCGCTTCACCACGCAGCGATGTGGTTGGAGCCAATACATCACCATGCACTCCCGTGACATGTCCATCGGTTATATCGAGACCGCGCACACGATGGCGGAAACGGCACACGATACGGCCGGATGCCATGTGCGCACGCACTCGTCGCTCGAATGGGGCGACGACGCCAGGACCGGTGCCCCACGTGAGGTGAAAACGCGGCACACTGTTGCCGGGCGCTGACGCGCCTCCACCACCGCGCTCGGCCCAGCCAACGATCGGGAACCATCGCATACCCTGTGCGTGCAACCACGAACGTTTTTCGCCAGCAGCAAAGTGCACGTAGGCCTCGGCCCATTGGCGTGGCCAGTGATCTTCTGGGCGATCAAAACCTGCGGTGGTCATCCAGTCACGCAGCGCTAGATCGATCGTGTCGCGAATACCGAGTCGGCGCTGCTCGGGCGAGTTCACGAAGAACAAACCACCGAGTGACCAGAAAGCCTGTCCGCCAAAATCCTGCTCGCCTTGCTGATCGAGCAGCAGGATGCGTTTGCCACGATCCGCGGCTTCCGCAGCGGCCACCAGACCGGCAAGACCGGCACCTACGATGATGATGTCGGCGTCGAGCGATGCAGATGTTGCAGCAAGCGCTATCGGTGCGGTCTGAGCAGATGTGACGGTCATGACACATTGTGCGCCCCAAGTGGGGAATTCCGCTAGTTTGGCCACATGATTCGCTACCAGGACCTGCGGGACCGCTTTACTGAGGATACGGCCTTTGGCGGCGGTGGCGCGTCGCCGTCACTGACGGCGGCGTTGGATGCCATTGGGTGGCGTGCGGTGCAGGAGCCAACCCCGGAAGAACTGGCGGAGTTTCTGGCGGATCTGGTGCAGCAGTGTGTGCATTTGCACCGCGATGTATCGGTGCTGTCATTCGAAATTGCCCGGGCATTGCGAGACACCGGACCATTGTTGGATGGTGGTCTGCCGCCGGTGGAAGCCTATCTCCCGGCGGCAGACGAGATCCTGCGTCGCTATTGCAACCGGTAGAGGTAGCTCAGCTTCGCGAAGAACACATCGTTGCTGCGACGCAGATGACGTGAACCACCCGGTGTATCCGCACGCAATGCGTCGCCGTAGCCGAGGTAGACGACGGTGCCCGGTGTTGGGAGATACGAGAAGAGCACGTCGAGACGCGCACGGGTGCGATCAAACGCTGTCGCCCGAACCAGCGTGCCATTGCTTTGCGCGAGATATACGGGGCGTTCGGTGCGCGAATCATCGCGCAGGGAATCCTGCTTCACCTTGGAGTGCTCGCCGATCACGCGAATGAAGATCTGTCGTGTGAGCTGATACTCGGCGCGAATGCGTGGTGTGTTGCGCAGCAGCACCGTGGTGCCATCGGTCTTGCGATCGAACTGCTCATACGCCCAGGTACCGGCAATACGCAGTTGCTCGGTTGGCCGCAGCGCGAGGGTCTGGTTGATCACGAGGATGTTGGCTGAACTCCACTCCTGGAAGTTCTCATCCTGACCCCACACGAACACGCTTGAGAGACTGAAGCGACGGAATTCGGGTGTTCCCACACTCACGACCCAGTCGTAGTTGGGAAGTCGTGGTGTCCCGCGGTACGCCACGGTGTCGATACCACCGCCAGCTCTCGGTTCGAGCAGACGGTAGTTGGCATAGAGTCCACGATCGTAGCCAAACTCCTCACGAAGGAACTGCGCACCCACCTGCCAACCACCCTTGAGTCGGGTGTTGGTGCGCAGATGCAATTGCACGTCCTGCGCAGGCCGTCGATTCACGAAGTCGACGTAGCGATACCGTCCAAAGGTGAAAACTTCCGGGCTGAATACTTCGACAAGTGCACCGGGCTTGCCGAAGAAATTCCAGCGGTGTGTGGCTGATAGGTTGGACACTCCGGCACGCGCGATGAATCCGCTTTGTGCGTCGAATCCTTCCGAGATGCCGTTCAGGATGTAACGCGCATAGAAGGCGCGGCCATTGCGAACGGCGGAGAAATCCCACAGCGGTGCAGCCGCACTGGTCTCGTTGTTGCCAGTGAAGCTGCGGGCCACCTGACCCTGCACGCTGTACACACCACGTACGAGACGCCCATCGAGTCCCACGACGCGATTGTACGCATCGCCTTCGTTGCGGTCGGTGTACACGACGCCGAGGCGACTCTGTTTCCCGACGTCGCGCTGCAGGCGGAGAATGTTGTACATCGGTGATGTCTTGCCGTCGAACGACACATCACGACTGTCTACCGCTGACAACACACCGATGTCGAAGCCCTGATGCTTGCCGGTAAGCTTGGTGGCAAATGCGGGCTGCGAAATGCGCCGCGTATAGATCAGGCGATTGGGTGTGGTGAACTGCTCCTGACTCTCGAGGAAGAATGGGCGGCGTTCGGGGAAGTACACGGCGACGCGTGGATCGACCGAGAACTGCGTGGCGTCGGCCTCGACCTGCGAGAAGTCGGGATTGGCCGTGCCCGACAATGTGAGATTGCTGGTGATGCCCCACCGCGCGCTGCCACCGATGTCAGGGCGACTAGTGTCGTAGCGCCATGAGTCCGGTGTTGCACCCGGTCCACCGACGGAGCTCGATGTGATGGTCGGAATGAGATCGAGTGTGAGACCGCGCTGCAGTTCGCGCAGCCCACTCAGATGTCCGCTCTGCGCGAGGAAGCTGGCACTGGCGCGGCGCGTCTGCGTCCACGTTTGCTCATGCCCTGTGGCCTGAACGGTGCGCACCACATTGAGCTGCCACGTTTGCACATCGCCGGCGCGATAGCGGAGACTTTTGAACGGAATGGCGATTTCGATTTCGTAGCCGGTTTCGGTCAACCGACCACGCGAACGCCACACGTAGTCCGGCGCGAGATCGGCGTTCTCACGTGCACGTGCGGTGCTCGAGGCGAAGCCACCGCTTGTTGATGCACCGGTTTCTGTCAGCACGCCGTCGCTTTGAATGCCGAACGGGTTCACCGCGAACACCATCGCCTGTCGGCTGTCGTTGTACGTGCCGAGGAAGAACTGGATGTTGTCGTCCTGTGTGATGCGATCCCGATCGGCGAGTGTGGCACGGACGGTGCCCGCCGCTGCATATGCCCGCACACCAATGTGGAGTGCTGTGCCGCTGTACCACACCATCACTTCGGTGCTGTCCTGCGCGGCGACGCCGTCATTGGGGAAGAACTGCGAAAAACCCGTGAGGAGCGCTGCGGTCTGCCAGACCGGCTCATTCAATTGTCCGTCGATCGTGATTTCGGCATTCGACCGAGGCGGTTCGACCTTGACCTGACCGCGGCGCCCGTCATAGATGGGCCCGGTTGGAGTCTCGGCAGTTCTCCCGACGGGGACCGCTGAGGCCGGCGGCGTGTACCAGATTCCGAAATTCGTTTGTTCGGCGGTGGCGGGTGGGAGGGGAGAAGGAGGGGTAGGCGCCGCTGCCTGCAGGAAGGCAGCGAGGAGCAGGGTGGTCACCACAGGGGCGGGGGTTGGGGAAAGGAAACTTCTGTGCCACAGACCTCACCGTTTGCTCGCAGTCACGTAGCGCAAACGGCCTCACCACATCACGTTACCGCAAGGCCCGCCAGCCCGTCACTATTACGCGGGTTCCTTTTTCACGATCGACGCCTCGTTTCCGGCCGCTTTTCCAGCATGGCCTACCTTCGTTGCACCGCATGTGGATCCAAAGCGCTCATCGCGGCATCAAAATGCCCGCGATGTGCGCAGCCGTTCAATTTGCTGGATGCACGCGGTGATCGCGTAAAGTTGGTGCGTTGCCGTGGATGCGGAATCATGCATCGCCACGACGCGAGTTGCCATTGGTGTGGCGAGCGCGGCAAGGGATTCACCGTTTCATCGACGGTATGGCGTACCGCCGCAACGCTCCTGCTTGCTGCTGGCACTGGCACTGCGGTCTGGTCCTATGCGCCGGCCATTCGCGATTTCGGTGATGCGATTGCGCGCGATGTGCAGCGCGATGTGCAGCGGGACCTTGCGGCTGATGATGCCAGCCGCGCGCGGAATGTCGCCGCGTCCATGAATGCGGCTGCTACGGCGCAGCCGGTTGCGACGGTCGCGAGTGCGGCAACCCTCGCTGGTAGTGCGCTGATCGACAGCAGCACGACGACGGCATCGGCCGATGGACAGATCGTGTCGCCCTATGCATCGAACGACAGCATCACGTGGACGCCAGCTGTTGCGCGCACGTGGGTGAATGTGCGTTCAGACGCCAGCCGCGGCGGAGAAGTTGTTGGTGTCATCAAGCCCGCGTCGCGCGCGATGCTCGGCACTGATCGCGCGGGATGGCGTCAGGTGCGCTCGACGGATGTCAGTGGCTGGGTGGATCCGCGGCTCTTTGAAGCCGACAGTCTCCGCACGCGTGGTGATTGAGCGTGAGTGAACGGACACGGCGGGGCTTCACCCTGCTCGAAGTCCTGGTGGTGATCGTCGTGATTGCGGTGCTCGCCACGTTTGTGGCGCCGAGTCTGTTCCGTAACGTCGACGACGCCAAGGTGGCGACGGCCCGCGCGCAGATCGAGAGTCTCATGACGGCGCTCGATACATACCGACTTGATCAGGGACGCTATCCGACCTCTTCGCAGGGACTGGGGGCGCTGTGGGAGAAGCCCACCATTGATCCGCCGGCCAACTGGCGTGAGCCATATTTGCGGAAGGCCGTTCCCAATGATCCGTGGGGCCGCGCCTATGTCTATGTGTCTCCCGGACGGGAGAATCCCAGCAGCTTTGATCTGCTGTCCTATGGCGCTGATGGTCGTCCGGGGGGCACGGGTCCGGACGCCGACATCCTGAGCTGGAAGTAAGTAGCGCCGATGTAGTGGATTCCCTGACACAATTGTCAGGTAAGTGTCGGAAAAGTTGCACGCTTCCCCGACTTTGCGATGCCCGGTTTTCGACGAATCTCAGTTCACGATGTGGTATGTGTCGTGTGACGTGTCGAACCAACTCCGGGATCCGCAATGCTTTCCGCCACTGCCGAACACGCCGTTCGTGCTGTTCTTCTGCTCGCCCGCTACATGGGAAACAAGGCCTTGTCTGCCGATACGATCGCGGCGGAACTGGGCGCGCCGCGCAACTATCTCGCGAAGACCCTGAATGCCCTGGCCAAGGACGGCATCGTGCATAGCGCCCGAGGGGCAGCCGGTGGATTCACGTTGGCCATTGCGCCGGCCGAGCTGACGCTCGCACGGGTGATCCGCCCGTTCGACGAGCACACGCGTACTCCGGCTTGTCTGCTACGCAATCAGGGGTGTGATCCTGCCAATCCCTGCGCAATCCATGACACTTGGCAGTCGGTTGTCGGTCATGCGGCCGCTTGGTTCGAGCAGACCACGGTGGCGCAGTTGCTGGCCAGTGCAGGCGACGTTAGCTATGTGCCGCCTGCGGTGGTTGCGTCATCCGACCGAGAGTTGGCGCACGCCAATTGAAGGAGTGGGTCCCACGCGCTAGCGTGGGACATGACCTCGGGAGCTTCTGTGCGACCCACCGTTGTCCCCAATTGGCGTGGCCAACTTGCCAGCCAGTTGGGGGCTCAACTGGGAAGAACCGCGCCGTGGCGTACACGGTTTGCACCGGCTCCCACGGGGTTCCTGCATCTCGGGCATTTGGTCAATGCACTGCATGTGTGGGGGATTGCCCGCGCACACGGTGGCTCGGTGCTGCTGCGCATTGAAGACCATGACCGCACGCGCTGTCGGCCGGAGTATGAAACCGCGCTCCTCGATGATCTCGACTGGTTAGGGTTCGAGCCGGACGAATTCGCCACCGCGGGTTTTCGGCAAGACATGCACACGCATCCGGCGAGGCAATCCAATCAGTCCGCGCGTTACGCGGCAGCGCTGAGTCGTCTGGATGCGCGGGGACTGGTGTACGCGTGCGAGTGCACACGACGCGACATCGCGCAGCTTGTGCCGCGACGCCCCGGTGAGGAAACGCGCTACCCTGGCACGTGCCGCACGCGTGTGGTGGACGGACGTCAGCACTTTGCACGGCGTGTGCAACTTGATGACATGCCGATCGTGTTCCGTGATCTTCGGCTCGGACACCTGGTTCAGACACCCGCCGCACAGTGCGGGGATGTGCTGGTGCGCGATCGACACGCGCAGTGGACGTATCAATTCGCGGTCGTCGTGGACGATCTCGCGCACGACGTCGACGTGATCATTCGCGGGGAAGACCTGCTGGACTCCACGGCGCGTCAGTGGATGCTGGCCGGATTGCTTGAGCGCGAACGCATGCCACTCACATTGCATCACGCGCTGATTGTGCACGCTGACGGCAGCAAATTGAGCAAGGCCAATCATGACACCGCACTTCATGAGTTGCGCGCGGCTGGGTACTCACGGGAACGATTGCTTGGCGAAGCCGCCTATCGTTCCGGACTCATTCCCGCGGCGCGCGACCTTCCGGTGCACGCCGCGGGAGAGTTGTTCCTCAGCGCTGGGTAAGCAGCGACAGGGTCACCAGCAGGACCCATTGCGGTCCCTTGTAGCCATCCGTGCGATCGTCGTAGCTCTCATCGAGTGAGTGGGCGCCGCGACCCACACCGCCGCCGTCGAGCGTGACAGCCGGAATGCCAAGATTCATCGGCACGTTGGAGTCGGTGCTCGAGATGGTGAGCGGCGCATAGAGATTCATGGTGCGAGCCGCCGCAAGCGAGGCACGCACGATGAACGTGCTGTCGTGCGTCGTGCCGGCAGGGCGAATACCGATGGTGTCGATCACCAGCGACAGCGCGGCCTTGCTGCTCGGCCAGCGCGCCTTCTCTTCGCTCACGGCGTCACGCAGAGCCTTCTGCAAGCGCCCGTCGATTTCTGCGAGCGCCGACGCCGACTCACTACGCAGGTCGATGTCCATGGCCGCTTCGAACGGAATGGAATTGACCGACGTGCCGCCGGTCACGATACCGACGTTGAAAGTGACCTTGGGCTTCGATGACGCTTCGAGATCGGCGATCTTGGCGATGGCGCGACCCATGGCGTGAATGGGATTCGGCATGCCGAATGCGCCGTAGCTGTGTCCACCCAGGCCCTTGTAGTGCACGCGGTACCGATTGCTGCCCACGCCGCCGTTGGTGATACCGATGCCGGTGCCATCGACCGAAATGAACATGTCGATGGAATCCTTGAGCGTCTTGTTGAACAGCGCGCGTACGCCGCGAAGATTGCCGGGGCCTTCTTCGCCAACATTGCCGACGATCAGCAGACGGCCGTTGAACGGGACTTTCTGCGCCACGATCTGACGCGCGACCGCGAGGACCACGGCAAGGCCACGGCAGTCGTCGCCGATACCGGGGCCGGTCAGCTTGGTACCGTCACGCTTGACCGTGACATCCGTGCCTTCGGGAAACACCGTGTCGAGGTGACCGGCAAGCAGCAATGTGGGGCCGGGCTTCGTGCCACGGATTTCACCGATCACATTGCCTTCGCCGTCGGTCCGAACCTGCTGCACGCCGATCGAGCGCATGCGTTCGGCGTACGAGGCCGCGCGCTTTTCTTCCTTGAACGGCGGCGCGGGGATCTGACAAATCGACGCCTGCTGATCGAGTGTCCACGCGTTATCGCGCTGAATGGCCGCAATGGCACTGGCGACGGTTGGCGTGGCCGCGAGCTTGTCCACGCCACTTTCAAGGGCGGTGGGCTTGGCCTTGGCTGGCGTCTTGGCGGCTTGTGCGGCCTGCGCGTTGGCCACGACGGATGCCGAGACCATGAGCGCGGAAGTGAGCGCGGCGCGAGCGGCCACGGTGAGTCGAATCGATCGCATCAGGGACTTGCGGGTTTGGGGGCGGTCAGACGCGCACGAGCGCCGCCGCCCACTTGGCAGGATCTGTGTCGCTGTGGAACAGGACGGCGGGGTCAACCACCACCACCGCTCCCTCCAACGTAATCTGCAACCGATCCATGTTCCGCGTGGCCTTTCCGCTGACAAAAGTCCCGTTCATCGTGTACTTGGACTTGTGGCGCGGGCACTGGAATCCGCCGTTTTTCGGCAGGGAACGCAGGGCCGTGTTCTGGTGCGGGCAGGAGAGGGCGAAGGCCATCACCTCGGCGCCGCTCCGGCACAGAATGACTTCATTGTTCTTGTCGATTGAGATCCCGTCTGCCGCTGGCACGGGATATCGCACAGCCTTGCTCCGGGAATCGGCCGTGCCCAGTGCACTATCTGAAGGCGCCGGGAGAGCTGCCAGCGTCTGCCAGGGAATCGTGCTGGAAAGGCCGACGGCCGCCGCAGCGGCAGCCGCGGCTGATGTGAGGTCTCGCAAAAAGTCGCGGCGCGATTCAGTGGCGTGCGAAGCGACAGAACGCGCTGCGCAGGAATTGCAGTCGTGCATGATGTCGAGCGAAGAGTCAGGACGACGTGTTGTCAGAACGACGACTACTGGTTGGATACCAGTACACCCAGAATGACGATTCCGAGCCAGCAAACGAGACTTCGCCAGGCGGCAGATCGCAGATGGCGCCAGGGGCCGGTGACTGTGGGACCGGCAATGGGTTCCTCACGTGTCTGCCGCGCCGCGCCGAGTAGTTGGGTCTCCGTGCGACGCATGAGCGCTCCATTCAGGAGCAGCAGCACGATGAGTCCCATCTTGGCCCAGAACAGACGAAGCGTCGCATAGCTCGCGACATCGGCCGCAGCCATGGCCAGACCACTGAGGATCGTGATCGACAGCATCGAGACGACCAGCCGATGTGTGCCCTGCAGATCTTCTGCAATGGCAATGAAGCTCTCGCTCGATCCCGGCTCAGCGCGCAGCAGGCGACGATCGGTGGCTACTGCTACACCACCACCCACGAATACCGACACGACGTGTGCCGTGAGCACCACCAAGGGCAGTACCGCACTGGCCGCATAGTAATCGGCCCACGGTTGCAACGATGTGGCGAGCGATTCGAACACCATGCGTGATCAGTTGCCGATTTTCATGAGTAGCCAACTGGCGGTGGATAGTCCCATGGAACTCAGGGCCACCGTGCGATGTTGACGTCGTTTTTCTGCGGATTCCTCGGCCTGTTCCGCCAGGACGGAGCCGGCATAGGTAAAGCCGCCGCTTGCCGCGAGGAACATTGCGCTATGGAGTAGACGGCGCTTACGGCCATTTTCATCCTTGCGACCTTCCCACAGGTTCCACACACCAGTCACGGTGTTGGCACCAAACAGCACGGCGGCGCCGGTGGCCGCCACAGGGTGCACGTTGCGCGCCCACTGTGGCGCGTCGTCCCCCTTGGACAACAGCTGGTCGCCCGACACATAGGATGCGGCAAACAGCGGGAGCATGGCCCAGCTCAAGGCACGGTGCACCGCCAGGCGCTTGTAATACGCATCACTGTATTCGACGGCGCGCGCGCGTTGCCGGATGGTGTCCTGGGGAACCCACGAGTGTGTGGTGGTGTCGAGCGAATAGGAACCAGATGTGAGGGCTGCTGGTTGCCATACAGGCCCTCCCTGACGCACGGAATCCTGCCCGGCTTCCTGTCGGACGGCCCGCAGGGAGTCCGAGGGCTCGGCTGCCGGAGCAACGCTGCTCTGCCATCCGAGCATGAGAACCACGGTCACAGTCGATAACGACGGCATGCACAACCCCGATACGAGTAGGGCAACGTGAGAACGGCTGCCGCAATCTATGTCCAGCGCATGAACGGCGGATGATGGCCGCAATTACATTGCGGGCAATGTCTCGGACACGTATCGCCCGGATTCCCCTACTGGTGTGGTCGGCCCTGCTGCTGCATTTGGCATGGGCCGCTCCGGTGTTGGCTCAGCGAACCCAGCGTTGCGATGATGATGAGCGCGTCGAACGCGTGCGCTTCAGTGGCAGCCCCGTGTTCGATGATCTCACGATGGCGATGAACCTGGTCACGCACGAGCCGGGGTATTTCGCGCGCACCTTTGGTCTTGGGTCGCGTCCCTGCATGGATTCGCTGGAAGTCCGGCGTGACGCACTGCGACTGGCAGTGCTCCATCGTCAGGCCGGTTGGTACCGCGCCGATGTGTCGCCGGTGTTCGACAAGCGGAAGGACGGTGTACGCATCACGTTTGCCATTCTGCCGGGCCCCGAAGCGATCATTGACTCGGTGACGGTGACCGGTCTACCGGACTCGCCCAATATCCGACGACCCTTTCCCGCGCCGCTGGAAGCGCTGAAGGACAAGCGATTCGATCGCAGCATGGTGGACACGGTGGTCGCGTCGGTGGTGAATCGCTTGCGCGATGCGGGCTTTGCGCGTGCCACGTTCCCGCAGAACACGGTCACCATTGACAGTGCTACGTCGAAGGTGACCCTCGCGATGAATTTCGTGACGGGGCCTCGCACTGTTATCGGCGAGGTGAAGGTCACCGTACGACCATTGCGTGAGGGCGACGCACGAGTGGACTCGGCTGACGTGGCGCGTCTGGTGGCGATCAATCCAGGCGATCGCTATCGGTCGAGTGCCATTCTGGAGGCGCAGCGCGCGCTGTATCGCTCCGAGGCGTTCCGGTTGGTGCTCCTGGACACCCTGCCAGCTGACAGCGCACGTCCGGATAGTGTGCTGGATCTGCGTGTGACGGTTGCCGAGGCGCGTACGCGTTCGGCACGTGCGGGGCTTGGGTGGGCAACACTCGAGTGTGGTCGTGCGCAGGGGCGCGTAACGGATCGAGGATTTCTCGGCGTTGGACGTCGAGTCGAGTTGTCGGCGAGGGCTTCCAAGATCTTCATCGCCGACCCACTAGGGTTTGCGCCGGCGCTGTGCTCTGATGCGCTGCGAGAAGATCCGTTCAGCGCCGACACGATTCCGCTCAACTACTATGTCGGGACGACGCTTTCCAACACGCGCCTGTTTGGTTTGCCGGTCGTTCCTATGGTGTCGTTGTACAGCGAGCGGCGTGCAGAGCCTTTTGCATACCTCCGTGAAACCACTGTGGGTGCGTTGGCTGAACTGTCACGTCAGTTCACACCGCGCCTGTCCGGTACGGCGGGTTACCAGTACGAAAATGGACGAACGATCATTGATCCGGTGGTGTCGTGCACGCGTCTTGGACAGTGCCGGCCGGAGGAATTGGCGGTGTCGTTCTTTGGTCGTGGTATCAGCATTCTGAGCACGTCGGCCAGCTACGATCGTACCAATGATCCGGCCAATCCATCCCGAGGGTTTCGCACGCGCGGTGAACTGCGTGCTGGCCGAACGGTTTCCGAGATTGTGTCGACGGTACAGTTCTATCGCACATCGGCCGAGGGCTCGGTGTTTCAACGTGCGCTCGGAGGTGTGTTCGGCGTGCGAGTTCAAGCCGCGGCGGCGTTTGCTCCCGGAGCCGAGTTGATTGGTGGCACTCCGCTGCTACCACAGCAGGAACGCATGTTCGTGGGAGGACAGAATTCGGTGCGCGGCTATCAGCAAAATCTGCTGGGACCAGTCACGTATGTTGTCGACTCCGTTGTGCAGTTCACGAACGAAGCGGGTGATATTGAAGTCGAAGTTGCCCCTGGCAGTACAGCGCGCGCCGTGCCCCGTGGTGGTACCGCGATGCTGGTTGGCAACTTCGAATATCGCCGCAATTTCCGGTTTATCGCCGAACAGTTCCAGTTGGCCGCATTCGTCGATGCGGGCGCGCTGTGGGAAACGAGTAGCGCGTCATTCAAGTGGAGTGACATGCGCGCTACGCCCGGTATCGGACTACGCGTGATCACACCGCTGGGGCCATTCCGCGTCGATATTGGTTACCGGCCTTATGGACTTCGCTCCGGATCGGCACTGTATTTCTCGTCGAACCAGGAACTTGCTCCGATCATGTGTGCCAGTCCGCGAGTCGAAGGGCGCTCGCTTGAGGACTATCAGAACGTGATTGATTGTCCGGCGACGTTCGCTCCACCCAAGGCGCGCGGCGTGCTATCACGTCTGGTGTTCCACTTCGGGCTCGGCCAGGCTTTCTGATGATGACCATGACCTCCCGTCAACGGCGCTTCTGGTGGGCGGCAGCGATTTTGCTGGCGCTTGGCGTCGGCTTGGCTGGAACCGCGTCGTGGTTCGTGAATTCGGCGGCGGGTCGTAAATGGTTGGCGCGCACGATGGCCGAGCAGGGTAGCGCGATCTTCAAGGGGCGCGGGTCTCTGCACATCGGTCGACTGGTGCGAGTCGGTCGGAGTGGTGTCGTGGCGGACACGGTGATGCTGCTCGACACGGCGGGTGTTCCGGTCATGACCGCGTCGCGCGTGGAGGCCTCGATCCGTTGGATGGGGCTCCTGGATAGTCGCATTCATATCCCGACACTACGTGTCAGTGGTATGCGACTGTCGTTGCGTCAGGACAAGGCGGGCACGCCGTGGAATATTGCGTATATCATCGCTGGTGATACCACGCCTCCAGAGCCCAAGCTCACCCCGGGTTTTGGCGATGATGTGCGCATCGATGACATCGCCTTGAGTGATGGTGAGGTCACGACCGTCGCGCCGTGGGAACCACATCCCATATTCACCGGCGCCGCGCGCGACAGCGTGATCGCCGTGCGTGACAGTCTGCAGGACATGACCCGTGCTGCGGACGGCACCTGGTTTGAACGCCGCGTGATCACGTTGCCGCGTGTACGCGCGCACGACGCCATCATCGTTGATCCGCAAAAACGTCCGTCGTCGATAGCACTCGACACCGTGGTGGGTGTGATCTCCAGTCCGCCGATTCCGTTGCGTCATGCTTCGGGGCGTGTGGTATGGACTGGCGATTCACTGACATTCGATCTCGATCAGGTGCGGTTGCCAGCGTCATCAGCGCGCGCCAAGGGACTGGTGGCGTGGAATCAACCGGGGCCGGTGCGCTACTCCGCCACCGTGCATGCCGACGCTGGCTTATCGGATCTCACGTGGATCTGGGATGCACTGCCGTCGGAAGGCCGCGGACAGGCCGTCGTGCATATGCGCACGTTGGCCGACGCCAATGACGCCGAGTATCTGCTCGATTCTTTGCGTGTCGAGAGCAAGGGCTCTCGCGTCGGTGGCCGGATTGGTGTGACTGTTCGTCCCGCGGATCTCCTGCTGCACAGCGCGGACCTGACGTTCTCTCCACTCCGCGACGATCTGTTGCGTCGTCTTTCGTACGATGGGCTGCCTCCCGAGGTCCGCGGCACGTTTGAAGGACGACTGGTCGCGGAGCGCGGCGGTCCGCTTCGCGCATTGCCAATCGATCTGCTGCGCATGCGATTCACGGATGCCAACGCATCGGGCGCGGTGTCCGAGGTAACATTACGAGGCGAGGTCGGTATTGGTGCCGCGCCGCGCGCGCGCAATCTCGTGGCGGACGCGTTCACGATCGATCTGCGCAGTGTGCGGCAATTTGCACCTGATGCGCCTGCCGCCGATGGTCGGATTACCGGCAACGTGCGACTGCGTGAAGCGGATCTGTCGCGCGCTGATGTATCATCTATCGCGCTGCAATGGACGGATGCTGCAGGCAATGTGTCCAACGTGCGCGGTGAAGATATTCGCGCGCGCTATGACCGGGAGCCGTTTGCGGTGCGCGGCAATTTCGTGCTCGAGCCGCTCTCCATGCTGGCGCTTGCGCGCATCGACACCACGCTGATTGCCCGTGCGCCGATCAGTGGTCGTATTGCGGTGGATGGCTCGCTGGACGCGTTGCGCTGGAATGGCTTGCTGGTGGCATCAGCCACCTTGCCGGCCTCCTGGCCTACCACATGGCCCTCGTTGGCTTCTGCGGACAGCACGCTCACACCGGATTCGCTATCCAGCATGCGTCCTCCCGAGAGTGAGAACGTGCCGGGCAGCATTGCCGTGGCGGGCACTGCGAGCGTGCGTGACAGCAGTTGGCGTGCCTCGGGCAACGGTCGCATTCTGGGCTTTGACGTGCAGCGTTGGCTTGGGCAGGGTGACATGCCAGCAACAGCCGTGAATGGCACCATCGCATTCAATGCGCAGGGCACACTGCCAGCGGACAGCACGATTGCGCCTCTGATCACCGGTCGTGTGCTCGCGAACGTGGAACAGCAACCATCGGAGTCGAGGCCAGCGCTTACACTCGTCACATCCGTGAGCGCGGACTCGTTGCATATCAATGTTGATTCCGCCGTGGCAACACTGGGGCAGGTGTTGTTCGACGCGCGCGGTGCACTGGGACGTGATAGCAGTGTCACGGATACGCTCCAGTTCAGCCTGCGCGCAGATTCGCTGGAAACTGTGCGGACAGAGTTCGAGCGGCTTGCCGCGATGTTGCAGCCGATGGATAGTGCGCTCGCCGCCACCATACGGAGTACCGCCGCCGACACTCTGCGAGGCGACGCGTCATTGTCCGGCTATCTCATGGGCAATGTGAAGGTGGCGGAAGCGACGGCCGCACTGGGTGGACGTGCATTGCAGGTTGGCACCATTCAGATGGGGCGTCTGTTCGGCTCGCTGCGAGCCACGGACGTTTTCAATCGTCCGGCGTTCGAAGGGGCGGCTTCTGCGGATGACGTCACCGGACTTGGCGCGGCACGTGTGCAATCGGCCAATTTCCGCGTAGCCGCCGCTACGCCAGACAGCGGACAACTGGTGCTCGACGTGAGTACCGTGGACAATGCACACCTGGTTGTGCGCGGCGGATACGCGGTGGTGGATACGCGCACATCGGTCACCCTGGATTCGATCCGCCTCACGTACGATGATGTGACTTGGCGGGAGGCAAAGCCGAGCACGATCGTGATCGATTCGGCGAGTCTGTCGTTGACTCCACTCGAGCTGCGTTCCAACGGCAAGGGTGTATTTGCCGTTGAAGCGCAGATTCCCGAACAGGGCGCCATCAAAGGCAGCATTCGTCTCGAAGATTTTCCTGCCGGTGAGGTGAGTGCGCTGCTGGCCGGAACGCCGCCCGCCAATGGCACAATCACTGGACAGGCCGCTCTCGCTGGTACTCGTCTGGCACCCACGATCACGTGGGATGTGGTTGGAAATGGACTCGGTGTCGAAGGTGTCGCACTGCCGGTGGTGTCATCGAATGGTACCTATGCCGATCAGCGCCTTCGTGCATCGGCATTCATTCGCGATTCCGTTGGTGGTGTGCTGCGCGTGGAGGGCACATTCCCAGTCGATCTGCGAATCACCGAAGTCGAGAAACGTCTGCTGAGTGATGTGGTCGATGGACGTGTCATGGCTGATTCACTGCAACTGGGGGCTCTCGCATTTGCCGTGGACGGCGTGCGGCGGGTGCGCGGTGCGTTGTCTGGGGAGCTCACGCTTGGTGGAACTTTTGACAACCCCAATGCGCGTGGGCAGATGCAGCTCGTGGGGGCGGGTGCTGATCTGGTAGATCTTGGCATCTCGCCCGGAGAGGGTACGGCGGTACTGCGCGCGGCGGGCGATTCGCTCATCATTGAATCGTTGCGCGTACGCAGTGGCGGTACGCGCGACACGCTTGGCGTGGTCGGCTCACTGCGCTTCCCGTCGGGTGATTCTGCGCAGGTGAATCTGCGTGTTACCGCCAACAACTTCGAAGCCTCACGTCAGCGGGACGGCACCGATCTCGATATCGGTGGTGACTTGAGTGTGCAGGGCAAGTTGCTGCATCCCACGGTGAGTGGTCGTATCTACGTGCCGCGCGCCAATCTGGTGATCGATCCGCTTGGTGCGCGTACGGCGCTCGACCTTACCAGTGAAACTGCGCAGGCCCTGTTGGGCGCAGACGAAGTGCCGGTGGCGCAGACGGCTGCACAGTCTATTGCGGCCATGGGCGAGATGATCACTGTGACCAACGGGCGTCTCGAGCTCGGCAACGAGGTGTGGGTGCAGACGCCAGAAGCCCGCGTCAAACTCACAGGTGGTTTGGACGTAGCGATGAGCGGACAACAGCTCGCGCTCGATGGTGAAATCCTTGTGAATCGCGGGCAGTATCGTCTGGACCTCGGTGTCGTGAATCGCAGCTTCACCGTGGACTCAGGGCGCGTGCGATTCTTTGCCAACGGGAATATCCCTCCCACACTCGATATTTCTGCTACCAATATCGTGCGTGTAGCGGGTGCGTCCGGGAGCAGCAGCACCGATATTCCGGTACGTGTGCACATCGGGGGCAATCTCGATAAGCCTGAATTGCGCATGAGCAGTTCCGATCCGTTGTACGCGAGCGCGCCGGATTCGGAAATCATTTCGTTGCTTATTTTTGGTGCGCCGACCTTTGCACTCGACGGACAAGGGCAGAGCACCGTTGGTGCTGTCACGAGTCGAGTCTTGCTCCCCACGTTTGGTGGTGTCGTCGAGAATCAGCTGCAGCGTATTCTGCCGGGCGGATTCAATACCATCGAGGTGACCACATCCGGCGGGGAAGGAAGTCTCAGTGCCGCCGGCCTGCTGGACAATCTCAGCATCTCCGCCGGTAAGCAGCTGGGTGACAAGACCTTCCTGCGCATCAATACCGGATTGTGCCGCGGCACTGCGCAGGCAGCTTCAGGCAATTCTTCACCGTGGATCGGACTCGCTGCCGAGTATCGAATCTCGCGCAATCTGATGGGGCAGGTCGGTGTCGACCCCGGTGCCGCTCGTTGCTCGCAACTGGGTTTCGGGAGCAACGCGCGTCCTCCCATGCAGTTCGGCTTCGACCTGTTCCGCGAGTGGATCTGGTAGCGACAGCTCGGATACGATGCTGCGGAACGAGTCGACCCACGACGTCGGGATCCACTGATCGGGTCGGAACTGCGTCGGAATCAGATCACCAGCATTGGCGTCACCGCGTGCGAATCGCTTGATCGCACCGAGGGCTGTTCCTGCCATGGCGCCAAGTGTGGCGGCCCATGTTACCACGGGCTCGCGTTTTCCATTGTCGCCGAGCAGAGCTGCGAGCAGTTCGCCCCGGAGACGCAGTACCACCGGCGACGCGACGCGAATGCTGTTGAAGTGGCGATCATAGCTGGCACCCACACCCTCGATGAGCGCCGCCGTACGCGCGAAGTAGACCAGTTCACCGGGCAACACGATCGGCCAATTGAACAGTTCGCGCATGACCCGATCCGCCAACACGCGGGCGCGGTCAACTGTTGCCGTCTCGCTATAGGCGATGTCGAGCAGTGTCTCGACCAGGCCCCGCAGACTGTCAGACGGCGTACCGGGTGCCACCATGCCGAGTCGAAAAAACCCATCCGCCGTGCCGACCGGGTCTCGTTTGACAGCGGCAACGATTGTGTCGAACAATGCCTTGCGGGTCTCCACCGACACGGTGATGACCATGCCGAAGTCGAGCAGAATCAATCGGCCGCGTGCATCGACCAGCAGATTGCCCGGATGCGGGTCGGCGTGAAACACACCGTCGCGCAGCATCATGCGGGCGTAGGTTTCGATCAACAGTTCGGTCAGCGCTTCCGGATCGACCGGACGATGCGTAGCGCGACGATCAAGCCGATCGATGCGTGTGCCTTCGAGATACTCGAGCACCACCACTTCACGCCTGGTAAGCGCTGATTCTACGCGCGGAATACGAAGGCGCGGTTCGTCGGCAAATCGTTCACCCATGCGCTGGCAGTGCATGGCCTCGCGTTCGAAGTCCATTTCTTCGCCGACATGCCGCCCGAACTCATCAAGCACCACGCGAAATCCGAGTACGTGGTGGTGTGGGAATCGCGCGTACACACGGTCGGCAATGAACTGGGACACGCGTACATCACGCCGCACCACAGCTTCCACGCCGGGGCGCAGCACTTTCACAACGACATCGCGGCCCTGGTAGGTCGCGCGATGCACCTGACCCAGTGAGCCCGCTGCGAGCGGGGCGGGGTCGAGATTCTGCAGGATGCTTTCCGGCGGAGCGCCCCACGCGCGGGTCATGGCTGCGTGTATCTCTGGCCATGGTACCGATGGCACTCGGTCGGTGAGGGTACCCAGCGCTGTGATGTAGGGCTCGGGAATGAGATCGGCACGACTGGCAAAGACCTGCGCCAGCTTCACGAATGCTGGTCCGAGCGCGGCGGTGTTGTGCACGATGCGCTGCGCTCGCACCTCGTGAAATGCGGCTGTGCGTACAACCGGCGTACCCCACCAGAGGAAACGTCGATGGTCGCGCACGAACGACAGCACGATCGGCACCACGCGACCCAGGATGACCAGGAGGCGCGGCAGATCGCGCCACGGCACTTCAACGCGTGGTGGGAGCATGCTCGGTCCACGCACGAAGCGTGTCGGTATCAAGCCCTGTGAGCGGCAACGAATCCGTCATCAACTGCTCGGCGAGATCATCGCGGCGAGCCA
The DNA here is from genome assembly GCA_016742275.1 of Gemmatimonadaceae bacterium. Classification (GTDB taxonomy): domain Bacteria; phylum Gemmatimonadota; class Gemmatimonadetes; order Gemmatimonadales; family Gemmatimonadaceae; genus Gemmatimonas. The sequence goes on from JACVCD010000016.1 coordinate 31,867, forward strand.
GTCGTGACGGCTCGGTCAAACGTCGCTCAACCCAATAGTCGCCCGAACTGCGCAGCGCGTCCGGAGCATGCGAAAGCCAGACCAATGTGTCAGCGCCCTCTTCTGGAGTCACCGACACGAGATTCATGATGCGGCGCTGCAGTCGTCCCATCGGCCCATTGTTGGTGGCAAATCGAGTACGCACGACACCGGGGTGCATGCAGTGTACGACTACTTCTCGCGGATCGAGGCGTGCGGCAAGACGTCGTGTGAACCAGATGTTGTACAGCTTGGAGTTGGCATAGGCGCGCCACCCGCGAAAGCCGTGCACGACCTGCCAGTCATTGTCCGAGATACGCGCTCTTCGGTGTGCGCGACTCGCCACATTCACGATGCGCGCCGGTGTGCCTTCCCGTGCAGCGGCGCGAAGCGACGGTAGCAGAGCCAACGTGAGTGTGACATACGCCAGATGATTGAGGGCAAAGGTGCGCTCAATTCCATCGGGCGTATCCTCGCGATCGAGAAACAGCGCGCCGGCATTGTTCGCGAGCACGTCGATCACGGGATACTGCGCACGAAGCCGGGCGGCCAGCTCGAGCACCGGTTCGCGTCGCGATAGCTCGGCAATGAACCAGGTCACGGTTGCATGCGGGAATTCGCTCATGATGGAGCGCGCCGCTGCTGCCGTCTTGGCCTCGTTACGGCCGATCATGACGACACGGGCGCCGTCCTTGGCCCACACGCGGGCTGCGGCTTTGCCGATTCCGTCGCTCGCACCCGTGATAACGATGGTCTTGCCGGCGAAGTCCATGTCGAACAGTTAGCCGAGTGAGCAAATAAACCAAAGGGGCGACGAGACCCGTGTCCCGTCGCCCCTTTGATGGATTGTCCCGTTCCCGCGATGCGGGAGCGGTGCCCTTAGTTGGCCGTGGCCGCGATCGTGATGGGGCCCACCGAACCGGCCGACGCCGTAGCCGTCTGCAAACCCGCCTGCGGACCCAGGGTCCACCGCACGGTGACTTCACCCAGCGCGTTGGTCACAGCCGATGCGGGCGACAGGCTGCCGCCGCCCGAGCTGATGGCCATAGCCACCGTCTGGTTGGGGATCGGCACATTGTTTGGGCCAGTCACGCGCAATATCAGCGACACGGGCAGCGCCGTGCTCGGCTTGGCGGACTGATTGTTGCCCTGGGCAATGATGAGATCTGACGCGAGCACACCGAACGCCGCGATGCTGACTGGCTCGACACCAGGCGCCGTACCGGCCAGCGTCTGGACCTGCGAGCCGGGGCCGAGCGTCCACTTGGCCTTCACCTCGCCGTTGGCATCGCTGATGGCTGTGGCCGGATCCACCGCACCGCCACCCGCCAGCACATTGAAGCTGATCGGCACCTTGGGCATCGGCGCACCATCGGTGCCGATGACACGCAGAATCACCGGCAGCGGGAGGGCCGCGCCGGCGGCGGCCTGCTGCAACTGCCCCTGAACGATGGTCAGGCGCGACGCCGTGGCCGGAGCCGTGGCTTCCTTGCAGCTCGTGAGAATGAGCAGCGCCGGAATGGCGGTGAGCAGGGCAGCCAGAAGTTGTGTTGGACGTGCGGAACGCATGGTGATATCGGTCAGGGTACTCCTCTCCATCTGACCAGTATCGGCGGCCCCGGCGGCAAGTTGAGTGTACTTGATCCGGTGTCTACAAATGAACATTCCACTGGACGTTCGAATCGGCGCGCGTTCCGGGTCGTCCCTCCTCGTACAGGTGGCGCTGGTACCTGCAGCCCAGCGCCACGGCGTGTCCCCCTCTAGATTCCGACGGACATGACTGTCACGCCTCTTCACGCCCCCAGGCCGTCCCGTCCCGCTGAGGACCGAACGGCCCCTCGCTGGCCGTCCGGACTGGCCCCGGACGTGCATCCTGTCCGCAATCCAGGCACGGCGCTGGATCTCGCCCTGGTCCGTGGCACCCGTATCAACCGGAGTGCTGTCGAGCGACGGGTCGCGACCCTGCCGGCGCGTCGGACCGTGAAGAAGGAGTGGCAGGCCGCCTGGTTGCTGCGCGCGATCAGTTGCATGGATCTCACCACGCTGTCGGGTGACGACACGACCAGCAATGTGCGCCGTCTGTGCGCCAAGGCCCGTCAGCCACTGCGGCGCGACATCGTGGACGCGCTCGGCATTGGGGATCTCGATCTCACGGTCGGTGCGGTATGTGTGTATCACCAGTACGTGGCGACGGCGGTGAACGCGCTCGAAGGATCGGATATTCCCGTTGCCGCCGTAAGTACCGGTTTTCCTGCAGGGCTTTCGCCGTTCGAGCAGCGCTTGGCAGAGATTCATGCGAGCGTCGCGGCTGGCGCAACAGAAATCGATATCGTGATCACGCGCGCCCATGTGCTGACCGGCAACTGGACGGCGCTTTACGATGAGGTGCGTGCGTTCCGCGAGGCATGCGGTGAAGCGCACCTCAAGACGATTCTTGGCGTCGGTGAACTGGCCACACTCACCAACGTGGCGCGAGCCAGCTTGGTCTCCATGATGGCCGGCTCGGACTTCATCAAGACGAGCACGGGCAAGGAAACGTCGAATGCCACGTTACCGGTGGGATTGGTGATGGCGCGCATGATCCGCGATTTCGGCGAACGCACCGGATACGAAGTGGGCTTCAAGCCTGCCGGTGGTATCCGCACCGCCAAGCAGGCGCTCGACTGGCTCATTCTCATGAAGGAAGAACTCGGCGAACGGTGGCTGCGGCCGCATCTCTTCCGCTTTGGTGCCAGTGGCTTGCTGACCGACGTGGAGCGTCAACTCGAACATTTCGTGACGGGTCGCTATGCCGCGGCCTATCGCCAACCGATGGTCTGAGGAACACATGGCGACCACGTCGAAGCCGACCGGAGGGTCGGTCCGCGAATTGTTCGATAGCATGAGCTATGGACCTGCACCGGAAGGTGATGCCCCCGTTCGCGCCTGGATTGCGCAGCATGGTGGCACGTTCGGGCACTTCATCAACGGGCAGTGGGTGAAGGGCGGCAGCACGTTCGCCGTGCATGATCCGTCGAGTGGCGCGGAACTCGCGCAGGTGGCGCAGGGCACATCGAGTGATGTGGATGCGGCTGTTGCTGCGGCACGCGCGGCGTTGCCGGCGTGGCAGGCACTCGATGATCACGCACGGGCGCGTTGGCTGTATGCGTTGGCCCGCGGCATTCAGAAGCACGCGCGACATTTCGCGGTGCTCGAGTCCATGGACAACGGCAAGCCCATTCGCGAAACGCGTGATATCGATGTGCCACTCGTTGCTCGGCACTTCTATCATCACGCCGGCTGGGCGCAGCTACTCGGCACTGAGTTCGGCGGCTACCACGCCTATGGTGTCGTTGGGCAGGTGATTCCGTGGAACTTCCCGTTGCTCATGCTGGCGTGGAAGGTGGCGCCGGCGCTCGCCGCAGGAAACACGGTGGTGCTCAAGCCGGCGGAGTTTACGCCGCTCACCGCCATTCGTTTTGCCGAGCTGTGTCAGGACATTGGTCTGCCCGCTGGTGTGTTCAATCTGGTGACCGGTGACGGCGCCACGGGTGCGGCCATCGTCGATCATCAGGACGTCGACAAGATTGCTTTCACAGGCAGCACCGAAGTCGGTCGCGCCATTCGTGTGGCCACTGCCGGCAGCGGCAAGGGTTTGTCGCTCGAGCTCGGCGGCAAGAGCCCATTCCTCGTGTTCGAGGACGCGGATCTCGACAGCGTGGTTGAAGGTGTCGTTGACGCGATCTGGTTCAATCAGGGGCAAGTGTGTTGCGCTGGTTCACGCCTCCTCGTGCAGGAAGGCGTGGCTGATCGTCTGCTTAGCAAGCTGCGCGAGCGTATGGAGCGATTGCGTGTTGGGTCGCCACTCGACAAGGGTGTCGACATGGGCGCCATCGTGGCGCCGGTACAGCTCGATCGCATTCGTGCGCTCTGTCAGCAGGGCATCGACGAAGGCGCCACATGCTGGCAGCCATCATGGGCCGAATCACTCGCGGGCAACGCAGGTTCGTTTCATCCGCCCACGTTGTTTACGGACGTCACGCCATCAGCCACGATCGCCCAGGTCGAAATCTTCGGCCCCGTGCTGGTGACGCTCACCTTCCGCACGCCGGAAGAAGCGGTGGCGTTGGCCAACAACACACCCTTCGGACTCGCGGCGAGTGTGTGGAGCGAGAATATCAATCTCGCCCTCGACATTGCGCCGAAGCTCAAGAGCGGTGTGGTGTGGGTGAACAGCACGAACCTGTTTGATGCATCGGCGGGCTTCGGTGGCTATCGCGAGTCGGGTTTTGGACGCGAAGGTGGCCGTGAAGGTATGTGGGAGTATCTCAAGCCCACGCGGGTACATGACGCCGCGCCGCTTCCCGTCATTGCCGACAATGTTGCGCCGAGCGATGACGCAGAAGATGTCGACAGCAATTCGGATGGCTTGCCCGGCATCGACCGCACGCCGAAGCTGTTCATTGGTGGCAAGCAGGCACGCCCCGATTCAGGATACAGCCGTGTGGTGCGTTCGCTGAGTGGCAGCGCTGTTGGTGAGGTTGGCGATGGCAATCGCAAGGACGTGCGCAACGCCGTTGAAGCCGCGCATGGCGCTGGTGGTTGGGCGAAGCTCAGCGGACATCAGCGGGCGCAGATTCTGTATTACATCGCCGAGAATCTTTCGGCGCGTGCGACGGAGTTCGCGCGTCGCATTGTCTCCATGACCGGCGATAACGAGTCCGCTGGCTATGCTGAAGTCGAAGCGGCTATTTCGCGACTCTTCACGTATGCTGCCTGGGCCGACAAGCACGACGGTGCCGTGCACGATGTGCCACTGCGCGGTGTGGCGCTGGCGATGCATGAACCGATCGGGGTGGTTGGAGCGGTATGCCCCGATCCCTATCCGTTGCTTGGCCTGGTGTCGCTCATTGCGCCGTTGATGGCAACGGGCAATCGCGTGGTGGCGGTGCCGTCCGAGCGTTTCCCGCTTGCGGCAACGGACTTCTACAGCGTGCTCGAAACGAGCGATGTGCCGGCAGGTGTCGTGAATCTGGTAACGGGTCCGCGTGATGCACTCGCCCGGACACTGGCGGATCACGACGATGTGGATGCGCTCTGGTACTTCGGCAGTCACGCCGGCGCCACGCAGATGGAAAGGGCGTCAGCGGCCAATCTCAAGCGGACCTGGACGGAATGGGTCGGCCGTGAGTGGCTGGATCCGCGGGTTGGCGAGGGACGCGAGTTCCTGCGTCGGGCCGTGCAGGTGAAAAACATCTGGATCCCGTATGGCGAATGACGGTTGATCCCAGTGAAATGACGCGCAGGCGACGCGTTTGACGACGCTTGTGGCATGAACGAACCCTCCTTTCTTCCGATGATCGAGCTCCCGGCCTCCCCCGAGGCATTTCGCGACGCCGCGTGGGATGACGTGGTGCCGTACTACGATCAGTTGGCTGCCGTGCCACTTGATGGGTCGAACGCGACCATCGAGCCATGGCTGGCTACCTGGTCGCGTTTGGACACGCTGGTGAGTGAAGCCGGCACGTTGGCCATGATTGCTTACACGGGCAACACGGCGGACGAGGCGGCGGAGCAGGCGTATCTGCGATTCTCGATGGAAATTTTTCCGCGACTCGAGGAGCAGCAGGTGCGGTTGGCGCGACGATTGCTCGACATCGGATGGACGCGTGACGATCTCGAAACCACGCTGCGTCGTTTCCGCACGGATATCGAAATCTTCCGCGAAGCCAACGTGGCGCGCTTTTCGCAAATCGAAGAGCTGTCGGCCGGCTATCAGAAGATCACGGGCGGCATGAGCGTCGAGTGGGATGGGGAGGCCAAGACCATTCCGCAGCTGCAGCCGTATCTCAAGGATCGTGATCGCGCCACGCGTGAACGCGCATTCCGCGTTGGGGCCAAGGCATATCTCGATCAGCGTAACGATCTCGCCGACTTGTTCGACCGCATGTACGAATTGCGTACAACAGTGTCGAGCGAAGCGGGATTTGCAGACTTCCAGCAATACTGTTTTACCGCCAAGCATCGTTTCGACTACACACCAGCCGATACGGCGCGCTTTCATGACGCGGTCAAGCGCACGGTCACGCCGGCGGTGGCGCGTCTCATGGAGCACCGTCGCCAGAAGCTGGGTGTCGATGTGCTGCGCCCCTGGGATGTTGGTGTCGATCTCGATGCGGCCACGCCGCTGCGTCCATTCGCCGATATCGACACGTTTGTGGGTCGTGCCCGTTCCATTTTCTCGCGAGTCGACCGCGATCTGGGTGCGCAGTTCTCGCTCATGGCTGAGGAGAAGCTGCTCGATCTCGAAAGCCGTCCGGGCAAGGCACCTGGTGGTTACTGCACGGATCTCTCGTTCCGCGGACGACCCTTCATCTTCATGAATGCCGTTGGCGTGCCTGACGATGTGAACACGCTGGTGCACGAAGCCGGGCACTGCTTCCATGACTTTGCCACGCACGGTCTGCCATACACCTGGCAGCGGCGTACGGGACATGAAGCGGCCGAGTTGGCGAGCATGAGCATGGAACTGCTGGCCATGCCGTATCTCGTGCAGCCCGAGGGGTACTACACGCCGGAAGACGCCCGCGTCGCGTGGCTTGAGCATCTCGAGGATGTGCTGGGGGCACTCGTGCACATCGCCAGTGTAGATGCGTTCCAGGCATGGATCTATACCGATCCGGCTGGCGCCGATCGTGATGCGCGTGATGCGAAGTGGTTGTCGCTGCGTAACGAGTTTGAATCCGGTGTGGATTGGACCGGACTCGAGCGCGAACGTGTGTCGCGTTGGTATCGTCAGCTGCACATCTTCGAGTTGCCGTTCTACTACATCGAGTACGGTCTCGCGCAGTTGGGCGCGCTTCAGGTGTTCCGCAATGCGGTACAGGATGCGGGCAGTGCCGTAGCGGCTTACAAGCGATTCCTTGCTTTGGGTGGCACGCGTACGCTCCCGGAGTTGTATGCGGCGGCAGGCGCCAAGCTCGTATTCGATGCGGATACGATGGCCGAACTGGTGGCTTTCACCGAAGAGCGCATCGAAGCGCTTCGGGCTGGTGAAGACGCACCATTCGGTACCGTCGTACCCGCGTGATGTTTGTAGAGGAAACTCGGCTCAACGCCGTGTCGTAAAGAACAGCATCCCTTACCTGGAGTTTGCATGACGTTCCTCAAGGTGCCGTCGCTGCGCACCGCGCTGCTTGCTGCTGCCTTCCTGGCGCCGATGGCGCGCGCCGAAGCGCAGTTGCCGTCGGTCAAGGAAGTGTATGACAAGTACGCCACGGCCGTGGGTGGTCGTGAGGCGTGGACCAAGGTGGCGGGTCGTACCGAGAAGGGAACGACCGATATCACCTTCGCCGGTCTGTCAGGTTTTTATGAGAGGCATTCTGCGCTGCCCAACAAGCTGCGTATGATCATCGATCTGGGAGTTGTGAAGCTCGACCAGGGATTCGATGGTGAAAAGGGATGGGCCGATCAGGGTCAGGGCCTGCAGCGCATGCCCGCCGAGGAAGAGAAGCGATTGCAGGAAACCTCGGCTACCGATGGTGCGGCTTTCCTCGATCCTGCGCGCTATGCCAAGTCTTCGGTGGACGCCAAGGAACAGTACGATGGCATCGATGCCTACAAGGTTTCCGTTACCACCAAGGGTGGTACTGAATCGGTCGAGTATTTTGACGTCAATACCGGACTTCGGCTCGGCACCATATCAAAGACGGCGGCCGGTGAACAGCGCGTGATCTATCGCGACTACAAGGAATTCGAAGGCAAGAAAGTGCCGACCAAGGTCGTGCAGGTAATGCCGCAGGGCGATGTCGTGATCACCATCCAGATGGTCACGTTTGGTGTTCCTGACGCCGCATTCTTCAAGTCGCCGCTCGACAAGTAAGCGTTCTCTGGTTTGAGCTTGTGGTAAACAAGAAGGGGTGCCCTGATCGGGCACCCCTTTTCGTTTGCAATTCATTCGCCTTTGGTATCAGCGCAGTCCAAACTCGCGTGGAGCGACCTGACGGAGATACTTGAGCGTGGCGCGCATTTCGAGGTCGGTCATGAGTGCTGTGTATCGCCACGGCATGATGTCCTTGACCTTCGAACCATCGGGGCGCGTACCCTGACGCAGCATCGTTTCGATTTCCGCGTCGCTGTACTTGCCGAGTCCCGTGGGCGTGATGTTCGCAGCCGGCGGCGAGTCGGGTGGCATGCCGGGAATCGGACCACCGCTCAGGCCGGGACCATGGCATCCCGTGCAACCGCCGGCATTTGACAGATACTCACCGTACGCGACCGATGTATCGGGTACCACGCGTGTCGGCGGAACATACGAGTGATTGGCTTTTTCCGCCGCATACAGCGGAAGCATGTTGGTGACCACCAGCGTCCGCCCGACGGGGCGCAGCATGGTGTTGCCCAACTCACGCGTCACCGGTGGCGCGCTGCGCAGATAGGCGATGATTGCACCGACATCCTCATCGGAAACAAACTGATAGTCTTCGCTCGGCATGATGATGGCACTGCGTCCATCGCGCTTCACACCGTGGCGAATAACTCGGGCAATTTCCGCATCGCTGTAAGCGGCGATTCGGCCACCCATGGTGATATTTGGGGCGATCGCCAAACCTAGCGCCGGGTCGTCGATCATGATCTTTCCACCCAGGTCGTCGCTATGACAGTCGACGCACTTGGTGATGGCGGTTGCGAAGTGCTTGCCACGCGCAATCGTTGCCGAATCGGATACCACCGCGATTGGCCTTGCCGCAACGTCGTATTGCTTCTCGGCCTTGGCATTGCTGGCCGCATACACGTATCCCGCTCCAGCGGCTACGAGCAGCACAACGGTGCCGACCACGTAGCCGATCCAACGCGCCCAACGGGGCATGAAGTCCTCCGGAATTTTCCAGTTGCTTCGATTAGCGACGAACGACCTGTCCGCCTTTCATGACGAAGCGTACGGCGCGGAGGGCGCCAATGTTTTGCGTCGGGTCACCCTGAACGGCTACCAGATCGGCCAGCAATCCCGGTGCCACACGGCCAAAATCCTGTTCGGCGTGCATGAGACGCGCATTGACGCTGGTGGCGGCCTTGAGGGCAGCGGTGGCCGTCATGCCGTACTCGACCATGAGCTCAAGCTCCAATGCATTGGTTCCGTGACTGAACACGCCCACGTCGGAGCCATTGCACAGGGTCACGCCAGAGGCGAGCGCGGCGCGAAACATGGCCTTCTTGTTGGTGACGGCAGCGGGATCGGGGTCGATACCTTTCTTCCAGCCACGATAGCGTGACGTGCTTTCGGTGGCGCTCAGTGTAGGGCAGAAGGCCACGCCGCGCTGCTTCATGAGCGCAAACACTTCGGGAGTCGCGCCATCACCATGTTCGATGGTTTCCACTCCCGCGAGAATGGCGCGCTGCATGCCTTCGGCCGTACTCGCGTGAGCAACCACCGGACGGCCGCTCGATGACGCGGTCTGCACAATCGCCTTCCACTCGTCCGTGGTGAAGGTGGGACGTGCTTCACCGCGTGGGCCCCAGCGATAGTCCGCGTAGATCTTGATCCAGTCGGCGCCGTGTCCGATCTGATCGCGCACCACGCGCGTTACGCCTTCCACTCCATCGGCTTCTTCTGCCCCCTGGGGCACGCCGATTTCCGCGCCAAATCCCTTGGGACCGTATGAGCCAGTGGCGACGAGCGCCTTGGTCGTCACGAACAGACGCGGTCCGGGAATGATGCCCTGATCGACCGCTTGCTTGAGTCCCACGTCGGCGTAGTCGGCGCCTTCGGTGCCGAGATCACGCAGCACGGTGAATCCAGCATCGAGCGTGGCCTTGAGGTGATTCACCGCGCGTGCAGTGCGCAGCGCCAGTGACTCGCGCAGCACCTGATCATTCCACGGTGTTTCGTCGTACGGATGCAGCAGCACATGACTGTGCAGATCGCTGAGCCCCGGCAATAGCGTCGTGCCTGGCAGAGTGATGCGCTCGATGTCATTGCCACTCGGCAATGAACTGAGTGGCCCCGCAGCCTCGATGCGATCACCGCGCACGAGCACCGCCCATCCACGGTGCAACTGATCGTTCACACCATCGAACACCGCGTCGGGAACCAGCAGACGGCGCGGCGCGGGACGCGGCGGCGTCGCGCTCTGCGCGTTGGCCGTCGGAGCAACAGCAACCGTCGACAGGGCGAGCAGACTGCCCAATAGCGCCGCGCGCGGTGAAGCCGACTTGGTGAGCAACCGCATGATCAGGATCCCGTCTCAGTGGGGAAGGGTGGGACGGCCAATGGACGCGTATTCGCCGGTGGACTGTGCGGTTGGCACCAATCCCGACACGCCGCCGGAGACCACGAATGCCATGGCGTCGGCACTGGCCACATCGATCGGGCGAACGTGGGAGGCAGGCACCACGTACAACTGTCCCGAGAAATTGTAGGAGTGCGGGCAGTAGACCGCGACTTGTCCCCCAAGTCCGAGATGGTCCAGCGATTCCTGAGTCAGGAAGCCCATGAGCTGGACCGAGCCATCGGGGGTGATGGACACGATGACTGGTTTGTCGAAGCGCCGCTTTTCACCTACGAAGGCATTGAGCAGGTCCTTGGTCGATCCATAGAGCAGACGCACGAATGGCAGCCGGTTCATCACGGCTTCGAGTAGGCCGACCGCGGACCGCGTAAGGAGATTGGAGCCCAGGAACCCGAATAGCGTGATCAGGACGATGGTCGCGACAAATCCTGCCCCAGGAATGGGGAGCCCCAGCCAGCCGTCCACGTTCTTGAAGACCAGCCAGCACACCCAGACGGTGACTGCCAGTGGCGCCAGCAGCACCAATCCGCGCGCGAAATACCCAAGGAGCCGTCTCATCCAAGTCCTCACGCAGCCTGAGCTGCGCCGTTAACCTTCGTTGTGGTCACACCCAATCCCAAGTTGGGGCCGCACCCCTCCTGCGACCAGTCCATCTCCACGCCTCGCACATCTCCGCCGATGCGATCGCCCGCCGCTCCCCACACGCGATATCTGCTGGCTGCAGTTGTCGCCGGTCTTCCGAGTGTTGTCACGCCGCTGACTGCACAGGAAGCCAAGCCTGTCAATCCATTCACAAATGTGTCGCGGTGGACACCGCCGGCACTGCCGAGTGGCAAGAAGGCCATCACGCAGGACGTGTACGACCAGTGGCGTACGATCAACGGCTCGTCGTTGTCGAATGACGGCAAGTGGGCCGCATATACAGTGAGCCCGGTTGTTGGTGAGGGCGAACTGATCGTGCGTTCGACATCGGGCAGCTCCGAACACAAGGCGCCGCGAGGCTTCACCGGACGCCCGCAGTTGCAGGCGTCTGCGGACAGCGCGGCGCAGTTCAGTGCACAGCCCGCGCAGTTCAGTGCGGACTCACGGTTTGTGGTGTTCACGATTTATCCGTCGCGCGCTGAAGTCGAGCGTGCGCGCGGCCGCAGCGGTGCCACGCCACCGCGGAATGCCATGGGCATTCTGAATGTGGCAGATGGTGCGGTGACTCGTGTGAGTGCCGTGCGTTCGTACCGTCTGGCGCGGAACGGCGGAAAGTATCTCGCTTTTCTCGTTGAAGACACGACGGCGCGCCCGGCTGGTGCAGCGGGTGGTGCTCCTGGAGCAGCACCTGCTGCTGGCCCCGCCGCAGGCCCACGTCGTGAGTATGGCACGACGCTGGTGCTGCGTGATCTCGTCGCCGGTACCGAAACCCGCATCGAAGGCGTAACGAACTTCGCATTTGACGAAAACGAGAAGTGGTTGGGTTACACGGTTACCACGCGTGATGGCGCCAACAACGGCGCGTTCGTGCGCGCACTTGCCACGGGCACAGTGACGCCGCTTATCACGGGCCAGGCCACGTATCGCGGCTTCAACTTCGATCGGGCCGGTAGTCAGGTTGCGTTCGTGTCCGATGTGAACGACAGCACGGCGCGTCCGCGCTTTGCTGTGTACCACGCATCGCTGGTGCCGGCCAAGGGGAAGACCACCATTGCTGCACGCAAGCTGGTGGCCGCAACCGAAGCACCGGCCGGTCTGATTGTCGCCGAGCGCGGACAGGTTGGTTTCACGCGTGATGGTAGCGGCGTGATTTTCTCGTTCGGTAACGTGCCAATGGATTCGATTCCGGCGGACTCGTTGGTCGACAAGGCCGTGTACGATCTGTGGCACTGGAAGGATGCGCAGACGCAGCCGGCGCAGAAGCTGTCAGCCAATCGTGACCGCAATCGCACGTACACCGCGCTCTATACGCTCGCGCGTGGCAGCTGGACGCGTCTCGCCAATGACTCGCTGCGCGCCATCATCAGCAACGACGGCAAGCGTGTGCTCGGCCTCAACAGCTTGGAGTACGCCATTCCGCAGTTCTGGGGCGAAGGGCTGACCGACGCGTACTTGATCGATCCGATCACTGGCGCGCGCACGCTCGTGGCCAAGGGCCTCGATGGTAATCCGACGCTGTCGCCGGGCGCCAACTACGCGATCTGGTTCGAGAGTGGTCAGTGGGTGTCCTACTCCACCGCCACCGGCAAGAAGACGGTGCTCACCGACAAGTTGCCGGTGAAGTTTCTGAACGAGGAGTTCGACTCGCCTGATGTGCCGCCGCCGTACGGCATCGCTGGCTGGACTGCTGGCGACAAGCGCGTGCTCATCTACGATCGCTTCGATATTTGGGAAGTTGATCCGAGTGGTGTTGCGGCTGCGCGCAACGTGACCGAAGGGCAGGGCCGCCGCGATGGTCTTACGTTCCGCGTTGTTGATCTCGAGCGCGATGAGCCGTTCATCGATCCGGCGAAGCCCGTGTTGCTGCGCGCGGTCGATACGCTGACCAAGGCCAGCGGCTTCTGGCGCGACAAGCTCGGCGTCGATGCGGCTGCCGAAAAGATCATGATGGCCGATCGCAATTTTGGCGGTCTGCAGAAGGCGCGTGATGCCGAGCAGTACATGCTCACGCAGAGCACCTATCGTGAGTTCCCGGACCTGTGGACGGGCACGTCGATCGCGTCGACCAGCAAGATCTCCAACGCCAATCCGCAGGACAGTCAGTATCCGCGTGGTACGGTGGAGTTGGTGTCGTGGTACAACGGCGATGGCATCCCGCTGCGTGGCATGCTGTACAAGCCGGAAGGATTCGATCCGTCGCAGAAGTATCCGATGATCGTGTACTACTATGAGAAGCTCACTGACGGTCTGCACGGCTATCAGGCGCCGAGCGGTCGCAACACGATCAATCCGCTGGTCTACAACTCGTTGGGCTACCTCGTGTTCATGCCCGACATCGTGTACACCGACGGACAGCCGGGACCGAGTGCGGCCAAGTCCATCATCCCGGGTGTGCAGTCGCTCATTCAGAAGGGCTTTGTCGACTCCAAGCGTGTCGGCATCACCGGTCAGTCGTGGGGCGGTTATCAGACCAACTACCTGATCACGGTGACCAACATGTTTGCGGCGGCCGTGCCCAACGCCACGGTCGTGAACATGACCAGCGCCTACGGTGGCATTCGCTGGGCGTCTGGTCTGGCGCGTGCCTTCCAGTACGAGCACACGCAGAGCCGCATCGGTGGCTCGCTCTGGCAGTACCCAGAGCGCTTCATCGAGAACTCGCCGCTGTTCCGCCTCGATCGTGTCACCACGCCGGTGCTGTTCATGGCGAACGACAACGACGGCGCCGTACCCTGGTATCAGGGCATCGAGTTCTATGTCGCGATGCGTCGTCTCCAGAAGGAAGCGTATATGGTCGTGTACAACGGCGACGAGCACAATCCGACCAAGCGTGCCAACCAGAAGGACATCGACCAGAAGATGCAGGAGTTCTTCGCCGTGAAACTTCAGGGGGCCGAAGCACCGTCATGGATGGTGCGCGGTATCCCCTTCCTCGAGAAGGGCCGCGATCAAGTGAAATCAGCGACCACTCCACAGGGGAACAATTGATGGCAGCGGACGAGATCGACTATCAGATCATCGGTGATGACCTGCAGGCGGTGATTGTGACCCTCGACCCCGGCGAAGCGGTATTCGCCGAGGCCGGCGCGATGATGTTCATGCGCGAGGGGATCACGATGGCCACCACACTCGATCCCAATGCACGGGCCGGCGGGCTGTTCGACAAGCTCGTCGGTGCCGGCAAGCGTGTGCTGGCTGGCGATTCGTTTTTCGTGACACTGTTTGGCAACGAAGGCACGCGCCGCGCCGATGTGGCGTTTGGCGCGCCGTATCCGGGCAAGATCGCGCCGCTCAATCTCCGGGATTGGGGCGGCACCGTGATGGCGCAGAAGGACAGCTTCCTGGCCGCTGCGCGCGGTATCGATATCTCGGTGGCGTTCACGCGCCGTATTGGTGCCGGATTCTTCGGTGGTGAAGGCTTCATCCTGCAGAAACTGCAGGGCGACGGTCTGGCGTTCCTGCACGCTTCCGGCACGCTGCACGCCATCGATCTGGCGCCAGGTGAAAAGCTCCGGGTGGACACGGGCTGTCTGGTGGCCTTCCAGCCGTCGGTGGACTATGACATCCAGCGCGTGCCGGGAATCAAAACGGCTTTGTTCGGTGGCGAAGGATTGTTTTTCGTACAGATGACCGGTCCTGGCCGCGTCATTCTCCAAACCCTGCCGTTCTCCAGACTTGCCGACCGAATCATCGCCGCCGCTCCCAGTGTTGGAGGCAAGCGGCGGGGCGAAGGCTCGGTACTCGGTGGACTTGGCGGGTTGCTCGACGGCGACAACTGATCGCCGTTCAGACCCGTTCACCCTGTCACAATTCTGACGGTTCGCGCCGGCGGCTCCCTCCGCAGGCGCGAACCGTCTAGTTTTGCTCCCCTATGGCAACTCGCATCCAGCCCATCGCCGAGCCGGCTCCCGCTGAGCCGTGGTCCCTCGAATCCGCGCGCGCCCTCTACAATGTGGAGGGCTGGGGCGCCGGCTATTTCGACATCAACGACCGTGGACACGTCGTGGTGCGCCCGGATCCACAGCGTCCGCATCTCACACTCGATCTGCGGGATCTGGCGTCGGACCTGGAAGGACAGGGCGTGCAACTGCCTGTGCTCCTGCGCTTCTCGGACATCCTGCGTTCACGCATCGAGACGTTGAGTGAACGTTTTGACAGTGCGATGAAGGAGTTCGAGTACACGGGCGACTACACCACCGTGTATCCGATCAAGGTCAATCAGCAACGTCATGTGGTCGAAGAGATCGTGCGCTTCGGCAAGACGCATGGTGTTGGTCTCGAGTGCGGCTCCAAGCCGGAACTGCAGGCGGTGCTTGGTTTGTCCGAGTCCACCGAGCATCTCATCGTGTGCAACGGCTACAAGGACCATGAGTTCATGCGTCTGGCGCTCATGGGCCAGAAACTTGGACACAAGGTGTTCATCGTGCTCGAGCAGGTGAGCGAACTCGATGTGCTGATCGAAGTTGCCGACGAACTTGGCATCACGCCCACCTGCGGCGTGCGCATCAAGCTGGCCAGTGAAGGAGCGGGCCGCTGGGCGCAGAGCGGTGGTGAGAAGAGCAAGTTCGGTCTCAGCTCGGCGGAGCTCATCAAGTTGATCGACAAGCTGCAGAGCGCAGGGCGTCTCGACATCCTTAAGCTCATTCACTTCCATCTCGGCAGTCAGATCACCGACATCCGATTCATCAAGTCGGGACTGCAGGAAGTGGCGCGCTTCTATCTGGAACTGCGCGCGCTTGGTGTGGACATCACCCACGTGGATGTGGGCGGTGGTCTTGGCATCGACTACGACGGCACCAACTCCACCAACAATGCCAGCGTGAATTACACGCTGCAGGAGTACGCCAATGACGTGATCTACACGATCGCCGAGGCGTGCCGTGAAGCCGAGTTGACGATGCCACACATCATCAGCGAATCGGGTCGTGCGCTGACAGCGCACCATGCACTGCTGCTGCTCAAGGTCATCGATGTGGAGTCACAGGCGGCCCAGCCGGTTCCTGAACTCGACGACGATGATCATTCGTTGTTGCACGAGATGTACGAAGATTGGCGCACGCTGACCGAGCGTGGGGCACGTCCGCGTAAGGTGCTCGAAGTCTTCCACGATGCGTCGTTCGATAAGGATCGTGCGCGTCAGTACTTCAACTCTGGCGTGCTCAATCTGCGCGGGTTGGCGAAGGCCGAGGTGCTGTGGTTGGCGTCAATGAACGCCATCTATCGCATCGCCAAGGCGGATGCTTCGACGTATGGCGATATCCTGCCCGAGCTCGAGTCGGCGCTGGTCGATCGGTACTTCTGCAATTTCTCGCTGTTTCAGTCCTTGCCTGACAGCTGGGCCATCGATCAGCTGTTCCCGATCATGCCCATTCACCGGTTGCTTGAGGAGCCGGCGCGTCGTGGCACCCTGCAGGATGTGACCTGCGATTCGGACGGAAAGATCGATCGTTTCGTGGGCGGGAAAGCCGGCCGTCCGTCGCTCGAACTCCATGAGTTCCGCGATGGCGACGACTACATACTCGGCATTTTCCTGACGGGCGCGTATCAGGAAATCCTCGGCGATTTGCACAATTTGTTCGGCGATACAAATGCCGTACATGTGCGAATTAACGAGCAGGGGGCGTACGAGATCACGGATCTTGTGGAAGGGGATACAGTGACCGAAGTTCTCAACTACGTGCAGTTCGGCGCTTCGCAACTTCTGGCCACGTTCCGCCGTAAGGTGAACCAGGCAACAGGCCTGGCACGGGACGAGGCAAATGCATTCATCGCCGACTACGTGGCAGGACTGGAGGGATACACCTACCTCGAAGGAGAAGCCGCACGATGAGTGAAGTGACCACGGCGAGTACGAAGAAGAGCGGAGTGTTCGAGGACATCCTCGAAGTGCTTTGGGCTCCGGCAGCGGTTTTTGATCGCGCACGCAGCAACGGCATTGGGAAGTACATCCTCGTGCTCACGATCATCCTGGTGGCCTTGTTGCTGGCGACCAAGGGACTGATGCAGCCCTACATCGACGCCAACTTCGATCTGTCCATGCAGCAGGCTGCTGCCAAGGGTAAGGCTCCGCCGCCAGAGGCCATGGCGACGGCGCGCAACTTCGCGTCGTATGGCTTCCTCGGCTTTACGGCTCTGTATGTGCCGTTTACGGCTGTGCTCTTTGGTCTCGTGTTGTTTCTCGCCGGCAAGTTCCTCAGTGCACCCATGCAGTTCGGTCAGGCGGCGCTCGTTGCGACGCTCAGTACTGTGCCGCGTGTGCTGAGTTTCCTTGCGATGGCCATTCAGGGTGCCATCACGGATACCAGCAATGTGAAGTCCATCTTTGATGCGTCCATCGGACCGGCGCGATTCATGGATGCGACCACGACATCGCCGGTGATTCTGGGCCTGGTCGCGCAGCTCGATCTGTTCAACATCTGGCAGTTCGTGATCTGTGCAGTTGGCATCTCGGTCATTGCCCGAGTGGAACGCAGCACGGGCTATGTGGCGGCCATTGTAGCCTTCGCCATCACGGCTGCGCTGTCCATCCTGCCGCAGGCTCTGGCCTGACAGTCGGCCCCTCGGGGCCGCCCAATCACGAAACGCCCGGTATCCCAGCTCGGATACCGGGCGTTTTTCATGATCGCAGGATAGGTTGTAACACCACGGTGCCGGACCCATCCGGACCGCCCGCCTGTGTCCTCCTCCCACCCCGCGCACGCAATGCCCTTCGACGCCAAGCTTCTGCTCCTCATCGGCCTCGGCATCGTGGCTGTGTACCACCTGATCTCGCTCGTGCGAGGTCTGCCCAAGCTTGGCTCGATCAAACCAACGCCCGGGTTCATTCTCATCGGCGTCGTAACGGACTTCTTCGACACGTTGGGTATTGGGTCGTTTGCTACAACGACCACGATCTATCGTGCGACGAAGTGGGTGAAAGACGCGCTGATTCCCGGTACGCTGAATGCAGGGCACACCTTCGCAACACTCGCGCAGGCGTTCATCTACACCCAGGTGGTGGAAGTCGACGCTGTGACGCTGATCGGCATGATCATCGCCGCCGTTGTTGGTTCATGGGTTGGCGCCGGTCTCGTGTCCAACTGGCCCACACGCTACATCCAGCTCGGCATGGGTCTGTGCCTTGGTGCGGCGGCGCTGTTGACGGTGGCGCAGGCGGCGGGCGCCCTGCCGGGTGGTGGTGAGGCGATTGGCGTCACGGGTGTGAAGCTGGGTATCGCGCTCTTCGGCAACTTCGTACTCGGTGTGCTCATGACCATCGGCATCGGTCTCTACGGTCCGTGCCTCCTGCTGGTCAGCATGCTCGGCATGAATCCAGCTGCCGGCTTCCCGATCATGATGGGCTCCTGCGCGTTTCTCATGCCGTTTGCGAGTGATCGATTCATTCGCCTCGGCAAGGTCGATCCGCGCGCCGTGGTGGGCAACATCATTGGTGGCGTTCCGGCAGTGCTGATCGCCGCGTACATCGTGAAGTCGCTGCCGCTTACCGCGCTGCGTTGGTTGGTGGCGGTCGTTGTGGCGTACACCGCCATTACGCTGCTGTTGGCTTCGCGCCGCAAGACGGAAGAAACAGCCGCTGCGTCGCTGTAAGGACTGCGCAAGGACCGACTGAAAATACAAAACCCGAACTCACGACTGTGTGGGTTCGGGTTTTGTGTATTGTGTATTGTGTATTGTGCTGCGATCGAACTCAGCCCTGGTAGCGCTTCGCGACCTCGGCCCAGTTCACAACGTTCCAGAATGCGCCGAGATAGTCTGCGCGGCGGTTCTGATAGTTGAGATAGTAGGCGTGCTCCCACACGTCGACGCCGAGGATGGCGTGCTTGCCTTCCATGAGCGGGTTGTCCTGGTTGGGCGTGCTCACAATGGACAGCGCGCCATTGTTCGACACCAGCCATGCCCAGCCCGACCCAAAGCGGCCCATGCCGGCGGCCTGGAACTGCTCCTTGAATGTCGCAAAGGAACCGAACGCCGAGTTGATCGCGTCGGCCAGCGCGCCCGTGGGTTCGCCACCGGCATTCGGCGCCATCAACTGCCAGAACAACGAGTGATTCCAGTGTCCGCCACCGTTGTTGCGCACGGCAGTGCGCACGGCTTCCGGCACTTCGTTGATGCGGCTGCACAGGTCATCGAGTGACCACGACGCCAGCTCCGGCGCCTTCTCGATCGCCGCGTTGAGGTTGGTCACGTACGCCTGATGATGCTTGCCATGATGGATGTTCATGGTCTGCGCGTCGATATGCGGCTCGAGCGCTTCAGGGGCGTAGGGGAGTGGCGGCAACGTATGAGCCATCAGTCAGTCTCCGGGATGTTGAAGGAAGGACAACAACAGTGATGAAACGTTTGCAGCGATCGTTCGGGCTTCGCTTATGCGGAAGCCGACTTGTTCTTGCGCTCACGCAGCCAGGCAATGATGCCGGGCAGGATGGACAGGAAAATGACAACGAGAATGATCTTCTCCACGTGCTCGGCCACACCAGGCACCGTGCGCGCGAGAATCCAGCCCGTCATGAGCATGCTCCAGATCCAGAGCACACCGCCAATGATGTTGTACATCAGGAAGGCCTTGTACTCCATGCGCGCGACACCTGCGACCACGGGCGCAAAGGTCCGCACAATGGGCATGAAACGCGCGATGATGATGGTCTTGCCACCGTGCTTCTCGTAAAACGCGTGCGCCTTGAGCAGATGGTCCTTGTGGAAGAACAGCGAGTCTTCGCGCGTGAAGATGCGCGGGCCGGTGGCTTTGCCCACGTTGTAGCCCACGCTGTCGCCGACGATGGCGGCAACCGTGAGAATACCACCAAGGATCCAGACGTTCAGGCCAAATGCGGGATCAGCAGCCAGTAGTCCCGCCGTGACAAGCAACGAATCACCGGGGAGAAAGAATCCGATCAGCAGCCCGGTTTCGGCAAAAATGATCGCCGTGAGTCCAACGTATCCCGCCCACTGCACCAGTGCGGGAAGATCGCGAAGCTTGTCGAACAGCTGAGACAGGAATTCCAAGTGGCACTCGGGCGATACGGGAATGCGGGCCGCGCGCGACCTCGGATATGCTCCGGCATCAGCGCGCAGGGGATCGAAGAAAGCTCGACGGGGTTGCTCTTGCGGTCAACCGCACGCGAGTTTCTGTCTCGTGACTCTTCCGTCCGATAGCCCGATTTTGCCGCAGCCAGAGCGCACGGTTCATGTGGTGTCGCATACCCACTGGGACCGTGAGTGGTATCACACGGCCGCCCGGTTCCGCCTGCGCCTGATTGCGCTGGTCGATGCGGTGCTGACAGGGGCGGGGCGGCCGTTCCTGCTCGATGGTCAAGCCATCGTGCTTCGTGACTACCTGGAGTGGCGACCGGAACAGCGGAACAGGGTCGTGAGCGCGCTGGCAGACGGAAGTCTCGAGGCCGGTCCATGGTTCGTGCTGGCGGACAACCTCATCGTCAGCGGCGAGGCCATCGTGCGCAATCTCGAGGCCGGGCGCCGCGAACTGGCGCGCCTTGGTGCCTCAGCTCCGCCTGTGGCGTACTGTCCTGACTCATTCGGGCACCCCGCGGCCATGCCGATGATCGCGGCAGGCTTTGGGCTCGGCGCGGGGATAGTGTGGCGCGGCTTGGGCGGCACCGCGCATCCTGACGGTGACAGTATGCGGTGGCAGGCACCGGATGGCTCAGAACTTCCTATCTGGCATCTCCCGCCCGACGGCTACGAGTATGGCAGTGCGCTGCCGGCCGATTACGACACCGCTTTGCGCCGCTGGCATCGTCTCAGAGCCCTGTACGCTGAGCGTGCGCGCACTCCTGTCGTTCTGCTCCCCAATGGAGCGGATCACCATGCGTTGCAGCCGGATATTGCCGATGCAGTTTCCGCGTTGGCCGCTGCGGCAGCGACCGACAATGTCCGCGTCAAGCAGTCAACGCTTTCGCAGTGGGCGGTTGATTTCTTGCGACACGCCTCGCTGACGGGACTGCCGATCGTGGAAGGAGAGCTCCGCGATTCGTACGGTTACACCTGGACGCTGTCCGGTACGTTGGGCACCCGAGCGCACCAGAAGCGACGGAATGCGCGTCTCGAGCGCGGGCTGCTCCGCGATGTGGAACCATGGATGGCGCTTGTCCGTCTGTACGGGCGCCAGAGTCTACGCATGGCAGAGGGCGGCGATGCGCAGTTAACGCCCGCGCATTTGCCAATGCTGCTGCAGCGTGCCTGGGAGACGCTGCTTGGCACACATCCTCACGACACGCTGTGTGGATGCTCGATTGACGAAGTCGCTTGCCGGATGGAGTCGGCGCAGGACGATGTCGCGTCCATCGGGCAGGAG
The DNA here is from genome assembly GCA_016742275.1 of Gemmatimonadaceae bacterium. Lineage (GTDB taxonomy): Bacteria > Gemmatimonadota > Gemmatimonadetes > Gemmatimonadales > Gemmatimonadaceae > Gemmatimonas. The sequence continues at coordinate 53,107 of JACVCD010000016.1, forward strand.
CTTCGCGAGCGCGCGTTGCAACTCGTGGTCGGACATGATCCGGTGGAGGCGCGACGCTCCATGCACTTTGACTGGCGTCGTATTGTGATTCGCAATCGGGCGCCACGTATGCGCGGTGGACTGGCTCGTGTTCGACTGGTGCACACCCTGGCGGATGCGCCGGTTGGTCCGGGGAGCGCCTCACCACCGTTGCCGATCTCCGCCACGAGCGCACCGGAGCTCGACACCGGCCATTGGATGACGCAGGTGCTCTCCCGAACCGTGCGCTATGTGCGCCGTGAGTCGCCGCAGCACTATCCCGACAATGATCTGGCCCTGGTGCAGGATACGCTGATCTGGATACCTCCGGTGCCCGCATCAGGAGTCGCGCTGCACACGGCGCAGTCGCTGGGGCATTCGGTGTCGGCGCCTGCGAGCACGGTCACGACAACACACACGCCCGATTCCTTCGTTGCGGCAAACGATCGGGTGCAGCTCACGGCGCATCGTGGACTGGATGGCGAATGGCGCGTCTCGTGGCGCTGCGATGACCGTGAGATTGCCGATGTCCTGTCACTCGAAACACAACAGGACGTTGGCGACACATACACACCCTCGCTGCGTGGCAGTGCAGAGACACTGCGGTGCAGGGAGGTGCGTCTGATTTCAGCCGGGCCACTACGGGCGACGATGCGAGTCACGTGGACCACGCGGAAACGGTCTGACATTCGCGTTACCACGGATTTGTCGGTCAGCGCCGAGTCGCTAGTGCTGTTGTGCAATGTGCGGGGACACGTGGCGCGGCGAGATCAAAGACTGCAGCTGGTGTGGCGCAATGGCATTCCCGACGGCGCGGTGTGGGCCGATGCGGCATTTGGCCCTGTTCGTCGAGTGCGGCCGGAGGCGCCGACGCATTCTCGGGAGGCAGTGCCAGCGGGGATGCCCATGCATCGCTGGGCGACCAGTGCCAATCCGCTGGCCGGCGCTACGCTGATTTCGGATGGATTGGCCGAAATCGACGTGGGAGACGGTCACATGGCGCTGACGCTGGTGCGCAGTATTGGAGAACTCTCGAAGGCTGATCTACCCGAGCGCCCAGGGCATGCTGGATGGCCTGAGCACACACCCGAGGCACAGTGTCAGGGTGAGTTTCGCGCCAATATGGGCATGTTATGGCACGGTCCCATGAACGATGACACGCGGGCCCGCATTCGCGATGCGAGCGACGACGTGCTGTTGCCGTTGATTGGCGAGAGTTGGCGCGATCTCACCAATGACACAATAGAGCCGTCGTGTCAGTGGTCCGGGCCGCAATTGAGCGGCGAGGCATTCGAGCAGAGTGCGTTCACGGTGTCGCAGTTCGATTCCGAGGCGGTGATTCTGCGCGCGGTGAATCTCACCGATCGTGAAGCCTTTGGCGCGTGGCATATGCCCGATGCAGGCCCGTGGCAGGTCACGCCGTGTCGACTGGATGAAACGGCGACGGGCGAGACCTGGACCAGCACGGGACACATTCCGCTGCAGGCGTCTGCCCGCGCGACACTTACCGTGCGCGTGCGTCGCGCCGATCAGCCCACGCCTCACCCAACATCGTAGCGGCAACCACCGATACGATGAGCAGCAGACCGGGCGCGAGCGCAATCCACGGTGCCACCAGCAGCCACTCGCGTCCGCCGGCAATCATGTTGCCCCAACTGGCAGCCGGCGGCTGAACGCCAAGCCCAAGAAAAGACAAGCCACTTTCGAGTAACATCGCGTTGCCGATGCCCAGCGTGATGGCCACGCCGGCGCTGCCCACGGCGTTGGGCAATACATGTCGGAACAGCACACGACGTGACGGCACACCAAGCGCCGCGGCGCCTTCTACGTACGGCATCACACGAACCTGCTGCACATCGGCGCGCACCAGCCGCATGACAGCCATCCAGCCAGTGAGCGCCAATACGGTGATCACTACACCGACGCCGGGCCCCCACAGCGAAGCAATCACCAGCAGCAGTACCAAGCGTGGTACGGCAAGCAATGTGTCGCCGAGTGCGGTCACAGCACGATCCATCCAACCGCCTCGCCAGCCGGCCAGTGCACCAAGCAGAATGCCGAGCGCGCCGGACAACACACTGCCAGCAACTCCCACACCAAGTGAAATGCGTGCGCCTTCCCACAAGCGGACCATCAAGTCACGACCAAAGGCGTCGGTGCCGAGTGCGTGCCAGCTCCCCGCCTGATCGTGCGAAAGCGGAGGGGTGAGTCGGGTGGAGAGAATGTCACCAATGGACTGTGTGGTGCCCGGTGCAGTGCTTGGCGCGACAATCGGGACCAGCACGGCGCATACGACCAGCGCGAGCAGTACGCTCCCAGCGATCTGCATGCGGCGACGTACTGAGCGCGCAGAGTTTGGTGCTCCACTCACGTGCGACGCCTCGGGTCGAGTCGCCACAACAGCACATCGGCCAGCAGATTCGCGAGAATTACCGCTGTGGCGTACACCAGTGTGAGCCCCAACACGACCGGATAGTCTCGCGCGGCAATCGCGTCGAGCATCGTACGACCAAGTCCTGGCCAGGCAAACACCTGTTCTACGAATACGGAACCGGCAATTACGCCTGGCAGTGTAAGACCGAACAGCACCACCAGCGGTGTGAGTGCGTTCCGCAGCACGTGTCCCACGGAAACGCGCGACGTCGACAGGCCACGCGCATATGCGGATGCAACGTGCTGCTGCTGTGCCGCTTCACGAACGCTTTGGCGTGCAAATCGCACCACACCCGCCGCACCCGGCACACTCAACACTACGAGTGGCAACACCGCGTGACGCATACGATCGATCCAGTGCACGGTGCTCGGATCGAGTGCAGGGGCTTGCACGCCAAACGCTGGAAGGCGTAGCCAAAGAGGGAAGTCGAACCATACCGCGCCGGTTGTGAACAGGGTCACAAGGGCCAGCGCGAGCCAGAAGCTGGGCATGGCATAGATGACGGCGCTTGCAAGCGTGAGCACCGTGTCGGTGGTGCGGGAGGCTCTCAGCGCCTGCCACAATCCGATGGCCGTACCAAAGAAAAAGCTGAGCAGCAGGGACGTACCGCCCAGAAACAGCGAAATCGGCAACGCCTCACCGATGATGTCGCGTACGGGACGCGATCGCGTGAGACTAGTGCCCAGATCACCAGTAAGCGCACGCCCCACCCATTCTGCATATTGCACCGGCCACGGCGCATCGAGGCCAAGTGAGCGGCGCATCTGCGCGGCTTCCTCGGCGGTCGCCGTGGGCGCTACGAGCAACGTCGCCGGATCCCCTGGCGCCAGATGAACCAGCACAAAGGTGAGGGTGGTGACGAGCCAGAGCAGCACGAGTGCGTCGAGCAGACGCCGGGAAAGATGGGGCACCTGCGGATGATGCGCGCGGAGCGTTCCGCGTCAACCCGCTGGCGGGCGATCTGCTGGGCGGAAGCCGGCGTGAGTTGCCTTCGGTCCCTCTGGTGCGTGGGCGTCTGGTTCGTGTTGTCCGCTTGCGCTGACAAGGGAAAACCGCCCGCAGACCACCCTGGTACTGAACTGCCTCGGGACTCCCTGCTCGTAATGGCGTCGGGGACCGATCTGGAGTCGGGCAATCCGTTGGTCACCATTCATCCGCTATCGCGGCAGATGCAACGCCACGCCCTGTTCGTGACGCTGCTCAAACTGGATACGCTGTTGCAGCCGCTGCCTTATCTGGCGCGGAGCTGGCAGTGGTCTCCCGATCGCACACAGCTTGAGCTCGCGCTTGACTCGACGTTGCAGTGGCATGATGGTGCGCCAACAACCGCTGAGGACGTGCGGTTCACGTACGATGCCGTGAAAGATTCGACGGTGGGGTCGCCGCGTCGTGGCGATGTGGCATCCATCGTGAGTGTCGACGCCGCCGCACCATACGTTGTGCGTGTGCGTTTTGACGCGCCGCAGCCTCGTCTTCCATCAATTCTCGCCGAGCTGCCTATCGTACCAAGGCACTTGCTGGATTCGGTGCCTCGCAGCAACTGGCGGCGCAGCACGTTCGCCACGGCACCGGTTGGCAATGGTCCCTTTGTGTTCACGCAGCGTGTTGCGGGCAGGCAGTGGCGCTTTGAACGCAATTCACGGTTCCCCGTATCGCTGGGCGGTCCGCCGAGCATGCCCGGACTGGTGATAACGGTCGTCGACGAGGCTTCCACCAAGTTTGCGGGATTGGTGAGTGGAGAACTCGATATCGCCGGCGTGTCGCCCGCTATGGCGCACCTCGTCGTGCGGGATTCTGCGCTACGCTTGCTTACACCACCAGCACTGTTCTCGACCATGCTGGCGTTCAATACTACACGTGCGCCATTCAACGATGCCCGCGTGCGCCGCGCGATTTCACTTGCTCTTGATCGTGAGCAGGTCGTGATGGCTGCGGTTGCTGGCTACGCCACTCCTGCGTTGAGTGCCATTCCACCAGGACTACCCGTGTCACCGAATGCCGATTCGGTGAAGGCGCGCATCGGTACCATGCCGGAGCGACGCAATGCGGCTGAGCGGCTGCTGGATGACGCGGGTTGGCGACGCAACGGCCAGGGAACAGTGCGGAGTAAGGACGGGAAACGGCTCGCTGTCACGTTGTTGACGGTAGGCAGCGGCGACATGGCCGTGGAGCAGCTCGTGCAAGCCGATCTTCGCGCCATCGGCGTGGATGTGTCGCTGCGTGTGATGGAGTTGGCCACCTTTCTCTCCACCGTACGCGCCGCCGACAAGACGTTCGACATGGTGTTGACCGGAATTCCGGGTGACATCGGGTTGGGCCACATTGTGGCCATGTTCGACGATGGGCAGAGGGGCGGGGCATTGGACTACACCGGATTCCATTCCGTACCACTCACGGCGGCGATTCGTCAGGCGCGCATCACGGATGGCGTGTCGCAGCAACGGGCGTGGGGACTTGCCGACTCAATTCTGCAAGCCGAGCAGCCGGCGGCGTGGCTCTATCATGCGCGAGGTGTACAGGGCATCGCGCGATCGCTTGACGGTGTGCGCATGGATTTACGTGGAGAACTGGCGACGGTCACGCAGTGGATACGTCGACGTCCATGAGATTGCGTCTACTACCAGTCGATATCGCGACCCGCCGCTCGGCAACTTTACCTGGCACATCGTTGGGCGCGCTTGCCGACGCATTGGTTGCGGAACTTGCGCCACTCAGACAGTTCGTGGAGAACGGCACCGCACTTCCGATCCCTCCGCGAAAGGCGAAGCTCACTCGTATTGGAGGGCGGTGCCCGCAGTGTGCACGGTTGCTCGTCTTCGATCCGTGGGCACCGCATACGCACGTCTGTCCTGTAGGCCATGGCACGTTTGCTGGCCCCGAGCACGACGACTGGTGGATGATGAATGGCCATCTCTGGATGGCCGAACGCGCCGTGCACGCGGCCGCTCTCGCGGCGTTACGCGGAGACTCGACTCTTCGCGTGCTCGCGGAGCAGATCCTGAGTGAGTACGCGGGTCGCTATGCCACATGGCCTGATCGCGACAACGTGCTCGGACCATCGCGGTTGTTCTTCAGTACGTATCTCGAATCGATCTGGCTGCTGAATCTTTGCCACGCGCTGGACCTGCTGGAGTCTACCGGGCCAACAACCGTTGGCGACGCGGTGAGGCGGCAACTGCTCACACCGTCGAGTGCGCGTATCGCGTCATACCCGGAAGGACGTTCCAATCGGCAGGTGTGGAACGAGGTGGCCATCCTGAGCGCGTGGACGCTGCTCGGTCATGCAGCCGAAGTGAAGGCACGCATCGCGTCTCCAGCCGGACTGCTGTCGCTATTTCGCGAGGGAATTCTCCCCGACGGCACCTGGTATGAGGGCGAGAATTACCATCAGTTCGCGCACCGGGGGCTGTGGTACGGTGTGCAACTGCTGAAGGCGCGCGGTGACACGCTGCCTCAGGAACTTGAGGCGCGGTGGCACGAAGGATTCGTCACGCCATTCGCGGCGCTGTTGCCGGATGACACTTTCCCGAGTCGTCGCGATTCGCAGTACGCGGTATCGGCCAGACAATGGCGATTCGCTGAGTGGTGTGAGCTGGGATATGCGCACCGCACTGACTGGCGATTGGCCGGATTGCTCACTCGTCTCTACGATGGCAGCGTCGCGCGCGTGAGTGATGCGCGTGCCCGTTCATCGGCGGACGCTGAGCGAAATGAGCCGGCCATGGCGCTCAATCGTGCATCGTGTTCGTGGCGCGCGCTGTTGTGCGCCAATGCCGATCCGGTGCCTGCTGCCGTGTGGAGCGCTGGCAGTGTGTTACAGCCCGCGCAAGGCGTCGCGGCCATTCGTCGTGAGAGCGGCCGGGTGTATGCGTCGCTCGACGGTGGCATGTCGGCTGGCGGTCACGGCCATCCGGATCGATTGGCGCTTTCACTGCAGACCGATCAGGATCGCTGGCTGAACGATCCGGGTACCGGCTCGTACGTGGAGCGTACGTTGCACTGGTATCGCAGTACGCTGGCACATCATGCGCCATTGGTAAATGGGGCGTCGCAATTGCCCGGTGTTACCGTGCTGCTGGCCTACGAGGATCGCGGTGGTGCCGGATGGGTGCGCAAATCAGCTCCCCATATCGCTACCGGTGTGTCGGCCACGCGTACGCTGGTTGTGTGCGATGGATATCTGGTAGACGTGCTCGAGTGGAAGTCGGACAACCCGGACGATACCAAGGGCGGCGAATTGCCGATGACATTGACGCTGCCTCTTGGTCGGCATGCACGCATGTCTGTCGACACTTGGTTCCCTGCTACGCGAACAGGTGCCGGTGGACTCGAAGATGGCTACGAATTCCTGCAGAGTGTTATGGCATGCGAGGCAATCGAACCCGGTGCGCACATAGTATTCGACGCTTCTTCGGAGCATGCCGAGCTGGATAGCGGGGGTGCTGCGCGGCTTGTGCGTGCATGGTATGCATCAACAGCACCAGTGACGCCTTGGAAGGCCGACGCACCAGGAGCGCCAGGACATGTCATGGCCGAACGATTCTTCGTTGATTGCTCGGCAACCACCGGGCGACTAGTCGGCGTGTGGAGCTGGTCGGCAGATATCAATCATGCGCCGATGGCGGAACGGATCACGCTCTCGCCATCTGGCATCAGTGACGCGGCCGGAAACATCACGTTTGCGGAGGTCGCAATCCGGGATGGTACAATCGCATCGCACGGTCCCGCTCCACATGGTTGGCACATCGCGCTGACCGCCGGTGGTGCGCGTAGTAGCATCGATCTTGAGGGGCTCGTATCGCTCACGTCAGACGCCTCGGTACGCACAGCGCAGCCGCACGCGCCTGATTCGATGCCTCGTATCAGTGTACCGATCCCGCTGGTCGATACTCTGCGCTCCTCGATCGACCAACGGATCCCCAATGCGCTTACCTGGACATTGGGCGCTACGCACTATCGACAGACAGAAGAGACCTGGGGATCGGATAACGCACCGACTGCGATCATCGAAGCAGTGTGTACAGATGCCGAGCTTGTACTGCGCATTCAAGCACTCACCGGGCATCCGGTTGTCGTCGATGGAACGGACCCGCTGCAGATGCCATACAACTCCCTCGACAATGAGCGGAGTGACATCAATGCGGACGGTGTGCAGTGCTACATCGGTGCCCCGGCGTCGCGTGGCCGCGCCGAAACCTGGCAGAGCGCGGTTCTTGCCGTGCCACTCGCAAGCCCCGCGGACGCACAGGTTCGCGTGACCTCGCTCGTGTCCGGTGGCCCTGTTCCCCAAGCGCGGGCCGTCTGTACCGACACCGGTTGGCACATGCAGCTATCGTGGCCGCGCCAGGCACTACCGCCGGGCCCCACGCTGAATCTGGACGTCGTCATCAACGAACGACCAGCTGATCGCGAACGGCGACGTGGACAGTTGATCCTGAGCGGCGGCGGTGGCTTTTCCTATCTCGCCGGTGACCGGCACGATCCCGCTCGCGGTATTCTGGTACGCCTGCCAGACCCGGACCCGCTATCTTGAGTCATGGCTGAATCGATTCTCGACGCGGTGACGGTGGTCCTCTACGAATCACAGGATCCGATCAATATTGGCGCGGTGGTTCGCGCCATGAAAAACATGGGCGTGCATGACCTCCGGCTCATTCGCCCCTGCCACTACGATCCCAATCGGATCGAACAGATCGCGCACGACACCCGCGATCTGGTGGAGCGTATCCGGCACTTCGGCACAATCGATGAGGCGCTGGCGGACTGCGTGTACGTGGTCGGCTTTTCCGGTCGTCGGCAGGCGGCGCGGTGGTCCAGACACACACCGCGATCGGCCGCTGTCGATCTGCTGGAGCACGCGCAGTCTGGCCGCGTTGCCATCATGTTCGGCCGCGAAGATCATGGATTGCCCAACGAGGCGCTCGACCGATCACACGCCATCTGCACGATTCCCACGACCGAGCATTTCTCGCTCAACGTGGCACAGGCTTGCCTCTTGGCGCTGTATGAATTGCATGTGCTGGCCGGTGATTCCACCAAGCGTATTCCGGCGCCGCGTCACGCGGCCGGAGCGCCCACCAAGGAAGCGATGGAGCAGACATTCGCCGATATGCGAAATGCGCTCGAAGCCATCGCGTACTTCAAGACGCGCAACGAAGAGCTCATCATGCGCGCCATGCGATCGGTCGTGTTCAGGGCCAATCCGGATTCGCGTGAACTGCTGATGCTGCGCACCGCCAGCATCGAAGTGCTGCGCACCATTGAACGGGAAAGCCGCCTCGCAGTGCAGAAGGCGCTGGCCGACAAAGAACAGACTGACGGAGCATTGTCAGATGCCTGACTGGCGAGCGCGGGCGACGGATGTGATTCCCGGTGGCAGTTCCACTGGGAGCAAACGTCCTGACGCGCTCTTTGGTCGGGCCGCGCACGATGTGGGGCTACCTACCCATTTTGTGCGCGCCAACGGATGTCGTGTTTGGGATACAGAGGATCGCGAGTATATCGACTGCGGCATGGCACTTGGCGCAGTCGGTTTGGGTTATGCCGACCCTGCAGTCACAGCGGCCGTGATTCGGGCAGCCGAGGACGGTAATGTGTCCTCATTGACCCATGCACTCGAAGTGGAGGTCGCTGAATCGCTCGTGGAACTGGTGCCGTGCGCAGAGCAGGTGCGGTTTCTCCGAACGGGCGCCGAGGCTGGTGCAGCTGCGGTCCGACTGGCGCGTACGTACACCAATCGCGAACGCATCATCGCCTGCGGCTATTTCGGCTGGCTGGATTGGAATAGCGATGCACGCGGCGTTCCGGAGGCTACGAAGCACGCCGTCACCTGGACTCCGTTCAACGACATTCCGGCACTCGAAGCCGCGATGGAGCAGGGAGAAGCTCCCGCGGCCATTGTCATCGAGCCACTGGTGCACGACATCGCTGATGCTGAATGGCTGGCGGCGGCGCGTCGGCTTGCCACTGCAGCGGGCGCTGTGCTCATTTTCGATGAAGTCAAGACGGCGTTTCGTGTGCGCACTGGTGGCGTGCAGGCACTCCACGACATCACGCCCGATCTCACCACGCTCGGCAAGGCCATGGCAAATGGCTATCCGCTCTCGGCTGTTGTGGGACGCGCAGCTGTGATGGACGCTGCGCGTCATACCTGGATTTCCTCGACGGCCGCGAGCGAAACAACCGGGCTTGCGGCAGCCCAGGTCGTGTTAACGCAGCATGCCACACACGACGTGTGCGCTGACATGGCGCGTGCGGGCCTGACAATGCGCGATATCGTTGGTCGTGCATTGCAAGAGGTGGCGCCTGCAATGCAGGTACTCGGCCCCGATGTGATGTGGCGTCTCGAAAGTCCGTCGCCCGATCTCCTCGACGTGTGTGTCGCTGCCGCGGCATACGGTGGCGTACTGCTCAAACGCGGTGCCTATCAATTCGGCGCGCGAGCGCACACCGAAGAAGCTCTTTACCAGCTCGAACAACGCTTGGCGCGACTCGGTGAACTCTGGAAACGCGCCGCATCTGCTGTAGCCGAAGCCCCGGTAACCGGAGGTCGATGATGACCATGGCCGTTGATGCGCAACACGCACAGAAACACGCACAGCAGCACGCGCCGCAACACGCATCTACTGCTGTCCCACTCGGCGGGAGTGAACCGCTGATCGATCCTCACGCGCATTTCCATACGCCGTGGACGAATCGTGGCGATTGGCAGCGCTACAACCAGTCGCGCCTCATCTCGGGGCATCGCATGGGCGTGCGGTGTCATGTGGCGTCGGTGCTCGGCTCATGGGGACACACATCGCCCACCTATTTCGCGTCGCCGAGTGATCAGACGCATGCGAATCAGGCGATGCTGGCGTTAGCAGCGCATCACGCGCCATTCGTGAAGGCGTTTGTTGCCGTCAATCCCAACTTTCGCGATCACGCGTTGCGCGAGATCGAATACGGGATGTCGCAAGGTGCGGTGGGCATCAAGCTCGCGGCTGGTCGTCGTACGACGGATTTCGCGGTACTCGATGCCATGGCGGAAGCGGCGGCGGCATATGGTGTGCCGGTCTTGCAGCACGTGTGGCAGCATCGGCGCCGTGATTGGCCCAATCAGGATGCGTCTGATGGTGCTGAACTCGCGGCTCTCGCTGCGCGCCATCCGACCGTGACGTTCCTGCTCGCGCACATTGGTGGCGGTGGCGATTGGGCGCATACAAGTCCTGCGGTGTTCGACGTGCCCAATATCGTGATGGATCTATCCGGCAGTGGAATCGATCGCGGCATGATGGACGATGCCCTCCGGTGGATTGGCGCCAGGCGTTTGTTGTGGGCCGCCGATCTCACGTTGTGTACTGGGCTCACCAAGCTGCGCGGCTTGCAATACACGGGCGTGTCGGCCGATGATATCGCGGACATTCGGTGGCGAAATGCGGTGCGGATATTTCCGACCGGCACATTCGATGCTGCTTTGGGTGCACCATGGACACCCGCTGTGCCCGATGCGCTCTCGCATGCGTGGAATGGATCGCTGCATCATGCGCCCGAGGATCAAGTCGCGACGAACGAAGTTGATCGCGGAGGTGCGACATGAGCGGCCAGGTGAGTCAGATGCCGGTCGACACCTGCGCATGGATCGGCGGTTATCCCTATCGCGATATCCCGCACCCTGAGCCCGAAATCCTGGTGCGTGTGCTGGCGCGTGAAGGCTTTGGCGGTGCGTGGGTGGGACATTTGCCCGGCGCCTTTCATCGCGACCCGGTGCCGTCCAATACGATGCTGTACGAAGCACTCGCGCCGCACCGGGATGTGCTGCATCCGGCGCCCATTGTTCGACCCGATTGGCCGCAGTGGGAGCGCCAGTTGACCGCCGCCGTGGACGCGGGCGCGCCGGTTATTCGCGCGTACCCGATGCTGTGGGGCTACGGTCCGGGGCATCCGGCGCTCGCCGCACTGGCATACGCTGCGGGTGAGGCTGGCGTGGTGCTGCAGTTGCCTGTCCGTTTTGAAGATCTCCGGCAGCGTCATGTGCTCGATACTGCTGGTGACCTGACCGCCGCCCACGTGCGAGCGGTTGCGCGCCTTACAGACTCCAAGGCGCACCTGGTGATCTCCGGAGCCGGACGCGAGCTCCTGGAGGAGATTCACTGGGGGCTCACACCGGAGGAGCAGGCCCGGGTCTGGTATGACTGGCATTGGATCTGGGGTCCACCAGAGGATCACTTTGCGCATCTGGTGGGCACGATTGGTTCACAGCGCCTGACCTGGAGCAGCTGGTGGCCGCTGCGGCTGACACAGCAAGCTCAGGCATTGGTCGATCTTCTGCCGGACTCTTCCATAACCAACGAATCGTTTGCCGATGGTCGTTCGATCGGGCAGGCGGCTCGCGAATTCGCTGGTCTCCGGTAAACGGAAACCAGTTCGAGAAAAACCGCTCGAAAGTAACCGGCGTAAAAGTGCTACGCTGGCTCATTTCCGAGCGGTTTTGTAGCTGAATCGCGGGAGTCCAAAATTGCTGTACGTGAAGCTACGTCATGCACTTGCGTACAAATACGGCCCCGAACATACTTCGCGCTTGCAAAAATTTGGATGACACCGACTTACACGGTTTGTTCCACGTCGATTTTTGACGGGTGACCCCGTGTGATTCACGGATCGCATGACCTCGGGCACGCCTTGCACTACGGCAGGGAAGGTCCGGTGTTGTGCATGTCGTGTGTGGTCCATCACCTCGCCCTACTCGGCATCCCTTACCGGCACGAGTCGATGACGGTCAAGAAGAAGTGGACGGTGATCCCTGGGTTCCTCGCGTTGGCCGCTGCGGCCACGCTGTTGTCGGCCTATAGCGGCGCATCGTCGTCGCAAGGCGCAACGGTAGAGCAGCCCGTCAAGTTCGTCCATTCGCCCCACGTGGAGAAGGCAGGCATGAACTGCCTGTACTGCCACAGTGCCGCGAACAAGTCGCCCGATCCGGGTAACGCCTCGGTGGCCACCTGCATGGGTTGCCACACGGTCGTGAAGGCCTCCTCGCCCGAGATCAAGAAGGTGGCTGCCTATGCCGCCAAGGGTCAGCCGATCCCGTGGAATCGCGTGCACAAGGTGCCGGACTACGTCCAGTTCCCGCACATGCGCCACGTCAACGCCGGCGTCACCTGCCAGTCCTGCCATGGTCAGATCCAGAACCAGGGCAAGCAGGGACCGGATACCAACTACGTACCCGTGCAGCAGGTGAACTCGCTCAACATGGGCTGGTGCATCAACTGTCACGTGCAGGGCTACAAGCCTGCGGAAGGCGCGCGTCTCGCGGGCCAGCCCGTGACGCCTGCGCTCGAAGCCATGCCCCCGAAGAAGGCGCGTTACGACTGCGCCGTCTGCCACTACTGATCATCTGCGACCCTCGATCACGATGAGCACAGAAGCGGGGACCGGCGTCAAGCGCCGCGAATTCCTCAAGATCCTGGGCGCCACTGGCGCCACGACGGCCGTGGTGGGCTGCTCCTCCGAAAAGGTGGGCAAGCTCATTCCCTACGTCACGAGTCCGGACAACACTGTCCCGGGCGTTTCGCAGTACTACGCCACGACGTGCAAGGAATGCGCGACGGCGTGCGGTGTACTGGCGGAAGTGCGCGAAGGCCGTCCGATCAAGCTCGAAGGCAACCCGGATTCGGCGCTGAACAAGGGCGCCATCTGCGCGACCGGTTTGTCGGCGATGCAGGGACTCTACAATCCTGACCGCTATCGCTCGCCGATGGTGCGTGAAGGTTCGGCCCTCAAGCCCACCACATGGGACAAGGCCTACGAACTGCTCGCGCAGAAGATCGGCGAAGTGAAGTCCAAGGGAACCGCCGGCAACGTCGTGTTCCTCAACCAGCATGAGTCGGGCACGTTCCCGGGCTTCCTCGATCAGTGGTTGTCGGCCAACAGCATGCCGAATCACCTGAGCGTGGACAGCATGGCGCCGGTGGCCACGATCGCGGCCAACGTGAAGGCCTACGGTGTCGCGTGGCCGCAGCTCGACTTCGAAGCGGCCAAGCTCGTTGTGAGCTTTGGCGCCGACTTCATCGATGGCTGGGGCCAGAGTGTGCCGCAGCAGGTGTCGTGGGGCGATGCGCGCGGCAAGCTCGATAGTGCGCCGCGTCTCGTGTACATCGGCGCGCGTCGTTCGCTCACCGGCCTCAACGCCGATCAGTGGATCCCCGCCAAGCCAGGCAGCGAAATGGCGCTCTGCGCCGCGCTGACGGGTCAGGGCACGGTCGCTGCGGCGGCTGAAGCCTCGGGTGTTTCCGCTGCGACCATCGAAGCGCTGGCCAAGGCCATCGCGGATGCCGGCAACGGTGTCATGGCGCTCTGCGGCGTGACCGGCGCCGATGCGGTGGAATGCGGCACGATGATCGCTGAGATCAACAAGAAGGCGGGTTCGGTCGGAACGACGATCAAGCCGGCCAACGCGCACGGTGGCTATGCCGGTCTGGCGTCGTACGCCGATCTCGCGAACGCCGTGAAGAACATGGATGCCGGCACGGTGCCGCTCGCGTTCGTGCGTGGTGCCAACCCGGCGCACACCATGCCCAAGTCGGCTGGCTTTGCGGCGGCGTTTGCCAAGGTGGCGTTCAAGGTGTCGTTCTCGTCCATGCCGGACGAAACGGCGCAGCTCTGCGACCTCGTGCTCCCCGACAACCACTGGCTCGAGAGCTGGGGCGATGCGGTGACCACGAATGGCACGCTCGCGTTGCAGCAGCCCACGCTCGATCCGGTGTTCGATACGCGCAGCACGGCCGATGTGCTCATCGACCTTGCCAAGAAGGATCAGGCGCTTGCCGCGCGGTACAACGTGGCCGATTTCCGTAGCTGGTACATCAGCAAGTTCCCGGGTGGCGCTTCGGCGTTCACTGCGGCTCTTGCCAAGGCGCAGACCACGGGCGCGCCGCTCGTCGCGACCAACAGCCGCACGCTCACTGCGACGGCTCAGGTACCGGCAGCGGGCACCGGCGAGTTCTTCGTGCAGGTGTTCCCGTCATCGACGCTCGGCGACGGTGCGGGCGCCAACAAGCCGTGGCTCCAGGAACTTCCGGATCCCGTCAGCAAGATCGCGTGGCAGTCGTGGATTGAAGTGCATCCGCAGACGGCCAAGCGCCTCAGCATCAAGGAAGGCGCCCACCTCACGATCGAAACGGCCGCCGGCAAGGTCACGGCGCCCGCCTACATCTACATGGGTGTGCGTCCCGATACCGTGGCCATCGCCCTCGGTCAGGGTCACACGGCGTACGGCCGCTTCGCCCAGAACATCGGTGTGAACGCGTACGATCTCGTGTCGACCGGCTGGGACAGCGCGGGCGGACTCGCGATCGGCAACATCATGGGCAAGGTCACGGTGTCGAGCGATCACTCGCCGCTCGTCACCACCGAAGGTTCGGCACGTCAGCATGGCCGTGGCATTGGCCAGGCGATGACGCTCGCCGCGCTGCTGGGGCAGGAGGCCGAAGAAGAGCACGGCCACCACAACATCCCCGGCTTGCCGTCGCAGGATTTCAAGACCGGCCTCAAGTCGCCGGTGGCTGCCGATGCGCAGGGTGAATTCGCCAACCCGTTGGCGAAGGACAAGGGGATGTATGACCCCAATCACTCGAGCAAGGCGGAAGCGCGTCGCTGGGCGATGACTATCGACCTTGCACGGTGCACCGGCTGCTCGGCGTGCGTGACGGCGTGCTACAGCGAAAACAACATTCCGACCGTTGGTGCGCCGTACCAGGGTCGTGCACTCAGCCCGACGCAGTGGGATGAGCGTCCGGGTGCGAACATCCTCAAGGGCCGCGAAATGGCGTGGCTCCGTGTGGAACGCTACTACGAAGGCAACGAGAACACGGAGAACGAGTTCTCGCCCGACTTCGAGACGCGGTTCGTGATGATGATGTGTCAGCAGTGCGGCAACGCGCCGTGCGAGCCGGTGTGCCCCGTGTACGCCACGTATCACTCGCCGGACGGCCTCAACGTGCAGGTCTATAACCGCTGCGTCGGTACGCGTTACTGCAGCAACAACTGCCCGTACAAGGTCCGCTACTTCAACTGGTTCGGCTATGGTGAGCCGGATCGCCGTCAGTACGCGTGGCCGGAGCCGATGCACTGGTCGCTCAATCCCGATGTCACCGTGCGTGGCAAGGGTGTCATGGAGAAGTGCACGTTCTGCGTGCAGCGTATCCGTGAGGCGGAGCACCGCGCACGGGCAGAAGGCCGCGAAGTGGCACCGGACGAATTCACGGTGGCGTGCGCTCAGGCGTGTGCTTCCCGCGCCATCGTCTTCGGTGATGCAGCCGACCAGAACTGGACCGTATCGAAGCTCGCGTATGACCGACGTGCCTACCACGTGTTCGAAGAACTGAACACGTACACCGCCGTGGTCTATCTCAAGAAGATCAACTATCCGGCGCCGGCTTCACCGGCCCAGGCCTGAGGGAAGCGCGCATGGCATCCGTCGCACATCCGGTGCGCGAGGGCATTCGAGGGCCGAACATCGCGTCGGCCGACGTTCAGCTCCCCGCGGTCCGTGATTACGAACAGGTCGATCGCGATATCATCGCGACGCTCGGGTTCACCAAGAAGTGGTTTCTCGGTCTGAGTCTTGCCGTCCTCGGCATGCTCATCGGCGCCAGCGCCTGGCTCTACCAGATTTACTGGGGCTTGGGGCAGGCGGGTTACGAACCGCCGGTGATGTGGGGCAACTACATCATCACGTTCGTTTTCTGGGTCGGTATCGGTCACGCCGGTACGCTGATCTCCGCCATTCTGTATCTCTTCCGCGCTGGCTTCCGTACCTCGATTTATCGAGCAGCCGAAGCCATGACGGTGTTCGCCGTTATGACGGCCGGTATGTTCCCGATCATTCACATCGGGCGTCCGTGGAAGTTCTTCTGGCTGATTCCGTATCCGAACTGGCGCCTGTTGTGGCCGAACTTCAAGTCGCCGCTGGTGTGGGACGTCTTCGCCATCTCGACGTACCTCACCATCTCGACCACGTTCCTCTTCATCGGTCTCATTCCTGACTTCGCGGTGCTCCGCGACAAGGAAACGAACCCGCTCCGCAAGCGGATCTACTCGATCCTCTCGCTCGGCTGGCGCAACAGCGACCGTGAATGGCGTCACTTCGCGAAGGCCTATCTGTTCCTTGCCGCCTTCTCGACGCCGCTCGTGCTCTCCGTGCACTCCGTCGTTTCCTTCGACTTCGCCATGGCGCTCACGCCGGGCTGGCACGCCTCGATCTTCCCGCCGTACTTCGTTGCCGGCGCCATCTTCTCCGGTTTCGCGATGGTGTGGACGATCGCGATCCCGATGCGGAAGTGGTTCAAGCTCGAGCACTACATCACGCTCAACCACCTCGACGCCACGGCCAAGGTCGTGCTGTTCACGTCGATGGTCGTGGGCTGTGCGTACCTGATCGAGTTCTTCATCGCCTGGTACAGCGGCGTGCGTCCGGAACAGGAGTTCTTCTGGAACCGCGTGTTCGGTCAGTGGTGGTGGGCCGCGTGGATCATGCTCCTTTGCAACATGGCCCTGCCCATGTCGCTGTGGTCGCAGAAGCTTCGCCGCAACCCGACCTGGTTGTTCGTGCTGTCGTTGTTCATCAACCTCGGCATGTGGTTCGAGCGCTTCGTCATCGTTGTGCCGTCGCTCTCCCATGAATTCGAGCCGTGGCAGTGGGGCACGTACACGCCCAGCTGGATCGACATGGCGTTCCTCGTTGGCTCGTTTGGTTGGTTCTTCATGTGGTTCCTGCTCTTCGTGAAGCAGATGCCCGTGATGGCCATCATGGAGCTCAAGGAAATCGTGACGCCTCGCTTCAAGAACACGCATCATGACGGAGGACACCACTAATGCAGGGCGTGCTTGGAGTCTTCCATCACCTCGATACGACGGTGTCGGCCATCGAGGAACTCAAGAAGAAGCGTCTGGGTGAAGTCACGGTGTATTCACCCACCATCCGGCATGAGCTGGATGATGCGATCGCCGGTCCGAACAGTGTTGTCCGTCGCTTCACGCTCATCGGTGGTCTGCTTGGCGTGAGCTTCGGCTACTGGATCGCGATCTGGTCGTCGGACTACTGGCCCTTGGTTACGGGCGGCAAGGCCACGGCCTCGTGGATCCCGTACACGATCATCGGCTTCGAAGTCATGGTGCTCGTGGGCGCGCTGTCCACAGTGGCCGGCATGTTCATCAACTCGCGCATTCCCCGCCTGACCACCACGGTCGGCTATGACGATCGCTTCTCCGCGGGCCACTTCGGTGTGTTCGTGGCGTGTGACGCCGCCAAGGCATCAGCGGCCGAAGAACTCCTGCGCCATGCCGGCGCCGAGGAGGTGCGGCGTGAAGCGTGAGCCTCTTACTTCACAGGTTGCAATCGTGAACCGCGCGCTTCGCGCGTCGGTGGCCGTGGTGCTCCCGCTGTCGTTGGGCGCGTGCTCCTGGTTCACTGACTTCAAGGAACAGCCAGCCATCGAGCCGTGGGAGTCGCCGTCGCAGAATGCGGCCGACTCACTCACGCCGCCGCGTGGTCAGCCGCGCTACAGCGTGCCGGTGCAGGGCACGGCGGTTGCTGGTTATCAGATCAGCTACACGGCGCTGCCGGTTGTGGTCGACAGCTTCTCGCCGATTCCGAATCCGACGCCCACATCCGAAGCCTCGCTCGCCAACGGCAAGTTGAACTATCAGATCAACTGCTCGGTGTGCCACGGCCTTGCGGGTGACGGCAAGGGCGGCCTTTCCAAGGTGAACCCGGGCTATGCGTTCAGCCCGAGCTTGCTTACGGATCAGGCCAAGAATCACAAGGACGGCTACTTCTACGGCATCATGCGCAACGGCCGTGGGCTCATGCCCAGCTACAACCGCATTGAAGAGCGGGATCGCTGGGACGTGGTGAACTACATCCGCACGCTCCAGGCTGGTACGGCCGATACGACGTTGGCGGGGTATCCCGGACAGAACGGCACCACGGTGCCGGGCCCGTCCCAGACTGCTCCGACGCGCCCTGCGCCGTTCCTGAAGCCCACGCAGACGCCGACCCCGGGTTCGCCGAACATCAATTCGGCCACCTTCAAGGGGAACAACGAGAACGACACCATGCGCAAGCTGCACGTCGGACCGCCGGCAGCGCCTGGTACGGCCAAGGAGAAGCACTAGTGAGCCAGCATTATCACTACCCCTCGCGTGAAGAATTCGCGCGTCGCCTCTCCGGCAAGTCGGTTCCGGCCACGATCAAGACGGCCGCTCTCGGCGCTGCGCTGCTCGGCATCGCAGTGTTCGCTTACGGCTTGTTCTCGAATGCCGATCGCGCCTGGCAGTCGCTGCATTTCAACTGGCTGTTCTTCACCGTGATCTCCACGGCCGGTACAGCCTTCGCCGCAGTACAGCGTATCGTGACGGCGCGTTGGTCTCGTCCGGTCATCCGGTTTGCTGAAGGCTTCTACGGCTTTGTGCCGATCGCTTTCATCATCCTGCTGGCCATCCTGTTCTTCAGCGGCGACCACATCTTCACCTTCCGTGGTCGTGAAGCGGTGTCGATTGCCGAGAAGGCGGCATATCTCGACAACACGTTCTTCGTGTTGCGTGGTGTGATACTCTTCGCTGCAATCGTGCTGTTGCAGGGCCTGTTCGTGTGGAACTCGGTCAAGATGGACGTGGCCGTGCTTCCGGAGTACGGTGCCGGTTGGGCGGCTGGTCTTCGTGCCAAGATGCGCGCGGCGTGGAGCGGTGACGAGCGTCGTGAATTGCACTCGCAGCACAGCACGCAGGGCAAGCTTGCGGTTGCCGTGTGTATCTCGTTCGTGGTGGGCTGGTGCTTCATGGCATGGGATTACTCCATGACCATCTCGCTGCACTTCCAGCAGACCATGTACGCCTGGATTGTGTTTATGACCGGCTGGGTCAACATGATCATGGTGCTGTCGCTGCTGGCCATGTGGTGGCGTAACCACCTGCAGGCGCATGACGTGGTCACCATGGATCACTTCTGGGACCTCGGCAAGCTGGGCTTCGCGTTCACTGCGTTTGTTGGCTATATCAGCTTCTCGCAGTACCTGGTGATCTGGTACGGCAACATGCCGGAAGAGACGCACTTCTATCGCCTGCGTTTGTCGGGCGTGTGGAAGTCGGTCACGCAGCTCATCCCGATCTTCGGCTTCATCCTGCCGTTCTTCGGTCTGATCTCGAAGGCCGCCAAGGTGTATCTGCCCACGTTCGTGCTGTTCGCCGTGTGCAGCCTCATTGGTGTGTATCTCCACCGCTACATCGAGATCTATCCGAGCATCTACGGCGAAGCCACGTCGCTGCCGTTTGGTCTCCAGGAGATCGGCACGACCATCGGCTTCCTCGGTCTCTGGGTCTTCTCGTACTTCCAGTTCATGGATGCCTTCCCCGTCATGCGCGTGTTCATGATGACCACGCCGTTCAAGGACGAGGTGCAGGTTCCGGTGGATGCAAGAACAATGGAACCGCTGCCGGCGCACGAATAACCGCGCGAGGTGCAAAAACAACACAACGGGGGAGAGCTGAAAAGCTCTCCCCCGTTGTTTGTTTTTAACTGCGTAAGCGGAAACTCACAGCCCACGGCTCACAGCAAGTCGCGAGCCCCCCGCAGTTCATCTTTACGCCGTCACTTGAGCCAAATTGCGATAACTCCGCATCCGCCATCTCCCGTGAGCCACTGCTGCGGCACATTGGCGGTGCCGGTATAGACTTCCACCCCCCGGATGTCGCGAGCGTTCAGCGAATTGAGATCGAACAGCTGCTGGCCGTTGGCGCCGCTGAATACCACTTGTCCATTCAAGACGACGGTTGCATAGCATGCTCTTATGTCCGCCCCCCGCCCACTGTCGGCCGCACTCACCTTGCGATGCAAGGTGATGGTTTCAGCGCCGCGCCGGCTGGCATACCACGCCTCGTTTCCCCTCCCGCGAATGATGGACACGCCAGGAACGGCCAACATGATGTCGGCGACGGGACGACCATCGTTCTTGGCAAAATCTTCTGCGGTCAGATAGCGTCCGATGCGTTTCGCACGTCGCTCTTCGAATTCGGAGAAATGTGTGGTGATGGCATCGGCTTTGACATCAACTTTGGCCAGTTCGATCGGTGCCGCAGCAAGCGCGAATTCGTACTCCGGCCCATCAGCTGACAGAATCGAGGCCATCGTACTGAACTGCTTGTAACCAACTTTGCGCACCGTGATCAGATATCGTCCCGGCGAGACATCGGTGAGCACAAACGTGCCAGTCGAATCACTGGTAGTGGTGCGATTGAGCGCGCCAATTGAAATCTCCGCACCGGCGAGTCCTTTCTTGTCGGCGTCTTTCAAGACCTTGCCGGAAATGGCGGCCTGTGCGTCTACCGCACGCGGCACCATCAATGCCATGCCGAGCGAGACCACTGCCACGAGTATGTGGATGGAAGAAGATTGTGTCATCATGGCTAGCTTACGGGTGGGAGCCAATGCAGACCAACGGCGGTGTATTCGAGAATTCAAGGGGTTGAAAATATCGTACTCCCAGAAACTGTGACTAAACTGACGTCTTGGATATCCACTTGGTCCCAATGGGGTGGCTCTCATTGTTGGTCGTGGGGTATCGCCTGCCGTGAGAGATATCAAACACTCCATCATGGTGCTCAGCCTTATCAGCTTGAGCAGTCTGGCAACCCCGGACCACGCGTATGCACAGTCGGTTGACGCCGATCCAGCGCCGTCGTCGTGGCGCCGAAGTCTCGAGGCCAGCGGCTCGCTGCTTTACGGAGCCGCGAGTCAACGTGTGCTCAACGGCGTCGCGTCCGTTGGTAGTGAAACGGCACGACGACAACTGCGTGCCGATGTGCAAACCGGCTATGGTGACGCCATCGATGCTGTGACCGGCGAGCGGCGAGTCATCGTGCGCAATACACGCGGCACATTCAGCGTTGATCTCACACCACGTGCTCGCCTCAGTCCATTCGCTTTTGGGCTGGCCGAAACCAGTCTGCAGCAACGACTGGCGTCACGTATTTCCGGTGGTGCCGGGGCCAAGCTCACTGTATGGCGTCCCGACTCCGTACGCGGCGGATTTCAGGAAGACGGTAGTGTGAGTCTCGCGTTGTTGAGCGAAGAAACGCGTGGGCTGCGCACCAATGACTCAACGCCAACAGCGGGAACGGGAACACGACATCGCTGGTCGCTCCGTGCGCGCTATCGCACCCGCGTCGGACCGTCGCTCCGATTTTCGCACCTCACGCTGTTTCAGCCAACCGTCGATCGTCTGGCCCGCTACACCATGGAGAGCACCACATCGTTGGCGGTGCCGCTGCGGTCTGCCATGGAGCTCACTTTCACACACCGTGAGCGGCTCGATAGTGAAGCGCGGGATCGCGGCGCGCCGAGCAATCGGGATGGGCAACTCCTGTTCGGCCTTCGCGTGGCATTTTAGTGAGGTAGGGTTGGCCCCCTTCACCCACGTCCCGCCCCGTCATTAGATTGCAGATCTCGGGGCGTTAGCTCAGCTGGGAGAGCACCTGCTTTGCAAGCAGGGGGTCATCGGTTCGATCCCGATACGCTCCACTCGAAACGCACATCGCTGGAACAAGAAAAGGCAGCCACTCTGTGGGCTGCCTTTCTCTTTTGTTTCATCTCGGCTGGTTGTGAGCTTACCAGCTCACCTGTCCAAGGATGCCGTTCGTTGGCACAGCCTCGACTTCGGCGGCATTCACCAGCATGACCATGGTCCCTTCGGGTTCGCGACCTTCGGCAATGTCCGTCGCCAACTCGGCCTCGAGTGCCTTGGTCGCGATCCCATTGGCTTCGGTCAGCCCCGACGCCTGAACCATGATCACGCCCTGCACGGGAAACTGCCCACCCTCGCGCAGATATCCCACCAGGAATCGCGGTGCGGCAGGAGCCGACTTGGTTCCTGACATGGTGACGGGCCGTGCTGGACGAAGTGGTCGGTCACCGATGTCGCTCTCCGGCACCAGGCAGGCCGCTCGAACCGTGTAGTCGCGGCCTGCGAAATACCCGCTTGCCGGCTCGGCATCAATCACCGCCACCAGATATGGCAATCCAAGGGGCGAGTCAGGGTGCGCCTTTTCATCCACCCGCCGGATCTCCCCACGGACCATGGCCCCGTCAAACGAAAACGACACCGGGTCACCGGTGCGCAGATCCTGATTGGGATCTGACGGAGAAGGGATACGACGCATTCTACAGAGGTTCGGCAGCACCGCCAGAAACGTGAAGGCCTCTGCCGCGCATGTACACGGCAGAGGCTCCACAGTCCACATGCACCAACGACCCTACGGAGCGATGGCGATGCCCCGCAAGGGCGCCGAATGTGATACCCCTCCGATGGGAAACGCCGTACCCGTCACAAGATTGATCGAGTAGAGCGTGGAGCCGGAAAAGCCTCCTCCAACGGTGAGCGTGGCATAGGCACTACCGTTGTTCCCGGCAATGTCGAAGCCCACGTCCGCCGAGGTGTTCACACCGAGAGCACCGACAGTTGTCATGATTCCATTGTTGGGGTCACTCATCGTCACCAGCACGTCACGCGAAAAATCGATGGCGTAAATGGTTGTTGAGGTGGCACCGGAAACACTGTTGGTGTAAGCGGTGCCGCCAATCATCGGCGTGGCGAGCATGCCGGCATCGCCAATCGCGTAGCTCAGCGTTCCGTCTGTTGCGGCTACTGTGCCATCGGTGGCGCCACCAAGACGTGGTACCAATCGAAGATTCTGCGCCGTGTTGCTGTGTACACGGATGCGATTCGGAACGGGATTGAAATCGAAACCGAATGCGGTGCCGGATAGCGCGGGGGTAAAGGCGGTGGTTCCGACAGCCGTCGCAGCACCTGTCAGTGTGTCGAGCGTGTACACTCGGCTCGTGGACCCCAGCGCGTACAGGCGACCGTCCACCGGACCGAAGTCGATGCCCTGGATGGTTTCACCGGTTTGCAGCCCGGCGACCGTGACACGCCGAAGTATCAAATCTGGTCGGCTGGCTCCGAACATCAGGAGGCCGTTGTTGGTGTCGATCGCATAGATACCGCGACCGTTAGCGCTGCCGGCAGGTCCCGTTGGGCCGGTTGGTCCAGCAGGGCCCTGAGGACCAGTTGGCCCGGTGGGCCCCGTCGCCCCGGTCGATCCCGCGGGACCAGTCGGACCTGCATCTCCCTGACAGGCAGCCACACAAACCAGGGATGTCAGCACGATTGCGGATCGGATGGAACGAACGCCGATGCTCTTCATGTTTTCGCCTCCAGTGAACCATTCGGTATCGGGTATGATCGCGTGTGTTTACGCGATGAGGCGCGGACATTACGTGCCGCACGTGGGGCTACGCCGCCCGGCGATTCCTGGATGCATCCAGCGGGGAATACGGATCACATGGCACGGCCCAAGCGAACACGGCTGGCACTGATTGGTGCAGGGAGCGTAATTAGCAGAGAGACCTTTTGTTCGACGACGGGAGTGTGATCGATGCTATGGATATTTCTGTCGGCGCTGGCGTTTGGTGGGGCCATGATCGCCATGAGCCTGTTCGGTTCCGACGCCGATGACATGACCGGTGGTGCCCATGACGCCCATCATGACATGGCCGACACTGGCCTCTTTGCGGTGTTTTCCCTCCGCAACCTCACCTGGGCCAGCTTCGCCTTCGGCGGTATTGGGCTCCTGGCCGTCCTCACGCATCGTGGCCCGATCACCACCTGGACGTCATCGCTGCTGGCCGGATTCGGCACGCTATTCGGAGTGCATCTGCTGTTCAGGGCACTCCGCCGAAGCGAAGCCTCATCCGAGGCACTCGACGCATTGGCTGTTGGCACGACTGCCGAACTGGTGCTGCCATTCAATGAGGATGGGGTCGGCGTAATCAGCTTTCGTGCGCACGGACAATTGCACGAGATGCCGGCGCGTCGAGCAAGTGACGTTCAAATGATGCCCAGTGAACACTTTACCTCATGCCGCATCGGGTGGATCGAGAACGGCGTGGCGATCGTGCAGCCTGCCGCGCAGTAGCCGCGGCCGTTAGTCAACCAACCTTGGAGTAGATGATGAACGAATTGCTCGACGGTGGATTCGGGACCGCCCTGTTCTCGTTGGGCGGCGTGGCCTTCGTGGTGGTCATGCTGCTGCTGCTCGTGGCGACGGTGAAGCAGTTGTTGATCATTGTGCCGCCGAACATGGTCGCCGTCATCACCGGTCGGAAACGTGCGCTGACCGATGGCACGTCGGTCGGCTATCGCGTGGTTCGCGGTGGGCGCACGTTCCGCATCCCGATCCTCGAGCAGGCGCAGTGGATGACGCTCAACACCATTCCGCTCACCATCAGTGTGCGGAACGCCATCGCCAAGGGTGGTATTCCCATCGACGTACAGGCGGTGGCGAATGTGAAGATCGCTTCCATGCCCGAAGAGGTCTTCAACAACGCGGTCGAACGCATCCTCGGCAGCGAAAAGCAGGTGGCCGATCTGGCGCAGGAAACACTCGCTGCCAATCTCCGTGGCGTGCTTTCCACGCTCACGCCGGAAGAGGCCAATGAAGACCGTGTGAAGTTCGAGACGGAGCTCATGAAGGAGGTCACGCGCGACCTCCAGAAACTCGGCCTTCAGCTCGACATGCTGAAGATCCAGAACATCTCCGACGAAGCCGGCTACCTGAGAGCATACGGACGTATTCGTACCGCCGAAGTGCTGCGTGATGCGCAAATCGCCGAAGCCCGTACCAAGGCCGAGACGGAGCGTGAACAGGCACGCGCGACGCAGGAGGCCGACGTGGCCCGCGCACAGTCGCAGATGATGGTATCAGCGGCGCAGAACGAGCTTCGGGTCAAGCAGGCAGATCTCGATCGGCAGGCCCAGATTGCCGAGCGTACCGCGCGTGCCGCGGCGGACGAAGCGCAGGCCAGGGCGGAGAAGGCGGTGGAAGAAGCCCGAGTTGAAGTGACGCGCGTGCGTCTGCAGGTGGAGCAGGTCGAACCCGCGCGTGCCCGTGCCGAGGCTGCGCGAGCTGAAGCCGAAGCTGCGGCGGCGCCCGTTATTGCTCAGGGTGAAGCGCAGGCCAAGGCGCTCCGGGCGGTGCAGGAGCAGATCATGGCGGCCGGCGATCGTGGGCTGTCGCTGCTGTACCTGCAGCAACTGCCGGACATGATCGACCGCCTTGCCGAGGCGGCTGCCGACATCAAGATCGACCGTCTGGTTGTGCTGGACGGCGGCGATGGCAAGGGCACGGCGACGGCCACGCAGCAGAAGCTTGGGGCCATGATGAAGCTGTTGGAGGCCGCCAGCGCGCAGTACGGCATCCAGCCAGACACGTTGCTGCAGGGGCTCACGAACAAGCTGGTCGGTGGTGGCCCTAGCGACGACAGCTCCAAATAGCATCAGCGCAACGCCGGACAAACAAATACGCCATCAGATATCTGATGGCGTATTTGTTTGCAGTTAAATGATTTGCCTATCTGTATATCATCTAAAATCTGAGGTCAGAGCCTGCAATCGCGGGCTTCGCGTACCCCAGCTGTTGTCGCGCGGTCCAACCCGCTGACGCTGCTCCAAAGCAGCACTCATGGCGCTGAATGGAACCGCATCACTGTAGTGCCGACCCTGCTGCGCAAAACACTGAAGTCTCGCCAAGCGTCGCGCTTGCTCGGCTGTTTCGACGCCTTCGGCCACTACATCGAGACCGAGCCCTCGGGCCAGTCGCACCATACTGGATACAATGGCCTGATCTCGCTGGTCGGCCATCAGCTGCGCCACAAACCGTCGATCGATCTTGATGCCGTCAACCGGTGCTTCGCGCAGGAAGGTGAGCGACGCGTGGCCAACGCCGAAGTCGTCCACCACCAACCGCAAGCCCAGCGCCTTGAGCGCGCGAAGTGTGCCCATGGCCATCTCACCATCTACCAGCGTGCTGTTCTCGGTCAGCTCGAGTGTCAGCGCATCGGCAGGGCATCCCGTCTCCGCCAGGATCTGCGCCACCCGCCGATCGAAGCCGTGCTCGCGGAGCTGCACGGCCGAAAGATTTACCGCGACACGCAGGTCATAGCTCACACCCAGCGCGCGCCACTGCACAATGGCTCGGCAGGCGTCGCGCAAAACCTGCTCACCAATCGGCACGATCAGACCGGTGTCTTCAGCCAGGCTCAGGAACCCAGTGGGGCCCTGCAAGCCATGATCGGGGTCGCGCCACCGGAGTAGCGCTTCCACCGCCACGATGCGGTCAGCCACCACATCGTGAATGGGCTGGTAGTAGACCTCGAGTTCGCCGCGATCGATGGCTGTGCGAAGTCGCGCTTCACGCTTGTGCGTGACCGAATTCGCCACGATGGGAATGTGCTCGATGTCCGCCGCTCCGCTGAGCGCGGCGGTCACCAATGCATCAGACGCACTGACGGTAGCCTGTGCGGAGGCCTTCGTTTTCCGCCGGAGATACTTCTCGCGGTACATGTCCGAGTCGGCGGCATCGAGCAATTCCTTGGCCGTCGATCCATCGAGTGGCGACATGGCGCTGCCCACACTGGCTTGCACCCAAAGCGGGTCGCCGGAAGTCGTCTCAACCGGTTCGCGGAGACGTTCGAGGATCGCCTCCTTCACGAACGCCAAGTCACGGCGACTGGTCACGTCGGGCAGCAGCACGACAAACTCGTCTCCACCCAGACGAGCAACGGCATCCGACTTCCGTACGCATTCCTGCAGTCGGGTTGCAACGGCTCGCAGCAGCGTGTCGCCGTGCGCGTGACCGCGGGTATCGTTGATGGCCTTAAAGCCATCGAGATCGACAAAGAGCAGCCCGGTCTTGCGGACGTAGCGGTCGCCGAATGCGAGCGCACGTTCCAGCTGATCGAGGAAGAGCTCGCGGTTGGCGAGACCTGTCAGCGGGTCGTGTGTCGCGCGGTGCGCCGCTTCAATGCGAGCCGCTTCCAGCGAGGTGAGCCGGCGTTGCCGCTCAATGGCGAAGGCCAGCGCACGGGCCAATCCTGCAGCGGGAGCATCGGCCTTGTCGAGGCACTCGTGGGCACCGGCCCGCAGCGCACGTAGCGCCAGCGCATCATCCAGACCTCGGGTATACACGACCACCGGCGTACCGGGCGATGCACCGCGCACACCAGCCAGTGAAGCCACGCCGGATGCGTCGCCGAGGGCCAGGTCCAGGAGCACCGCGTCGGGGCGACCCTGGAGCAGGTGCCGAATGGCTTCCGCCAGGGATCGGACATGCGTGCAAAGCACGTGCGTCCCCAGGCGTCCCTGCAAGGCTTCGACGGATCGTGTGGCGTCCGCCTCATCATTGTCTACCAGCAGAATGTGTAATCTGCTAGGATCGGATTGGGCGGCTGTCGCGCAGTCGTTCACGGGGAACAGGGCGGAGGGGAAAACAGCCTGCCGAGAGCTGCCTTCCACAATATGCCCGTTTCCCACATTCGCTAGTGCTTTGCTGAAATGTGACCACGTCGAGTTTGTCATCTCCCAGCCCACGACCAGATGTCCACGACTGCCGCAACTCCGTTGGCTGTCGGCGCCGAAGCGCCCGACTTCTCTCTTGCCTCCACGTCAGGAAAGCCCGTCACCCTTTCCGCGTTTCGTGGCGAGAAGGCCGTGCTGCTGGCCTTCTTTCCACTGGCCTTCACCAGCACATGCACCACGGAACTGTGTGCGTTCGGTGAGGATTTCGATGCGTTTGCTGGAGCCAACGTGGAAATCCTTCCCATTTCAGTGGATGCGGTTCCGAGTCTGAAGGAGTTCAAGAGCAAGTACGCGATGCAAGTGGAGCTGCTGTCCGACTTCAAGCGTGAAGCATCCTCGGCATTCGGTGTGCTGCGTCCGGACACCTTTTTCTCGAACCGTGCCTACTTCCTCATCGACAAGAGCGGAGTGATTCGCTGGGCGCACGTAGAAGAAGCGCTAGGGAATCGCCGCGAAAATGCGGAAATTCTCGATGCTATCAAGAACGTGATTTCGTGATTGCGCGTGGTCGCGCGGAGTACCTTCCGTGCGATCGCTGTATCACGTTCTTGAATGCAAGGCGGGGGCTGTGGATTGACCACAGCCCCTGTTTGCGTGTGGCAACGGAGAAGAGGTAACGCGAGAATCAGGCCTGCAGTGTCTCGGCCGTGGTCGCCGATGTCACATTGGGCGATTGCGCGCTCACCGGAACACGCCGGGGCTGCAGGGGCGCGACCTTCGCGATGCGAATGGAGAGTACGCCGTTGTCATGTGAGGCCTGAATGGCCTGCAGATCGGCGGACTTCGGAAGTCGGAATTGCCGAACGAACTTGCCGCGCGCGGTTTCGCTGATCACGGCACGTTCGCCTTCAGCTAGTGCACGCTGAGCTCGCTCACCGCGGATGGTGAGTACGCCATCCTCGGCCAACACCTCAACGTTGTCTACCGGTACACCTGGGATGTCGAGATCGAGGCTGAAGCCCTGTTGGTCTTCGCGGGCGGTGGCGGAAGGCTGCCATGTACCGCTGGCGCGACCGGTGAAGACCTCCTCAAAGAGGCGATCCATCTCGCGGCGGAAGTTTGTGATTGGTGCCTGAGCAGGAACGGAGAAGCGATAGTACGACATGCGATGCTCCCGTCTGAAAAGACGAAATGTGAATTTTGTAAAACTGTGATTTCGTTGCTGGCGACCGTGTCCGTTCGGCTGAACGTGAACGCCATCCGAACAGATCTGGTGTTGGTAATTGCAAGCGCAGGGGCCGTGCCGTGTGGACTCGGTCGGGCTGGCAAACAACGAGCGTTGCGAGCTGTCAACGCGGCGGATCGTCTGTCAGAGTGGCGTTCAGTCGAGTCTGTGATTCAATGCCATTCGGTCAGCTTGTCCGGTCCATGGACGCGGCGTACCTTGCCTCAATGCCGCTGAATGCGACCGTTCCGACTCTGCTCCGTCGCCTCGCGGACGCCAATGTGCTGGGCCCGGGGCTCGTCGACTTGTTGGGGACCGTCGGCGAGGCGTTGGAAGCTGAACGCATGGCGCTCGAATTCCTCGATGGTCGAAGCGCATCGCTGGTTTGGCGCGCAGTCAGTGCGACCGGAGCGTCGCCAGCCGCGCCAGAGCAGTTTCCGGTAGCCGCCGGCGGGGCACCGATCGCGACCCTGTTGGCGCATCGTGAGCGTCCCGTGAGTCCAGAAGAACGAGAGTATCTGACGACGGTGGCCGACGTCTGCGCGGTGGCGCTGGCTCGCGAGGCGCATCGGCGGGACCTCGAGGATCAGGTCACCGCGCGAGTGCGGGAAGTGGCCGAGCAGCGGGCGTTCATTGAATGCATCGTCGACTCGCTGCCCCACGGACTCTACGTGGTCGATCGGGACTATCGCATTCACGCGTGGAATCGCAAACGCGAGATGGGACTTCAGGGCGTGTCCCGTACCGACGCCGTGGGACGATCAATCTTCGAGATCCTTCATCGGCAACCCGCGGGTCTCCTCAAGCGGGAGTTCGATGAGGTGTTTGCTACGGGACGGCTGCAGCAGTTCCAGATGGAGAGCAGCGCCTTTGGCGATACCCGCACCTTCCGACTGTCCAAGATCCCTATGCGACTGGGCGGCGGACCGGTAACTCATGTCATCACCATCGGTGAGGACATCACCGACTGGAAAGCCGCCCTCGATCGGACTGCGCAGGCGGAGAAGCTCGCTGCGCTGGGTCAGCTGGCCGCTGGGGTGATGCACGAGATCAATAATCCGTTGGCCACTATCGCGGCGTGTGCGGAGTCGCTGTCGCTGGCTCAGGAGCTTGGAGACGCGGCGCCTCCGCCAGCCGAGATGCTGCGCATCATTGATCTCGAGGTGCAGCGATGTAAGAAGATCGTGAATGGACTGCTCGATTTTTCGCGGCCGAAATCGGTTGGCCGCGAATTGTTCGAGTTGAACACGGTAGTGCAGCAGGGGCTCTTCCTGCTGCAGCACCATCCGCGCTTCAAGCGAATCAAGCTTGTCACCGAGCTCGAAACGGCGACGCCCCTTCTTGTGGAGGGCGATGCCGATCAGATCGTGCAGGTGCTCATTGCACTTGCCATGAATGCGCTCGATGCGACACCAGAGCAGGGGCGCGTCACCATTCGTTCGCGCTCCGCGCAAACGGAGACGGGTCAGTCCATGGCCCAGCTCGAAGTGGAGGACGAAGGTCCCGGCGTGCCTCGTGCGCTGCAGGCCAAAGTCTTCGAACCGTTTTTTACGACCAAACCGCCGGGGCAGGGAACGGGGCTGGGCCTCGCCATCTGCTACGGTATCGTCTCTGATCATGGTGGGACACTGGAACTGGTGTCCTCCGAAGGCCAGGGCGCCAACTTTCGCGTAGCGCTGCCGTTGCGTGTGCTGGAGCCCCGGGAGGGAGTGGCATGACCAACCATTCGCCGTCATTGACGCCGACGGCATCGACGGAGGCCGCAGGCTCTCTATCAGGAGCATCATCAGGTGCATTATCGGCGGGTTCGCCCATTCGCGTATTGATCGCGGAAGACGAGACGCACCTGGGTACGATCCTCGAGCAGTTCCTGACCGCACGCGGATTCACTGTCCGTATCGTGCGTGACGGGCGGGCGGCGCTCGAACTGCTTCGCACAGAGGCCTTCGATGTGGCGCTGCTCGATGTGGTGATGCCGGAGGTTGATGGCCTCGAGGTGCTGCGGCTGGTGCGTGAAGAACCGCTGCCTCCGGAGATCATTGTCATCACCGGCAATGGCACCATCGAAACGGCCATCGCGGCGCTCAAGCTTGGTGCCTACGACTTCCTGTCCAAGCCGTATCGCATGGCGGAGATCGAGGCGTTGGTGCGGCGGGCGTGGGAGAAGCGCATGCTGGCGCGCGACAATGCGCTGCTGCGTTCCCGCCTGGATCGCACGGCGAAGGTACCAACCTTCGAAACACAGTTCGCCCCGCTGATGGCGGTGATGTCGATGGTGACCAAGGTCGCCCCCAGCAGTTCGCCAGTGCTCATCACCGGCGAATCGGGAACGGGCAAGGATCTCGTCGCGCGATTGCTGCACGCGCATGGGACGCACCCGGCGGGCCCGTTCATCGATATCAATTGCGCCGCGCTGTCGGAATCGCGTCTCGAACTCGAACTTTTTGGAGTCGAGAAGGGCGCGTTCCCCGGTGCCGATCAGCGCAAGCTGGGCCTCTTTGAGTTGGCCGCCGGCGGCACGCTGTATCTCGACAACGTGGGCGACCTCGATCTCAAGTTGCAGGGCAAGCTGCTTCGTGCGCTGGAGACGGGGAGTTTCTTCAGAGTGGGTGGCACGCAGCAGGTGGCGGTCAATGTGCGTGTTGTGGCATCGACCACGCGGGACCTGAGTCGCATGGTGCAGGCGCAGACGTTCCGTGACGATCTGCTGCACCGCATCAATACCATTCGTATCGCGTTGCCACCGCTGCGCGATCGGGTCACCGATGTGCCGCTGCTCGCGCGTCATTTTCTGGCCGACGTGGCGCCCTCCGCATCCCTCGTACTCAGCGACGACGCCGTTGCCGCGCTTGAGCGTTACCGTTGGCCAGGCAACGTGCGTGAGTTGCGCAATGTCATGGAGCGTGCTGCGCTGCTGGCCACCGACGACACGGTACGAGCCGGCGACCTGCCGCTTGGCACCGACGTCGGCGCAGCGGCGCGTCCGACACCCGCGCATGTCATGTCCCTTGGCGATCTCGAAAAGCGCCACATCCACGAAGTGCTCGAACGCACCAACTGGCATCAGGGCCGTGCTGCCGAAATGCTGGGCATTTCCCCCAAGACTCTCTATCGCAAGATCCGCGAGTATGGCTTTGCCCGCCCCGGTGGGCGTGTCTGATCATTCGCGCGTGGCCATTCGCTGAAGGCGCCTGCTTCATCTCGTGATTCATCCATGAAGATCCTGGTTATCGAAGACGATCCGACCGTTGGGGAGTTCGTACGCCGCGGGCTCGAAGAGCAGCGCTGGCATGCGGACTTGTGCAACAACGGTCTTGAGGGCGAACGGCTGGCGCTGAGTCAGCCGTACGATCTCATCATTCTCGACATGCGACTGCCGGGCCGAAACGGCCTCGACGTGTTGCGCACGCTTCGCGCGCGCGGTTTCGAGCGTCCGGTGCTGGTGCTCACAGCCCAGGACGCCGTCGATGCCAAGGTCGAGACGCTGCGCGCCGGAGCGGATGACTACGTCACCAAGCCTTTTGCGTTTGAAGAATTGCTGGCGCGCGCCGAAGCACTGCTGCGCCGGCCGCGGGCACTGGCGTCGCCGCAACTGCGAGTGGCGGATCTCGAACTTGATTTGGGCACGCGTGAGGTCCGCCGGAGTGGAGAGTTGATCGAGCTCACCCCCAAGGAGTTTGCGGTCCTCGAGTACCTGATGCGGCATGCCGGTCGGGTCATGAGCCGGACTCTGATCACCGAGTACGCTTGGGGGTATCACTTCGATCCGGGCACCAACATCGTCGATGTGGTTATCAACCATCTACGCAAGAAGATCGACGCTCCCTATGAGAAGAAGCTCATCTCCACCGTACGCGGAGTGGGTTACATGATTCGCGGCTGACATGGCCATACTGCGCATTGGCACCCGCTCCATTCGCGCGCAACTGACGTGGGCGTGGACCTCCGCTATGGTGGCCACGCTGGTGGTGTTTGCAGGTACGCTGCTCGTGGTGCGGCGGGAGATGTTGCTCGAGGAGCACGAAGAGCGGGTGCAGCGCCGAGCCGATCAGGTGGTGATGGCCATCGATGTGGCGCGTCGTACCGGTACGGAGCCGCTGTTTGCACAGAGCGATCCCCTCGCCGGTCCGGCCATGGGACAGCGCATGGCGGCATTTCTGTCGTTGCTGGAAGGCTATGTGCTGGTTCAGGACAGCACCGGTTACGACATCTATGCCTCACCGCCGGTGCGTGCTCTGTCCACCACCGATCGGGATCGCTTTTCCAGTGCAGCGCGTGTGTCTCGGCCTGGTCCCACCAATCAGCGGATTGCGCTGTTCAGCGACGATCTCATGTTGGCTTCGCGCGAGGTGCGGCTTAGCGACAATGCCCGCTATCGCGTGTACGCCGCATTGACCACGCGCGATATCAGTCTGACGCCGCCAGAGTTGGTGCGTCCCATGCTCACGATTGCGCCGCTCGGACTGCTGCTGTCCGTGGGATTTGCGTTCATCATTGCCGGCCGCGCCTTCCGGCCGATCGATCGCATCATTGATCAAGTGGAAGCCATTACCGACGGCCGGTCGTTGCATCGACGCCTGGCCATTGGTGCCGCAGGTGAAGAACTCGCACGACTGTCCGTGACGCTCAATGCGTTCATCGAGCGCATCGATATTTCGTTCGGTGCGCTGCGCCGATTCACGGCCGACGCCAGTCACGAACTCAAGACACCGCTCGCTGTCATGCGCGCCGATGTGGAACGCGCCATGGCGCACGCCGTGACGGATGACGAACGCGCCGTGGCCCTTGAGGAAGCGTTGCAGCAGGTCACGCGCATGGCGGATCTGGTGGATTCGCTGCTGACGCTGGCGCGCGCCGATGAAGGTCGCTTCGAGGTGTATCGCGAACCGATTGAATTGGCGCCACTTGTGCGTGAAGTCGTGGAGACCGCGCGGCTGCTTGGCGAAGATGCGGGGCTGCACATTCTGGCCACACAACTTGACAACGCGGAGGTGCTGGGTGACGTGATGCGTCTCCGGCAGTTGTTCCTCAACCTCGTCACCAACGCGATCAAGTACACGCCGCAGGGTGGGGAAGTGGAGATCACGCTTGTGCGCGGCGAGACCGATGCCACGCTATCGGTGCGCGATACCGGTATCGGTATTGCTGCCGCTGACCTGCCGTATGTCTTCGAGCGTTTCTGGCGCGCGGACCGCGTCAGGTCCCGTGCGAGCGAGCGCGGTGGATTCGGACTCGGTCTGGCGATCTCTCAATGGATTGCGCAGGCGCACAGTGGTTCGCTCGAAGTGCAGTCACGTCTTGGCAGGGGCAGCACGTTCACTTTGACACTACCACTCGCTGGTGCGCCGGGATCGGGCATGACTGGCGAGTACCAGTCCGTTGTCAATAGCCGTGAGGAAACAATTGACCTCCACGGAACGCTAACTGCGGATTAATCCGATCCTAATCTTTCTTCTATTCCCGTCTCATGTCCGTGCGGTAGAATCTGCTCGTCAGCTCCGGACAACCCGTCTGGTCGCGACGTTCGTAGCCCGTACCCCGGACAAGCGAGATGTTCAACAACCTGATCGAGTCTCAGGCCAAGAAGCAGAAGCGCGCCGGTGGGTCCTTCATGTCCCTTGTCGTCCACACTGCCGTCGTTGCCGCGCTCATCGTGGTGACGAAGGGTGCAGGTGCGGCGATTGAGGAAGAGAAGGTCGAGAAGGTGGACTTCGTCGAAGTAAAGAAGGACGAGCCGAAGCCACCCGAGCCTGAGAAGGCCCCGCCGCCGCCTGATGCCGTGGCCGCCCCGCCGCCGCCAAAGGGCTTCCAGGTCCTTTCGGCCCCCATCGAAATTCCGAACGTCATTCCGGAAATCGATCTCTCGAAGAGTGTCACCAACGAAGCCGACTTCTCGGGTCGCGGTGTCGCTGGCGGTACCTCCAAGGGCGTCGAAGGTGGTAAGGGCCCAGTACCCCAGGGCGATCAGCCGTACTTCGACTTCCAGGTGGAAAAGCCTGTCGTGATGGCGCCCGGTGCCCAGGGCCCGGCGTATCCCGACATGCTGCGCTCCGCTGGTATCGAGGGCACCGTGCTTGCCCAGTTCGTTGTGGATACGACCGGTCGCGCCGACATGGGGACGTTCAAGGCGCTCAAGTCGGACAACGATCTGTTCACCACTGCCGTGAAGAATGCGCTCCAGCGCATGCGCTTCCTCCCCGCCGAAGTAGGCGGCCGCAAGGTGAAGCAGCTCGTCCAGCAGCCGTTCCAGTTCTCGCTCAACCGCTAAGCGGTTCCGACATCAACAAACATCAGGAGAAAGCAAGATGGGCATGGATATCATGGACCTTTGGCACGAGATGGGCTGGTTTGCCAAGGGCATTGTCTGGACGCTCTTGATCATGTCGGCCTACTCGACCGGTATCATCATTCAGAAGTGGTGGCAGATGCGGAAGGCGCAGGGCGAGACGCGTAAGTTCGCTCCTGAGTTCTCGCAGTTCCTCGAAGAAGACAACCTCTCGGAAGCCATCAAGCTCGCCGAAGGCTACAAGAAGTCGCACGTGGCTCGCGTGCTCGGTGGTGCGCTCGGCGAAATCCGTCCACTCATCCAGGACGGCTCGGTGACGGTCGCCGACATCAACTCGGCCGAGCGTGCCGTTGAGCGTGAAATGCTGATGACGGTTGTCGATCTCAAGCGTGGTCTGGGCGTGCTCGCGACGGTTGGTGCCACGGCGCCGTTCGTCGGTCTCGTCGGAACGACGATGGGTATCGTTAACTCCTTCACCGCCATGTCGACGTCCGGCGCTGGTGGTATCTCCTCGATGGCGGCCGGTATCGCCGAAGCCCTTATCACGACGGCTATCGGTATCGGTGTGGCCATTCCTGCCGTGTGGGCGTTCAACTTCTTCCAGACGAAGATTGACAACCTCACGGCCGAGATGACGTACACGTCGAAGGAAATGATCGACTACCTCATCAAGGGCGTGTCGGGTGAGTTCGGCCGCTCGCGCTTCACGCGTGAGTTCAACACCGCCGGGCAGTCCCCGATCTCGAAGTAATCACCGTCGGTTCGGCGTTGCGCTCCCACGTCCGGGAGCGCAGCAGCCGGGCGATACGCAAGGAGTCACGCCATGGGTATGAGCGCAGGCGGCGGGGGCGGTGTAAAGGCCGATCCCAACGTCACGCCCATGATCGACGTGATGCTCGTGCTCCTCATCATCTTCATGATTACGATCCCGCAGATCAACGCGGGCTTCACGGCGGTTCCGCCCGAAGGGCAGAACCTCAAGCCGCATCCTGAAGAAGACGGGGACCAGGTTCTCGGCATCGACGATCAGGGCCAGTACTACTTGAACAAGCAGCCGATCCGCAACGAGGATCTCGAAGCGGCGGTGCGTGCGATCTACGGTGTTGAAGGCCGCGATGAGTACATCATGTACGTGAAGGCCCACAAGGACCTTCAGTACCTCAAGGTCATCGACGCGATGGACAAGCTTTCGCGCAACGGCGTTCGCGTCGCCGCGCTGATCACGGAGCAGCAGTCCGGCACCGAGTCGCTCGTCGAGAGCGATCGTCTGCGGCCGGGAGGTAACTGACCATGGGTATGTCCGCAGGTGGTGGTAGCGGCGGTGGCTTGACGAACGACATCAACGTCACGCCCATGATCGACGTGCTCCTGGTGCTCCTCGTGATCTTCATGATCATCGTGCCGATGAGCCGAAAGGCTATCGACACGCAGCTGCCTGACCCGAATCCGCAGCCGGCGCAGCCGAATGTGGTTCCGGATCAGATCGTGCTCGAGGTGCTGCCGGACGACAAGTACACGATCAACAAGGAACCGGTCGAAAAGGCGGAGCTGTTCAACCGTCTCAAGGCGATCTACGATCCGCGCCCCGAGAAGATCATCTTCGTGAAGGGTGATACGATGACGACCTACGCGGCTGTCATCTATGGGATGGACCAGGCGCGCGGTGCTGGCGTCAAAGTCATCGGTGTCGCGCCCAAGTAAGGCGCCCACCAATCCCTAAGAGGCCGGACACGGCACTCTGAACGGGCGTGTGGTGTTCCATACGGCGGGCGAACCCATTCGGGAACGCCCGCCGTATTACGTTTCGTCTTCGAATCGTCGACTTCATTTCAAGAACGCATGGCTCCATCCACTCCCGATCTACCCGGGGCTCCCGCGCCCGGAGAGCTGCCGCCCAGCGGGGACGGTGCGACTGGTAGGCCGCGGTATCGGCCGCCAATCGGTATGCCGCACAGCAAGGAGCGCCGCACGGCGAACTTCCTGCTTGGTGTGCTGCTGCACGCGCTGATCATCCTGCTGCTGA
Organism: Gemmatimonadaceae bacterium; assembly: GCA_016742275.1. Taxonomy (GTDB): domain Bacteria; phylum Gemmatimonadota; class Gemmatimonadetes; order Gemmatimonadales; family Gemmatimonadaceae; genus Gemmatimonas. Next base: position 90,478 of record JACVCD010000016.1, read on the forward strand.
TTGTGCCGTTCACCTCGCCCGAGCTCATGTCCGAAGTACTTGGTGCTGGTGGACTCGGTCCAGCTGGTGGCGGTGGTGGTGGTAACCGAGGCACTGGCGGGCAGGTCAAGCAGGAGCGTCTGCAGTACGTGCGGGTAGCGCCGGCGCCAACGCCGCCACCCGTGGTACGCCCGCCAGAGGTCAAACCGGTGGTGCCGCCCATCGTGCCGCCACCCACACCGACACCGCCGGTCCCACAGCCCACACCGCAGCCGCCGACGCCACAGCCGGCGGCTACGTCCGGTGAGGTCAAGAGCGAAACCGTGGGAACGGGTGGTGGCTCGGGAAACGACGGTAGCTCCGGCAGTGGTCCTGGATCCGGTGGCGGTGTCGGATCGGGAGTCGGCACGGGGCGTGGCAGCGCGACAGGCCCCGGAACCGGTGGTGGGCCGGGTTCGGTCTATCCACCGGCGCCAACTGAATTGTTCTTGCCGCCGCTTCCGGTGCCCAACAAGGCCAAGGGAACGATTGTCGTGATCTTTGATGTGGATTCGACGGGCAGGGTGCTGGATCTGCAGTTCCAGCCGACCAAGGATGGCAATTACAATCGCAAGCTTCGCGAGGCCCTCGCGGCCATTCGCTTTCGCCCGGCGGTGAACGCGCAGGGCATCCCCATTCGCGCCAAGACCGAGATTACCTACTCGCTGTGAGTGGCGTGTCGGTGTAGTTTCCGCAGCGCCTTTCCCTCCCCCCACCCACAGCAGACGACATGGGGCTGTTCGTACGAAAGCCTATCGCCGCAGTTGAGAACGGCGAACATGGCATGCGCCGCACATTGGGCGCCGGTGATCTGATCATGCTCGCCATCGGTGCCGTCATCGGTGCCGGCATCTTCTCCTCCCTCGGTACAGCCGCCGCCGGCGAAACGCTGGCTGATGGCACCATTGTTCGCTACGGTGCAGGACCTGCACTGGTTCTGTCGTTCGTGCTACTGGGAGCGGTATGCGGTTTGGCGGCGTTGTGTTACGCCGAACTGGCGTCGATGATTCCGCAGGCCGGCAGTGCGTATGCGTACTCCTATGCAACGCTTGGTGAGATCGTCGCCTGGATTGTCGGTTGGGCGCTGATTCTCGAATACGCCGTCGGGAATGTGGCGGTGGCCATCGGCTGGGCAGGCTACTTCAATTCGCTGCTCTCCGGTTTCGGCATCGATCTCCCCGGATGGCTCACGCATGGCTATTGGAATGTGAAGGCGAGTGGTGATCCGGCTATTCGCGCGCTGCTCGACACGGCGCCGCGTATCGGTCCGATCCCGATCCTGGTGAATCTGCCGGCGTTTGGTATTGTCGCCGCGATCACGGTGCTGTTGATGCAAGGCGCCAAGGAAAGCACACGCGCCAACAACATCATGGTGGTGCTCAAGCTGCTGGTGCTGGCGCTCTTCGTGATCGTGGGTGCCATGCACATCGATCCCGCCAACTACAAGCCATTTGCACCAAACGGCTTTCGCGGCATCCATCAAGGAGCCGCCATTGTGTTCTTTGCCTATATCGGCTTTGACGCGATCTCGACCGCTGCCGAAGAAACACGCAATCCGCAGCGCAATCTGCCGATCGGTATTCTCGGTGGATTGGCGGTATGTACCATTATCTACGTGATCGTTGGTTTGGTGGCGACGGGCCTCGTGCCGTACGATCAGCTGCGTAGCTCCGATCCGCTGGCCAAGGCGCTCTCCATGGCTGGACTCGAAACCGCCAGCTGGATTGTGGCGGCGGGTGCCGTGGTCTCCATGTCGGCGGTGTTGCTGGTCTTCCAGTACGGTCAGCCACGCATTTTCTACGCGATGGCGCGCGACGGACTGCTGCCGCCGTTTGCCGCCAAGCTCGATCCCAAGACCCGCACGCCGCGGGTGACGACGCTGATCACTGGTGTGTGTGTGGCGCTGGGATCGCTATTGGCAGATGATGCGGCAACGTACGATCTGACGAACATCGGAACACTGGCGGCGTTTGCCGTGGTGTGCATTGGCGTGCTGGTATTGCGCGTGCGTGAGCCTGATCGGCCGCGCCCGTTCCGCGTCCCGTTCGTATGGGCGGTGACATTGATTGGCGCTGGCGCCTGCGTGTTCGTGATGCGCGGGTTGCCATCGAGTGCGTGGAAGGCCTTCGCTGTGTGGATGGCTATCGGTCTCGCATTCTATTTCGCCTACGGTTTCCGTCACTCGGTCCTGCGCCGCCCGGGCGCGACCACTCCTCGCTGAAGTTCTTTTCCGTACGTCATGGCTCATCTCTCCACAACACCCGCCCCGGCTTCAGGGAAGAAAGGCTTCCTCGGCATCAACTTCACCGGCTGGATCGTGATCTCGATGATCGTGGGCATCCTCATTGGTTGGCTTGCCCCCGACTTCGCGCCGAACCTCAAGCCGCTCGCCAACATCTTCCTGCGCATGATCAAGTCGTTGATCGTGCCGCTGCTCTTCAGCACACTCGTGGTGGGCATTGCCGGCCACGGCGATGACATGAAGAAGGTAGGCAAGCTCGCGCTGCGCTCGATCATCTACTTCGAAGTCGTGACCACGCTGGCACTGGCCATCGGTTTGGTGGCGGTGAACATCGTGAAGCCGGGCGTCGGTCTGCAGATCGCACCTGAAGGCAACAGCGAGGAGTTTCAGGCGCTGGCCGGCAAGACGCCCACGTTCTCGTCGGTGCTCGAACACACGGTGCCGCAGAGCTTCTTCGAGGCGGCCGCGCAGAACGAAGTGCTCCAGATCGTGTTCTTCGCCATCATCTTCGCGGTGGCGCTAGCCCGTGTGGAAGGTCCGTCCAAGACGGTCATGCTCGATTGGTTGCAGTCCTTGAGCGACATCATGTTCAAGTTCGTCGGCATCGTCATGGCCTACGCGCCCATTGGTATCGGTGCGGCCATTGGTGTCACGGTGGGCAAGAGCGGACTCGATGTCATGCTCAACCTGGCCAAGCTGGTTGGCACGCTCTACGTGTCGCTGATTGTGTTTGTGCTGATCGTGCTCGTGCCAACGGCGCTCATTTTCCGCATCGACATCAAGCGCTTCTGGTCGCTGGTGAAGGAGCCCTGGCTGATTGCCTTCTCCACGGCGTCTTCGGAAGCAGCCTTCCCGCAGGCGATGCAGGCGATGGAGAAGTTCGGTGTGCCGCGCCGCATTGTGTCCTTCGTGCTGCCCACGGGCTATTCGTTCAATCTCGATGGCAGCACGTTGTATCTCGCCATCGCGTCCGTGTTCGTTGCCCAGGCGGCTGGAATCGACATGCCGATCAGTCAGCAGCTGCTTATGATGCTGACGCTGATGCTGACATCGAAGGGCGTGGCGGCGGTGCCGCGTGCCTCGCTGGTCATTCTCTCCGGCGCGTTGGCACAATTCGGTCTGCCGCTCGAGGGCATTGCGGTCATTCTTGGTGTCGACGCGGTCATGGACATGGCCCGTACGTCGGTCAATCTGTTGGGCAATTGTCTCGCCACCGCCGTGATGGGGCGGTGGGAGGGCGAGCTCAAGGAACCGGCGCCGGAATCGGCGACGGCCTAACCGATCGCCTAAACCGATTTCTGAACGTCAGCCCGCCGCGTGCGCTACCGGCGGGCGAAGACGTTCCACCGTTTCCCGCAATTCAGCGAGTGCAAACGGTTTCAGCAGCACCGGCGACGGCACACGCGAAAGTGCATCGGCCACCTCAGGTGAGGTCGCGTCGCCGGTAATGAAGAGGAAGCGCTGCGCCAATGGCGAGCCACGCTCCTCGAGTGTGCGGCGAATGCTCGGTCCATCGATGGTCGGCAGACGCACATCGCAGATCACGACATCGATGTCGCTTTCCGATCCGGGAGCAGACAGGCGAGCCAGCGCGCGTTCGCCATCGAGCTGCAACTCCGTGGTCCATCCGCGGCGTGTGAAGTCGCGAGTCAGTGCGAGGCCAATGGCCTGCTCATCGTCGATTACCAGCACATGAGGTGGACGCTCGGGGACTGGCGTGCGCTCACTCACTTCGCGCAACGGCTCCGGCAACGCCGTGGACGCATCGTGCAACGCCATGGGCAGTCGCACCGTCACCCACGTACCGCTGCGTCCTCGCGGCGCTTCATGCAGTGCCAGCGTGCCACCGTGCTGTGAGATCACCGCATGCGCGAAGGAGAGGCCAAGTCCGACGTGATGATCGTCCTTCGATGTCACGAAAGGCTCGAACAGACGTTCACGCACAAAGGGCGGAAGGCCGGCACCTTCATCAATGATGCTCACGACGACCATGGATTCCCGCACCGCGAGCGCGATACGCACATCCTGATCGTCATTCGATGCTTCCAGCGCGTTGCGCACGAGGTGGGCCAGCGCCCGGCGGAGCAGGGACGCGTCACCCAGCACGGGATGCATACGCACATCGGCATTGATACGGACACGACGATCGCGAACGGCGTCGTCGCTGGCATCAATCACGGCGGCCGGTAACACATGCCCGATATCGACCGGCATCCACATCTGCCGACGCGGCGGGCTGGTTACCAGCAGCAGGTCATGCAGTACACGTTGCGCGTCATGTGCACGCTTGAGCAGGAGACGACGGGTGGCCGGGACATCGAGCCCGTGTCGTCCATCCACACCCGGCACACCGCTCTCACCATGATCGGCGTCCAGTGTGGCGACGATGGCGGCCAGCGGATTGTTCAATTCATGTGCGAGTCCACCAACAATACGGGCCGTGCGCTTGAGCGTGGCCTCGCGTTCGGTTGCCTGTGCGAGCTCCAGCGCCACCCTGGCGGATTGCTCAGCCACCGTGATATCACGGCCAATGGCCAGTAACGCACAGCTATCACGTTCATGGTGCACACGCACCAGATGCAGCTCGATGCGTACCGTCTCGCGATCCGGGCGGACGCTGGTGACTTCGAGGAGTTGCGCTTCGTATCCTTTGACCGTGGCAAATGCATGCTGCACGGCGGCATGATCATGCGGAGCGACAGTTTGCAGGAACGATGCGCCATGCCAATCCCGGAATGCGCGCCCGGTGACGCGTTCGGCCGCCGCATTCATGGCCAGTACCTGACCCAGTGCATCGAGCATCCAGATCGGATCGGGTGATGCCGCAACAACACGTCGATAGTCGGATGTGGCCGCGGCCTGACGCCCGAGCGTCAGATGCTTCTGCCAGTAGAGGCCGGCCAGTGGTACGCCACCAATCAATGTTGCCACCCACATGGTCAGCCACGGCGAATCGAATGACAACCATGCATCACGCGGCAAGAGATCCAATGCGTGCGCATGCGCGATCAGCAACATGCCGATCCAGGAGCCCAGCAGGATCCATGGACGCAGACTTGAAGGCAATGTGGTCATGGCCATTGAACCGATGACCGCCAGAAACACGAGACCGAACCACCAGGCAGGGCCCGCAAGCGCACTGATGGCACCAACAAACAATACGTCCACACCCCACGCAATCGTGCCCAGGCACACCGTGGTTGCCGGACGCGTCGCGCGACGCTGGAAGTGCAGGAGACCCGCCGCCAGTGCAACCCACACCACGTGCAGCGTGACCACACTGCGCGCTTGCGAATACTGCCGCCACAGCGCCAGCAACGTCACGAACATCGACGAGGCGAGAACCGTCCAGAACCGATAGACGGCGAGCGCGACGAGTTCGCGTTTCCAATCGCGACGGAAACCGGCCAAGGCATTCCACGGATCCGCGCCATCGCGGTGAGGAGCAGCGTGGCCCGCCGCCCCCATGGTGGATGGCGAAATGCGGGATTCGGGAATCATGCATTTGAATATCGGCAACACGATGCAACTGCACGTGTGCCGCATACCGGATTTACGGTGCGACGTTCAGTTGCTGAACAACACGTGCCATCAGCGTGTCGTTTGTGCCCGCAGTGTTACGGAAACTTCATGACACGCCTGTGCCCAACCGCACTTATCGCCCGCTTATGGACATCACGGGGCGATATCGCGCATGCGCTTGTACAACGTGGTGCGTGTAATACCGAGCACGCGCGCCGCTTCACTCACATTGCCCTGGCACGCGCGAATGACAGCCGCTACGTGTTCCTGTTCAACCTGAGCGAGTGTGCGCAACACCGGTGTTTCCTGGCGGACCTCGGGTGTCACAACCAGCAATCCGGGGTCCTGCAACACGGCGCGGATATCATCGGCCGACAGCGTGTCGCGTGTGTCAGCCTGCAGCGCGGCCATACTGAGACAATCCTCGAGCTCGGGAATATTGCCTGGCCACGTATGCGCGCCGAGCAGATCCTGCGCACCTTCACTGAGTTGCGACGGGCCCGTGCCGGTACGCGCGAACTGATCCCGCAACAGCACGTGCGCCAAGGCCACGATGCCGTCCCGTCCTCGCGCACGCAGCGCGGGGATGTGCAGAGGCAGTGGTGCGAACAGATGCACGAACTCGCGTTGCATGCGCTGTTTGAACTCACCGAGCGTTGCACGACTGCTCACCACGAGTCGCGAACGTGCAGGAGCATCCTGTGCCGTGTTGTTGTCGCGTGCATCAGATGAGCCGTACACGCGCGCCAGACGAGCCTGTACAGAAATCGGAAGCGCTTCGGCGAGATGTACAAACAGCGTGCCACGACGCGCGAGATGCACAAGACCACGATCCTTGGCGGCTGCGTGTTCAGTTTCGCCGAACAGCAATGCTTCGAGTCCATCGGCCGGTGTGCGGGACGCCTGTACTTGCAACAATGGTTCGCTGGTACCGTGCGACAGACGATGCGACAAGGTGGCCGCGAGTTGTTTTGCCGTTCCCGCTTCACCAACGACCAGCAGCGGAGAGCGCTTTCGCGCCATGATCTCCAGCAAGCGCACCACGGGTGCCGTGAGCATGGCTTCCACGGTTCCCGGATCCACTGGCAACTGCGCGGCGCTCAACCGATGCTGCCGCGACAGCTGGACATGCGCGAGAGCCTTGGCCACCGTGAGTCGCAAGGACTCGGCCTCATACGGCTTCGTGAGATAGTTCTCGGCGCCCTCTCGCATGGCGCGCACGGCTGCACGGACGTCGTCATGTCCTGTCAGCATGATGACACAGGCATCGGGATCAGCACGCCGAAGCGCTGCCAACACACCGAAACCATCCAGTGGCTCCATGCCGACATCGAGAATCACGACATGCGGATCATGGGCCTGATACAGTGCTACCGCGTCGGCCGCATTCGTGGTGCTCGTGATCTCATACCGGGTGTCGTTGGACGGACCCGTAAACGCAGCGACGAGTCCGGCTACGATAGCCGGATCGTCGTCCACGATGAGCAGCCGCGCTTCCGCCGACACTAGACTTCCACTCCGAGCAGGCGACGCGCACGGCGCACGGCACCGCGCGCCGCATCGACTTCTTCATTACGCACCATAGCTCCTGGTACCGCGCTCTTGAGGCGCTGTTCGAGACGCTTGCGAACGAGCGAACCACGAGACAGCAGTCCGCCGGAGAATGCCACGGGAATTGCCGCACGCTCGTCCACAAAACAGCGACGAGCCAGCGTACGCACATGCAGCGCGAGTTCCTCGACGCAGAAGCTGATCAGCGCATTGGCGCGGAGATCACCAGTCGCTGCCACCTGCGCTACTACCGGCGCGAGTTGGGCGAATGTCCCTGGCGTCGCGTTAGCCGCCCAGGGGATCACATCCTCAAGCCGCTCCAGTTCGAGCGCCGTGAGCAAGGCACCCATGAGCGCGGTTTCCGGCTCGCGACCGTCCTGCGCAGCCGTCACGACGCTGAGCGCTTTGCGACCAAGCCATGCGGCGCTGCCTTCGTCGCCGACATTGGGACCCCAACCACCACAGCGTTCCGTGCGGCCATCCGGCGCCTTGGAGAAAGCCACACTACCGGTACCAGCGATGAGTAGCACACCAGCCGAATCACCGAAGGCATCGTCCATTGCGATGGTCGCGTCTGCTTGCACCGAGACATCGTCGGCGATGCGACGCTGCGCGAGTGCCGACCACAGCGCCTGCGCCGCCCGCTCCTGACCGGCGCCGGCCACACCAACGACACACACCGCCGGACGTGTTTCCGAGCGTTCTGCCGTGGCCAGGGCTTCGGCAATGAGCGCCTTGATCACATCAGCCGCCGCGCTCTCCTGTCCAGGCTTGAGCGCACTGGCTGCGCCTTCCACACGAGCAAGCACCGTGCCGTTGGCGTCGGCCAGCAACGCACGCGTACGGCTACCGCCGCCATCGACACCCACAACCAGCGGAGTCGGGTCCAAAGGTCCTGCACTCATCAACGACTCCTCGATGACGCCGCCGCATCACGCGACGACGAAGGAACAAACGACATCAGCGCACCGGTGATGAAGGTGAGCGATGTCCCGATCAGTACATACCACGGCCACGCGATGGACGCGACGCCTCCCAACGTATTCTGCATCGCGGGGAAGGCCGCCGTGATCTGCTTGGCAAACACGATGAACGCCATGGCAAAGATGCCGACGCTCATGCCCGTAATGGCATCACGCTGCGTAGCGCGCGACCAGAACAGGCCGAGAAAGAAGCCGCCGAGCAATCCGCCGTATGTGAAGGACGCAATGGACAACGCGATCACGACCACGGGAGTTCCCTGCGCCTTGAAGAGCAGGGCACCGAATGTGAGAGCAAGACCCCAGCCCAGAGCAAACAACTTGCCAACGCGTAACGTGCGTGGATCATCCGGCGCCCGCTTGGTGATGGGCAGATAGATGTCGTGCGTGGTCGCGGCAGCCAGTGCGTTGATCGTGCCCGAGTGCGTACTCATGGTAGCCGCTACGATTGCAGCGACGATCAACCCGATGAGTCCGTGTGGCATGTACTCGATGATGTACGTCGGGAAGATCTGGTCCGCAGCCGCAAAGGGACGACCCTCATACAGCACCCACAGACCGAGTCCGACCATCAGGAAAAGGGTGAACTGCACGAACACCACGAATCCGCTGCCGATCAGCGCACGACGCGCCTCTGACAGATTCTTGCTCGACAGCAGGCGCTGCACGATCAACTGATCCGCACCATGGCTGGCCATGGCGAGGAAGGCACCACCAATCAGGCCGGCAAACATCGTGTGCGGCTGATCAAAGCCGGTATACCAGTTGATGGCCTGCAGTTTGTCCGAAGCGCCGGCCTGAGACAGAATGCCACTCCAGCCACCTTCCACGGCCTTGCCAATAAGCACGATGGCTGAGATACCGCCAATCACATACACGCTGGCCTGCACGAGCTCGGTCCACACCACCGCCTTCATGCCGCCGCGATATGTGTAGAGAACCGTGAGCAGCCCCAGTACGAGAATCGAAACGGGCATCGCATATCGTTCCGGCAACGCGGGGCCGATGATGAGCGCAACGGGAATTGCGGTCGCAAATACGCGCACGGCGTCAGCCAATGCGCGTGTTGCCATGAACACGATGCTTGTAAACCGGCGAGTGCCCAGACCAAAACGTCGCTCGAGCAATGCATATGCTGTGACCAGCTGCCCATCGAAGTAGCGTGGCAACAGCGTGTAGCTGACCACGATACGCCCAATGATGTAACCGGCGACCACCTGCAGGAATCCGAGATTGCCCGTGTAAGCCAGTCCCGGAATGCTGATGAAGGTGAGTGCCGATGTCTCACTGGCAACAATCGAGAACAGCACCGCCCACCACGGAATTGACCGCTCGGCCACGAAATACTCCGTGGCGGTTTTTTGCGATCGACCAATCCACATGCCAAGCGCGGTGGTGCCGCCGAGATACAACAGCAGCACCACGAGATCGATGAGATTGAAGCGGCCGGTCATGCCGCACCCCAGTTACGCGATGACATAGGCCTCCATCGCGAAGTACTCCGCGAGCCCGAGTCGGTCGAGTTGCGATGCGGTAGTCTTGTTGCGCTGTTCGACACGCTGCCAGAACTCGCGTTCATCCTGACCAGGGAAGGGTGCCGAGTCCTTCTGCGATTGGTGCTTGAAGATCGCCTGGATCTTGATCGTGAGCTCTTCCTGCGACAGTGGCACCAACACGGTGGCTTCCGTAATGGGCCACTCCTGCCAGGCACCGCGATACAGCCAGATCTCCGGACGCTTGGCGGCGAGTTCACCGACGTACACTTCAGAAACGGCCTTGTCGATCGCTTCCTTGCACATCCGGTGCGTGCCGTGTGGATCGGACAAGTCGCCGGCCACGAAAATCAGGTCCGGCATCTGCTCACGCAGCAGCTCAGCGACGATCGCTACGTCGGCTGGGCCGATGGGATCCTTGCGCACCTTGCCCGTCTGATAGAAGGGCAGGTTGAGGAATCGCGCATTGGCCTTGGTGAGACCCATGACTTCGATACCACTTACCGCTTCCGATTCACGGATGATGCGCTTGAGATCCTGCACCTCGGGAATGTCGACTTCACCGGGATGCTTCCGCTGCAGGAAGTTGTGTACCGTGTCCGCCAGCTGCGACACCGTGGAATTGGATCCGAGGCGCTCCGCATTCAGGCGCACCTGGAAATCCATGTAGCGGCGCACATCATGATCGAACACGGCAATGTTGCCGCTGGTCATGTATGCGACGGTCATGTCGTTGCCGTTCTCCACGAACTTGCGGAGAATGCCGCCCATCGAGATCACATCATCGTCGGGGTGCGGCGAGAAGCAGATGGTCTTGAGGCCACGCGGCAGCTTGCTCTTGCCGCGAATCTTGGCACCAAGAATGTTGAACACGAGACCGTTCACCGCACCTGGTGAACCATGTGTGGCGACGAGTGACGTAAGATTGTTTTCGGCGTAGTCGTGCTGCGTCAGTTTGAGAATGGCCTTGCCGCACTTGGCCGCGAGCCACGTTGCGGCACGCACCATCAAACCTTCATCCCACATGACTTCATCGATGAGCCATGGTGTGGCGACGCGAGTGAGTTCGACGCTCGCCGAATCATCCACATAGAACGTGGTGTTCGAATGGCGCTGCAGGAATGTGGCGGCTACGGCGCGATCGATCTCACCTTCCACCGAACGGCGCACGATACCGGCCTTGTGTTCACCGGTCGCGAGAATGGCAATCTCACGCGCACCCATGATCGTCGCGATGCCCATTGTGATGGCTTCGCGTGGCACATTGTCTTCGCCGAAGAAATCCGCGGCGGCATCGCGACGCGTGATGCTATCGAGGTGCACGAGACGCGTGCGGCTGTTCTCGCCGGAGCCCGGTTCATTGAAACCGATATGGCCCGTCTTGCCGATACCGAGCAGCTGAAAGTCGATGCCGCCGGCAGCAACGATCGCCGCTTCGTACGCCTGACACGCCGCGTCCACATCTGCGCGTGCCAGCGCACCGTCGGGGATGTGCACGTTAGCTGGATCGATGTCCACGTGAGAGAAAAGATTCTCCCACATGAATCGATGATACGAATGAATGCTGTCCGCCTGCATCGGGTAGTACTCGTCGAGATTGAACGAGACGACGTGGCGGAACGACAATCCCTCCTCACGATGCATGCGGATCAATTCGCGATACACACCGATGGGCGTGGAGCCGGTGGCAAGACCGAGCACTACACGCTCACCAGTTGCCGCCCGTGCACGGATCAGTGCCGCGATGCGCCCGGCCACGACGCGCGCCATCGCACCGTGTTCATCGATGATGATGGTCGGAATGCGTTCACGAATGGTGCCGACGACACCTGCATGCACAAACGGCGAGCCGCTAACGCGCACAGGCCCGGCACTCGAATCGAGTGCACGGGCCTGCGTCACATCAGGGGCCGCCGGGGATCCGGAGGCCAGAGACATGGATACGGGGAAGGTGGGAAAGAACGCCCGCGCGACGGATCGCGCGGGAGGTCGTGACAATCAGGCCGAGAACGAGCTGCCGCAGCCGCAGCCGCCGGTGCTGTTCGGATTCTTGAAGGTGAAACCAGAGCCCTGCATGGACGACACGTAGTCGATCACCGTGCCACCCAGATACTGAGCCGAGAACGGATCGACGAAGATCTTGATGCCTTCCACGTCGAGCGTGAAGTCGTCGTCCGCCGCCTTGTCTTCGATGACAAGACCGTACTTGAAGCCGCTGCACCCGCCCGGCATCACCGAAACACGCAAGCCGCCGACGTCCGGCGTTACGCCCTCGGCTTCCATGAACTTGCGCACTTCGCCCGCGGCCACGGGAGAAAGAACTACCATGACGTCGGGCGTCTGCATCGTGCTCATGCTTGTCCTCCAGAGCGGCCGGCCAGTCTGCCGGCCCGAATGACCGCATCGCGCCGCCCGCGCCGCCCTCGCGGACACGGCGGGCAATGTCGTGTCGAGCTTCCTGAAAATTAGCGAGTGTAACACTCCCCTTGCAAGAAACCCCGGTGGGTGCCCCGGGATCCGGGACCGCGCCATTGGGTGCGCAGGGCAAGGCCGCCTCGGAACGGTCGGTCAACGCCCGCCCGGTGCAGTTGCGGTGCCAACCGGGCTCATGGCCTGCACCACGGCATCCGCCAGCGCGGTTCGCACAGCACCAATTCCACGGCTTTCGCGCGTGGGGTTCACCCGGTTCGTGAGCAACAGGACAAACAGACGACGCTGTGGGTCCATCCAGATCGACGTGCCCGTGAACCCGGTGTGGCCAAACGCAACCGGAGACAGAAGCCGGCCTGCGCTGTTGCCGCCGGTCGGGGTTTCCCAGCCGAGTGCACGCCGCGATACCGTGGTGTCCTGCACGCGAATGAAGGTGGCGACGGTGGCCGAATCGAATACGCGCACCCCATCGAGCTGGCCGTAGTTCAGATACATGCGGGCAAATCGCACCAGATCCTGCCCAGTCGAGAAGAGGCCGGCGTGCCCGGAAATTCCTCCGAGGCGAAACGCGTTTTCGTCATGTACCTCACCCCGCAAATGCCGCTGACGCCAGGGGTCCTTCTCGGTGGGAGCAATACGCGCACGCCAGCTCGCAGGCGGCAGGAAACGCGTCTCTGTCATCCGGAGTGGTCCAAAGACCTGTTGTGTTTCGAAGTCCGCCAACGGCTGACCGGAGACCCGTTCGACCAGTTGGCCGAGCAGGATGAAGCCGAGGTCGCTGTAGAGGAATCGCACACCGGGTACGGTGTCGGGCGAGGTCGCGAACAGCTGCGTCAGCGCCTCATCGCGAGTGGCGGCTTCCTTGTACAGCGCACGCCACGCGGGAAGTCCTGCCGCGTGAGCCAGCAACTGGCGCACTGTCACACGGTCGGCGCCTTTGGCTTTCCACTCGGGCAGGTAACGCACCACGGGTGCCTCGAGTGAGACTTTGCCCTCGCCCACCAGCTTGATCATGGCGCTGGTGGTCCCGATCACCTTGGTCAGCGACGCCAGATCCCATACTGTGGACGCGCTGGGACGGGTGGCGTCGGCACTGTCGAGCTGGCCTGCGCCGTAGGTGGCGATCAGACCGTCAGGCGTGCCTACAGCCGCCCAGGCGCCAGGAAACGCCCCCGATCGGACCCCGGCATCAAGTACGGAGCGCACGCTGTCAGCGACAGCCCGCATGGTCCGGTCCGCTATCCGAGCGGCGGGTGCCCCAACGGAAGCGCCAGCCGCCGTTCCCGCTGCGGCCGTTCCCGCTAAAGCAGAGGCCGCATCAGCACCGGTTCTGGCGGACGCGGCCGTACCACCCGCACAACCAGCGAGCAGAGCCGCCAGCGCAACGGGGCGGAGCCGCAGGACGGATGTCCGCGCGAAGCTTAAGTTGGACGTCGGCGGCATCGGTGGGGTAGGACGGAACAGACGCAGCAGGTGGGGCGACGCGCAGTTCATGGGTTGAATCGGGCAGGACGAGCTGGCGCCATCTGGGGCGACGGCACCGCCATTCTCAGGAGAACACAAGTGAAGGCGATCAGGACGGCAATCGCACTGGCGACCACGATGCTCCTCGTCGCGTGCGCCCGCAATGGGCCGCCGAGAGGCAATATCGACGATGATCCCGATGGCGGTCCGGCATGGGGACGTAACGTGGACCGCAAGGTGCGCCCCGGTATCACCGTGTTGCTGGACGATAGCATCAAGCTCGTCGCCGGCAAGCGGGTGGCGCTGATTACCAACCAGACGGGAGTCGACGAGCGCAGCCGCCGATCAGTGGATCTGCTGTTCAACGATTCGCGTGCGCAGCGGGCTGGAGTCAAGCTCGTCAAGCTCTTCGCGCCGGAGCATGGAGCGCTGGGTACGCTCGACCGCGAAGGACTGAGCGATGAGAAGGACGAGAAGACCGGGCTGAGCGTGTACTCGCTCTACCAGCGGCATACCATGGCCCCGCCCGACAGCCTGCTGCAGGACGTGGATGTGCTGGTGGTGGATTTGCAGGACATTGGGACTCGAACCTGGACGTACGTGGGTGTGGTGCTCTACGCCATGCAGGCCGGCGAGCGGCGTGGCATTCCCGTGGTGGTGCTCGATCGCCCGAACCCGCTCTCAGGTGCCTTCACCGAGGGGGCGCTGCTCGATAGCACACTCGCGGATGCATCGTATCCGACGCCGACGGGAAAGACCAATGGCTTTGCGCTGTATCCAGTGCCGCTCCGCCATGGTCTGACAATGGGTGAGATGGCGCGACTTTTTCAGGCGCAGTTCAAGATGAATTCGCGTCTGACGGTGGTACCCATGCGCAATTGGCGACGCGGTATGTGGTTCGATCAGACGGATCTGCCCTGGATTCGTCCTTCACCCAACATGCCGAACATCATGAGCGCGCTGCTGTATCCAGCACTCGTGCCATTCGAGTCGAGCAATGTGTCGGTCGGACGCGGCACCAGTGAGCCATTCCAGCGCTTTGGTGCCCCCTGGCTGCGGGCGGACAGCGTGGCCCGCTTGCTCGAAGACCTTTCGCTTACCGGGGTGCGATTTCGCGCCGAGCGATTCACTCCCGACAAGCCCGGCGACAACAAGTACGCCGGTCGCACGATTGGTGGTATTCGCATCGAAGTCCAGGACCGCGAGCGGGTGCAGCCGGCCCGTATCGGTGCGGCCATTCTGTGGGCGCTGTCCCGAGTGCACGGGGACTCACTCAAGTTGACCATTCCCGGTTTTGACATGCGCATGGGATCGGCGCGTATGCGGGAAGCTCTGGTCGGCGGTGCGGACCCGGACGCGGTGCTGGACCGTCTCCTGCCGGACGTCATTGCGTTCGAGAAGGATGTGCGCCGTTTCCATCTCTACCGTTGATCGACGGGCGCCCCTAGCTTTCTCCGGCTAGTCCCGAACCCGACTGTATCGGGACGGGACGGCCGGACTGTCCGGCCCCGATCCGTCAACGCCGTCGTGATGCAATCACTCTGGAGCGCCATCGTCAAAGGGTATCTGGCCGTCATCGCCCCCGTGGCGGACTGGCTGGTCGCCAAGCGTGTGCGCCCCAACACCATCACGACGATTGGCACGCTGTGCACGTTGATAGCGGCGGTGATCTTTGCCACGGGCCACATTCGTACGGGCGGTTGGTTTTTGGGTATCACCGCGCTGTTCGATGTGCTTGATGGTACAGTGGCCCGACGCACCGGTACCACATCGACATTCGGTGCCTTCTACGACTCCACGCTTGATCGGGTCGCAGATGGTTTTTTGCTGGGTGGATTGGTGGTGTTTTATGCCACGCATCCACGACACATGAATGACGGCATGGTCATCGTGACCGTGCTGGCGCTCATCGCCACGTTTCTCACGTCGTATACCAATGCGCGTGCTGAAGGCCTCGGCTTCTCAGCGCGCGTGGGCGTGTTGCAACGTCCTGAGCGCATCACCTTGCTGTCTGCACCGCAGGCCTTCTTCGGTCTTGCGCTCGATGGCTGGGTGTTGGGCAGTATCGTCACGCTGCTGATGGTGACCGCCTGGATCACCTTCTTTCAGCGTATGGCGTACGTCCATCGCATTACCACGGCTGCTCCGCCCTCTACCACTCCTGGAGAATAAACGCAGTGTCCGACTCGACCCGCGGCACCCCCGCGACCATTGCCCCGGCAACGGGGAAGCTCGCCATCTTCACGCCGGGCCTCGGCGCCGTGGCGACGACGTTCATTGCCGGTGTCGAGCGCGTGCGCCGCGGCCTCTCGGTGCCCATTGGTTCGCTGACGCAGATGGCCACCATCCGTCTTGGCAAGCGTACGGACAATCGCAGCCCGCTCATCAAGGAGTTCGTGCCGCTCGCGGATCTGAACGACATCGTGTTCGGCGCGTGGGATCCGATTCCCGATGATGCGTACACGGCTGCGACGAAGGCCGGCGTGCTGGTGAAGGACGACATCGAGCCGATCGCCGATTTCCTCAAGACGATCAAGCCGATGCCGGCGGTGTTCGAGAATCGCTACGTCACGCGCATCACCGGCGCGACGAATGTGAAGACGGGCAAGAACAAGCGCGAACTCGCCGAGCAACTGCGTGCCGATATCCGTCGCGTGATGCAGGAGTCGGGCGCCACGCGCGGTGCGATGGTGTGGTGCGGCTCCACGGAGACGTACATCAAGCCCGGTCCGCAGCACCAGACCATCGAAGCGTTCGAGAAGGCGATGGAAGAGAACGATGACGCGATTGCGCCGTCGATGCTGTACGCGTACGCCGCGATCATGGAAGGTGTCGCGTACTGCAACGGTGCGCCGAATCTGTCCGCCGACTTCCCCGCAATGGTGGAACTCGCGAACCGTCAGGGCGTGCCCATCTCGGGCAAGGATTTCAAGACCGGTCAGACGTGGATGAAGACCGTCATCGCGCCGGGCATGAAGGCGCGTATGCTGGGTCTCGAGGGTTGGTACTCCACCAACATCCTTGGCAACCGCGATGGTGAAGTGCTCGACGATCCTGCGTCGTTCAAGACGAAGGAAGAGTCGAAGCTGTCGGTGCTGCACACCATTCTGCAGCCCGAGAAGTATCCCGAGTTGTACAAGGACTTCTCGCACGTCGTGCGCATCAACTACTACCCGCCGCGCGGCGACAACAAGGAAGGTTGGGACAACATCGACATCAAGGGATGGCTTGGCTATCCGATGCAGATCAAGGTCAACTTCCTCTGCCGCGACTCCATTCTTGCGGCTCCGCTCGTGCTCGACCTCGCGCTGTTCTCGGACTTCGCGCAGCGTGCCGGCATGAAGGGCATTCAGGAATGGTTAAGCTTCTATTACAAGGCGCCAACAGTGGCTGCGGGACTGCAACCCGAACATGATCTTTTCATTCAGCAGACGAAGCTGAAGAACACGCTCCGTCACCTGATGGGTGAGGAGCAGATCACACACCTCGGGCTCGAGTACTATCAGTCATGACTTTCCTGCGCGCGCGTCTCGTACGCCGCGCGGCCATGCTCGTCACCGCCGGCCTTGTACTGGCCGGCTGTGACCAGGGGCGGCCGCCGGCGGGGCAGCTTCGATTCCGGACCGATGATTTCATCATCCGGGTTTCCGCCGAAACACGACCGACGCGCGCACTGGAGCCCATCTACTGGCGCGTGACGGTGCATGATGCGGAATCCGGTTTGCCGATCTCCGGTGGACAGGGCCGCATTTTCGCCACGAACCAGGACATGAAAACGGTGTCGAACGGTCTCGAAGCGACCGACGAACTTGGCACCTATCGCAGCAACCTGATGTACGTCACGGCCGGCATGTGGGCCATGGCCATTCAGTTCCGCCGCGACTCGACGCAGATCCTGCAGAAGACGGTGGACTGGACGCAGGACATTCTCACGGCCGATGAGCCGGGGAATTTCGAGACGCCGAAGTCTACGCGTCGCGAACCAGTGACGCCGCTCAACTCCCGCACCTCGCCGGAGACCGACGCCGCCGGAAAGCCGCCGGCCGGCGCGCCAGCGACCGCTCCTGGGACCGCGCCCGCTGCCGCGCCCGCGCCATCGACGCCACCAAAGAAAAACTGATCATGAAGCTGTTTCATCGGACATCACTTACGCCCGACGTCGTGTTGAGTGCGGCCGATCCGCACTTTGCTGCGCTTGGCCTCTCGCGCACGGCTGGTGACGCACGTTCGCGGCAATTCGTTGGCGCACTCGGAACACTGCGCCTCACTGTGCGAATGGAAGGCGGACATTATACACTTGTCGAAGCTCACACCGATCAGATTGGTGAAAGCCGCCTCGACAAGAGTGTGAAGAAGTTCTTCAACGCACTGCATCGCACGGCGGATCCGCGACACCTTATCGCGGCGGGCTACTGATGGCCGAGGACCGCGTCGGTCGCAATATCGGCGTCGGGTGCTTTACATTTTTCATCGGCGCTGTGAGTGGATCCATGACGGGAGTCGGGATCGGCAAACTCATGGGCTTCTTCAACCGCTGTACGCCTGAGCCTGGACTTCCCGCCTGTGAATGGTGGGTGTTCGCCGGATATGGAGCCGCGATCGGTGCGGTGACATTGCCGATCGTGGCTTTGTGGCGCATGCGTCTCGCCGACCGAGCGGCGGACGCTGCTTCCAACGACCGAGGATGATCGAGTGGCCCGTGTAGACGTGATCATGCCGCAGATGGGCGAATCCATCGCGGAGGGAACGGTTTCCCGTTGGCTCAAGAAGGTCGGCGACACCATCAAGCGTGATGAGCCGATTTTCGAGATCTCCACGGACAAAGTGGATGCGGAAATTCCGTCGCCGTCGGCCGGTACGATCGTTGAGATTCTGATCACGGAAGGGCAGACGGTTGCCATCAACACCGTGGTCGCGCGTTTGGAGACGGATGCGGCGGCCGCTGCTGCTGCAGCCTCCGCGCCGAGCACGGCCCCCGCCGCGCCCGCTACACCTGCTTCCGCACCTGGCGCTTCCGCTCCCGCAGCTTCCGCCGTTGTCGCTTCCGCCCCTGTCGTTGCCTCAACTGCATCTTCGGGCTCGCTCGAAGACCGCCTCCGCACCAAGTCTTCGCCGCTCGTGCGCAAGATTGCCGCAGAGCATGGCGTGGAATTGTCGGCGTTGTCGGGCAGTGGCATCGCCGGCCGCGTGACGCGCAAGGATCTCGACGCCTACCTCTCCAATCGCCCGGCTGCTGGTGCTGCCGCGCCGGCTCCTGCTGGTGCGTCGATGTACGCGCCCGCCGGTGTCGAGTCGCATGGTCCGCTGCCGACGGCGTGGCCGGGGGATGTCGTCGAGCCCATGTCCAAGATCCGCAAGCTGACGTCGGATCACATGGCGACGGCGCGTCGTGTGGCGGCGCACGTGACGACGTTCTGGGAAATCGATCTCACGCGTGTCGCGCGCATTCGTACGGCCATGCGCAAGGATTTCGAAGCGCAGAGCGGTCAGAAGCTCACGTACATGCCGTTCATCCTGCAGGCGGTGGCGGCGCAGCTCAAGCGGCATCCGGTGCTCAATGCTGCCGTCGCCGGCAACGACATCATCTACCGCAAGCAGATCAATCTCGGCATCGCCGTTGCACTGGAGCCCACGGGACTGATTGTCCCCGTGCTCAAGCGCGCCGACGAACTGTCGTTGACTGGCCTCTCGCGTGGCGTGAATGATCTTGCGGCGCGTGCACGTGGCAAGAAGCTCAGCCCGACCGATGTGCAGGACGCCACGTTCACGATCTCCAATCCGGGAACGTTTGGCAGCATTACCGGCACACCGATCATTCCCGTTGGCACCACGGCTATCCTCTGCCTCGGCACGATTGAAAAGCGCGCCAAGGTGGTCACGGGTCCCGATGGTGAAGACACGATCGCGATTCGCACATGCTGCTACTTCTCGTTGTCCTTCGACCACAAGGTCGTGGATGGCGCGGATGCGGATCGCTTCATGAGTGACATCAAGCGGACGCTCGAGTCGGTCCCCGAGACGGGACTCTGACCGACGCCTTGATGGCATGACTCGCGCGCTTCACGTGACGGAACTTCGTGTTCCTGATGCGGAGCGCGCGACGTACCTCGCGGCACTGCCGGCTCGCACATCTCGTGCGGCGGCAGTGCCCGCGCATTTCTGGGTCTTTGAACATGCGGCGGATCCGGGGCACTTTCTCGAGTTCACCGAAGCCGCGAGCGACGCCTTGCTTGCCACGGCTCTTGGTGTGGAGAACGTGACCGATCGCTGGCGTGAAGTACAAGGAGGGTGACAGATGCCGACACGTCGACTGGATATCGATGGGCGCGCATGGCAGGTGTATCCGTCAGGCTTTCTCACGCAGTACGTGGGAGACGAATTCGGATTGATCTTTGTGACAGGGAGCGGAGCCGATCGCGACGTGCGCGTCACGCGCTACTCGCCCATGGGTACGCGCTCGCGTGAACAGGCGCTTGCCGAGCTCGATGACGCAGCGCTGATGGACCTCTTCCGCGCGTCGCAGCCGGGCGCGCGCTCGCCAGAGGCAGGCTATCGCTCGTGAGTGAAGCCACCACGTCGCCGAATCCGGCGTTCGTGGATCTGCAGGTGCATACGACAGCTTCGGACGGTGCATTGCCGCCCGCTGCTGTGGTGGAAGCGGCCGCTGCCGCGCAGCTCCATGCCATTGCCATCACCGACCATGACACGGTCGATGGCTTGGCGGAAGCCATACATGCTGGTGCGTCGCACGGTGTGCGCATCGTGCCCGGTGTGGAGTTGTCCACGTATTTCGAGAAGGATGAATTGCACCTGCTCGGACTTCACCTGCAGCATCCGGAAACCATGGCCTCGGCATTGGCCGCGTTCAAGGTGCAGCGCATAGAGCGCGCGGCGGAGATTGTGCAGTTGCTCAATGCACACAGCATTCCCATCACCATGGATGCCGTGCTGCAGGAAGCAGGTGACGGTGCCGTTGGACGACCCCACATCGCGCGGGCCATGGTTGCCGGCGGGTGGGTGCGTGAATTTCGCGAAGCCTTCGACAAGTGGATTGGCTTTGGGCGGCCGGCATACATGCCCAAGACACGCTTCGATGTGGCCGATGCGATTGCCCTTGTGCACGAAGCCGGCGGCCTGGCGGTATGGGCGCATCCTGGTGAGGCGGCGACACCCACGCGCATTGAACGTCTGCGCGCTGTAGGCCTCGACTCTGTCGAGTGTCTGCATCCCAGTCATCCGCCGTATCTGGTGACACGCCTTGTGGACTACACCGACAAGGCCGGGCTCTTGCCGAGTGGTGGCTCGGACTGGCACGGTACCACGGACGGGCCGCGTCGGTTGGGTGGACAGCTGGTGCCCAAAGTCTGGCTCGACCGGCAGGACGAATTGATCGCACAGCGTACCGGTGCCGTGAAGTGAGTGCTTCATCGACGCGACGAGTGGCACTCGTGACGGGTGGCGCGCGTCGCGTCGGTGCCGCCATCGTGCGCAGTTTTGCGGCGCGCGGATACGACGTGTTACTGCATCATGGCAACTCACCACAGGATGCAGCAACGCTCGCGGCAGAACTCGAAGCCGCACACGCCGTACGTGTCGTTCCGTTTCAGGATGACCTGATGGACGCTGCTGCACCGGCGCGTATTGTGCAGCAAGCCATACACGTGTTTGGCGCACTCGATGTGGTGGTGAGTTCCGCGTCGATCATGCACTACGTGCCATTCGAAAAGGTCACGCCGGACGATTGGTCGCGCACGGAGGCGGTGAATCTGCGCGCCCCGTTCTTTCTCTTGCAGGCTGCCGGTCGTGCGTTGCGTGAGGGCGGCGTGTTCGTGCAAATGGCCGATCACCTGGCCCACGAAACCGGCTGGTCGTCGTTGATACCGCACCAGATCACGAAGTCGGCACTGGTGCAGCTGGTGCGCGCCGGAGCGGTTCAATTGGCACCGCGCATTCGCGTGAATGCGGTGGCGCCTGGACTCGTCCTGCCTCCTGAAGACTTGAGCGACGCGACGATCACGGCATTCCTGCGCGATGTGCCACTCGCGCACTCAGGAAGTCCAGACGATGTCGTGCAGGCCATTCACTATCTCGTGGATGCGCCCTACGTCACCGGTGTGGTGCTCCCGGTGGACGGTGGCCGGACACTCAGACGCTGATGTCCGGGATCGTCCCGCCCTCTGAGGCTCCGGACTCGCTGCACTTCGAGCGCGTGGTGGTCATGGGGGGTGGGTGCTACGGCAGCTGGTATGCACGGCAGATTGCCCGCGCACTCGGACGCGGAGCGATGACGGCACGTGATGTCGTCGTCGTGGATCACAGTGCGGATTGCAAGGTGGCTCACCAGTTGGCCGAAGGCGCATACAACGGTTTGCCTATCCGGCACGAACAGGTACCGTGGACCGAATACCTGGCGACATGGTTTGCGAGCCCCGAAGAGGAGCTGGCCGGTCATGCCATGGTGCCGTCTCCCCTCATGCCGCATTTGTGCTTCGAGTGGCTCATGGCGCGCGCGCAGTCACGATGGCCGGACCGCGAAGTGCGCGCCGAACCATTGGCGCATGCACCGGCTACTCCGTGGGAAAGGGCCTCGCCCGATCATCGACACTATGTGAGCTTTGCCACCTGGATGTGTCCGGTGAACTGCATTGAACCTGCGCGGTGTCCGCACACACGAGGGGTGCGCGACTGGAGTATGCCCGAAGCCATGCGGGACTTTGCCCGAACCGATCCAACACTCGATTGCGCAGCTATTTTTCCTTGTGTGCATCGGACGTTCGGAGTCGGTATGATCGACGCGGCTCCGATCGTTCAGGCTGATACGATGCTCGCCGAACGCGGTGCGCAGGGTGCGTTTCGCGCGCTCGTGGGAACCGTGTCGCACTGCCATGGGGCGCTTGGCGTCCTTGCTGTTCGCTGACTCCGATTCGTTTTTCAGACTTCTTCCCGATTCGTCATGTCCGCATCAACCATTGAAAACGTCGTCATCATCGGGTCCGGCCCTGCAGCCTGGACGGCGGCCATCTATGCGGCGCGCGCGAACCTCCGGCCACTCGTATTTGAAGGTGAGCCTGTTGGTACGGAGTTGCCCGGAGGGCAGCTCATGCTCACCACGGACATCGAGAATTTTCCGGGGTTTCCGGAAGCATTGAGCGGTCCTGAGTTGATGGATCGCATCAAGGCGCAGGCCGTGCATCACGGTACTCGTGTCGTGTCCGAACTCGTGAAGGAAGTGCGATTCGGCGAGCGTCCGTTCACGATTGTGCCCAACTACTCCGAGCCGGTGCAGGCGCACACGGTAATCATTGCCACGGGAGCGGCCGCCAAGTGGATTGGCCTGGCCAACGAGCAGCGCCTGGCAACCACCGGTGGCGGCGTGTCAGCGTGTGCGGTGTGCGATGGCGCCATGCCGTTCTATCGCAACAAGCGACTGGTCGTTGTTGGTGGTGGCGACACAGCGATGGAAGAAGCCATGTATCTCACGAAGTTCGCGAACGAAGTGGTCGTCGTGCATCGTCGCGACAGCTTCCGCGCCAGCAAGGTCATGGCCAACCGGGTGCTCTCGCATCCCAAGGTGCGGGTGATCTGGAACTCCAAGGTCACCGACGTACTGGGTGATGACTTTATCACCGGGGTGCGCCTCGAAGACACGAATACCGGCGCCACAAGTGAACTCGAGGCGGGCGGTCTCTTTGTTGCAATCGGTCACACGCCCAACACGCGATTCCTGGGTGGGCAAATCGACACCACCGAGCACGGCTACATCAAGGTCGAGTCGTGGCGCACCGCGACGAACATCGATGGGGTGTTTGCCGCCGGCGACGTGATCGATGACTACTATCGTCAGGCCATTACCTCAGCAGGTACCGGGTGCATGGCGGCGCTCGAAGCAGAAAGGTGGCTGGCGCATCATGGCATTGGGGAGTCACCCGTGCTCGATACGGCGGAGACGACCATCGGTACTGCTGGCAGTGCGGCGCACGCGTGAAGGACGAAGCCCTGTTGCAGGTTCAACAACTCACGGTTGGCCCACTTGAGGAGAACTGTTGGTTGCTGGCAGACCCGGTCTCTCGACAGGCAGTGCTGGTCGATCCGGGTGATGAGCCCGATCGGTTACTAGAAGCGGTCAGTGCGTCGGGATGCACATTGAACGGGATCTGGCTCACGCATGCCCACTTCGATCACGTAGGTGGAATTGCCGGCGTCGTGCGCGATACGCCGGTTCCCATCTGGTCCCATCCTGCCGACCGGGTCTTCTACGAAGGGGCAGACAAGAATGCCACCCGCTGGGGGCTGGTGGTGGAGAATCCACCGCCGGCCACCCACACGTTGGCCGAGGGCGACGTCATGACGCTGGGTAGCTACCGGTTCGATGTGTGGCATGTCCCGGGTCACGCACCGGGGCATGTGGCCTTCGTGGGACACGGGCTCTGCATTTCCGGCGACGTGCTGTTTGCCGGGTCCATCGGACGGACTGACTTGCCCCTGTGCGATCCGGCTGCCATGCATCAGTCTCTTCTGCGTCTTGCGACACAGGAGGACCAAGTGAGGGTATTACCGGGACACGGTGTCATGACTACGATCGGACGTGAGCGAGCGTCCAACCCCTTCCTTCGCGGTGCAGCTCGCCCCATCGGGGCCTGACGTACTTCCACCCGAGACAATTTCTATGCGTGTTCCATCCTTGCTGTCGAGCCGTACGCTGTCCTTTCTGAGCACCTCGGTCCTGCTCGCCGCTTGCGGCGGTCTCTCCGACCCGGGCATTCCGGAAACCAATCGCTACGGCGCCATCAACATTGCAGCCAGCGGTGTGAGCCCCACGTCGGCGCGCGCCGACGCTACTGTGATCTTCTTTGAAGCCATCACGATTGCCGTGCCAAACAGCTCGCTGCAGCAGAGCGACAACTGTGTGTTCTCGACGGTGGATACGCTGCCGCAAATTACCCGCGGTCAGAATCGCGCTGGCGAAACCGTCTCGCTCACCGCCGGCAGCACGACGTTGCAACTCGCGTACTCGGATACGCTGAAGCGCTACGCCACGGTGGCCGGACAGCCGTTCAGCTACAACACGGGTGACATGGCGCAGATCGGCATTCCCGGCAATGCGACGGTGTTCCCCGCGCAGAACATTTCCGTGAAGCTGGCCGAGCCAATTCTGCCGCAGCCTATTGCCGTGCCGGCTGCCGGGGCTCCCATGCAGGTGCGCTGGAACGGCACCAACGACAATTCCGCTGCCATCATTCTCGCATTGCGCTACGCGGATCCAACCTCGAGCACCTACGCCAATCGCCAGGTGTATTGCGAGGTCAAGGATGACGGTTCGTTCGACATCCCGGCCAACGGAATCACGTCGTTCCTCATCAGCCCCTCGCATTTGCGTTCGCTCACCATCACGCGGTGGCGCACCAACGAAGTGATGCCTGACAGCAAGACGGTCCTGCATATCGTGACCAGCGTCGATTCGACGGTCGCCATTCCCTGATTGCTGGAGCAGTGATGAATACCCGGTTCGAGCGGGACCCGTTGGGGACACGCGAAGTGCCAATTGATGCGTTGTATGGCATCCAGACTGTACGCGCACAAGAGAACTTCGCCATCAGTGGTCTCAGACCGCTCGAACCCTTTGTCGTAGCGCAGGTGTGGATCAAGAAAGCCGCGGCGCTGACGCATCGGCAAACGGGTCGCCTCGCGCCGAACCTGGCCGACGCCATCGTGCAGGCGGCCGATGAAGTATTGAATGGACAGCATCGCGAACAATTCATTGTCGATCCCTACCAGGCCGGGGCAGGGACATCGCACAACATGAATGTCAACGAGGTGCTCGCCAATCGCGCGAATGAATTGTTGGGACACCTGCGTGGTGGGTACACACCCGTGCATCCCAACGATCATGTGAACATGGCGCAGAGCACCAATGACACGATCCCGACGAACATTCGTCTGGCGGTGCTGCGTCAGTTGCCGGCGTTGTTGCATGCCGTTGATGCGTTGGTCGCTGCCCTCGCTGACAAGGGGCGGGCCTTCGATCATATCGTGAAGGCGGGACGTACGCATCTGCAGGATGCCATGCCGATTCGCCTCGGCCAGGAATTCGCCGCGTATGCTGGCACTTTGCAGCGCTGCGAGCGCCGCTTGCGTGAAGCGGCGGACTACCTGAATGACCTCGGCATTGGCGGATCTGCTGTTGGCACGGGCGTCACGGTGGAACCCGAATATCCCGAGCTCACGGTCGAGCATCTGCGCCGCATCAGTGGGATCACCTCACTGCGTGTAGGGCAGGATCGTATTCAGCTCATGCAAAGCATGGGCGACGTGTCGGCATTCAGTGGGGCGCTACGCGGATTGGCGATCGATCTCTCCAAGATCGTCAGCGACCTGCGGCTCATGGTGTCGGGACCGCGCACGGGTCTCGATGAAATCGTATTGCCTGCGGTGCAGCCGGGATCGAGTATCATGCCCGGAAAGATCAATCCGAGCATCCCCGAGATGGTCAATCAGGTGTGCTTTCAGGTGATCGGCTGCGATACCACCGTCACGCTGGCCGCTGAGCATGGACAACTCGAGCTCAACGTCATGATGCCGGTCATTGCGCACAATGTGCTGTTGTCGATGCAGCTGCTCACCAACGCCATCGACTCGCTGACCACACGATGTGTCGTGGGCATCGAAGCCAACGAAGCCATGTGCGCGTATTGGGTGGAGCGATCGGCCGCGCTGGCCACCGCCTTGATGCCCCAGATCGGCTATGCGGCGGCAGCCGAACTGTCCAAGCGCAGCGTCAAGGAGGGCGTGCTCATCCGGGAGCTGGTGTCTCGCGAGCAACTGCTCCCTCCCGAGGACATCGACGCGGTGCTGGACCTGCGTCGTCTGACGGAGATTGGTGTACCACAGGGAC
>JACVCD010000017.1 GCA_016742275.1 Gemmatimonadaceae bacterium
GGAGTATCCCATGGTCATCAATTCCAACATCGGCGCGGCGGATCACGAAGCCGCGCATATGTGGTGGCCCATGGTGGTGGGCAACAACGAGACTTGGTACGGCTGGATGGATGAAGGATTCAATCAGTACATGAACATCCTGTCCAAAGCCGATGCGGATGGAAAGTCGCCGGTGCTCGATAGTCTCGGGCAGAGCTACGGTGCTACCAGCGGAAACGAAGCCGAGGCACCGATGATGTGGAACGCCAACTATGGCGGACCGGGATTCTATGGCTTCACGACGTACACCAAGACTCCGCTCATGCTGTCGATGCTCGGCGCCATGGTGGGTGACAGCGCTGTACAGCGTGCGCATCGCGAGTGGGCCAGCGCCTGGCTGTTCAAACATCCGTCGCCGTGGGATTGGATGTTCTTCATGAACAAGGCGCTGGGCCGCAATCTCGATTGGTTCTGGTACAGCTGGCTCTTCACCACCGATGCGGTGAATGGCCGTCTGGCTAGCGTGAAGCGTCAGGGCCTCAACACGGCCGTGGTGGTAGCGCAGGATGGCAACATGCCGGCACCCATCGTGCTCGACGTGACCTTTGCCAAGACAGGGCCGGCTATCCGCCCCATGCGCAACGCCGTCATGCTCAACGACTCAACGGCGCGGGTTACCGTGCCTGTGGACGTGTGGTTTGACGGACGTCGTGAACACACGGTGAATCTGGTGTTCGGCGGGCGTGCCATTGTGTCGGTGCAGCTGGATCCGCAGGCGCGATTCCCGGATCGTGATCCCAAGGACAATCTCTGGACGGCGAAGGCAGCGGAGAAGCCGGCAACGCGCTGAGCAATCGTTCGAGTGTGCAAAGTTTCGACGGCCCTCGAACGATCAAGGCAATAGTGAATTCGAAGAAGAATCGATGAAAGAAAACTCGAAGAGTCGGCTGGCGGCTCGTTCTTTAGATCGTCCTCTGCTATCGGACGAGCCGCTGTCGAGCCCCAAAGGCGATCGGTTTGGTATAGTCGGCTTTGCGCGGAGGGTAGCGCAGCTAGCCCTAAATGTGCCAGGAACATCAACAATGACAATTGGTGTCACGGCCCCTTGGGGAAGCGGCAAGTCTACAGTGCTGAACTATATCGAGGAGATCTTGCTTGGAGAGCTTTTACTCCCGGAGCATCGGCCAGTGTCTCCAGTCACAGGCAAGAGATCACCCCAACCTATCGTCATTAGGTTCTCTCCATGGCTGTACACCGACGTAAACGCCCTTACCCGTGCGTTTTTTGATACGATTTCCAGAGGGCTTGGGCCACACGTTGGTTCGATATCCTCGCGCGCGTCATTCACTGAGGCGATGGGTGTAGTTGCGCAAGCGCTACAACCAGCAGCGAAGGCAGTAGGAGTATCCATGCTGCCAGGAGATGACGGCACCTTAGCTGTCGGTCTCCTCCGCCTAATGGCGCGCGCTATCGGTGCTGGTTCAAAGCGAACTGCGCTGGCCGAGCAAGACGTGTTGCTCGCGAAGGAAAAAATCACACGAGCTCTAGTTGGCTTGTCGAATTCTTCCGCGCCCAGAAGAGTTGTCGTACTTGTTGATGATCTCGATCGCTTAAGGCAGGATGAGTTGCTGGGAATGCTTAAACTGCTTCGCCTCGCAGCAGGATTGCCGAATATCACTTATGTCGTTGCTCTTGACGAGCATCGCGTTTCGAGCGCACTGAACCCGGAGTCGCCAGCTGATGGAATGGCGTACTTGGAGAAATTCTTGCAGCTCTCAGTTCCTCTTCCCCTGCCAGAAGAGAGCGCGCATGTGGATTGGGTTTTGCGCGAAGCACGCGCCGTCCTCTCTGAAGTTGGCGTCGACGTAAGTGTGTTGGCGGTTGAGCGGCGTAGTGAGGAATATTTCGGGCGAGATCACTTGCTAGCCATTCTGCAAAACGCAGTGAAGAGTCACAGGGATGCCGTAAGAGTTGTCAATCTGCTAAGAGTGGCTACGGTCGGTGACCATACCGCAGTAGACTTCCATGCCAAGGACCTGCTGATCCTATGTGTGGTGAAGGCCGCAATGCCGAATCTTTACCGCTTTATTGTAAGCAATAAGCGATTGCTTGTTCATCGTTCCCATCGACTGTTTCCAGAACCAAGTTCGTCGACGGCGAAGAAACAACGATTAGACGAGATTGGGATAGCACTCACAAGAGCTGGAATCGCTCTCCCTGACGAAGGATGGAGAGAAGCTTTGGATGTTACAAGCCAGCCAGGGCTATCCGGCCCGGACCAGCAAGAGTTGTGGCTTGAGTCTCTGATTTCACTTTTCCCAAATCTTACGCAGACAGCATTTTCAGCGAGCGCTATGCGCAAGCTGCACTCGAGTTGTAGGATTGAGTCCTTTCATCACTTCGATTCATATTTTCGATTCGAACGGAGCACGGGAGTTGCTTCGCGAGCAGACGTGGAGCGAGCTCTTCGCGCAGTGACTGAAAATGCGTATGACGGGCTTGAACTCGAGTGGTTTGTGGGCCAGCTAGCCGGACTGCACGTTGATGCACAATACTACCTACTGGATGTGCTGCTGGATGACCTGGCTCATGCAAATGTTTCGGAGCTTCAATGTTCGTTCCGTTCTCTCCTCGCTATTTTTTTTAGCTATCGTTGGCAAGTGGTCTCTCGCGATGACGCCAACATAAGCTTGTTTGAAGCTCTTGAGCGCGTTGTGTGGTCAGTCTTGACTCGACTTCGGCATAGGATCTCATTCGATAGCTGGGCTCTATGCATCGCGCAGCTGGTTGGACTCGTCGCTGACGCTGATGGTGTTGAGCTTGTGGACCATTTGGTGTCTTCGTCGCAGAGCGATATTAGGCTATCTCCGCTAGAGGCAGGCTTGGTGGCTTCTCTTGTAGTCTTTCAAGCGGAGACAGTCGCTCGCGAAACTCTTGCTAGACTTGATTCCGGAATGAGTGCTTCGCGAACTATGGTTGGCTCTCTTTGGCGCTTCTATCGCCTGTCGCAGGCCGCAGGTGTTGCCACCGGCAAAGAAGAAGAAGCCTTGCCTATTGTTCACTCAATCGACCAGATGCTGCGTTCAAATCCCAAGCTTGTTGGTGTAGTCTTATCTCTTGCTGCGCAGTGGAGTGGCAACAACTACGAAGCTCCGAGCTTTATCGAAACGAATCGCAGCAGAATCGACGCGTCTTTGTCGAAATTCGTCTCGAGGTCGGTTCTGGATGATGCGCTCAGCCTTTACGCAAGGCAGACAACCTCAGATGTTCAGTGGGCGACCTTGGTGGACGATTACTTGGATTTGCTATCGACCGAACCTGAGGGTGCGGATGATTCTTTGTGAAATGCAGGTGCTTGTCGGTAGCGTACCCGTTTCGAGGTCGGTGCAGCTGGATCCGCAGGCGCGATTCCCGGATCGTGATCCCAAGGACAATCTCTGGACGGCGAAGGCAGCGGAGAAGGCAGCGGAGAAGCCGGCAACGCGCTGAGCACTCGTTCGAGTTCCAGTCGGAACTCACGCGAGAATTCGATGAATGAGGGGCGCGATGAGGGGCGCGGGTTCATGGAACCCGCGCCTCTTTTTCTGCCACCGCACTGGCAATGAAGTAGCCAAGCGCACGCACTTCGGGTCGTGTCAGATTGGCGACGTTTCCGCGCACATTCGCGGCTGGCACCGCAAATGGTGATCCGTCACCATTACCCTGCTGATTGAGTGCCACGTAGTAGCGCCACACCGATTCGGAGATCGAGTATTGGCGCATCTTCACTGTCTGTCCGGATTGCACCTTGGTTTCGTCAAAGGGCTGGAAGTTCCGGGCGAGACCACCGGAATACATCTCGTCGCTGGCCACGATGCGAATGGTGTACGGAATTTGCGTGTAGCGCACCATGGTGCCGTCTATCCACTGATCCCACATGTAGTAGTTGGTCTGCGTCATGGGATCACGCATGTTGATCGTGGCGCGTAAACCGTCAGTCGCCGCATCCTTTCCTTCCCGACTCATGAAGTACAGTGAGTCGATCGGTGGCACGGCGTCGAGTCGTTCAGTCGACTCGTAGCGATCGCCCTTCCAGTCGATGCGAAGTGTGTAGGTGCGTCCAACTTCGGCCACGAGATCCTGCGTTTCGTATTGACCGGGTGCCCGCGTTGACTCTACGAAACTCACTGCGCGTCCACGGTCATCCGTGACAGTGACCGTGGCACCACGCGCCGGTGGTGTCGGCACGTTGGAGAAGTAGGCCGCCGTGGTGGTGAGCCGGAATGACTGCCGTCCGCTTGGCGCACCCTGAATGGCTTCGAGGCGCGCCTCCACCACGAGACGCTCCGGTCCTTCGTCGACATCGATGCTCACCACACGTTCGCACGCGCCCTGTGTCAATGCCGCGAGCGCCACAAGCAACGGTCGAGTCTTTCGCGCGACTTTCGAATTCATCAGCGACATCAGTTCCTCAGAAGCGAAAGACATAGTTGATGCTCGGCACAATGCCGAAAATCGATGTGCGAACCGCTTCGGTGATCAGCGGATTCTTTTCCTGCGGCCGCACGTGCATGGACTGCGCATTGAAGCGGTTGTAGGCGTTGAGCAGACCGAACTGCAATTCGCCGCGTCGCATGAGTCGCGTGGCGCTCAAATCGAGTCGATGGTACAGCGGGAGGCGCGCACCGTTGCGTGGGCCGTACTCGGCAATCACGAATCCATCGAGCTCGTAGCGCGTGTGCGGCAGCGTGATGGGAAGACCGGACGCCACGACAAACGACGAGCCAAGCGTCCACTTCGGTTTCCACTGATATACGCCGACCAGCGAAAGCGTATGGGTCTTGTCGAACGGTGAGACATACCAGCGACCTTCGTTCACACCACCGCCCTGTGTCGCTCCGGCACGCGGCGGTACCTGGAATCGCTGCTCGGCGCGGGCCAATGTGTAGCTGGCCCATCCCGTCAGGCGACCGGTGGTGCGCCGCGCAAAGAGTTCGAGGCCAGTCGCACGTCCTTGACCTTGCACGAGCAGTGTTTCGAGTCGTGGATTGAGTACCACATCTGCACCATCGATGTAGTCCACCACATTCTTGGAGCGCTTGCCGTAGATCTCGGCCGTAAACTCGTAAGACGCCGTGCGTCCACTGTACCCAAGAGCGATCTGGTCGGCGCGCTGCGGTTGAATCCAGTCTCCAACCGGTTCCCACACATCGAGCGGTGTGGGTGAATTCGTGTTGGACACGAGTTGCAGAAATTGCTGCGTGCGCGCGTAGCTGGCCTTGAGGCTGTGATTGGGCGTCAGCGTGAAACGCATGGACGCGCGCGGCTCCCACCCGCCGTATCGCGCAAACGATGTCTTCTTGGACAGCGACACACTGTCCAGCAGTACACCAGGTTCGTACCGGCCAAGCACCGGATT
This sequence comes from Gemmatimonadaceae bacterium, assembly GCA_016742275.1. Lineage (GTDB taxonomy): Bacteria > Gemmatimonadota > Gemmatimonadetes > Gemmatimonadales > Gemmatimonadaceae > Gemmatimonas. The sequence continues at coordinate 5,378 of JACVCD010000017.1, forward strand.
GTAGACCACCGGCGCATCATTGCGATACACGTAGCGTGTGCCGGGCCCCTGGCGATCAAATGCGGAATAACGCACGCCGTACTTGGCCGCAATACGCGACCCGAGTTCGACTTCGTGCTCGATATACGCCGCAGTGGCCAGACCATGGCGTGGCTCGATGATGCGGGGACGCAATAGTAGCGTGTCCCCCTTGGGGGTCATCGCGCCGGGACTGAACTCATTTGACGTCAGCTCGGCGCCGAACGTGAGCGATTGGCGGTTGGACAACTGCCACGCTTCATCGATCTTGATACCAGTGCTCTTGATACCGGCCACCCAGCGCGCCGAGTCCCGTGGCTCGAGTCGAAACTGCAGGCGATAGTCGTAGTCGCTCTGGGTGGCCGTCACCTTCGAGAACAACGCACCAAACGCCTGATTCCACCGGAGTGTGGTGGAGGTGTTGCCCCAGCCCACACCCGCGCCTTCAACGGGCTGCTTGAAGTGATCGCGACCGGCATAGGTGGAGAACATCAATGCACCAGACTTGCCAAGTCGCCAATTGATCTTGGCATTCACGTCGTAGAAGTACGCATCCGTCTCCTGTAGTGCCGTGTCGCTCGCGAACGCGAGAAAGAGATCGGCGTACGAACGGCGCCCTGCCACGAGATAGCTGCCGCGCTTGCCAGGCAGCGGGCCTTCGACCAGCACGCGACTGGAAAGCAGACCGATCGACGCCGAGCCACCGAACTGTGTTGCATTGCCTTCGCGCTGCCGCACGTCCACCACGCTGGATAGACGTCCGCCGAACTTGGCGGGGATGGCACCCTTGTAGAGCGTGACATCATCCACGGCATCGGCATTGAATGTGCTGATGAAGCCGAGAATGTGTGACGGGTTGTAGATGGTGGCTTCGTCGAGCAGAATGAGATTCTGGTCCACGGCGCCGCCGCGCACACTGAACGCCGTCGATGCATCACTGGTGGTGGCAACACCAGGCAGGAGTGTGAGACTGCGTAGCGGATCCACTTCGCCGAGCAGCGGGGGAGCTTGGCGCACCGTGCGCAGGTCGAGTCGATTGACGCTCATGTCCGGGAGCGTCGGATCGAGATCTGCTCGCTCGGCCTTGGTGGCTTCGACCTTCACAGCGGAGAGCACCACACTGCGAGGACGCAAAATGAGATCGCGTGTGGTATTGCTGCTGATGGTCACCACTGTGTCGAGCGGAGAGAACCCGAGTGAGCGCACCTGCAGGCGATACGTGCCCGCTGCGAGCATGAGCAGGTAGAAACCTTCCTCATTGCTTTCGCGACGCGCACTCGATGTTTCTGCATCTTCTGATGCTCCGGCCTCCAGCACCGCGTGACGCACGACTTCGAGACTGCTGGCGTTTCTCACGTAGCCAGACACACGAAACAACTGTGTGGTGCTGTCGGCGCGTGGTCTCCGGGGTTCCGTGGTACGCGGCACCACAATGACCTGTCCAGCCGGGCCGACCATTGCACGTAGTGCGCTGCCATCGAGCGCACGCAGCAACGCATCGCGAGCAGTGAATCGACCGGCTGTCGGCGTGATCGGCGTTTCGAGTTCCGGGCGTGCCGGATCTGCGGCGAAACTCAGTCGCGCCTGACGTGCGATGTCGTCGAGAACCTTGCCACGTGGTTGACGTGTGCTGTTCAGCGTAACGATGGTGGCGAGTGCACCTTTGGGTGGCGAAGCGCTGTCGAGCGGAACAAAGCCGGCAGGTACAGTGCTGCTACGCTGCGCATGCAACACGGTTGCGGGAATGGTCAGGGCGCTCGCGAGCAGTGCACCGAACAGCAGCAGCGCACGTCGTCGCAGCGGCGCGCACCATCGCGCAGCCAGCGGGGCGCCCGCGGCATTCAGCCGACGGGCGTGGAATAGCGAAACACGCATCTATCAGGGAATCAGTGTGATTTGCGTTCCGCGCTGCTCGATCTCCACGCCAAGGACGGCGGTAAGCATGTCGAGAAGCTGCGGGAGTGGTTGTGTCTCGAAGCGCGCCGAAAGGCGTCGGTCGAGCAAAGCGGCGGGGGCCGTGATATTCACACCATACCAACGACCGATCACGGGAAGCGCTTCCCTGAGCGGTGTACCATCGAAGTGCAGTTCACCTTCGAGCCAACCGAGTGCCAGTGCGGCATCACGCGTGACGGTCACATGTCCAGCACCGTCCAGCCGTCCACGATCACCGGCTTGCAGTCGACGTTGCTGCATGACTGCCGTTGTGCGAGCTGCGGCGGAGTCAGCGAGTGCCACCTCGCCCTCTTCCACCGCTACGTCAACACCGGCCAGTTCGGGCCAGCCACGCACCACGAATCGAGTGCCGATGTCTTCGGCAATGGCATGTCGGATGTGCACACGAAACGGTACGCGTTCGTCGTGCACGACATCGAAGTACGCTTCGCCGTCCACACGCACATCGCGTGAGCCCTGTGCAAAGCGGCGAGGCCAGCTGGCGCGGCTTCCCGCGGCCAGCGTCAAGCGACTTCCATCTGGCAACGTCACAGCAACGCGCTGGCCGAGCGGCGCCGTCAACGTCTGCATGGCAGTACGGGAGAACTGCCAATAGCTGCCAACGGCAATCACGATTGCCGCCGCCGCTGCCCACTGCCACCGTCGCCATGTCGTTTGGGCGACTCGTGCATTGGCTCTTGCACCGATGTCGTGCGATGCGGCAGAAGCCGCTGCTGGAGTTGCCACAGCCGCGTTCGAGTTCGGCAACTCGAGGCGCTGCTGCAACTGAGTCCACGCCATATGCGCATGCAACGCACCAAACCGGGCGTTGGCATCACCCGACTGCTGTGCCAGCACACCCGGCAACGCCAATAGCAGCGCCGCGTTGGCCGGCGACGCATCCTTCCATACCGATACCGTGCGAATGTCAGCCGGAGTCGCCGTTCCCGAGAGCACGGCGTCGATGGCACGCACGAGCTCCGTGCCCGCATCATCGACTGATGCGGCCGCTGGCGTGACAGCGCGGGAGTTGGGAGGCGTCGGGGTCTTCATGGCATGGTCTCCATTGACACCACACGTGAAAAGCGGATTTCCCCCCTCCCCGTGAGCGCCATGGTACGAGCGCTATTCGTTTGAGGGATTTCCCAAGGCATCGCGCAGCAGTCGGATGCCGCGTGCCAGCTGCTTCTCTACCGCTTTGACACCAATGCCCAGGACCTGGGCCACTTCAGCGTAGCTAAGCCCTTCCTGCCAACGGAGCTGCATGGCGGTACGGCAGCGTTCGGGCAGTCCGTTCATGGCCGATGTCAGCGCCTCGTGACGCTCGGCCTGTTCGAGCAATTGGTCAGCGCGCGCCGGTGGCTCGTGCAGTGCACGTACATCATCGAGCGACTCGTCGTCCTCCCATGCACGCTCGACCTGGTCCCGGCGGCGCACATTGAGTGCGCGATTACGTGCCGTTGCATATAGATAGGCTCGTACGCTGCCGGAGAGCGACAGAGACTCCCGGCGCTGCCACAATTCAAGGAAGAGATCCTGCACCAGTTCCTGGGCGCGGGCGTCATCACCCACGATCCGCTCCACGAAGGCACACAGGGGCGCGTGCACATCGAAGAACAACTTGCGGAATGCCTCCACATTGCCCGCGCGCAATTGCGCGACGAGCATGGCGTCCTGGAACTCAGTCGGTTGATCTGCAGGTGAATTGTGGGGCGGCACAGCACCGTCGCTGGCGGTCGCAGTCAAAGCACGGTGGGCGCTGAGCTGCGCTCCACATGGCCTCCGCACTACGGTAGACGTTTTCCCACGTTTCGCCACTGGCCGTGGGACCACCTCAAGTCTGCGAAGGGACCAACCGATACCACCTCACGAAGCACTGGGTTCCGTATGGACCTTTTGGTGCTTTCGGCAGGGGCGAGGGCGTCCCGCCGGTATGAGACCTCCCGCCTACCAGTCTGTGTCATTCCTTGAAATCCGGACACTGCGCGCCCGCCTGCGCGCCGTGGCAGTCCTTGGCGCCACGGGAATTCTGGCTGTTGCTGTGTCCGCAGTGCTGGCAATGCGAGGTGCGACGCCCGCGACCACGAATGTTCTTGCGGTGTGGCGTGTGCCCGGCGCGACATCCGTGCTCGTGGTGACGGCGCTCTTTCTGGTGGCTGTGCTGGGCTTTGCCTTTATAGTTGCCAAGCAACTCGGCGAACGACTCTCACGAGTGGCACAGCATGTCGAGCTGGTACAGCGGCAGGGTGTGGCACAGGTAGCGGCGGCGCTTGAAGCTCTGTCGCGTGGTGAGCAGGTGACATTGAGCACCCCAGCCTATCGCGCCCTGCGTGACGACATTCCGGATGAACTGGGTGCCGTGTCCGTTGCCGTGGACCGCATGGCCGATGAATGCAAGTCATCATTGGAAGCCTGCAGCAAGGCGCAGGATGCCATTGGTACCGCAGTGCAGGAGATTGCCCGCGTGGCAGCGCAGGCACGTCAGGGTGACCTGACGGTGCAGGCGCGCATTGGCGCGCTGCAGGGGCAGTACGCGGAAGTACTGACTGGTGTGGATGGCGTGGTGCAGGCCGTGCGTGAACCACTTAATGAAGCGTGCCGCGCACTCGAGGCGGTTGCCGAGCGCAATCTCGAAACGCGCATGACGGGAACCTATGCGGGCGATTTCGCGCGCATGCAGGGAGCGTTCAACACAGCAGTGCAGGAACTCGCCCAGACCATCGGTCAGGTGCGTGCGTCGGCTGTGCAGGTAGATCATGCCGCCGGTCAGTTGGCGAGTGGCAGTACGCAGTTGGCCAACGGTGCATCGCAGCAGGCTGCCAGCGCCGAAGAAATCGGTACCGCGTTGACGGAACTCACCACGCGCGCCTCGGTGGCATCGCGTGAAGCGATTGCTCTGCGTGAACGCGCCACGGAAGCTGGCGCACGCGTCGATGCCGGTAGTGCGGCCATGGATGCGCTGCGTGGCGACATGGTGCGCATCAAGCAGTCGGCTGACGCGTCACAGCGTATTGTGCGCACCATCGATGAAATTGCATTCCAGACGAATCTACTGGCCTTGAACGCGGCGGTCGAAGCTGCGCGTGCCGGTGATGCGGGCCGCGGTTTTGCTGTCGTTGCCGATGAAGTGCGGCAGCTGGCTCTGCGCGCGGCAGAGGCGGCGCGTCAGACGACCACTCTCATCGAGGAAGAAATCCGCAATGTCGATGCCGGTGTCGCGCGTGAGCAGCAGGTGCGTGAAGCACTGACCGCTACGCGAGTTGAAGTCACGGCCATGCGTACATCGATCGACGATCTCGTATCGGGCGCTGCGCAACAGGTGGACGGCGTGCGTCAGGTAAGCAACGGCGTGCAGGCCATGAGCGAAGTCACGCAGCAAGTGGCGGCCAGCAGCGAAGAGTCGGCGGCGTCAGCGGAAGAGTTGCTGGGGCAGGCGGCGCAGCTCAATACACTGGTGCAGGAGTTCCGGACGAGAGACGCCGAGCGTAGGGGCAGTGATGGCCTTTCGCTTGATGCGCGGCGTCGGCGGGCGGCGTAGACGAGCAGTTCAGTGCCACGCGTAGATGCTGGTCGACACGGTTTCGATGCGAGAATTGATAGTCGCACTCTTTGATGTGACTCGCGTGGTATTGGTGATGCGGAGTGGGACCATCGTTGTCGCGTCGTAGACACCAACCGTTTCGATCGACTGCTCGGGAACGGGCATTCGTGCCTCCAGCTCCGCCACCATCTCCGGCGGGAGATTCGCCGTGGCACGGGCCTTTGCCCGCTCCATGCTCGCGCGCATGAACTCCTTCGGGAAACTCATGGTGCTGCTGAACTGCCAGCACAGCGTACGCCGCGCACCGTGCGCCGAATTGGTCGCAGGACACGAAACCACTCCGTCGTAGCGTAGTGTGCGTGGAACCTGCAACAGACGCCCCGAGTCATTGGGTACTTCGACCGGAATGAGGTCTACCATACTGTCGCCTTGGGCCCACTTCCGCCGAAGAATCCATCCAACCAGGAAGTCCCAACGGCGACGATAGCCCTCGTCCAGTGCGGACGCCGTAGGCCTGGCTATCGCGTCGAGTAGACGGTCAGGAGCGTTCCCGGAGCGAGAACTGGGCAGCGAATTCAGCAGGCGTACTTGTGAATCCACTCGGGCGAGCGCGACTGTTGTGTCCAAGGCAAATCGGTACGCACCCGCTCGCGATACGAGATACTGGCTCCGGTTTTGTCCCAGTACCTGTCCAATCGATGCCGTCCTGGATGTCTCGGTGGTGCCATTGGTCAGCTTGGCCACACGACTCGCTTCGGTCACTACCAGTCCACGGTTCTCGGCCTTGATCGAAAAATCGATCACTTGGTGCGCCGAACGATTGGGAACCGCGACAGACCTTCCGCTGGTCGTCATCGAGACGCTTGTCGTGATCTCCGCCGATCCATCGGTCCACGCAAACCGTGGTTGAATGGTCTGAGCCGTTGCAAGGACGGGCCAGGCAGAAATGGCAACCGCGCATAGGCTCGGCGATACGCGAAACGAACGGTGCAATACAGCTCCTTTCTCAGTACTTGACTTAGTGCTGCAATACAGTCTAGACTCTTAAACATAACCGATCCGTGGTCTTTTGCCGCCTATTGCCGCCACGTAAAACAACGAGCTAAAACGCGACGCCCGGGCGGCTCATCTGCCCGGGTTTTGTCGTTGTGGGACGGCACCACCGTTTGCTGGAGCCCGGTTATGACCGCCATTCGCCCGCTCGCCATCTATCACGAGCACCCCGACTGGTTCCGTCCCCTGTTCGCTGAGCTCGATGCTCGTGGCATTCCGTACGAGCGTCTCGATGCGGCCGCACACGTATTCGATCCGAGCGAAACGGAATCCCCGTATTCCCTCGTGTTCAATCGCGCGAGTCCGTCCGCGTATCTGCGTGGACATGCGCAGACCACGTTCTATACGCTGCATTTCCTGCGTCACCTCGAGTCGCTCGATGTGCCCGTAGTGAATGGTGTGGCCGCCTACACCAACGAACTCTCCAAGGCCACGCAGCTCGACCTGCTGCGCACGCTCGGCCTGCCGTATCCCAAGAGCCGCGTGATCAATCATCCGTCGCAGGCTGTTGCCGCGGCCGAAGGGCTGCGCTATCCGGTATTGGTCAAGGCCAATGTTGGTGGTAGCGGCGCCGGCATCGTGAAGTACGAAACGCGTGAGGCACTGGAAACTGCGGTTGCTGCGGGCACGGTGGATCTTGGTGTGGACAGCACGGCGCTCGTGCAGGAAGCCGCGCCACTTCGCGACGGGCACATCACGCGCGTGGAAACGCTGAACGGCAAGTACCTCTACGCGATCAATGTGTATCCGGCTGTTGGTTCATTCGACCTGTGCCCGGCTGACGCGTGCCAGACGACAGGCGGTGTGGAACTTGTGCGTGGTGCCTGCGCCATCGATGCGCCAAAGTCGGGCATGCGTGTGGAACGCGCCGATCCGCCGGCCGAGATCATTGCGCAGGTCGAGCGCATCTCGCAGGCCGCCGGTATCGATGTGGGTGGCATCGAGTATCTCGTCGATGATCGCGATGGACAGCACTACTTCTACGATGTCAACGCCCTCTCCAACTTCGTGGCCGATGCCGTGAATGTGATCGGGTTTGATCCATTCGCGAAGCTGGTGGACTATCTCGAGGTGCGCGCGGGTCTCGTTGGTGCAGAAGCGGGAGCGAGCGTCTGATGCGTTTTGGCTACTGGCTTCCGGTGTTCGGCGGGTGGTTGCGCAATGTCCCTGACGAAGGGATGGAAGCGACCTGGCCCTATGTGCAGCGTCTCGCGCGACGCAGTGAAGAGATCGGCTTTGATCTTACGCTCATCGCCGAGCTGTTTCTGAACGACATCAAGGGTGTTGAAGCACCGGCACTCGATGCATGGAGCACGGCCGCAGCACTCGCGGCGGTTACCCATCGTCTCGAACTCATGGTGGCCGTGCGTCCCACGTTTCACCATCCGGCCACATTGGCCAAGCAGGCCGCGAATATCGATCGCATCAGCAATGGGCGTTTGTCGCTCAATGTGGTGTCGAGCTGGTGGAAGGACGAAGCGCGTCGTTATGGCTCGCAATTTGATGAACACGATGATCGTTATGCACGCACGGCCGAGTGGTTGGCGGTGCTGCATGGTGCCTGGTCGCAGAAGGCGCTGACGTACCACGGCAAGTACTACCAGGTCGATGAACTCATCGTCGAGCCCAAGCCCCTTGGCAGTCGCGCGCGTCCGCACCCGGTGCTCTACGCCGGTGGTGAGTCGGAAGCGGCGAAGTCGCTCATCACCTCGCAGTGCGATGCCTACGTGATGCATGGTGATCCGGCCGAACGCATTGCGCCAAAGGTGGCAGACATGCGGGTGCGTCGCGAACGCGCCGGTCTGTCTCCAATGCAGTATGGCATGGCAGCCTATGTCATCGTGCGTGAGACAGAGGCCGAAGCCAAGAAAGAACTCGAGCGCATCACCAACGTGTCGCCGGGGTCGCCGGGCTTTGGCAACTACCAGGACTGGGTCGCCAACACCCAGCTCGAGCAGCAGCTGTCCTTGCAGGACTACTCAGTGTCCAACCGTGGACTACGGGCTGGCCTGGTAGGGACGGCAGAGCAGGTGGCTGACCGGATTCGCGGCTATGAGCGCGCGGGTGTGGACCTGCTGCTGCTGCAGTGCAGTCCGCAACTCGAGGAGATGGAGCGCTTCGCGGAAACGGTCATTCCCCTGGTGCGCGGAACGCAATCAGCGGCGGCGTAGTAGAATCCGGGAACTTCGGTTGGCCCAAGCCCTCCCGACATTCCCTCAATGCACAATCGATCGCGGTATCTGCTTGTTGTAGCCGCTCTGGTGTTCGCCGGCAGTCTGGGTTCATCCCGACTGTCGGCGCAGGGCCGAATTGTGGGTGTGGTGGTGGACTCACTTCGTGGTGGAGTCCCACTGGCTGGCGCAACCGTGGTCTTGGTCAGCAGCAATCGTTATGCGTCGGCGGATTCGGCGGGACGTTTTGCCTTTGATCAGGTGCCGATTGGTGAACAGCAGCTGGCATTGCTGCACCCATCGCTGGACTCGTTGGATATTTCCTTGCCGCCGATCAAGGTCACGGTCGCGGAGGGCGCTGCGACAACAGCCACTCTGGCCATTCCCGGCGCGCGCAGATTGCATCAGTTGATGTGTGGCGGCGTGTCGTCGGACGGAGCGGGGGTGGTGGTTGGATCGGTGCGTGTCCCCGCTGTCAGGTCAAACGACAGCACGCCGCTTCAGGTACGCGCCACCTGGACCGCAATGATCGCGAACAATGGGCAAGTGTCGGTTGTGCCACACGAAGCCGTGGTAGCGCCGGATGCCAACGGCACCTTTCTGCTGTGTGGTGTGCCGTCCTCGGCACGTGTGCGCATTGCCGCTGCAAAAGGACGCGACACACTGAGTGCGAAGACGGTGACGCTCGGCAACGCCGGAGTGCTTCGTGTTGCGCTGGGCGAAATCGGTTCAGGTGCGCTTTCGGTGCAGGAATTGGAGGCTATGGCGGTAAAGGCCAATGCACCCGGATCGGCGCCGGGTATCATGGGCAGCTACGCAGGATTCGAAGAGCGGCGGCGCATGGGGTTCGGCGCGTTTCGCGTTCTTGAGGACCGTGAGAAGCAGTCGCTGGCATCCATCACCGATGTAGTCGCCACGATGCGCGGTGTAACCCGTGGAGGTCCACCACACCTCTCGTTCCCGACGCTGCGCGATGGCAGTGGGAAACGCTGCTTACCCAGCTTTTTCATTGACGGTCTTTATGTCGGTGGAGACAAGGAGGTCGTCATGGACTTCCGTACACTCGAGGGGATGATGTCGCCCGCGATTCTCACCGCCGTGGAGGTCTACAGCAGCTCGAGTATGATTCCTCCCGCGTTTGATCGGTCACTGCGAACGGGTTGCGGCTCCATCGTGGTGTGGACCAATCGAGCGAACAAGTCGAAGTCGTAGGACTCGAAGACTGGCCAGTCGTCGATCTGCAGCCAAGTTTGGTGCATGTCCACACGCCGCCCCGTCTTCGCGCCGTTCGCGCCAGCGCTCATCAAGCTCGCGCTTCTCCCGCTAACGCTGTCCGCCCAGCAGACACCGACTCGCCCGTTCCCCGTCGACACTGCTTCGATCGCCACAATTCACGCGGCCATGTCGCGTGGACAACTCACATGTCGGCAGCTCGTACAGCGCTATCTCGCGCGCATTGATTCGCTCGATCAGCGCGGGCCTTCGGTCAACAGCATCATCATGCTCAATCCCGAGGCGCTGCGGACTGCCGACTCACTCGATCGTGTCGGTAGCAACGCCGCGTCGCGCGGCCCGCTGCACTGTGTCCCGCTGATCGTCAAAGACAATTTCGAAACACGCGGACTGCAAACAACGGGCGGGTCACTCGCGCTCGAGGGATGGAAGCCGAATCAGGACGCCACCATGGTGGCGCAGGTCAAGGCGGCCGGCGCGATTGTGCTCGCCAAGAGCAATCTGGCCGAGTGGGCGTTTACGCCGTATGAAACGGTGAGTTCGATTCTGCCGGGTTATACTCGGAATCCGTATGCACTCGATCGTGTCACTGCGGGGTCTAGTGGTGGAACGGCTGCAGCCGTTGCGATGGGATTCGGCACACTCGGCCTGGGTACCGATACTGGCAACAGCATTCGTGGACCATCGGCGCATCAGGCGTTGGTCGGCATTCGCTCCACCATGGGGCTCACGTCGCGCGCTGGGGTGATTCCGCTCAACGAAAGCGCAGATGTTGCTGGCCCTATGGCGCGCAGCATGGCCGATGCCGTACGCGTGTTTGATGTGATTGCGCACAGTGATGCGGCCGACACCGTGACTGTGTCAGCCGACAGCAAGCGCGCACCGACGTATCTCACGGCGCTCGCGCGTGGCAGTCTGCGTGGCGCGCGCATTGGTGTGCTGCGTCAGGCCTATGAGCGCCCCACGCTCGATACGGCAGTGCGTCGTGTGTTCGAGCAGGCCGTTCGCGATTTGCGCGCAGCTGGTGCGGTGGTGATTGATACGGTGCTGGTGGATTCGCTGGATAGCATTCAGCGTCGTCAGCAGGGTGGCTGCAATCGCTTCAAGGCTGATCTCGAGCGGTATCTGGCGGCGCGCGCGCCCAATGCGCCGGTCAGGACCATCGACGATATCGTGCGTAGTCGGCGATTCCATCCTACGGTCGAGCAACGATTGCGCGACGCTGCGCAGGCCACGGAGATGCCGGAGAATGCCGCTGGATGCCGAAGCCGCGAACAGGTGCGAGCGGCGATGCGCGTCGCGTTTGACGCGATGATGGATGGACAGAAGCTTGATGCCGTGGTCTATCCGACGTGGAGCAATCCGCCGCGACGCATCGGCGATCTCAACACGCCACATGGGGACAACAGTCAGGTGTTTTCGCCGTCGACGGGATATCCGGCGATCACGGTGCCCATGGGGTACACGCGAGGCGGAGTGTTGCCTGCCGGTATGACATTCATGGGTAAGGCGTGGAGTGAATACCGGCTCATGCAGTTGGGGTATGATTACGAGCAGGCGACGCGGCATTGGAAGGCGCCGCCAAAATACACGCACTAGTTCATTCGGCCGGACCGTTAACTGCGCACGCAGAGGCGCAAAGAAAAAAAGAGAGCCGCAGAGGAGCCTCACGTGTGTGCGGCTCTCTGCGGCTCTGCTTTTCTCTGTGGCTCTGCGTGCGCAGTTAACGGTCTTGCCGCACGATCAGCACCAGGCTCTCAGCGACTCACGACGAATAATACGCCGCATTCTCCTCGACATACCCCTTCGTGAGATCACACCCGTAGGCCGTCGCGGTGCCGTCGCCAACGCCGAGCGCGACCTCGATGTCCACGATCTCGCGCGAGAGTGTTTCGCGCACGATGGCGTCGTCGAATGACAGACGTTCACCACGTCCCACCACCTGAAAGCCATTGATCCACGCATCGGTGGATGCCGGCACAATGGTGCAGGTGAAACACTTGCCCACCGCCATCAACAGACGACCCACATTGGGGTCGGCGCCATGCACCATCGTCTTCACGAGCGGTGAATTGACGATCGACTTGGCCACCACATGCGCTTCGGTCGCATTGAGCGCTCCGCGCACATGCACACGCAGCAGATGTTCGGCGCCCTCACCGTCACGCGCGAGGATTTCAGTCATACGCGTGCAACCGGCGCGGAGCACGGCCAGGAACTCGGCTTCATCCACAGCGCCGGCCTGCCCATTGGCCAGGATCGCGCAGGTGTCCGATGTGCTCGTATCGGTATCCACCGACAGCATGTTGAACGAACTGCCCACTGCGGCACGCAGCAAACGATCCAGCGTGGCGGCGTCGAGCGCGGCATCGGTGAAGATGTACGACAGCATCGTCGCCATGTTGGGCTCGAGCATGCCCGAGCCCTTGGCCACCCAGGTGATCGTCGCGTCGCCGACCGAAGCCGATAGGGCCTTGGGATGCGAGTCGGTGGTCATGATGCCTTCGGCACCCACCATCGGATCGTCCTGCAGATCGCGCGACATGCCGATGACACCGTTTTCGATCTTTTCAATCGGAAGCGATACACCGATGACACCGGTCGACGAAACGAGTACGCGATCCGCCGTTGTGCCCAGCTCCTTGGCCGCCGCCGCTGCCATGCGGCGTGCATTCTCCACGCCGGCAAGACCGGTCGCCACGTTGCTGACCTTGCTGTTCGCAATGACCGCACGCAGAGTGCCGCCGCGCATGGTTTCCCGTCCCAGAATGATGGGCGCGCCGGGAAAATGATTGCGCGTGAAGACCGCCGCCGCCGCCGCATCGGTATCGCTGACAAACAGTGTCAGGTCACGGGCGGAAGGCTTGAGGCCGACGTTGCGGCTGGCACAGCGAAAGCCACGCGGAAAGCGTGGCGTGGAGTGAAAAACGACGGGTTCGGTCATGAGCCAAACCTGACAGGGAGGGCCTTCCCTCGCCAGTGAGGGGCCATTTCACGCAACTCCCGAAACCACATAGTCTTACCACAATTAAGAACTCCTTAACGCCGCATGGTTGAATCGTAGAATATGCGGTTCGAAAATGGACAATATGGGGCTGAGGCGTTATTTTATTGGGACGGTATCCTGGATTTATGCCGCGCGCCGTCAACCGGGCGACACGTAGACTTGATGCGTTGCTCCTTCCCCTACGCCAACCACCCAGGTACTCCCGTGCCGTCTCAACCGTCCCTCCGTCCGTTCGACATTGCTGTGGCGCTTCGCCTGGTTCTAGTCCCCGAGGATCGCTATGAGCCACTGGCCACCGCATTGGCGACGAGCACGAGCGCAGTGCATCGCAGTGTTGCCCGTTTGCAGTTGGCCGGTATCTGCGCACCCGGGACCCGGACCGTGCGTCTTGAGGCGTTGATGGAGTTCCTGGAGCACGGTATTCGGTTTGCCTTCCCGGCTGTGCATGGTCCCGAGCGTCAGGGGCAGCCTACCGCGTTTGCGCACCCCGACCTGGCACCGGTCAACGGCATCAGCAACGAGGCCCGTCCTCTCGTTTGGGCAGCCGAAGGTGGCCCGGTGCGTGGTGAGTCGCTGGCACCGCTGTTCAATGGCCTGACCCGGGTGGCGGCCAAGGATCCCCGTATGCATCTGTTGCTGGCCGGCGTGGATGCGCTGCGCGTTGGCACTCAGGGACAGCGTGATGCAGCGGCTGCGCATCTCCGTCAGGTGTTGACGGCTCGCGCCGCCTGAGCTGGCCGAGTCGCCGCCCAAGGCAGGTCGATAATGCTCGGCACGGCGCGATGGACGCCGTGCCGTCCAGGTAACGAGGCTCGTTACTGTCGGCGATACAAAGAAATGCCAGCAGTGTGATAGCAGTGCCGGTACCGCTATTTCCGTTCCGTCGTCAGGGAAATAGCATGCATCCATGTCTTCCTCTCCTTCTGGACGCCGACCCTCCACGCTCGCCGCCGACCGCTTCCGTGCGGCGTCGCGGCCGTTGGGTGCGCCCGTCGATCTCAAGCCGCGTGTGCCGCATGAGATCCCGAAGGAGATCGTGCCCGTGATGGCCGCGCCCCGGAAGACGTGGAAGGAAATGCATGCAGAGAATTCGCGCACGGGAAATGGGCGGCCAGGCGCCACGCAGGGCACGGTCCGATTGAATGATCCGTGGGCATCAGTGACGGGCCCCAAGGCCGGGAAGCCTGATGTCGCCCCGCGTGTCGTCGCGTCGGGAATCGATCTGCCGCAGAGTGCACCAGCAAAGTCGCAGGCAAAGCCAGCCGCGAAATCTGCCGGCAAGTCTGCCGCGAAGTCCTCGGCTCGCGGCAAGACAAAGGGCGCGGCGAAAACGGGCAATGCCTCGACTCGGAGCCGAAGCGAAAGTCTGCTGGTGTCGAGTCTGCTGGCGACATTTGCACTGGTGACGGTAGCCGTCGCATCCGTCACGGTCACCGGCAATATGCAAGAAGAGCGCAGCCGTACGGCGATTGCCGGAACGCTGGCTCAGGTGCATCAGCAACAGACCAGCTTCCGAGTGCTCAATCAGCGGTTTGCCTCATGGCCAGAGCTTCAGGCCATGGGCATGAAGGTACCGGAAGGACAACGCGTGGTGAGGTCCAATGCCACGATGTCGCATTGGTTTGTGGCGCTCCGTGATGACGAGACGGGTGTGACGTGTTCCAGAACGGGTGAGCTGTTCGATGACAGTGCCACCGACCGTTCTCCGACCTGCAGTAAGCTCGTTCCGTAGCACGCGGGTCCCGGCCGCGAGCTTCTCGCGCACGTAACGCCGTGCCGCACGCGATATTCCGTGCGTGAACAACTCCTCGAAATTTCCCCGCCGCTACGCGTTCGTATTGCTGGCGCTCATTGGGAGCAGCGCTGCGCCCGCTATGCAAGCGCAGAGTCGTCAGGGCACGCGTGATTCATCTGCGGTGGCGGATGATTCTGTCGCGCAGCGCCTGAACACCATGCGGGTCTCCGTGACACGCGAAACTGCGCGCTCGCCATTCGAGCTGCCTTTTGCGCTCACAACATCGCCATTGTCCGCACGGCCGGCGCTCAGGCGCACCAGTGTGAGTGATCTGCTGCTGGGAGTGCCCGGTGTGCAGGTGCAGGATCGCTCCAATCCCTCACAGGATGCACGCATTGCGGTGCGTGGATTCGGCGCGCGCTCAGCGTTCGGTGTACGTGGTGTGCGCGTATTGCGTGATGGCATCCCGCTCTCGCTCCCAGACGGACAGACGCCAATCGACTGGCTCGATCTGGAGACCGTTGAGCGTGTGGACATCGTGCGCGGTACGGCTGCAGCGCTCTACGGCAATGCGGCTGGTGGTGTGGTGGATGTGCGTTCGCGTGCGCCGTCTTCACTACCGCTGGCATTGTCCACGCGCATTTGGAACGGCGGCGGTGTGCAGCGCACAAATGTGCAGGGATCCGGGACAGCCGTTGGTCGCATGGGCGACACCGAAGGCACATTCCAGCGCAGTCAGTGGTTGGCGTCATTTACGCGCACGGCGGGCGACGGTCCACGCACCTGGTCGCGATTGGATGCCACAAGCGTCTTCGCGCGTGCTCTCTCGACAGTTGGTGGTACCCGCTTCGAAGTGCAGGGCACTGCCTATGATGCGCCGCGTGCAGAAAACACCGGGGCGCTGACCGCTGCGGAAATGGCACGCGACCCACGCCTCCCTGATTCACTCAACATCACACGGCGTTCGCGCAAGGCGGTGCAGCAGACACAGATCTCGCTCACTGCGGCGCGCGATGTGGGAAATGGAGAAATCCGCGGCTCCCTGTTCGGTGGAACCCGTATGCTTGAGAACCCATTGCCGTTTGCCATCGTCGAAGTGGATCGACGTGCCGTGGGAGGCGGTCTCCACGGTAGCTGGCGCGTCATACCATTCGCGTGGCCGGTGCGCTTCGGGGTTGGTGTTGATGCGCAACAGCTTGTGGATGAACGCTACAATTATGAGAACTGCGCCGATGTGTTGCCCACTGCGCCGGTCACGGCGCGCTGCCCGGTTCGCGGTGCAGAGAGTGGCGCCACGCGTCTTGATCAGCAGGAGCGCGCGGCCAACGTGGGCGGGTACACACGCATCGAAGTGGAAGCGCCGCACGCGTTGTTCGCGAGTGTCGCGATGCGATACGATCAGGTGCGCTTCCGTGTGCAGGATCGTTTCATCAATGCCACCAACCTTGATGACTCCGGCAATCGCACGCTTGGTGCCGTGAGTCCCATGCTGGGTCTCACATGGCGCGCCAGACCGCGTTGGTCCATGTACGCGAATCTGTCCACGGCGTTCGAAACGCCGACGGCTACTGAACTCACCAATCAGGAATCAGGTGCGGCAGGTCTCAACAGCACGCTCGAGCCACAGCGTACGCGTACGCTGGAGTTTGGTACGCAGGCATTGATCGGCGGTCGTGTGCGCGCCGATCTCGCGTTGTTTCATGCAACGGTGCTCGATGAGCTGGTGCCATTCGATGTGCCGAACCAACCCGGTAGACGAGCATTCCGCAATGCCGGCGAAACGACGAGACGTGGTGCAGAATCGTCGGTTCGCCTGGCCTGGTCGCACCTCGATATCGGGACAGCGTACACGTGGTCGCATTTTCGATTCGATCGGTACAACGTGGGTACAACATCCTTTGCCGGTCGTGCCATCCCCGGTGTGCCCGAGCACTACCTGCAGGGATTTGCGACCACGCAGGCACGCGGCGTCTTTGCCACGCTGGAATGGACAGCGGCATCGGAAGCCACCGCAGATGATGCAGGCACGGTGAAGGGTGCCGGCTACGCGGTGTGGGCTGTTCGCATGGGCGCTACATCACCGCGCATTCACGGTGTGCGTCTCGAGCCCACCGTTGCCGTCGAAAACATTTTCGATCGACGATACGCGTCGTCCTTGATCATCAATGCCACGCGCAATCGCTACTTCGAGCCGGGACTGCCGCGTCGACTGTCTGCGGTCGTCCAGGTGCGCTGGGACTGACGACGAGCGCCAGTCCCAGCATCGCATCTGCTTAGTGAATCGTCAGGATGTAAGGCAGGCGCGCATACACGGCACGCGGATCGTCGTAGCGCAGCAGCAACTCGAGTTCCTTCACGAACGCGCGACCCAGCGAAGCCGCCGCTGACGAGCGCGTATCGGCCAACTGGGTCCGCGCCAGTTGAGCCGCGACCGGTGCGGGCTTGTCTTCGAGCATTTCGGTCAGACGCTCAGAGGGGCTCTTGAGACGGGGGAACTCCTGCACATCGTAGTCGCCGGTGATCTTGGCCAGCGAAGCCACGCTGCGAATGGCTTGAGTCAGTCCGCCGAGTGAGTCGACGAGTCCCAGTTGCACGGCACGGGCACCAGACCACACGCGTCCTTCGGCAATCGCGCGGACCGAGTCTACCGATAGCGAACGTGCCGTCGAGACCCGCATCAGGAACGCGTCGTACACCGCATCGGTGCCACGCTGCAACACCGCCAGCTCGGCGTCCGTGCGCGGGCGCGCAATGGTGAACAGGTCGGCGTAGCGTCCCGTCTTTACCGTGTCGAAGGTAATGCCCTGCTTGTTCGCGAGCCCCTTCACATTCGGCACGAGTGAGAACACACCGATGGAACCCGTGATGGTGTTGGGCTCGGCGAACACACGATGCGACGCGGTGGAAATCCAGTAGCCACCCGACGCCGCCAGTGATCCCATGGAGACCACCACCGGCTTGCGTGCCTTGATCAGCGACAACTCGCGCTGAATCTGCTCGGACGCAATTGCACTGCCCCCCGGACTGTTCACCCGCAGCACGACGCCCTTGACCTTGCCGTTGTTGCGGAGCTTGCGCAGTTCGCGTGAGAGTGAGGCGCCGCCAATCATGCCCTCACCGCCTTCACCGTCGACGATATCACCTTCGGCATACACCACCGCGATCACCTGACTGGCGCTGAACAGGCGCTCCTTCGTGACTGCAAGCGGCGCGTAGTCATCGAGCGTGATCTGGGGGAGACTTGGACGATCGAGCAGCATATCGAGATCCGCTGCACGTGTGCTGTCCTTGGCCGAAGTTTGCTCGGTGTCCGACGACTTGCCCTTGCCGGCAATGCGCTGGAGATCGTCGAGTACCACGTCGAAGTACGCACTGCGATCTACGAGGCCGGCCTGCAGTGCGTCTGGCGGCAGCACGATGGCCTGTGCATCAACGATCGACTGCAGGGTTACTGTGTCGATCTTTCGCGATGTGGCAATGCCTTGCTTCACTTCACTCCAGAGGTCGGCCAGATACGCCTGCGTTTGCAGACGATTCTCAGGGCTCATCTCCTGACGTGTGAACGGCTCGACGGCGGCCTTGAAGCGACCCACGCGACTCACCTGCACGCCGATACCATACTTCTCGAACAGTCCGGTCAGAAACACCGGCTCGGCGGCCAGGCCAGGCAACAGCAGTGAGCCGAATGGGTCGAGTGTGACATTGCTCGCGGCAGATGCCACGTAATAGGTACGTGCATCAGGATTGACCAGATATGCGTGCACGGGCTTCTTCGACACCTTGAAGGAGTCGATGGCCGCACGCAGTTCGCGAAGCGCTGCAAATCCTGATCGTGTGCCGTCGCTGTTCACCGAGCCGCGAATGAGCAGCGCACTGATGCGATCGTCCGACGCCGCCGCACGAATGCCGGTGACGGCTGCGCGGAGGGAGAGCGCTGTGCCGCCCGGCGAGAGTGCGCGATCAAACAGTCCGCCGGCTTCTGTGCGCGCCGGCTGGTCGCTGAGCGGGCGGTCGAGGTCGAGAACCAGGACGGCGCCCTGCCGCACTTCAGTTGGTGTACGGCTGCCGGCTGAGGCCGCGATGCCAACAGCGAGCACGATGACACCGACCACACAGACCGCAATTGTGACGAGATTCGCCGCCAGGGCGGTGAAGAACTGCTTCATGAGACGCACATCTCCAGAGAGGATACCTGCAGTCTAAGGCGCGGGCCTCGGGCGGCCCACCCTGCGGTGGTCGCTGGCCGTCCCCCGTCGATACGGCTCCGCACGGGTTCCGGTTGCAATCGTGGCGCAGAAACATGACGGAATCGTCGCATAAACCCTTGCCGCAATCGGGATCCGGACCTAGCGTGAAGGGATCCCCATAAGGGACCCCTGAGGTAACCCCTGCCGAGGCCTCCAATGCCGTCCTACCGCGCGCCACTCGACGAGATCCGCTATCTGCTGCACGACGTGCACAACATCGCGCAGCTGGCCGCGTTGCCCGGCTTCGAGGATGCGACACCGGAAATGATCGATGAAGTACTCGCCGGTGGTGCTGCGTTCTGCGAAGACGTGCTGTTCCCGCTCAATCAGAGCGGTGATGCCGAAAGCGTACACTTCGAAAACGGGGAAGTGCGCACGCCGTCCGGATTCAAGGAAGCGTATGCCCGATACGCTGCCGACGGATGGACTGGTGTAGCGGCCACGAGCAAGTACGGTGGACAGGGGCTTCCAGAGATGGTGCGTTTCGTGATGGAAGAAATGCTCTGCTCGGCCAACTTGTCATTCAGCATGTATCCGGGACTTTCGCATGGCGCCTACAGTGCGCTGGTGAGTCATGGATCGGATGAACTCAAGCAGCGCTTCCTGCCGAAGCTGATCGATGGTACGTGGAGTGGCACCATGTGCCTCACCGAGGCACATGCGGGCACCGATCTTGGCATTCTCACCACGCGTGCCGAACCTGCGGGTGATGGTGCTTATCGTATTACCGGGCAGAAGATTTTCATCTCGGCGGGTGAACACGATCTCACCGAGAACATTGTGCATCTCGTGCTGGCCAAGCTACCTGATGCGCCTGGTGGCACGAAGGGCATTTCCTTGTTCCTCGTGCCCAAGTATCTGCCCACCGAAGAAGGTGCGCTCGGCAAGAAGAATGGCGTCACGTGCGGCAGTGTCGAACACAAGATGGGCATCAAGGCGTCGGCTACCTGTGTGCTCAACTTCGACAACGCGATCGGCTGGATGGTGGGTGAAGCGCACAAGGGTATGCGCGCGATGTTCGTGATGATGAATGGCGCGCGTCTCGCGGTTGGTCTGCAGGGGCTTGGCCTGTCTGAAGTGGCCTATCAGAACGCGCTGGCCTATGCCAAGGAACGTTTGCAGGGACGCGCACTCACGGGCGTGAAGAATCCTGATGGTGCAGCCGATCCCATTCTCGTGCACCCCGATGTGCGGAAGGGATTGCTGCGCATCAAGGCGTTCAACGAGGGCATGCGCTCACTCGCGTACTGGGTGGGAGTGCGCATCGATCTCGAGCATCGTCATCCCGATGCCGCCGTGCGTCAGGAGGCCGAGGACATGGTGCAGCTCATGACTCCGGTCATCAAGGCGTTTTTGACCGACAAGGGATTCGACAACACCAACATCGCACTGCAGACACTTGGCGGGCACGGCTACATCAAGGAGTACGGTGTCGAGCAGTACGTGCGTGATGCGCGCATTGCGCAGATCTACGAAGGCACGAATGCCGTGCAGGCACTCGACCTGGTGGGTCGCAAACTGCCAATGGAAGGTGGCCGTTTGGTTCGCCGGTTCTTTGAACTGGTGAAAGCCGATGTCGATGCGGCGGCGCAGGATGAATCACTCGCCGATCATGCCAAGGCGCTTGGTGGTTCGTTGTATCAGTTGCAGAAGGCCACGATGCTGCTGGCGGAACGCGGCTTTGCCAATCCCGATGAAGCCGGTGCGGCGGCCACGGAGTATCTGCATCTCATGGGCTACGTGGCTGTGGGTTGGCAATGGTTGCGCATGGCCACCGTGTCCACGCAGGCGTTGGCTGCGGGGAGGGGCGACGCACGATTCCACCAGGCCAAGCTCAAGACGGCACGTTTCTATTTCGCACGTTTGCTGCCGGAAACGGCGACGTTGTTGTCGGTAATCCAGTCCGGTTCGTCGTCCATCATGGCGCTGGCAGCGGACGAATTCTGACGGACCGTCACCAGATGTGACAGTTGTGCCGGTGGCGTGACGATCGCGCACCAGCACACTGTCTCGAATGTGTTCGGGAGTTAAAGCGGCAGGGTGGGGGTGACGATCATTTCTTGAGTCACCTTCACCCAGAATCATGTTCTTCAAGAAGCTCACTGAGCCCCGCCCTTCGTCCGAGCGAGGAAGTTCGGACCGCGCGAATGGCTCGACCCTGACTGCAGCACCGGCCGCTGGATCGGCCACCTCCGCTGGGCAAGCGCCCGCGGGCAATGCCCTCGCCAATGCTGACGAAAGCCTCGGGATGGTTCTCGATGCGCTGGGCGGCATGTTGACGGCGATGGCGCGCTATCCGCTCGATCTCCCCGACCGACCCGGTGACGATACGTCGCGCGAAATGACGCGATGGCATCGGCACGCGACGCTGGGCTTCCCGCTCGATGAGCGCGATGCCACGTCGATGTCGGTCCACGAACGCGATTGGGATGGCGTGGTGCGTACAGTCACCGAGCAACGTCGCGAAGAACATCGGTACGTCACGTCGAGCATCAATGAGCTCCGTGACGCGTTGTGGGCCTGCGTGGAGACGGTGCACAACGCGGTGAAGGTCGATCACACGGCCGATCAATCGACCGAGTCGCAGATGGAGCGCGCCAAGGGTGCGCTCAAGCGCATGCAGACAGGTTCCATCAAGCAGGAAGTGCTAGGTGCCGTGCTGGCCATCGAAAGCGCGCTGCAGACACGGCGTGAACAGCAGCAGGAGCAGTACGTCACGCTGGCAGGCAAGCTTGATCGACTGGGCAAGCAACTTGAAGAAGCACGCCGCGAAAGCACCACGGATCCACTCACGGGGCTCGGCAATCGCAAGTTGTTCGACATCATGGGACCGCGGGCGCTGCAGATGTTCTCGCTCGGTCGTCAGCCGGTCGTGCTGCTCATGGTCGACATGGACAAGCTCAAGCTCGTGAACGACATGTACGGACATCAGGCGGGTGACCAGGCCATCCAGAATCTTGGCAAGGCACTGAGCAAGACGTTCCTGCGTCAGAGCGATGTGTTGTGTCGTCTGGGTGGCGATGAATTCGCAGCCATTCTGCACAACACCGATTGGAAGATGGCGCAGACTCTCGCGCGCCGATTGCAGGAGCAGTTGGCGGCAATGCCAGCTCCGCATCCGGCGATGGAGTTTTCAGTGGGCGCCAGCGTTGGTGTTGCGCAGCTCGAGATCCACGAGGAAGTCGAGGAGTGGGTGGCGCGAGCCGACAAGGCGCTCTACAAGGCCAAGCAGAACGGCCGTGAGCGCGTGTGTGTGGCGGAGGGGTTGATTCCGCTGACGTAAGCGCCTTGCGACGTGCCAAGCGGGATGAAGTGGCGGTCTTCGGAGCAATCCGGAGACCGCTTTTTCGTGATGCGATCCTGAGGTTGCGACGCAGCAAGTGTTGAGACGAAGACACTGTGTGTTGCTGGTGTGCTACACGCAATGTAAATATGAAGTTTAATCAATTTTTGCCTGAATGGAGAACGGTGCAAGTTATTGAAAAATAGACACTTGAGTTGATTAAGTAGACATCATGTATGTGATGGAATGGCACGAAGATTGAATGATGGGGACGCAGGTAGCAAAGCATTTATTCCGTCGCCTCATCGGGTCCCAATTATGAAAAAGATCGCCCTGGCAATTCTCACCGCCGCCGCGCTCGCGGCCGCGCCAACTGAATCACAGGCCCAGGCTTGTGCTGGATTCGGTGGCTTCACCGCTGCCACATTCAACTGGGGTGCCGGCATCACGTACATTGACTGCTACGGTCCTCAGAGCGGAG
Organism: Gemmatimonadaceae bacterium; assembly: GCA_016742275.1. Taxonomy (GTDB): domain Bacteria; phylum Gemmatimonadota; class Gemmatimonadetes; order Gemmatimonadales; family Gemmatimonadaceae; genus Gemmatimonas. The sequence goes on from JACVCD010000017.1 coordinate 28,082, forward strand.
CCGCCAACGCTGCCGCAAACCAGGCGGCCTACCTGAATGCCAACTACGGCATCTACGGTCCCTTCAGTTTGCTTGGAAAGTCGGATGACCCGAATGGTGGTCCGTTCACAGGAAACGACCTCAACCCGTTGGTGTTTGATACGCCGATTTCTGGCTACTTCGCTCTTGGCCTCCAGCAGGCAGGTTCGTACAGCATGTACATCCTTCGCGCTGACCCAAGCGCAGCCAGTGTGAACTGGAACACGCTTGGTGTGGCGGGGAATGGCGGAACGACAGGTGAGCAGCTTTCGCATGCGGTGCTCTATCAGGGCGGTACGCCAACCCGCGTCCCCGAGCCCGCATCGTTCGGCCTCATTGCCGCCGGCCTCGCCGGTCTCGGTGTGGTGGCGCGTCGCCGCAAGGCCTGATTCGCTTCACGCTTGAGTGCGCGCCAATCGCGCACCTGACAACGGCCCTCGAGCATCGCTCGAGGGCCGTTGTGCTTTCAGGGGCCACTAGGCGCGCGCAGCCCGCAGCGCATTGAGAATCACCGCCACATCAATGGCTTCCTGAATGAGCGCCCCTGCAATTGGTGTGAGCAATCCGGCAGCAGCGAATCCCATACCGATCAGCGACAGGCCAAGCCCCACGCCAATGGACTGACGCGCGATATACAGTGCGCGCCGCCCAATGCGAATCGCCTCAGGTATGCGCGTCGGATCATCAACCAGCAGCACGACATCCGCGGCTTCGGTTACCACACCGCCACCATGACCACCGAGTGCCACACCAACGGTGGCGGTAGAAAGCGCGGGGGCATCATTGGTGCCGTCACCAACCATCAGCACACGCTCACCCGCCGCCTGTAGCGCCGCGACTCGCTGCACCTTGTCTTCTGCCGTGAGATCGCCGGCATAGTCTGCAATGCCCACTTTGGCAGCAATGGCCTGCACGTTGGCCGACTTGTCTCCACTCAGAAGGTGCGGCGAACCAAGGCCCAATTCCGACAACTGTTGCAGCATCGATTGCACATCGGCGCGCATGACATCAGCGAAGTCGATACGCACCACCACACCATCCGACATCGCTCCCCAGGCCCGCAAACCATCGCCGCCGTCATCGAGCGATGCGATGGTGGTAGCCATGCGCGCATCACCCGGCCACTGCTCACGCACGAAAGCCAGCGACCCCACGGCGACATCCACGCCGCCCACGGTGCCACGCACACCTCGCCCCGGTGTCTCCACAACATTGGCTGCTGACATGGCGGGAGCCCCGCGCGATTCGGCGTCTTCCACGAGTACACGCGCCAGCAAATGACCCGAGCCTTGTTCCACCGCCGCCACGCGTGACAGCGCGGACATCGGGTCGGCGTCAGGCGAAAATCGCACTTCGGATACACGCGGCTTGCCGACCGTGAGCGTGCCCGTCTTGTCGAATACCGCCATCGTGACGCGGGCCAGACCTTCAAGTGCGCCACCACTGCGCACAATGATGGAGCGCCGCGCCGCGCGATTGATACCGCCAATGATGGCCACCGGCGCTGCAAGAATGAGCGGGCAGGGAGTGGCCACCACCAACACCGATAACACGCGCGTCCAGTCATGCGAGATCAGCCAGGCAATCGCGCAGAGCAACAGCGTGAGCGGCGTGAACCACACGGCCCATTGGTCCGCGGTACGCTGCAGGGGGCTCTTCGACGCCTGGGCCTCGCGCACTAATTGCACGATGCGCGCATACTGGCTCTCGTTCGAGCGTCGTGTCGCGCGCATCCACAGGGCACCTTCCTGATTCACACTGCCGGAGGCGACCCGTGCACCGGCGCTGACACGCAGGGGAACGGGCTCACCGGTGAGTCGCGAGGTGTCGAGGTGCGAAACGCCGTCCACAACAACACCATCGGCCGGTAGCAATTCGCCAGGACGCACAAGCAGCACATCATCAATGGCAATGGCGTCAGCGTGAATGTCCGCGATACGCGCGCCGTCCACCCGATGGGCAACACGCGGCGCGTCCGCCTCCAGCGCTTCCACGGCATCCGACGCACGCGCCACAGCGTATGCATCCAGCGCTTCACCTCCTGTCTGCATGAGCACGACCACCAGACCGGCGAGTGGTTGCTGGAGCAATACCGCCCCCACGATGGCCAGCATGGCCACGACGTCGGCGGCGAAGTTTCCGCGCAGCATGCCGCGCAGTGTACGCCACACGACGGGTGCTCCCGCAACCAGCAGACCGGCATACCACACGCGCGAGCGCCACGGGTCCGCGGCCGCGACCAGCGGCACCGCCGCACCGGCCACGAGGAATCCCAGCGTCGCCAGCGGAACTGGTGCGATCGTTTGCAAAACGGATCGATTCATCCGAATAAATGCTCGGCGGTGAGTGAATGGCTCGAAGATGTCATCGACCGACTGGCCGCGCTCCGGTCCCCCACGTTATTGTCGCATATGCCCGATACGCAGTCGCATGCAGCGCTTGCTGCCATCGTGAATATCGCGTCGGACGCGATCATTGCGCTGGACGACAACTTCCGCATCGTTCGTTTCAACCGTGGCGCCGAAAACATCTTCGGCTGGACGGAAGCGGAAATGAAGGGACAGCCGCTGGACCGGCTGCTGCCCATGGCGTCGCGCGCGGTGCATCGTGGCCACGTGCGCACGTTTGCCGAGGGATCGGTGGACGCGCGTGCCATGGCGGACCGTCGGCAGATCGCAGGTCTTCGCAAGAACGGAGAACAGTTTCCTGCCGAAGCGTCCATCGCTCGCGTGACCATGCACGGCGAGCGCACCTTCATGGTGACGTTGCGTGATGTGAGTGAACGTCGGCGCGTGGAAGAGCGACAGAAGCTATTGGCCACTGCCGGCTGGGTGTTGGCTGCATCGCTCGATGTGGAGTCGACGATGGCCACCATTGCGGAACTGCCAGTGCCGCTGCTCGGTGAGTGGAGCCTGCTCGAGTTGCTCACGCCGGATGGTGCGATTCGCCGGGCCGCGGCCTCCCATGTCGATCCCCAGCGTCATGACGACACCACTGCACTTGTGATGCGCACGGCAGAACCGTTGCCGCTCGAACCGCGTGCCATGAGTGGTGCACGTGTCGCGCATGAGATGGAAGCGCAGCGCATCACCGATATTGCCGCGTGGCTGCAGGACAACTTCCCTGATGCCGCATCGCGCGCGCGTGCGGAAGCCCTGGGTGCGAGTACCGTATTGCTGGTGCCACTGCGCGCCGGCGGCCGCGCGATTGGCGCCTTGCATCTCGTTCGTACGCGGCCCGGTGCGTCGCATGCCATAGAAGAATTGCACGTGGCCGATCAGTTCGCAGGTCTGGCTGCGCTCGCACTCGAAAACGCACGCCTGTATCAGGAGTCGCGTCGCGCCGTGCGGGAACGTGACGAGATGCTGGCCATCGTATCACACGATCTGCGCAATCCCGTCAATGCGATCGTGATGTTGACGGGTGCCGTACTGGGACGCGAAGCCACACCGGAAGACGAAGCGGATGCACCGCTCATGGCGCGCGACACGGTGGAATCCATTCGCGCAGCCGCGCGTCAGGCGGATGGACTCATCCAGGATCTGCAGGACGTCACGCGCATCTCGGCTGGCAGGCTGCGTGTAGAGCGGCGTTCAATCAATCTTGCCGCGTTGCTCAAGGAATCCGCCGATGTGTTTGAGCCCGTCATGGCCAACGCATCACTGCAGTTCGTTCGGGATTTTGCGAGTGAATATCCCGCACTGCTGGCTGACAAGCAGCGCGTGCAGCAGGTGCTGTCCAATTTGCTGGGCAACGCCGCGCGCTTCACACCAGCAGCTGGAGAGATACGCATTGGCGCCGCGCTTGAAGAAGGGGCGGTGCGCATCGTGGTGAGTGATTCAGGCCCGGGTGTGGCGCCGGAAGATGTGCCACGCCTATTCGAGCGCTATTGGCAGGCCCCCCGCTTGCTGCGCGCGGGATCGGGGCTCGGACTCTACATCGCCAAGGGCATTGTCGAAGCGCACGGCGGAGAGATCGGTGTGCACAGCGAGACTGGGAAGGGCGCCAGATTCTGGTTCACCCTTCCCGTGGCCTGACCAAATCAGACGGGGACTGGTGTGACGAGACCCGTGTCGAGGTCATACACACCACCGGCAATGAGCAGCGTGCCCTCTTTGACGCGACGCGCAATCACGGGTGACGCTTCGCGCAGAATCTCGGCCTGAATCTCCACGTTGCGTTGTACGGCAACGGCGATGTCGCCGTGACTTTCCTTCACGGCGCGGCGGATGTGCTGGTACAGCGTGGAAATCTGGCCCGGTACTTCGGCACCCTGCATGGTGGCCGTTACGGCACCACATCGCGTGTGGCCGAGCACGAACAGCACTTCGGCGCCAAGCACCTCAGTCCCGAATTCCAGCGAACCAATGATGGCGGGGTCGGCGACATTGCCAGCAATACGCGTCACGAACAGATCGCCAAAGCCCTGATCGAAGACGATCTCGATCGGTACACGCGAATCGGCGCAGCCGAGGAATGCGGCCATCGGACGCTGCGATGACGCGACTTCGCGGATACGGCCAGGATTCCGATGCGGAGCGGTCATCTCGCCGCTCGCGAACCGGCGATTGCCGGCGTAGAGCTCAGCCAGAACGGCTTCAGGATCGCGCGTCATCAGTCCTCTGGTTCTGGAGAAAAAGAAACGCCGCGATCGGGAGATCGCGGCGTTGATGCAGCTGGGATACCGCGTTGAACGGGCGGAGCAGGCTCAGTGCGCAGCGCCAGCAGGCTTCGCAGCCGCTGAATCCGCCGCAGGGGCGTGGCTTTCGCCAGCCGGAGCGGCTTCGCCATGACCCGCAGCCGGTGCGGCATGCTTGGCCTTGTCGCGGTCATGGTACACCTGCGTGGCCATCGGGTCGCGCGGGTGACGGTAGGTGTTGTTGTGGATCGTGTACGCGCCAAAGCCCAGTGCGGCGGTAAGCACACAGGTCACCAGGGCAGCGCCCCATCCCAACTTGTTCGGATCGTACTGAGCAGCACTCATGATGAACCCCGATGAACACCCAGATCTGGTAAGAGAGGCGGACCGGCATCGGCGTGAGCCGGTGGTCCACCGCAGCACGGGCAAGCTAAGGGGCGGGCCATCATTCTTCCACCCTCGGACCCGTATCGGAGCTCTTTTCGACCAACCGGGCCGGCAGGATGGACGTCGCCCCGAACCGGTCGCGGATTCGATCCAGCGCCTTGGTGAGGGCCCGTTCCTTGGCCGCATCGGGCTCAGGAGGAGCTTTCGCGTCTGTGGAGGCCTTGGGGTCGGCGAACAGCCCCAGCTGGGCCACGGCTGGCGGTAACGGGGTATCGTCGTCGTCAAAATGGGAGAGGGCGATACCCAGCAGTCGCACCGGTCCGCCACGCTGCGCCCGAAGCTGCCGCAGCAGGCTGGTGGCTGCGCGTGAGACGGCGCCTTCCGACTCGATGAAGTGATCGAGTGACCGCTGCGCCGTGCGTGTCTTGAAGTCCGACGTGCGGAGTTTCACGGTGATCGTGCGGGCCCGCAGTGCCTGTCTCCTAAGGTCGGCGCTCACGCGTACGGCCAATCGCAGCAGTTCGCGCTCGATCGTGTCGTCGTCGAGAAGATTGCGTCCGTATGTGCTTTCGCGGCTGACCTGCTTCTGTCTATCACGACTGGAGACCGCGCTTTCGTCGATGCCGCGCACACGTCGACCCAGCCATTTGCCACCGCGTTCGCCGAGGCGATGGATGAGTGCCTCGACGTTCCATGCCTGCGCGTCAGGAACCGTGACGAGTCCCATGCGTGCGAGCCGTTCGGCGAAGCGTGGGCCCACACCTGGAATGTCAGCGAGTCGAAACCGGGTCATGAACTGCGCTTCGGTGCCCGCCGCCACGTAATGCACGCCGTTGGCCTGCGTGCCCGGTTTGGGCTTGGCTACTTCGACGGCCATCTTGGCGACAAGGCGTGTCGTGCCGCATCCGATCGACACGTTGAGACCGGTGGCCGCTTTCACGGCATCGCGAATGCGATGGGCCGTGACTTCGAGCGGCTCATGACCATATAGGGCCTCGGTGCCTCCAAGGTCGCAGTACCACTCGTCAATGCTGGACGCTTGCACGATTGGCGCAAACTGCGCCAGTACGGCCTGGATTTCGCGACTCTTCGTGCCGCACACACCGCGCGGTACCGGAACACACATCGCTTCGGGGCACAGCTTGAGCGCGCGCGAGATAGGCATGGCGGATCGCACGCCATATGCACGACATTCGTACGATGCGGAGCATACCACGCCGCGTGAACCGGGGCGCCCGCCCACGATGAGCAGTTTGGCTTTGCCGGCGCCTTCGGGATCCACCTGGCGCGCCACCGCCACGAAGAACGCATCGGCGTCGACCAGCAGGATGCGTCGTGCTGTATTCGATTCAGGCGCCGCGCTATTCACGACCGTTGCACCGCGTGAGAATCAGATGGCGCGCGGTCGCCCCGTCATGGACTCGAGTTCGCGATTGGAGTCGCGTCCACGGGCCGCCACGGGCCACCGCGTTTCAACTGCATGTCCGCGCACGCCGATGATTTCGTCGAAGAGATGCACGACGATGCACACGTGGTTTGGCACGATGCGCACCTGTTCGCCCAGCCGCGGGCGCCACGACGACTTGGTCAGATCAAGAATGCCGTGTTCTTCCGAGAGGCGCGAGACCACGACATCCGGATGTTCGAGCACGGCACCAAATCCTTCACCTTCGGCACGTAGTGGTTCGCGACCAAGCGCCTTGGTGCCTGCGTCAATCACTGCTTGCCCTTTCACGGACGTACTGATGACCGTGGCCAGTACGGTGAGTGCACAGTCATCCCAATCGCAGGCGCCGATCTGCGCCGTGGTGCGGTCGTTGTACACGTAGGTACCGGGACGCACCTCTGTTACACCACGAATTTCATGCATGCGCCACGCCGCTGGCGTTGAACCACCGGTGACCGTGCCGGCCGGTAGACCGGCATCGGCAAAGGCTTCGAGGTACTGACCGAGATCACGACTGAGTTGCTGCAACAGCGGGCCTTGATCGTCCACATGCGCGCGAATGTGTCCCGGATAGAACTGCAGCCCGGCAAATCGCAGCGATGAAGCGCGCTCGATATGGCGCGCCACATTCAATGCCTTCTCCGGCGATGTGGCGCCCACGCGATGCATGCCGAGGTCGACTTCGACCAGGACGTCGACGATGCGGTGACCGAGACGCGCGGCGACCGCGAGGGCATCGAGTGAGGCGGCGTCATCGGCGGCCACGCGAATGCGAACACTTTCGGGCAGGCGTACGAGTCGCTCGAGACGGGCCGCACCCACGGGCGGATAGGCGATGTAGAGATCATCGCATACCTCGCTCATGATCTCCGCTTCGCGCAGTGTCGCACAGGTCAGACCGACGGCACCCATGCGCAACTGTTCGGCGGCAATGCGTGGCGATTTATGGGTTTTCACATGCGGCCGCAAATGCAGCCCATGGAGGGTGACGTAGGCCGCCATGCGGTCCAGATTGTGGGCGAGTCGATCGAGATCCACGATCGGAACCGGCGTCTCGAGCTGTTCGAGATACGTTGCCACTGCCTTCCTCCACGAGCCCTGGATATGACGCCTGACGCGCCTGCATCACCTGATGCATCGAACGATGTGCCGAACAGCATGCCGCGCACCTGGTCCCCGGTTACCCTGCCGGACCTGCCGCCGCCTGCGGGAGCCTACTCTCCGGGCGTCCGCACCGCAAATGGTTTGCTGTTTGTATCGGGACAGACGCCACGCGACCCTGCCACCGGACAGATCGTCGGCACGACAGTGGAGGAGCAGACGCGTGTGACACTGGCGAATCTCGAGCGCATCCTGCACGCCGGTGGGGCACGTTTGCAGGACGTCGTCAGCGTGACGGTCTATCTGGTGGACGAGAACGATTGGGGTGTCTTCGACAAACTCTATCGCACCGTGTTTTCGCCGCCGTATCCCACGCGCGCCGTAGTGGGCGCTTCACTGCGTGGCATTCTGGTCGAGATCTCGGCCATTGCTGAAGTACCTGCAGTACCGGCCGTGGCGTCGGCACGATGAGTGATCAATCGCTGCGCGTGCTCGTGATTTACGGTGGCGATAGCGGCATGCGTCGTCATGCCGATCAACGGGCACGCGCGGCCGGTTGGAAAACGCGGCTGGCCAGTCGTCAGGCGGAACTGGTCAAGGCACTCGATGGTACCGCGACAGTACTGTGGCTGCTCGACGAGGAGACCGTAAGCGCCGTCAGTGATCACGTAGGGCGCATCGCGGTCATACAAAAACGAACGCCCGGTGAGACGATTGAAGCGTTCGTCTCCCGGGCACTCGAGGAATAGCTGCGCGATATCAGACCACTTCCAGCGCGTAACCTTCGCCGCGCACCGTGCGGATATCGACGATACTGCCTGTCTCGCGAAGACGCTTCCGGAGCTGCGCTACGTGCACGTCGACCACGTTAGAGCCGGGATCGAACTGCAGGTGCCAGACATGTTCGAGCAGCGTGGGACGCGACACCGTTTCACCGGCCCGCATCGCGAGAAACTCGAGCAGCGCATACTGACGCGCCGTGAGATTCACGAGCTTGCCGTGACAGTGCACTTCGTGATTCACGCGATGCAGCGTGAGATCACCGATCTGCACCTTCTCCATGCTGCGCGCGCCCCCACGCCGAATGGCGGCGCGCACACGGGCCGCCAGCACTTCGTTGGCGAAGGGCTTCGGGAGATAGTCGTCAGCGCCAGCGTCGAGAGCTCGCACGACGTCTGCTGTTGTGTCGTGCGCCGTGGCTACCACGATGGGAGTGGTGGAGCCTTCACGACGGAAGTCCTGCAGCAACGCCAACCCGTTGCGATCGGGCAGCTCGAGGTCGAGCACAATGGCGTCGTACGGCTGACTGCTGACAAACTGCCGACCTTCCTCGGCCTGCGCGGCGATGTCCACCGCGTAGCCGTCGTCCACCAGGACCTGGCGCATCAGGTCGGCGACCAGGTGGTCATCTTCGATGACGAGGATCCGCATGCGATTGGGAGAGGGGAGACAAGACCCTTATGAGCCCAACAGTAACAAAAAAAGGCCAGTCCGCATCTACTGTGATGCACAATTCATGAAGTGTGACGGCGCTAAGAATTTCACCAGCTCTCGTCACCCTTGAGACGGCGGATGGCCCGACGATCGTGCTTTCCGGGCTTGCTGTCACCATACGAGAACGACTGCGGCATGGAACGTAGTTGCTCTGTCACAGATTCCCGTTTGCGGCGGCCTTCTTCGGTTTCGTCGTACAGTGTTCGGGCGATCTCCGCGGAGCCTCGCCGTTCGGCGACGTCGCGGACGACCAGGACCCACTCAATGGGACCCTGACGCAGCCGAACTTCGTCGCGAGCCTGCACCAGCTTGGCGCGCTTGGCCCGGTCTCCGTTCACGTCGACTTTCCCGCCATCAATGGCTTCGGCGGCGAGCCCACGTGTCTTGAAGAAGCGCGCGGCCCACAGCCACTTGTCGAGACGCACCTTGCCAGGCGGCAGTGATGCGTCGTCCGCCTCATCATCGGCAGACGAACCACGTCCGCGGGTCATGCGTCGTCGTCCTCGTCTTCCTCATCATCGCCGATGTCTGCTTCGTCTTCATCAGCGCCTGATGCCGCCTTTGCTTCTGCCGCCGCCACTTCCTTCACGCGCGTGGCCGCTCCCATGTATACCGCGCGCACCGGTGGTACGCCTGCGCCTTGCGCTCGCTTCTCGAGCTGTGGTACGAGCGCGAGCAGACTTTCCACGGTGAGCGCCGGGTCGCTGTGCTGCGGAAGCGATTCCAGCATCGTCACCACATCGTCACAGGCCTCGGCCATGCGTTGACTGGTGTTGGCATCAGGGCCTGGAATGTTGGTGCCTTTGCGCATCTGCGCGACGCGCTCCCGGAGTTGCGTTGCGTCGTGCGTGAAACGATGGCGCAGATACGTGCGCGCGTCTTCGGTCATGAGAAGTCCGAATGTGTTCGTGCAAGAAATCAGGTGAAGTCGGGACGACCCATTCCCAGTTCGTCGCGCGCGGAACGCCAGGCGTCGAGCCAGGCATCAGCAAAAACACGCGGACGGAATCCGAGACGACGGGATCGCGCGACCATATCATCCCACCAGCCGAAGTCCATGGCATCGACCACGTCGAGCAATTGCCCAAGCGGCTGCGCGCGATCCACGAGCACGTCCTTGAGCATGGGTGGCAGCGCGAGTCGCTGTGCGATGACGGGCGATGGTGAGCCGAGTGCAAACTCGAGGGTGGAGATGAGTCCGGCCACGACTCGTGCGCGTGGATGTGGTGCAGTGTCGAGCGCCGCTCCCACCCGTTCGCAGAGACGCGCACGGCGCAGTGCCATGAACGCCAGTTCGGGATCGTTGGCGGACTCGCCAATCAAACGCGCGGTGACCGCAACCAGACGTTCCATGATGGCATCACGCCCCAGCATGGTCATCGCGTGCGTCACCGAACGCGGACCGCGCACACCCATGGCCGCCGAACTCATGGCCTTGAGCAGCGAGCCTGCTACATGCGGGTCGTCGCGCACGAACGCATCGAACGCCGCATCGGGTGGACGTCCATCCGAGAACGCCGCGAGCATGGTGATTGCGCGAATGATGCTGTCTTCGGTGGTGCGATCGGGAGCGACACCGGCACCACGTGTCATCTGTCGGCCCGCATAGAGCGGCACACCTGCCGCGAGCACGCGTTGACGTGTCACGCGGTCATCCACGCCACGCACCAGGGGACGCAAACCGCCTTCTGCCAGCAGTCGCACACGAGCCTCAAGCAGGGCCGGTGGTGTGCGTGCCGCATCGAGCACGATGGTGCTGCCAGTCAGCGAAGGCGGGAGCGGTTCTCCCTCAGGAAAACCCAGCAACGCAAAGTTGAAGCCCGTGCCAATCAGACGATCCACCGCACGGCGTGTGGCCGCATCATCCAATGCATCGGTGGCAATGAGCCACACGGCATCGAGTGAGGCAAAGCGCGTGATGGCGCCATCGCGCACCACCTGCGGAGTGATCGGCACTACGAGACTGCGTGCCGCCAGTCGCGAGAGCATGGGAAGCTGTTCGAGAATGGCGCGGGCTTCGTCGTCAGGGCCGATGGGCTGACGCCGCGTATCATCGGGATAGCCACTCACGGCATATCCCACGACGCGTTCACGGCGGTCACGCAGTGGCGCCAGTGAAATGAGCAGATCGGACATCACGAGTCCCTGCTCATGCGGTGTCCGGACGCGCCATCACGGCGTTGAGATAGGCCGGATCATCCGTGACATCGCGCTCGATGAACGGTGCCAGCCATTCAGGTAGCGCGAACACTTCGTCGAGACTCGAGAGTTCCACTTCGGCCAGTACCAGCTCACGATCGAGGAACACGTCGATCTCCCACACATGGTCACCGTGCGGCACAGCGTGACGAAGCTTGCGAATGCGGGCGTCTCGCGTGAGCGGCCACATGGACTCGAACAGCGTGTCGGACGTTTGCTCTTCGAGTTCCACACGCGCTGATGCTGGTCCAAACTTGATGGTGCGCGTGCAGCGCACCGTGCCATCGGGTCGGGTGCTGCGGCGCAGGCGCTCGCGGAGCTGCGTACCGGGAATCCATCCCTGGTCGATGCGCGTGGGTGGCACGTGTCGCGCATGCGGCGGAACAGACTTCAGCAAGAACTTGCGTTCGATCTCGAGCGGGATACCGCCCATTGATTGCGCGCCTTCGGCATACAGCGCCTGCGCAGCGCGTTCCAGCACTGCGAGCGTGTCATCGAGGTGTGTGCTCCACGTGGCCGCAAATGCCGTGAAGTGCGACAACGCCTGATTGCGCAGAGCGGCTGCGAGTGCGCGAAGACGCATACGCTGCGCGAGCTCTTCGAGCACCACCGCATCTCGCATGGCGCCCAGTTGATCCTGCGCCCGCGTGGCAAGATCGAACCAGCTCCCGAGGGCTGGTCTCGTCTTGGCGTATGGTGCCAGCAGCGCACGTTGACGCTTGAGGCGGATACGGATTTCGTGCAGCGCGTCCTGATGCTGAATATCGGTGGAGCGCTCGAGTTCCCGCCTGAGTCGCGTTCCCGACTGCCGGAGTCGCGTCGCCAGATGACGGGCAAACGTCAGACTCGACGCGGGGCTACCGACACTGCGTCGCTGCCGATAGGTGCTGAGCCGCACCGTCAGTGATTCGACCAATGGATCGAGATGCCGCGCAAATGCACGCTCGATCTGCTTGGGCGACACCGCAGAAGCGCTGCCGAGTCGCTCGCGCATCGTCATGGCTTCCGCGCGCGCTGTCGTGTCGAGCACTTCGATATTGGCGTCGAGCCACTCGCGCTGCACGTCGGCATCGCGCGCTTCGTTGGTGGCCCGTCCCAAGCGGCGCAACGCACGCAGCGTGCGCCGATCGGCCACGTCATCAAGCACGCGATTGTTCTCGCGCAGTGTGGCGCGCAGACGTCGCAGGGCTACACGGGCTTTGTGCAGCACCTCGGTCTCACGTGCACGACGTGCAGCGGCCTCGGCATCGTCGGCACTGCCACGTTCACCACCACCGGTACCAACGCTTCGCGGGGGCGTATCGCGCAGCAGTGTGCGCCACTCGGCGCGCGCCGACAGCAACTGCTGCAGCCAGGAAAGCGCGAGCACACGGGCTCCTTCCTGTGCCGGAAGCCCCAGCGAATCGCCGAGCAGATGCCGGACATGCTCGGCGTTCAGCGATCCCGCGTCAGTCGTCGTTGCCATCGTGATCATCGCTGGCGTCGACAAATACATGGGCCGTGCCGTCTTCATCGTACTCGACCGACACCACCCAGGGGCGGCAGCACACCTGACAGTCTTCCACGTACTGCTGATTCGTGCCCGATCCGGGGTCGAGGCTGATCTCCACCGACTCACCGCAATACGGGCACGTCACCTCACCGGACAGATCTGCCACCCCATCACCCATGGGGAACTCGTCGTCCAGCATGGAATCGTCAAAGGCGTCGTCGCCGAGATCGTCGAACGCGCCCGTCCACTCTTGTTCGTCTGCCATACCACAAAACTAGCGCCCGGTCGTCAGCAATGTCCGGTCGCCGGTTGCCAGGGCCAGCGCCCCACGGGCGGAGGCCACCTTGCCCTCGAGTGCTGCGAGCTTGCCCGCCTCATCCAGTACCAGGCGTTCGCGCAGGTTGAGAATGAGAAGGGTGCTTTCACCATTCTCGAAGCGCACCTGTTCCGCGTCGCGGAGCAACCGTGCGTTCCGGACGTTGGCTGTTTGCGCAACCAGCAATCGTTCGAGATTCGCCAGGTCGAAAATGGTCGAGCGGATATCGTACTCCAGGTCACGCTGCAGGAGATCGCGTTCGAACCGCTGATATTCGAGTTTGGCCCCAGTCGCACCAAACTTTCCGCTTTCCTTGAGGAAGAGCAGGGGCGTACTGATCTTGAGCCCGGCCTTGTAGTTGTCGTCGAGGCGCGCGCGATCAAAGAACGGCTCGTCTTCACCACGACCGGCGACACCGGCCAGCTTGGCCTCGGCAAACGGCAGCAGACCCTGCGTGGCCAGCAAACGCTCGGCCTCGGCTTGCTTCACCTTGGCTTGCACCTTGGCCAGCTCCGGATGACGTCGGACGGCCACGTCGAGCAGTGACGCCAGCTGCGTTGAATCGACGCCGCCGCGCCCCAATCCATCGAGTACGGGCTTCGCATCATCGGGTAGTGCTGCCGGACGACCATCGGGGCTCCATACATGCGCCGTGAGGTGCAGCGTGGAGACATAGAACGACGCATCAGCTTCGTAGCGTGATACCTGTCGACGCTGAAATTCGAGCAACGCTTCGATGGTATCGATGGGCGCACTCTCGCCGTTCACGACGCGGGCGCGCACAGCCTGCAGACGGAATTCCGCGAGGGCTTCGCCTTCCTGCGCGATTGCACGACGACGCCAGGACTCGTACCACGCACCGTAGTCCTTGGCTGCCGTGTACAGCAGCTTGTTCACAATCCCCACGCGATCGGCCTCACCGGCATCACGCGCGGCACGCGCCTGTGTCAACGCCGTGCGGCGCTCGTCGGTGATGATGCGCTGGCCGAGCGGAATAGAGATGCCGGCATAGATCGTTCCGTTGTCGTTGGTGCGACGATCCGGATTGATGTAGCGACCCATGGTGCGATCGTACGCCACCGTGACGTCGGCGCCGATCGGCAGCGGAATGCGCAGTTCGGAGTTGAGGTAGTTGTAGTACTCCGTGCCGCCCGAACGTTTCTGATCCCACACAGCAGATACCTTGGGATCGAACGCACCCCACGCTCCGCGCAGCTCGGCGCGCGCCTGTTCGGCCACGAGACGCGCTTGCTGGGCAACCGGGTGATTGGCCAGCACCTCGTCTACGAATGCCGGAAACGTGTAGGGCACACCGCTCGTGTCCACGCGCAGTCCGACCAACTGGCTTGTACGCAGGCGCACGCTGTCCGACGCGGACATCGTCGTTGCTTGCGCTGCCATAGACGACGGTGTTGCGCCTGCCAGTACGAGCGCGGTGCCCATCAGCACGTGCGAGAGCACGCGTCTCACTTGCCGCCTCCGCTGCCATTCTTCGCGCTGCCACCCCTGGCCTCACCAGCCACCAGATCGGCCGGTGGTGCGTCACCAGGCCTGATAGACAGAGGGAAGCCATTGAGTTGACGCCATAGTTCCCAGCCAACGGTCACGTTGTCGAGCATGGCCCAGCCTTCGGCGCCGGTGCCAAGGCGAAGCTGCGCGGGCCATGGCTCATCATGCTCCGTGTTTGGCACCAGCAGCACGCGGAATCGTCCATCGGCACTCGGAAATTGATCGATAACCGCGACCGTGGCGCCGAACGTGCCGACGGCCACCTGTGGCCACCCGGACACCTGCAGCGCTGGCCAACCGTCAAAGAACACACGCACGTGACGGCCCGGCTTGAGGAGCGCCACGTCCATGGGCTTCACATAGAGCTCCACGGCCTTCTGCGGACGTGCCGGTTGCACGGTGACAATAGGTTCGCCCGCCTTCACGATCTCACCCTGACCGGCGCGCGCCGCGCGTACGATATAGCCGTCCTGCGGCGCCTCGATCACGTAGAACGAACTGCGCAGCGCCAGTGAACCAACCTTGTCCTTGAGCTTTGCCACTTCCGACCGGCCTTCACTGACTTCAGCCAGGGTTGCCGCACGATCAGAACGGGATTTGGCAATCTTCTCACCATATTCGGCGGGGATACTCACCAAGTCGGTGCGTGTGATGGCCAGCATCTGCTGCTTCTCGACGAGCTTGGCGGCGGTCTGCTGCGCCTTGATCTGGAACGACTGCAGATCGTTCACGGACACGAGACCGAGCGTGTCGCGAAACAATCGCTCACGACGGCGCAACTGATCGCGCGACACACTGTCTTCGAGTGCCGCCTGCCGGACTTCAGCGTCGTACTGCACGAGTTTGTTCTGCGTCTGCTGCAACTTGAAATCGCGCTGCTGCTCGAGCTGTGTGATCTGCGTGGCCAGTGCTTCCGCCTTGGCCATCTTGTCCGTGATGGCTTGTTCCTTGGCCGTCTGCTGCGCCTCGGTGAGTGGCAGCACGTTTGGATTGAGGTACTCGTCCTTGATCTCGGAAATACGGACGATCGAATCCCCCTTCTTCACGAACTGTCCTTCGCCCACGTACCACGCCTCGATGCGACCATCGATACGTGACTGCAGTTGCTGCGGACGATCAGATGGACTGAGCGCGGTTACGAAGCCCGCTCCCTGCACATTCTGCTGCCACGGCAGGAAGAGAATGGCCACGATGGTCACGAGAATGCCGATCAGCCAGCGGGACACGATGCGCGTGGTGTCCGCCTTGCCCAGCAGCGCCGTGGTTTCGAGCGGCAGGTGCTTGAGTTCGCGTTCGATATCGATATCGGAGCTCGCCATGCGTCAGCCCCCCACGGCGTTCGAATTGTCGTTCAGCATCTCGTGGAGCAGGGTGCTGCACACGGGATTGCGGCGGAGCTCGTCGAAGCGGCCTTCGATCACAATACGGCCACCTTCCATGACCACGACACGATCGAACGCTCCAAGTAGTTGCGGATCATGCGAAACGGCCACGACCGTCCACGGACGCGCGCGATCGGTGAGCAGTCGGATGATGTGCGCGCGCGACGTGGCGTCGAGATTCTGGAAGAAGTCGTCCAGTACCACGAGACGCGGGTTGCCCACGATGCCCTGGGCGATGAGCAACTTGTTGGCCAGGTGCGACGGCAGATTGCGACCGCTGTTTGTAATCTCACTGCGTACGCCCTGCGGCAGCCGCTGCACTTCATCGGTGAGATCGAGATCGTCCAGTACCTGCTGCACATCACGAGGCGTCAAGTGAGCACGTCCCACGGTGATGTTCTCTTCCACCGACCCGTCAAAGAGGTCGTTCCACGACAGCATCTGTCCGATACGTGCACGCAGGGCTGGGCGGTCGAGGTCACGCAGGGTGATACCATCGAATCGGATCGTGCCGTCGTAGTGCTCCATGAGACCGCCCATCAGCTTGAGCAGCGTGCTGCGTCCGGAACCATCCACACCCATGATGCCGACGCGCTCACCTGGCTGGATGCGCAGCGTGATGGCGTCGACTGTTGGAGCGCTTGAACCCGGATAGCGATAGCGGAGATCGCGCGCTTCGATGCCGATGCCCTGAGTTGCCGTATGCAACGGAGCGAGACCACCGCGCGCTTCCAGGGGTAGGTCGCTCACCAGTCCAGCCTTGTCCACCGAAGTGAGTACATCGTACACCGTGGCCAGGCTGGTGATGAGTTTTTCGACACCAACGAGCACGGTCACGATCACGACTTCGGCGGCGACGAACTGACCAAGCAGCAGCTGATTGGTTTGCACGAGCGTCGCACCCAGAATGAGCACGGCGGCCGTGATGAACGTCTTGAAGCCGATGAGGGCGATGGTCTGCTTCACGAGCACCGCGAAGTGCTTCTTGCGGTACTTGAGATAGCCGGTGACCACGTCATCCATGCGCTCCACGGGCAGCGTGGAGTCGCCGGCATATTTGAATGCGTGAAACGCCCGCGCGATTTCGCCTAGCCAGTGCACGGCCTTGTACTTGTACTTGGACTCCACGATCGACGTGGTCAGGCCTTCGGGACCCGTCCAGCGGATGATGAGATACAGAATCAGCACCACGACCACGGCGAACACCGAGAACCACGGACTGTAGAGCGTGAGCAGAATGAGTCCGAAGAACACGGTGAGGAGCGCCGTGGGCACATCGATCAGCAGCTTGTAAATGCCCTTCTGAATGGCGGCCGCTTCAAACAACCGGTTCATCTTTTCCGGCAAATTCGCTTCGAGCGACGCTCCGTAGTTCATGCGTGGAATACGGAACGCGAACTCCAGCGCCATACGCGCAAACACGCGCTGCTGGATGCGTTCCACGACACGCAGAATGCCGATCTGCAGCACACCGGCCACGATGGTGCCGAGAATGACGAAAGCGATCAGCACGACCACGGGCTGCAGGAAGAGACGTCCCTGCACGAGTTGCACGATGCCACCGACGGCGAGCGGCAGGATGAGACTCAGACCGCCTGACAGCGTAGCGTAGAAGAAGACCGTGAGGATTTCGCGGCGTTCACGGTGCAGCAGCGCGAAGGTGCGGTCCACCGGCGAAAGCGGTTCGCGTTCCTGATCGAGTGGCTCTGTCCCTATGGGACTGTGCGGAGCACTGTCGCCCCGTGTGCTGGTAGCGGACCGCAGCGCCATGGGAGCAAGCAACGGTACCGAGCCCGTATGTCCCGATTCGCGCAGCAGCCGAGGCACGAATTGCTCGGGTTCACCTTCGATGAGCTCTTCGCTGCCGTTCCGTCGCACGACGATCGCATAGATGGCACCCGAACCCGCGCGCCGGAGCACGATGGCGTCGTTGCCGTTGGCGGAAAGCAGCACGACCGGCACCTGGCCGTCTGCGACGGCACCACGCACCTGATCAATGGTGAGATCGCGATCGAGGTAACCCACGTCGATTGCTCCACCAATCGAGCGCACGCGCGCCGTCAGTGAATCCTGATCGGATATCTGGCGTGTGAGTGCGCGCCAGCGTGCTTGTTCAACGTCGAGCCCAAGGGCTTCAGCGACGAGCTGATTGATGCGGGTAGCCTGTACGGACATGCTCGCAGGGACAAAGGCGATCGGACGACGTCATGTGCGTCGAACCGTGCGGAGCCACGTGATGACCGGTCGATGTCGTTCCACCTGAAGGTGGCTACAACGTCGAACGAACGACCGGAATACGACGGAAATGCTACGCCGTCAGAGTCGGTGGTGCGCGTGATCCAACAGCGGTAACACACGATCGTCCGGTGTCGCCGCCGATAACACGCAGCCGCACGGGCCCCGCATCAATGAACGCGATGATGGCCGGAATGCTTCCCACCGTCGGAACGGTGATGGGCATCGGCACCAGATCGCGGCCAAAGCGGCGCAATTCACCGCGCCACGCCTGGCGGCGTCTGGAACTCACAAGGGTCGCGCCATCGCGCCAACTCCATGCATTGTCACCCGCCATTCCCGCGACCGTTCCGTCCCATTCCGACATCGACATGATCGATGCGCGAACACCACCGTGCGACTCCAGCGTCGCCGGTGCGATGGTCAGCAATCCGGCGAGCAGCACCAGAAATTGCAGGAAACGGAACGTACTATGGCGTTCGGTCATTCAGTCCGAATCAATACGACGAAACACGTCGGGATTCAAGGCGCAAAGGCGTCGGAAGAGTCACGAATTCCTGGAGTCGTTGGCGCCCTGGGTGTGACACCTTTGCGATCGATCGGCGTACTGCTGCATATGCAAATCACGACTTCATTTCGCGCGGTCCTGGCGTTGTCGGGACTGACTTTGATTTCTGCCGCAGCGACGATGCTGCCGGCACATG
Source organism: Gemmatimonadaceae bacterium (assembly GCA_016742275.1). Lineage (GTDB taxonomy): Bacteria > Gemmatimonadota > Gemmatimonadetes > Gemmatimonadales > Gemmatimonadaceae > Gemmatimonas. The sequence continues at coordinate 47,005 of JACVCD010000017.1, forward strand.
TAGCCGAAGCGCAGGGCGGGGCTCTCTCGGGTCGCGGGTCGGTCGGCATCCACTTGCAGGTCGCAGAACCCAAGGGGGACTTCGGCAAGAACACCAACACCGGATTCGGCGCGGGCGGTTATCTGCTGGTTGGTCTCGATGACAACAAGATCATCAATTGGCGTCTGGACGCGTCGATTCTTTCGTATGCCAATACCAGCCGGCAAATTCCCTTGGCCGGTACGGGCGGTCTCATTCGGTTGAATCTTCGGACCAGCAGCAACATCGTTTCCGTGGTGACGGGCCCGCAGTTGCTCGGTCCGACGGGCACGTTCACACCGTATGCCACGGCGCTTGGTGGCTTCTCGGTGTTCTGGACGGAAAGCTCTGTCGAAGGCTCACAGAATGTGAACACGCCATTTGCCAGTACCACCAACGAGAGCGATGCCGTGTGGGCGTACGGCGGAGCCGCGGGTGCGTATCTGCGCGTATACAACGGCAAGAATCCGGTGCGACTCGACTTCGGCGTCCGTGTGCTTCGGCACGACGATGTGCGATACCTCAACGACCAACGCGTCCGCGAAGCGTTTGAAAACGATCGTCCAGCCATTCCCGTGCGGGGGCGAGCGGATTTCATCACCTACTACGCCGGCGTGAATATCATCACCTGGTAGCGTTTCTTTTGGTTTGAGGATTGGGCCGACCCTGTAAGAAGTACGGAGTCGGCCCTCCGCAATTATTGGGGATAGAAGTATTCGGGTTGGTTTCTAAGTTGCCGAGTTGAGCTGCGTTCTCGCTCGTTCGTTGCCCGTTCCGGGCATCTCTTCTCGGCATCGACCCGACCCCTGTGAAAGTCCCTGCGTTTTCGCGACCGCTTTCGCGCGCACTTGTCGCGCTGTCTCTCTCCGCATTCGTTGCGGCCTGTGGTGATGACTCCCCGGCCGGTCCGGAGACGCCGCTGACCGAGTGCAGCACCAACATCACGGCGGCGACGGATGGATCGTTCGTCGAGCTCTGCCAGCTGTCGTCGCCGGTGCGCCACGTGCGCATCGAGAATGCAAAGGCTGGTCCGACCCATGCGTCAGCGCAGGTGGTGTTTGGCTTCAGCGCGCCGCCGACGGTGACGTCGGGTGCCATTGCGGATGGCCAGTTCCGCGTGCTGCTCTACGGTGGTGGCACGCCGGCTCCCACGCCGCAGCTGCAGGCGTCATTCGGCGCTGTTGATGCCACGTTCGACGACAACGCGACCTACATCAATTCGGGTGCGACTGTCTGCTTCGATCTGCACGACGGATCGGCTACGAGCGCTCCGGCGTTCGTGATGTGGGTGAGCGGTCAGCGCGGCGCGGATTGCGCGAACCGTTCCACGCTGACGGCTGCGACGGCCATGGGCGCGCGCACCGAGTGGCGTCAGACGACGGGCGCAGTGGCCAAGCAGCTCAAGGCCTACTTCCGTCAGGCGGCCGGCAGCGGCGCCACGCCGAAGATCACGCTGTCCACGACGGCGGTGCTGGATGCATCAGCCATCGCCGCGGCCACCACGTGCACCACGACGTGGGCCACGAACGCCGACTGGCAGTCGTTGTGTGTTCCTGCGGCAGGCGCGGCGCGCCATGTGCGTCTCAACAACGTGCAGTCCACGGCCAACAACAGCTATTTCTACGCGGTGTTCGGTCAGGATCCTTCGCCCACGGGCAACCCGGTCGCGTCGGCGGGCAAGTTGATCATCACCGGCGGTCGTTCGAGCTCGGGTTCATCGTGGACGTGGTTCCGCTTTGGTGCGGGCTCCACCACGCAGTTCAGCTACGCCACGGATGCCGCGAGTGCGTTGTTCACGCAGGCGCCGAACACGGTGTGCTTCGACATGGGCCCCAACGCCAACGGTCGTGCGCGTCTCGTGTTCTGGGCGACTGGTGCCAAGGGCGCGGATTGCGCTGTCAAGTCGTCACTGCGTCTCGATCGCGCGCTGTATGACAGTGCCAATGATCCGACGACGGCCGTGATCTGGGATGCCGCGTACCTCACGGGCAAGCTCAACTTCATCAAGACCAACAACACGAGCGTCACGCTGGGCGCGGTGGTGGTGACGTCGGAGCCGGCGGTGTTGTGAGGTGATTCCCCGGCGCGTATGACTTGACCGGAATCTTGATGGATCGATAGGACGGAAATCAAAGCGGGCCGCTGCCAAGGAAATGGCGGTGGCCCGTTTGTCTTTGAGCGGATGAGTGGTACTCATCGGACTTCAGGTGTGACTGTTCGTTCCGGAACAAGCACTTCCGATGTGTGGCAGCGCGTGTGCAAGATTTCGAATCGATGTCGTTATGGTATTGGGTAGCCCTGGCGTTCAAGCCGGGCTTTGCGAATACATCGGAGGAATTGTCAGGATGCGTTCAATTCTGCTCGTTTCCATCATCGCCATTAGCCTTGGCGCGACAGTGACACCAGAAGTCACAAACGGTCCTGCGTTGGCAGGCCCATGCGAAATGGGTTCAGATGACAACGCCAGTGCACGGTCGTTCGTGCGCGGGTTTCTCACCGACACCGGCGAGAACGGGACTACTTTTGCGAGGACGCGAAGCCAGCTCGGCATTACCGGGGTTAGCTACAGTCAAGTGGTAGTTGTTCAGGATACCGTGAAGTGCCGCAATGCGATCAACGCCTGGAAGAGCCTCTACGCGACATTGAGCGCAGAAGCGGGAGCCGAGGCCGCTCAGTTCAACACCGGTATGTTGTTTCGCATCACACCTAATCGGTTCGTTCTGGCGACGCCGATGCTGAACAAGTATTCGTTCCTCACTTACATCGCGCTGGACTCAAACTGGACGGTCGTCCGCAAGAATCTGTAGAGCCGGTCGACCCGATCAGTCATTAATGCGCCGCCGCTCCGACTTCGTCTCCGAGCGGCGGCGTTTTTCATCCAGCCGCCTCTCCACCGATCCCCGCGTCGGCTTGGTCGCCTTGCGTGTACGCGGCACGATCAGCGCCCGCTGCACCACCTGCTGCAGTCGCTCCAGCGCCGCGCGGCGATTCTGCTGCTGACTGCGAAACTCGCCCGCCACAATGCGCATGGCCCCGTCCTGATCGAGACGGCTGGCCAACTTCTCAAGCAGTCGCGCACGCTGCTCATCACGCAGCGCTCGACTGGTGCGCACGTTCCACGTGATCGCCACGCGCGTGGCACTCTTGTTCACATGCTGCCCACCAGGCCCGCCACCGGAGATCGCACGGACTTCGATCTCCGACAGCGGAATGAATGTGCCCGGTGCAACATCGAGCGAATCAATATCCGAGGAACTCACGCGTGCTCCGTCGCCTCGGCGCGCTTGTGCACACGTAGCGCCGCGACGCGGCGACCATCCATCGCCACCACTTCCAACTCTCCACCGGGATACGTCACCCGGTCGCCAACGCGAGGCAACCGCCCCAGCATCGCAAAGGCATAGCCGCCCAACGTGTTCCAGTCACCTTCAGGAATCGGCAGGCGGTGGTCTGAACGCACATCGACCAGCGAAATCGATCCCGCAAGTTCGAGCACACCATCGAACATCAGCGCATCACGGGACTGCAGATCGTATTCGTCGGCAATATCGCCCACGACTTCTTCGACCAGATCCTCCATGGTCACGATGCCGGCCGTGCCACCGTATTCGTCGAGCACTACCGCCAGGTGCGCACGCGTGCGGCGCAGATCATCCAGCACACGCTCAGCGCCACGCGTAGCCGGCACGAACATGGGCTCGCGCAGGTGCTCGCGCAGTTCGAACGTTTCGGGATGCTCGGCCAGCCAGAAATCCTTGGCCAGAAACACACCGACAATGTCATCCGGCGTTTCGCGATACACCGGATATCGCGAGTACCGCTCGCGACGCAGGATCTCCACCAACTCCTCGCGTTCCACGTCTTCCGCGATCGCGACCATGTCCGTGCGCGGACGCATCACGTCCTGCGCGCGCTTGTTGTGGAAGTCGAACACGCCGGCCAGCATGGCCGAGTCGGATTCGTCGAGTGTGCCGTGCGCGCGGGCCTGCATGACCAAGAGACGCAGTTCTTCGGGGCTGTGCACATGTCCGCCTTCACTGGCCGGTTGCACGCCCACCAGGGCCAGCATGCGATTGGCCGTGCCATTCAAAAAACTGATGAATGGCGACATGGCCTGCGAAAACAGCATCAGCGGGCGCGCCACCCACCGGCTCACCGTTTCCGGCATGGCGAGGGCGATGGACTTGGGAGCCAGCTCACCCAGCACGATGTGCAGGAAGGTGATCACGATGAACGCCACTGCGATGCCGGCGCCCGTGTGGGCCGCGCCAGCCGGCACGTCTACCCCTGCGGCTTCCAGCACTCGGTCGACCAGCACGGCGACCGCAGGCTCACCAATCCAGCCCAACGCCAGCGACGCCAACGTAATGCCAAGCTGGGTGCCGGAGATGTAGCGGTCGAGCTGTGACAGCGCCCGCTGAACCACCGCGGCGCTCTTGTCGCCGTCGGCGACCATCTGATCAATCTTGCTGCGCCGTGCGGCCACCAGCGCAAACTCGGCCGCCACGAAGAAGGCATTGAGCAGGACAAGGAACAACACGAACAGGAGCCGGACCGAAATGGTCCCAAAGGTCAGGTCCGGCTCAACGGACAACGGAGGTTCCGAAAGCATATCGAAAGGAAACGGAGCTGCGAATGGTTCGTCCAGATAGTGCAATCTGCAAGACCGTCGGGCATTCCGCGCCTCTTGCATTCTGCACGAATGCTCCACCGGACTCCTATTCGACGTGCGGTACACGCCGGCATTTCCGCAGGACCCCATTCAAGAACTGCTCGAACCACATCGCGTACTGCGCTGGGTGTGGATCGGGCGTCTTGCGTTGGCGTGTGCCATTCTCGTGGCGGCCGTCTTTGTCTGGAGTGAGGCTGAGCCGACGGTCACGCTGGTGGCCACCTTGGCGTTTGCCGTGGCGACTCTCACCACGGTTGGGTCAGCGCTCTATGGCAATGCCGATCGTAAACCGTTGGGGATGCTGTACTTCGCAGGTCAATGCACCATCGATCTGCTGCTGGTTACATCCATAGTGCATATCACGGGTGGCTGGAGCTCACAGTTCGCCGCCCTCTATATCCTGGTCATTGCCAGCGGCGCGCTACTGCTCCCGTTTCGCGGTGGACTTACAGTCGCGATCGGCGCCTGTGTGCTGTATGCGGCCGATGTGCTGTGGTTGCGTGGTGGTTCTCCAGGATTGGGATTCGCCGTGCAGTCCGGTGTGTTTGTTGTTGTTGCGGTGGGCTCGGGCTTCGTCGCGCAACGTCTCCGGCAGGCTGGTTCAGGCCGCGAAGCACTGGCGGCGCAACTGGCCAAGGTGCAGCTCGAGGCCGCCGACATTCTGCGCACCATTCGCTCCGGCATCATGACCGTCGATGCGCAGGGGCGTTTGCTCTACGCCAATCCCGCCGCATCGGATCTGTTGCAACTGGATCTGCGCGCATACATCGGTCGTCCGGTGTTGCCTACGCTGCGTCGTGTGTCGCCGCAATTGACTGAACTCATCGAGCGCAGTGCACGCGATGGCGTTCGTACCACGCGCGCTGAGGGTGTGATTCGCCGCGGTGATGATGATGTGGAGATCGGTGTGACGACCACGGTGGCGGAGGGTGGGCGTCCCGATGGCACAACGACCGCCACAGCAATCTTTCAGGACATCTCCGACAGCAAGCGACTGCAGGCGCTGCACGTGCGCGCTGAACGTCTCCAGGCTGTCGCAGAACTCAGTGCGTCACTCGCTCATGAGATCCGCAATCCATTGGCAAGTATTCGCAGTGCCACCGAACAACTCGCCCGTCGGCAGGCCATGCGCGGCGGCGCGATTGATGAAGATGAAACGGTGTTGCACGGACTCGTCGTGCGCGAGGCCGATCGTTTGAGTCGATTGCTCGCTGAGTTCCTCGACTTTGCGCGTGCGCGCGTGACACAGTTGCAATCGCTCGACCTCGGCGCGCTCGTGCAGGCTGCGTCGACCATGGCCGCATCGCATCCCGACCGCGCTGATGCGGTGCAGGTGCAGGTGGATATCTCACCTGACCTGCCAGCATTCGCTGGTGATGAGGATCTGCTGCATCGCGCCGTATTCAATCTCGTGCTGAATGCCGTGCAGGCGCTTGATGGCAGTGGCCACGTGTTCGTATCGGTCGCTCGCAATCAACCAGACGGCAACGAGCGGAATCATCGCGCAATTGCCGGAGATCTCGTATCGATCACGGTCACCGATGACGGACCGGGTGTTCCCGAGGATCTGCGTGGCCGTCTGTTTGAACCATTTGTCTCCGGCAAACCTGGTGGTAGTGGACTCGGTCTTCCCGTAGTTCATCGCGCGGTAGAAGCACACCGAGGCTTGGTCACTGTGGACCATCTCGCCAATGGCACACGCTTCTCGATCGTGTTGCCCGTTTCAGTGTCTGACTCTTCACACTCCCGCATTTCCGGAGTTGCTGCATGATTGCTCCTGCTGCCCCCGATCTTCCGCGCGTGCTCATCGTCGACGACGAGTCAGGCATTCTCGATTCGTTGCGTATCCTGCTCAAGACCGAAGGCTTTTCGCCGTACACGGCGCAAGGCGGACGTCAGGGCATCGAGAAGATCAATGAGTTGCAGCCCGACATCGTACTTACGGACGTACGGATGCCCGATGTCACCGGTGTACAGGTGTTGAGTGCGGCAAGGCAGAGCGATCCCGATGTACCCGTCATTCTGATGACGGCGCAGGCCACACTGCAGTCGGCCATGCAGGCGGTCAACGAAGGCGCGTTCTACTACATCCAGAAACCGTTCCGCAACGACGAACTGGTGGCCATCCTCAAGCGCGCTGCAGAACATCGCAAGCTTCGCGTTGAGAATCAGGAACTCAAGCAGGAAATCCGTCGGCGTGATCGTAACACGGCTGGGCGTCCCGTCGGTCGCAGTAAGAGTTGGAACGAAGTGCTGCGTCTGGCAGAAACAGTAGCTCCCACCGATTCCACCGTGCTCATTACCGGTGAGTCGGGAACAGGTAAGGAAGTGATCGCGCGCTACATCCACGAATTGAGCGCGCGCACGAGCAACAACTTCATGAGCATCAACTGCGGTGCGTTGCCGGAGTCACTGCTCGAAAGCGAGTTGTTCGGTCACGTAAAGGGCTCCTTCACCGGCGCCGTAAAGGACAAGACCGGTCTATTTGCTGCGGCAGACCAGGGCACCTTCTTCCTGGACGAAATCGGCGAGACCACGGCCTCTATTCAGGTCAAGCTGCTGCGCGTGCTCCAGCAGCGCGAAGTCATTCCCGTGGGTGCCACCGAATCCGTGCCGGTTAACACCCGGGTTCTGGCGGCCACAAACCGGGATCTGGAAGAAGAGATCAAGCGCGGGAGCTTTCGTGCCGATCTTTTCTATCGATTGAATGTCATCGCTGTGCATCTGCCCCCACTCCGGCAGCGCGCCGAAGACATCCCGTTGTTGGCGGAGGGGTTCCTGGCGCGCTCGGCGACATTGCGTGGCGAGGAACCCAAGGTGCTGGCCGAGGAGACACTCGATGCCATGATGGCATATGGGTGGCCAGGTAATGTGCGCGAACTCGAGAATGCTCTCGAACGCGCCGTCATCCTCTCATCGGGCGACACCATTCGTTCGGAGGCGCTGCCCGAACGGGTCACGTCACGTCGCGCGGAACCGCTCGTCAGTGAACGGACACCGGTTACGCCAACCCTCGAGGCCATCGAGCGGGCGTACATCCAGTGGGTCCTGCAGAACGAAGGCGGTAACAAGAGTCGCGCCGCCGACATGTTGGGCATTGATCCTTCCACCCTGTATCGCAAGCTCGCCCGCTACGGAGACGCCTGATGCGCCATACCCCGCTGCGACGTCGCACCGGCTTCACATTCATCGAACTGCTGACGGTGGTCGTTATCATCGGCATTCTGGCCTCGCTGGCCATTACCAAGTTCGGTGACTCCAAGAAGCGGGCATTCTATGCTGCCATGAAGTCCGATCTGAAGGGATTGGCCACGATGGCCGAGACTCAGTTCGCGAATGAAAACACCTACGCGAACTTCAATGCGCCCCTGGGTTCGCAAGGGGTCACGTTGACCTTCACTCCCAATGCGCAGGGCTGGTCAGCCAAGGCCACTCATACGGGCCTGCCTGGTGTTCAGTGCACGCTGGTTGCTGGACCGGGTCAGAACGGCGGGCCGCAGTGCAATTGACGTACAACAGGGTCTGCGTCCTGTCGCGTCAAACCTGATTTTTTAGACAAAAGCCGAGGCTCGCCTCGGCTTTTTCATTTGTCCAGACTGCTACCGTTGCATCCGTGGCACTCACATTCCCCGGTGTCTATCACAGGGTTTGCGACGCTGTTTCACCACCGGAACAGGTCACTCATTTGACTGGAATGACGGTGATTGCACCCTGCAAGGTTCTTTGCAAAACCCAACGCTCGGCGGAATGAACCAGTGCTCGTCGAATTGATGCAAGTGCTTATAGGACAATGACTTTTATTGGTGCCGCGACTTTGGCAAGCGAAATGCCTTACTGCAAGTCGTCGCGGGGATCGTCACTCAGGACGGACCCGACGCAACAACCCCCATTGGAGATTCCACCATGAAGCGCACTCGCAAGGGTTTCACCCTCATCGAACTCCTGATCGTCGTCGTCATCATCGGCATCCTCGCCGCGATCGCGATCCCCAAGTTCGCTGACACCAAGAAGAAGGCCTACGTCACGGCCGCCAAGTCGGATCTCAAGAACCTGATCCCGATGGCCGAAGCGCACTTCTCGGACGCTGGTTCGTACACGGGCTGGACGGTTCCGGCCACCTATGGCTCGCAGGGCATGACCATCGTCCCGACGGTGACGGCTGGCGGCTGGAGCGCGACGGCGACGCATGCTGCGTCTGGCGTGGTCTGCTCGATCGCCGTGGGTGATGCTGTGGTTGCTCCGGCCGCCGAAGGCGTCCCGGGCGGCGCCGCCTGCAAGTAAGCCACACTGGCTATCCAACAGCGCGGCAGGGCATAAACCCTGCCGCACTGATTGGGGGGGAGGGGTCGGGCGAAAGCCTGGCCCCTTTGCCGTTTCCGGACATCGCGAGCCGGAACGCGCCAATCGTATCCGGCCGGCAAAGAACCAGCGAATAGGGCGAGCAACCGGTTGCCCGAAACGCGGCAACACTGCAACGTCCCCCCGTGACCGAAACGAAGCGCTACAGCATCCACGAACGCCTGCAGCGGGTTCTTGTACTCGCCAGCAGTGGGCTGATCGTCGCCATCATCACTACCATGTGGTTCACCGAGGAGCTGCCCGCAGCCATTCGGTGGCCGATCGTGGTTCTGCTGGTGTTTCTCATTGCGCTGGTGTCGGCCAGCATGCTGCAGCGGCAAGTAGCCGAACTGATTGAACAACCGCTCGGACATTGTGTGGCAGCCGCTGACGCCATGGCCAAGGGGGATACGTCGAAGACGGTTCCTCCGGCCGGCACCGAGGAGTTCAATCGGCTGGCCGACAGTATCAATCGCATGACCGAGCAGATGAATGCGGCCACGCAGTCCCGGCTACGCGTTGAGAAGCTCGCCACCATGGGTCGCATTGCCGCCGGTATTTCGCATGAGATCGGCAATCCGGTATCGGCCATCGCCAATTACGCGCATCTCCTGCGCATGCGGACGCGTGATGTGGCCGGAACCGCCGAACCCATCGATGCGCTCGAGCGCGAGATCACGCGTATCGATCGCATCATGCGTGGTCTGCTCGACTACGCACGTCCGCGTCGCCTGACGCCCAAGCCGATCGTGGTCGATGAAGTGGTCGAGGACGTCATCCGACTGCTCGGCGATCAGGGTATTACGCGCCGCTTCCGGATTGCGCGTGAACTCGAGGCACCGGAAGGCGTGGTGTACGCGGAACGCCATGATCTGGAGCAGGTGTTCGTGAACCTGCTGCTCAACGCGGTGGACGCGATGGATCGCGAAGGAGACATCGTAATCCGTTCACGCATCAATGATGCGTCGGCATTTACCGAATCCATCGAAAAGCGTCGCACGGACCCGTCGCCGCAGCGCTGGGCGCATCGTCCCAGCAAGCGCGCCCTTGCGTGGCTGGCTCGCCCGGAATCTCCGTCGCGATTCCTGCAGGTGGTGTTGGCCGACTCTGGTACCGGCGTGTCTCCGGAAGACGAAGAGCGCATCTTCGAGCCGTTTTTCTCGACCAAGCAACCGGGGAAGGGCACTGGTCTCGGACTGGCCATCGTTGCCAGCACGATCGAGAATCTGGGAGGCACGATCTGGGTGCAGCGCGCGCGCGAGGGCGGTGCCGCGTTTGTGATTCTGCTGCCGTTGCACGCCAGTGGACTCCGGCGTGTGGCCGCTGACGTGCCGCCTGCGTTCCCATGATGACACGCGCACGATTCTGGTGATAACGCATGGGGCCATCGGTGATACCGTGGCCCCATGTTCGTTTCGCGACTGTCTTCTCCACGCTCCGCGGCGCCAATGCGCCAGTCTTTCGGTCGAGATGGTATTCGGCCGAGAACTGGTCGCGTGCTGGTGGAATGCTGTGTTGCCGCGCTGCTGCTGGCGACTTCGGCAACGATCGTGCTGCTATTGGGCACAACGTCCGCGATGCTGGTGAATGGAGCTGTGGCGGAAGACGTGGTGCACCGCACGCTCGTCAGTCAGAACGCGACGTTGCATGGACAGGCCTGCCGAAGTGATGCCGCCAGCGAATCGCGCGCACTTCGGCACCGCTACGAGGTCAGCGCGGATGATGCGCCGACGGCGGGAGGGCGTCAGGAGCAATTGCGCGTGCAGTGGCGAGAGAGTGCGCTCCACGCATCTGCCGTCAAGATGCGCGAGCACCGTGTGCACGGGGCTGCATCATGCGAGTAAAGCGCAAAGTGTCGGTGCAACGCAGCACTGTGCGACGTGGGATGAGTCTCGTGGAACTGCTGGTTGCCATGCCACTGGCTGCTCTGCTTGGTGCCGTGGCCGTGACACTTCTCCTGGTCGTGGCGCGCAATGCGCGGACCCAGGGGGCGGTCATGAACACATCTCGCGAACTTCGCCACGCAATGGTCGCCGTGATCTCCGATCTGGAAATGCTGGCGCCCGGTGACCTGAGAGTTGTGCAAGACTCATTGATCGAATTCGATGCCACACACGCGACTGCCGTGATTTGCGGAGTGTCTTCCAATGGCACCGTGTTGCTGGGAGAACTGGGTCCTACGCATTCGAGTCCTCTGAGCGGCGTGCGGGCCGGAGATGAACTGCGGCATTGGCCACTGCTCTCAGGTCAGGTGGCGGGCGCCGATCCGCATATAGCGCCGTCACAGGAGCGCCTTGCGGTCGGCGCAGCCTCCGGCGCTGGCACGATGTCGTGTGGCCCAGCTGGTGCTGCGCTCGACATCCCGCAGTGGCGCGTGCAGGTCGATAGTGCTCGCGTCAGACAACTGCAGACAGGCACACCGGTGCGCATCACGCGCGCCGCGCGCTACGTGCATTACCGGAGCGATGGGCAGTGGTGGCTCGGTAAACGCACTCGCGATGCGGGCGGCTGGGATGTGGTACAGCCCGTTGCAGGGCCACTGCATTCTCTCGCTGAATCAGGTCTTCGTGTGACGGGAGAGACAGCGGCCGGAGCGCCGACGAATGATCCCGCGCAGATGAATCGTCTGCGGTTTTTGATTCGTGCACCACGCATGCAGTCGGGACGCGCGACGACAGTGAGTGACTCGATTCACGTGTCCATCGCCCTGCGCGGATTGCCAGCGCAGAATGGGACGCCCTGAATGGGACGCCTTGAAATGCGCACTCGACATGGTTCGATGTTGCCGCTGGTTGTGGTCGTACTGGCGATGGTCTCGCTGTTAGCCGCCGGCCTCACAACTACTGCCTGGCGAGCCAATAGCGCGAGCGTATTGAGTCGTGGTGCCCAGGACATCAGTCGCGCCATCGATGTCGCTGCCGCGAGCGCGGTGGGAGCTTGGGCCGCTGATTCTGTGGCACAGCGCGCCATCGGTGTGACAGTGCATCGGACAAATCAGGTGGTGGATGCCGCGCTCGTACGCACTGCATGGCGTCGTACGCATCCACTCTTTGCCTGGCTCGAACTGGACGCTGCACCCCAGGCGTCGTCTGCTACCCGAACACCACGTAGGCACGAACGACGAGCCTATTGGCTTCGCCCTCCTGCTATCTCCGTCGTCGGCGCACTGACAGCGAGCGGCATGGTGGAAGGCGAAGACGGTACAACCGTCGTAGGCGCTGACCTCGCAGCGCCTACGACGTGGTGCCGCGGTGCACGTGCAACGCTCACCGTGCCCTCCATCGTGGCGGGTGATGTGGCGGCGACGCCTGGGCGGATATGGACATTGACGCCGGATTGGCGGGCCATCGTGGCCACGGAGCAAATGGCGATCGGCAGCGCCTGGTCGGCTGTTGCGTCGCTTCTTCCGGCGCAGATGGTAGGTAGCATCGCACAATCACCGATATCCGATCCCGAGTGGCGGGCCCTGCGACTCGAGGGTGATACCGTGGTGCTGCGCGGACCGATGCGCTGGAATGGTGTGTTGGCGGTGAATGGCATACTGCGTGTCGAAGGGGCTGCAGAAATACACGGCCTTCTGATGACAACGCGTGCGCTCGATGCCTCGTCTGCCGCCCTGGTGGTGCATGGCGCCGTCATTGCCGGCCACAGCAGCTCTGATCGTGTGCGTCTCAGCCCGTCCACACGCATTCAATTCGATCGATGTGCGGTCGATCTGGCGCTGGCTACTATCGCCACCCCGAGGGCGTCACCACTGGGTATCCGCATGCCTATTGGCGTTTGGTGACATCAGTCACCGCGCACCGTATAAGCGGTAGACACCTCGGTCAGAAGGTCCGATCAGGGCCCCAAATGATGGGCCGTCACTGTCACAGAGTGGCAGCACACGCCCACTCCCCTCCCAGTGACCAGCGTTACCTCGTGAGGCGCGGGTCGTTTCAAGGGAGACATGTCAGGTCCTGACAGGTCAAACTGTCCCGCCGGTAGAACGCCACGGGATGCGCGGAATGCTTCTCACTGTGTAACCCCCAGACCCATGGCACTCTTCGGGCGGAAGAAAATCACGGTTGGACTTGATGTCGGATCCGGTCTCGTCAAGGCAGTGGTCATCGACCACAGCGGATCGAAGCCGGAATTGGCGAAGGTCGTCATCACGCCACTCAACGACACGGCAATCGTCGAAGGTGAAGTCATGGACCACGGCATCGTGGCGGATGCCATTCGCCAGACGATCGCGGCGACGGGGGTAAAGGCCAAGAATCTTGTGGCGGCCGTCGGCGGGCGTGACGTGATCGTCAAGAAGATTCAGATGGAGCGTGTGAAGGAACAGCAGGCACGTGAGCTGATGCGCTGGGAAGCGGAACAGCACGTGCCCTTCGACATGGACTCCGTCGAACTTGATTTCCAGGTACTTGATCCGGATGGCGATGGTCTCGACATGAGCGTCCTGCTCGTGGCGGCCAAGCGTGATCTGGTTGAAACGAAGCAGAATCTGCTGCAGGAAGCAGGTGCGCCGGCTGCCGTCATCGACGTTGACGCTTTCGCGCTGCACAACGCGTTCGAGACCAACTATCCCGACGCGATGAATGGCACGGTGGCGCTGCTCAACATCGGCAACGAAGCCACCAACCTCAACATTCTCGATGATGGCGTGCCCATCCTCACGCGCGATCTCGGTGTCGGCACGCGCCGCTTCCGTGAAGATCTGCAGCGTGAACATGGACTCGGCAGCGATGAAGCTGAGGACCTGCTGCGCGGCTACGACGCCAATGTGATGCTCGAGGGCATTGTCGCGATGCGCGGCGAAGAACTCGCCATCGGTCTTGAGCGCGCCGCCACGTTCCTTGCGACGTCGTCCCGCAACTTCGGCCAGATCCGCGCGGTGTACGCCTGCGGCGGTGGCAGCCGAGTGCCGGGCCTTCTGCCGTGGTTGGCCGATCGCCTCCGTATGCCGGTGCAGCCGGCCAACGCCTTCGCTCAGCTCGCCGTGCGCGAGGGAGCGTTGGAATTCCTCTCCACAGACGAAGTCGCCCCGCTGCTGATGCTGCCGGTTGGGTTGGCTCTTCGCGCGGCCGCCTGAGGACCCCGCACATGATGATCGAAATCAATCTTCTGCCGGGTGCCAAGAAGGGACCGCGCTCCAAGGGCGCAGCCGGCCTCGCGGCATCACTCAGCGCGATGGGCGGTGGCATCCGCGATCCGTGGCTTCTCGGCGCTGCCGCTTCCGTCGTGATCGCTGTGGCCAGCGTCGGCATTCTCTTCACCGCGCAGAATGCGCGCGCGGAAGAAATCACGGAGCGCCTCGATCGCGCGGTGCGTGACTCGACGCGCTACGACAAGGTTCTGTCTGCGCGCCGCAAGCTCACCGCCGAACGTGACTCCGTGTACCGCCAGTTGCAGATCATCCGCACGATCGATGACAATCGCTACAACTGGGCGCACATCCTCGACGAAGTAAGCCGTGCACTGCCAGCCTACACGTGGCTGACCAGTCTCGAGCAGACGACCAACATACCGCTGCCCCCGGGCGCGGATACCGTCAGCACGACCACGGCGCCTGTTGCTGCCGGTGCCGCTGCCAAGAGAGCGGCGAGAGACGAAGCCAAGGCCGACACCATCTCTGTGCATCAGCCGCTCGGTTTCAAGCTCGTTGGACAGACGGTCGACATCCAGGCGCTCACGATGTTCATGCGCCAGCTCGAAAGCTCGCCCTTCATTCAGAAGGTGGCGCTGAGCAAGTCGGAGATCGTCATCGTCGACAACAAGGACGTCACGCAGTTCGAATTGACGGCCGAATACGAAGTGCCTGCCCCTGGCGTCATTCAGACGACGCCGCTCGTTGTCCCCGTGCGTTGACCTGAGAATCCCATGTCCATTCTTCCCACAGCCCAGCGGGACCAGGTCAAGCTGCTGATCGCCTTCTCGGCGCTCGCACTGGCCGGCCTGTACTACGCGTATCCCTACGCGTCGGCCAACGAGCAGTTGCTCGCAGATGAAACGCGCGTCGAAGTCCTCGAAGACGCCAACCAGAAGGCTGCGCGCGAATTCGCGAGCGGCTCCATCGAATCGCTGCGCACGCAGGCGGCCGAGAATCGTTCGGCGCTCACCGTGATGCGTCGTCTCGTGCCGACCGGCAATGAAGTGCCGGCATTGCTCGAGGAAGTGAGCACGGCCGCGCGCCGCGCTGGTCTCGATGTCGGTGGCGTGATGCCGGAGCCGGTCATCGTCGGCGATCGCTTCGACACCTATCGCTACACGGTCACGATCATCGGCGGCTATCACCAGTTCGGCGAGTTCCTCGCCAACGTCGGTTCGCTGCCGCGCATCGTGGCTCCGGTCAAGTTCGGCATCACTGCAGGTGCATCACGGCAGCGTCAGGGCCTGCGCACCAGCGAACCTGATGCCTTGGCGTCCACCATCACGCTGCAGACGTACGTCGAAAAGACGACGCCCACGCGTGCGACGAAGGAGCACTCGTCATGATGCGTTCACTCATGCTTGCGGCTGCCTTCCTCGGCAGCGCGGTCGTAGCCGATGCCCAGTCGGCACCCAAGACACCGGCGCGTACGGTGTCGGGTGAGTCGGCTGGCGTGGTTGGCGCCGCACCAGTTGCCGCCATCAAGGGCAGCAAGGCGCCGTCGGAAATCACGATCACGCGCGAAACGTACAACTACAGCAGCGGCGGTCGTCGCGATCCGTACAAGTCGTTGATGACGAGCAGTGATGTGCGTCCGCTGCTCAGCGATCTGCGTCTCGTGGCAGTGGCGTTCGATCCCGCCGGAAACAATTCGGTGGCGATCCTCCGCGACAGCTTCTCGAAGGTGCAGTATCGCGTACGCACCGGACAACAGTTGGGCCGTCTGCGCGTGAGCGCGATCCGGCAGAAGGCCGTGCAGTTCACGATGGAAGAATTCGGATACAATCGGCAGGAAACGCTGCCGCTTAGCAGCGACACGACGAAAGCGAGGAACCCATGATGGGACCGACGACCGTTGCGGTGATGACCGCGCTCCTGGTGCACAGTGCTTCGGCACTCTCCACCATGGTGACGTCCACCGTTGTTCCGGCCGCTCCGGCCATCACTTCTGACAACGCGGTACGTGGCCGCGTGCATGCGATCGAGGTCGCGCCCGCTGAAGGCGGTGCCGTGATTGCGCTCGGTGTTGACGCGGCGGTGTCGCTCAACCACTTCACGCTCGAGAATCCGTCGCGCATCGTGGTGGATCTGGGCGGTGCCAGCCTCGCGATTCGTTCCAGCTACGATGGCAAGGCGCGCGGTGCGGTCCGCAATGTGCGCCTCTCGCAGTATCGCGCCGACACGGTGCGCATGGTGATCGATCTCGATGCCACGCGCTCCTATGTGCTCGAGCGCGATGGCAATGTTGTGCGACTCATGCTTGATGCACCGGTTGCGCAGTTCGCACGCTGGGGTTCGGCCGGCTTCAATGGTGCCGCCACCACGGCGGTTGCCGCTGGCAAGCTCGATCTGCCCGCTGCACCCACGCCGGTCGCTTCCGCGCCGACAGTTTCCGCTCCTGCTGCTTCCGCAGTTTCGCAGTCAGTCGACACCGCACCTGCCGTCGACTACTCGCCGCTCACCCGGCGTGCGCCGGCCACGAACGAGTCGCTTGCCGCGGCACGTCGTCAGCCGCAGAAGCCGCGTATCACCGTCAGCTATGACGGCACCAACATCCGCGACGTGATCGCCGCGTTCGCCACGTTCTCCGGCCGCACGATCGTTGTCGGTAAGGATGTTGAAGGTCTCGTGACCGCCGACATTGCGGACAAGCCGTGGGATGTCGCGCTGCAGGCCATCTTGCAGTCGCAGGGCCTCGCCGCCACGGAAGATGCCAGCGGCATCATCACGGTCGACAGCTATCAGCGTCTCGCCACCAATCAGGCACTCGAGCCGCTGGTGACGCAGATCGTTGACATCAACTACGCCAAGGCCGCTACGCTGCGCGGTACCGTGCAGGCGCTGCTTGCCCGTGACTGCACGCAGATCTCCACGGCGCAGACTGGTCAGCAGGCCGGCTTGCCCATGCAGGGGCAGATGGGCGCGCAGGGCGGTCAGCAGAGCCAGGGTGGTCAGGGCTGCGTGGTGCGCGGCTCGGTTGCCGCCGACAGCGCGACCAACAAGCTGATCATCACGGAAGTGCCGTCGCGTCTCCCGGAAATCGTCGCCCGCATTCAGCAGCTCGATATCCGCACGCCGCAGGTCGCTATCAAGGCCAAGATCGTCTTCGTGAATCGTACCGGCATCCAGGACATCGGTCTTGCCTACGACCTCGGTACGGGCAACAAGCAGTTCTTCCAGCAGCTTGTGCCGCGTACCGATCCGAACACGCTGACACCGGTTGATACCGACGGCGACGGTGTGCCCGATGCGATGGGTGGTGGCACGCCGTTCGAAGGGCCGGCGCGCATCAATCTCGGTGGCAACGCCATCGCTGGTATCGCGAACGCCAACAACGCGATCAAGCCGAACGCGCTCAACCTGATCTACAGCACGGCGCTCGGTCGCTATCAGCTGACCGCGTTCCTCAATGCGCTGCAGACCTCGTCGCTGGCTGATGTGCAGTCGGAGCCCAGCATCACGATCCTGAACAACCGCAGCGCCGAAATCTTCGTCGGTCAGGAAATCCCGATCCGCGTGATCGACGCCGGTGGTCAGGGTGCGCAGGGTGGCGGTGGTGGTGGTCAGGGCGGCGGTCAGTCGCCGAATGCGGCCGCCTTCTTCCCCCGCGCTGCGGTGTCGAAGGAAGAAGCCGGTATCAAGCTCTCGGTGACGCCGCAGATCACGAACAACAAGATGGTGTTGCTCAACATCAAGGCCGAGAACTCGAGCGCCGAACTGGCTGCCACGGACGTCGGCGTGATCTTCAACCGTCAGCGCGCTGAATCACAGGTGCTCGTGGCCGACGGTGAAGCGGCAGTGATCGGCGGACTCACGGTGACGGAAACCACGCGCTTCCGCAGTGGCATCCCGGGCCTGATGAATCTCCCGTTCGTTGGTCGGTTGTTCTCGCAGAACACCAAGAATGAAACGAAGCGCGACCTCCTCATCCTGGTCACGCCGCACATCCTGGACGAAGGCGTGACGCCGCCCCCGGGCCGCTAAGGCAACGCGACGAGGATAACCACACTCATGTCTTCCAATACCGCACGGGGCGCCACGACGCGCCCCACACCCCGCCGGCTGCTCGGCCTGGCCGTCCTTGCGATGGCCTCGCTGCTCGGCGCCTGCGACGGGGATGAGGTTATCGATCCACCGTACCGCGACGAGATCAAGCCGCGTGTGCAGGTGGCGAAGGGCAATCCGGTGGATGACTCGCTGCTCGCGGTCACCATCAATGCCACCGACAACATCGGACTCAAGCGTGTGCGCTTGTTGCTCGCTGGCGGCATCACGGCCGAATACGACACCGTGATGACCAGCGCGGTGACGTCGTTGACGATCAACGTGAACATCAAGGTGCCCGGCAATGCACCGCTCGGTGCAACGGTGACGGCACGCGCGCTCGCGGTTGACGGTGCTGGCAATGCCTCCGATACCGCACTGGTTGCGTTGACGGTTGGCAATCTCGAGCCGCCTCTCGCAGTCATTACCAGCCCCACGACTGGTTCGCCTGTTGTGAGCGGCAAGGCGGTGGTTCTGTCGCTTGCCGGCAAGGCGCGCTACAAGGTGCGTACGCTCGGTTACCAGATCACCGGCGCCTACAACATCAAGGACTCCAGCGTCTACACGTCGCCGCTCCGCGATTCTCTGTCGGTGCTCGATACGCTGGTTATCCCGGACTCAGTGCGCGGTGCGACCATTCAGGTGACGCCGTTCATCACCGACTCGCTCAACCAGCGGGTGCTCGGCAGAGTCGTGTCGTATGCCGTGCAGAGCCCGGCCAATGCCAACACGGAACCGGTCGTGCGCACCGGCGTGGCGAATCGCATCGAAATCAGCGATACCGTGTTTGTTGAAGCCACGGACCCGGTTGGTATCTCCACGCTCGGCTACGAAGTGCGTACGCTCACGGGTCAACTCGTGACCGCTGACTCGGTAACGAGCACGGGCGCCTTCACCACGTTGGTGCGTACGTTCCGGACACGTGTACCGGTGACGACCTTCCCAACGGCGGTCACCGTGTACGGCTTTGCTCGCAACGCCAACGGTCGCCGCGATGTGGCGCGGTTTGTATCGGGCAATCTGCGTCAGGATACGGTGCAGATCGTCGCTGGCTTCACCAACCCGTTGCCCGCGGGTGGCCAGATTGCCGACGCGCTCTATGTGCCGCGCACCGATCGCCTGTATCTGTCCAACATCGAGCGCAACACGCTCGAAGTGTTCAACCTCGCGGACTCCACGTTCCTTTCGCCGGTCATCGTTGGCTCCCGTCCCTGGGGTCTCGCGGCATGGCCGCGCAATCGTGATGGCGTGATGGGCGATACCATCCTGGTCGCCAACTCGGGTGGTACCAATCTGAGCTACGTGAACCTGAACAGCGGATCAACGGGTCGCGAAGTCTATCGCTATCCGCTGCCGAACATCATCGCCTACAGCATCACGACTGTTCGTTCCGCCACCACCGATCAGCTCATCACGCAGCGCACGGTGTACGATTTCTCGGATCGTCCGCAGTTCCTTGCGGCGACCTGCAATGGCGCAACCACGCCTGGTGCACAGTGTGGTGACGTGATCGTGGCCTATTCCACCACGCCTACGCCCGGTCAGAGCCGACCGTTCCCGAATCAGGGTACGCTGCGGTGGGAGAATCTGACGCGTGCGTCATCGCACTTCTTCTTCGAACAGGCGATGGGTGCGAGTGAAGGCCGCGCCGATACGTTGGAAGTGGAGCGCTTTGCCGCCGGCGGTGTAGGTGCCGACTCGATCCTGGTTCCACATCGTCAGACGATTCGTCGCGCGGACGGCAGCACGTTCCCGTACTCGGTTGTCGTGCGCATCGATGCACTGGCCTTCCGTGACACCACCTTCACGCGCAACTCGGGCAACTTCCGACGCGCCGTGTTCGGTGAAGGCGGTCCGGTGCTCGGCAGCCGCGCCATGACGTATGACGCGACGATGGGCTTCGATTCCACGCCGCCGATCCCAGTGATCGACCGCGGTGTGTCGCGTCCGCTCGATGTCACGGACTTCATCGCCAACACATTCGCTCGTGTGCAGGGTGTCGGTATCAACTTTGACGGTGAGCTGAATGCCGTGAAGGGTGACTCGACCTACCTGTTCGACCGCACGCTCCGCCTGCAGGGCATCCTGCAGTCCCGCGCCAGCATGGGTGGCCTCGACTTCCACCCGCTCAACCGCGGTGCGAATTCCACGCCGCTGCGTACACGGTTGGCCTTCGTGGCCTCGAGCGAGCCGGTCATCGATGTGTTCGACACCTACTGCTACCGCCGC
This sequence comes from Gemmatimonadaceae bacterium, assembly GCA_016742275.1. GTDB lineage: Bacteria > Gemmatimonadota > Gemmatimonadetes > Gemmatimonadales > Gemmatimonadaceae > Gemmatimonas. The sequence continues at coordinate 67,443 of JACVCD010000017.1, forward strand.
ATTGCACAGATTCCGATTCGTGATCCGATCATCGGTCCGATCAAGTCGACCGTGCGTGCCAATGGTCAGCTGGTTCTGGTTGGCGCCACCGTTCGCGGCGTCACCCTGGTCTCCCTCGGCGACAACTTCACGACGACCTGCCTGTAAGGCGGCCTAGTGGAGGAGGAGAAGGCAGGCGGTTCCCCCCGGGACCGCCTGTCTTCTCATTTTCACCCCTGTACGCCTAGGTTGCGGTATGGCCTCGCTCCGCTTCACGACCGCTGGTGAATCCCACGGTCCCGCTCTGGTGTCCGTTCTGGAAGGCATGCCGGCCGGCGTGCCCGTCCTCGCATCCGATGTCGATACGCAGCTCGCTCGCCGTCAGCAGGGGTATGGCCGCGGGCGTCGTATGCAGATCGAAACCGATCGCATCGAGTTTCTGTCCGGCGTGCGCGCCGGCGAGACGCTCGGTTCGCCGATTTCGATGCTGGTGCGCAACACGGATTGGCGGAACTGGCAGGAGATCATGGACCCCGCTCCGCGTGAGGGCGATGAAACAGGTCTCAGAAAACGGCATGTGACGCGTGTGCGCCCCGGTCATGCGGATCTCACCGGCATTCTCAAGTACGATCGTCAGGACGCGCGTGACATTCTCGAACGTGCGTCCGCGCGCGAAACCACGTCGCGCGTTGCGGCGGGTGCGCTATGCCGCGTGCTGCTGAACGAAGTAGGTGTATCGATTGGGTCGCACCTCGTGCACTTAGGTGGCATCGATGCCCGTCGGCCAGATGAGATGCCGGCCGATCTCAATGCCGCATCCGATGCATCACCACTGCGCACGCTCGATGCAGAAGCCGAGGCGCAGATGATTGCGCGGATCGATGCCGCGAAGAAGGAAGGCAATACACTCGGTGGTATCTGCGAAGTCGTCGTTACCGGCCTGCCTGTGGGTCTGGGTTCCCATGTGTCGTGGGATCGTCGACTCGACGGGCGAATCGGTCAGGCCATGCTGTCCATCCCGGCTGTGAAGGGCGTGGAGATCGGCATGGGCTTCGAAACGGCGCGTCGCACTGGTGCTGAAGTGCACGATGAAATCGAGGCGGCTCCGGGGCGTACGCGCGCTGGACATGTACGTCGCCCGAGCAATCGAGCCGGTGGAACAGAAGGGGGTATGACCACTGGAGAAGAACTGGTCGTGCGTGTGGCCATGAAGCCCATTTCCACGCTCATGCGGCCCCTTGGTACGGTAGACGTAGCCACGGGGCAGGCGGCGCAGGCTGTGGCCGAACGCAGCGACGTGACGGCCGTACCAGCGATGGGCGTGATTGCAGAGGCCATGGCGGCCTTTGTGCTCGCCGACGCGTTGCTCGAAAAGTTCGGCGGTGACTCGCTGCATGAAGTGCAGCGCAATCTCACGGCGTACCTGGCGCGGTTGGACGAACGTGTCGAACGGTGATTTTCCGCAGATCGACGGGCACTTGGTGCTCGTCGGTCTGCCGGGGTCGGGGAAGTCCACTGTGGGGCGTGCGGTCGCCAAGCGACTCGGGCGCCCCTTTCTCGATTTCGATGAAGAAATAGAGAAACGGGTGGGGATGTCCGTGGCGCGCTATTTCGCGGAGCACGGCGAACCCGCCTTCCGTGCACTGGAAGTCAGTCTCACGCGCGAGCTCGCGGCGGCGCCGCCCATGGTGCTCGCACCAGGTGGCGGCTGGGTGACTAATAAAGAGGTAGTGGCGCTCGTACGTCCCCCAGGATGCATTGTCCATCTGCGGGTCAGTCCGCAGGAAGCATTGCGTCGATTGGCACGTTCGCGGGTGGTTCGTCCACTGCTTCAGCAGGCGGACCCAGCCGTAAAATTGCAGGCGTTGTGGGAGACCCGAGCACCGCTCTACGCCATGGCTGATCTGGAGGTTGATGTGGAAGTTCTTTCACAGCAACAGGTTATAGAAAAACTGCGAACGCTTGCCCATGAAGGGACGCCGAGGATAGGTTAGGAAATGGATGATCGCTGGACGCCAGTCGTGGCTGAATTGCGGGAGCGCTTTGCTGCCGACACGGATGTCGTGGAGGTCGAAGCGTACCTTTCGGCGCAGGGATACAACCGGCGTCAGATTGGTGAGATTCTTTCTTTACTGTATAGCGATACTGTACCGACCAATGGTTGGGGCGGTATGGACGGCGCTCGAAACGCACCGTTGCGGGTGCAGGGACCTCACGAACGCGGACGGTTTTCAGCCGAAGCGTGGGGCTACCTGGTGATGCTGCATGCATCGGGCGCCGTGAACCAAAACGACTTCGAGCAACTTGTGGAGCGTGCGCTCGTCCATGTGGACGGCCGCATCGGGCTTCCGGAAATCCGTGCATTGGCGGAAGACGGTGGCTACGATGATGGCGCCATGGGTGGCGAGCGTTCCCTGATTCACTGATCTGATGCCCACAAAGAAGGCAGCACCCAAAAAGGCAGCAAAAAAGGCGACCGTCGCAGCCCGAAAGGTTGCGGCAGCGGCGCCGAGCAAGGCCGCCAAGTCCACATCGGTGGCAGCACCGGCCAGGAAGGCCGCGAAAAAAGCTGCTGCCAAGAAAGCCGTGTCCAAAAAGGCGGTGGCCAAGAAGGCTGCCGCTCGAAAGAGCGCGCCGGTCGAGATCGAAGAGGATGATGAACCGGCACCAGCCGGCGGTACGTCGCTGGTGATCGTCGAGTCTCCCACCAAGGCCAAGAACATCGGCAAGTATCTGGGGCGCGGTTACACCGTTCGCGCCACGGTGGGGCATGTGCGTGATCTGCCCGCCAAGAAGCTGGGCATCGATATCGACAAGGGGTTTGCCCCGGAGTACGTGACGATCGAGGGGAAGGAGGACATCCTCACCGATCTCAAGAAACTCGCCAAGGGTGCGCGCGAGATCTTCATCGCTACCGACCCTGATCGCGAAGGAGAGGCGATCGGTTGGCATGTCGAGCAGTACCTCACGCAGCCCAAGCGGCATGCCGTGTCGGCGCCGATTCGTCGTGTCATGTTCCACGAGGTCACCAAGGACGCGGTCATCAAGTCGTTGGCGAAGCCGATCGACATTGATACGCGGAAGGTCGAAGCGCAGCAGGCACGCCGCGTGCTTGATCGCCTGGTGGGTTACAAGGCCAGCCCTGTTCTCTGGAAGACCGTCAAGAAAGGCTTGTCTGCCGGACGTGTGCAGACGGTGGCGCTGCGACTGATCGTTGAGCGCGAGCGCGAGATTCGTGCGTTCACGCCGGTCGAGTATTGGAGCGTTGCGGCGGATTTGCAGAAGGGACAGCAGCCGTTTACGGCCAAGTTGCATCAAGTCGATGGCAAGAAGCCGGAGATTCCGAACGCGGCTGAGGCGGATCGCATTCTAGCCGACCTAAAGGGTCGCAAGGAATTCGTAGTCACCGAGGTCAAGCGGCGTGAACGTCGAAAGAATCCGGCCGCGCCGTTTACCACGTCGACCCTGCAGCAGGAAGCCGCAAAGAAGTTGGGTTTCGGCTCCAAGCGCACCATGCGTTTGGCGCAGGATCTCTACGAAGGCATCGACATCGGCATCGACGGTGCCACGGGCCTCATCACCTACATGCGTACGGACTCGACGCGTGTAAGCGAAGACGCTGCCAACGCCGCGCGTGAATCGCTGCGCGCGCAGTTTGGTGAGGACTTCCTCGCCGCTGGTGCGCAGCTCTATCCGAGCGGTAAGGCCAACGCGCAGGATGCGCACGAAGGTGTGCGTCCCACGGATCCGACGCGTCGTCCGGAAGCGGTGCAGAAGTATCTCACGGCCGATCAGTTCAAGCTCTATCAGCTCATCTGGCAGCGCTTCATGGCGTCGCAGATGGCGCCGGCTGTGTTCGATACCACGACGGTGGACTTCGACATGGCCGCCGGCGAGCGGAAGTATCTGTTCCGCGCCACAGGATCAGTCATCAAGTTCCAGGGCTTCCTCGCGCTCTATCGCGAAGCACGCGAGGAAGGCGACTCCAAGGCGCTCGAGGACGAGCAGGCGTTGCCGGTGCTCGAAGTCGACGAGAAGGTGCTGGTCAAGGCTATCACGCCGACGCAGCACTTCACCGAGCCGCCCCCGCGTTTCTCCGAAGCCTCGCTTATCAAGGAACTCGAGCGACTCGGCATCGGTCGACCGTCGACCTATTCGTCGATTGTGTCGGTGCTTGTGGAGCGACGCTACGTCGCACTCGAGCAACGGCGATTCTTCCCGTCACCACTTGGCGAAACCGTCGAGAAGGTCATGGTGAAGAAGTTCCCCGACATCTTCAACGTCGGTTTCACGGCGCAGATGGAAGAGGAACTCGACAAGATCGCCGACGGCGAGATGGATTGGGTGCACGCACTGGGCGACTTCTGGACCCCATTTCAGCGCACACTCAACGACAACGACCTTGATGAGCTCATCGCGCTGGCGTACGACCTGAGCGGGCTGTCCTCAGAGAAGTGCCCGGAGTGCGGTGGCAAGCTCGTGGCCAAGGGAGGTTTCTTCGGACCATTCGTGGCCTGCGAGAATCACCCCAAGGCGTGCAAGTACACGCGCCCTATCAAGGGTGAGAAGAAGCCTGCTGAACTGACCAAGTACCTGTGTCAGGAGTGCGGTGAGCCCATGGTCATTCGGCATGGGCGCTCAGGCGACTTCTTGGGCTGCAGCAAATTCCCGAAGTGTCGTGGCACACGCAGCATGCCCACGGGCGTGATGTGTCCCAAGGACGGCGGTGAGATCGCGGAACGCCGAAGCAAGAAGCGTGGCAAGGCGTTCTACGGCTGCGAGAACTATCCCAACTGTGACTTCGTGGTGTGGGACAAGCCAGTGGCCGACACGTGCCCCGAGTGCGGATATGTTGGTGCCGAAGCCAAGTCCAACAAGACACGCGGTTCGTTCCGGAAGTGCCTCAAGTGCAGCAACGAGTGGGATGTGGCTTCGCCTGATGAGGCCGAGGTTGCTGAGGTGGCGTAAGAAAGGAAGCGGCGCGGCGAAAGCTCGCGCCGCTTTCAATTTCCGCCGTTTCGCCTGCTGGTTCTTTACGCCGCGTCTGCTTTACGCCCGCTTCTCCTTTACGTAGTTAGTTTGTTATTCATGAGCGTACACGTGGTGGGAGGTGGCCTCGCTGGTAGCGAAGCCGCCTGGCAACTGGCCGAACGCGGCCATGATGTGGTGGTGCACGAGATGCGCCCTGTGCGTGGCACTGCCGCGCATCGTACTGAGCGACTCGGTGAATTGGTGTGCTCGAATACCTTCAAGAGCACGGAAGCCACCAACGCGCACGGCCTGCTCAAGGCCGAAATGCGTACACTGGGTTCGCTGATTCTGACCTGTGCGGACGCCGCGCGGGTTCCGGGTGGCAGTGCGCTCACCGTCGATCGCGAAATCTTCTCGCAAGGTGTGCATGAGCGATTGCATGCACATCCGCGCATCACGGTGTCTCGTGAAGAAGTGACTGCGCTGCCGGACGTTGGCATCATTGCCACCGGACCGCTCACCAGTGATGCGCTGGCGGAGAGCATTCGCGCGCGCCTGGGTGTGGAGTCGCTGGCCTTCTATGACGCCATCGCACCGGTGATTTCGCTCGAATCCATCGATCAGGACTTTGCCTTCCGCGCATCGCGCTGGGGCAAGGAGACGATGGAAGGCGCGAGCGAAGAAGGGGCGTACCTCAACTGCGCGATGAGCAAGGAAGAGTACGAAGCCTTCATTGATGCGCTCACCACCGCCGATCAATTCACGGCACACGAGTTCGATAGCGTGCCGTATTTCGAAGGCTGTATGCCGGTGGAAGAGATGGCTCGACGTGGGCGCGAATCGTTGCGTTTCGGACCGATGAAGCCAATCGGCCTGCGCGATCCGCGGAGCGACAAGAAGCCGTGGGCGGTGGTGCAGCTCCGTATGGAGGACCGCGCCGGACGCATGTGGAATCTGGTGGGCTTTCAGACGCGCCTTCGCATCCCCGAGCAGGCCCGCGTTTTTCGCATGATTCCGGGGCTCGCTGAAGCGGAGTTTCTGCGCTACGGCAGCATTCATCGCAATTCGTATGTGAACGCACCGGCTGCGCTCACGCCGCATCTCTCGCTGCGTGATGCGCGCACCACGCTGTTTGCCGGCCAGATCACGGGTGTGGAAGGCTACACTGAGAGCAGTGCCACCGGTTTGCTCGCTGGCATCAACCTCTCACGCATGTTGGCCGGGCAGGATCCCGTGGTTCCGCCACCGACCACGATGCTCGGCGCGCTTTATCGCTATCTCCGTGAATCCGATCCCAAGCACTTCCAGCCGATGAATGCCAACTTCGGTTTGCTGGAAGAGCTCACCGATGTGGCGCCCAAGGTGCTCAAGGACAAGACACGCAAGCGTGAGTTGTATGCCGAGCGTGGTTTGGCGGAGATGCAGAGCTGGCGGGATACCCATGCGCTGGGAACGGTGACCATCGCATGACGGGAGCGGCAGAGGTGCAGGGAAGCAATGATGCTGAACTCCCTACGGAGATCGGCGAGTTTCTCGTACACCTCGCCAAAGAGCGCGATCTCTCAAAGAACACCATCTCGGCCTATACGCGCGATCTTCGCGAGTTCAGTACGTGGTTGGCGCAAACGAACGGCGAGCAGGGTTGGGACTGGAACGCGCTCTCTCGTGTCCACATCCGCGGCTATCTCGCGCATCTCACACGACGAGGACTCGCCAAACGTTCCATCGCCCGGCAGCTCTCGGCCGTACGCAGCTTCTACAAGTGGATGCACCGTGATGAGCGCGTGGATGTGAATCCCGCGCGTGCGGTGGCTACACCGCGTCTGCCGCGTACACTGCCCGCGTATCTGGATCGGCAGCAAGCGGACACGCTGTTGCAGCACGCTGCCACCCGTGCGCAGAGTCTCGAGTTCACTGACGTGCGAAATGTGGCCATGCTCGAGCTGTTCTATTCGAGTGGGCTGCGTCTCAGTGAACTGCGGGGTATCGACCTCGCGGATCTCGATCTGGTGTCGCAGCAGGTCAAGGTGCGAGGCAAGGGGCGCAAGGAACGCATCGTGCCTCTTGGGGACCATGCACAACGCGCGCTGCGCAACTACCTGGTCAAGCGGGATGTACTGCTTGCTAAACTCGCAGGCTCGCCGAAAGCGCGGCTTGCCCGTGGTGCCGTGTTCCTGAGTGAGCGCGGCGCACGCATCAGTGCGCGCGCCGTACAGCATGCCATGGTCACGCTCATGCAAGCCGTGAGTGAAGGGGCAGATCTGACCACTCACTCATTGCGTCACACGTTCGCCACGCATCTGGTTGACGCCGGTGCTGATCTGCGCGCGGTGCAAGAGTTACTTGGCCACGCCAGCATCAGCACCACGCAGATCTACACGCACACCAGCGTGGATCGCCTCAAGAAGGTGTATCGTCAGGCCCACCCCCGGGCTTAGGGCACGCGCGTAAAGGTGAACCCTTCGAAGTTGACGCTGACCACACGATCGCCATCGACATTCATGGTCATCACACCGCCTGAGCCGAACAACTCTACTCGAAGCTGATTCTTGGTGGCGTCGTACACTTCAACCGCACTCCACGCGCTACCCATGCGCGCTTCGAGGCTGCCATCAGCGTTGAGGCTCAGTACCAGAGTGCCCATCGCCGCGTTCGTGAATGTGCCGGTGTAAGCCGTGCGGGGCAGCGGCAGTGTTTGTGGGCGCGCAGCACGTCGCTCGCGGTCAGCCTTGATTGCGCCACGCTGACGTTCGATCTGCACTCTGAGCGCCGTGAGTGAATCGGCCGATGCCGGTGAGTTGCCGGTCAGGACGCCGTACAGATGCTGCGCTGTGAGCTCAACCAGCGCGGAGCCCAGGTCGCCGTTGTTGGCAAACACCACGATGCCAAGCTTCTGCTGAGGCATGAAGGACATGTGCGTTGCGAATCCCGGAAATCCACCGCCGTGCACGAGAATGGTGTCCGTGCCGAGTGTGCCGATATTCCAGCCGAGACCATATCCGGTCACCTGAATGCCACGTGTGTTCTGAGTGAACCGCGCCTGTACGGCATGTGTTTCACGCACCGCCGCGGCTGGAAGCACCTGACGACCATCGAGACGCCCGTCATTGATATTGACCTCGAGCCAACGGGCTTCGTCCTCGAGTGTCGTCACCAATCCGCCGGCGGACTGCATGTTTGCGTCCACTTTGCCGTAGCGAATGCGCTCCGAACCCGTGGCCGTGCTTCGGTACGGTGTGGCCAACGAGGACGCAGGAACGCGTGACACGTAGCCGCTCGTATTGCGCATGCCCAGCGGCTTGAAGATCAAATGGTCAAGTGTCGCCTTCCAACTCTCGCCCGTGATCTTGTCCATGGCGAGTGTGGCAATGTTGTAGCCGAGATTCGTGTAGCGGTAGTTGCGGTCGGGAAGTGCCTCGTGTTCAGCGAGCAATCCGATCAACTGCGCATTGCCGCTATACTCGCCCGAGTAGGCCAGCCGCAGCGCCACCGGCCCTCGACCGATGCCATGCGTGTGCGCCAGCAGTGAGCGAATAGTGATCGTGTTCGGATCGAGCGGCGCCTTCCACGTGACTTCCGGGAGATACTTCGCGATCGGATCGTCGAGCCGGAAGCGTCCCTGAGCATCCAGCATCGCCGTCGCGAGTCCCGTAAAGGATTTCGTGGTCGACGCAACGTAGAACACCGTCTGCGGTGTGAATGGACGCTTGGCTTCAACATCGGCGAAACCAAACCCCTTCATGTACAGCACCTGGGTGTCACGTACGATCACCACACCAAGTCCCGGCGCCAGATCTAGCGCGAAGAGCGGAGCAATCACTGAGTCGAGACGAGCTATGGGGATCGCCGACCTTGCTTGTGCTGTCAATGTGCCAGGAACTGCAGCGAGCAGTGCACTGGTGATCGCGAGGGCCAGCGTGCGATATGTCCTGATGGTCATCGATGTCGAGGTTGAAGTCACCTTCAACCTGTGAGCGCCTCTCGGTTAACGCTTGAACAAATGCAACCGCGCAGCGCTAGTCAGGCGATCACTATGCTGCGGAACGTGGAAGGAGCAAGCCCGGCGACAGATCGGAATTCGCGGCACATGTGCGAGTGATCGGCATAGCCTGCATCATGAGCAATGACGGAGAGTGATCTCTCCGTGGTCTCGCCTAGTTGCTGCGCCACACGCTGTACGCGGCACCGTTTCCGGAAGTCCGTGACCGATAGACCGTAACATTCGCGGAAGACACGCGCGAGATAGACCGGATGCACCCCCGCATCACGCGCGAGCTCCGAAAGTGTCGTGAGATGCGGTTCATCCAGGATGTGATCGCGAATACGCGTGATCCACTCTGGTGCGTCGCGGCGGCTGCCGCCGAGTGCACCAGCAATCGCGAGCGCTTCGAACGTGCGTTGCTCGATTGCTACTGCATCATTCCGGCGAATGGCTGAAGCCAGTGCGAGAAACGCCGATGTCGCCGCTCCGGCATGTGTCCATTGCCAGTTGGCCAGCGCAGGGTTGGCGACAATCAGTGAACGGGCCTCGTCTGCCTCGAGCACGATCTGAACGGTGCGAACACCATCGGCGCCAAACGTATTGGCGTGTTCGACATCAACAGGCTTCACGACGAGACTGAGCGGGTGCGCAACCACATCCTCGCGCCCCACGTGTTCACGCAATGAACCGCCCAACAGCAGCGTGACCGACATGGTGTCATGAGCATGTCGGGGCTGCAGAAGGCCTGGCTCGTACTGTTGAATCGAAACCCGCATGCACGACCTACGCGGGTGCAACGCGGGCAGTTTCGAAGTGGCCGGCAGTGTGCCGAGCCGGAGGTTCGCGTCAACGCAGATGGCAAGAGAAAAGACGTATTGCCGAGGGAAGGTGCAGCTTGTAGGCTGCCTGGCTTGTTTTGGCCAGTACTGAGGCGTACCGGAGTGGATCAAGATATTTACGGTTGCGCACTTTGCGGATGGCGCGCATACTCTGCTCGCTTTCATTCTCATTGAATTCTGGTGGCCACTCTCTTGCACAGTGAGGTTCTGTATGACATTTCTGTCGTTGGTACGTGTGCGCGCGCTATTCGACCAGCGCATGATGTTACGAGGCACACTGTTCTTCGCTTCGGTATGTACTACGAGCGGCTGCGCCGAGGTATAGCTCGAAGCTCCAGTGAGTGAAGCACGCACAATCCAGGCAGCAGTAACGCTTCGGCTTCGCACTGGATCAGTACGATTGCTATGAGTGGCATCCCAATACTCCGCTGCGGTTGCAGGCTTGGCGGTGGATGCACCTCGCTCAGCGTCTGGGCTGGGTACCTCCCGACTGGGCTGATATGACCGGCACATTGGATTCGCTGTACTATGTCAATGGACTTCCCTTCTACTCTCAAAGTATGAACGACGGGATCGTCCCATGGAGTGTTTCGGGCTATCCCGGGGGAACACAGCAGCTCACGATGTCGTATTCAACTTGGGGTGATCTCGGACACACTGCTCAGACGACTAGTGGTACGATGATCGGGTATGTGCGAGGCGTGCTCAATACATCATTCGGCATCCCACTGCGCCCGCCACCATTTGTTGCAACCATCATCGGAGCGAGCACGGCCGTTCCCAATGCGAGTTGCAACTATGCGGCCAGCGTTTCCGGTGGTTCACCGCCCTATACCTATCAATGGTTTGCCGGAAACACGTTGATCGGATCAACCCAATCGATCTATGCCACGGTTTTCTCGCCAGGGCTTGATCTCTCACTGGTGGTGCGCGATGCGTCGAACGTCACGGCATCGGCGTCCAAGTACGTCTTCACCGATCTCTATGCCAGTGGGTGTTTCTAGAAGCCGGCAGTTGTGCGCCGTGATGTCAGTGGGGGCGCTGCTGCTAGCAACCTCTTGTACGCAACCCGTCGAGAACTCCCCCGCTGGCCACGTGCTATGGGAGCTGGAGGGCGAAATGTCCACCGCTCCTGTGGTGGTGGACTCTATCGTTGTGACCGGACTGGTTGATGGACGACTCGTGGCGCGACATCGGATGACGGGTCGTTCACTCTGGCAGTTGCCGTTCAGCGGCGCGGAGTTTCGTGCCGAGCGTCTGCTCAATGTTGGTGACATGGTCATCGTGCCGCACTTCCTGTTGCATGGCGTAGATATTCGCACCGGCGCGCGCCGATGGACATTTGGTGGCGGTGGATCGAGCGCGGGCGTGCTCACTCCGACCATTGCAGGTGACACCGTATTCGTGGCAGGTTATACAGGTGGGACGGCCGCAGCGCTCAACGCGCGGACCGGTGAAGTTCTGTGGCGACGGGAATTCGAGTACACAGTGTATCACCCCAGCGTGACGAGTGATCTCGCGCTCTATCCATTGCGGCGGATCGCTGGGCCCAGTTTTCTTGTCGCCTTGGACCGGGGGACAGGCGAAGAACGGTGGCGAGTTCAGGTACCGGACAGCCAAGGGGTCGGCAACGGTATCATCTCCGGTGGCGCTGTGTTGGGGGATCGAACGGTCTTGGGCACCTCGCACGGAATGGTGCTTGCCGTGCGACTGAGTGATGGGGTCCTGCTTTGGACGGCGGGGGGCGACGGTGAAATGAACCGGGCCTATTTCTCTCAGCCCCTCGCGTGGCAGGGGATCTCGGTCATGCTGCGCACTGCAGACGGGGTCTTTGAGGGGCGATCGCCAGTCGATGGTCAGTTGCTATGGAGCACGGCTCTCGGCAGCTCGGTCATGTATAGCCCGCGTCCATGCGGCGAGTATTTCTGCCATGCTGCTGGTCGCACGTTGGTTCTTGACAAGGGCGGAAACGTTCTCTGGGCCGATGGAGGTGGCAGCGGGGCGATCTATCTTTCCAACGTCACTGTGGCCCCAGATGGCATCATGTATGCCGGCGTGTACTACAACGCACCGCAGCGTGGCTACGTCCGGGCCTTTCGTTCTGGCGTCTCCATCGGGAGTCACGGCCGGTAGCCACTGATCGGCGTCCCACCACTCAGAATTTCCACCGCACGCGCGGTATCGAGATTCCCGCCACACAACACGATGCCGACCGATTTTCCGGCCAGTCGTGGCGCCAGTAGTCGGAGGCCAGCCAGGCCCGCCGCTCCAGCGCCCTCTGGCAGATTGTGCGTGATGCGCCACAAATCCCGCACCCCCTGCGCAATCGCATTGTCGCTGGCCAGTACGAAGTCGGTGAGACCGTTTCGAAGCGCCGGAAAGGTGAGCTCATACGTAGAACCGGTCGCGATGCCCTCAGCGAATGTGTCGACCGGTGCGCTGTTGCGAGAAACTCCAGCATGCCACGCGTCATGCTGTGCACTTGCTCCAGTGCTTTGCACGGCATACACCTCGAGTGCCGGACGCAATGTCGCCGACACCACTGATGCGCCCACAGCCTGCGAGCCGCCCCCCAATGCAATGACCACCGCATCGAGCTCCGGCACTTGCTCCAACAACTCCGCCGTCAGCGTTCCGGCACCTGCCAGGACATCGCGATGATTGGTGGAGTGCACCAGCACGCGCTCCTCGCGCAGGGCAATATCGCGGCTCGCGGCGACCGCATCATCGTAGCTGTCGCCCGCTTCCACCAGCGTGGCGCCCAGTGCCCGGATGGCGGCGTTCTTGTCCGGATTGTTGCCACGCGGCACACAAATGGTGACGGAGACACCGCGAGCTGCTCCAGCCCACGCCAATCCAAGACCGTGATTGCCTGTTGATGCCGCGATCACACCGCGTGACGCATCATCACCAGAGAGCGCCGTGACCGCCGCGGTGCCGTTGCGAACCTTGAAGCTGCCCGTCGGCAAATGGTTCTCGTGTTTGACGAGTACACGAATCCCGTAGCCGACCAGTTCATCGAGCAGTGGATAATGCCGGACCGGGGACGGATCGAAGAACGGTCGGAGGCGGGCGCGTGCCGCGAGAACGTCGGCGTAGGCAATAGGGTACATTCAGGCAATATGCCACTTCCTCAAGTTCGGGCCACCACGATTCTCGCGGTGCGTCGTAACGGCCGGGTCGCCATCGGGGGCGACGGTCAGGTATCTGTCGGCGATACGGTCGCCAAGAACACGGCCGTCAAGGTGCGAGTGCTCAAGGGAGGTCGCGTGATTGCAGGGTTCGCCGGCTCCGTGGCCGATGCGCTCACCCTGTTCGAGAAGTTCGAGGAAAAGCTCGAACGCTATCCCGGCAACCTTCCGCGAGCGGCGGTCGAACTGGCCAAGGAGTGGCGCAGCGATCGTGTGTTGCGACGTCTCGAAGCCATGCTCATCGTGGCCGATGTTGACCATGGCTTCATGCTGAGCGGCAACGGCGAACTCATCGAGCCGGACGATGGCATTTTGGCCATTGGTTCGGGCGGCGCCTATGCGCAGGCCGCCGCCAGAGCGCTGGCGCGCGAGACAATACTCGCGCCGCGCGAAATCGTGGAGAAGGCACTCGTGATTGCCGGCGAGATCTGCATCTACACGAACACCAACATCACGGTGCTCGAACCAACGGCTTGATTACCTGGCGAGCGCCTAGCGATGGCTTAGCGTGCCCCGAGCCGCGTGACCCAGCTGGCCTTCACGAAAATACCGTCGTTCACGCGACGCAGTCCGTCGAAGGCCAGTGCCTCCTGTTCCACCAGACTGCTGCCGTAGCCAGCAAACACCACCGTGCCGGGGCTCGGGCGATATGCAAAGAGCCAGTCCGCACGCAGCAGATTGGACTGACGCCGCGCAATCAGCTGCACCGGTGGCTGCCCCTGCAATCGACCGAGCGGCGCTCCGGTCTGCCAGTCACGCAGCGCCTCACGCCTCGACGCTTCGTACTGCGTGATGAGCCGAACGAAGAACGAGCGTGTCATCTGATATTCAGCTTTGATACGCGGGATCTGCGTGCTGAATGACGAGCTTCCATCCAGTCGACGAATGAATTCGTTGCTGGCGTAAGTCGCGTTGACTCGTAGCTGTGTATTCGGGCGCCAGTCGAGTGATGCATTGACCGCCGTGCGGCGTACACGGGCGGTCTCTTCGAAATCGACATCATTCGACCGGATCACACTGCCGCTGGCTGCGAAGCGCCGGAATTGCGGTGTGGTGAGCGAGAACTGCTGCGCAAAGGTAGTAATGCGCGGAGAGGGCACGAACGGCGTGTAGCTGTCTCCGGCATTCTGGATCTGCAGTGTGGCGTACTGCGCCGGATCGAACGCGTAGGTGGAGAGCGTCGGCGTATAGCCAACCGACCAGCCACGACGGAATGTCACTGTGCTGCCGGCATTGGCTCGCGTTTCCAGAAGGCTTCGGCCGCGGAAGAAATCGTCGTATCGCGAAATACCACTCACCTGCGTGAACAGCTGATAGCGCTCGAACAGTCGGCCGGGCGTACCGAACACCGTGAAGCGATTCGAGATGTTCGGCTGAATGAATCCGGTGCGGGCCACGAATCCGTTTTCCGAACGGAACCCCGGCTGAACGCCAAGCAGGTTGTAGTGGAAGCCCCACTGGCGACCAGTGCGATCCATCACCGCTTCCCAGAGCAGCCCACGCGTTGTCTGGGTGCCGAGGCGCGTGTCGCTCCCCGCAAGCTGTGCCGATGCGTAGTACTTCCCGAATACGTGACGTACATCGGTGGATACCAGGCGATGGGTGGCCGCATCGCTGATGCGATCGCTGTATACCAAGCCTGCCTGCGACTGCGTCGCGAAGTCTCGCGTCAGTCGCATCACATTCACCCACGGCTTGTTGCTGCTGCTTGTCCCGGCCGGTGCATCCAGTGCTGACAGCACTGCGATATTCGAACGCCCCAATCGCCCCGTCAACTTGAGCGCCGCCGTCGGCTGCACGATGCGGCGCGTGTACAGCAGGGTATTGGGTGCGTTGAATGCATCCGCACCTTCCACAAAGAACGGGCGGCGTTCCGGATAGAACAGTGCAAAACGCGGGTCGGCGGCAACCTGCGTTGCATCGGCCTCGACCTGTGAAAAGTCGGGACGAATACTGCCATTGAGAACGAAGTTGGAACCAAGTCCCACACGCACATTGCCACCCACGTTGCCGGTATTGCTGTAGCTCCATTTCGACGAGGCGCCGGAACCCGGTGCAACAGTAGTCGGCGCGCCTGCCGTGGTGTTGGTCAGTTCCGGATTGATGAGCGCATCCACGCCGCGCTCGAGTCCCTGGATATCACGTAGGTACCCCTGCTGGCCAATGAATGACGCCGCACCGCGCTGCACAGGAGTCCACGTCTGTTCATATCCGCTGTGCTGCACCTTGCGGTTCACCTGAATGCCCCAGCGCTGCACGCGCTGCTGCGGAAATCGCAAACTGACGGTCGGAATGCGAATCTCTACTTCGTATCCTTCGTCGGTGAGTCGGCCGCGTGATTGCCACAGAAAGTCCGCGCTCAAATCATTCTGACCTGGCGAGATATTGGAGCCCGGAATGAACCCACCGCCTTCGCTCTTCGTACCATCGGCCTGAATGCCAAATGGATTCACGATGAACACGAATGCGCGTCGCCGCTCGAGAAACGGATCGAGGTGAATCTCCACATAGTCATCGGCCGTCAGACGGTCGCGATCCGCCAACGTCGCGCGCACGATGCCATGAGGCTCGAAGGCACGAATACCGATGTAGATCGCGTCACGCGAATGCCAGATTCGCACTTCGGTTGAATCCGGCGCCGGCTGTCCATCGGTGGGTTGATACAGCGAGAAACCGGTCAGCATCGGGGCTGCCGCCCAGACTGCTTCGTCCAGACGACCGTCGATGGTCACTTGGTCGGTACGCGGTGTCCCCAGGGACACTTCCGTCTGACCATTGCGCGCATGATGCACATCACCACGCCCGGACGTCGGCAATGCGCGATCGGCGCGAGCTTCGGATTCGGTCGAGTGCGCAGCCGATTGTGCCGCTCCCGTGTTCGGAGCGAAGAAAAGCAGCAGGCCGGCGACAATGCGCCGGCCGTGGTGTTGACGGATTGACCGTAAAAAGCGGCGAGACATGCCCGGAAGCTAGCCGAGTCGTTAGCCTTCGGTATGCCCTCGCCACGTACGCAACAGGCCATCGCACGGCTTGCCGATCTCACGCCGAAACAAATCGTCGCCGAACTCGATCGCTATATCGTCGGGCAGGCCGACGCCAAGAAGTCGGTGGCGATTGCGCTTCGCAATCGCTGGCGCCGGCAGCGCGCGCCGGAAAGCATTCGTGGGGAAATCTCACCCAACAACATCATTCTCATTGGCCCCACCGGGGTGGGAAAGACGGAGATTGCTCGGCGTCTGGCCAAATTATCAGGTGCTCCATTCGTAAAGGTGGAAGCATCCAAGTTCACGGAAGTTGGCTACGTCGGACGCGATGTCGAAAGCATGGTGCGCGATCTCATCGAGAACGCCATCGATATGGTGCGTAGTGAGCGTGAGCTCGAAGTCGAAGATCTCGCCAATGAGAAGGTCGACGACCGCATTCTCGACTTGTTGTTGCCGACCCCACCCGCGCTGCAGGGTGACTCACCGGACGACAAGGTAGAGCACGACGCGGCGCTCGAGCGTCACAAGCGTACACGTGAGAAGCTCAAGGCGTTGTTGCTCGATGGTCAGCTCGATGGACGTGAAGTCGAGATCGAGGTGACACAGCAGGGGCCCGGGATGCCCGGTGCGGCCATACCCGGTGCACCTGAGGGTATGGAGAGTGTCACGGAGTGGTTCCGCGACATGATGCCCAAGCGGAAGAAGCGTCGCACGGTCAAGGTCAGCGAAGCTCGGCGCATTCTGCTCGACGAGGAACTCGACAAGCTGATCGACCTCGATGATGTCACTGGCGATGCGCTCGAGCGCACCGAAGCCATGGGCATCGTCTTTCTCGATGAGATCGACAAGATTGCCGGCGAGCGAGGACAGGGCGGTGGCCCCGATGTGTCACGCGAAGGTGTGCAGCGTGACCTGCTGCCCATCGTGGAAGGCAGCAATGTGCAGACCAAGTATGGGATGGTGAAGACCGATCACATCCTCTTCGTGGCGGCCGGCGCGTTTCACGTGAGCAAACCCAGCGATCTCATTCCCGAGTTGCAGGGCCGATTTCCCATTCGCGTGGAACTCAAGGCGCTTACCGAAGCCGACTTTGTACGCATCATGCGTGAGCCGGAGAATGCGCTGACCAAGCAGTACGCGGCGTTGGTCGAAGCCGAGAACGCCGAACTCACGTTCACGGACGACGGCATTGCCGAACTGGCGCGCGTGGCCACACGACTCAATGAGCGCATGGAGAACATCGGCGCGCGGCGACTGCATACCGTCATGACCACGCTGCTTGAAGACCTGCTCTACGAGTTGCCCGATCGCAGCGTCACTGCGGTGGTAGTGAACGCGGACATGGTGCGTGAGCGGCTGCGTGTGATCAGTGAGGATGAGGATCTGAGGAAGTACATCCTGTAAGCTCTACGTTCATTGAAGCTGCAGATGCCATGCAAACTTGATGCGCTCAGTTCGCCGGCAGAGTGCGCCTTCTGCTCAGGGTTTGTCAGGCATTAGCCAGATGTGATGCGAAAATGTCTTCGCACTTCCGCTTGAATTGCGGCTTCATCCAATTGCGGCCGAAAAGTGCGAAGACCTGCCTCCGCCAACGCCCACGCGGTACTGCGCAGGTTCATGGCAGTGGCAAGGTGCAGCGCAGCTATCCTGGACAGTCGCTCGGATTCGGTCTCCATAGGTGGAAATCTAATCCAGCCTGGTAGCCACTACTGCCCGTTTCGCTGCAAATGCGCAATCAGCAGACGATGCGTCAACGCCGACTGCTCCATGTGCGGTAAATGTCCCGCATTGTCGATGCGCTGAAACTCGAGCGGCGGCATGACGGCCTGAATGCCCGCGGCTTCGCTGATCGGCACCGTCTTGTCTTCCACGCCCCAGAGCAGCAGCGTCGGAATACGTGAGCGCCCCGCACGGGCATACAGACTGTCGAGACGGCCGCCTTGATTGTCGAGACGTGTGCGCAGCAGCGCCCGACCAAAGCCGAAATACCGCTGCTGAACCCGATAGCGATCGGACCAATCCGGCCATTTTTCGGGGTGGACGAAATCGGACGCCTGCCCGTCGGCCATGTTTGGGACCACGGCCATCTGCCACAACACCTCACCAATGATTGGCCATCCGAGATAACTCGGCATTGCGCGCTGTGCTCCTGCTGCCGGGTCCACCAAGGTCCATGAGCGCACACGCTGCGCATGTTCGGCCACAAAGGTCGCCGTAACTGGACCGCCAAAGGACAGCCCCACCAGGTGCACGGGCTCGCGCCAACCCAGCGTGTCGAGAAGACCGGTGAGCTGTCGATCAAACAGCGACAGTGCGTAGCTCGTACGTGGGCGGTCGGAAAAACCACGCCCATACGTGTCGTAGCGCAGCACGCGATATCCCGCTCCGGTCAGCGCCACGAAGGTCGAATCCCAGATGTACATGGGCACCGAAAATCCATGCACCAGCACTACGCGCTGACCGCCTTCCGGACCACCGACTTCGTAGTGCGTCTTTCCGTCGGGCAGTGTTGCGAACTTACCCGGCGCTGACTCGCGCACACTGTCAGTGAGCCATCGACGCTCCGGATTTCGAATGCAGTAACCCGCTCCCAGCAGGAGAAGGATCGAAGAGAGCCACAGTCGCCGTAGACGCATGATGTCTTCACCAATCGAAGTGCGGGGCAGGACGGAGGAACGGCCGCCAATACTACCGGGCATCGAGAGTCCCCGCAAACGGGTAGCCCCCACGCCCTTTCCCGTCATGCAAATCTGACTATCTTGCATGAATACCCATGCAGACGGCGCGGCCCTCGGTCGCGCCGTCTGCTTTCCGTTCCCCGGATGGCATAGCTATGCAGGCGCCCATGCACACCGAGCGGCCGCACCGCGACTTCCTCAACATCGTCGACTTCACACCAGCAGAAACATTCGCACTGCTGGCGTTGGCCGAACGCATGCGCACCGGGGCTTACACGGAACGTCCTTTGGCCGGCAAGGCGCTGGCCATGATTTTCATGAAGTCGTCCACGCGCACGCGTATGTCGTTCGAAGTGGGCGCGAATCAGCTGGGTGGCACGGCACACTTCCTTTCGCCGCGCGACGTCCAGCTTGGACGTGGCGAACCCATCCCCGATACGGCGCGTGTGCTGTCGCGTTACGTGGATGGCATCATGATTCGCACGTTTGCGCATCAGGACGTGGTGGATCTCGCACAGTACGCCAGCATTCCCATCATCAATGGCCTCACGGATCTCTCCCATCCGTGTCAGGTGTTGGCCGATGTACTCACCATGCAGCAGCATCTCGGCGACGTGCGTGGCAAGACCGTGGCCTGGATTGGCGATGGCAACAACATGGCCAACTCGTGGATCGAGGCCGCGGCGCATCTGGGCTTCACACTGCGTCTTGCGTGCCCCGAAGGCTACGATCCCGACGAATCATTCCTGGCCGATGCACGTGCCAAAGGCGGCGACGTGCAGCTACTGCGCGATCCACGTGAAGCGGTGCATCAGGCCGATGTCGTGACCACCGACGTGTGGGCGTCGATGGGCCAGGAAGAAGAGCAGGCCAAGCGCGCACTCGCGTTTGCTCTGTATCAGGTGGAGGCCGAACTGATGGCCAAGGCTGCCAAGCACGCCATCTTCCTGCACTGCCTCCCCGCACATCGCGGTGAAGAAGTGTCGGCTGATGTCATCGATGGCCCGCAGAGCGTGGTGTGGGATGAAGCCGAGAATCGTCTGCACATTCAGAAGGCCATCATGGCTGCGCTCATGGGTGGTGTCGCCCTCTAGAAACGAAAACCCCGAGCGGAGCCGCCCGGGGTTTTGCGTATCACGCGCATCGCTCTTTTAGCGGACGGCCGCCGTCTGCCAGTTGGTGAAGTTGTCCGACACGGTTGTCGGTGAATACCCATGCCGTGCGAGTAGCGCCGACGCATGCACCGCACGTGCGCCACTGGCGCAGTGCACCAGCACTGGCGCGTCGTTCGGAAGCTCGCTCATACGCGCGAGCAAACGTGTGTGCGCGATGTTCTGCGCCTCAGTCACGCGTGCGACATCGAAATCGACCTTGCCGCGCACATCGAGCACGCGCACTCCACCCTTTTCGCGGCGGCGCTCCATCTCGGGCATATCGATGGCGTCGAGTGTCGAGACCTGACCACCGGCCGCGCGATACGCCTCAAAATCAGTAGGCGTGAAGTACCCGCGCAGATGATCATGGCCGATGCGCAGGAGAATGCGCACCGCGTCTTCTACTCGCGCATCGTCGATGATGAGGTAGATGGGCGTTCCTTCCTCGACGTATGACCCCACGATGTTGGCGAACTGGAACTCCCATTCGGCCAACAGCGACTTGGGGAGATGCGCTTTGGTGAATTCCGTACGACGACGGGTGTCCACCACGGCCACATCCGTGCGACCCGCGAGCGTTGCCAGCTGCTTGGGCGCCAGATGCGGCAACATCGGCACATCATTGATGATCTTCGGGCCAACCTTGTTGTCGCGCTTCATGCGCGCGAAGTACAACGGTGGCTCCGGCTGCCCGTTCAGGATATACGAAATGAAATTCGTTTCCGACGATGCCGACTTGAGTGCTGGATTGAAGCGCAGCTCGTACCCCACGGTCGATGACGGCACATCACCGAGTGCCTTGCCGCAGGCGCTGCCGGCACCGTGGGCGGGCCAGACCTGCGTGAACTCAGGAAGCGCCTTGAAGCGAGCGAGCGAACGATAGAGCTGCTGCGCTGCCGGAATCATGCTGCCCGAATGACCCGCTGCCTCTTCCAGCAAGTCCGGGCGACCCAGATCGCCAACGAACACAAAATCACCGGTGATGACACCGACCGGTTCTGTTGCGCCTGATCCATGGTCGATCACTTCGAACGCGATGTGCTCCGGCGTATGTCCCGGTGTATGCACGGTGACAAACTCGATATTGCCGACCTTGAAGCGATCGTTGTGCTTCAGCAACCGATAGTCATAGGTCGAATCAAGCAACCATTCGTAGCGCCAATCCTGGCCGCCTTCATCACTGGCGTAGACCTTCACACCACGTTCGGCAAATTCCCGCAAGCCGGAGAGATAGTCCGCATGAATGTGCGTGTCCGCTGCGGCGACGATCTTGAGTTTGTGTTTGGCGGCCGCCGCGTAGTAGCGGTCGATATCGCGTTCCGGGTCGATGATGATGGCTTCGCCGGACCGTGGACAACCAATGAGATATGCGTACTGCGCCAGGGCAGGATCAAAAAGCTGGCGAACGAGCATGTATGGGCCTCGCAATGACGGTGGCGACCGATCAGTGACCAGTCGTTGATACCGGAAGATATAGCCGCGAGCACGACCCGATGGCGTCAGGGAAAACCCATGTACTGAGAGTCTGCCACCATGGCTGGCAATGACCTGCCAATTCGGACATCTTTCCGGTCCGGCCATAAGGGCCGCTTCCACGCTCTGATCCTGCCATGACTGCCACTGAATCCGGCGCCCTCAAGCGTACGCCGCTCCACGATATCCACGTCGCACTCGGCGCCAAGATCGTCCCCTTCGCTGGCTATGAAATGCCGGTGCAGTATCCGACTGGCATCACGGCCGAACACAAGGCGGTGCGTGAGGCGTGCGGCATGTTCGATGTCTCGCACATGGGCGAAGTCATCGTGCGCGGGCCCGATGCCATTCGGTTCGTTTCGTCGGTCACCAGCAACGATGTGTCGGCGCTGGCGGTGGGGCAGGTGCAGTACAGCACGCTGCTGCGGGCCGATGGCACACTGGTCGACGACCTGCTCGTGTATCGCTTTGCCGATCACCTGCTGCTCGTGATCAACGCCAGCAATCGCGACAAGGACATTGCGCACCTCAACGCGCACCTCGCGGGCTTCGATTGCACGTTGACCGATATCTCCGATAACACCGCGCTGTTGGCAGTGCAGGGGCCCAAGGCACCGGCAATCGTAGCCGGCCTCGCCGATGTGCCGCTCGATGGCATCAAGTACTACTGGTTTACCGAAGGCAATGTCGCGGGTGTGCCATGCATCATCTCGCGCACTGGCTACACCGGTGAGCTGGGCTTTGAGCTCTACTTCGACGCCAAGGAAGCGCCCAAGGTGTGGGAGGCCATCATGGCCACTGGCGAAGTGACGCCGGCCGGACTCGGCTGTCGCGACTCACTGCGACTCGAAGCGGGCATGAGTCTCTATGGCAACGAGCTGGACGATCGCACCACGCCGATCGAAGCGGGTCTCAACTGGATCGTCAAGCTGAGCAAGTCTGAGCCGTTCCTCGGCAAGGACGTCCTGCTGCGTCAGCACAACGAAGGCACCGATCGCAAGCTCGTGGGCTTCACATTCGATGAGCGTGCCATTCCGCGTCACGGCTATCCCGTGGTGTACGGTGGTGTGGTCGTCGGCGACGTGTGCAGTGGCACCATGAGCCCCACACTCGGCATCCCCATCGGGACGTGCTTCCTGCCCAGTGCGGCAGCGGTGGAAGGCACTACGTTCGAAGTGGATATCCGCGGCAAGAAGATTCCGGCGCGCGTGGTCAAGCTGCCCTTCTACAAGCGCCCGGGCAAAGCGTGACATCTCCCGCGCGCCCGACAACGGCGCGGCGCGGGAGCGGAGAGAGCGACGCCGGGGGCGTCGTGGCCATTCTGCTCACTGACGTCGAGCCAGCAGTTCGAGTCAATGCTGCCCTCGAGTCGCACGGTGTGCGCACGGTGGCCATCTCTCCCATGGATGACGTGCGCGGCGAACTGCGGCGATCGCGTCCGTCGGTGGCCGTGTTCACGGGCGCGTTGCTCGATGCCACGCACATCGCGCTGGTGCGCCAACTGTTGTGGGACAACGTGGCGGTGATTGGGTTTGTCGATGTGGCGGACCCGGCACTCGAGGTGCGGCTCCGCGAAATCGGCTACGCCGAAATCTGGGAGAAGCCCGTCGTCATTGACGATGTAGTGGACAGCATTCGTCGGCGTCTCGAACGTCGTCAGCTGGCTGAACTCACCGGACTGGTGGGAGAGTCCGCGGCCATTCGCGAAGTGCTGGTGAAAGTCGAGCAGATCGCGCCCGTCTCCAGCACGGTGCTGATCGAAGGCGAGAGTGGCACCGGCAAGGAGTTGGTGGCGCGCGCGGTGCATCGATTGAGTCCACGTCGCGGCAAACCATTCATTGCCGTGAATGTGGGAGCGTTGCCGGAAACGTTGCTCGAAAGCGAGCTGTTCGGGCATGAGAAAGGTGCGTTCACTGGTGCGGCCGAACGTCGTCTCGGCCGCTTCGAACTCGCAGATACGGGAACGCTGTTTCTCGACGAAATCGGTGAGATCCCGCCGAGTACGCAGGTGAAGCTGCTGCGTGTGCTCGAGGAGCGCGAAGTCACGCGCGTTGGTGGTGGACAATCCATTCCCATCGACGTGCGAGTGGTGGCGGCCACCAATCGTCCATTGCGCGAACATGTGGAAGAGGGTGCTTTCCGCGCCGATCTGTTCTACCGGCTCAATGTGCTGAGCGTGTATTTGCCGCCGCTGCGTGAGCGACGCGAGGACATTCCGCTGCTGGTGCGGCGATTTGTCACCGAGTTCTCGACACTGCACGACCGGGAATTCCAGGGCATTTCTGGTGATGCACTCGAACGGCTCGTGGAGTATTC
Organism: Gemmatimonadaceae bacterium; assembly: GCA_016742275.1. Taxonomy (GTDB): domain Bacteria; phylum Gemmatimonadota; class Gemmatimonadetes; order Gemmatimonadales; family Gemmatimonadaceae; genus Gemmatimonas. The sequence goes on from JACVCD010000017.1 coordinate 91,010, forward strand.
GTGGCCCGGCAACGTGCGCGAATTGCGCAATCTCGTCGAGAGCATGGTGGTGCTTGCGCACGGCCGTGAGATCGTAGCCGATGATATTCCGCGTGCGATTCGCGAAGGCGGTGGCCGTCGATTCCTGCCCGTGCCCGTCGGACCGATGGTGCAGGGAGCAGAGCGCGCGCAGGGGCGCGAACTCGAATTCATCGTGCGCTCATTGCTCGAGCTCAAACTGCAGGTTGAAGAACTGCGACGTCGTATGGACGTCGAGCAGCGCGCACCATCGGGATGGGTTGGTGATGTGCAGTCGGGCGTGAACGTGCCCTACGTCACCGCGCCCGGACTCGATGTTGGAAACGGGATTGGCTCAGCTGTTTCAGGAATACGCGGAATCGAACCGCGTGATCAATCACCACCATCGACAACGATCACGCTGGGGCCCGGAATGACGATGGCGGAAATCGAGCGCCAGGCCATTCTGGGGGCGTTGCGCGACACCGCTGGCAACCGTCGAAAAGCGGCGGAATTGCTCGGCATTGGTGAGCGCACCCTGTACCGGAAGTTGCGGGAATACGAAGGTGAGGACATCCCGGAAGAGGGCGACGCCGGAGATGAAACTTGAGGTCCGGGGGGGTACATGATTGATACACAACGTCTTGCCGCAAAGCTGAGTCTTGCCAAACGGCGTCCTCAGCCACAGATTTGCGCCATCGACAGTCGGATGCTGTCCTCCGGGTTGTCCCCCTCACGGAGTCAAGTCTGTCCAATCCAGTCCTGTTCGGCATGACCTCACCCTCCCAGCCGGCCGGAGTTGTAGCCGGGAGTGTCTTGCCTATCCGCCGCGCCGAGGAGCTGATCGCCACGCTTCCCGGGGTCATCTCCGTGCGGATCGTCCCCAATGAAACCGGGGCCGTGGACGAGATTCATGTACTGACGACCGATCAGGTTCCCCCCAAGAACACGGTCCGGAACATCGAGAGCGCGCTCATGGCGCAGCTCGGCCTCCGGGTGAACCATCGGAAGATTTCCATCGCGACCACGCTGGACGCACCGCGGGCGGTGGATGTGCCGGTGACGGCACCTGCCGCCACTACGCCGACTTCTGGTCTGACGGCGGTTCCAGGCCGTCCGGCCACGGTTTCAGGCGCTCCGGTGGCACCGGGCGTGACGACCCCGCCCCAGGGTGTAACGGCTGCGGCCCGCGGATCTGTTACGGCAGAGCCTGCTGTACCGTCTGTCCCAGTTCGTGCCGTCGGTCGAGTTGAATCGTCTTCAGGGTCAGCGGTGTTGGCGGACTATGCCAGCAGCCGCCGTTTGTTGGTGTTCGAGGATGTCGAGGTTCGTCGGTCGCGCTCGCGTGGTGTGCTGGTTCGTGTCACGCTGACGCGCGATGGGCAGGAGTACTTCGGTGAAGCAGAAGGGCAGGAAACGGAGCGATCGCGCATTGAGTTGGCAGCGCGGGCCACGTTGCAGGCGATCATTGCGGCGATGAAGGCCACTCCGGGCGGTGAGCGCAGCTTGGCGCTGGAGGGTTCGAAGCTCATCGAAGCATTTGATCGTGAGTTCATCTTCGTGAGTGTGGCGGCGCGTGTGGGTCGCGAGCCGGTCGCACTGACGGGTAGCTGTGAAGTGCGGGAGAGCGCGGAAACGAGTGCAGTACTGGCAGTGCTCGACGCGACCAACCGCTGGGTACATCTCGATCGGTAAGACCGCGACGACGCGTTCTGGATCAGCCTCACACACTTCGTCACCAAGCGACGAACAACCCCAACGTCCCCGTCAACCGAAGAGAGCGGAGCTGAGCGGGCAGGCCAAGTAACAGGAGCGGAGCCAACCATGAGCTAGCGCGGACATTCCGAGCGGAATGCCTGCGACTGACCCTACGGGAGGTGACGCAGATGGAATTCATGGCCCAGCTCGTGAACGCGATGATGTCTTTCGTGTTGGCTGATCTGAAGACCTGGGGCTGATAACAGCCTTGGTTGGCGGGGAACTCCTACGTATGAAGACAAGCGTAATCGCCTATGTATATGCGATCGTTGCCGTTGCTGCGGCTGCGCTTGTTGGCACGTTTGTATCTTCTCCTGCAGTCGATTGGGGGCTCGCAGGCGGTGCCTTTGCTCTGACATTGGTTGCTTTCCTTGGCGCGATTTTCAACTACCGCGTTCAGGGAAGCACATTTGGTGAGGTGAGTTTCATCCCGTACCTCACCGCGATCGTACTCTATCCGTCGTGGCTAACCATCGCTGTGGTAGGCGTTGGAGCGCTCGTTGCTGAGATAATCAAGCCGAAATCGGCGATTAAGCGTGCTTTCAATGTCGCGCAAATTGTACTTGCTAGCGCAGTAAGCGTATGGGTCTACCAAGCGCTTGGTGGAATCTCGCTGCAGGTTGCGAGCAGCTTCCATGCCACGCCGCACATCGCCGCGGTTGTTGTGTTCCTACTCGTGAACACATTTGCCGTCGCTGCCGCTATTGGCTTGGCAGAAGGAAAGAGCATCGTTAAGACGTGGTCCAAGGGCAATGCCGCTGGGCTGGTCTACGATGTTATCGCGATTCCAGTTGTGTACGCGTGTGCGCGCGCTTACGTCGATTGGGGCGCGGGCGGCGTTGTCGCGCTGTGTGCGATTGTGCTCGGAGTACGGTTCACGTACCAGTCAAAGCATCAACTGGAGACAACGAATCGCGAACTCCTTGAGCTCTTCGTGCAAACCGTTGAATTCCGCGATCCGTATACCTCCGGTCATTCTCAGCGCGTAAGCCGATTTTCGAGAATTATCGCTCAGGTCATAGGCTTACCCCAGAAAGAGATCGAACGGATCTCCACTGCCGCTCTTCTTCATGACGTCGGCAAGATCCATGAGATTTTTGCCCCGATCTTGATGAAGCCAGGCCGCCTCACTCCGGAGGAGCGTGCCATTATGGAGCTTCATCCGATCAAGTCGGCCGAACTCGTTGCTAAAATCTCGGATCTGCAGGACATTGTGCCAGCGGTTCGCCATCACCACGAGAATTGGGATGGTACGGGATATCCCGACCAGTTGAAGGGCAAGGATATTCCTCTCGGATCCCGCATCATCATGTTTGCAGACACAATTGATGCGATGACGACGGATCGCCCATACCGTAAAGCTCTTACCGAAGTTGATGTTCGCGATGAACTGAAAAAGTGGCGTGGAGCTCAGTTCGATCCCGATATCTGTGATGCGCTGCTGAACTCACCTGATTTTGGGCGACTCTTCGACAAGAATGACTCAGGTAACATCCAGTCGCTCACTCAGATTATCGATATCGTCCGTAAGCGAGTGCGTACGCCGGCCGTAGCCTAGGCCTCCCCAAGGGCTAAGATAGCGCGACCAAGGAATGCGGCCGGAGAACTCTTCTCCCGCCGCATTTTTGCTATGTACCTATCGAGTAGTTGAGACGCGGCCTTCGAATCTCCAATGCGCAGCAGGGAGAAGATGAGCGCCGATGCGAACAAATCGGCGGCAGCAAACGATGCTGTTCTATCGAATCGACTTGTTGCGACCTCTAGCATCTCCTCAGAGGGCCGCCATTTCGGGTCCAATAGATTGGTTGAGAGCTCAAGAGCCATTACGTATGCCACGGACCGAGAATGCGGAATTCTGGGCAACGAGCGTTTGCAATGGTCCAAGTGCATTCTGGCGACCTTTGCGTCGCTCACACTGATTGCGGAGAGGCACAGATGACTGTGAATGAAGCTGTTCGCCGTTTCGTCGTGATTCTCTGACGCCAGGTCACGGAGAGTATTGGTCCATGCTTCTGCATTCGCCTGGTCACCCAGCTCAAGATAGACTTGGCCAAGTTGCCAGACCGGGTACTCAGCAAGGCGAGGAAGATCAATTTCGAAGGCGAGCCTCTGCGCTAGCGTGAGCGATCTGAGTGCTTCCTCGGGGTGGCCCGTCATTCGAAAGACATAGCCAGCACGACCACAGTCCACAATGCGGGACGTCGTCGAAGACGCTCGCAATCCCCTCAAGTACATCGACTCCGCAAGTTTGTATGCGACGTCAACCGATCCGAATACGGTATGATAGAGCACGGCAACACGTTGTAGTCGCTGGTCTGCTAGGTAATCAGACTCGCTTGTCCCAAGCCCTTCGTAGCAGTCTCTAGCGAGAACCGGGTCGCAAGTATTTGATGCGATTACCAAACCGATATCAGCGGCACGGATTCGCAATTCCATCGATGCCGTGGTTGCCTTTGCAAGAGCTCCAGCGAACCCCCCAAGCTCGGATGGATCCGCAATGGGATCCGAGCGAAACGCTGATTCGACGAAAGAGAGGCGTTCGTCGAGTTCCGTCTCTGATAGATTCTGCGCTGTACTTGGAAGCGAAACACTCGACGAGAGCGAGCTAAGCGCCTGCGCAAAGTTTCCGCTCTCTGATTCGAGTCTGCCAAGAATTCGAGGTATCTTCTTAGAAAGACTCGAAGAGGAGCTCCGCTCCGCAATACTCCTCACTCCCCGAAGGATTAGCTCAGGCTTACCAACGTTGAGGAGATCATGCTCGTTTCGTGACAGGAAGGCTTCAAGCGCAGCATGCTTCTTCCCATGATAGAGTTGCGAGAACGCCTCAAGAAGAAGCTCCGGATCCAACGATTCCTGATACTCTTGCTCCACAAGTTCGGCAACAGCGGAGCGCAATGTCGCTTGGACTAGACTGGTCATTCGACTCACCGCTACTTGGCGAATGAGGTCATGCGATACCACCATGGATGCGTCTGAAACTGCTAGGCAACCTGACTCTTCAAGCTGTTCGAGACAAAAGAGCATCTCGTGCGTCGGCAGGTTGAGGACGCGCTGGATTCGGTCCAATGAAGCAAACCGTCCGAGTATTGTAATGGTCTGCAGTGCCCTTACTGACGATGCCGCCAATCGATCAAGGCGTTGATCGAGCAGTACAGTCAGTGACGGGGGAACTCCGTCCGCATCGCCTGTGACTGTCCAATGTTCAACCAGGGCACGTAACATCAATGGTGTGCCTTCGCTACTTGAAACCAACCACCCCTCAACCTCTGCGGGAAGCGGAGCGGCCAAGTCAATTCCGATCGCGCGTGCAAGTTTTACGCAACCTTCATTGTCCAATCCGCTCAATCGACGGGCAATCAGATTCAGAGGGATCTGTTCCGGCCTGGGATTCCGGATAGACGCATAGCGCGAAGTGATGATTGCAAAAACCCGCAGTGACGGAGTTCTGTGGAGCACGTCGAAAATTGCGTCCCATGAGGACTCATCAATCCAATGCGTGTCTTCGACTACGAAGTAGATGGGTTGCTCATCTGATACCGCCGAAAACAGATCGACTATTGCGCGCCGTAAGGAGTGCGCGCGAACACGCTGAATACGATCGGAGGCATCGTCTCTAATCGGATCACTGTAGGAGCTGGTGTTCGCAGGCGATTGCTGAGTATCCGGATTCTCAACGCCCACCTCCTCCCCCACCAACCGCTTCAACACCGCCAGACTCTCCGGCGAACACCCCAGCGCACCAGGACTCGCCATCAATTCCGGCAACGCCTCCAGCACAGCACCCAGTGGCCGGTGCTGCTCGCTCTCGCGGCACTCGATGGTGATCTCACGATACCCTTCGATCTGTGCGACTTTGCCGAGCTCCGTGCAAAGACGTGTCTTGCCGATACCGGCTGGACCATGCAGCAGAATCGCGCTGCCATCATGCCAGCGCGCGCGACGCATCTGCATCGTCAGTTCGGCCATCTCCTTCTCGCGTCCGACGAAATGCCGCTCCGTCGCCGCCAACGACGGACGCCGACGCGCGGATGGCTCCGTGAAACGCTTTCGCAATTGCGTCGCCGGCAGACGAATGTCTCCGGCATCCGGCCCCAGTTCCTCGAGATACCGATCGATGATCGCCACCGCCTCCGACTTGGCACCATTCATCATGGTGCACTCGGCGATCGTCAATGTGGCGTCTTCATTCAGCGGATCGAACTGCAACAGCCAGCGTGACAAAACCTCGGCACCTGTCCAGTCTCCGCGCTCACGCCGACGACGGAGCTGCGTCACCAATACTCGCCGCACATCAGCGTGCACCGCTTCGCGCGTCTGATCGATCCAGACATCCCAAGCGGCACTCGGTGATGCAAGACCAGGCAGGAACGTACCGAATGGTTCGTCGCCACGAGTCACATCACGATCAAACAATTCGACGGAGCGTTCGAGGCAGAACATCGGTTCGACCTGGTCTCGATCGAGTCGCACATGATCATCAACCAACGCAACGCGCAATCCCATGGTGCGCAACTTGTACAGCAGTTGACGCAGATTGCCGCGCTGCCTGAGATCAGATTGATCCGGCCAGAGTTCACGCAGCAACTCTTCGCGGCTGACACTGAAACCAGTCGAGTACAGCAATCGCACCATGAGCGACAACTGCAATCCCGATGTGATGCTGATGGTGTGTGTGCCAAACACCACGCGCGCTGCGCCGAGTGTTTGCACGCGGACGCAGGGGGCAGTGCTGGGATCTGGCTGACGGGCCGCACGCTTGGATAAGCGTTGGCGGAACGGATCAATGGGCACGGAGGATCGGCGACGGGAACGCGAACGAGCCATGACATGCTCCACGATTCGAAGTGGGAGGGGATTCCCAACCAGGCAGCCAACGCCCGCAACCTCCCCGCATTCGTCATTCACATGTCATCACTTCGTCAATTCTACGCCAAACTCGTCCGGGCACCATTGCTCCTCTGAGAGAAAGAAAAACGGCGACACCAGTCTTGGTGCCGCCGTCATCGATCTTGTCCCAATTTGGGAATCGCTGCTCAGGTCGCTTCAGGCCGCTGGGAACTCAATGAGAGACGAAGCCGGCACACCGTCCGCTTCCGCCTGGAAGTTGAGCACCATGCGGTGACGCAACACGGCCTGCGCCACACTGCGCACATCGTCCAGATCGGGCATCGCACGACCATCCATGGCCGCACGGGCCTTGGCGCCCAGCACCAGGTACTGTGAGGCACGTGGGCCGGCACCCCAGCTCACGTACTTCTTCACCTTGGCCGTGGCCTCCACATCGTCCGGACGCGTGCTGCGCACCAGCTTCACGGCATACGACACGAGACTCGGCGGCGCCGGCAAACGGCGCACGAGACGCTGCAGCTGCAGCAACTCTTCGCCGCCAAGCACCGGCTTGATCGTGCCTTGCGTATCACCCGTGGTGGAGAGCACGATCTGCTCCTCCTCCTCGCGTGTGGGATAGCCGATGTTGAGTTCGAACATGAAGCGGTCGAGCTGCGCTTCCGGCAACGGATACGTGCCTTCCTGTTCGACCGGGTTCTGCGTGGCCAGCACGAAGAAGGGGCGCGGCAATTCGTAGGTGCGACCCGCCACCGTCACCGTGCGCTCCTGCATGGCCTGCAGCAACGCGGCCTGGGTCTTCGGTGGGGCTCGATTGATTTCGTCGGCAAGCACCATGTTGCCGAACACCGGACCAGGTGCAAAGCGGAACGCCCGCTTGCCGGTACCGGGTTCTTCTTCCATGAGCTCCGTGCCCGTGATGTCGCTGGGCATGAGGTCGGGCGTGAACTGCACACGCGAGAAGGACAGATCGAGCGCCTGCGACACTGTCTGCACGAGCAGTGTCTTGGCGAGACCAGGCACACCAACCAGCACGGCATGGCCACCGGCAAGCAGTGCGGTGACCAGATCATCGACAACGTGGGCCTGCCCCACGATGCGTTGCGCAATCTGGCGCGACAGTTCGGTGCGGGCACCGGCCAGCCGCTCGAGCAAGGCGAGGTCGTTCGCGTCGGGGGACGTGGTCACGTCGGAAGGGTGAGGGACGGAGGGCGAGGTCCGGAGCGGATCGTACCACGACATAATGGTGCCATGGTGGCTCCGGAAACACTAACGGACGCCGAGGGGCGTCCGTTGCAGGATGAACAGCGCGAGAGCGCGTTCAGCGCCAACTGGGGCAGTCAGCGCAGTGTGAAGTCCACGCGTTGCTGCACCGGATGGTTGCTGCTGTGGAGCTGCGCCACCAGGGTGTACCGCCCCGGTGAGGGCGGAGTCCACCGTTCATCATAGACGGTGGAGTCGTGCGCGTCGAGCAGGCGGTTCTGTATGGCTTGTGTAAACAGCCGGCCCGTGCTCCAGCGCCACACTTCGGTACCGGCGCTGTCGACGACGGCAAAGTCATGCGTGTGGCCGTCGGGGAAGGTGAGCTCGACGCGACGCGGCGTTTCGTTGGTGACGGCAATCGCAAATCGCACCGTGCCACGGGCCGTGTCGACCATGACGTGCGAAACCACTCCCTGTTCCGTTCCCGATTTCGGACGCGCGCTGGCGACCGGATTGGGCGTGCGCGGACCGCAGGCAAAGACGAGCCCTGCAGCTGCCAGCAGTGGAACAGTGATGCGCGAAAGCATCAGGGACGAGTGGTGAAGGTGGGCGATCAGTCGCCGGACGCCATCCACAATGCCGGCATGTGGTTGGACGATCGAGAGTCACATTTCGCTACGTCGCCACGTTATCAACGGGTCATCCCGCTGTCAAGATGAAAATTGCAATCCAACGGCTCGCTAAGTGATGGTGGCATGGCCGTTTCGCTGATGTTGAACATGTGCCGGCGTATGTTCGGTTTCGGTCAAAAAGTTCGCTTGCGAAAAATTTCACAAGCGCCTAGCTTCCGCCCCCGAATGGTAAAAAAGCCCACGCTTTCGTCGCGTGATTCCAAACCACCTGGGGAGGTGTCACCCTGGGCGCTGGCTGGGCTTGGCATGCAGTTCTGTGTCGCCATCCTGATCTTCGTGTACGTCGGCAACTGGCTCGATCGCCGATTCGACACAGCACCACTCTTTCTGTTAAGTGGTGTGTTTCTCGGTGGAGGCGGAGCTTTCTACTCGGGTTATCGACGACTCATGGCGTCGGCAACACGGGACACGGACGAGGAGTCGTCGGAGTCGTGATGACAACGAACAGTCAATCGACACCACACACGTCCGGCGGAATGCTCAAGTCGCTCGCCGGTTTCATGGGTGCGCAGGTCGTCATCGTATTGGTGCTAGCGGTCATCATGCAGCGGTTCATCTGGACCAGCGCAGATGCGGCACGTGCCATTCAGGCGAGTGCGTGGCTCGCAGTGGTAGTGCAGGCATTCACCTTTGCCATCGCGCGCCTCGTGGCGCGGCAGCAGGTGATTGCTGGTTGGGGACTCGGCGTGCTGCTGCGCTTCGCGTCCGTCGCCTTCTGGGCGTTTCTCGGTATCAAGGCGCTGGGGTTGGTTGCTGGCCCCGCGTTGCTGTCGCTGGTGGTGTTCTACTTCGTCTCGACACTCGTCGAACCGCTGTTCCTGAACTGACGACTACACTCCGGATGCTGTCGATGATCCGTTCGCTGTCCAAGATTGCCTGCGCAACGCTGCTCGCTGTTGCGCCGATGACGCTGTCCGCACAGGACCACGCGGCTCCTGCGGCTGATGCACATGCGACGCAGGCTGCGCATGCGCCGGCGGCTGAAGGCCCCGTCGACATCATCACGCCGCACATTACTGACGGCCGTCATATCGAATATCCCTGGTTCAATTCACACCTGGCCAGGGAGTTCGAACTGCCGCAGTTGGCGCCGATCAACATCGGCGGTTACGAGGTGGATATCTCGCCCACCAAGCACGTCGTGTTCATGGCCTTGGCTGCCCTGATCGTGGCTATCGTGTTGATCACGGCGGCAAATGTTTCGCGCCGTCAGCATCAGCAGCATGGCCGCTCGAAGGGCTTTGCGGGCGCCATCGAAGCCATGGCGCTCTACCTGCGCAATGAAGTGGTGTTGCCGAACGTCGGTCACCACGGAGAAGGCTTTGTGCCGTTTGCGCTGACGATGTTCTTCTTCATCCTCGTGATGAATCTGCTGGGCATGCTGCCCTGGGGCGCTACGGCGACCGGCAACATCTCAGTCACGGCCACACTCGCCATCATCACCGCCATCGTGGTGGAAATCGCCGGTATCCGTGCCAATGGCATTGGGTACCTCAGCACGATTTTCTACTGGAACAAGGACCTGCCGCTCGTCATGCGCATCGTCATGTTCGTGGTGATGTCGCCGGTCGAAATGGTGGGCAAGCTGTCCAAGCCGTTTGCGCTCGCCGTGCGTCTCTTCGCTAACATGACGGCGGGTCACATCGTGCTGCTCGCGCTGATCGGTCTTGTGTTCACGTTCCAGAGCTGGGCCATCGCACCGGTGCCGGTGCTCATGGCCACGGCCATCAGCATGCTCGAATTGTTCGTCGCGTTTCTGCAGGCCTTCATCTTCACGCTGCTCGCCAGTGTGTTCATCGGGCAGATTCGCGAGGCGCATCACTAGGAAGCTTCAACACACAGTTCTCAGTGATCAGTGCACAGTCTTCAGTCTGAGTTAACTCCTACTCGCGACTGTTCCCTGAAAACTCGAAACTGTTGTTCGCCGTACACAACCAAAGTTTCAAGCAACAACTGATTGGTACTCCCCCATCAGCCGTTGCGTAGCCGGTCGAGCGACCGGTCAAATCCGCTGGGTACATCCCGCTAGGCGGAAATCGCGGACCTGAGTGTCCGTCGGGAGCGCAGGACACAAACGACTACGAAACAGGAGTTTTACGATGGAAATCATGGGTCTCCTCCAGGCCGCCGCTCCGGTGGTGCAGGATCCGAAGGGTCTCGCGATGATCGGCGCCGGCATCGCTGCCGGTGGTGCCGTGATCGGCGCCGGCCTGGGCATCGGCCGCATCGGTGGTTCGGCCGTCGAAGGCATGGCGCGTCAGCCGGAAGCCGCTGGTCGTATCCAGACGGCCGCCCTCATCCTGGCCGCCCTGATCGAAGGCGCCGCGCTGTTCGGCGTCGTGATCGGCTTCCAGATCCAGGGCAAGATCACGTTCTGATCTGTTCGCTCACGGAGCGCCCGGCCCACTCCGGCCGCGGCGCTCCGCGGGCACACTCACTCTTCGTGGACGCATCCATGTTTGCTCTTTCCGCGCGCGCTGGTTCTGTCGCCGCTGCTCTTTTGATTTCCGCCACGCCGGCCTTTGCGTCGGAAGCTGGCGCCCCGGTGAATCTGCTCGACCCCAAGGTCGGGTTGATGTTCTGGACGCTGATCATCTTCGCGCTCCTGTTCTCGGTGCTCGCGAAGTTCGCCTTCAAGCCGCTGTTCGCCGCCGTTGAGGCCCGCGAAAAGGCGCTCGAAGACGCCATCGAAGGCGCCAAGCGTGATCGGGCCGAAACTGAGGCGCTGCTCGCACAGCAGCGTGCGCAGCTCGAGAACGCGCGCAACGAAGCGCAGGGCATCATCGCGGCCAGCCGCGAGACGGCCGAAAAGATGCGCAGCGATCTCCTGGCGCAGACCAAGCAGCAGCAGGAAGAGATGATCGAGCAGGCCCGCCGCGCCATTGAAGGCGAAAAGGCTGCGGCCATTGCCGATCTCCGCAAGGAAGCCATCGATCTCGCGATCGCCGGCGCTTCGCGCGTGATCGAGCAGAATCTCGATTCTGATAACAACCGCAAGATTGTCGAGAGCTTCCTCGCGTCGCTCGACAAGAAGGCGGCGCACTGATGCCGGCCGGCGTGCAGGGCGAGTCCGTCGCCCGCAATTACGCGGAAGCGCTGCTCGTACTGGCCCGCAAGGCCGATGATGCAGCTGGCTGGGGCACCATGCTCCGCCAGGTCGCGACGGCCATTCGCACTGATCTGACGCTGGCACGATTCCTCGAGTCGCCGCGCATCTCGGGCGACGCCAAGTCGGCCGTGCTGACCAAGGCCCTCGGCGATCGTGTGCCGCGCCTGTTCCTGCGTTTCCTGCAGCAGCTCGTGAAGAACCGCCGCCAGATGCTGGTACCGGTCATCGCCGACGAGTACGACACCCTCCTCGATGCGTCCGAGGGGATCGTGCACGCCAAGGTGACTGTGGCCCGTGAGACGGCCGAAGCGGAGACCAACATGATCGGCCAGCGCCTCTCGGCGGTGGTGGGCAAGAAAGTTGTGCCCCATGTGACGGTTGATCCGTCCATTCTGGGCGGCGTCGTCGTGCGCATCGGCGATACCGTCATGGACGGGTCGGTGCGTCGCAAGCTCGCGCTGCTCCGTCGCCGTATGGGTACCGTTCGCGCGTGAGTGCGTGAGCGTATTCCAGCGGTGACACCCGCGGTTCCCGCGGAGTTGTGAGTTCGACACATGCGCCGGCCCTTGTGGTCGGCGTTTTGTTTACCGGAGCATGTGCCTCCATCGCTTCAGCAGTTGGACAAACGCTCGACAATTCGACGAGGAATTCACATGAGTGGACGCGTGGACGTACGGCACGTGGAGAAGCCGTGGGGACATGAAACGATCTGGGCACACACCGATCGTTATGTCGGCAAGATCCTGCACATCAAGGCCGGCCAGGCGCTGTCCGTGCAGTACCACGAGCGTAAGGACGAAACGGTCTATCTGCTGCGTGGCGATATGAAGTATTGGGTGCAGTTGCCGGGTGACAGCGAATTGCGCGATCAGGCACTGACTACCGGCCAGTCATTCCGCATTACGCCGGGCACCATTCACTACATGGAAGCCATCACCGATTGCGATGTGCTGGAGGCCAGCACACCGGAGCTCGATGATGTCGTGCGCCTCAAGGATCGCTACGGACGCGAAGGCACTAACGCGCCCTGAAGTGTATGTGAGGTGTATTCAGTACCGAGATATCTCGGTGGAATCGCAATCGGCGACGCCCCTCCCCGTGAGCGTCGCCGATCTGCATTATGTGGTCATCCATCCCAGCACCCCAACACAGGATCCTGGACGCAATGAAGGTCATCATTCCCCTCGCCGGTAAAGGCACGCGCCTTCGTCCGCACACGCATGTGGTGCCAAAGCCCATGCTCAAGGTGGCCGGCCGTCCGGTGATGAGCTACGTGATGGACGATGTGCAGAAGCTCGGCAACGTCGAGCAGGTCGTGTACATCACCGGGCACCTTAAGGAGAAGGTGGAAGCGTATGCGCGGAAGGCATACGACATCCCGAGTGTGTTCATCGAACAGGAAGTGCAGGATGGCACCGCTGGCGCCGTAGCCAAGGCGCGTGCGCACATCGATGCACCGGTGCTCATCATCTTCGTCGATACGATCTTTGATGCCGATTTGAGCGTCATCAAGGATTCCACCGATGACGGCATCATCTGGACCAAGGAAGTCGAGGACTATCAGCGCTTCGGCGTGGTGGTCACCGACGAGAATGGTCACATGACACGCATCGTGGAGAAGCCCAACACGCCGATCTCCAAGCGTGCAAACATCGGTCTCTACTACATCCGCAACTGGAAGTTGCTGATGGAAGGCATCGACCATGTGCTGACCACGGCGCCGAACAAGGGCGAGTGGTATCTCACCGACGCCTTCCAGTACATGATCGACAAGGGTGCGAAGATCAAAGTTGTGGATGTGGAAGGCTGGTACGATGCCGGCCAGCTCGAAACGCTGCTCGATACCAATCGCGTGATGCTCGAGAAGGGACGCGCGCGGAAGCCGGCCCAACTTGGGGAAGGTGCGACGATTGTGGAGCCCGTGTACATCGAAGACGGCTGCACCATCGAACATGCGACGGTGGGTCCCAATGTGTCACTCGGCGCTGGCAGCACAGTGCGACACGCCACCGTCAGCCATACGGTAGCTGGTGACAAGGTCACCATCACCAATGCCACGCTGCATCATGCGTTTCTTGGCGACCAGGTGGTGGTCGATGGTGTGCATGGCAGCATGACCGTTGGTGATCATTCCGAGATTCGCGGAGGCAAGTAAGCATGGCGCACGGTGACGGTATCTCGCGACGTGAATGGCTGACTGGTGCAGCAACGGCGGCTGCGGCCTTGGCGGCTTCGCCGGTTCAGGTGCTGGCCAGTACTCCGGATTGGCGCGTCGATTTGTTCGCACCACTGCCTGCCGGAAACGGCAGCATGTTGGGTGTGCCATTTGAGAAACACGGCACCGTGCGCATGGCCATCGTGGGTACCGGTTTGCGCGGCCGATCCGTGTTGCGCGAATTGCTCGCCATTGAAGGCGTGGAGATCACGGCGATCGCGGATATTGCGCCAGAAAAGGCGCAGCTCGCGGTGGACATGATCACCAAAGCGGGTCGCAAGGCACCGCAGGTGTACACAAATGGCGAGCGCGATTTTCAGCGTCTCGTGCAGCAGAACGACATCGACTTCGTGTATACCGCCACGCCGTGGCACTGGCATACGCCCGTTATGCTGGCAGCCATGAAGGCGGGCAAGCATTGTGGCAGTGAAGTGCCCATTGCGCTTACCACGGATGAAGCGTGGGAGCTGGTGGAGACATCGGAGAAGACCAAGCGGCATTGTCTCATGATGGAGAACTGCTGCTACGACAGCAGTGAACTGACAGTGCTGCGTATGGTGCGTGAAGGTGTGTTCGGTACGCTGCTGCACGCTGAAGCCGCGTACCTGCACGATCTTCGCAAGATTCTTTTCGAGAACAAGGACGAAGGATTGTGGCGTCGCTTTCCGCATATGGAGCGCGACACCAACCTTTATCCTACGCACGGTCTCGGACCTGTCGCGCAGTATCTGGGCATCCACCGCGGAGATAAGTTCGAGTTCGTCGTCAGTATGTCTTCACGTGAGGCCGGATTGACTGAGTGGCGTGAAGAACACGAACCCAAGGACAGTCCCAAGTGGCGTGAGACCTACAAGGCCGGCGATATGAACTCATCGCTGATCAAAACAGCCAAGGGGCGTACAATTCTCCTGCAGCACGATGTTGTGAACCCGAGGCCCTATTCGCGGCTCAACAACCTTCAGGGGACCAAGGCCATCTTCAATGATCGTCCACCTCGGGTCTACATCGAAGGAACACCAGGTGGCGAGCGTTGGACGCCATTGGCGGACCTGAAGGGAAAGTACGAGCACCCTCTGTGGACATCCGTTGGTGAGATTGCACGAAAAGTCGGTGGCCACGGCGGCATGGACTTCATCATGGCCTACCGCCTGGTGCAGTGCATGCGCGAAGGACAGGCGCCGGACTTTGATGTGTATGACGCCGCGGCGTGGAGCGTGCCGTATGCGTTGTGCGAGCAATCCATTCGGAAGGGCAGTGCGCCGATCAAGTTCCCGGACTTCACGCGCGGTGCGTGGAAGACGTCCGCGGCACCTCAGGGACCCGCGACGACTCCGTGAGTCTTCGTTGAGCATCCGCACGGCCGTCATACTGGCGGCGGGACAAGGGAGTCGCATGCGTCGGGCGGCGGCGGAAGCCACGCTCGACGCAGAGCAGGCGGCGGTGGCGGCATCGGGTGTCAAAGGCATGATGCCCTTTGGCAGGCCGTTCCTCGAGTATGTGATCAGTGCATTGGCCGACGCGGGCATCACGCAGGTGGTGCTCGTCATCGGTCCAACGCATGACATCATTCGTGAACACTTCACACACGCCGTAGAACCGAAGCGTGTGCGCATTCGCTTTGCCGTGCAACCCGAGCCTATCGGCACTGCCAACGCCGTATGCGTGGCTGCCGAAGTCGTGGGGCATGAACCGTTCCTTGTACTCAACGCCGACAACTACTATCCGGTGGACGCGTATCGTCTGCTCGCCGAACAGGATGAAGCGGGAACGGTAGCGTTCGATCGTGAAGCGTTGGTCGCAGACGGAAATATCGATCCGGAACGGGTACGGGCATTTGCGGTTCTCGACGTCGATTCGGACAGCACATTGCGGGGCATCATTGAAAAACCCGGCGACTCGCTGTCGCTCGATGACCCGCGTGCCAGGTGGGTGGGCATGAACGTCTGGGCCATCACCCCGGCGCTCGTTGATGCCTGTGCGCGTGTTCCGCGCTCGACTCGTGGAGAGTTCGAGTTGCCCGAAGCGGTGGCCCTTGCCGTGCGGGAGGGTGTGCGCGTTCGTGCATTCCCGCTGGCCGCTTCCGTGCTGGACCTGTCACACCGCACTGATGTGGCGGCTGTGCAGAATCGTCTGTCTTCAATCACACCAGCCCTGTGAACGACGCCGTACTGTTGGCGTCGTCGCTCGAGCAGGCCGCACTCGACGAATCGACGCGCGCGGCCTATGCCACACTGCTGGCCGAGGCTCATCGATCGCTCGATGAAGCGGGTGTTCCGTCTTCAGAGCGCCGACAGTGGGTGGCGCCAGGACGTATCGAAGTTCTCGGCAAGCACGTGGACTATGCCGGTGGAAGGTCGTTGCTATGTACGGTGGAGCGAGGGTTGGTACTCGTCGCGCGTGTGAGAGACGATCGACAGCTGATTCTTCGTGATGCTCGCCGCGGCGAGGCCGTCGCACTCGCCCTCGACGGCGCATCGCGTGTGTCAGTTCCCTGGGCGATCTATCCGCGCACGGTAGCCACGCGACTTCTGCGCAACTTCGGTGAGCAGGTGCGTGGTCTTGACATGGCCATCGCCAGTAATCTGCCGTCGGCCGCAGGTGTCTCGAGCTCGAGCGCGCTCACCGTGGGTTTGACGTTGGCATTGGCTGCGCTGGGTGACCTCGAGTCGACTGAAGCGTGGCAGCGCAACATCGTGAGCCGGGAAGCGCTCGCGGGCTATATCGGCGCCATCGAGAATGGACACGATTTTGGCACGCTGGGTGGTGAACGTGGTGTTGGCACCATGGGCGGCGCGCAGGATCAGACGGCCATTCTGTGTAGTGCACCCGGAGCGTTGCGTGTCTTTTCGTGGGCGCCTGTCACCCAGGAGGACCAGGTCGTATTGCCATCCGGTCTGCGCTTTGTCATTGGTGTGAGTGGAGTCGTAGCGGCCAAAACGGGCGCAGCGCGCGATCGCTACAATCGTGCCTCACGCACAGCACAGCATCTGGTGGCGAGCTGGAATGCTGTGCGGCCGTCCGGCACACCGCCAGCGCGCGTGTTGCGCGAAGCATTTGAAGCGGCGGCAGGCATGCGCGTGCCACCGGAGGTTCCAGCACCATTGGAGCATGCGGCCATTCAGGGTGCGACGCGTGAATTCCCGGAACGCCACCTGGTGTCGCGCCTCGAGCAGTTCTTCGACGAAACGTACGCGTTTGTGCCGGGTGCTACACGTGCGCTTGCTGCAAACGATCTCGAAGCATTCGGGCGTTTGGTTGATCAGTCGCAGGCAGGCGCAGAACGCGCACTCGAGAATCAAGTCGCTGAAACGGTGCACCTGCAGCGCTATGCACGTGAGCTCGGTGCGGTGGCCTCCAGCGCATTTGGTGCGGGCTTCGGCGGCAGCGTGTGGGCATTGGTTCCGGAAGCGGAGACGTCACGCTTCATTGCCCGCTGGCGCGAAAAGTATCAGCGGGCGCATCCCAATAGCGGTGCGCGTTCACAGTTTTTCGTTACGTCGCCCAGCGTGCCGGCGTTTGAGGTGTTTTGACGGAATACGAACTCACAGGGGCATTGACAGATTCCGTGGGGGGGTACTCTGCCCAAAGTTGGTTCTTGTTCTCAGTCTTGTGCCACTATGGGAAGATTTTGTGCGTGTGGATTGGCAACGCCTCTTCCCCCAGTGCCAATCGCTCATTGCGCGGAGAGTCGATGAAATACTATGTCGCCGGTCTGGCCTTTCTTGCTGCTTTGGCCTTTCCATGTTCGCTTGCGGTGGCGCAAACAATGCGACGATTGGCGCCCAACGTGGTTTTGGCAATGCCAGTTGCTGCAGACATGGCGAGCGATGGGGCAGCCGTAGTAGCCGATATGTCAGGGCCTGCGGTGCACTATGTCGCGCCTGATGGCAAGCAGAAGTGGTCGTTAACCGCGAAGGGCAGTGGACCCGGTGATGTTCTGCGACCATATCGCGTAGCCATCGGTGAAGGAACTGTCTGGGTCTACGACTACAGTGTCCGTGACGTCTCCGTATTCTCTCGGTCGGGGAAGTTCATACGTCGAGTTCGCCTCTCACTCGCTCTCACGGTTGTCGATGACATCGTGGCGATTGGCGACTCCCTGCTGGCTGTACTTGGGACCACAAGACATGCGGGACACGAGAACCACGCAATCCACGTTTTTGACGGTATGGGCGTACACAAGCGTTCCTTTGGTGATGTCGCCTTTGCAGTGGATCGAACCAAGTTGAGTATGTCTGGCACCGGTACGCTCGCCCGTACCGCAAGAAATACCTTGCTGTACGTCCGGAAGGGCCCATACCAGTTGCTTGAGTATGGAGTCGACGGCCAACTGGTGCGAACACTGCCACCTCCGATTGCTATCGCGGCGGTGGTGGATTCAATCGTACGGATTGAGACAAACGATGAGGGGCGCGAGCGCATATCCTCTCGCGCCGCAGAAATCAGATTTCCGGTCCGTGCTGTACCGCTGTCCAATGGGTTGGTGCTTTCTGGAGTCTCGGACCGGGGCACTCTGCGGTGGTGGTTACACTCACCTGGCGATTCAACCGTTCCGGTCTCCTTGCCTCAAGGACTATCACCGAGCAGCTGGAATCCAAAAACCTGTGAACTTGTGGCACTCACGGAACTTGACGACGAGCCCGCACTCGTTGCAGTGGAAGGCAGGAAGGTATTCCCATCAACAAACATCAACACCATGGGGTGCAAGCAACGAAGTTTTCCAATCTCGCAATCGGACTTGCGGTCGCGCTTCTTTCTGGTGCCGCCAATCTTGAAGCCCAGGAACTTCCTGGAACCGGCGGCAATGGCTGCGATGATCTCTGCGGAACGCACTACGTGAATGGCATACCGAACGGTCACGCCTGTGTTGGCGGCGGGGACCGCAACCGCACCAACTGTAAGGCAACTCGCGATGATTGTACCACCGATCCGTGCGGGGGATTTGCGCTGCTGAACGCCAGCGGCGTCGTACTTGCGGTGGGAAGTTGCAGCGAGCGGAGCCTCGTTGAGAAGGATCCTCTCGCCATTGTCAAGAAAGTCGCACAAACGTCAACGCTACAACTGCCATCTGGCACGAAGGTCGACGTGAATTCGCAATTAACGAAGCGCTCGGCAACCGATTGACGTGGTAAGGAGTGCGGGCTCCATGTATTCAGGACGCAGTCATGTTCGTGCACAGGTCGGCCGGGTTGGCACCTGCGCGAAGATGACTGTGGCGCAGCCAGGTTACACTGCTCCCTCCCGGTGCAGCAAGCAGCTAGGCCACTAGCTCCAGCACCAACCTCACCACCCGCTCCATCCCCACCGCACCGGTGGTGTCGTCATACCACTCATCGACGGTGTGCGCTCCACCACCACGCCCACCAGCACCAATGGCAATGGCCGGTATTCCGCGGGCGAGTGGGACGTTGGCATCTGTCGACGCCATGGCCGACTGAGGAGTGCAGCCCACTGCTTCTGTTGCCTGAACGGCCGCGCGTACCAGCGAGTGCTCAGCGTCGAGCATTCCCGCCGGTCGTTCGCCAAGTGATACAATGTGCACATCGAGTGGGCAGCCACCCGCACCAGCCTCTGATGCAGCCACATGCGCCAACTGTACAAGAGCGTGTCGCGTACGCTCGAGACGATGCGCATCGGTCGAACGCACATCAAGATCCACCCACGCTTCTTGCGGCACGCTGGTGAGTGTTTCGCCGCCATGCATGCGCGTCACGGTCACCACGAGCGCACGTGAGACTGGCTCACTCTGCGCACACGCGCGGGTAATAAACGCACCCAGGGCGTGAATGGGATTAGGTGCACCAGCCTGAATCCAGCTGTGACCACCGGGGCCACGTAGCATCACACGTAACCGTGTGCTACCCACGCCATGATGCACGATGCTGGAATCACCAGGGCCATCGATGGCAATGGCCATTCCGGGTTCATCACCGTGCACTGACCGCGCATCAAACCACGCCCGCGCGCCACGCAAATTCCCCTCACCTTCTTCACCAACTGTTGCCACCAGATGCACGGGTCGGGTGAGACGCGCCGCGACATCGGGGCGGTGCAGGGTGTGCGCGAGCACCAGCAGTGCTGCCAGTCCCCGGCCATTGTCACCAATACCAGGACACCGAACAATCGGGCCATCGACGATGGGATCGAGCGCGATGTTCGCATCAAACACCGTGTCGAGATGCGCCATGCACACCAATGATGGCGCCGACTGTGCGCCTCGATTCAAAGGCGAAACACGAAGCGAAACGTTGCCTACCGCATCCCGCAAAATCGAAGCAGGTGAAGCGCCCGCCTCACATAACATGCTGGCCAGCAGCGAGGCACGCGCCTGCTCCTGGCCAGTCGGTGCCGCCACTCGCGCCAGGCGCAGCTGCTGATCCAACACCCACGACTGCTGGCTTCGCCAATGGCTACGCCAGAAATCGAGAAGTGCGACATCAGCCGAGCTGCGCCCAGCGCGGAAGATCATCGCCCGGAAGCGCCGGAGCGCGAGGGCTGGCCAATCGAGCGCTCAAACAACTCGAAGATGCGGCGGTATTCATCCGTCCATGAGTCCGGACGCGTGAATCCATGGTCTTCCACCGGATACACGGCCAGTTCCCAGCCGGTCTTGCCTAGTTCGATGAGACGCTGCGACAAGCGCACGATATCCTGGAAGTGCACGTTGGTATCCACCATGCCGTGCGCCATCAGCAGAGGATCTTCCAGCCCTTCAGCAAAGAAGATCGGCGACGACCGGCGATAGGCCAATGTGTCGTTCTGCGGATAGTTGAGGATGTTGCCGGTGTAGCCGTTGTTATAGTGCGCCCAGTCCGTCACGCTGCGCAGCGCGGCGCCGGCACCAAATGACTTGGGTGCCGTAAACAGCGCCATGAGTGTCATAAAGCCACCGTAGCTGCCGCCATAAAGGCCCACGCGCTCCGGATCGATGTTGTACGTCTTCTTGAGCCAGGCCGATGCGTCCACATGGTCCTGCAAATCGCGGCCGCCCATCCAGCGATAGATCGCCGTGCGCCAATCGCGTCCATAGCCTGCACTGGCACGGTAGTCGATGTCGAGCACCACATAACCCTTGCTCGCCAGCAACTGATTGAACATGTACTCACGCGCGTAGCTGCTCCAGAAATCATGCACGTTGTGCAGATAGCCGGCACCGTGCACGAAGATCACCGCCGCGCCATTCGGCTGCACGCCCATGTCCTGAGGCTTGTAGATGCGCGCCGGCACCTGGATGCCATCGCTGGCGGGAATCTTCACGATCTCCGGCTTGATCCAGTTGCGCGAGCGGAACGCCACCGAAGTCGACGTTGTCAGACGCGATGACTGCGTCCCATCGCCGCGCGCCACATACAACTCCGGCGGCATGTTCGACGTGGAGTACACATCGGCGAAACGCAGTCCATCCGGGCTCGGCACAATGCTGTGACCACCATGCTCGCGTGTCAGCTTCGTGCGCGCACCACCCAACACGGGCATGCGATACGCATGACGCACAAACGGTGACTCTTCACTGGTGTGCAGCAGGAACGTCGCGCCATCCGGCTGAATCTCGGCGCGCTCAACTTCCCACGAACCGCTGGTCATGGTGACCTTGTTGGCACCATCGCGATCGGCGCGGTAGAGGTGTGCGTACCCACTGGCTTCGCTGGCAAACCACACCTGACCATTGGGCAGCCAACCCATGCATCCGCCGCACGGGCCACCAACCCACGCCGTGTCATTCAGCGCTTCCACGATCTTCACGCGGCCGGTATCGGCCACCGTGGACAGATAGCGCCACTTGAAGTCCGGCGTAAAGCCCGCGAGCATGGCCGCGCTGCCATCGGCCGACCAATCCACAAAACGCACCTGCGACGACACGCGACTGCTGTCGCCATTGATCACGTGCAGAGGCTGCAGCACACCCGTGGCCAGAATGAGGCGCCACGCACGTGAACGGCCCGTGGCATCACCAACCTTGGAGCGGCTCGGGATGTCCTCGGTATAACCGCTACCCGTAACGTAGTTGGGCACGATCGTGTTTCGTGCCTGACCGGCTCCACCGCCGGCACCACCACCGCCGCCACCGAAGCCACCACCTCCGCCGCCAAACCCACCACCAGCACCGCTGGCAGTGAGCACAATGGCGGTCCGAAGCGACGGTGACACATTCACGCCAACCAGTCGTTCACCGGCCGGCAAATACACGATCGGCATACGACGCGTACGCGCCGCATCACGGTCGATACGCTGCAGCGAGTCTTCACGCGCCCGGTCACGAATCACATCAAGCAGTTCGCGCTGCTGACGCTCCAGTGCACCGCGCTGTCCCGTAGCACGCGCCGAATCACGTGGCGCAGGTCCATTGCGGATATCGGTGAGCTGCGTGGTCGCGCCCGTAGCCAACTCGATGGAAAACGCGTTGCCATCACGAACGAACAGCACGCGTGAACCGTCGGCAGACCAACGCGCGTTGGTTTCCGCGACCACGGTGCTTGTGAGCGCACGTGCGGTCGCACGACGGACATCCACCAGATACAAGTCACCCCCGCTGTTCACGAGGCTTGTACGACGATCAGGCGACAAAATGCCATCGGCCAGCAACGGGGCCACGGAATCCATATGCGCATCCGTCACCACTTCCGGCGCAGACCCGGCAACCGCACGCACGCGATAGGGACGGCTCTGCGCATTCCACACACTACCCGCAGGCGTCCACTGGAAGTACAGCCACTGGCCGTCGGCATGCCAACGCACGTTCTGCGGTTCGCGCCCGTAGTGCTCGGGCCCGCGCATCATGTTGGCAATCGAAAAATCGAACGTGGTGGCATTGGCAGCCGGCGCAGTCTGTGCGCTGAGCAGCATGGGCGCCGCATACAGTGCGGCACACGCCGTGGTTGACGCCAGCGCGGCTCGGCCGAGTGATCGAGTAAGCATCGATACGGATTGTGGGGGAGAGGGCAGGTGGGCGGTGCAACAAGCCGCACAGTGTGCCATGTCGAATATCAACAGCAGATGAACGCGTGTGTCGTGGCGTCCGGGTCGACGATTAGCAGCAGCGGTTGCCGGCCGTGCGATAGCGGGCTGCGAGGCGGTCCTTCTCGAAAGTCTCGCGATCGATGGGCGTGCACCCCGGATAGCGCTCGTGCATGTGCACCAGGTAGCGATCGTAGTCCGGGACGCCAATGAGTTTGCGCACCAGCGCCGCCACACGTGACAACCGCATGGAGATGCGACGCATGGGGGAGAATTCCTGAGTGGCGATAGGCACGGTCGGATCGGCAGGAGGGGCGAAAATGCCCGTATCGGACGATACCCCGGAACGAGAACCGCCGCCAGCGCAGAGGGCGCTGGCGGCGGTCAAAACGTCACCTGAAGCAGTGAATCAGGCGTCGACGAGCTTGGTCCGCGTATAGGGGACTTCGCTCGACTCAGGCAGCTTGGTGCCGTTCACCACGGCCAGCCACTCCTTGATCGATGCCGCCAGAATCACCACCACCGCGATGAGGAAGAAGGCAGCGATACCTGCATCGAGGTTGTCGTTGAAGATCATACGCTGCGCCGCTTCCACCGACTTGATGTTGGCCGGCAACGTATTGCTCGCGATCTGCTCCTTGAGCAGTGCGGCATGCGACAGGAAGCCGAGCTTGGGGTCGCTGCTGAAGATCTTCGTCAGACCGGCCGTGGACGTGACAATCACCAGCCAAGTGAGCGGCAGGATGGTCACGAACGAGTACTTGCCCTTGCCCATCTTGAAGATGATGGTCGTGCCCACGCACAGAGCTACCGTGGCCAGCAGCTGATTGGAGATACCGAACAGCGGCCAGAGCGAGTTGATGCCGCCGAGAGGGTCAGTCACACCCTGGTACAGGAAGTAACCCCACATGGCCACGAAGATGGCACTCGTGAAGAGCACCGCCGGATACCACGACACACGACCAAGCGGCTTGTACACGTTGCCCAGCAGGTCCTGCAGCATGAAGCGACCAACGCGGGTGCCGGCATCGAGCGTCGTGAGGATGAACAACGCTTCGAACATGATGGCGAAGTGGTACCAGAGCGCCATCGCACCGTCGCCGCCCAACACCTTCGAGAACAGGTGAGCCATGCCAACCGCGAGGCTGGGTGCACCACCTGTACGCGACAACAGCGAGTGCTCACCGACTTGCTGCGCCAACAGTTCCAGCTCGGCCGCCGTGATGGGCTTGAAGAGTGCCCAACTGTTGATCGTGTCGGCTGCGCTCGCGGCGGTCGCACCAATCACCGAGACCGGCGAATTGATGGCGAAGTAGATGCCCGGCGTCAGCACGCAGGCGGCCACGAGTGCCATGATGGCCACCAGCGACTCGGTCAGCATGCTGCCGTAGCCAATGAGACGCGCGTCTGGCTCACGACGAATGATCTTGGGCGTGGTACCCGACGAGATCAGCGAGTGGAAGCCGGAGATGGCGCCGCAGGCAATCGTGATGAAGCAGAACGGGAACAGTTTGCCGGCGAACACCGGACCGGTACCGTCCACGAACTTGGTGACGGCCGGCATCTCGAGTGGCGGCATGACCCACACGATGCCGATGACGAGTGCTGCCACCACGCCGATCTTCACGAACGCCGACAGATAGTCACGCGGAGCAAGCAGCAGCCACACCGGCAGCACCGATGCCGCGAAGCCGTACAACATGATCGACCAGGCCAGCGTCGTACCACTGAGCGTGAACACCGGCGCCCAGGTGGCGGACTCCGATACCCACTTGCCTGCATAGAGCGACAGCGCGAGCATCACCAGGCCGATGGCCGTGGTCTCGAGCACGGCACCGGGGCGCAGATAGCGCATGTAGAGCCCCATGAACAGCGCGATCGGAACGGTCAGGAGAATCGTGACGGCGCCCCACGGGCTGTCGCGCAGCGCGTTCACGACGATGAGCGCCAGCACCGAAATCAGAATGACCATGATGCCAAGCACCGCGACGAGCGCGGTGGCACCTGCCACAGTTCCGATTTCTTCCTTGGCCATCTGGCCAAGTGACTTGCCATCACGTCGGATGGACGCACACAGGATCACGAAGTCCTGTACCGCACCGCCCAGCACCACACCGACCACGATCCACAGTGCACCGGGCAGGAACCCGAACTGCGCCGCGAGCGTGGGGCCGACCAGCGGGCCGGGGCCGGCGATGGCGGCAAAGTGGTGCCCGAAGGTCACCCACTTGTTGGTGGGCACGAAGTCGCGACCGTCATCCAGCCGTTCGGCCGGTGTGGCCCGAGTGGCGTCGAGCGCGAAAATGTCGTGGGAGATGATCCGGCTGTAGAAGCGATAGCCGATCAGGTAGACACAGATGGCTGCCGTCAGCAGCCAGGCGGCACTGATGGTTTCGCCGCGATTGATCGCCACGTAGGCGAGGGCGCCGGCACAAACAGCCGAGACGCCGACCAAGGGGAGGACGTTGGTCAGGCGAGAAGACACGCGGGTGGGGTGGGGAGGTGGGAAGGTCAGCCCAATTGCGC
>JACVCD010000001.1 GCA_016742275.1 Gemmatimonadaceae bacterium
GGTCACACCGGTGCAAGGCACACCAGGCATGTGGTGGGTTGGTGCCAGTGGATTTGCGGCACTGGGCGGTGAAGCGCGTCTCGTCGAGACACTGCTCAGTATTGCCAGGCAATGGCACCCTGATGCACGGGTGGCTATTGCCGACAGTTGTGTTGCCGCTCGTGCGGCCACATGGGCGCCACGCACATCGTCCGTGCAAGACACGGCAGCATCGCACGCCCTTGTCATCCCATCCGGTGGATGCGGGAATTATCTCGCCCCAGCGCCCCTGGGCCTTGTCCCCATGCATGATGAGGTACGCGAGGCATTGGATCTGCTGGGCATACGCACCGTTGGTGCACTCGCCGCACTCGATGCCGGTGATGTCGAACAACGCTGGGGAGCAGAGGGACTGATCGCATGGCGTCTCGCACACGGGCAGGATCCTCGTCGTCCGGGGCTTGTACGAGCGGAAGCCGCGCGACGGGCGAGCGTGGAGTTGCCCGGTGCCGTAGAAAGTGCCGAACCCATTCTGTTCGTGGTGCGCGCGCAGCTGCAACGGTTGGTGCAGGAATGCGTGCATGACGGGCGTGCCGTCGCTGCGATCGGGATCACCCTCGTACTTGATGCAGGGCGCTCGTATCCGATTGAAGACATCGGCTCCGAAATGCATGGCCACACGCATGTGCCGGAAACAAGCGACGATACACCGGGCACATCACATATCCCTGCGTCCGTCGCTCCAGTCTTTCAGCAACCGGTGGATCATGATGAGACGCGTGATCTCTTGGCCATCCCGCAGCGCAGCATCACGCGGGAAGTGCGTCCCGCGCGCCCGCTCGCCCGAGTAGAACCACTCTTCGATCAATGCCGCGCGTTGCTCGAGCAGTGGTCGATCCCGGCACCCGTCATCGGTGTCACCCTCACTATTCCCGCCACTGCTCCACTGGCAGCTGATCAAGGCGATCTGCTCGTGCCTTCATGGCGTGATGCGGCGATGAACGCAGAAGTCGTACTCGCGCGGCTACGAGCAACACTCGACACGGAACATCAGGGCGATGTCGTAGTGCATCCGGAGGCATACGACACACATCGTCCTGAGGCAGCCGGCGTCTGGCGCAGTGCCGATGCCGTGGCACTGGCATCAGCGGCGTTACCGGGGGCACTACCAGCCGTATCGCCCAAACAGGTGATGACATCGTCGCAGGAGAGAACACCTGCCGTACTGCGTCTACTCACTCCAGCCGAACCGATTGACGTCGAAGTACCGCGTGGTGTACCCAACGCCATATGGTGGCGTGGACGCCGACTGGAGTTGCAGCACGCAGATGGCCCCGAGCGCTTGAGTGGCGATTGGTGGCGCGGGAATCGCTATGCACGTGACTATTGGCGCACCCTCGCGCATTCCGATGGCGAGTTGCTGATTTACCAGGACGCTACCTCGTGGTATCTGCACGGGTGGTATGACTAGACTCTTCACTAGAGAGAATTCACTGTGTGCGGTCGCGTCGCGCTCAAGCACTACAAGTGGGACCGGCAACCGGATTTTCTTCCGCGTAGCTGCATTACGCACTTTGATCTGCAGGGAATCGACTGGCGATTCAACGTGGCGCCCACGTTGACCATTCCGATTCTCCGCACTACGGCAGAAGGTACGGAAGCAATCGGCGCACGGTGGTGGCTCGTTCCGCGTGCAATCACCGACATCAAGAGCTGGAAATACAGCACATTCCTTGCGCGCACCGAGGAGATGGAATCCAAACGCACATTCGCCGAGCCATGGGAACGTGGTCAGCGATGTGTCATTCCTGTCGCGGCCGCATACGAATGGAATCGTGAGCAGGAACCGTCACAACCATATGCGATCACTCGACGGGATGAAACGTGGATGCTGCTCGGCGGTCTCTGGGAAGAAGGGCCAACTGGCGTAAGCTGCGCCATGCTCACAATGAAATCCAACGACCTTTTCAGGCCGATTCACAATCGCATGCCTTTGGCATTCAGCGATGAAGACACCGCATTGGCATGGCTCAATCCCGATGTCGCTCCGGAAGAGGCGCGCGCAATGATGCGGTCGTGGGACCCGAGCCCATACCAGGCGTATCCTGTGAGTCGATTCGTCAGTTCGACAAAGAATGAGGGCGCTGAGTGTATGGAGCCACTCCGTGAGTCTACGAATCAGGTCGACTACGGACCTCTGTTTGACATGCCGGCGCTGTGAGCAGGTCATGAAACGCTCTTAATGCCAATTCCATAGAATATTTTCGGCTTTTGTTCGGTATATTTCAATATGCCGAATCCCCACCAGTACGCCGAGCTGCACTGTCATTCCGCGTTGTCCCTGCTCGACGGCGCCTCACTACCTGAAGCATTGGTTGGACGCGCAGTCGAACTCGGATATCCAGCGCTCGCACTCACCGATCACGATGAGTTGGGTGGCGTGGTGCGATTCGCCACCGCATGCACAGCGGCCCAGATCGGCGGCATACTCGGCGCCGAAGTCACGGTGCGCATGCCCGAACTGGGTAACACGCGCGGGCCAACTGTGGGCGAACGACGCACTCACCTCGTTCTACTTGCAGAGACAAGAGAAGGCTATCGCAACATTGCCTCGCTCATCACACGTGCCCGTATGGACAGCGAGCGCGGACGTCCCTCCGTGCCATGGGCGCTACTGACACGCCACGTGCAGGGTGTCACGGCACTCACCGGCTGCCCACGTGGTTGGATCCCGCAATTGCTCGCCGAGGGACAACCAGAGCAGGCATGGACTGCCGCGACCGAACTCCGCGACGTGTTCGGCAAACATCTCGCCATTGAATGCTGGGATCACCGACTGCCTGAAGAACGGGAGCTGGTGAAGCAGCTGCAACCACTCGCAAAACGATTGGGCGTCCCCTGGGTGGTCACGAACAACGCGCACTACGCCACACCTGAGGCACGCATCGTGCACGATGTGCTGGGAGCGCTACGCCACGGACGCACTCTCGATACCATGGGTACGCGACTACGGCCCAACGCTGAATGGTCGCTGAAGGCCCCCGCACTCATATACCGTCGCTGGCGAGGCGCGGAAGAAGGTGTGCGCGAAACACTCGCCATCGCGGAACGCTGTGATTTTCGGCTGGAGCAACTCAAGCCAAGCATGCCAGCGTTTCCACTGCCGCTCGGTGTTACCGCCGATGAGTACCTCGCGCGCCTCGTTGAGCACGGCGCGTATGAGCGATGGGGAAGCACACGCACACCCAAACACGACAAGCAACTCGCACACGAGTTGGACATGATCCGTCGGCAGCAGCTTGCGGGGTTCTTTCTCATCGTGTGGGATATCGTGCGCTTTGCTCGACGCGAAGGGATTCTCTGTCAGGGGCGTGGATCCGCCGCCAACTCCGCCGTCTGTTTCTGTTTGGGAATAACGGCCGTGGATCCGGTGCGCATGGAGTTGTTATTCGAGCGATTTCTGAGTGAGAACCGGCAGGAACCGCCTGACATCGACATTGATTTTGCGCACCGCGATCGAGAGCGTGTCCTGCAGTACGTGTACAACCGCTATGGGCGTGAGCACGCCGCCATGGTCTGCGAACAAATCACTTGGCGCGGCCGAAGTGCAGTACGCGATGCCGCACGCGTGCTGGGATTCTCCACACAGCAGGCCGATGCCCTGGCAGCATTCAGTGATCGATTCAGTGCTCGTAGTACGGCGACAGCACTACGAGTAGACGAAACACCCAATACGGATGCCACGACGGAAGAAACCGAGGTCATCGATCCTCACACGCGTGCACGCGTCGTGCAACGCACTCGACAGGTGGCTGCAAAAGTAGCGAAGAAACGTCTTACAGCAGCGGATCGACCAAAGCCCAACGCCAGCTACGAACCATACGGTTCACCAAATGCACAGCGGACACCTGGGGCGATCAGTGAGCGCGATGCGACCTGGCAGCAGCTTGTGGACCAACGGGCCGAGCGTGGTGAGCATGATGATCGCTCCGGACCATCGCAGGATAGTGCTGCTGGAAGCCATCTGCTGGCGCGCGCAGGGCTCGATCCAAACGACCCGCGTGTGCAGCAACTGGCGCATGTCGTGGATGGCCTGCACCAGCTCCCGCGCCATCGCTCCATTCACGTGGGCGGTTTTATTCTCACCGAGGAGCCACTTGGCTCCATCGTGCCTCTTGAGCCGGCATCAATGCCTGGACGTACGGTAGTACAGTGGGAGAAGGACGATCTCGATCCAGTCGGCCTCGTGAAGATCGACCTACTGGGACTTGGTATGCTCACTGTTGTGCAGGATTGCCTCCTGTACATCCGGCATACACGCGGTGTGTCGGTGGATCTCGGTCAACTCGACATGAGTGACCCCATGGTGTACGACGTTATGTGTCGTGCAGACACCGTAGGTCTCTTCCAGATCGAAAGCCGGGCGCAGATGAACACGCTGCCCCGTCTTCGGCCGCGTTGTTTCTATGATCTCGTAGTGGAAGTTGCACTCATTCGCCCAGGTCCCATTCAGGGTGAGATGGTGCACCCGTACTTGCGACGGCGTGCTGGTGAAGAGCCCATCGTGTTTCCGCATCCCTCACTCGAACCGGTGTTGCGTCGTACGCTGGGCGTTCCGCTCTTTCAGGAGCAGGGGATGCAGGTGGCAATCACTGCGGCCCGATTCACGCCCACACAGGCGGATCATCTGCGTCGTGCCATGGGGCACAAGCGTTCGCATGAACGCATGGCGTCCATCTGTGAGGAACTCATACACGGCATGATCGCCAACGGAATTTCCGAAGAAGTCAGTCGACGCATCTACAACCAGATCAATGCATTTGCCGACTACGGATTTCCGGAGAGCCATGCCGCGAGCTTTGCACTGATTGTGTATGCCACGGCCTGGCTTCGTCACTACTATGCACCCGAGTATCTCTGCGCCATTCTGAATGCGCAGCCCATGGGCTTTTACTCACCCAGCACGCTGATCGAGGATGCAAAGCGGCACGGAGTGCACGTGAACCCCATCGATCTCACCAGGAGTGGATGGGACCACAGTCTCGAACTGGCGGATGGTCGCACACTGGTGCCCAACGACGGCACGGTACGATGGCGCGCGGCGCACTCCACATCCCACCGTGCCGACGCACAGAGCAATCCCGCCATCGCCGTCCGACTCGGTTTTCGTCTCGTACGCGGCTTGGGAGCCAAGGCACGTCGCGCACTCGAGGCGGCGCTTCGCGACGGTCCGTTCACCGACATTGCAAATGCCGTACAGCGTGTCGCACTTGACCGCACCGCATGGCGCCGGCTCGCGGAGGCCGGTGCATTTGATAGTCTCTATTCTCACGAGTCGCCGGACCGTAGACGGCGCGTGGCGCTCTGGGATGTCATGGCAGCGACTCGCGGCCCTGAGCTCCCACTGGCACCACGTCAGCAATCGCCAGCACCCACAACGCTGCAGGCATACGCACCAGTGGAGCTCACGGAAGCCGACTTTCGCATGACCGGTCTTTCACTGGCCGGGCATCCCATGACTCATGTACGACCACATCTCGCTCGGAATGGCGTGCTCACCTGCCAGCAGGCGCAGGAGGCCGGAAAAGACGGGCAAACGGTAGCGGTGGCGGGTCTCGTGATCTGCCGTCAACGACCCGGCACCGCCAAAGGATTCGTGTTTCTTACACTCGAAGATGAGACGGGCATGCTGAATGTCGTCATCACGCCCGATCGATTCGAGGAACAGGCACTGCTCATTTCCACATCACCACTGCTTCTCATCCGCGGTACGCTACAAGTAGAACAGCACGTCGTGAATGTGCGAGCAAAGCAGTTCAAGGCGCTTGAACTTGGCGGTGGTGAACAGCACGTGAAGGGGCACAACTACCATTAGTCGGCAAGAAGGCCGTACCGCGGCACGCACGGACAGAGCGTGCGAGATCACGCAGTGCCCACCCCTCCCAACAACACGCACATGGCTCCGAAGGCCTCGGCGGCGACTGGTAGCGTGGTAACTCATACGCACACGACTCTTGGCGTGTCTTCGTTGAGCCTGACGGGGAAATGCTCATCTATCGAGAGAAGCTTTTGTGGTATCTGCAGGAGTGGCATGATTGAATACAGCGAGGGAGACCGTCGCCCCAAGAGAACACGCTTGTTGTAACCGTCACGCAGCGCTCGAATCAATTTCTTCGACACGCACCTGCGGCAATCGCGCGACAGCTGCCGTGCTCGATAGTCATACTCACCAGATTTCCCGCTTTATCGAAGTCGGCGTAGACGTTCTCGCTGATTTCCCGCGTCTCTTCCACATCTGTATCCGAAAACTCTAGCAGTGCCGTATCGGTGTCCTTGAAGTACTTGACGTTCATGGCTTGAACCTGAAATAAAAAAGGCGTTGTAAACTGTACCCCCGTCCGCGAGCAGCACCACGCGAAGACACCGTCCCCTCTCTGGAATGTAGATCCACCGACGAATTCGACCATCCCCTAGCAGTGCCTCAATCACAGGGTGCTCGATCACCTGGAAGATCCATTCGTCCCGGATCAAGGCGCGATCAGGCCGTCCTCGAGTGTACATGAAGTAGTCTGTCGTTGTGACTCCAAAGCTCTTCGAACAGGACAGCCGATTGATTTCCGCCTCTTCGATGCTGCTCGTGCGTGGTGTACTACAAGTGACTCGTGAAGTAGTGAACGTGAGAGCCAAGCGCCTCAAGAGACTCGAATTGGGAGGTGGCGAGCAGTATGTAAAAGGCTACAACTATCATTGATAGCGAAACTCCGCGCCAAACATTGCGTAGAGTCCGCACGCACCCTCGCTACCAAAAGCGGCAGCGTCAAATGTTGTGCGCACTGTACACCCAATGCCTCCATCATCATGTCAGTCTTCACGCCCCTGCGCGCATGGACTGCGCGCATTCTGCGCGCTGCGCCACTGATCGCCATTGATCTGCACGCGCAGACTGCTCCATCGCCCACTCAGCCAGTCGCCGCACCGCCGCAATCAACCGAACCATTCACCGTGCGTGTGGTCGGCAAAGGGGCACCCATGATTCTCATTCCCGGACTCTCCAGCACAGGAGATGTCTGGAATGAAACGGTGTCCGCACTCTGCACCAACTATCAGTGTCACGTACTGTCGCTGGCCGGTTTCGGTGGCACCCCTGCCGTGATGGCCGACAGCACCTGGTTGCCACGCATGCGTGACGCCGTCATCGCCTACGCCCGTGCACAACGTCTGAACAAACCCGTCATCATGGGGCATAGCCTTGGCGGTTACCTCGCGCTCGATATTGCGGCCACAGCGCCCGATCTGCCGCGCGCCATCATCAATGTGGATGGTATGCCGTTCCTTCCAGGCGCGAGCATTCCCGGCAGCACAGTGGAATCTGTGCGACCCATGGCTCAGCAAATGCGCGAACAAATCCGCAAGCCGTCCGCGCAAAACAACCGCATGATGGATGCACAGGTGCGCACGATGGTTCGTGATACCACGAAGTTCGCGCTCATTCGCACTATGATGAATACCAGCGATCCGGCAACGGTCGCCGAAGCCAGGTACTCGCTCTACACGACTGATATTCGGCCCTCCATGACACGCGTCTCAGCTCCCGTGCTCAACCTGCACGCCTGGGTAGCCTACAAAGGCTATGGACAGAACCGCGAACGCCTGGAGCCAATGCTCGCCAATCAGTATGCCGGTCTGAAAAATCAGACGACGCGTATCAGTGACACGGCGTACCATTTCATCATGTTCGACGAGCCAGCATGGATGCTGCAGGAAGTGCGCGCGTTTCTCGCGGCGCACTGAGCGCATCGAGCATCACAGCCAGTAGTTCAGTCAACTGATACACAACGCCGAATGACAACGGGGGACTCACCAATTGGCGAGTCCCCCGCATCGTTTCATCAAATCACACCGAAAATCACACCGAAAATCACACCGAAGTACGCTGCCGGCGCGCGCGAGCCGAAGCACCGAGTCCGACAAGACCAGCCGCAACCAGCGCCAGGGAGGCTGGCTCCGGTACCTGCGTCGGCGGATTCTGCCCCTGCGTCACCGTAATCTTGCCGGTGAGCACATCGGAGCTATTGCCGCCCTGACGCTTGAGACCGCTCACATCGTTGACCGCAAACGTGAACGTGCCCGCACTATAGCTGTAGTTGTCGGCCGTGTTGTCGAAGTTCACCAACACCTCGCCACTGTTGTTTCCACCATTGATGGTGCCGGACAGCACCGCGTCAAATGTGCCCGGGTTTGGCGAAGTGGCGGATGGCGCCGTGAATGTCACGTACAGCAGAAAGTTGACGCCCGTGTAATTGGTCGTCGACTGCGAGCTCGCCATGCTGAACGTGCCGAGATTGTTCAAGTTCAGGACGCCAGCACTTGAAGTGGCATTCACACTCGCGCCAGTAAACGTGAGGCCCTGCCAAACGCTGGTCGCCGAAGCAACGCAGCCGCCAACACCGGTGAAGAAGCAGCCCGACGTGGTGAACTGAAAATTCACCTGCGCTGACACCGGGGCAGCCATCAGACTCAGAGCCAATACACCGGCCGACAAACGAGACAGCACGCGCATGAAACCTCTGTTGTGCAGGAAATGATCGAGGGGATTTCCTGAACATGGCAACTTTCATACCGCTTCATTCATGAAGACAACTTCATACTAAGTTGACCATTCGTGCATTGTTGTGATAAAGCGAACAACATCCGATGTAATCGTACTGAGTATGATGCGCGACATCTACATAGATGTGGCGCGTATCACGATGCGGACTACGGACACCGCCCCGTATACACCCCCGCTCCCTTGCCCTCATTGCTGAACAGCAACCGGCCATCGGGCAGCCAGGCAATGGCCTCGGCGTACTTCTCACGAATCGTCAGCGCGCATCGCGCATACAGCAGCCCCGGTCGGCCAGTGACGGGGTCGGCGCGAAACACATGAATGGCCCCGTAGGTCAGCACGGCCAATCGTCGACTGCCATCCGCACGTGCCGGCGACAGCGCGGCATCGGTCACCCAGCTGCGTGAATCTTCGCGCTCAGGGACAATGGGCAGTGAGTCCACGAGTTCTGCTGTAACCGGGCCACTGCCAGGAGCACTGCCACCGGACCAGGCCGACGCCGGAATGCGATACACACGCACCGGCCGCAATTCACCGGAGCCCGAGCGCAAAGGACGCTTGCTGAGCAACCACACGCTCGTATCGGGCGACACGTAGATGGCTTCCACATCCTGCGGCCCATCGGGATAGCGGAACGCGAGGCGCACAGCCGTTGCGCTGTTCACATCACGCGGGCGCGGCTCCAGCACGCGCCAGAGCACCACCAGTGGCCGCTTGGCGCTGTTGTCACCGACATCCGCGATGTAGAGACACTGCCCCTCGGGACATGGACCCGACGCAATGCCTTCCCAGTCACTGTTGGTTGCGCCGCGCACACGCACGGAACCCAGCGACTTGCCCGTCGAATCGATGGCGTAGAGACGCGCGTCATTGCCGCTGTCATTGTGCGTCCAGAACAACAACGAGTCCGACGATGAAGGCGTCAACCCACTCGACTCGTCGATATCGCGATCGGCCAAACGCCCGCTGCGCGAAACTTCACGCAAATCCACCGCAACACCGCCATCACGACGATCACTGCTCGGGCGACTGTCCTTGCGTTCAGCACAGGCCATCAATGCGCTGAACGCAAATAGCGTCAGTGCATACGCAGCCAGTCGCTCACGTCCCGAACGCGCGCTCACCCGCCGGCGCGCTTGAGTTCATACAATCGCTCGCGCGCGAGCTTACGCCCCGTGGGTGTGGCCGCCAATCCGCCACCGGCCGTTTCCCGATACCGCACATCCATGCTCGCACCGATTTCGCCCATCGTGTCGATCACCTCGTCGGCCGGGATCGCAAACTCCACACCGGCCATGGCCATCTCGATGGCGGCGAGTGCAATTGCTGCACCGGTGGCATTGCGAAACACGCAAGGCAACTCGACCAGACCGCCGAGTGGATCGCATACCAGGCCCAGCGTACCCTGTTGTGCGAGTGCGGTGGCATGCCCCACCTGACGCGGCGTGCCACCAAGCATCTCAACCGCCGCACCTGCCGCCATGCCCGCAGCAGCACCAGTCTCCGCCTGACATCCGCCTTCAGCACCAGACAGCGACGCACGTTCGGCTACTACCGCACCGATCAGGCCGGCCGTAGCGAGTGCGTCGATCACACGATCATCGGCAATGCCACGCGCCGATGCGAGGCCCGTAAGCACCGCCGGCAGTACACCGGCGCCACCGGCCGTCGGCGCAGCCACGATCACACCCATCGCCGCATTGACTTCCTGCACGGCAAGCGCGCGCGCCAACACATCACGGAATGGCGTACCAGCAAGCGGGCCATCGGGGCCGGTGCGCAGCTTTGCGGCATCACCACCCACCAACTCGGACGACGAGCGCAAATCACCAACGAGGCCACGATCCACCGCTTCACGCATCACGACTAGCGCACGACGCAGTGCATCACGGATTTCGGCGATCGGACGCCCCTGGTCTTTCGACTCCGCAGCAAGCGCCACCGCAGACAGCGTAGTTCCTTGAGCCTCCGCATCGCGAATGGCATCGGCAAGACTGCGATACATCTATCGATTCCTCACGGCGGCACGCGTCATCACGCACTCACCTTGTCGAGACGGAAAGCCCACGCTACCCAGGGCAATTCACGAATGGCGTCACGCACGGATTCATCCGGCTGATCGTCGACCTCGATCACCATGAAGGCATCACCACCACGCTCCTTTCGCGACAACTTGAGTGTAGCGATGTTGCAATTCGCTTCGGCCAGAATACCAGCAATGCGAGCCACCGAACCCTTCGTGTCATTGGCCACCAGCACGATCGTATGCAGGTTGCCCGACACTTCCACGGGATAGCCATCGATCTCGGTCACCAGTACGCGACCGGCCCCGAGTGAGGCTCCGACCATCTGCGAACGCCGGTCGCTACGCTCGAGCGTGATGCGCACTGTGTTGGGATGGGCCTCGTCGCCGAGTGATGTCTTCTCGAAGGTGTAGTCGAGTCCTTCGCGCTCCATGATCTCGAGCGCGGTGCGCAGGCGCTCGTCATCGGGGCGGAAGCCCATCAGGCCGCCAACAATAGCCTTGTCGGTGCCATGGCCCTCGCCCGTGCGGGCGAAGCTGCCGTGCAATTCAACAAGCGCCTTCTGCGGCGTACCGCCGACCAGGCAGCGCGCCAGCAACCCCAGTCGGCACGCACCCGCCGTGTGACTGGAGCTGGGCCCCACCATGACGGGGCCGATGATATCGAGGAGGGAAACCACGAGAGAAGACTTGAGAGGTAACGGAAGGGATCTGAAGCCTACCCTCTCGGGGCTCAACCGAGCAATAGCACGGCAGCAATAGCACAGCGGCTATGCCGCGGCTATGGCTCGGCTACAGCAGAGGCTTGAGATAATGCCCGGTATGACTCTCCCGTACCTTCACCACCTGCTCCGGTGTTCCCTGCGCAACAATGGTTCCGCCGCGAACGCCGCCCTCGGGTCCCATGTCCACAATCCAGTCCGCCGTCTTGATCACATCGAGATTGTGCTCGATGACGAGAACCGAGTTGCCACGATCGACCAGTTTGTGCAGCACTCCAAGCAGGACACGCACATCCTCGAAATGCAGACCCGTAGTGGGCTCGTCGAGAATGTAGAGCGTACGGCCCGTGTCGCGTTTGGACAGTTCGGTGCCGAGCTTCACACGCTGCGCTTCACCACCGGATAGAGTGGTCGCACTCTGCCCGAGATGGATGTAGCCCAATCCCACATCACGCAGCGTTTCGAGCTTCTGCAGAATGCGGGGCTGGTGTTCGAACACACCACAAGCGTCTTCAACCGTAAGATCGAGCACTTCCGCAATGCTCAAGCCGCGAAAGCGCACTTCGAGGGTTTCGCGATTGAATCGCTTGCCTTTGCACACATCGCAGGGCACAAAGACATCGGGGAGAAAGTGCATCTCGATCTTCACCAGTCCGTCGCCCTGGCAGGCCTCGCAGCGACCGCCCTTCACATTGAACGAAAAACGCCCCGGGCCATAGCCACGAATCTTCGCCTCCGGCAATTCGGCGAACAGTTCGCGAATTGGTGTGAAGAGACCGGTATACGTGGCAGGATTGGAGCGTGGCGTGCGTCCAATGGGGCTTTGATCGATATCGATGATCTTGTCGAGATGATCAAGCCCCGTGATGCGCGTGTGTGCACCGGGAATGACACGCGCACGGAAGAAATGCCGAGACAGTGAGCGCTGCAGAATGTCGGTCACCAGTGTGGACTTGCCGCTGCCCGACACACCGGTCACCGTTACGAACATGCCGAGCGGAAATTCTGCCGTGACATCCTTGAGATTGTGTTCGCGCGCACCATGTACGGTCAACACACGCTCTGGATTGCGCGGACGCCGCTTCTTCGGCACCTCCACCTTGCGCGTGCCCCGCAAATACGCGCCCGTAATGGAAGCCTCGTTGTTCACCACATCCTGCACTGAGCCTTCGGCAATGATTTCGCCGCCATGCTTGCCGGCGCCCGGCCCGAGATCGATGAGATAGTCCGCTTCGCGAATCGTTTCTTCATCATGTTCAACCACGATCACGGTATTGCCGAGATCCCGCAGCTGCTTGAGTGTGGTGAGTAGACGGCCGTTGTCGCGCTGATGCAGGCCGATGCTGGGTTCATCGAGGATGTACAGCACACCCACCAGTCGCGAACCAATCTGTGTGGCCAGACGAATGCGCTGTGCCTCACCACCGGACAACGACTCGGCGCTGCGATTGAGCGTGAGATAGTCGAGTCCCACATCGACAAGAAACCGCAAACGCTCACGCACTTCCTTGAGAATCGGACCGGCAATACCCGCGTCGAGCCCGGGGTGTCCCGCCTTGCGCACCGGCACACTTTCAAAGAACGCGAGGGCATCCACCACACTCTGCTCTACCAGCGCGCCGATATTCTGTCCGTGCACCGTCACCGCCAGCGACTCGGGGCGCAGGCGCCGTCCTTCGCACGCGGGGCACGCCGCCGCAACCATGTACGATTCGAGCTCGAGCCGCACACCGTCGGAGCTGCTGTCATCGTAGCGCCGCTGAATGTGCGTCACGATGCCTTCCCACGTGCCTTCGGCCGCTGGCTTGGTGGTCCGTGCTGCCGACTTTGCCACCTTCTTCACACCACGGCGTGCGCGGGCGGGTGTATCACCAAGTCCATGCAGCAACTGTCGCCGCACCGTTGGCGTCAGCTTCGCCCACGCGGCGTTGAGATCGAATCCCAATTGTTTGGCGAGACCGGGCAGAATCACCTTGCGCAGATAGCCATCGGGCTCCCCCCACGGCAACACCACTCCTTCGAGGATCGACAGACTGGGATCACCGAGCACGAGGTCTTCACTCACACTGCGTGTGGTGCCAAGTCCGCTGCACATCTCACACGCACCAAACGGTGAATTAAATGAGAAATGCCGCGGCTCGAGTTCGGGCATGGAGATGCCGCAGTTGGGGCAGCCATAGCGCTCCGAAAACAGCTCGGTCACGGGCTCCTTGCTGTCGTAGCGCACGACTTCCACCAAACCTTCAGCAAGACGAAGTGCGGTTTCCACCGAGTCCGTGATGCGCCCACGATCTTCCGTGCGCACCACGAGGCGATCAACCACCACCGAGATGGAATGATTGAGTCGACGATTCAGTTTTGGCGGATCGGCGAGTTCGATGAGTTCACCATCCACCACCGCACGCACGAACCCCTGCTTGCGAGCGCTCTCGAAGAGATCCTTGAACTCGCCTTTGCGTTCCTGCACGAGTGGTGCACGAATTTCGAGTCGTGTGCCATCGGGCCACGCCAGGACCTGCTCGGCAATCTGCGTGGGACTCTGACGCTGCACCGCGCGGCCGCAATTGGGGCAATGCGGTGTACCTGTGCGTGCATACAGTAAACGCAGGTAGTCGTAGATCTCCGTGACTGTGCCAACCGTCGAGCGCGGGTTGTGACCAGCGGTCTTCTGCTCAATGGAGATCGCCGGCGACAATCCTTCGATCGAATCCACATCGGGCTTTTCCATGAGCCCGAGGAATTGTCTCGCGTATGCCGACAAGGACTCGACATAGCGTCGCTGCCCCTCGGCATAAATCGTATCGAAGGCGAGCGAAGATTTGCCCGATCCCGAAAGTCCCGTAACTACGGTGAGCTTGTCGCGCGGAATGGTGACACTGATGTTCCGCAAGTTGTGTTCGCGCGCTCCGCGCACCCGCAGGGTATCATCATCAGCGCCACCGGCTGTCGCACCGGCAACCGGGACATTGGCGGCCTTGGACGGCCGCGACGCAGCGGACTCTCGGGAAATCTTCGGTTTGGCCATAACGCAAAAACTGCGACACTCCGATGATGGAAACAACCCCGTCTTCCCCAGCCGCGACGACCACGGCCGACGAACCCCGGGCACTCGTTCTCGTCCTGACCACGCTTCCGGCCGGTCACGACGCTGACGCCTTTCTCCAGGCTCTCCTTGAGGCCCGGCTCATCGCCTGCGGCTCGATCCAGGGGCCCGTTCGCTCCGTGTATCGGTGGCAGGGCACTATCGAGAAGTCCGATGAGCAGCAAATCGTGCTCAAGACAAGTGCCGCTCGCACGGTCGAACTGGAAGAGGCGGTCAGAGCCCTGCACCCGTACGAGGTACCGGAGTGGCTGGTGCTGCCAGTGACTGCGGCATCATCTGCATACACAGCGTGGGTACTCGGAGAGACCGCATCGCGCTGACAACGAGGGGTCGCATCACACCCCGGCACCCAACTGTTTCGCACCCGGGAATCGTCGTGGCGACCATCATGTGTGAGTCGTCCGCCCGGTATGATCGAGATCCAATCGCTCGCCAAGCGTTACGGCTCCTTCACCGCCGTACGCTCCCTCGACCTCGTGGTCCCTGCCGGAGAACTCTTCGGCTTCCTCGGCCCCAACGGTGCCGGCAAGACCACCACGATGCGCATGATCGCCGGCATTCTGCAGCCGACCAGTGGAACGATCCGTATCGCCGGACACGAGCTGCTGCGCAATCCGCAGCAGGCCAAGCGCGCGTTGGGATTCATTCCCGATCGACCATTCATCTACGAGAAACTCACCGGCATCGAGTTTCTGCGTTTCAGTGCAGGGCTCTACGGCGAGTCCGGCCCCGAAGTAGACAAGCGCGGCATGGAGTTGCTCGCGCTGTTCGATCTCGAACCATGGCGCGATGAACTGGTGGAGAGCTACAGCCACGGCATGCGGCAGAAGCTCATCATCGCCAGCGCATTTGTGCATCGCCCCCAGGTCATCGTAGTCGATGAGCCGATGGTGGGCCTCGATCCCAAGTCGTCTCGCATCTTGAAGGATCTGTTTCGCGAATACACGCGCCGCGGCCACACCGTCATGATGAGCACGCACACGCTGGAGATCGCCGAAGGCATGTGTGATCGCATCGGGATCATGCAGCGCGGTGAGCTGGTGGCGTGTGGCACCATGCATGAATTGCGCACGTCATCAGGAACTGACGATGCACTCGAAGACATCTTCCTCCGCCTGACCGGCGACCGGGTTGCCCGCGAGTTGGTCGAGGTGCTCGATGCCTGAAGCCCTGGGCACGGGGGCGATGCCGCGTTCGGAGCGTAGATCCTCCGGATCCGCTTCCGCGTGGGATTTGTTGCGCCCCAAATGGCAGATGGCGCAGCATCGCGCGAGGACACACGAAAAGGGCGATCTGCGTCGTGTGATCGTTGTGAGTGTGTTGGGCTTCGGTTTCTGGGGCGTGACCTTCGCCATTGCCCTTCGCCTGCTGCGGTACTTCAGAAGCGCTGAAGACATCGGCACACTGCTGGCCGCCAAGCTGCTGGCGATGATCCTGATGTCGTTCGTGTCCATCCTGTTGTTGTCCAATACCATCGCTGCGCTGTCCAACTTCTTTCTCGCGCGCGATCTCGATCAACTGGCAGCATCGCCTGTCGGCAGTGGGGCGTTGTTTCGCGCACGTCTTGCGGAAACCACACTGCATTCGAGTTGGATGGTAATGCTGCTACTGGTTCCGGTCATTGCCGCATATGGTGTCGCCTATGGCGGTGGCCTTGAATTCGTTCCCTACGCACTTGCAGTACTGGTTCCGTTTCTCGTCATTCCGGCCACACTGGGATCGGTATTCACACTGTTGCTGGTGAATGTATTTCCGGCCCGTCGCACGCGTGACCTGCTCAGTGTGATCACGGCACTCGCGGTGGCTGGTCTTGTCCTCATGTTTCGTGCGGCGCGCCCGGAGCAGCTCGCTCGCCCCGAAGGCTT
Organism: Gemmatimonadaceae bacterium; assembly: GCA_016742275.1. Taxonomy (GTDB): domain Bacteria; phylum Gemmatimonadota; class Gemmatimonadetes; order Gemmatimonadales; family Gemmatimonadaceae; genus Gemmatimonas. The sequence continues at coordinate 16,301 of JACVCD010000001.1, forward strand.
TGCCAACTTCATGCAGTTTGTCGCAGCGCTCGACACACCATCCTCACCGTGGATGCCAAGTGAATGGGCTGCCACAGGCATCGTGCACTTCCTGAGTGGCAAGGCCGCCTGGATGCCGCTGCTTCAACTCTGGAGCGTGGCAACGGCACTCGTGTTGGTCGGGCATGCCCTGTACTCACGCACCTGGCGCCGTGCGTACAGCATGGCGCAGGAGGGAGCGAATCGGCAACGCAGCCAGCGACCGGCGCGCGGATGGTTTGATCGCGCACTCGCTGTACTGGGTCCCGTGCGCCGAGAGCTTGTGCTCAAGGAACTGCGTGTCTTCGTGCGCGACAGCACCCAGTGGTCTCAGCTGGTGCTGCTGGCCGTGCTGCTGGTGGTATACGTAGCCAATGTGCGATACCTGCCGCTCAATGGCCCAGGCGTGACGACCTTGCTGCGCAATGTGATTCCGTTTCTCAATCTGGCCCTGGCCGGATTTGTGCTCGCCAGTATTGCGGCACGATTCGTCTTTCCGAGTGTGAGCCTCGAAGGACGTGCGCTCTGGTTGCTGCGATCGAGTCCGCTCTCGATGAGCGATCTGCTCTGGGCCAAGTTCTGGGTTGGTGCGCTACCGCTGTTCACGCTGGCCCTGATGCTGGTTGGTGCCACCAACCTCATGCTCGGTGTGCTGCCTTTCGTACACGCGGTGTCGCTCATTTCGATCGCCGCGTTGGTGTTTCCGCTTACCGCCATGGCGCTCGGATACGGGACGTTCTACCCGCGCTTCGATACGGAGAACGCCGCACAGATCCCCACATCGTTCGGCGGCTTGATGTTCATGCTGAGTGCCGTTGGACTGATTGCACTGGTGGCCTATCTCGCAGGACGCCCGGCCGCACGCTGGGTTGTAGCCGGCCATTTCGGGTGGGACCGGTCCGGTGTCGATCTGGCATGGCCGTTTGCCGTAGCGTTCACGCTGTGCGTCACACTTACAGTGGTCCCGCTGGTACTGGCCCGACAGAAGCTTGAACGATTGGAACGGGCCTGATCCTGAGGTAGACCCTGTTTGATCCGCGACGGTGCGTGGCTACGTTCCCCGTGCATGCCTCGCTCATCTGCGAATCGAACCGACCGGGCACTCAATAAGGACGCATTTGTGCTCGACGCGACTGCCGCGTCGAGTTTTCGTCGTCGACTGCACCGCTGGTACCGCGCCAATGCGCGTGACCTGCCTTGGCGACGCACACGCGATCCGTATCGCATTCTGATCTCCGAACTGATGCTGCAGCAGACGCAGGTCGTTCGGGTGCTCGATTTCTATTCGCGATTCCTCGATCGCTTTCCTGATCTGCCTTCGTTGGCGAAGGCGCAGCCCAAGCGGGTCATGGAGGCATGGTCGGGGCTCGGCTACTACGCGCGCGCGCGAAATCTCCATGCGCTCGCCAAGGAAGTCACACGCGAACAGGCCGGCGTCATTCCCGACCACCCCGAGGCACTGCGCGCGCTGCCAGGGATCGGCGCGTACACCGCCGGCGCTGTGGCGTCATTTGCCTACGAAAAGCGTGCAGCACTGGTCGACACCAATGTCGCCCGCGTGCTGCAGCGCTACTTCGCACCCCACCTGCCGCTCAAGTCGAGTGCGGGACTCAAGCGTCTCTGGGACATTGCCAACCAACTCTTGCCACGTACCGGTGCACAGACCTGGACGCACAATCAGGCGCTCATGGAGCTTGGCGCATTGGTATGCAGCGCACGGGCACCACAGTGTTCCGTGTGTCCCGTGCAACGCGGCTGTGCGAGTGTTGAACACTTTGAAATGACGCGTGCGCTCAAAGGTGCCGACAAAGAAAAACGACGGACACCGAAGCGTCCGTCGTCTCCGTAAAACATCACAAGCGAGATCAGGCTGCAGCCAACTGCACTCCGCATCCGCTGCAGAATCGCGAACCCGCTACATCGATTGGCGTGCCGCACGCCCCGCACGCCCCGGGTAGATAGCGTCCACAGCTCGAGCAGTACGTGGCGTCAGGCTCCGGACGTGGACCGCACGTCGTGCAGCTTTGCTGATTGCTGCGCGCACGCGCGATGGCGGCTTCCACTGCATCATCACTGCTCACAGCAGTGGATACACGATCCGCTTCCCGCAGCTCAGCGAGCGCGGCCCGTGTGTACCGCGACTTGAGCTCGGCGTAATCGCTGTCGCTCAGCTTTCCCGTCTCACGATCGAATTCGATCTCACGCAGCGCATCCACTGCCGTGGCTGGACGATCATCATCATCGAGTGCAGAACGACCCGTGGCTGGCTTCGCGCCCGGCGCGTCCACGCCATTGATCAGCGGTGCCAACACGACCGATAGCGCACCCAACGCGAGCACAGTGCCCACCACTAACGAAACAGCGCCCTCAGAGATGGCCATCAGCGATCATCCTTGAGCGCGGCCTGAAGACGGGCCATTTCGTCAGGCGTCGCATCGAGCGACGAATCGACAACATTTCCTGCAGCAGGCGACGATGAAGCGCGAGCGGCGGCAGCTTCCGCCGATGCGCGCGCATTCATTCGCCAGCTCCGAAGCAACGCACCTACGCCGACCGCACCCAACGCCAGACCCGCAAACGGTGCGAACCATGCCAGCAAATTGAATCCCTGCTTGCGTGGCGAGTTCAGAATGAAATCGCCGTACGTACCAAGCATGGCTTCCATGATCTCGTCGGCTGTGTATCCGCCGTCCACGAGACGCTGGATATCACCATGCACTGCCGGCGAGATACCACACTGAAAGTCCGTCGTACGGCATGTGTAGATGTCGAGTGTGCACGGGCACGGACATGCCAACTGACGCTCGAATGCTTCGACCTGCCGCACATCCATGCTGGGCTTGGCGTTCGGCTTGGGTGGTCGCGAAACCGGCTTGTATGACGATGCCGGCATCTCGAGCTGACCCGGCTGCGCCTGTGCGGCTTCCTGGGCAGTCCCTTGTGCCCCTTCCTGCGCGATGGCACGGGATGACAGCACACCGATGCCCGCCAACGCGATGGCCGTTCGCGCAACAAACTCTCGCCGACTCGAAAGTCGACTTAAAACGTCTCCCGTGTTCACGTGGTGCAAGCCCATCATGCGCCCGTCTCCGCCAGCTCACGTTCACGCGCCATCGGAATCTGCGCCACGTAACCGCTTTCACGTTCCGCGCGCTGCGCCTGCGGCCACATCACGATGAGACCACCGAACGCCATGATGATGCCACCGAACCACACCCACCAGACCAGCGGGTTGAAGTGGATGTGTACCGCTGCGGTATCGCGATCAGCAGCACCGGTGAACACCAGATACACGTCCTGCTTTGGCGATTCAAGAATGCCGACTTCGGTCGACGGCTCGAACGTTGGCTCGCCCTGCGAATTCACATGCTGGCGCTTTTCACTCGACAGAAGGCCCATGCGCTTGCCGTCCTTCGTCACATCGAGCGTGACAGACAGAACACGACGGTTGAGCTGCTCGAAGCTCGAAAGGCCCTGGCTCGTGAACGTCCATTTGCTGCCGTACGGGTCGGTGTGTGTGACCGACTCACCGGTCTTCAGCATGGCCGTGACATCGGTCTTGAACATCAATCCGGCAAACGCGCAGAACAGCAGCACCACACCAAAGTGCACGATGTAGCCACCATACCGACGACGATTGCGCGCCACGAGACGAATGGACGCAATGGCCAGACCTTCCTGATACATGCGGCGGCGAGCACCGATGCCCTTGCCGAACTCCTGGAAAATCGTGCCGAACACAAAACCGGCCAACAGGTAAGAAATCAGCGCATACGGATCACGCATACCAAGCGCGATCAACGCCACGGCAACCGTGACACCAGCCAAAACCGGCCACGTGAACTGACGGCGCAGGTTGGTCATCGACGCCTTGCGCCACGCGATCAGCGGACCAATGCCCGTGAGCGCCAACAGCAACAGACCCAACGGACCGTTCACCGAATTGAAGAACGGCGGACCCACCGTGATCTTGTCGCCCTTCACCCATTCACTGAGAATGGGGAAGATCGTGCCCCACAGCGTCGCAAAGCAGATGCCGATGAGCACGAGGTTGTTGTACAAAAATGCCGCCTCTCGGCTCACCATGCTTTCCAGCTCGGCGTTGGCCTTGAGGTCATTGAGACGCGTGCTCACCAGGTACACCGTGAGCGCCGTCGCCGCGATCAGGAAGCCGAGGAACCAGTTGCCCACGTTTGACTGGGCAAACGCATGCACGCTTTCAATGATGCCAGAGCGCGTAATGAACGTGCCAAGAATGGTGAGCAGGAATGACAGCACCACCAGCGTCACATTCCACTTGCGCAGCATGCCGCGCTTTTCCTGGATCATGATGCTGTGCAGGAACGCGGTCACCGTGAGCCACGGCAGGAACGAGGAATTCTCCACCGCGTCCCAAGCCCAATAGCCCGACCAACCAAGCTCCACATACGCCCACCACATACCCATCACGATGCCGATCGTGAGGAAGAACCACGACACCAGGGCCCAACGACGCACCGCGCCCAACCACTGCGCATCGAGCTTGCGCGTGATGAGGGCGCCGACGGCAAACGCAAAGGGAATGGCGGTCGCGATGTAGCCCAGATAGAGCATGGGCGGATGCGCCGCCATGCCCGGATTCTGCAGCTGCGGATTCATGCCGCGCCCATCGACCGGCACCCAATCAAGCCGCTCGTATGGATTCGCACCGAAGGCCATCGCCATCAGGAAGAACAGCGACACTACACCAAGCGTGCCGGTCACGTACGGCATCATGCCGCGGTTGGTATGCCGATTGGCAAACACCGCGATGGCCGAGTACATGGTGAGGATCAACGCCCAGAACAGCATGGAGCCGGCCTGACCCGCCCAGAATGCACTGAACGTGTAGACCTTGGGCAGATTCGCGCTCGTGTACGACGCGACGAACTTGATCGAGAAATCGTGGGTGAAGAGCGCCACCCACAGGCCGATCGAGGCGAGGAGGGTGAAGCCAAAGGTGGCGTACATCGCACGCTCACCACTCTTCACCAGGTCGGGGCGGCCCTGCAGCCCCCCGGAGAACGACACGGTGGTCGTCCAGGCCGCCATAAGAAGGGCGACCCAGAGCGACAATTCACCAACGAGGATCATCTGAGGCCTCGCGCCATACCTGCGGCGCGGTCGACGATGGAGTTTCGGGAGTTACGCCCGGTTACGCTTTGGGAACCGAGGCGGGATGCTGGGCACCGGCTGGGTACTCGCCAGGCTGGCCCGGGGCATTCTCATAACGCGACGCACACTTGGCCAACAACGTCGTGGCCTGGAAGGTGCCGCTCGCATCGAGTCGGCCTTCCACCACAACATCCACGCCATCCGTGAACGTATCCGGAGCCACGCCCCGGTAGTGCACGTTGTACGTCTGCTTGCCGTCCGTCATCTGAAACGTGAGCTCACGACCGCTCGGGTCACGGACGATCGTACCGCTCACGACACGAGCGCCAACCTTGACCCCGTTCTTCACGAAACGGGGGCTGTCGGCCACCTTGGCCGCCAGTTCAGTGGGCGTGAGATAGTAGGTGGCCGTCTCGTCGATCGAGCTGGCCATCAGATAACTGGCGGTGCCGAGGACCAGCACGCCGCCGAGCAGGAACTTGTTGCGAGCTTTCACGGGTTCGTCGCCTGTGGGGTCCGCTGAGAATACCGAAAGATAGTCCAGGGGGTCCCCCGCCCGTCAGTCCATGTCACGAATAGGAGGGAGATTCGTGGACACCTGAGACCGACTCACCCTTCTATACGCACAAGGGTGCACGAACGATCGCGCAAAGAATCGTCCTACCGATCGCGGGCCCAGGAAAGCGCCGCCCGAACAGCCCGACGCCACCCCGCATAGGCAAGCGATGCCGCCTGGGCACCGTTTTCAGACGGGACAAACCGGTCAAAACGACGGCTGGCCAGAAACTGCTCCCCAGACGGCCAAACCCCGACGGCGCGTCCCGCCAACCCGGCTGCACCCAAGGCCGTGGTTTCGACCAGATCCGGCCGCTCCACCGGAACGCCCAGCACATCGGCCTGGAACTGCATGAGCCAGTCATTGCTGGTCGCACCACCATCCACCCGCAGGCGATCGAAGGCCACCTGCCCCTGTGTGCGCATGTCGCCCAGTACATCGCGGGTGGCGTAGGCCATGGCCTCGAGTGCTGCGCGAGCCATGTGCGCAGCTGTCGTTCCGCGCGTCAGCCCCACGATCGTACCGCGTGCATTGGGCTCCCAGTCCGGCGCTCCAAGCCCCACCAACGCAGGTACGAAGTACACTCCGTCGTTCGAGTCCAGTGAGCGGGCCATCTGTTCAGTTTCGCGGCTGCTCTCAATGATGCCCAACCCGTCGCGCAACCACTGCACCGCCGCGCCGGCGATGAAGATGCTGGCCTCGAGCGCGAATACCGGCTGACCGGCTTCATCGCAGGCGATGGTAGTAAGCAGCCCCGATCCCGGCGCCGGGCGATGAGCGCCGGTGTTGAGCAGCAGAAACGCGCCGGTACCATACGTGTTCTTGCCGTCACCCGCACGCCAACCACCCTGACCATACAGCGCCGACTGCTGATCACCCGCAATGCCGGTGATGGGAACCACGGCACCGAGTGTCGCCATCGTGGTGTGCCCCACTTCGCCGCTCGATGCGACAATGCGCGGCAATACTTCGCGCGGCACGCTGAACAGCGCACGCAGATCATCACTCCAGTCCCGCGAGCCGAGATCATACAGCATCGTGCGCGAGGCATTGGTATGGTCGGTCACGTGCACCGTACCGCCCGTGAGATGCCAAACCAACCAACTATCGATCGTTCCGGCCGCAAGTTCACCGCGCGCGGCGCGTTCGGCATGATTGTGCTGCGCCAGCAACCACTCAAGCTTCGTGGCACTGAAGTACGGATCGGTCACCAATCCCGTATGCTCGGCAATGAACGCCGCGTGAGGAGCCAGCGCTTCGCATCGCTCGGCTGTGCGACGATCCTGCCACACGATCGCGCGATGCACCGCACGACCCGTCGCGCGCTCCCACAGCACGATCGTTTCACGTTGATTGGTGATGCCAACGGCCTTCGGCGTTTCTCCTGCTGCGGCAATGGCTTCGCGCGCAGCAGCGAGTGTCTTTTCGAGAATCTCGTGCGCGTCGTGCTCAACCCAACCGGGAGACGGATAGTGCTGCGTGATTTCGCGATACGCGCGCGATAACACGCGGCCGTCCTGCGCAATCATCAGACACGTGGTGCCGGTGGTCCCCTGATCAATGGCCAGGACAGACGTCATCGCAATGCTCCGGTATAAGGCGCGAATGGCAAGCGCACCGGGAAGGCGATGGTGCGCCGGGTCAGCTGATCAAACAGACTCCCGATCGCCGAGGAATGGCGGATCGACGAAGCCACGGTCGGTGAGATAGCCACGTACCAACGCCCGCGGTGTCACATCGAATGCCGGATTCCACGCCGGTACGAGCGCCGGCAGTTCACCGAGTTCGTCGGCCTGCCGATGTTCGATAACGATGTGCGCACCGGTCGGCGTGGCAACGTCGATGGTGCTCCACGGGGCTGCTACATAAAAAGGCACGCCGTGCGCGTGCGCCGCCAGCGCTACACCGTATGTGCCGATCTTGTTGGCCACATCGCCATTAGCCGTGATGCGATCAGCACCGACGATGACCAGATCGACCAGTCCCTGTCCGATCAGAGATGCCGCCGCACCGTCGGGCAGCACGCTCACATTGATACCGGCACGCACCAGTTCCCATGCAGTTAGCCGCGCGCCCTGTCTGAGTGGACGGGTTTCGTCGGCATACACCGTGAGGGCACGTCCACGCGCATGCGCCGCGTAGAGCGGAGCCAGTGCGGTACCAATGCCCGCTGTGGCCAATGCGCCCGCATTGCAGTGCGTCAGCACGCGCGCGCCGTCCGGAATGATGGCGAGACCGTGTTCGCCGATCTGCTCGCACATGCGCACGTCTTCACTGCGAATGGCTTCCGCTTCGCGAGCGAGCGCGGCGAGCAGGTCGTCATTGCGCACGGCTTCTACAGCCTGCTGCATGCGATGTACGGCCCACGTGAGATTCACAGCCGTTGGACGAGTAGCCGCGAGCCGAGGGGCGTACTCGGTAAGCAGATGACGCGCCTTCGTGCCATCGCCACCGCTATCACGACGCAGTGCGACAGCGAGACCAATGGCAGCGGCCACACCGATGGCTGGCGCACCACGGACGGCCAGTGTTCGGATGGCGTCCATCGTGTCTTCGAGCGACACGAGGTCGCGCTCCAGTTCCACACCGGGCAGAAGACGCTGATCGAGAATTCGGAGGGCTGAATGGTTGGGAGACCAGCCCACGGCTTTGGGAGGCTGCACGGGCGCAAGCTACGCGGGTGCGGCCCGGTCTGGGGTCGCCCAGCTGTGTAACGAGTTGGCGACAGTCAATACTTAAGCAACGACTTGACTTTATGAGTCCAAGCGCAATACTTAAGCCCATGCTTCAGCAATTCGATTCCATCGACCGCATCCTGCATGCCTTGGCCGAACCGACCCGGCGGCGCATGGTGGAGCGCCTAAGCGACGGCCCCGTGTCCGTGTCTGCCCTGGGTGAGCCTTTCGATATGTCGTTGGCTGCGGTCCTGCAGCATGTGCAGGTCCTTGAGGCAGCGGGCGTCGTTCGCACCGCCAAGATCGGGCGCGTGCGCACCTGCCAACTCGATCTCTCCGCCATGCGCGCCACCGAGCAATGGATGCGCGATCGCCGCGCAACGCTGGAACAGCAATTCGACCGATTGGGCGCCTTTCTCGATGCCACCCACGGTCCGTCTTCATCTGATTCGGAACTGCCATGACTCACGTCGCGCCGCCCGTGGTGCACAGCACCTTCACCATCGTTCGCGAGTACCCACACGCACCTGCCCGTGTGTTTGCTGCATGGGCCAGCATCGAAGCCAAATCACAGTGGGGGCCATGCCACGCACACTATACGCTCGACTTCCGGATCGGCGGTCACGAGATCACACGAGGTGGTGAAAACGGCGGACCTGTCTATGCGGTAGATGCGATCTATCACGACATCGTACAGGACGAGCGCATCGTGTACTCATATGAATTGCGCCGCGATGATGTCCTGCTTTCCGTGTCGGTGGTATCGGTGGAATTCGATACCGAACCAGCCGATGCACCGGACAGCACGCTGGGTACACGCATGATCTATACGGAGCAGGTGATTTTCCTCGATGGGCACGACTCGCTGGTGCACCGGGAACACGGCACGCAGGTAGGCCTTGATCGCCTCACGGTGGCACTGCAGACCGCTCCACAGCAGTAGACGGCAGGGGTGACGCGGTGGGTAGATTACGATTCCCCGTCTCCCAACCGCACGGCTTCCGCCCCGCTTCCGTTTCGCTCATGTCCTACGAGTTTCTGACCTTTGACGTGGCCGATCGCATCGCCACGATCACCGTCAATCGCCCCGACAAGCTCAACGCGCTCAACGACGCCACCATCGCGGAATTGGGCGTGGCCATTGATGAAGCCGTGCGCCGTGATGATGTCGCCGGCGTGTTGCTCACCGGTGCAGGCCGTGCGTTTGTCGCTGGCGCCGATATCTCGGAGCTCGAAAGCCAGTCGCCGCTCGACGGGCAGCAGCGTGCACGTGCGGGTCAGGCCGTCTTCCGTCGCTTCGAAACCAGCCCCAAGCCCACCATCGCCGTCATCAACGGCTTTGCGTTGGGCGGTGGATGCGAGCTCGCGATGTCGTGTCATGTACGTATCGCCAGCGAAAAGGCCAAGCTCGGTCAGCCGGAAGTGAAGCTCGGCATCGTTCCAGGCTACGGCGGCACGCAGCGTCTGCCGCGACTGGTTGGACGCGGCGCCGCGCTCAAGCTGCTGCTCACTGGCGACATGATCGATGCTGCTGAAGCGCATCGCCTCGGACTCGTCGACCAGGTTGTAGCACCGGACGCGCTCACCGAAACCGCTCGCGCGCTCATGACCAGCATGATCGCCAACGCCCCGCTCGCGCTCGCTGGCTGTATCGAAGCGGTGAACCGCGGACAGGATACCGATCTCGTGCAGGGCTGCACGATCGAAAGCGACTTCTTTGGTCTGCTGTCCGCCACGAGCGATATGCGCGAAGGCATGCGCGCATTCCTGGAGAAGCGCCCGGCCAACTTCACCGGTCGCTGAATTGCCGGTCGTCGCGCGACCTCATGAGATGCGGTCTCACGTAGTGAGGTGCCTCGTTTCATGCTGATGCATCTGGTCGCGCGCGACTATCGCAATTTCACCACGCTCGACATTGAAATTCCGTCGAGTGGCTTGGTGGTGGTTGGTGAAAACGGACACGGAAAGACCAACCTGCTGGAAGCCGTGGCATATCTCGCGCTGCTGCGATCATTCCGTGGTGCGCGTGATGCCGATGTGGTGCGCTTTGGCGCTCCCGCTTTTCATGTGCGGGCCACGCTGTCTGAGCCATGTGACTGGCACACTGTCAGTGTCGGCTTCGAACGCAGTACGCGCCGTAAGCGCGCAACGCTCGATGGCGTCGAACAGCCACGCCTGACCAATGCACTTGGTGCCGTCCCATCGGTGGAGTTTTCTCCTGCGGACGTGGCATTGGTGAACGGCGGCCCGGGTGAACGGCGCCACTATCTTGATGTCATGCTGGCCCTGTCGTCTCCGGCCTATCTGCAGGCGCTGCAGCAATACCGCGCGGCATTGCTCCGTCGCAATGCCATGCTCAAGTCGGCGCAGCAGAGTGGAGCACGCGGCTCGGCAGCAGACGATCGGGTGAGTGTGTGGGAACCGGCACTGGCATCGGCAGGTGGTCTGTTGCTGGCCGCACGTCATGCGTTTGTGCAAGCACACGAAGCACGCTATGTGGAGCTGTGCGCGCGCATCGGCGAACACGAACCGGCTCTCATGCGCTATCACGGCGCCGGCGGAGACAGTAGCGCACCAACTGACGTCACAGCGCAATCTGCTGCGCTTACTTCTTCGTTTGCGCAGCAGCGCGCCAATGAAATGCGGCGCGGCAGTACGCTCATCGGACCGCATCGCGACGACCTGCAGTTGCATCTGGGCGGGCGCGATCTTCGCACATTTGGTTCGGCAGGTCAGCAACGCAGCGCTGCCATTGCCTTGCGCTTGCTCGAACTCGCGGTGCTTACCACGGCTTTGGGCCATGCCCCATTGCTGCTGCTCGACGATCCGTTTGCCGAGCTTGATCTTGGCCGTGCCGCGCGCGTACTCGAACTGCTCGAAGGGGCCGGTGCAGCGCAGGTGCTGCTCGCCGTTCCGCGCGTCGAGGATATTCCGGCGGCCTTCACACGACTCGAGCGACGCACCATGCAGCGCGGGGAGTTGCTTCGATGAGCGAACGCAAACGTGCACCCGCCAAACTCGGTGATGTGGTCGCTTCAGTGCTCGAAAACGCCGGACTCACTGGTCGTGTCGCACAGGCGTCAGTCATCCCCGAGTGGGCACGATTGGTCGGACCGCAGATCGCCGAAGTCACTGAGCCGTTGTTGCTGCAGCAGGACGGTACGCTGTGTGTTGCCGTACGCACACACGCATGGATGCAGGAGCTGACGCTGCTCGAGCCCGAACTTCTCAACTCGGTCAACAAGGACCCGGCGCGTCCCCCCATTGTCAAGCTCCGGTGGCTGCTCCGACGCTAGCGCAAGGGCAATCTTAAACTATTGAAAAATAAGAACTTAGAATAAGCACTCCGGTTTGCTTCCGGAGGCCGGATCGGGTATATTTCGGGGTTGTGTTTCCGGGCCAATTTTCGCCCGACCGATCTCTCCTCCGGCAGCTTTCTCCGCAAATGGCCAACAGCAGCGCAGAGTCCGAAAAAGAGTACGGCGCAGGTAGTATCACCGTACTCAAGGGACTCGAAGCAGTCCGCAAGCGCCCCGGCATGTACATCGGCTCGACGTCGGCGCGCGGTCTGCATCACCTCGTGTACGAAGTCGTCGACAATTCCATCGACGAAGCGATGGCGGGTCACGCCACGCGCGTGCACGTGACGATCCATGAAGACAATTCCATCACCGTGGAAGATGACGGCCGTGGTATTCCGGTCGGCGTGCATCCCGTGGAAAAGCTGCCTGGTGTCGAAATCGCGCTCACCGTGTTGCACGCCGGTGGCAAGTTCGAGAAGGACGCCTATGCCGTCTCTGGCGGTCTGCACGGTGTCGGTGTGTCGGTGGTGAATGCGCTCTCCGACAACCTCAAGGTGTGGGTGAAGCAGCAGGGCAAGGAGCACTACATGGACTTTGCCCGCGGTACCACCACCACGAAGCTCAAGGAACTGCGCAGCGTGCCGGCCAAGGAGACCGGTACCAAGGTGTGGTTCAAGCCCGACGCCACGATCTTCCAGGAAACCCAGCGCTACGAGTGGAGCACGCTGGCCAATCGTCTGCGCGAGTTGTCGTATCTGAATAAGGGCATTCAGATCACGCTGCGTGACGAACGCCCGGAAGAGTTCCGCGATGGACAGCCGCGCGAGGAAGTCTTCTACGCCCGCGGCGGCCTCAAGGAAATGGTGGCGTTCCTGATTGGCTCACGGAAGCCGTTGCACCAGGACGTGGTATATCTCGACACCAGCCGTGATGGCATCGGTATCGAAATGGCCATGCAGTACAACGACTCCTACGCCGACAACGTCTTCTCCTTCGTCAACAACATCAACACGCACGAAGGCGGTACGCACCTCACCGGCTTCAAGAGCGCGCTCACCTCGGTCATCAACAAGTACATCGAGAAGTCCAGCAACCTGAACAAGAAGGACAAGGAAATCCGTCTGTCAGGCGACGACGTGCGCGAAGGCCTCACGGCGGTCCTCTCGGTCAAGGTGCGCGAGCCGCAGTTCGAAGGGCAGACCAAGACCAAGCTCGGTAACTCGGAAGCCGAAGGTGCCGTGCGCAGCGTCATGAATGAGCTGCTCTCGCAGTACCTCGACGAGCATCCCAAAACGGCCAACGCCATCATCGACAAGGCCATCTCGGCTGCGCGTGCACGTGAAGCCGCACGCAAGGCACGAGACCTGACGCGCAAGAAGAACGCGCTCGATGTGGCGGCCCTGCCCGGCAAGCTCGCCGACTGCTCACTCTCCGACCCGGCGCTCTGCGAGATCTATCTCGTCGAGGGTGACTCGGCCGGTGGTTCGGCTAAGCAGGGTCGCAAGCGTGACTTCCAGGCGATCCTGCCGCTCCGCGGCAAGATCATCAACGTGGAGAAGGCGCGGTTCGACAAGGTGCTGTCGAATGAGGAAATCCGCACCATCATCACGGCGATCGGTACCGGCATCAAGGACGAGTTCGATCTCGCCAAGACGCGGTATCACAAGATCATCATCATGACGGACGCTGACGTGGACGGTGCGCACATCCGCACGCTGTTGCTCACGTTCTTCTTCCGGCAGATGCCGGAGCTCATCGACGCCGGCTACATGTACATCGCGCAGCCGCCTCTCTATCGCGTAGCCAAGGGCAAGGAAGAGTACTACGCCTACTCCGAGAAGGAGCGCGATGGCTACGCCGAACGCCTGGGTGGACCGGAAGGGCGCGGCAATATCATGATCCAGCGCTACAAAGGTCTTGGTGAGATGAACCCGGAACAGCTGTGGAAGACCACGATGGATCCGGAAACACGTACCATGCTGCGTGTGACGATGGAAGATGCGGTACTGGCTGACCAGACTTTCCAGACCCTCATGGGTGATGAAGTGGAACCGCGTCGTGTGTTCATCGAAACCAACGCGCGATTCGTGAGCAATCTCGATATCTGATCAATCGAAGAAAGATGGGCCGGCGCCAGAATCCATGGCGCCGGCCCTTTTTGTTTTCAAGCAGAAGTGATTGCGACGTGCTCACCGAAACGGACTGGCAAACCTCGCATCGATGAGGAACGTCGAATCCGTCAGCGATCGGAGAAATGCAAGCAATGACGCCCGCTCCCCTTGTGTCAGGTTCAGACGCAGCGGCGGCAAGTTGGGATTGGGCTGCTGACCCGCCGGTGGTGGCACACGCAACCGTTGATCCAACTGCGGATTGGCCTGCACACCGCGATCGTAGAAGTCCACCACCGCTTCCAGTGTGAGAAAGCGTCCATCGTGCATATACGGTGCACGCACGGCCACATTGCGCAGTGATGGTGCCTTGAACGTCCCGTTCCCAGCGCCGACATCGGTGATCGTGGCATCGAGACCCGTGTTGCGCGCCTGGTCGCCAATCTGCAGCACGGTGGAGTGGCAACGTGCGCAACCTGCACGACCGGTGAACAAAGCCTGTCCTTGCTGTACATCGACGGGCAGCCGCGTGAAGTCTGGTGTCCCGTTGCCATCGAATGCACGATCGAGTGTGCTGTTCCACGAATTCAGCGCGCGTACAAACTGCGCGAGCGCACGACTGATACGTTCGGTCGTGATCTCGCGCGAGCCAAAGGCCGCCTCGAAGAGCTGTGGATAGTGCGACGTCAGTGAGACCTTGGTGACCAGGTCATCGAGCGTCAGCCCCATCTCCGTCGGGTCCTGAATGGGCTGCAACACCTGCGCTTCGAGTGTGACCGCACGCTCATCCCAGAAGAAGCGACCATTCGCGTAGAAGCGCGCATTGGCCAGTCCCATGCTATGACGCGCGGCGCGCCCACCCATGAACCCACGGCTCAGGCGGGCCGTATCCGAAAACGCGAACTGTTGCTGATGGCATGATGCACATGCCACTCGATCATTCGCGCTCAATCGCCGATCATAGAACAGCACCCGTCCCAGCGTCGCGCCGGCATCCGTGGTCGGATTGGCGTTTGGTGTGTTGTCCAATGCGAGTGCGCCATTCCCAGGTGCCGCCACATGCCGTGGAATAGGCACACGTGCGTCGCTGTAAGCCGCCGGCGTGGCCGGAAGCACTGGCACCGTGAGATCATCACTGAACACCACGATCGTGAACTGCTGCGAAGCCATACGGCCAGTGGTATCGCGCGCCGTAATCGTGACCCGCTGCACGCCAGGTGTGTTCGGCACACCCATGATTTCACAACCCGTGGCAGACAACCCCGCAGCTCCACCTGCGAATGTCACCGTGTAGGTGAGTCCGGTACGCCGCGGATCACTGAATACACTTCCGCCACGACTGGCGTCATAGCGAAATGGCACACCGACCATGGCGGCCTGTGCTGAATTGGGTATCAGCACAGCAACTGCCTCGGTATTACTGGGCAGGTTCGTTGGCGGCGGCGACTCATCGTCTGCATCACTCGCGGCCACCGGATCACCTGCGCAGGCGATCAGATGCAATACCAACGTCAGCGTGAACGCAACGCGTGCAGTGGATGTTTTGATCAGGAGGGGCATTGTGTCTCCATCAGCAAGCGCCTCGGCGCGCTCGCGGGAAGAGTCTTCAAGGAGGGGTGTTGTGACAAGAAACACACATCCTGCTTATGCCCCCACCTCCAGGATCCGCCGCGCGTCCGCAATGGCTTCGCTCGTGCCCGCCAAGGCTATCACATCGCCGGCCCGCAGCACCTCGCGACCCACTGGCAGCAAGACCTGTTCGTCGCCGTGGGTAATAGCCAGAACTACTGCACCAGTGAGTGAACGCAATTCCAGTTCACCAAGTGTTCGTCCAGCTACCGGGCTGGAGGCTGGAACGCGAACCGGTACCGGGTCTCCAAGTCCAGGGACCACCTTGTACAAACGCTCGAGGCCCGCAGGCTTGATCGCAGGAAGCACGATAGCTGGTGCCTCACCATCCGTGTGCTCGGTACCTGACGTCGGCTCCTGGGTCGGCTCAGACGCCATCTGACGACCCAGCGCCGACAAAATGATCTGTGCACCGGCCTTGGTGTGTCCCTGCAGCTCTGTCGTGCTACGCCAGAAAGCCACGATGAACCAGGTGAGCACGAGACCGAGAATGATCGGCGCACGACTCATCGGCACAAACGGCGCCGTAATGGCCAACAACGGAATGCCCACCAATGCCACGATGGCCAATTGCAGCGTGGCCACCAGTGCACGACGCGGCGCCGCCGCGTAGTCCAGTCGACGTTCGTCTTCGCGTGGCAGCGCGCGTGAAGCGAGCAACATGCCAAGCGCCCGCGACACGCGTACGATGCCGATAAAGAGTGGCAACGCCAGCGCGGCAGCTGCCACGAGGATGGCAATGTCTGCCATCCGCTGCGAAACCGCAGAGTACTCCACCAATTGCTGTGCCAGCACCCCACGCTCGATCGCCGTGCCAATCACCACACCGGCCAACAGCGCCGCGTCGAGCACCAGCCAGCGCACCTTGCGGCGGATGAGCAACTGGGTGCTGGCTTCCGCTGGCGCACGGCGCATGCGCTCGATCCACGACCCGTACAATCCCACAAAGGTCTGCAGTGGCCGCGGCAGATGGCGATCCACCCACGACGAGACCGGATCGGCTGCACGAATGAACAGCGGTGTGGTGAGCGTCGTGATGGCCGATACGGCCACAGCCACCGGATAGATGAAGTCGCGCGTGGCACCATTGGCCAAACCGACACCGGCGATGATGAATGAGAACTCGCCGATCTGCGTGAGACTCATGCCAGCCTTGGTGGCCGTGCGCGCGTCATTGCCACTCAGGAATGCGCCGGTGGAAACCGCCAGGAACTTGCCCGACATCACCACGACCGTGAACACCAACACCGCCACCCAATTCTGCGCGATGAGTCTCGGGTCAATCATCATGCCGACCGACACGAAGAACACCGCAGCAAACATGTCACGCACTCCGGCAATGGTATGCTCCACCTTGTGCGCTTCACCGGATTCAGCAACCAATGAACCGGCGATGAACGCACCAAGCGCTGCCGAGTAGCCGAAGTTCACGGCCAAGAGCGCGGCAGCGAAGCAGATACCAAGACTCACCACCAGCGTTGTCTCGGCGCGCTCGAGTTTCACGACATGGCGCACCAATCGTGGAACGAGCAGCAGGCCAACTCCCACGAGTCCCACGAGGAACAAACCGAGCTTCCCCATCGTGGTCACCAGCGTGCCAGCACTGACACTGCCACCCGCTGACATGGTAGTGAGTGCCGCGATGAGCAGGATGCAGATCAGGTCTTCGAAGATGAGAATCCCGAATACCAGATCGACAAATCGTCCTTTGACACCCTGCTCAGCAAACGCCTTGACGATGATCGTGGTCGAGGAGATCGCGACGATCGCACCCGCATACACACTTTCCAGCGTGGTCCATCCGAGCAACTGCGCGGCGCCGAATCCGAACAACGCCATCGCACTGCAATCGATCAATGCCACGAATCCGGATGTCGCACCCACCTGCGCCAACCGACGCAAACTGAACTCGAGTCCCAATCCGAACATCAGCAGAATGACACCGAGTTCGGACAGCGCGCTGATCATTTGTGTGTCGACCGCCAACGGAATCGGCACGTGCGGTCCCACAATCATTCCGGCCAGCAGATAGCCGAATACCACCGGCTGACGGATACGCTGGAACACGAACGTCGTGACCGCCGCCACGCATAGGATCAGGGCGAGGTTGGTCAGAAAGGCGTGCGCGTCGTGCATGGCACCTCGGGAAAGCGCAAGAAAAAAGCCCGGTCGTCGAACGAGCGACGACCGGGCCGGACTCAATCACCCGACGCCGTTCAGGGCGTCTGGAATTCGCCCTTGGCCTGACGGCTCAATTGACTCGAGAAGTTGAGCGCTACCGTGATGAGCGCAGCGAACAACACGGTCAGGGCGATATAACACACCGTCGTCATGGTCGGCTCCATGCCGCCCGTCGGACTCGGCGTGGAGATGTACATGAGCAGACCATACAGACCGAGCAGCGGCAGCACAGCTGCGGCTGCCACGAGGCTGAGCAGGCGATTCATGGACGGAGAAATCATCGCGCAACAGTCATGGGCGCCAAGGCGCCAGTGGATGGAGCGCAGCCGGAACGGCCGCTGACCTCAGCAAACTAAGGTGATGTACGCCCTACGGGGAGTGGGAATCCCAATTGGAACCCGAAACCGGGCCTGATTCATGCACGACCGCTGTGGCCTAAGCGTCGTCCCATTGCTGAACCCCGGCCTCGGTGACCCGATGCGAAATCAGCGGCAAGGGCGGCTCGGCATCTTCTGCGATGCGAACAGCCGTCTGGAGGGCGGCCCGTCCCGCAGCAACGCCAGCGCTATCCCGCGCGAAAATGGTGGCCAGTGGTTCACCCGCCCGCACCACGTCGCCGGGTTGGGCCGTAATGACAAATCCAACCGAGGCGTCGACGATGTCATCCACTTTGGTGCGACCACCGCCAAGCGCGGTGATGCCACGTCCGATTGCCCTCGGCTCGACCTGCGCCACCACACCGGC
Source organism: Gemmatimonadaceae bacterium (assembly GCA_016742275.1). Classification (GTDB taxonomy): domain Bacteria; phylum Gemmatimonadota; class Gemmatimonadetes; order Gemmatimonadales; family Gemmatimonadaceae; genus Gemmatimonas. The sequence goes on from JACVCD010000001.1 coordinate 34,647, forward strand.
ACGATCGGCCAGAAACAGCTCGACTTCGTTGGCCTGCGGCAGCAAGGACGGGTCATCCACGACTGCCGGATCACCACCCTGTGCTTCGATGATCTGCTGAAAACGCGCAGCCGCTCGTCCACTCGAAATGGCGACTTCCATCCGGCGACGTGCGTCGTCGCGATCGGTAGCCACAGCACCCAGTACGAGCATCTCGGCACCGAGTGCGTAGGTGACCTTCATGAGATCGGGTGGCCCTTCACCACGCAACGCCATGATGGACTCTTCTACTTCTATCGCGTTGCCACAGGCGCGGCCCAGTGGACGATCCATTGCCGTGAGCAAGGCAACAACCGGACATCCATGATCAGCTCCCAATTCGATCATGGTGCGAGCCAACTCGAGACCACGATCCAGCTCTGGCAGGAACGCTCCAGACCCACGCTTCACATCGAGCACCAATCCAGTCAGTCCTTCGGCCAGTTTCTTGGACATGATACTTGCTGCAATGAGCGGGATGCTCTCCACCGTACTCGTCGCGTCACGCAACGCGTACAGCTTGCGATCAGCCGGTGCGATCTCACGGGTCTGTCCGATGAGTGCGCATCCGAACGATTCGAGCTGCTGTGTTGCCTGTGCCAGCGTAAGATCCGTGCGGAATCCCGGGATCGACTCGAGCTTGTCGAGGGTACCGCCTGTATGCCCCAATCCACGTCCCGACATCATTGGCACGGCCACACCGCATGCCGCCACGAGTGGTGCCAGAACCAACGACACTTTGTCGCCAACGCCACCGGTCGAATGCTTGTCGACGCGGCCCGCACGCAGATGGTCGAGATCCAGCGTCGCACCACTGTGCAGCATGGCGTCGGTGAGTGCGCCAATCTCGTCGCGCGTCAGCCCATTGAAAAAGATGGCCATGGCGAGGGCGGCCATCTGGTAATCGGGCACGTCGCCAGCGGCATATTGCTGCATGAGCGTGCGCCACTCCGCCGGCGCAATTTGTCCGCCGTCGCGCTTCCGTTCGATCAGTGAGCGAGCTTCCATACGTTATGCCAACCTACATCGTCTCCAGGCCGCTCGCACGGGTGTGTCAGTTCACGCGAACACAGGTCCTGATGCTGGGGCTGCCACTCGCCGTGCTGCTTGTTGCCGCTGCACCTATGGCGGGTCAGGTGGCGCCGCGTTCACACAATGCCACAACGACACTGAACGATGGGTCGCCGAGCGATCTGATTGCGCAGGGTGATCGGGAAAGTTCGGCGCGTCGGCCGGCCGCCGCATTGTCGCTATACGAACGCGCCATTCAACTCGAAGCCACCAACTACGCCGCACTCTGGAAAGCATCGCGTGAAGCGGTGGATCTCGGTGAATTCGAAGCATCTGAGTCTGTCCGGACCGGCCTGTATACCAAAGCCACGGACTACGCACGTCGCGCCACGGCGGCCAATCCATCAGACGCTGAAGGTCACTTCAATTTGTCACGGGCAATCGGCCGCACGGCATTGGCTGTAGGCCCGAAGGATCGCATCAAGTACGCCGTGGAAGTACGCGATCAGGCGCGTGAAGCGCTGAGGCTCGATCCGCGCCACCCGGGAGCCTTGCATGTCCTTGGTGTGTGGAACGCCGAGGTGATGCGTCTCAATGGGTTTACGCGCACGATGGCGCGCGCATTTCTGGGCGGGAAAGTTCTGGACTCCGCCAACTGGGCGGATGCGCAGCGCTACCTGGAAGAAGCGGTGCGAATCGAACCCAGCCGACTGGTGCATCATCTCGATCTCGCCCGCATCTATCGGGACATTGGCCGTAAGGACGCGGCTCGTACGGAGTATCAGGCCGCGATCCGCTCGCCCGATATCGATGCCAATGACGATCGCTACCGGCAGAGCGCCGAAGAAGAACTCCGGCGACTCCGCAAGTAACGGCCTTTACTTACCAGCCTACGGAATCACGCGCGTCGTTGACGAACTCACGCCCACGCTGCACACCACGGCGGGCGAGACGACGCGCGGTACGGGCTGTGTCATCGCGGAGCTCTTCTACCGCGTCACTGCCCTTGGCATAGAGGCGTCGCGCGTTGCGGCGCAGATGACGACGGGTGTCTTCGCCACTTGCCGGGGCCAATAGCAGGGCCGCGCCAGCACCAAGCGCCAATCCGATCAGCACGCCGATGCCAAGTGCCCGGGAATCCATACGCTGTGCGGGTGCGTCGTCCGCCTCATCCGCTTCGTCGCGTGCGTTGCGCTCGAACATGCTCCCCCCTGCGCCATCCAGGCGCGATCATGGTGATGGTTAACCGTTACGGTAAATTACCCGAATGCCTGCCGTCCCGACTCCGACAACCCAGCGCGCGCAGGAACTTCGCGCCCAGCTGAGCCGCGCCCAGCACGAATACTACGTGCTCGACACCCCGTCGCTTTCCGATCAGGACTACGATCGGCTTTTTCGGGAATTGCAGGACATCGAAAGCGCATACCCCGATTTGCGCTCAGAAGATTCACCGACGTTGCGAGTTGGTGCGCCGATCCAATCCACCTTCGGCACGCATCGGCATCTGGTGCGGATGATGTCGCTCGACAACGCATTTGATGATGCGGAATTGAACGAGTTTGAGCGATCGATCGAGCGTGTCGTCGGTGACGCAGTGCACAAATCGGGATATACGGCCGAGCTCAAGATTGATGGCGCGGCGATTGCGATCACGTATCGCGACGGTCTGCTGGTCACCGCGGCCACTCGCGGCGACGGAACGGAAGGAGAGAATGTCACCGCCAATGTCCGCACCATTCGTGGGGTGCCACTACGCCTGCACGGTGAGGGACATCCGCCGCTGATGGAAATTCGCGGTGAGGTCTATCTGCCGTTCTCCGGATTCGAGCGCATGAATGAAGTGCGCGTTGCCGCCGGCGAGCCCGTGTATGTCAATCCACGCAATGCGGCGGCCGGCTCCATGCGGCAGCTCGATCCCAGTATCACCGCGCAGCGACCGCTGCGATTCTTTGGTTACGCGGCGGTGCTGCCTGATGGAACCGCACCTGCGCGCACCCAGTGGGAACTACTGGAGTTGCTGAGCAGCTGGGGCATTCCTGTGGCACCCCATCGCCTGCTGTGCAGTACGATGGCCGAGGCGTGCGCCTGGGCGCATACGGTCGAGCACGAGACGCGCGCGCAATTGGGATTCGCCATCGATGGTGGCGTGATCAAGGTGAACGCCGTGAGCGTGCAGGACGAGTTGGGTGTGCGCAATGATCGTACGCCGCGATGGGCCATCGCGCGCAAGTTTGCTCCCGACATGGCGGTGACCAAACTCGAGCGCATTGATGTGAATGTCGGGCGCACGGGTGTGCTCACGCCATTCGCCGTGCTTGACCCAGTGGACGTGGGTGGAGCCAAGGTGACATTTGCCTCACTGCACAATGCCGATCAGATCGCCGCCAAGGATCTGCGCGAAGGCGATATGGTGCAGGTAGTGCGCGCGGGCGATGTCATTCCCTACGTGCTTGGTCCGGTGCCGGAGAAACGCACGGGCGCCGAAGTGCCGTGGAAGATGCCCGAGTTCTGCCCACGCTGCGACACCAAGGTGGTGCGCGAAGGTGATGATGTCGCGACCTACTGTCCGAATGTCGCCTGCCCCGGTCGACTCCTCGAAGGACTGGTGCATTTTTCCAGCAAGGACGCGCTGAACATCGATGGCCTGTCATACGCGCGCATTCAGCAGCTGCTCGCTGCTGGATATGTGCAGGACAGCGCCGATCTGTTTCGCGTGACGGTCGAACAACTCGTTGCCCTCGAGCGTTTCGGGCAGAAGAGTGCGGAGAGTTTGGTGCAGGCCATTCAGGCAGCCAAACAACAGCCACTGTCGCGTCTACTGTTTGCGCTCGGCATTCGTCATGTCGGAGCACAGGCGGCGCAATTGCTGGCCAGACAGTACGGCACCCTCGATGCACTGATGGCGGCCACCCCGGAGCAGTTGGCGCAGGTGCGCGGCATCGGTGACATCATCGCCCAATCGGTGGCCGACTATTTCGCGACCGACAGTGTCCGGCAGTTGATGGAGAAGATGCGCGGTCTCGGCCTCCGCTTCGATGAACCCAATGCCGTACAGTCCGACGGCCCGTTCACCGGTTCGACCGTCGTACTCACCGGCACACTACCCACATTGTCGCGCGGCGAGGCCACCGCGCTGGTGGAGCGCGCCGGTGGTCGAGTGACCAGTAGTGTGTCCAAGAAAACCACCTTTGTGGTGGCCGGCGAAGAAGCCGGCAGCAAGCTGGACAAGGCCAAGGAGCTGGGGGTCGAAGTCATCGACGAGGCGGAGCTGATTCGACGAGCCGGTGCATGATGGACCGAGTCGAATGGCGCGGTGCATCACCAGTGGCATGCACCGTTACAACGGTGGACGCTTGACGTGACCGCGTCCAACAGCGAGCGTCACGCAGACATGAGCGCTACTCTGCCCCCGACTGCCCTGCGCACCCTTTCGGTGCCCGTCGAGTTTTTCGGCGGGCTGCGTGCCGCCGCCTCAACACCCGATGCGATTCGCGACGCCGGCTTTGTGGCCGGCCAGGCGCTTTTCGAGCACTTCGCTTCGTGGCTGGCCGATCAGGGTGAAGCCGCACCGACCGCTCTTTCCGACGAACAGTTCCCCTGGCTGTTGCAGGCGTTCTTTCACGGACTGGGCTGGGGGCGGGTCGAACTGGTTCCACTCAGTGAAGCCGTCATGGCGCTCGATACCAGCGAGTGGGGCGAGGCCGACGCCAACGGCTCGACCGGCGGATGCCTGGTCTCTACGGGCGTGTTTGCTGGCTTCTTCGGTCGATTGGCCGATGCACCAATCGCGGTGCTTGAAGTGGAGCCGGAGCTGGCCGCTCCTGGACGCTGCCGTTTCCTGCTCGGCAGCGTAGATGTGATGGAATACGTCTGGGAAGCCATGGAACGCGGCATCCCCTACGACCGTGCCGCCGCCAGCGCCTGAGTCGCGCCAGCGTCCTCAGACTCAGGGGTCCGTCAGGACCCCGACATACTTGGGATTGGGGCGCAGTTCACCGTCCAGCAGGACCTCGCGATCCCACGGCAGCACGATCATGGCCTGCGTGGCGAGTGCGTGATAGTCGGGGGCATAGCCACCGGTCCGAAAACTCACGGCGGTGCGCACCTCACGTGCCCCCGCATTTACGATGGCACCAATGGCGAGACGCATGGTCTGCCCGGAATCGCAGGTCTCATCCACCAGTAACACACGCTTGCCCCGAACATCGCTTGGCGCGGCTCCGAAAACCGCAGGCGTTTCGCGTACCTGATCGGCACTGTAGCGCCGTGAAATCAGGATGGAGTGGAAGGGCAAGTCGAGAATGGCCGCGACGGCCGCACCGGGCACAACACCAGCCGTGGCCACGCCAACCACCAGATCCGGCATCCATTCGCGTGCTACGCGCAGGGCCAGAGCGCGCGCCAGTTCGCCGAATAGCGGCCAATCGACAATGAGTACCCCCTTCGCGGGATCGGGCGCATACGGGTTCGGTCCAGTCATCGACGACTCCGGTAAGGGCTGCGTGAGTCTACCCCGAGCGACGGGATGCGGCAACGCGGAATTTCCTGACAGGATTTCCCTACGGGATTTCCCAATGGAACAGCAACAAGCTTGTAGAGGAGGTGACGCACCGATAGGTTTGCTCTGCAGCTTCATGAGCTTCATGCTGCGTGAATCGGCTTGCGGCCTTCTTTCCTCCTCTCACGAAACTCGCGAGCGCATGACTTGGTGGCGCCGCCTCGTGGGCGGCTCGTCGGGGCGCGATGGGCGCCAAACGGACTTCCTCGCTGAAGCGCTCGATCTCGAAGCGCGCGGCGATTATGCGAACGCCCTGACGTCCTATCGACTCGCGTTGCGCGAGCGACCGGACGATCTGCGCGTGTTGCAGAACATCGCCATCGCCTTTTCCAAGACCGGGCAGCCGGAAGAAGCCATTCGCACGTATCGCCGTGCGTTGCAACTCGATCCGGATCTTGCAGGTGCGCACTACGGGCTGGCATTCCTGCTGCTGAAGCGCGGGGACACGGCACACGCCGGTATGCATCTCGAATCGTATCTGCGGGCCACGCGCCCGGACGATCAGGGAGCAGCGCGCTTCCGAGCGCACGCCGAACGCACACTCGCGCAGTTACAGGGCGCGGAACCGGCGCATCCGTCGACCGCCGATGGGCACCAGCACGATGGACACCAGCACGCCGCCGATGACGCGGCGTATGAGGACTGACGTGGGACGCGTTCTTTCCATCGTCAGCCAAAAAGGTGGAGTCGGCAAGACGACCACGGCTGTGAATCTGGCCGTCGCCTTCGCGCGGCGCGGACTCAAGACCCTGCTGGTAGACGCCGATCCGCAGGGAGCGGTGCGCTACGGTGTCGGGTTGCGTCGTGGTCATCCAACGGTGGGTTTCGATGACTACCTGCGTGGTGAACGGTCGCTGCGTGAAGTGATTCTGCCGACCGCAATGCCATGGCTGCGGGTGATTCTCGCTGGCACGGTCAGTGATGCGGCTGATCACACCGCATTCCAGCGCGCCGTTGGTGAAACCACCGTACTCGGTGAATTGCTCACGTTGGCGCGTGAGCGTTGTCACGTGGTGGTGGTGGACACACCACCAGGCCTTGGCGCGATCACGCGTCGTGTGCTCGCCGCGAGTCAGCATGTTGTGGTACCACTGCAGTGCGAACCGCTGGCACTCCAGACCACGCCGCAGATTCTGCGCGCCATTCAGGATGTCATCAGCGAAAACGATGAGCTGACGCTCGAAGGGATTCTCCTCACGATGTTCGAAGAGGGGAACCCGGCGACCGAACGCGTGGTACGCTACGTACGAGATCATCTGCCGCAGCATCTCGTGTTCGACACGCCTGTGCCGCGCACACCTGCCACAGCCGATGCATTCTCGGCGGGTCAGCCGGTCGTTTTGCGCACGCCGGCCGATCCGGCCAGCCAGGCCTACGTCAACATCGCCACGCGCCTCGCGGAGCGTTTCGCGTAATGCATGTTCATCACCGCCGGGCACGTCGCGTGCTCGGGGCTGTCGTACTGCTCGCCGTTGGAACTGCCGCAGGATTTGCCGCCTGTGCGGAAATCGGTACGGCACCGGACCAACCGGCCGCCATCGAACTCGATCCGTTTGCATCGCCTTCCATCGTGGTCGGTGATACGCTGCGGAATTTCGATGGTGTTGTCACGCCAATGCGGGCGGTCGTACGCAACGTGGCTGGTGATCCCATTGCCGACGCGCCGGTGCGGTATCTCTATGCGGACTTCAATCGCGATTCGGCACTCAAAGTCGATTCTGCAACAGGTGTGGTCGTTGCACTCAAAGCTATTTCTTCCGAAGCTCGTCTCGCGGCCCGCATTGGCAACTCGTTGCAGGTGTTGCGCGCTTTGACCGTGACCGTACAACCCGACACGATCGAAGGAGCGGCACCGACAAGTGCGCTCAACGTCCGCATCCCGGATACGCTCAGCAACAGAACGGGGGAGTTCCGTGTCACGTTACGCAACCTCCAGACCACGCCTCGTCAAACAGTGAATGCGTGGGTGGTGCGTTATAAGCTCATCACCCCCGCCAATCCGACCAACGACACCACGGCTGCGGCCTGGCTGGTGGATGACAACAATCGGCGCACCGACGTCGATACCACGGATACCGGCGGTACCGCCCGTCGCTTCGTGCGTGTGCGCGGTGGTCAGTTCCCTGCCACGCTCCGTGAAGACAGCGTCGTAGTGGAAGTCATAGCCCAGTACAAAGGCCAGGCGGTTCGTGGTGGCCCGCTCCGCCTCAAGGCCGCCGTAGTCGACACCACGCGCCGCTAAATCAACGGTTCGCGGCTCTCCCCTCGCGTCATCCGGGTACGCGGGCCAATTTGCGGTGTCCCCCCTTTTGAGAGAGCGCGATGAGTTCACTTGCGGCCTCCGCCGTGCCATCCCTGCACAACACCCTGTCAGGCATCCCTGCCGCCACGACGTCTGCGGCCGGTGGACCACGCCCCGCGCCCGGCACGCTGAATCGCATGCTGTTCGATGCGGTCGAGCGCTTCGATCGCGCCGATGCGCTGCTCTACAAGGTGAACGGGGTGTGGCAGCCCACGAGCCATCGCACCATTCTCGAACGCGTGCGGCATATCGCGCTGGGGCTCGCTGATCTCGGCATCACCGACAAGGAACGTGTCGGCATCCTTTCGGAGAATCGCCCCGAGTGGCTGATCACCGACTACGCCTGCATCTGCAGTGGCGTGACGGACGTACCGATTTACCCCACGCTCCCTGCTGAACAGCTGCCGTATCTGTTCAACGACTCGGGTGCGCGCGCGGTCTTCGTGTCCACGCCGGAGCAGGCGCGCAAGGTGGCGAGCATCCGCGGTCAGACACCCGGCCTGCAGTGGATCATCGGTTTCAGCGCCACGAAGGCGGACGGATGTGATTTCACGTTCGATGAAATCCTCGCACGTGGTGCCGCTGTTGACAGTCCCGAACGCGCCACGCTGTTCAAGGAGCGGGCGCTGCAGATCGCACCGGATCAGTTGGTGACGCTGATCTACACGTCAGGTACCACCGGCAATCCCAAGGGTGTGATGTTGTCGCAGGACAACATCTACTCCAACGTGGTCGCCTGTCAGCAATTCTTTGCGACCACGCCAACCGATACCGCGCTCAGCTTCCTCCCGCTCAGCCACATCTTCGAGCGCACGGGCGCCTACTTCCTGTTCGGCAGTGGTGTGCGTATTGCGTACGCCGAGTCGGTGGATACGGTGCCGGTGAACATGAGCGAGATCAAGCCGTCGCTGATGCTGTCGGTTCCTCGCCTGTACGAAAAGATCTATGCGCGTGTGCTCGAGAACGCCGTGAGTTCCGGTGGCCTCAAGAAGCGCATTTTCTTGTGGGCCAAGAGCGTCGGCGAACGCTGGGCTGACGAAAAACTCGCCGGCCGTTCTGCCGGTGGTCTACTTGGCATGCAGTACGATCTCGCCCAGAAGTTGGTGTTCTCCAAACTCAAGGAACGCACCGGCGGTAATATCCGGTTTTTCATCTCGGGTGGTGCTCCGCTCTCACCGGACATCGCGAAGTTCTTCTACTCCGCCGGTCTCATCATTCTCGAGGGGTACGGTCTCACCGAGACATCACCGGTCATCGCGGCCAACTCACTCAAGCACTATCGCCTCGGCACCGTTGGAAAACCCATCGCCGGCGTGGAAGTCAAGATTGCGTCGGATGGCGAGATCCTTTCCCGTGGCCCGCACATCATGCAGGGGTACTACAACAACCCCGAGGCCACGCGCGAAGCGATTGACGAGGATGGCTGGTACCACACGGGAGACATTGGCAGCATCGAAGATGGCTTCCTGCGCATCACGGATCGCAAGAAGGACATCATTGTCACGGCTGGCGGCAAGAACATTGCTCCGCAGCCGATCGAGAATCTGCTCAAGACCAACAAGTACGTCTCCCAGGCAGTCATGATCGGCGACAAGCGCAAGTTCCCGATCGTGCTCATCGTGCCGAACTGGGATCAGCTCGAGAAGTGGTGTGCCCGTCAGCAGATCGTGTGGACGTCGCGCGCGGAACTGCTGGCCATGCCCACCATTCAGTCGAAGATGGAGAAGGAAGTGAAGGAGCAGCTCAAGCATCTTGCGAACTTCGAGATGCCAAAGAAGGTGGGACTGCTCGAACACGACTTCTCGATCGAACGTGGCGAGCTCACGCCCAAGCTGAGCGTGAAGCGCCGGGTGATCGACAAGACGTACAAGGCGCTCATCGACAGCATGTACTCGGAAGCCGAATAGCGGCTTTACTGAACCGAAGCTGAACGGGAACAGTTCAGTCGATGATTTCCGGCGCGCGCCGGCGGAGCTCAATGAGTCCGCTGGCGCGCGCTGTCACTTCAGCCACCCACTCGGTCTCGTCACGCGCGAGTTCACGCACACCATCCGGAAGCGGAGCGGTGGCCGGCGCCACGATGCGTCCCCCCTGACGTACGACACGCACAGCCTCGGCCAGATACGTTGGCGTGGCGTGCGCCTCATCGAGTGCCGCAGCCGCGATGGTGCCGGCGCCAAGAGGCAATCGTTCACCAATCTGCATGCTGGCCTGCTGCACACCCGTCGCATCATGTGCACCGATCAGCAGCGCGCTCTGCGTGCTCTCCGTCATTCCGAGCAGAGCCGCCAACCGTGACAGGTCGAGATCGTGCATGATCCGGGCAGAGGCCTGCGTCGACGCAGGCTCCGCCGCTGCAACAAACTGTGCGAGTCCATCACGCACCTCGTATTCGGCACCGCAGACCGGGCATGCCAAGTCGGCGCGCAGCAGCGTGGCATCGACAGCGTCGTGCACCATCACCACCAGCCACGACTCTTCATGCGCAGCGGGACAGCGAAGCGAATCCAACAGGTCTCTGTGCATCGATCGTACTGTACGAACTACGCGCGGCTCAGGCGCAGTTCATCAATATTCACGTGAGCTGGTCGTGTGACGGCCCACAACACCGCTTCGGCAACGTCCTCCGCACGCAACATCGATGCGCGCTTGGGGAAGCCTGGTGTGTTGTCCGGATCGATCGGATCCCAGATCGGTGTATCGGTGGCGGACGGTGAAATCAGCGTGGTGCGAATGCCTGTCCCCACCATTTCCTCCCGCAGGACTTCGTGCAGCGCCCGCGCACCAAACTTGCTGGCCGAATACGCACTATTGCCGGCAAAAATGCGGCGATCGGCCACCGAGCCAATGGTGACAACGTGCCCGCGTCCAGCCGCCTGCATGGGGCCCAACAACGCGTGCAACACACGGAAGGGCGAGATCACGTTGGCCTCCAGCGTAGAGGCCAGTTGATCAGGCGAGGTCGCAGCTACCGACGCGATAGGGAAAACACCGGCGTTGTTGACCAGCACATCGACCCGACCGCTCGTCTGCTCGACCACGCGGGTCACCGTGGCCTGTAGTGCGTGGGCATCGCAGACGTCACACGGCGCCGTCACGATGCGCCCTTCACTTTCAGCGACCAGTGCATCCAACGCCGCAACATTGCGCGCCAATGCGTGCACGGTTGCGCCAGCCGACGCGAGCGCCAGCGCTACTGCTCGCCCAATGCCTCGCGAGGCACCGGTTACCAGTACATGCTGCCCACGCAAAGTACTCACGTGATGAGTCGGGTCAGATGGAGGTAGGCGCCTGCGCCAGACGCAGGAACTCACTGCGAGTCTTGCTGTCGTCGCGGAAGAGACCACGCAGCGACGAGGTGATGGTGCGCGAGTTCTGTTTCTCCACGCCACGCATCATCATGCACAGGTGGACCGCTTCGATCACCACGCCAACACCCTTGGGACGCAGCACTTCTTCCAGCGCATCGGCGATCTGCTCACCCAATCGCTCCTGCACCTGCAAGCGACGGGCAAAGACTTCGACGACGCGTGGGATCTTGGAGAGGCCGACGATCCGGCCATTCGGGATGTACGCCACATGCACCTTCCCGAAGAACGGCAACATGTGATGCTCACACATCGAGTACATCTCGATGTCGCGCACCATGACCATGTTCTCGTGATTCTCCTCGAACAGCGCATCACCGATTACGTCTGCCGCCGTCTGCCCATAGCCGCGCGTGAGCCACATCATGGCCTTGGACACGCGGCTCGGCGTCTTGAGCAGTCCGTTGCGTTCCGGATCCTCGCCGACCATCTCGAGCTGACGTCGGACGAGCGCCTCGTAGTCGGCCAGATCGCCCTCGACGGGATAGTCATCAGGATCGGTTACACGCACCGCCATGCGGCCCGTCGGGCCTTCTGAGCGACTCACGGCGTCACTCCCCTTCGTAGTCGACATAGTTGTTTTCGGTCTCCCAGAGCCGAAGACGGACGAGTTGTGCCGGAGCAATGGCCGGAGCCAGCACCTTCCACATCTGCACGATGATGTTTTCGGTGGTGGGATTGATACCCGCCATATAGGGCACGTCGAGATTGAAGTTGCGATGATCCGTCTGATCGATGACTTCGCGTTCGACGACATCCCGCAACTGCCCCAGATCAATCACGTAGCCCGTCGTTTCGTTCACCGGGCCACGCACCGACACTTCGAGCTCGTAGTTGTGCCCGTGCCAGTTGGGGTTGTTGCACTTGCCGAACAGTCGCCGATTTTCCTCATCGGACAACGCAGGGTTATGCACACGATGCGCCGCGTTGAAGCGGAGTCGGCGGGTCACGGTAACGATGGGCATACCCCGACAACCATCGAAGGAGGAGAGAAGTTCCTGCAGCACCCACCCGAAAGAACCGAGCGATCGGGTAAAAAAGCAACGGCCCCGCCACTGGGACGGGGCCGCTGCGACAATCACGGGTACGAAGAGGTGGTCTTGAAGCCCAAAGGAAAGGATTGAGACTCTCACCGCGCTTCCGCCTTCCCCGCACTGGGGCATGACGTTCACACCGTTTGTCGAGTCCTCTCTTAGGACTTATCGGCTCAAGAAGTAAAGTCTCTCCGCCCCGCTATCAGTGGTTCCTGCTAACTGACGCGTAGAGTAGGGCGCCGTCACGGCCAGCGCAAGACGAGCATTTTCGAGGTCCGTGCGCTAGATTTCAATCATGGATCTGACCTTGATCGGCGGAATTGTGATGTTGGTGGTGTGGGGCGCTTTGACCGTGACGACGGAAGCGCCCGGCTGGGTGCACCTGCTGCTCACGGCTGGTGTGTTCCTCATCATCTGGCGCATTGTTGTGCGCGATACACCATCCGGACCGTCGCGCAAGTAACTGCGCCGCCGCATTGTCGCTCTCGTCGCGACTCAGATTTCCCAATTCGACAATACAATTCCTTCGGCCGGCGGAACTTCGTTCCAGCCGTGCGCACTCATGCGCAGGTCGGTCCATCGAACGCGCGCGCCAAGTGCTACCAGCGTGCGATACGCATCCGGATAGTCACCCTGCAATCGGATTGCCAGACGCCGCGTACCAGCGCGCCTTGCCAGATCCGCCAGCGCTCCGAGCATCTGTGGCAACTCCGCGCGATGCTCCATCACGAGTTTGAGCACACGCAACTCATCGCGCGAACGTCCCTCGACCAGCGGAGAGCTGTGGCAGAGAGCAAAGCCCGTCGGACGATCCGGCGCGCCCAGCATCAAGGTATCGCCGAGTGAAAGCGTGTCGGTGATTTCGAGTTCTCGCGTGAAGTCATATCCAGGCATCACACGCTCCGTCAACGCCTGACACGCCGCCAATGCATCGTCCTTGGCCAAAGGACTCATCTGCGACAGCAACAGCGGTGAGCGCTCGCCAAGTGCGGCGTCGAGCGTGAACGTCACGGTGAGATAGCCAGGCACGAATCCGAGATTCGAATAGAACCCGATGTTGTCCATCGTGCGCGGCATGGTCTCGAGTCCGATGACTCGCGTGCGTTGGAGTCGCAACCAACGCATGCCACTCTGCACAATGATCTTGCCAAGCCCCGCGCTCTGGTGATCGGGGCGCACGCAGAGTGGGCCCATCCAGCCTTCCGTGCCGGATACGTGTGCCATATTGAACGCCACAATCCGTCCGCGTTCGTCGCGCCAGCACAGTGCGCCTTCGCCAGCGTCATCAATGGCGTAGCGCCAGATGGCCGGATTGAGCGGCGGCACACGCACGCCCTGCATACCGTCCTTGCGGTATCGCTCGGTGAAGGCTTCGGTGAAGACCTCGTTGAGCTGCGGAATGTCATCGTGCTTGGCAACGAAAGGACCTTCTACTGGTCGTGTCGGTCGGTGCGGACGTGACGACACAGCCATTGGTCAGCGCCCCACCATCGACGCCGTGCGCTCACCGCTGACCACACTGCACCCGCGTGCCTCGTCATACCGCACGAGCACGAGGCGATCGAGTCCTTCGCGAACCTGTTCTATGTGCGTGATCACGATGACCTGTTCGAAGCGATCGTTGAGGCGACGCAGCAGCTCGATGACATTGGCTCGCCGGGTTTCGTCCAGCGATCCGAATACTTCATCGAGAATCAACAGGGAAAATGACTGTCCGGCCCGTTCAGCAATCATCTGCGAAATGGCCAGACGCAACACCAGATTGCACAGGTCCTCCTCACCGCCCGAAATGACCGGCTTGGGAACACCTTCTTCGCTTACGAGAACCCGATACTCCTCATCGAACTCGAGCGAGTTGTATCGCCCATCGGTCAGGTCGTCGAGAAAACGGCTCGCGATCTCGGCGAGTTCGGGTCGCAACTGAAAGTTGAGGTCGGTGCGGACATCGGTAAAGGCTCGATCGAGCTCTTCGTGCAATCGTTTGTCCGTCTCGAGCGCATCGAGTGTGGATTGCAGTCGCGCCAGGTCCCGCCGCCCCTGCTCTGCCGAGTCGAGCGCGGCCCGTGCACGTTCGGCTTCCCCACTGGCCGCCACGGCCTCGACCTCGGAACGGCGGGACTCCGCAGTGGCCCGATCGAACGCATCCCGCACCGACACGTACGTCGCCTCATCCATGGCCACAGCAGACTGACGCTGCTCCAGTTCCATCAGACGTGCACGTGCCGCATCACGGAGCGTGAGTGCACGCGTACGCTCAGTGCGCGTCACCAGCTCACGATCCACCAAGGCACCCAGACGGGCAGCATGACGCTCCAATTCCTGCTGCTGCGCCGATTCCGCGCGCAACATTGCATGGCGCTGCGTATCGTAGCCAATAGGCAGAGCGGCCAACTCGGTACGGGTTTCGGCGAGCTGCGCGGCGAACTGCTCACGCTGACGCGCATTGTCGACCGCTTCGCCAAGTGCCCCCTGAATGCGCCCAAGACGTTTCTCCGCTGCCTGCGCATCGTTCTGCAGTTGCTTGCGCAATGTTTCCGACTCTTCAATCGCCTGGGGCAACACAGCCAATTGTTCGCTGCGCTGGCGATAGTAGTTGCCGTCCACACGTACAGTCTCGATCTGTTCGTGCAATTGTTCGAGCACGGTACGGAAATTGGCCCCCAACGGCTTTCCGCACGTGGGACAGGGGCTCTCTTCGCCGAGACCTTCAAGGCGATCCCGCTGCTCAGTGAGTTCACCGAACTGCGTTCGCAAGGATTCCAGCCGTGTCTCTGCTTCCTGCCGATCGCGGGCCCACGCCGTTCGATCCTGCTCGAGTCCCTGCTCGAGTTCCGTCAGTCGTGACTTGAGCCCAGACAGCGCCTCCTGCGTTTCGCGTTCCAGCTGGGGCGCCGACTCGAGCCGGGAGGCACGTTCGATCAACGCCGCTTCTCCCTCTGCCAACGTGCGCGCGCGCTCGAGCAACGCCTGTCGCCGCGCATCGTCGATCGCCAGGCGCTCCTGCTCCCGCAGCGCATCGGCCACGTGCGCCAGCGCAGCAAGCTGCGCACGCACGGGCACCATCTCGGCATGCGCTGTGGCCATGCCTTCAAGTTCGCGATCGAGTCGCTCCACCTCACGCGCCGTGGATTGCGCCTCGCTCTCGGCGAGTCGGAAGTCCGCGACAGCTTGCTGCAGCAATTCACGCTGCCGCTGCGCGTCCTGCCACGCAGGTGTCAGCGTTGCCAGACGCTCGGCGGCCACACGCTGTGCGTTTTCACTCTCCTCCGCACGCGCCTTGGCAGTAGCAAGTCGCGCTTCCGCATCCGCTACAGCGCGCCAGATGGCATCAGCGTCCGGCATGCCCTGCTTGAGCCCATTGCTCTCCGCCAGCAATGCACGGCGACGTTCCCGCACCAACTCCTGCGCGCCACTGATACGATCATAGCCGAGCACACGAGAGAGAAATCGTGCACGCTCGGCCGGGCCGAGCGCCGCCATGACATCGAGTTCTTTCTGCCCCGTGAAGTACGTGTGAAAGAACTCACTGCGCGTCATGCCCAGGCGTCGCTGCAACAACTCCGTCGCACCAGACAGCGTGCTCGCGATTGGTGTCTCACCGTCATCGAGCAACACCTGCGCATTGTGCAGACCACGCGTGACGCGATAGCGATGTCCCGCCAACTCGAACGCCAGCTCCACCTTGACCGGTGCCCGGGGCTCGGCGCGCGCAAAGCGGATAGAGTCCCGTGTGCCGCGCGCCGCCGGTGTGCCATAGAGCGCGAAGGCGATGGCTTCAAGCAAGGTAGACTTGCCGGCGCCATTGGGGCCGATGAAGCCCGTGAGACCCTTCTCGAAATGCAGAGTCGTGTCCGCATGCTGACGGAAATTTTGCAGGCGAAGCGAAAGCAAGCGCATGTCGTCAGCCTTCCAGCACAGGAAGTGCCGCCATGGCCGCTTCTTCCGCTTGCTGCAGATATTGCACACCAAGCTGCACGAGAGCGTTTCGATCCACACCTGCAGCCAGGGGTCGCTCGCGTAGTCGCGCCGTGACGATATCCGTCAACGTCGCCCGTCTCGTACCGGAGCCACTACCCTTGCCACCCTGACGCGGGATCGGTTCAGGGCGACGCGTATCGAGGTGGAAATGGAGTGCCTGCCTGCGGTATTCGCGCAACGCGGCATGATCGAGTTCACTGACGATGTGACGCGCGACATTGCGGACCACGACACGCACCACCTTGTCGGCAATGCCACCGATGGCGGTACGCACACGGGCAGCGATAGCGGCGTCCACATCGGCAGCACTCATGCCGCTGGCATCGATGGGCTCGAGATCGAGCAGTGGCCGCGACGGTGCCACCGGATGAAACTGCTGCTTGCCAGTGCGGAGATCACGCTCGATGAATCCCTTGCCAGGCACCTGCGTCTCGCGCTCTTCGCGCAGCTCACCCCACGGATTGCTGCTGGTGTAGTCCAGCGATCCGCTGTACCAGGCATTGGCCGCCATCGCGCGGTGCACATGAAAGTGCCCAAGTGCGATGTAGCTCCAGGCATCGACGTGCAGATCCGCGAGCGGGATTTCCACTGCGGCTCGATCGTCTCCCGCGGCATGTGGCGGCAGAAGACCTTCAATTTCTCCGTGCAAGAGCAGCACGCGATGCGCGAATCCGGCAGGTGGCTCCAAGGCCGGTCGCTGCAGTCCGGGCACATCAGGTACAGCCATCACGACCAGATCACGCTGCGGGAACGTGAATGTTTCTACCTGCGCATCGGCCACGTGCACGCCGATTTCGCGAAACAGCGCGAGAATGCAACCGGTGTCGCTGGTGCGCGGTGCATCGTGATTGCCCGCCACCATGATCACATCGCATTCAGGCAGCGCCTGACGCAATCGCTGAAAGCTGCGATAGGCATGCAGAATTGCGGCGTTGCTCGGACGCACCGTGTGAAACACGTCGCCACCGATCACGATGACATCGGGCGCCAACGCGATGATCTGCTCCACCGCACGCTGCAGTGTGGCCGTGACATCGTCTTCGCGTTGATTGATGCCACCCGGCGTCAACCGCTGATACTGGCGAAAGCCCAGGTGAAGATCGGAGAGATGTACGAGCCGCATCCCCACAAACTAACCATCGGCACACGCAGGCAGGCCTACGTGATGCATGCAGTCGACGTGTCTGCCGACGCGTCTATCGCACGTGCACGCGTTGCACGATGCGAATATCGAGCAGCATGGGGGCGGCGGTACCGGCGGGGCCCGGCGCCACTTCGCTCTGGACGTCGAGCACGGTCCGCGCGTCCATGATCCAGGCACGCTCCCGATCCACGCGCATGTGTCCCTGAATGGTCCCCGCGGTCACCACACGCGTGCCGGCCGGCAGATCGCGAGCGGCACCATCCCGATGCAGCTTGCCATCGAGTGAGATCCAGGCCTGACGACCGTTGCGCGTCAGAGAGTCGAGCCGGAGACGCACCTGCACCACTCCATCGGCGCGATAGCCGCTGACAGGCAGCGATGGCAGACGCATGTCCCGGGTCCATTCACTACCAACCGACACTGGTGCAGCGGGAAGGAGACCAGGAATGGAAGCCAGCGCGGCGCCGAGATCCGCATCGGTGTCCGTCGACTCGATGACCCGCATGGCCCCATCGGGCGTGACCTTCATGCGCATCATTTGGCCCTGTACAGGCATGGACACGGGCCGCGCACCGTCGGGCGCATCACCGCTGCCGACAACAATCGAATCGGTTACTGCCCGGAGCGTGGTGTAGGCCAGATCACTGGCTTCGACCAGACTTCGCGCAAACAGCTGAATGCGCGTACTGCGGGTGTTGGCACGCACGACGCGGGGCCCATACTCTGGTGTTGGCCGTTCTGTGCGCCGCGTATGCGGCGGAGTGCCCGCGCCACCGTTAGTTCCCGAAGCCGCTGGTTCGGGACGCCTGGCAGCACTGGTGACGGTTTGCTCGACCATGAGGTGCAGCGTGTCGCCCACCCTCGGGCGCACGATGAGACGCACGCCCTCGATGCTCGACGGACGTGGCGCACGTTGCGTTTGCCCTTGGGATTGCGTCTGGGCCTGTGCACGGCCCGGTGTCCCCAATACGACGGACGTCACCAGCAGCACGCACAACCCAGGGAACCCGTGGTTGGCACGGCCCCACCAGGACCGTAGTGCGGGGACGTCGTGCATCAGCAGAAAGCTCGGGATCGGGACATTGTCCTACGATACCGCAGCCCGAGACCCGAAGATCCATGCGGGTGGACAAGCGCGACCCGCCTCACGAAACTGCACCACTCGGCTTGGAACATCCGCCGGCCCTTTCCGTCCCTGATTGCCCGACTGCCATGCCCCTCTTGTTTCGTCCCCACCGAAAGACGCGACACCTCTCCGTGTTGCTGCTGCTTCTCGCTGGCGGATGTGATCGCATGCAGTCGGCACTCAAGGCTCCGGAAGGCGATCCGGTATGGCAGGGGGATAGTACCCTGCTGGCGAGCAAGCCGAACATTCTGTTTCGTGTGAATCGCAGCGCCAAGGGCGCCCAGGTCATTCCCATTGCCACCTTTGGTGACAAAGGATTTCGCCAGCTGGTACTCAGCGATCGCGGATGGCGGGCACTCGATCTGGTTTCGCTGAAGAGCGGAACGTCGCTCACGACCGTGCGCGGATCGGATCTGACGGGAAACGCGACCATTCAGCGCGGCATGTGGGAAGGCGCAGCGCTCGACACACTCGCGGGATGCCGGGTTCTGGTACCTGGTCCTCGGGCGAGCATTCTCGACGGAGTGGAACTGGCCATTCTCGGCGAGCGGCCCGCGCGCCCGAATTCCGGTGCGCTGCCTGACGGTGTGCTTGCACGCACGCTCGAGACCATCCCCACGCTCATTGCACCAACAAATGGCGTGCCGTTGTCCACCATACCGCGCTACCGTCGCCAGGTGTTCGTGGTACCGACCGGCGCAACGAATCAACCCACGATTGTCGTGATCTACGATGATCCGGAAATCGTTTCCGACACGGTGCCGCTCTATCCGCCGCCGCGCCCACGCCACTTTGTTGTGGTGCTCGACAAGGGTATCTACGGCTTCAAGCCGTCGCACACTTACACCACGCTCGGCAACAGCAAGACGCCACCACGTCGGGAATTTCTCGGCGCCATCGACACCGATGGAGATGGCAAGGCCGAATTGTTGTTTGGCATTCGGGATCCGCGCTACCCACTGGTTACCATGGGACTGCGTTTCCAGGTGGACTCGTGGGTCGACGCATTCACGTATGAACGTCAACGCTGCCACGGCTGACCCAACAGACATCGGCGTCTACTCGACGCCGATGTCCCACGCCTGCTCGAGATCCGTGCGACTGTAGGTGCGAAACGCCGTCAGCGTTTGTGTGCGGATGATACCGGGCACATTCGCGAACTCCTGCGTCACCACCGTCGCGATCTGTTCGAGATCCGGCACCCGCACGATCGCGACGAGGTCCCACGCACCCGAAACGGAGTACACTTCGGCCACACCCTCAATGCCGGCGAGCGCTGTCGCACACGCCGTAATGCTCTTGGGATCGGCCTGCACCAACACGATCGTGGTAATCATCGAGTGTGACTCCGAATGGGCACGCGAGTGAATGAACGGTTGAATTAATGCGGCAACGCGGCGAATGGTCAGGCCGTGAGACAGCGAGCGATGCGCGTCAGTCCTTCCACGGCCAGCTCCTGCTTGGTGGCATAACTCGCGCGAATCCATCCCGGCGTCCCGAACGCGCTGCCAGGCACAACGGCAACCTGGTACTCCTCGAGCACCGCTGCTGCAAACGCGGCACCTGGATCTGCGGCACCACGAAAGCCTTCGACGTTCACGTAGATGTAGAACGCGCCCTCCGGGTGCACATAACGCACCGAAGGGAAAGCCTTGAGCGCCGTCACCACGGCGTCGCGCCGCGTG
Source organism: Gemmatimonadaceae bacterium (assembly GCA_016742275.1). Lineage (GTDB taxonomy): Bacteria > Gemmatimonadota > Gemmatimonadetes > Gemmatimonadales > Gemmatimonadaceae > Gemmatimonas. The sequence goes on from JACVCD010000001.1 coordinate 54,871, forward strand.
CGGAACGCAGCCACCATCTCACTCACTGCGGCATCCGCCTGCGCGACCTCACTCATGGCGGCGAGCGCCGCGTACTGCGAAACGGCCGCCGGATTGGACGTGGTGTGCCCCTGAAATGCCGTCATCGCCTTCGACAATGCCACCGGCGCGATGGACCAACCGATACGCCAGCCCGTCATGGCATAGGCCTTCGCCACGCCATTGATGACGATGAGATTGTCACGCGACGATGCAATTTCGAGCGCCGACTGCGCACCCGTTTCGTAGGCAATGCGCAGATAGATCTCGTCGGCAATGACCCACCATCCGCGCTCCGATGCCAACGCCAAGATGCTCGCGAGTTCTTCACGCGAATACACCGCACCGGTGGGGTTGCTCGGCGAATTCAGCATGAGGCCCTTCGTGCGCGGCGTGGCCGCCGCTTCCAGCATCGCCGCCGTCACCTTGAGCGCGTTGGCCGGATCACCAGGCACCGCTACGCAGTTCGCACGCGCCAATTCAACCATCTCGAAGTAGCTCGTCCACGACGGCGTGGGAATAAGCACATCGTCACCTGGGCCGAAGCAGCACACGCAGGCATTGTACAGCGACTGCTTGGAGCCGTTGGAGACCACGACCTCGGCCGCGGTGACCGGCGTGCCCTGCACCTGAATGCGATTGGCATCCGCCGCAATGGCCTCGCGAAGCGGCAGAATGCCCTCGGTATTGGTGTACCGGGTGGCACCGGCTTCAATGGCCTGCGCGGCGGCCTGGCGGATAAATGCCGGTGTGTCGAAGTCCGGTTCTCCGGCCCCCAGATCGATGACGGGAATGCCCTGCCCCTTGAGTGCCCGGGCTTTGGCCGCCACGGCGAGCGTGGCGGATTCCTTGAGTCGCGCGATGTTCGGGGACGGCTGGAAAGACAACGGCATGACCGGTCGCAGGTTTGGATTGGGAATTCGCCCCGGGATCGACTAGCTTTCGGGGATGGCCCGCCAGGTAGGGCCAGTAAGGTGCCGTCGCAATTAAGCGACCCCGACAAGCGGGCGCTACGACGGCCGCAGGGCGCCAGACGGGCGCAACAAAGCCGGCGGTTGGGCCGCCGGGATGACTGACAACTGATGGGGTGGGGCGTGAGCGAGCAGGAACGCGAAGAGACGTCGCCAGGGGCGACGCGCAGCCAGCACGTGGTGCTGCAAGGACCGACCGATATGCGGATGATGGCAGCCGCGATGCGTGCTGGTGTTGAACGGAGCCGGGATGGTGGCGCTGATGCCGCTCCCGTGTGCCTCATCGTAACCCCCACAGCTGAGCAGGCCATTACGGCCGGCGACCAGGCCCGTCGTCTGTTGAGCGACACCACGGCCCGTGTGGTTCCCGTAACCGGCGCCGTGCGTGCGCGCCGCGTCCTGGCCTCTGGCCCAGTGGCCGTCGTCACCGGAACGGCTGCCGACCTGCTCACGCTGCGCCGCGATGCCGCACTCAATCTCGAGTCGCTGCAGGCCATCGTGATTGTCGGCCTCGACGACATCCTCGCCAACAACGGCAACGATTCGCTCATTGCGTTGCTCGGCGATTCGCCCGACGACGTGATGCGTGCGGCTACGATCGACAGCGAGTCCGATGCAGTCGATGCGTTCCTCGAAGCCCAGCTTCGCCGCGCGCGTCGTATGGCGCCGCAGGTTATCGGTGACACGCCATTGGCGGTCACGCCGCGCTTCGTGATTACCTCCGCCACGGGCCGTGCTGATGCACTCCGTGCGGTGCTCGACGAAGTGGATCCCCCCTCGCTGTGCGTGATTGCATCGACCGAGGGCGCGGTGCAGGACGCCACGCAGGCGCTGGCACGCCTCGGTGTGGTGATCGATGGTCTCAACGTGCAAGTCGTTCGTCAGCCCACCGCACAGCATGTCGCCATGACCGTGTTGTGGGACGCGCCCACCACGTTTGATGCGCTGATTGCGGCGCTGGCCATGCGTCCCGTGGACGCAGTGGCGCTGTTGCTCGCCGACGAACTGCCCGCGTTCCGGCGCATGACGCATGGTATGGCGGAAGCCTGGACACCGGCCAGCAAGAAGGTCGCAGCCGAAGATCGTGTGCAGGTGTTGCGTACGGCGCTGCGTTCGACGCTGGCCAACGGCAACGCATCGGCTAGTGAGCTCGCACTCGTGGCACCGCTGCTCGATACGCATGATGCGGTCGAGATCGCATGCGCCGCTCTGCGTTTGTACGAAGGCGCACGTCGCGATGCGTTGAATGTGCGCGCCAAGGCTGCCGTGGCCGGTGCCAAGAGCACCATCCGCGAGCAGCGTCCCGACGCGCGTGATTCGCGCGATTCGGCGGCCCCTGCAGCAGCGGCCGCACGTCAGCGCGTCTTCCTCGGCGCCGGCAAGCGCGACAACGTGCGGGTTGGTGATATCGTCGGCGCGATCGCCAACGAAGCCGGCATCCCCGGTGATCGCATTGGCCAGGTGGATCTCTACGAGTCGCATGCCACTGTGGAATTGTCGGCCGAAGATGCTGCCAAGGTCGTGGACGCACTGCGTGACGCGTCGCTCCGTGGCCGCCGTCTGAGCGCGCGTATCGACGAGCGTAGCAATGAGCGCGGCGGCGAACGTGGTGGTGATCGTTTCGGCGGACGTGGCGGCGACCGTGGCGGTGATCGTGGATCACGCGGCGGTTTTGGCGGTGGTGCTGGCCGCAGCTTTGGCGACCGTGGCCCGCGCAGTGATCGTGGCGATCGTGGACCGCGTTCGGATCGTGGTGATCGTGGTGATCGTCCGCCCCGCAGCTTTGATCGTGGCGAGCGCAGTGATCGTGGCGAGCGCAGTGACCGTCCGGATCGTGGACCGCGTGGTGGTTTCGGCGGCGGATTCGGTGGTGGCCGCGGCGGTGAGCGTGGTGGCAGCGATCGTGGTGGTGAACGTGGCGGCGATCGCTTCGGTAGCCGTCCGCCGCGTGCGTCAGACGAACGTCGCGCATTCGGGGATCGCTCACCGCGTGAGCGCGCCGAACCGCGTGGTGAATGGGCGGAGCGTGCGGACCGCATGAAGTTCGCCAAGCGTCCGCCGCGTCCGTCCAACTTCGAGCGCAACGACGGGGAGTAGTCCCAGCATGAGCGGCGGCTTTCAGGTTGCCGGCGGATGGATGGAAGTCATCGCCGGCGTGATGTTCAGCGGCAAGACGGAAGAGTTGTTGCGTCGGGTCAGGCGAGCCACCATCGCGCGGAAGCGCGTGCAGGTGTTCAAGTCGCATCTCGACGATCGTTATGCCGGCCTGTGGGCCGTCTCGAGTCATGACCGGCGTACGTTCGAAGCGACGCCGGTCGACTCCTCATCGCAGATCATGCTGCGTCTCGATCCGATGGCGCAGGTCATTGCCATCGACGAGGCACAGTTCCTCGATGCCGGAGTGGTTCAGGTGGCATCGAGTCTGGCCGATCGTGGCCGGCGAGTTATTCTCGCCGGCACCGATACGGATTTTCGCGGCGAACCATTTGGTGCCATGCCACAACTCATGGCAGTCGCCGAAATGGTGGACAAGCTGCACGCCATCTGCGTGCTATGTGGCTCACCAGCCAGCCGCAATCAGCGATTGATCGGCGGCAAACCCGCGCCATATGAATCACCGACCATCATGGTTGGTGCCGCCGATTCATACGAGGCGCGGTGCCGCGCCTGTCACATCGTTCCGCGTCGCGACGAAGCACAGCAATCGTTGTTGTAGCGCTGCGAAATCAGTGCACGGGCCAGATGGCTCGTGCACGGGCAATGGCGGAGGTCAATGATTCACCAGTGAATGGCTTTTGGACATACGGCACATGCCTGGCTTCGAGCAGACCCTGTGCATGCGGGTTCACGCTGTAACCGCTCACTGCCACTGCGGGAATCGCCGGAAACTCCTCGGCCATCTGCTCGATCAATTCGAGGCCTCCCATATCGGGCATCGTCAGATCGGTCACGACGAGCCCCACGTCATCGGCGCGCACCCGAAGGAAGTCGAGCGCTTCCTGCCCAGTGGCCGCCGTATACACGGCTTCACCTGCGCGCTCGAGCATGCGACGACCGAGGTCACGAAGTCTGGCATCGTCATCCACCAGCAGGATGCTGCCGCGTCGCACGGGATGCTGTGGGGCGGTATCGGCACTCTGCGACAGAGGAGTCGAAACCACGGGAGTAGTCGGCGCCGAATCCATGATCGTGATCGGCCAATGCGCGCGCACGGTGTTCCCATCGGCATCGGATTGCACCGAGAGAAATCCTCCCGTCTGACGCAGCAACGTGTGTGCGACGGCCAATTCGAGCTCACGCGCTCGCTCGCCACCTTCTGGATCGAACGTCGGAGCGCCAAGTCGCTCACCAAGATTCTTCTCGACCGGCGGGGCTGTGTCGTGCACACTGAGCGTCGCCATGGCACGCGGCTGGCGAACATGGGCTGGACGTGCCAATAGGTGGGTGGCAGGCGGAGCGATTTGCTCGATACTGACACGCACGGTAATGACACCACGCGCTGGGAGCGCCGATCGCGCCTGTCGCACCAGCGCCTCGACGACTTCGCGAACACGCAGCGGATCAATCGCGGCATAGGTCGGCGAAGACGTAGCGTCGATGACCAACTGTATTCCCGCAGGCCACTCTTCCACCAACCCGTCACGCCATTGATGCACCAATGGTAGCACGTCCACTACTTCGCTCAGCGGATTCGGACGTCGACCAGCCGCCAGGAGACGCCGCGTCAATGACTCCGCGCGATCCGTGGCCCGTTCGATGGCCGCCACATCATCGAGATGCGGTGACGTTTCACTGAATCCGTCACGCAGGAAGGTGCTCGCCGCACGAATGACGGTGAGCAGATTATTGAGATCGTGACCGATGCCACCGGCCACCTGCGCGACCGTTTCAAGCGCCTGCGTTTCGCGCAGGCGTTCTTCCGCGTGACGCATGTCGGTCACATCGCTGAAGACGGCGATCGATGCGTAGGGTCGTGTCTCTCCAAGGCGGACGAGCGCGTCAGCCGACACGGCCAACCATGTTGTACGGCCTCCGGGACCACCACGAGTCACCCGCATGAATTGCCTGGGCTGGCTATGCCCCGTGCGTAGGGCCTCCAGTCCGGGATGCTGTGTGGTCGGCCATGGCTCTCCGGCTTCGTCCATCGCCTGCCAGTCGTGATCAACGGGCTGAAGCCCCGTGAGCTGTGCTCCGGTCAGGCCGAGGATGCGTTCAGCGGCCGGATTGTGCATGCGGATCACGCCGTCACCATCGTGCAGCACGATGCCCTCGCGCATACCGGCAATCAGTGTACGGAATCGTGCCTCAGCATCGTCTCGCTGCTGCGACGCCTGCTGCAACGCCGACTGATCATGCACGATGCAATGCAACAACGACTGCCCGTCACTGTTCACCCGTCCCACACGCAATTCGACGGCACGTCGTGCGCCGTTGGATACCCGATGCTCGCGAACAAGGCGCAGCCCGCCAGACTCCGGCAACGCCGTGAGTTCACGCCAGTGTTCGAGCCCCACGGACTCGATGTCGGTAAGAGACATGGTGCACAGCGTCGTTCGCGACCACCCGTAGAACGACTCCGCCGCCGTGTTCGCCTCCACAATGCGTGCGGTGGTGCGATCCACCAGCAATTGCACCGCCGATGGATTCTCGAATAGCTGCCTGAATCGCGCTTCGCTTGCTTCGAGTGCGAGTTGCGCACGATGCCGCTGTGTCACATCGCGCGAAGAAATCGCGACAGCTTCACCGGGAAGCGGCACGAGTTGACGCTGCAGCCAGCGGTCGGGCTCCTCAGGGCTTGGTGCATGCTGCGTCGTCTCGAACGCACGCTGCGTGAGAATCGCCGCGCACAACTGCTCCCAGAGTCGCCAGGCGCGACTGTTGGGGAAGATGTCGAGCAGAGACCGACCAATCAGTTGTTCGCGTGGCTGCCCAACCATGGCACTGGCACGGGCATTGAGCTCGACGATCACAAAGTCCGTGATCTCACCGGTCGAAGAGCGAACCGCTCGGGCAATGGCGAAGGAATCGAAACCTGCGTCCAGCACACCACGCAACATGGCATACCCGTCCGCAGCTTCAGGACCTGCCAATCCGGAACCCTGGCTTGACCCTTGGCGGGGGTCCTGTCCGGGATCGGAATGAGGCCCGGTCGATGGCACGTTCTGTCGGGGGGGCGAGGCGTCGTTCACGGAGCAAGGCAAGGGGGACTGGCAAGGTCGCCAGTCCCGTAGTGTGACGCTACGCCCCCCTCCGGCGTCAAGGGGGTGATGTCTCAGTCTCTTTCTTTCACTTCCCTTGAACGGATCGTCGCATGGGCGTAATCGCGACGCTACTCGCACATGAGCCACGGCTGGCGCGGCTTCGCGCAGCCGCGCGGGATCGTTATCGCTTCGTCCCCTGCGAAGATTGGACGTCGTTGACGCGCGCGTGTGAACGCGGGCCAATCAACGTCGTGGTCTTCGATCTGTATGTGGACGGTCGCGCCGACTTCGAACGCGTACGTCAATTGCGTGTTCGTGTTCCCCGAGCGGCGCTCGTCGCCTATGTGGATGTTACGCGAGAGCGGGCCAAGGACATGTTCGATGCCGGTCGGTGTGGCATCGACGTGCTGATCGTGGCCGATGAAACCGACACGCCGCAGATGCTTGGCGCCCTGCTCGATCAGGCCGAAGCACGCAGCGTCTCGAGTCTGCTCAAGCCGCATCTGGCCGGACTCCGCAGCGTGGTTCGTGACGCGGTGATGTTGTCGGTCACGCGCGCTCACGAGCGCCTGACGCCGGACAGCCTCGCGCGCCTGATTGCGGTGTCGCGTCGTTTGCTCAGCAAGCGTCTCGAGGGAGCACAGTTGCCGCCGCCGCATCAGTTGCTGACGTGGGGTCGACTCATCGTCGCCGCCAGCATGCTGGAAGACGGCTCGCGCAGCGCCGATGGTGTGGCCAGCGCACTCGACTTCCCGTCGGGATCCGCGTTCCGCAACACCTGCCAACGCTATCTGGGTTGCACGCCGCACCAGATCCGCCTCCGTGGTGGCGCCGGCTGGGTCATTCAGGAACTGCTGGTCAATCGTGAAAAGCGCCGTCAGGTGTCGGATCACGAAGACGATATGCACGACTCGGCAGCTGCCTGATCGAGACGACAAACACGAGACGACAGGGGCCTCGGCACAACGCCGGGGCCCTTCGTCTTTGTCGGTGATATGTTGAGGCTATGCTTTATGTCGGCCTCACGGGCAGTATCGCCTCCGGAAAATCCACGGTGTCGTCCGCGTTGGCTGCTCGCGGCGCAACACTCATCGATTCCGACCAACTCGCTCGCGAGGTCGTGGAGCCCGACTCCGCTGGGCTCGCGGCAATCGTGGAGCGATTCGGTGGCGAAGTGCTGCAGCACGACGGCACACTCGATCGGGCGGCCGTCCGCCATCGCATATTCTCCGACCCCGCTGCTCGCGATGCGCTGAATGCGATCGTGCATCCAGCGGTGCGTGCCTTGAGAGCGCGTCGTGTGGAAGAAGCCCGTGCACGCGGTGATCGCATCGTGATTGCCGACATTCCCCTGCTCTTCGAGCTCGGCCTGCAGCAGACGTTCGATGCAATCATCGTGGTCGACGCCAGCGAATCGATCCGGCGTGATCGCCTCGTGGGTACTCGTGGCCTCGGCGTGGCCGAAGCCCAGGCCATGATCAATTCCCAATGGCCAACCGAGAGGAAGCGCGCTGGTGCCACCTGGGTCATCGACAACAACGGATCATTGGATGACCTCAGTCCACAGATTGCCTCGCTCTGGCAGGCCCTGGAGGCTCGCGCCGACACCGCGTAGCCCCCTGATCCGTAACCGGCACCCCCGCTTCCGGAACGGCCTGCCAACGCGGATACTTCCCGCTGGATCATTTTCCTTTTCGCCTTGGAGCACTCCGTGTCGAATATCCCAGCCGACCTGCAGTATACGAAGGACCACGAATACGTTCGCCCCACGACGGAAGCCGGTGTCGTGGCCATTGGCATCACCGACTATGCGCAGGGTGAGCTGGGCGACATCGTCTACGTCGAACTGCCGAAGCCCGGCACCGCGTATTCCTCGCACGATGTGTTCGGGACTGTCGAAGCCGTAAAGGCCGTGTCCGAACTGTTCATGCCCGTGGCCGGTGAGATCGTGGAAATCAACGGCCGTCTCGACGGCGAGCCCGCGCTCATCAACACCGATCCCTACGGCGATGGCTGGATGATCAAGGTGCGTGTGGCGCCGGGTGGCGATGCAGGGCTGATGAGCGCCGACGAATACAAGACTCAGCTGGGTGAGTGACCCGAGAATCTGAGGAACCGATGGCGTGAGGTTCTGAGGATTCGAGGATAAGAGAGCGGGCCCCGGGAACACCCTGTACTTCGGGTGCTCCCGGGGCCCGCACTCTTATCCTCAGATCCTTAAATCCTCACGCCATCTGTTCTCAAATCCTCCAGAACCTCAAGCGTATTCCTCGATGGGAGGACACGCACACACGAGGTTACGATCACCGAAGGCGCTCTCTACACGACGCACCGTCGGCCAGAACTTGCGGTCACGCGTCCACGCCGTGGGGTATGCTGCCTGCTGACGCGTGTACTTGTGCGTCCATTCGTCGGCGGTGCAGTGCGCAGCCGTGTGCGGCGCGTTCTTGAGGACATTGTCCTCGCGATCCGCTTCGCCGCGCTCGATGGCAGCGATTTCTTCGCGCATGCCGATCATCGCTTCGATGAAGCGATCGAGCTCCACCTTCGACTCGCTCTCGGTGGGCTCCACCATCAGCGTGCCGGCGACGGGAAATGACAGTGTCGGCGCATGGAAGCCGTAGTCCATGAGACGCTTGGCCAGATCCTCAGCTTCGATGCCCGCCAAGGCCTTGAGTGAGCGCGTGTCGAGAATGCACTCATGCGCCACCAGACCATTCTGCCCCTGATACAGCACCGGGTAGTGGGCTTCGAGCCGCTTGGCGATGTAGTTGGCGTTGAGGATGGCCACCTTCGTCGCATAGGCCAGCCCTTCGCCACCCATCATCTTGATGTACACGTACGAGATGGGGAGAATGCTCGCACTGCCCCATGGTGCCGCCGATACCGGTCCGATTGCCGTGGCCGAATCATGCGACGCCACCACCGGGTGTGTGGGCAGGAACGGCACCAGCTGCGGTGCCACACCAATAGGCCCCATGCCCGGTCCGCCGCCACCGTGCGGAATGCAGAACGTCTTGTGCAGGTTGAGATGGCACACATCGGCACCGAGGTCGCCCGGACGCGCCACACCCACCATGGCGTTCATGTTCGCCCCGTCCATGTACACCTGGCCACCGTGCTCATGAATGATGGCGGTGATGTCCTTGATGCTCGATTCGAACACGCCGTGCGTGCTCGGATACGTCACCATCAGCGCGGCAAGATTCGGCGCGTGCTGCTCGGCCTTCGCGCGAAGATCCGCAACATCAATGTTACCATCGGTGTCAGTCTTCACGACAACCACCTGGAAACCCACCATCACCGCCGATGCCGGATTGGTACCGTGCGCCGACTGTGGAATGAGGCAGACCGTGCGATGGCCTTCACCACGCGCTTCGTGATAGGCTTTGATGACGAGCAGGCCGGCATACTCACCCTGCGAGCCCGCATTGGGCTGTAGTGACACACCAGCAAAACCCGTGACTTCGGCAAGATCATGCTCGAGCTCACGGAACATCTGCGCATAGCCTTCCGCTTGCGCGCGCGGCACGAAGGGGTGGATCTGTCCGAATTCGGGCCACGTCACGGGAATCATTTCCGCCGTGGCGTTGAGCTTCATCGTGCACGATCCCAGCGGGATCATGCCATGCACGAGCGAGAAGTCCTTGGCCTGCAGCGAGTAGAGATAGCGGAGCATCTCCGTCTCGCTGTGATAGCGATGGAACGTGGGGTGTGTCAGGAACGGCGACACACGACGGAAGCGCTCGTCGTAGCGTGCATCGGTGGTGGACGCCACGTCAGCATAGGAAAAATCGGGCGCCGCGTTGCCATTGAACACGCGCCAGAGATCGAGCACATCGTTTTCGCTGCTCGTTTCGTCGAGCGCGATCGTGAGTGTCCCCGGCTCGATGCGACGCAAATTGATGCGATGCGATGCGGCGGCCGCAAGAATGTCCTGTTCACCATGCGCGCCCACTTCCACACGCACCGTGTCGAAGAAGTGCTCGTGCGTGATCGAGAAACCCAAACGCTCGAGACCTGCGGCAAGCGTCACGGCACGACCATGCACACGCGAGGCAATCTGCGTGAGCCCCTCGGGGCCATGATACACGGCATACATGCTGGCCATCACGGCCAGCAGCACCTGCGCCGTGCACACATTGCTCGTCGCCTTTTCGCGGCGGATGTGCTGCTCACGCGTCTGGAGCGCCATGCGCAGTGCCGGCTTGCCCTCCACATCGCGAGAAAGACCGATGATACGTCCCGGCAAGAGACGCTTGAACTCATCGCGCGTCGACAGGAATGCTGCGTGCGGGCCGCCATATCCCATCGGCACGCCGAACCGCTGCGAGTTGCCCACCACAATGTCCGCGCCCCATTCGCCCGGCGGTGTGAGCAGACACAGGGCGAGCAAATCGCTGGCGACCGTGACCAACGCACCAGCTGTGTGTGCCGCTTCGGTCACGCTGCGATAGTCCACCACCGCGCCATCGGTACCCGGATACTGGAGCAACACACCGAACACGGTGTCATCGAGCACGAAGTCCTGCACCGGCGCGACCTTGATCTTCGCGCCACGCGCGATCGCACGGGCTTCGACCACCGCAATCGTTTGCGGATGACAGTCGGCCGCGACCAGGAACAGATTGCGGGTCGCGTTGCCACGTGCACCATGAGCAAGCGCCATGGCTTCAGCGGCGGCCGTACCTTCATCCAGCAGCGATGCGTTGGCGATCTCGAGACCGGTGAGATCGATGATCAGCGTCTGGTAATTGAGCAGCGCTTCGAGACGCCCCTGTGCAATTTCGGCCTGGTACGGCGTGTATGCCGTGTACCAGGCCGGATTTTCCATCACGTTGCGGAGAATCACATTCGGCGTATGGGTACCGTAGTAACCCATGCCGATGAAGGAACGCCAGAGCTGATTCTTGCCGGCAATGGCCTTGAGCGAGGCCAGCACATCGGCTTCCGTCTGTTCAGGGCCAGTAGCCAGCGTGGCGCGGAAACGAATCTGTTCGGGGACCACCGCATCGATGAACGCATCGAGCGTGTCGTAGCCCAACGTCTTCAGCATGGCCTGCTGTTCGACGGGGCTCGGGCCAACATGTCGGGAGATGAACGAATCGACCGCGTCGGGCGCGACCGAATTGGTGGGCGTGGCCATGACCATCCTCGAGGAAGACATGCACAGCCATCGACAGCGCCGACGGCCGTGCGGATGCGTGAAACACTGCACAACACTTCCACAACACTGCGGTTCGCGGCCGCAGCCTTGGTAATTTAACCGCAATGCTTTCCACCCGAACGGTCCCGTCCTGGCAGGTATGGGAGTGCCCTCCGGCACCCGGCATCGTCAACATGGCCACCGATGCCGCGCTCCTGGCGAGCGTGGGACCGGACATGGCCGTGTGGCGTTGGTATTCCTGGGCCCGACCCACCGTTTCGTTCGGCCGGAATGAGCAGATCAAGGGGCGCTATTCAGCCGAATCACTCGCGCGCTCGGGTTTCGACGCCGTCAGACGTCCGACGGGCGGTCGGGCGCTGCTGCACGACCAGGAACTCACCTATTCGGTCGTCTTGCCGGTGGCGCGCCAGATTGGCTGGCGCGAGCCCTATCGCGCGATCTCCACCCTCCTGCTCGAGGCGCTTCGGGAGGTTGGCGTTCCCGTCGAGTCAGCGCCTCCGCGCCTGGGCCAACGACCGGATGGGCCGGTCTGCTTCGACGCCCCTGACGCTGGCGAATTGCTGCTTCACGGGCGGAAGCTCGTGGGGAGTGCGGTATGGCGTCAGGACAACGTATACCTCCAGCATGGCAGCATTCTGCTGGCGGATCGGCAAGGAGATCTGGCCGATGCAGCGGATGCGCCTCTTCCGCCCGTTCCACCGGCCGCGGCATTGAACCGTGTTGCGGGCGCAGAGCAGTTGCCCGCGCTAGTGGCCAGACTCAAACTGGCGATATCCCACCGACTGGCGGCGTGGAACGAAAGCACCGCATTGCCCCTGGCATTTGCCCCGAACGACACACTGCTGCAGCAGATCGAGAGAGAAACCTCGCAATTCAGTCGGGACACATGGCTCTGGCGCCGCTGATCACGGTTTCGCATTGTACGAGGTCGCTCCCACCCTCCGTCTCGCCCATCACATGACGCACCGCCCCCTGATACGTCGTTCGATTGCCGGCATCGCTATCGGCATGACCGCTGCCTGTGGTGGCTCGGGCGATTCGTCCAACACCGGCGCCGATGGCGGAACGCTTATCGCCGTGGTACCTGCGGAGCCGCAGACGTTGCTGCCGCCATTGGTCACGGTGACCCATGATGCGGCCATTGTCAGCACCATCTTCGACAAGCTGGCGGACATCGGACCGGCCTTCGAAACCTATGGTGACGGCGGATTCCGTCCGCGCTTGGCGAAGACATGGCAATGGGCGCCTGATTCCATGTCGATCGCATTCGCGATTGACTCGAGTGCACGGTGGCATGATGGTCCACCGGTCACGGCGGCTGATGTGCAGTACACGTTCCGCGTGTACACCAGTGATTCGGTAGGTTCAGAATTCCGCTCGCTCGTCAGCAACATTGATTCGGTGTCCACGGTCGGAACGCACACGGCCGTGTTTTGGTTCAAGCGTCGTACGCCGCAGCAGTTCTACGATGCGACCTACCACATGCACGTCCTGCCGTCGCACTTGCTGGATACGATACCGATGTCGGGACTGGCGGCGTCGAGCTTTGCGCGCAGCCCGGTGGGTTCCGGCCGTTTCCGCTTCATGCGGTGGGATCCCGCTCAGCGCGTCGAGGTCATCGCCGACACCACGCATCCGCAGGGCCGGCCGCATCTAGATCGTGTGATCTGGAGTATCGCGCCCGACTTCGGCGCCGCCACCGTGAAGTTGTTCGCCGGCGAAGCAGATTTCTTCGAAAGCATTCGGCCGGAAAATCTGGCGCAGGTGGCACGCACGCCGGCCCTCCGCCTCGCAGACAATCGGGCGCTGCAGTATTCGTTCCTCGGATTCAACATGCGGAATCCTGCGGCACCGAATACACCACACCCCATCTTCGGTGATCCAGTCGTACGTCGCGCCCTCAGTATGGCCGTGGATCGCGAGCGCATCGTGCGCAACGTCTACGACTCGCTGGGTATGGTGGCTCTGGCGCCGGCACCGCGCGCACTTATTCCGGACACCACAGCATTCAAAGGATTGCCGCACGATCTGGCTCGCGCCCGCGCCATGCTCGACTCAGCCGGATGGCGCGATACCGACAACGACGGCGTGCGTGAGCGGAACGGCGTAGCGCTCGCCTTTGACGTGCTCGTCCCCAACTCAAGTGCGGCACGCCAGCGGCTCGCCATCCTGCTGCAGGAGCAGCTCAAGGCAGTCGGCGCCAAGGTGACGCCGCAGATTCTTGAGATCAACACGCTGGTATCGCGCATCGACAGCAAGAAGTTCGACAGCTACATGGGTGGGTGGGCGTCGAGCCCCGGATTGGTTGGCATGCCGCAGACATGGAGCAGCAAAGGTGCCGCCAATTCGATCGGCTATCGCAACACGGCATTTGATGCCGCCGTCGATAGTGCACTCACCACATTCGATCGCACGACCAGTCACCGTTTGTGGGCACGGGCATTTCAGCTGATCATTGACGACGCCCCTGCCATCTGGCTTGCCGAGCAGACTGCTCCGGTGGCGATTCACCGTCGGTTCATCATTCCACCGCTTCGTCCGGATGGCTGGTACTCGGATCTCGCGGAATGGCGAGTCGACCCGGCGCAGCGCATTGATCGCGATCGCATTGGACTCGGCGGAGCCTCGCGCTGATCGCCATCGTTACTCGCGTCGTCATGCGGCTGCTGCAGGGTGCGCTGGTTGTGCTCGCCGCAGCCTCCGTTGCTTTTGTCTGCGTGCATCTGGCCCCCGGAGATCCGGCCACGGCGTTGGGTGACGGTGTGCCAGCCGACGTGCGTGAACGTCTGCGCGCGGTGTACCGTTACGACGCGCCGCTCGCCGAACAGTTCGTGCGTTGGATCGGCGCATATGCGCGCGGGGAACTGGGCTGGAGCCGATCGCAGAACCGACCCGTCCTGACTGTTGTGCTGGAAGCCACCGCCAACAGCCTGATGCTGGTGATGCCCGCGTTTATCCTGAGTGTTGCCGGTGGTATGCTGCTTGGCGCATGGCAGGCCGTGCACGCAGGTACACGTCGCGATCGATGGACATCAGCAGCGACACTGTCCGTGTACTCCATACCGGAGTTCTGGCTGGCCTTCATGCTCGTTCTGGTCTTCTCCCGCTATGGGGGCGTGCTCCCTACTACGGGCATGACGGATGACATGTATGACTACCTGACTACCGGTCAACGCATCAAGGATCGGTTGAAGCACATGGTATTGCCGGTGGCAACCATCGCCTGCATCGGCATTGCCACCTTTGCGCGATTCCAGCGCGACAGCATGCGGACCATGTTGGAGCAACCCTTTGTGCGCACCGCACATGCTGCTGGTATTCCGCAGTTTCGTGTTTGGCGGGACACATGGCGCGCGGCGTTGCTGCCGGTCATTACCGTTGCGGGGTTACTGCTTCCCTCCTACGTGACCGGCGTCGTGGTGGTGGAACAGGTATTCAGCTGGCACGGCATTGGACAAACCATGCTGATGGCCATTGCCGCGCGCGATGAAATGCTGGTGGCCGGTTGTGTTGTCGCGGGAAGTTGCATCACCGTGCTCGGTGCCATGTGCGCCGACGGTTTGCGCCAACTGGCAGATCCACGACTGCGCGACGCGCACACGCAAAACCGTAATACGGTGAGTACAGCGCGATCAGGGCTTCGGGCCTAATGCCGCAGCGCATGACACAACAGCGTATGATGCAACAACGCCTGACGTATCGACGCGCCTGGGTGTTGCTGGCTCTGCTGATCATGGTTCCTTTGGCTGCTCCGTGGCTCGCCCCGCACGATCCCAATGCCTCACTCGATCTGATCGCACTCAAGAGTCATCCGCCAACGATTGCGCACCCATTTGGTACCGACAGCTATTCGCGCGATGTACTGAGCCGGGTACTCCATGGCAGTCGCATATCTCTTGCGGTTTCCGTGTGTTCGGTAGCGGTGGTGCTGGTGCTCGGCACGCTGTATGGCGCGCTCACCACGTTCGCGCCTCGCGCACTCTCCGGGTTGCTTCGACGCGTGCTGGATGTCGCACTGGCCATGCCCCGTATCCTTCTGCTTCTCACGGTTACGGCGTTTGCCGGGAGCTTGTCCCTCAAGCAGTTGGTGCTGCTGATCGGAAGCACCGGATGGTTTGCCGTTGCACGACAGGTGACCGACGAACTGGATGCCCTGGTGACCAGAGACTTCGCCATGGCCGCGCGCGCGCAGGGCGTTCGCACACCGCGACTCATCATCCGACACTTGCTACCGCATGTCCTGCCCGTGCTGATGGTGCTCGCCACGTTTGGCGTCGCCAGCACCATCGCACTCGAAACCGCTATCAGTTACCTCGGACTTGGTGTTCAGCCACCAACCGCCAGCTGGGGTTCCATCATGCGCGATGGCGCTACGGTGATGGAGAGCGCGTGGTGGCTCACCGTGTTTCCCGGTATGGCAACTATCTTGGCGGCACTGGCCTGCAACACTATCGGAGATGCCTTGCGCGAGCATCTGGCGCCGGGGCACGTTCCGTCGTGACCCTTCCCCTCGTCTCCACCGTTCTGCTCGACGTGCAGTCCCTGCAGGTTGAGTTCCCGTCGCAGGGCCCACCACTGCGCGCGGTCGATGGTGTGTCCTTCACTGTGGCCAACGGCGAAACCGTCTGCCTGGTGGGTGAGTCGGGGTGCGGTAAGTCGCTCACCGCGCTGGCGTTATTGCGCCTTGTGCCAGAGCCGGGTCGCATCGGCCCCAGCAGCCGTTTGCACTTCGAGGGTGTGGACGTCCTTGCGCTTGCATCAGAGCCATTGCGTCAACTGCGTGGTCGGCGCATGGCGATGATTTTTCAGGAGCCGATGACGGCGCTCAATCCCGTGCGCACGGTCGGCGATCAGATCGCCGAAGTCGTGCGGGCTCACACCCAGCGCAGCAAACGGGAAGCGTGGCAGGACGCGGTGAAGATGCTCGCATTGGTGGGCATCGCCGATCCCGATGCACGTGCGCGGCAATATCCGCATGAATTGTCTGGCGGCATGCGTCAGCGCGTCATGATCGCCATGGCACTCGTGCTCGACCCGCAGTTGCTCATTGCTGATGAGCCAACCACGGCGCTCGATGTGACCATTCAGGCGCAGATTCTTGAGTTGTTGCGGGAAATGCGCGAGCGCACGGGCATGGCGCTGCTGCTCATCACGCACGATCTCGGTGTGGTGGCGGAAATGGCATCACGCGTGCTTGTCATGTACGGTGGGCGCATTGTTGAAGAGGCACCGGTTGATGCGTTGTTTGCCCATGCCGCACACCCGTATTCACAAGGCTTGTTGGCGGCCATGCCGCGACTCCATGTGAGCTCTGGTTCCACAGCAGATGCTGAAGTAGACGTTGACACCGTCGACGAACCGGAACGCCTGGCAACAATCGGCGGCTCTGTTCCAGCACTGGGCAGCTTCCCCACTGGATGTGCATTTCGGGATCGCTGTCCGCTGGCGTGGGAACGATGCGCAAAGGAAGAGCCACCACTTTATCAGGTCGGCCCCGCACATCGTGCCCGCTGTCACCTGGTGCAGGAACGCCCGTCGGAGAACCTGAAACTCACCGGCGCCGGAGACCAGGCGTGACGCCCCTGCTTCAGGTCCGCGATCTCACGAAGCACTTCCCGATCCGGCGCGGCATACTGCAACGCGTGACGGGGCATGTGCGCGCAGTGGATGGTGTGTCATTCGATCTCGCGCGCGGTGAGACACTCGCTCTGGTTGGTGAAAGTGGGTGCGGCAAGACCACGACCGGTCGCGCATTGCTCCGCTTGACGGAACCCACATCGGGTACGGTGACGGTCAATGGAACGGACTTTCTCGCCCTGCGCGGTGAGGAGCTCCGGCGCATGCGACGACACATGCAGATCGTGTTTCAGGATCCCTATGGCTCGCTCAATCCGCGCATGACGGTTGGCGCAGCCATTCGCGAAGGGCTGATTGTCCATCAGATCGCGGAAGGCGCAGAGGCCGATCGTCGCGTCGCCAACTTGCTCGAGGAGGTAGGGCTTCGCGGCGAATACGCCGCCCGACTTCCGCACGAGTTCTCCGGCGGTCAACGCCAGCGCATCGGCATTGCTCGTGCTCTCGCTGTAGAACCGTCATTCATCGTATGCGATGAGCCGGTGTCGGCCCTCGATGTCAGTGTGCAGGCGCAGGTCATCAATCTGCTGCGCGATCTGCAGCGCGAGCGTGGTCTGGCCTATCTGTTCATCGCCCACGATCTGGCCGTGGTTTCCCATATGGCTGATCGTGTAGCGGTCATGTACCTCGGCCGCATTGTCGAACTCGCACCACGACGCGCCCTGTTTGCCACTCCCCGCATGCCGTACACGCGGGCACTACTGTCTGCCGTTCCGGTGCCAGAGCCGGGAGCGACTCGCAGACGTATACTTCTTCCAGGCGACCCCCCATCGCCTGCCTCCCCGCCCTCCGGTTGCGTGTTTCACCCGCGTTGTCCGCATCCCGCCAAGGACGCCGTGTGTTCACGTCTCGCGCCGGTGCTCGAAGAAAAGGCTCCTGGCCATTTCGTCGCGTGCCACAAGGAACCCATCACCTCCGCCCCCCTCTCGTGAGCCCTGTCGCCGCACCAACCCAGGACCGCTCGTTCTTCGGACATCCGAAGGGACTCGGGCTATTGTTCGCCACCGAGATGTGGGAGCGTTTCTCCTACTACGGCCTTCGCCCGCTGCTCATCCTGTTCATGTCGGCAGCGCTCGCGCAGGGCGGCTTCGGATTTGAACGCACCCAGGCATCGGCCATTGTCGGTATCTACGCTGCTTGTGTCTATCTCGCATCGCTGCCCGGTGGATGGATTGCTGACCGATGGCTCGGCTTGCGTCGAGCCATCCTCACCGGCGCCGTGCTCATCACGAGTGGACACCTCGCGATTGGTGTATCCGGATTCGCCGGCGATGGCGTGGGCAAACCGTTCTTCTTTCTCGGACTCATTCTCATCGTCATGGGAACGGGTCTGCTCAAGCCCAACATCTCGGCGATCGTTGGCGATTTGTATCCGGAAGGTGGTGCACGCCGTGATGCCGGTTTCGCGATTTTCTACATGGGCATCAACACCGGCGCCTTCATTGGGCAGCTGGTCACCGGATATCTCGGCGAGCGCGTGAGTTGGCATTGGGGTTTCGGCGCTGCGGGTATTGGCATGGCGTTTGGCCTTCTCAGTTTCTGGCTTGGCGCGGGTAAGCTGCTCGGCACGATCGGCGAAGACATTGTCCGCGACCCTGATCCTGCAATTCAGGCGAAGCGCGAGCGCACGGTGCGTAACAGCACCTTTGCCGGACTTGGTGTTCTGGCGTTGGTGTTCGCGATGGCTACAGCAGGTGTCGTGACACTCAGCCCGCAGGCAATCGGCAGCGCCATGACCTTCATTCTCGTCGGTCTGGCCGTCGCGTACTTCGCCTACATTTTCTCGTTCGGCGGTCTGGTTGGCGAAGAGAAAAAGCGCATCGCGGTGATTTTCGTGCTGTTCGTTTTCGCGGCGATCTTCTGGGCTGCATTTGAGCAGGCGCCCACGTCGCTGCAATTGTTCGCCAATGATTTCACCGACCGAAACATCTTCGGCTTCAATGTGCCGGCGACATGGTTCCAGTCGGTGAATTCGGCATTCATCATTCTGCTTTCCCCCGTGTTCGCGGCCATGTGGGGTGCGCTCGCAGCACGACGCATCGACCTTTCGAGTCCAGCCAAGTTCGCCATCGGTCTCGCGCTCGCGGGCGTTGGATTCCTGCTCATGGTGTTTGCCGCCAACAGTGTCGTGGCGAGCGGTGGTACGGTGCTCGTCTCGCCGTGGTGGCTCATCGCGAGCTACTTCTTCCAGACTGCCGGTGAGCTGTTCGTGAGCCCTGTTGGTCTTTCCTCGATGACCAAGCTGTCACCTCGTCGCTATGTCGGGCAGATGATGGGCATCTGGTTCCTGGCCACCTCAGTCGGCAATCTCGTGGCAGGTCTGGTGGGTGGACATGTCGATCCCACCAAGCTGGAGCAGACACCGACTGTCTTTAGCGGCACGGCGATCGCTCTGTTCATCTCCACCGTCATTCTGGCCATCATGATCGCCCCAATTCGTCGCATGATGGCGGGCGTCAAGGACGAAGGCGCCACCGCCTGATCCAGGCTGACATCAAACCCGTCGCGCGTTCCTGCCATCAGCAGTGAACGCGCGACGGGTTTGTCATTTCAGGGCCAGGTGAAGATCGATGTGGGCGCCGTGCGTTCGCGACTAGCCGCCACATCCTGCGGGTCGCGCCAGAAGTTGCGGCTGCGATCTAGCCCCGTAAACCGAATTTCGAATCGTTTGAGCGGGTCGTTGCTGACGGGCACGGCGAAATCCACGCGCCATAGACGACGCGAGCGTGGCGGCACCGCTGCAAGCAACGAAACACCAAAAGCCCCGCGCCACGGCGCATCCACGGAATACGGCACCGAACTCTCTCGCCAAAGTCGCCCGGCTTCGGCAAATCCCGCGAGTCCGATATCCGCCACGTTGAATCGCGTCGGCACAACCAATCGCTGTTCGGCGCGCAGCACCATGCGCCTCGCTCCTGCTGACCAGGAATTGCGATGCCCCATGATGCCACCTTCGCGGTCAGCCAACGACAGCTGAAACGGTACCTGCATTCTCCGGCCAGTCGCCCATTCCGCTTGCATCACTGTGGTTTGCCGAACAGCCGGACGGAAATACCATGCCGCACGTCCACTGCCGATCACGTTTTCCCAGCGAGCCCGATCCACGTGATAGCGTGCCTCCGTGATGCCCTGAAGTCCGACGTACCAGCGGTCGCCTGCAGCACCGGCGTACACATTCGATGCAAAAAACCGATCGCGATCGATAGCCGCACTGGTGGCGAGCGAGTGGCCGACGACAAAGCCCGCCTGCACACCTACGCGCACGTCTTGCGCGCCCGTGAGTGCATCGAAACCCTGCACCTGCTTGAATCGAATGGCGCGCATGCCAAGCAGCAGATTGGCGCGCAACACATTCTGCGAATCAAACAACGGTGGCGCAGCCGGGAACGTGTCCGGCTTCACACCTTCCGGCGTGAGCAACACGGCACCTTCATCCGTGCGATGCGTTTCGCGTGTGATGGACGCACCAAGCAACTTGAGTCGACCAACCGGACCCACTCGCACCAGCCCACCGATGTTCCCGTATTCGCGACGCACGGTGACCGCATTCGCCGGAAACGACTCCCGCTGAAAACGCATCGGCTCACGCGTGCCACCGACTGAACCAAGCCATGCGAAACGTTGCAGATCTGTATAGTAAGGACGCAGAACTTCGAGATTCATGCGCTGCCCGAACAGATTGCGTCGTCCCTCGACGCGCAGTTCGTTGCGACCGCCGCCGAACTGATAGTCCGTGAACTGCACTCCCAGCACATCGTTGTAGTTGACGCCATCGCGCCACTCGAGTGCTGCCATGGTTGCACTGCCGCCGAGATTCGTTTCGCCGAGACGCATGCCGCGCACGAACGGCAACGACGTACGAATCAACGGCTCGAAGATGAGACTGAAATCGTCCCGCGTCTCGACATCCAGGCGTACGCCGCCACGCTCATCGTCGTATACGTGGATGCGAGCATCAACGAGATACGGTTGCGCACGCAAAATGCGCTCCGACTCGGCGCGCTGAATCTGATTGCACGCATCGCCGGGCTTGAGCAACAGAAACTGACGAATCACTTCGTCGTGCGTGTTGACATGCAACCGGCGCACAGTGCGCCGCACCCACTCAAGATCCTGTGGCAGTCGCTCAGTGAACGGCGGCTGGGTGATGATGACGATATCGCTGATCGGTTGCCCAGAGCAGCCAGTCACCGCCAAACGACCGCGGCTCGCCACAGGTGGCTGCCGCTTGCCGTCGTCGACACCCGCGCGCGAGTTCTGCGTTCGCACGTTCTGCGCGCGTGCGCACTCGCATGCCACACACAGCGGAGCAGACGCGGCAAGCACCGCGTGCGCCAACCGCCGACCCCACCGAATCATCTGCCGAATTTGCGCTTGAGATCCGCGAGGCGGGCTTCGGCGTCCGCTTCCCGTTCGGCACGCGAACGGCGCGAGGGAGGGGGCGTATCACTCAAATCGAGAGATGCGTCTGGATCATCAGAAAACAGCGCATCCACTTCACGCTGTGCCTGCTGCTCCGGCGTTGCGCCACCAGGTGCCACTCCAGACATGATGCGACGCAATTCAGCCGTCATCGTATCGTAGTCGCGCTCCGCGAGCGATAGCTCCTGCTGCTGCGACATACGCTTGCTTTCCAGCATGGCCACGCGGTCGGCGTGCTGCGCCGCAAAACGCTCGGCAATCGCCACGGTCTCGTTGTCCCCGATATCCGCCGCATACCCCATGCGACGACGCACCGTATCCAGTTCGGCCTGCTCAGCCGCCAGCCGGGACTCGGTTCCACTCAACCCCGTTCGCAGATCCTGCAGGGCCAGCTTGGCATGGACCAGCGCATCGCGCATGCCGCTCGCCATGCGACGCCGCTCGTCAGGATCGAGGCGGCCGCCGAAGGCACGAAGGGTGTCACGGAGATCATCGAGCATCGGACGAACGAAAAAGGCTCATGCCTGAGGGCGCAAGATGGGAGCATTGGAAGCCCGACTCTGTTATTATCGGACACAATGTCCCCGTAGGCGTCACACCGACCGTGTCGCGTCCCTCGGTCCGCCCGTCCCTCCACCGGTTCCTGTGCTTTACCTCGCCATCCCCGCGTACAACGAGGTCGAAACCATCGGCGTGCTGCTTTGGCGGCTGCGCACGGTGCTTGCCGAGTTTCCTCGCGAATACGAAGTGGTTGTGTATGACGACGCGAGCACGGACGAGACGGCAGAAGTGGCGGCGCAGTACGAGCGAGCCATGCCGGTGTCGGTCATTCGTGGCCGAACCCATCTCGGGTATGCCGGCGCCGTAGAGGCGCTGCTGCGTGATGTCGCGGGACGCACCCGATATCCTCGCCGGGACGCGGTGCTGCTCCTTCAGGGCGACTTCACGGATCCACCAGGCATGGTGCCGGAATTTGCCCGTCGTTTCGAGGGTGGTGCGGATCTCGTCGTCGGTGAGCGGCTGGTCGTGGCGGACGCTCCCACCGCAGTAAAACGCCTCTTCAAGGGCGCACAGTGGGCCATGCGACCGTTTGTGCGTGTGGATGGTGTTCGCGATCTCACCGCATCCATGCGCCTCATGCGCATCTCGGTGTTGCGTGATGCACTCCGTTCCGTGCCAGGCGCCCTGCTCTCCGGCGACAGTTGGACGGCCAACGCCGACCTGCTCCTGCACCTGGTCCCGCATGCGCGTCGTGTGGAGGCCGTGCCACTCGAGCCCACCTATGGCGTCCGCATGCGCGAGACGCGTCGTGTGGCATTCCGTGATGCGCTGGCTTCGCTCAAGTGGGCCTGGGCGGCCCGTGGCCGCCGTGCGGTGGCCGGTTCGGCCCCGGATCAAAGTGGAGATCAGGACCGTCGCCAGCGCCAGCAGAGTCGCCGCCGCGATGAGTCCGAACCCCTGTCGGTCGAACGCCTGCGCGAAAAGGTGCGAGAGCGCGATGGCACCCATGGTCTCGATGGCACGTCAAACGATGGCCGTCGCGACAAGCGACGCGGCCGTGAGCGCGCCGCCGCCACCGACACGAGAGAGTTCGTGGACCCGGCAGCGGGACCGCGCAATGAGCGTGCGGAACGGAGTGAACGCTCGGATCGTGGTGAGCGGCAGGATCGCCCGGAGCGCACACCTCGCACTGAAAAGAGTGAGCGTCCCGAGCGCCCCAACCGACCGGAACGCAATACGCGTGGTGACAAGCCCGATCGTACCGAACGTGAACAGACCCGCGAGCCCGCTCGTGATCAGGGCCCCGGTCGCAAGAATCGCGATGGCCGTGAACGCCCCGCGCGCACGGAGCGCATCGATGAGCGGGCGGAGACGCCGGAAATCACGCGGGACTCTGGTCGCGAATCGATTCATGAGTCGGCCATCGATTTCGACGATCCGTTTGCTCCGCGTACCCCGCGAGTCGATCCGTTTCAGCGTGCGCTGAACACCGGCACTACGCCGACCTACGAGCCGCCCGCCGACGACTCCGCTCCGACAGAGCGTCGCCCTGCACGCCAGCCGGCTCGCCTCGACGACTCGTTGTATGACGATGTCGCCGCCGGACGTCCGCGCGATCGTGGCACAACGGACAGCACCCCGACGGAAGCCCCGGTTTGGCGCCCCCCGACAGAGGATGCGATCGGTGGGACGACATCGGCACCGCCCTCGAGTGGTGGGCGCCGACGGGATTCCCAGAAGGACGTTCGTTCCTATGATCCAGCGGCCGTGCCGCAGGAACGCGCACGCCCGCTGCAGCGTACCGACGCCCATGATGTCGAAGAGGGCGCTGCTGAAGGACCGCTCGCCGATGTGGATCTCGATGACGAAGCGGCGTCGCGTGTGACTGGCGAATTCGCCTATGGTATGGCCTCCGCCGCGCCTCCGGAAACCGAGGAAGAATCGGAGGACGATGCCGATGGCGCCTCGGTCGATGATGGCGAGTCCGAAGAAGACGTTGCGTCGGAAACCGGTGCTCCACGTAAGCGTAGACGCAATCGCCGGTCACGCCGCGGTCGCCGCCGTCGTGGCGAAAAGACAACGGGAGAAGAGCCGGATAGCGGCGGCACCGCCGATTCTGATGGCGATGAGCCCGAGTCGAGCAACGCCGATTCAGGCGCCGCAGCTCGTGACAGCTGGCGACCTGGCCCCGGCGATCATGTGGACGGTGAGCCCGTTCGCCGCGCAGACAGCGACGCCGACGACAGCGATGATGATCTCGACGACGACGCTCCCGATGGCGATGACCGGCATGGTGAAAGCATGTCGGATGGCGCCCCGCGCCCCCGTCGTCGCGGCCGGCGCGGCCGGCGTGGTGGCGCGCGCCGCTCCCGCAATCGCCGGGAGCGTTCGGACGGCGATTCGAGTGGTGATACCGGTGACAGCCAGGACTCCGGAAACAACGCGCACTGAAGCCAGTTTTCAGGAATCGGCAGATATCCGAGACCCCTAACGATCAAGAGGCCGACTACGCTGTCCGCGCAGTCGGCCTCTTGTCTATCTGTAACTCAAAACCGCACTGGCGGCCCCGCAATCAGCTCCGGATAGCCCGCTCGATCCGTTCCGCAGTTGCCGGACTCACCACACGAATGACGAAGTAAATCACCGCGCCAATCAGGAGCACCTTGAAAGCCAAACCAAGGAGCCAGAAAAGCAGCGAAACCAGCGGTCCAAGAAGCCCAAACAGCAGACGGAGGGCGATCAGGCCGCCAAGTGCGAGCAGTCCAACAGTGAACAGTGTGCGAAACATGGGCGCCTCGGCGCATGAAAGTGTCGAAATCCACTACGCACAGATGGGCAATTTGGTTTCGCGATCAACGCCCGAACCGGTTATTTTACGATTGAAGGTTACCCTAGTGTTTCCGGTTGTGGTACACCGGAGTACCTTCACCATCTCACGGTTCGGACCACCCTCCGAGCCTCTACCCGCAAGGTATGGCTGAGCAGCTCGTACAGATCATGGGACGCCACCGCCGCGACCCGCTCCCGGAGCGGAAGCCGCAGTGGCTCAAGGTGAAGGCTCCGGGCGGCGAGAACTACATCCGCCTCAAGCACATGATGAAGGAGCTCAAGCTCCATTCCGTGTGCGAGGAAGCCCATTGCCCCAACATCGGAGAATGTTGGCAGCACGGCACGGCCACGTTCATGATCCTTGGCAGCGTCTGTACGCGAAACTGCGCGTATTGCGCGGTATCGCACGGTCGCCCGCCCGAATACGACATCGAAGAGCCCAATCGCGTCGCCGAGGCCATCGCGCAGATGAACCTTCGGCATGCGGTCATCACCTCAGTTGATCGCGACGACCTGCCCGACTTCGGCGCGTACATCTTCGCCGAAACGATCCGGCAGATTCATCAGCGCCTCCCGGGCTGCTCGGTTGAGGTGCTGGTGCCAGACTTCCAGGGCAATGTCGACTCCATTCGCGCCGTGCTCGAAGCGCGACCGGAGATCTACAACCACAACACGGAGACGGTACCGCGGCTGTTCAAGCGCGCCCGTCCCGGTGGTCGTTATGAGCGTGTGCTGGAAATCTTCCGCACCTCCAAGCGCATCGCCCCCGACATTCCCACCAAGACCGGCATCATCCTCGGTCTCGGCGAAACAAATGAAGAAGTGATCGAGGTCATGAAGGACCTGCGATCGGTGGACGTCGACATTCTTACGCTCGGGCAGTATCTGCGCCCGTCCGACGCCCACATCGAACTCGATCGCTACGTCACGCCGGAAGATTTCCGGATGCTGTACGAAGTCGGCATGCAGATGGGCTTCCGGCATGTCGAGAGCGGCCCACTTGTGCGCTCGAGCTATCACGCCTGGGAGCAGGTGCAGGCCGCGTCGCTCGCCTGAGCGACCGCGCCTGCCTTTGCCCTGACCCTCGACTCGACACTCCCTCCGTCGTTCGATGCCCTCGAAGAAGAAATCCGACCAGCAGGTGGCCGTGAAACCTGAAAACACCGCGGCGCTGAACCGCGAACTGCTGTACTCCATGCTCATGCAGCGTCGCTTTGAAGAGCGCTGCGCTGAGATGTATGCCATTGGCCGTATTGGTGGATTCTGCCACCTCTACATCGGACAGGAAGCCGTTTCCACCGGCATCATTTCCCTGCTCCGCCCCGACGACTACATCATCACGACCTACCGTGATCATGGGCAGGCGCTCGCGCGTGGTATGACGCCGCGTGCGGTCATGTCCGAGCTCTTTGGCCGCCAGGATGGCTGCGCCAAGGGCAAGGGCGGGTCCATGCACATGTTCGACAAGCAGCTCGGCTTCCTTGGCGGACATGGTATCGTCGGCGGACATGTGCCGATTGCCGCTGGAGTCGGCTTCGCCATCCGCTATCGCGGTGGCGATCAGGTCATCGCCTGCTTCATGGGTGAGTCGGTGGTGAACACGGGTGCCTTCCACGAAGCGCTCAACATGGCCGCGCTCTGGAAGCTGCCCTGCGTGTTCATCATCGAAAACAATCGCTACGGCATGGGCACCGCACTCGAGCGTGCGTCGTCCATTCACGACATCTACAAGCGCGGCGCCTCGTACGACATGCCGCGCGAAGTCGTCGATGGACAGGATGTGCTCGCGGTGCGCAAGGCGACGGCCGAAGCCATTGAGCGCGCGCGGAAGGAAAGCATGCCCACGCTGCTCGAAATCCGCACCTACCGCTTCATGGGGCACTCCATGTCGGACGCGGTGAGCGGCACGTATCGCACCAAGGAAGAACTCGAACAGTATCTCAAGCGCGACCCCATCGTGCTGCATCGTCAGCGCATGGAAGAAGCCGGCGAGATCTCGGCAGCCGAAGTCACGGCCATGGACGAAGAGATCAAGAAGATCGTGCAGGACAGCATCGACTTTGCGGAAGCGAGCCCGGAGTTGCCACTCGAGGCGCTCATGGAAGACATCCTCGTCGAAACCACGAGCTGAGGCGCGCACCGACATGGCCATCATTACGTATCGTGACGCGCTGAATCAGGCGCTCCGTGAAGAGATGCACCGCGACGATCGCGTCTTCCTGATGGGTGAGGAAGTCGCCGTCTATCAGGGCGCCTACAAGGTGTCCAAGGGATTGCTGCAGGAGTTCGGCGAAATGCGCGTGGTCGACACGCCCATCACCGAACTCGGATTTGCCGGTGTGGGTGTTGGTGCGGCAATGGCGGGACTGCGTCCCATCATCGAATTCATGACCTGGAACTTTGCGCTGCTCGCGCTCGACCAGGTGGTGAACGCCGCCGCCAAGATGCTGTACATGTCGGGCGGTCAGTTCCCGATGCCGATGGTGTTCCGCGGCCCCAATGGATCGGCACTGCAACTTGGTGCACAGCACTCACAGGCGTGGGAGTCGTGGCTTGCCCACATCCCGGGTCTCAAGGTCGTTGCGCCGGGCACGCCGTATGACGCCAAGGGTCTGCTCAAGGCGGCCATCCGCGATGACAACCCGGTGTGCTTCCTCGAAGGCGAAATGCTGTACAACACCAAGGGTGAAGTGCCCGAGGAGGAGTACATCATTCCGCTCGGCAAGGCCGATCTCAAGCGCGAGGGCGAACACGTTTCGCTCATCACGCATGGCAAGATGGTGCTGGTGGCCATGCAGGCCGCCGACCAGATGGCCAAGGAAGGCATTACGTGTGACGTCGTCGATCTTCGCACCATTCGCCCGATGGACATCGACGCCATCACGGCGTCGGTGAAGAAGACATCGCGCTGCGTGGTCGTGGAAGAAGGCTGGGAAGTGTGCGGTGTGGGCGCGCAAGTCGTGGACTACGTGCAGCGCCACTGCTTCGACTACCTCGACGCGCCGGTACTGCGCGTGCATCAGGCGGATGCGCCGATGCCGTACACGAAGAGTCTCGAAAAGGCCGCCAAGCCGGATCTGCCGAAGACGATCGCGGCAATCCGTCAGGTCCTCTACCTCGACTGACCCACCGACCATGGCAACCAAAGTGATGATGGAAGCGCTCTCTCCGACAATGGAGGAAGGGCGCCTGGTGAAGTGGGTGAAGAACGTGGGTGATGCCGTGAAGAGCGGCGACACGATTGCCGAAGTCGAAACCGACAAGGCCATCATGGAGCTCGTGGCGCGTGGTGATGGTGTGCTGCGCGCGCAGTTCATCACCGAGGGCACCACGGGGCCGATTGGTCAGATCATCGGTGTGATTGCTGCGGCTGATGAAGACATCTCGGGCATCGGTGGAGGCTCGGCGCCGGCCGCGGCGGCTCCCACCGCGGCTCCTGCTGCGACGTCGGAAGCTCCGGCACCTGCGGCGGTCTCCGCGAACAGCGCACACGGAGCCGCTGAGGGAACAGGAGCCGCAGAGGCGACCGCTGGTGCTACGCGTTCCTCGCCGCTCGCGCGCAAGCTCGCGGCGGAGAAGGGTCTCAGCCTTTCAAGCATTCAGGGCAGTGGTCCTGGCGGTCGCATCATCAAGCGCGACATTGATGCCGCCTCCTCTGCGACTCCTGCAGCCTCTGCTGCTCCGCGCGCGCAGTCGGACGCCCCCGCCGCACCGAGCGCCCCGAGCAGTGCCACCAAGCCTACCTCTGTGGCTCCCGCCATTCAGATCGACGGCGAGTACAAGGACATCACCCTCACCCAGATGCGCAAGACGATTGCGCGTCGCCTCGGTGAGTCGATCGGCCCCATCCCCACATTCTTCCTCACGTCGGAAATCGACATGACGAACGTGGGCAAGCTGCGCGAGCAGATGACGGCCGCCGGTGACCAGTTCAAGGTGTCGGTCAACGACATCATCCTGAAGGCCGTAGCCATCGCGCTCACGCGTCATCCGGAAGTGAACGCGCACTGGATGGGCGATCATATCCGCTACTTCAGTGCGGCCCACATCGGTATGGCCGTGGCCACCGATGATGGTCTCATCGTACCGGTCATTCGTGACGCACATCTCAAGGGACTTGGCGCCATCGGCAAGGAAGCACGCGAACTCGCCAAGCGGGCCCGCGAACGCAAGCTGCAGCCGGCCGAGTTCACCGGTGGCACATTCAGCGTGTCCAATTTGGGCATGTTCGGCATCGATCAGTTCACCGCCATCATCAACCCGCCCGAGGCCGCAATCCTCGCGGTCGGTGCGACGGAAACCAAGCCGGTGTGGGAGAATGGTCAGTTCGTCCCACGTCAGCGTATGCGGGTAACCATGAGCTGTGACCATCGCATCATTGACGGTGCCGTTGGAGCACGGTTCCTTCAGACATTCAAGCAACTGCTCGAAAGTCCGCTCATGATGTTGTTCTGATGCGGCCGACCGGGCATCTGATGCCCTCGTGAGGCCCGCATGATTCACACAACGCTCCGATTCGTGGCTGCACTGCGCACGATCGGAGCGTTGTGTGTTTTGGTCCTGTGCCTGGGCAGTTGTCGCGATGAACCCACCAAGGTGGAGGAAGGGCGTGCGCAATTCACCGTGGCAATCGCCGGATTGCCGACCGGTGTTGATGGCGATGTGCGCATTACCGGTCCTGGCGGATATGCACGAACCATTGGCACCACACAGGTACTCGGCGATCTGCTGCCCGGCCGATATCAGCTGCGCGCCAACGATGTGCGATTGAATGGCTTCACGTGGAGCGGCGCTCCTGCGTCACTCGAAGCAACTTTTGCTGCCGGCGACACGGTCTTCGCAGGCGTCGTCTACACCATCGCCACCGGTGCCCTCCGCATCACCATTAACGGCCTGCCAAGTGGTGCGGCAGGATCGGTGCGCATTGTCGGTCCCGGCGGAGTGGCGCGCACCGCAACAAACACGGTGACGTTTGGTGATCTGCCGCCCGGTGAGTATCTGGTCACGACTGACTCGGTCAACACGGGTGGCACGGGATGGCGTGGCTCCAATCCGATTGTCGTGCAGGTGCCGGCATCCTTGTCGCCGGCCGCCGTGCAAATCACCTACCGCAACGTCACCGGCGTGTTCGCGTTCGTGGCGGCCAATGTGCCAAGCGACGCGGTTCCCACCGCTCGTGTGCAAGGCCCCTTGCTGTTTGATCGCACCGTGCGCAGCGGCGACGTGCTGCGAGTGCCGGTCGGGAGTTATGTCGTCACACCACTCCCTGCATTTCGACAGTTGACCGTGTTGCCACGATTGTTCGTGCCCGTGGTACGGTCGGTTACGCGTGCGATCGGCGATCAACTCGCCGACTCCATCGTCGTACCGTATGCCGCCAGTGCGGCACCGGTCAACGTGATCCTCGACAATGTGGTCGTCACACAGGCCGTTCAACGCAGCGACAATGGCATCCCCCTGGTGGCGGGTCGCGAAGCACTACTGCGCGCGTTCGTTATTGCAGATCGCGAGGGAGTGACACCACCGCGAGGCGTCGTGCGCCTCTACGAAGGCGCCAATCAGATCGGCACCTTGCAACTCACGCCCCCCACTGGGCCTCTACCGTTGGTGACGCGTGAGGACATGGACAGCGCGGCCTACACTACGCGATTGGCCCCCGATCTCATTCGCAATTCACTTCGGTTGGTTGTCGACATCGACCCCGACAGCACGATTGGTGAACCCCAACGCGGTGACAATGTGTGGCCCACTGGGGGAGTGGCACGTGCGCTCACCACCACCAGCGTACCAACGTTCACGGTACGATTCGTACCCATCGTGATTGGCGGACAAATGGGAACCGTCACGGAGGCGAGGCAGAATGCCATGCTGGCTGCGGCACGCGCACTCTGGCCACTCGCACAGGTGGAGTCTGAAGTGCGAGCGCCATTCATTTCCTCGGTGTCGGCGCTCACGCCCACCGATGCTAATGCATCATGGACGACGGTGCTCAACGAACTGCGCGCGCTACGTGTTGCCGATGGTGCACCGAATTCAGTGCACTACTACGGCGTCGTACGAGTACCCTACGACAGCGGACTCTTTGGACTTGGTCTCATCGGCAGCCCCACAGCCATTGGATGGGACCGTGAAAATGCACCGGCAATCGCCGCGCATGAATGGGGGCACAACTTCGGCCGCGTGCACACGCCATGCGGTGACCCACCTTCACCTGACCCATCATATCCAATCCTCGGCGGCTTTACTGCCAGCATCGGATGGGATGTGCGAAGCAATCGCATCATGCCTCCGACAACACCGGATGTCATGGGCTACTGTGCGAACCCATGGGTCTCGGAGTTCAGCTACACGAAGGCCCTGGCCTTTCGGCAGGCGAATGCGTCGACACGTCTCACCGCTCTACGTGCTCGATCACGCGCTGAACCAACCGACACCTCCGAGTCCGACGCCCTCTTGGTGTGGGGGCGCGTACAGAATGGCCGGCTGATTCTGGAACCGGTCAGGCCAATGCGTTCGTATGTCGCGACTATCGAGACCGCATCAGAACGTGCAACAGCAAGTGAGATGCACGCGGCAACGCATATCGTCGAGTTGCTCGACGCATCAGGCACCGTGTTGTACCGCACGACGACCGCAACTGATGCCGTCGACCACGTGCGAGACACTCACGTCTTTGCACTGGCGGTACCGAGAACGATCGGCGCTGTTGCCATTCGAGTGAGTGATATCCGCAGTCCCCTGATCGCGGTGCAACGACTATTGCCCTGAGCGTGACAGTGGTCACCGTGTGTTCATGAGCTGGCCGTCACCTGCTGCTGGGCTCAGTCGTCTTTTCGGCGAACCTGCGCCCAGACGCCGACTATGCCTCAGCACCGCCACGCCCTTATTGCCGTATTCGCTGCCCTGACCCTTGCCGCCTGCGGTGGTGGTGACGGCGGTTCAGCACCTCCTACGGCTCCGCCGGTTGTTCCTCCGCCGGCGCAAAACCCAGTGCCTCCCGGTTTTCTGGCCGTGAGCGCGGCGGGACTTCCGGAAGGCGTGGCGCTTTCCGTTTCCGCGACCGGTCCACTGCCGGGAAGCAGTTTTCAGCGTTCGGCATCGGCAGCCGTCACCTGGACCGATGTTCCGTCGGGCCGCTACACAATCGCCGTCGCAGCCGTCCGTGGTCCCAATGGGCGATTTGTCGGCGCACCGCAAAGCTTCGAAGTGGATGTCCCTGCCGGTGGCCCGGTCAGTCCGGCCGTGGCGACGTACCGACCGGCTCCTTCCTCGCTCATTGTCGAAAGTGTCGGTCTTCCCAATGATGCGCCGAGCGCATTGGCGGTCACCCCGCCCAATGGCGTAGCCACACCCGCAACATCCGGCGCTACGCTCACATCGCAGCAGGCGGCAAGCGGCGCGAACACGCCGGACAGCTGGCGCGTGACAGCGGCTCCCGTTGTGCATCAGGGTGCGCGCTATACGCCGCAGCGAAGCAGCCTGGACACCATCGTCCTCTTCGGTGACACCGCCCGCGTTCGCATGACCTATGACATCGCCACCGGATCGGTGGCCGTCGTAGTGAGTGGACTGCCCACGGGTATGGCAGGTGCAGTACGACTGCTCCGTGGCGATTCACTGATGCAGACGCTGACCAGCACGACCACCGTGACTGGCCTCGAGCCGGGGAGCTATCGCTTGATTGCACAGTCTGTCGTGCAGCAGGGCATCACCTATCGCGCGGCATCAGACACACAGGCAGTGCAAGTCACTGCCTCATTGATTGCCGCACCGGCCACTGTGCAGTACGCAGCGCAAATCGGCCGCCTCACTCTTACAGTGAATGGGCTGCCAACAGGCGTGCCTGCCGCACTGCAGTTGTCGGGCAATGGTGTGCAACGCACACTCACAGGCAATGCCACGATCGATTCGCTTCCGGAAGGCACATATCAACTGAGCGCGTCGGGCATCATCACCAACGGTGACCGCTATGGCCCGTCACCTCTGACCCAGAGTGTGCGCATCACCACCGGTACGCTCTCCGCTGCCGCCGTCTCGTATTCGTTGCTGCCAACAGTGGTCGATATCCCTGTCAGCGGCTTGCCGAGCAATGTGCAGGCCAGTGTCACGGTGATCGGGCCCGATGGCGAGAGCTATACCGTGACGGAGTCGCGTCGCGTGTATCCCGCGCGCGCTGGACGTTGGCGTCTGTCGGCGTCAGCGGTCACGCATTCGAGTGGATCGTATACGCCAACGCCGGTAGGCCGCGATACGACCGTCACGGCCGGTGATACGCTGCGCCTGCCCGTGCAGTACACCCTCACCACGGGTTCTCTCGCCGTCGCCGTACTCGGCTTGCCGGGTGGTGCATCGGCGGCCGTGAATGTCAGTGGTCCGGCTGGATTCTCCCGCGCACTTACCGGCACGTCGACATTGACGGCACTCACACCGGGCCAGTACACGGTGACCGCCGCCACGGTGACCAGTGGCAATGCGACGTATCTCGCCACGCCGTCCAGTCAGACCGTCACGGTGTCTGCCGGTGTGACTGCGGCACCAGCCACAGTGAGCTACTCGGTTGGAACCGGCTCCATTGTCCTCATCGCCAGCGGCGTCCCCAATGGCAGCTCGCCGTCCTTTGTGCTGACGAGCAGTGGACAGTCCACACGTACCGTGAATGGCACCAGCACGGTGACCGGACTTGCCGCCGGTAGCTGGACGGTCACCCCGCAAAGCATCGCAACGAGCGGTGGCACCTTCACTGCAACACCCGCATCCAGCGTGGTCAGTGTGACGGTCGGTGGTCAGACCACGGCAAGCTTCACCTACGCCTCGTCCGGCGGCGGTGGTGGTGGTGGTGGCGGCGGCGGCGGCGGCGCGAGTGGCCCCAACTATCGCATCGCTCACGTCTACCTCACGCAGTCGGTGCAGCGTCTCGATGGATCCGTGCCCCTCGTCGCCAACCGCGATGCACTGCTTCGCGTGTTCGTGCTGGCCGAACAGGCCAATAGCGCGCGCCCCGATGTTCGTGTGCGTCTCTACGACGGAGCGGCACTGGTCCAGACCACCACAGTGTCCGCACCGGAAGCCAGCGTACGGACCAGCCTCGCCGAAGGCACACTTGGTTCCACGTGGAACGTGAGTGTCCCAGCCATGCACATGCGGACCTCCCTACGTGTGCAGGTGGAGCTCGATCCCACACAGGCAGTACCAGACAGCAATCGGACCGACAATCAGTGGCCCAGCTCGGGCACGCAGGCCATCAGCGTAAACAACGTGCCCACGTTCAACCTGCGTTTCGTTCCTGTCATTACGGGCGCGCTGACCGGAAACGTGTCCACGCTGAACAAGGAGCAGTACCTCGTCAGCACGCGTCGCATGTTCCCGCTGCGCGATGTCGTGAGCGACGTCCGAGCACCCTTCACATCGAGCGCCACTGAACTCCAGAGCGGTGATGGCAATGGTCAGTGGCTCACGGTACTGAGCGAAATCAACGCCCTGCGCGCCACCGATGGCGCCCCGTCGACGACGCACTACTACGGCGTGGTGAAGGTGGCCTACAACAGCGGCATTGCGGGCTATGGCTATCAGCCGGGTCGCACGGCCATTGGCTGGGATCACCTGCCGAGTGGCGACAACGTGGCCGCCCACGAATGGGGCCACAACTTCTCACGCCCGCACGCGCCGTGTGGTGTGAGCGGCGATCCATTGTACCCGTACGCCGGCGGCATCATCGGGCAGTGGGGATGGAACAGCGGCACCGGGGCGTTGGTGTCCTCGAGCGCCACGGACATCATGAGCTATTGCAGCAACAACTGGGTCAGTGACTACACCTGGAACGCCGTCATGCAGCATCGTGCAGGCACCGGCATCTCTACTTCTGCGCTCAATGCAGGCGAGAGCACGGGTGAGGGTCTGCTGGTCTGGGGGCATGTGCGTGGCGGCCAGATCGTTCTCGAACCCGCGTTCCGCGTGCAGGCGCCAGCAACCCGCACGGTATCCGGTGCTACGCACCGCCTGGAACTGCTCGACACCGACGGTGCGTCCCTACTCAGCGCACCACTCGAGGCACCAGTGGTTGATCATGCCCCTGGTGGCGATGAACGTCAGTTTGCCGTGGTCGTACCGTGGTCTGAAGCGCTCGAGCAGCGACTGGCCGCCGTTCGCGTGCAGGACATCCGTGTCCCCACACGCAGCACCATCCGACGCTCACCGCGGTTTGCCGCCTTGACCCAGGGCGCCGCCGTGGCACCCTCGGCCGCCCTTGAAGTGGTTGGCACCCGAGCCACCGTGCGTTGGTCTGCTAGCGAGGCCAGCATGGCCATGGTAACCGATGCTACGACGGGCCAGCTCATGGGCTTTGTCCGACGTGCCGGTGACGCCGTGGTCACCGGAGGTCGTGCGGTTCGCGTTCAGCTCTCCGACGGCGTTCGTACGCGCGACCTCCGCTGAGATCGCGACACCACTCAATACCCGGCACTCAAACTCACAAGCCGGAACCGATCAGTTTCGAGTTATGGGTTCAGGTGCCGGGTTCTGAGTTTTCGTCAGGCTCCTGAGTTCGATTCGGAGTGCGTGGTGACTAGATTCCGGGGTCCCCTTCACCGCTTTCCCGGAAAGTCATGGCTTCCTTCGACGTTATCGTGCTTGGCGGCGGACCCGCCGGCTATGTCTGTGCCATTCGTTGCGCTCAACTCGGCATGCAAGTCGCTGTTGTCGAGCGCGAAGCGCTCGGTGGCACCTGTGTGCTCTGGGGCTGCATTCCTGCCAAGTCGCTGCTAGAAAGCGCTGGTCTCGCCCAGAAGATCGGCAAGGCAGCCGAACACGGCATCACCATCGATGGTGTGACGCTCGACTTCGGTCCCGCCATGAAGCGCTCGCGCGGCATCAGCTCGCAGAACTCCAAGGGTGTCGAGTTCCTGTTCAAGAAGCACAAGGTGCAGTGGATTCGCGGCGAAGGTACGCTCGAAAAGGGCAAGAAGGTTTCCGTCGTCGGCACCGATGGCAAGAAGGAAACGCACGACGCAAAGAAGGCCGTGGTCATCGCGACCGGCTCGCGCGTGAAGGGTCTGCCGCAGGTTGGCCTTGAACTCGACAAGAACGTCGTACTCTCCAGCGACGACGTACTCATTGCCGAAAAGGCTCCCGCCACGATGGCCGTTGTCGGCGCCGGTGCGGTGGGTGTGGAGTTTGCCGATGTGTTCGCGAGCTTCGGCACGAAGGTCACGCTGCTCGAAGTGGCGCCGACCATCCTGCCCATTGAAGACGCCGATTGCAGCGCGGAACTCGCCAAGGCGTTCAAGAAGCGCAAGATCGAGGTGGTGACCGGTGCCAAGATCTCGAACGTCAAGGTTGGCAAGACTGGCGCGACCATGACGGTGGAAGCCGGCGGACAGTCGCAGTCCCTCGAAGTCGAGAAGGTGCTCGTGGCCGCGGGCCGTGCACCAAACGTCGAGAAGATTGGTCTCGAAGCCATCGGCATCACCAAGAGCGAGCGTGGCTTCGTGAAGGTGAATGCCAAGTTCGAAACCAACGTGCCGGGCTACTACGCCATCGGTGACGTGGCCGGCAATCAGATGCTCGCCCACAAGGGCCAGCGCGAAGGCCATGTGCTCGCCGATCTCCTCGGCGGTCTGCATGCGCATCCGGTCAACTACAACAACATCCCGAGCTGCACCTACTGCCATCCGGAAGTGGCCAGCATTGGTCTCACGGAACAGGCGTGCAAGGACCAGAAGCTCGACTACAAGGTCGGCAAGTTCCCGTTCAGTGCGAACGGTCGTGCGCGTACGAGCGGCGAGACCGACGGCTTCGTGAAGATCATTCGCGATGCCAAGCACGGTGAAATCCTCGGCGCCCACATCATCGGCGCGCACGCGACGGAAATGATTCACGAACTCGTCGTCGCCCGCGAAAACGAATTCACCGTCGAGGAGATCGATCTCGCCATCCATGCGCACCCGACGCTGTCAGAAGCCATCGGCGAGGCTGTGCTGGATTCACTCGGCAAGATGCTGCACGCGTAACGCCTCTGAACGACAGTGCTGAGTTGTCAGTGATCAGTGTCGAGTGCGAGTGGGAGTCGCCCCCTCGCACTCGTTACTGAACACTGAATACTCAGCACTGTTGTTAGGCAAACAATGATGCCCTCACTGTACTCCCTCGACCTTGGCCTCACGCCCTACGACGAGGCCTGGGATCTGCAAAAGCGGGCCGCCGCGGCTCGTATTCGCGGCACATTGGCCGAGGATCTGCTTATCCTCGTGCAGCACCCGCCGGTCGTGACCCTCGGACGCGGCACGAAGCCCGGACATCTGCTGGCGAGCGCCGCATCCCTCGAATCGCGTGGCATTCAAGTGCGCGATGTCGAGCGCGGCGGTGACGTGACCATTCACGAGCCCGGCCAGCTGGTCGCATACCCCATCATCGATCTCAAACGCCATCGTCAGGACCTTCACTGGTACCTGCGGCAGATCGAGGAAGCCATCATGCGCGCACTGACCACCTTTGGCCTCGACACCATGCGCGTGGCTGGCTTGACGGGAGTATGGCGCGAAGACGCACGTGGCCAACGTAAGCTTGCCAGTATCGGCGTCAAGGCGCGCGATTGGGTGACCTGGCATGGGGTCGCCCTCAATGTCGAGAACACATTGGCCACGTTCGATCACACCGTCCCGTGCGGTATCGATGGTGTAACCATGAGTACCGTCGTGGCTGAATGCACCGCACAGAGTCTGCCTGTCCCCTCGTTCGAGGCAGTACAGTCCGCTGTCGTCCGAGCCATGGGCGATGTGTTTACGCTCCCGCTCGTTCCGATCACGCGTGCAGCACTTGAACCAGCTCTCGTGGAACACACCGCGTAGTGGAGCGATAGTAGGGAACAAATTCGCGTTTGGTGTGACGCATCACACAAGCGAATCGTCGTGCGGATCTTTTCTGCCTGTGGTACGCCAGTTAGTGTCACAAGTCCCACCACTCAGCAGGTAAGGTCCAGTGCTGGTGGCCGACGCTACGAGTGTACGTCGGTGGACGCCCTTCCCCACCTCATTGCCCCCTCTCATGAGACGCGCGACTCTCTCGTGGCCAGTTCTGGCCCTCTCGCTTACGTCGCTGCTGGCCGCTTGTAACAGTGACGACGGCCCGCGCCAACCAGCCGCCATCGCAGCCGTGAGCAGCGGCACCGTGGTGGGTACGGTCGGTGAATTCATCGCAGAGCCCATCGCGGTTCGCATCACGGACAACGGCGGTTCGCCAGTCGGCGGAGTCGTTGTCACGTTTACCGTGACCGAAGGTGGTGGTACGGTCACCCCATCGGTGGATACAACGGACAATCAGGGTAACGCAGGCACGCGGTGGCGCCTTGGCAATACTGCCGGCACGCAGCGCGTCTCAGCGTCTGTTGCGGGTGTCTCGACCGCTGCGACGTTCACCGCCACGGCATCAGCCGGCGCGGCGTCTGTCGTTGCCGTGAATGGTGGTGACAATCAGACTGCCGTCGGCGGCGCCGCTGTGGCCACTGCCCCGTCGGTGATCGTGCGTGACCGCTTCAACAATCCAGTGTCGGGCACCTCGGTGTTCTTCACGGTGTCAGCCGGTAGTGGTTCGGTTGACGGCGCTGGTGCCATCACCAACGCCCAGGGTATCGCGCAGGTCGGTTCCTGGCGCCTCGGCCCGAACGCTGGTGCCAACCGCCTCACGGCGCTGGTGCTCTCGAATGGCGTTACCGCCAATCCGATCACCTTCAATGCCACGGCCACGTCGGGCGGTGCCGCGACCGTTACGGCCACCAGCACCACGGCCATCAACGCCGTCGTCGGCGCGCTCGTGACGCCGATCCCCGGCATTCGCGTCACCGATGCCAACGGCAACCCCGTGTCCGGCACGCAGGTGACGTTCACCGCCTCGACGGGTTCGAGCGTGGTGGGTGGAACCAAGAACACCGACGCCAACGGCAATGCGGCACCTGATGGCTGGCAGCTTGGCACCACGGCGCAGAACTACACGCTGACCGCGCAGGTCGGTACGCTGCCCGCAGTGACCTACACGGCCACGGCACGCGCTGGTGCCGCCGCGACCGTGACGTTGTCGGCTGGCAATGGCCAGTCGGTCCCGGTTGGTCGCGTACTTCCGATCGACCCGGCCGTTCGCGTCGCTGACTCCTTTGGCAACCCGATTGCTGGCGTCGAAGTGCTGTTCGAAGTGATCAGCGGTGGTGGCTCGGCTGTTGCGCGTCGCCCGGTCACGAACGCGCAGGGTATCGCCACGGTTGGCGGCTGGACGCTCGGTGACGACATCGGCGCCAACACGCTCCGCGCGACGGTACAGGGCCAGAACATCACGGGCAATCCGATCACGTTCACGGCCACGGCCACGGCAGGCGCCCCGACCTCGTTCACGATGTCGTCGGGCAACAACCAGACGGCCACGGTGGGCCAGGCCGTTGCTGTGCCGCCCAGCGTGATTGTGCGTGACAACCGCGGCAACCCGGTTCCGGGTGTCGGCGTCACGTTCCTCATCGGCAGCGGTGGTGGCACGGTGACCGGTGGTTCGGCCGTCACGGGCAGCAACGGTATCGCCAGTGTGGGCGGCTGGACGCTCGGTGCCACGGCCGGTGCGCAGACCCTGATTGCTCGCGTCAACAACATGCCTGACGTGACGTTCACGGCCACGGCCACGGCTGGTGCCGCTTCGGTGGTGACGGCCCAGAGCACGCAGAACATGGGCAATGTGGTCGTCAGCACGAATCAGGCGGCTCCGTCATTGCCGTCGGTCCGTGTGACGGATTCACAGGGCAATCCAGTGGCCGGTATCGTGGTGACCTTCGAGCTGGGTAACCTCACCTCTGGCTCGATCACTGGCGCAACACAGACCACCAACGCCAGCGGTATTGCGACGCTGACCTCGTGGACTCTGCCGACGACCACGGGCATCGCCTCGGTCGTGGCGTCCATTCCGAACGTCACCGGCATCACATTCACCGCGAACATGGTGGCGTCGGCAGCGACTCGCATCGTCCTGATCTCGTCCGGCGCGCCGGCGACCAACGCCGTTGCGGGTGCGGCATACCTGGTCACCTTCCGTCTGCAGGACGCGTTCGGCAACAATGTGCTGCAGGCAGGCGTGAACATCGCACTCGGCCCGAATGCTTCGGGTGGAACGACACCGGTGGCTGGTTCAGTGTCGCCGAATCCAGCGGCGACTGACGCCAACGGCTTGGTTACCGTTACCTGGACCATGGGTACCGGAGCAGGTTCGACGCAGACACTGACGGCGCAGTCCGGCGCACTGACAAGCGCCACCGCCACATCCCAAGTGGCGCCGTAAGTTCAGATCCTGACCGAATGCAAACGCCCCGGATACGATGAGTATCCGGGGCGTTTTGTTTTCAGCTACCATACGAAGAATCGCGGAACTTCGACCAACGCCGCTACGACTACTGCTTGGGTGTCTGAGCCTGCGAAATGGAGTCCAGGCGTTCCTTGTCCCGATACGGATTCGGAATGCCAAGCTCACCCGCCTTGTCGTCGTAGAAACTCCATCCCTTGCCGACAACTGTGTCAGCATGAAGGAGAATGGGCGTCTCCTGTTCACGCGTAATGGGATCTTCGATGCTTCCGGCGGCTTCGCGATACCAGATCACGCGATACTGGCTGCCATTGGCGAGAAAGATCTGTGTGCGGAAGCCGTGGTAGAGTCGAATGGAGTCCGTCGGCTGCAGCGGCGTCAGCGGACCATTGCCAATGATCTCGGCCACCCGCGCGATTGGCATGCCTCCTTCGATCGGACCGAGCTTCTTGTCGCCGACAAGATCGGAAGGCCCGCAGGCAACCATGACAGAACCAAGTGCAGCAACGGCTGCGATGCGGACAAAGGCAGTGGACATGGCGTCTCTATCGTAAAAGTCGTGGATATATAAAAATGGCTGCGCCAGCAACGGCGCAGCCTTGAAACATAGCAGGTTCTACACGGCTCGCAGGGGACGTTCCCGGCGCTACAACAATTCTTAATGCTGATTCAGCGATCGCACCCCTTTACGGGCCGATGCGTCGCTTGCGGGTGGCAGTCACCGACCACCCGACGAATGACTCCCCCCTCAGGGGTTCTCGTCAGAGTCACAAAGGTACGGGACATGTCCATGCCGTCCCAAATGGCTTCGACACTGCTGGAGTCAGAGGCCACGCTGAAGTAAGAAGGCCCCCCCATGCGCTCAAAGTACGGGAGACCGATGGTGGTATTCCACTGCATCTCCAACGAACTCTTGCCATCGAGAGCCACCACTCTGGGACCGTCCTGAATGCCCACAATGGTGTCCTGATGCAGCGTGAATGCTGAGCCACCGGGAAGGGTGCACTCCACCAACACGCCCAGCGGGATAGAGTCGCGAACGCATGTCGCAGCCTTCAACAGGCTATCCGTTGGAACCGTGAGCAGTTTGAGCTCCGGAATGCGGGCATTGATGAGAGCAATGCTGTCCGCCTGGCTCTTTGCCGCGGCGGCGGAGCGATCGGCGACACCGCAGGCGGAAACGGTCATGGCCGCCGTGAGAAGCAGGATGGTCTGGCGCATTCGCGGATCGTAAGCCGCGCGACGCGGGCATTCAAGGCCAAGACAATTTGAGCCTAAAAGCAAATTGGGGAGGCATCCCGAAGGATGCCTCCCCAACCTGCTTTCACCCGCTCAGTGAAGAGCGTGGGTCAGTCTGCCTTACGGCAGCGGACCGGTGAAGCCGAAGTTCACAACCGCCTGGTAGTCCGTCGCCGTGGTCGAACCCTGGAGGACGATGCCAGAGACGATGGCGTTCGGACGCGGGTTCGGCGTCGCGGCGAAGTCGCCGGCCACCATGCCTGCGTTGACCGTACCGGTCGTCTGGCCACCCGACGTCGTCACGTCGGCCGTGGCGTTGACGCGCCAGACCTGCGTGTTGAGCGTCAGGATACGGTTGATGGACACGTTGTACGTGCCATTGACCGGGGCGTTGATGACCAGCGGCGTGCCCGTGACACCGTTCACGTCGATGAAGCCACCCGTGCCAGCGTAAGCCGAGCTCGTCACGCGCACCGTGTAGGCGATGCCGTTCGGGAGGTTGTTCGGCGCGCCACCGATCGAGGTCAGGTTGACCGTGATCGTCGGCTGGGCCAAGGCGTACGTGACCGTAGCAACCGGCACTGTGGCCGACGTGTTCGCGTTGGCCTGGACGACCGTGGCGTTGTACACGAGGCCGCCAACCGTGACCGAGTTAGCGGTCGTGGTGCAGGTGGCGTTGTTGTTCGTGGCCGTGTTACCGACGTTGTACGTGTTCGAACCCGTGGTGGCGATGGCCTGCGGACCGAAGCCCGCGCCACCGGCGCACGAGAGCGAGACGTTCGGCGTCACGCCG
Source organism: Gemmatimonadaceae bacterium (assembly GCA_016742275.1). Taxonomy (GTDB): domain Bacteria; phylum Gemmatimonadota; class Gemmatimonadetes; order Gemmatimonadales; family Gemmatimonadaceae; genus Gemmatimonas. Next base: position 96,970 of record JACVCD010000001.1, read on the forward strand.
ACCGGGGCCGTCACCGCCACAGCAACGCGGAGCGACTGGTTGGTGTAGGTCACCGAAGCCGTGGCAGGCGTGGAGCCAACCACAACGTTGATCGGGTTGCCAGCAGCGACGACACCGTACTGGAGGCCACCGATCGTCTGCGTACCAGCCGCAGTGATCGTGTAGGTACCAGCGCCCGGCACGTTGAGCAGACGCGTGCCGTTGGCATCCGTGAAGTTACCCGTGAAGCCGTTCGGACCGCTGATCGAGTAAGCACCCGAGCCGCTCTGCAAGCCGGACGTGGTGATGCTGATCTGCGTGGCCGCGATGCCGTAGTTGACAGTCGCGTTGGTCAGGCCAGACACGCTGATCGCCTGGATACCCGTGGTCGGGCCGTAGTTGACGTTGTTCACGACAACCGGGTTACCGGACACGAAGTACGTCGTACCAGCAGCACCCGGGACCGTGTAGATACCCGAGCCGTTGACCGTCAGGCTGAAGCCCGCGCCATCGGAGATGGTCACGTTACCCTGGCCGCCGGCCGGGAGACCCGTGATCGTCAGGTTGATGGCGTTGCCACCGATGACACCAGACGTGGCCAGACCAGCGCCGTTCGCACGGACACCGATGGCGAGGATGGCGTCGCCGATCTGCACCGGCGCCTGCGTGGTTTCGAGCGAGTTCGGACGCTTGGCGTACTGGGCATCCGGCAGCGTGAACGTGAACGCACGGTCAGTGCCGAGCGTGCCCACGTCCGCGGTGGCGGCCGTGTTGGCCGAACCGAGGTACTGCCAGTGCTGCGCACCGAAGTCGGCCGTCGCCGCCGAGAGGCGGAAGAAGTCGACGCGGACGAACGCCTGGTTGGTCACGTTCGTGCCCGAGACGAGCTGGGCCTTCAGACCGGCCGGGGCGTTGAAGCCCGCAGCAGTCGTCGGCATCACGCTCCACGAGTTGTATCCGCCACCCGTACCCGTGTTGAACGAGTTGAGCGCCGGGATACCCTGCGAGATGTAGCCGCTCGAGGCCGAGATGGCCTGGTTGTTGGCCACGTTCCAGATCTGCAGCTGGGCAGTCTGAACCGTGGTCGGGATCACGCTCATGCTGGTGTGGACACCGAAGATGTACGGTGCCGGCACCGTGACCGACGCCTGCGCACCCGCCACCGGCGAGTTCACGTTGTCGTTGAAGCGCGCGTCAACCAGGGTCTGCGGGTAACGCAGGATCTGGCTGGTCGGCAGGTCAACGTACGTGTTGGCGAGCGTGGTGGCGCGGATTTCGACGTTGTCCTGCGCGTTGTAGCCGATCACCGGGGCGGCCGAGGCCGAGACGGTGGCGGGCATCAACACGTCGGCAATCGTCGGGCTGCTGGCCTGGACGGCCACACGGCGACGGATCGTCTCCGAGACGTTACCGGCACGGTCGCGAGCGAACGTGAGGTAGTGGTACAGGCCTTCCACGTTCTCGAGCTGGGCCGCATGACCGATGCGGTAGCCATCGCTCGTCTGGCCGATGTTGACAGCCGAGGTCGGCGTCTCAGTGGCGCAGTTCGGAGCGGTGAGGAACGTCGCGCCTGCGTTCAGCGTGGTGCCGCTGCTCGTCAGAGCAGTGGTCAGACCGTAGTTCGGACCCGTGTTGTTCGGGTTCACGCAGATGGCCTTGGTCGACGTCACGTTGGTGTTGAAGCCACCAGCGCGCGAAGCGACGTGAGCCTGCGCGCGGACCGAAGCGGCCAGCGAGCCGGTGACGCCCGTCGACGACTTGGTCGGGGCCGGTACAACCGCGTTGAAGGCGGTTTCGTTGCCGTCGATGAAGCCGGCGCGTTCGTCGATGAACTCGGCCTGGAACGTCGTGCCCGCCGAAAGCGAGGTGACGATGGCCGTGTCAGCGCGCGACGCGGTCGAGAAGCGGATGAGCGGCACCGTCTTGTCGACGCCGAACACATCGGAACCAGCCGACGTGCGGACGTTCAGGAGGCGGTCAGCTTCCGTGTACAGCGTGCGGTACGGGCCGCCCGAACGGGTCGTGCCGGCCGTGCCGTCCCAACCACCGATCAGGTTCGTCGCGCACTCGGGGATGTCGGCGCCAGTGGCGTTCGGCATCGCAACCCAGTTCGTGTCCGAGCAAGCCGGCGAACCAGCGGTGCCCGCACCCTTGTAGTACCACGTACGAGCGCCCGGCGTGCCGACACCAGCGTCCGTCGACGCAGCCGTGTTGCTCTGGAAGTTGAACGACGCGTTGACCCAGCCCGTCACCGACGGCGAGGCACGACGGATGTCCGGCGTGGTCGTCGCAGGCGCGTTGTAGTCAAGGCGGTTGGCGACCGGGCGAGCCACGGCCGTCGAGAAGCGGTAACCATTGGCGAACGTGACGAGCGGGCCACCGTTGTTCTGGTTGTCCGTCGCGGCGATGACGCCCATGATGTTCTGCTGGTCAGCAGCCGGGTGCTCGTAGCCCAAGCACTCGATGTTGCCGTTGCCGGCGGTCGTGAAGTTGTTCGCAGCGCCCGAGGCAGCCGTCATGCGGCCAACGCTGGCGTTGTACGTGGCGCGGAACGGAGCCGCCGTGTACGTCTCGGTGCTGATGCCCTGACCGTTCTGCGTCGGGGTCGACTGGCCGGCCTGGTTACAGATGGCCGACGTGAACGTGATACCCTGGCGCATGCCGAGCGTGAGGCTCGAAATCTGACGGCCGGCCGTGTAGAACACAGGCACGATCGTCGCCGAACCCTGACCTTCGGCGCCCGGGCCGCCCCACCAGTTCAGACCGTTGGCCGGGTTGTTGGCCGTACGGGTCGGGTTGGTGTACTGCGCGGCGTAACCGTCGATGTTGTTGAAGTTGACGGTCTGGCGGTTGTTCACAGCGTTCTGAACTTCCTTGGCCGTCGTGCCTTCGGTGGTGAAGACCGAGACCGAGATCAGCTTCTGGCCGTTCGGGTAGAACACATCGGCCGTGCCGGCCGTGAAGTTCGCCGTGAAGTCAGCCGTGTTGACGAACAGCGTGATGTCGCCGGCGTTGGCCGTGCCGTTCGAGTACAGCTGACGGGCAGCCGCACGACGGTTCGAGCCATCGGCATTGGCGATGAACACCACCACCGAGTCGACGCGCTGGCCGTTCGGCTGGAGGTTCGTCACAACCTGGATCTGGTCACGAACGTTCGTGATGTCGATCGGCTGGTTGACCTGGACGTTGTTCGCCGAAAGGATACCGGCCTGGATGTCGCCGTTGCCGTCCGTGGTGTTCACGTACGACGTGTAGATCGGACCCTGCGTGATCGTCTGGATGGTCACGTTCGCCGAGGGCGAAACCGTCACCGGGACGAGCTGGGTGATCGTCGACGCGGCGTAGTTCGCGTTCGCAGCCGAGGTGGCCGTGACCGTGATGACCGCCGTGCCGGGCGTCACGCCCGTGACGAGGCCCGTGGCCGACACCGTGGCGACCGACGGAACCGTCGTGCCGTAGGTGATCTGCGCCTGGGTCGCGCCCGAGGGCTGCTGCGCCGAAGCCGAGATCTGCGCCGTGCTGCCGAGCGCGATCGCGAGCTGCGTCGGCTGGACGTTGAGCGCCGTGATGCCCTGCGGGAGGGCCGCAACGGTCACCGTCGAGGCACCCGTCAGGGTGGCCGTCGAGTAGCCCGTGCCCGAACCCGTCGCCGTCACCGTGATGGTCGCGACGCCAGGCGCCACAGCCGTCACGACACCCGTCGTCGCGTTGACCGTAGCGATCGCGGTCGACGAGGAGACGTAGGCGTAGTTCACCACCACAGCCGTGGCGGCCTTATTCACCGTCGGAACGATCGTCACCGACTGGCCAACAGCGATGTTGGACGAGGTCGGGGAGATCGTGAGGTTGTTGATCGCCGCTGCCGGGGCGTTCACCGTGATCGAAGCGGCCGCGACCTGACCGGTCGAAGCTGCAGCGGTCACCGTGGCGTTACCGGCCGCAAGGGCGGTCACGCGGCAAGCCGAGCCCGTCACCGCGGCCGAGGCCACGGAGGTGTTGCTCGAGGTGCAGCTCGCGAGCGTCGGAGCCGCCGTCGCACTGCCACCCGTGATCTGCACCGCGAAGTTCAGGGATTCCTGAACATTCATGGTCGCCGAAGGCGGCGTGATGGTCACCGTAACCGGCTGGGGCGCTGGGCCCTCAACCGTGACGTCGTCACCGCAAGCACCAAGCGCCACGAGGGCGCTGAGGCTAAGCAGTGCGAACGCCTTCTTCCGAGAGAAGAGTTGCATTCATCCCCCTCTTACGAGGTAGTGGAGGTCGTCGCTATCCACGGGGTCGGGTTCCCCATCGATAACTGTGTTGCGTTCGTGAGCGCTCGCCCCAGTGGCGCGCACTCCATTACGGCTCGGTGGCAGAGGACCTGATCTCATCTCGGGGAGCGGCCGATCAGAGGACAGCGTCTTACCGCACGACGTAATGCCCGAACAACATCTGCTTCAGTCGGATGACCGTTGCAGCCCCACTCTCGAATACCAGACGGTCCAAGCTCCGCTGACATCCGAGCCCTTCACCTACTCTCACGAAAGCAGGCCCGTCACCCAAGGATAGGGTGCCGGACACACTCCTCGCGACAATAGCAAGCGCAAAACCTAGGGGTGCGCCCCAATGCGGTCAAGCATCAGGTTCCCCAAAGTTTCGGCTTGCGGCTATCACATACTGTTACGGGAGGCCAAATCGCTGGCTTATCCACATCATTGACCCCCTGCACCCCCCGCCCACGTCGGCACCGGAGGGTTCAAACGTACCGGACGAGCCGCGAACCGCAGGGTCACGGAGTTGGCAATTGGAGGCACGTTCCGGAAGTAAGCAAACGGTTAGCTGCGGAGGCGTAGAGACGGAAGCGAATGGCGGAAGCGATACCCCGGAAGCCACGGCCGGGACAGCCGTCGTCTCGCTTCCGCTTCGCGCTGCCGGTCTGCGCTTCCGCCCCTTCGCTTCCGCTATTTGCAGTTCCGTGAGATGACAACCGACTGACTCCTCCCCCTACTACTCTTAGGGCAGACATGTCCGACCTGCCCCGCATCCATCTGCCGGCCACGCGGCCCGTCCTGCCACCGCAGCCCAGCGCCGACGGTCCCGCCCTCAATGCCGCACAGGCCGACGCCGCGAGTCACGGGGATTTACCCCTCCTCATCGTCGCCGGCGCGGGATCTGGCAAGACACGCACCCTCATCTATCGGGTCGCCAATCTCATTGGCCGCGGTGTGGCGCCTCATCGCATCCTGCTGCTGACATTCACACGGCGCTCCGCCCAGGACATGCTGTCACGCTGCGAGCGCCTCGTTGGCTCGGCCTCCCAGCAGGTTCAGGGCGGGACATTCCACGGCATTGCGCATCGCCTGCTGCGTCGCTTCGGCCCCTCTGCTGGCCTTCCGTCGGACTTCACCATTCTTGATCAGTCCGACGCCGGCGACCTCATGGGGCTCTCGCGTTCGAGTCTGGGTTACGGCGATCTCAAGAACGCACCGCGTGGGGTACCGCGGTTTCCGCGAGCCGAGACCCTGCTCTCGATCTACTCGCGGCACGTGAACACCGAGCAGCCGATTGCCGATGTGCTGAGTGAGCAGTGGCCGCACTTCCTGTCGTGGGCCGGCGACATCGAGCGCTGCTGCGCAGACTATGTGAAGCGCAAGAGTGAGCGCAATCTGCTCGACTACGACGACCTCTTGCTGTCATGGGCGCTACTGCTTGAACAGGCGCCCCCGATCGCGGAGCAGATGCGTGCCCTCTACGACCACGTGCTGGTCGACGAATATCAGGACACCAATCCGCTGCAGTCGCGCATTCTCCGCGGACTCTGCACCAACGGGCGCATCACCGTGGTGGGCGATGATGCACAGAGCATTTACGCATTCCGCGGCGCGACCATCCGCAACATCCTCGACTTCCCGCAGCAGTTTCCCGGCACACGCATCGTGACACTGGAGCAGAACTATCGCTCCATCGCACCCATTCTCGAGACCACCAACACACTCATCTCACGGAGCACGGAGCGCTATAGCAAGCGCCTCTGGACGGAACGTGAAGGTGGCGATGCGCCGTGGCTCGTAACGGTGCGTGATGAATCCGCACAAACCGCATTCGTGGTGGACCGATTGCTCGAACTGCACGAGCAGGGCACTCCACTACGCGAAATCGCCGTGCTGTTCCGCGCCGGCTATCTCTCGGCGGATCTCGAGATCGAGCTCGCCAATCGACGCATCCCCTACGAGAAGTGGGGCGGTCTCAAATTCCTCGAAGCTGCGCATATCAAGGACATGCTGGCGTTTCTTCGTATCCTGGAGAATCCGCGAGACGAAGTAAGCTGGTATCGGCTGCTGCGCCTGCTTCCCGGTGTTGGTGATGCGACGGCACGTTCCGCCATAGAACTGCTCTCTCTGCACAACTGGGAAGCGATGGCCATCGGCGCCGTGCGGGCACCTGCGCGCGCGCGTCCTGGCCTGCAGGCAATCGGTGCGCTCTTCGACGGCATGCGCCGCGTCGAGCGTGCGGACACGCCGCACAGCCCAGCGGAGAGTATTCGATTGTCGCGGCAGCTCTACGACCCGATCCTGCACGCCACCTACGACGACGCACCACCCCGATTGGCCGATCTCGATCAACTCGAAATCATTGCCGCAGGTTATGCCGACCGCACCAGCTTTCTCGCTGCGCTCGCACTCGAACCGCCTGCCAATACGCAAGACCTCGCCGTTGGCAGCACCGACGAGGATGACGCACTGATTCTCTCCACGGTGCACTCGGCCAAAGGCAAGGAGTGGGATGTCGTGTTCGTCATCCATGCCAGCGACGGCGTATTTCCCATGGCGCGCGCGGCCGTGGACGACGCGCAGATCGAAGAAGAGCGGCGACTGCTCTACGTGGCGATGACGCGTGCCCGAAACGAACTCATGGTCACGTATCCATTGCACAGCTACGCCACACGCACTGGCGCGGATTTCGCCTATACCCAGATGTCGCGCTTTCTCGATCATGGTGTGCGGCGCACAATGCAACGCGTCACGCTTGGTGATCAACACGAACCGCCAGCATTGCCTGGGCCGCGCGAAGGGGCGGTCATTGAACCGGTGGTGGACCTTCGCGCACTTTTGCGAGGGCGATTCGGATCACCTCCGGTATGACGTGAGGTACGGATAGGCACGCATTCCCAACGTCAGAACACTGTATCCGAGAATGGCGCCATTAGTTTTCTTCGCGCCACACCCGTTCATACCGACAGAGACATCGTGCCCTTGCTGCAATGGGGCAACTCCACTCCACGCTCACCTCACATGACACGCCCGCGTCCATCGCTTTCCACCTCGCTGCCTGTTCTCTGGACGGTCGTCCTCCTGGTCGCCTGCACCCCCAGTGACGACGTAACGCTCACGGACAGCACCGCGGCAGCACCGGGGACGGTGGCATCAGCAGCACCACCCACTCCGGCCCTCAGCACACCAGCCGAAGCTGCACCAGTCTCGCAGCTCCCTGCATCAGTGGTTCAGAAGGGCAAGAACAATCAGTCGGCCGAATACCTCTCGCTGTTCGAGGCCCCGGCACAGCTCGTGGTTCTCGCTCCGACCACATCCCTTCCGTTGTGGGATCTCATTGGCACGGCGGCTAATGCCGTGGAAGATCCCAAGGCACTACTTGATCCCGGAATGTCGATGTGGACGCAGGTCGAAGGCCCTGCCACACGGATCACAGAAGGCGGCACTCTCAGAGCCAACGCCGCTATTGGTCCTGACGCAATCAACCAGAATCTCACATATCGCCTGAGCATCACGAATGCATCAGGAGGTCGTACGGTTGAAGTGCGGGTCAAGATCGAAAAGAAGTAGTACGACGAAGTCGCGAACCTCACCCTTTCCGGTGTTCACTACAATGGTCCGATTGACACTCGCTCACATCCTTTTTGCGGCTCCAATTCTCCTACTCCCGCATGAGGGTGAGACGCAAAGTGTCTCGCGAAGCGGCGCAGCCCGTGCACCAACTGCTGCCGTTCGTGATTCGTTTGCACTGACCGCATCGCTACCCATGGATCGTGCGGTGAAGGTTGGCAAGCTGCCGAATGGCATCACCTACTACATCCGCCGCAACGCCAAACCGGAAAAGCGCGCCGAGCTCCGGCTGGTGGTGAATGCGGGATCGATTCTCGAGGACGAGGATCAGCTGGGACTTGCGCACTATGTTGAGCATATGGCGTTCAACGGCACGACGTCTTTTGCCAAGAACGACATCGTGAAGTATCTCGAATCGATCGGTGTGCGATTCGGAGCTGATCTCAATGCCTTCACAGGCTTCGATGAGACGGTATACATCCTGCCTGTGCCCACAGACAGCCCCGGCATTCTCGAGCGCAGCTTCCGCTTCCTCGGTGATGTGGCGAGCGGCATTCGTTTCGACTCTCTGGAAGTCGTGAACGAACGCGGTGTGGTACTCAGCGAGTGGCGTAACGGTCTCGGTGCCGGTGAACGGCTTCGCGACAAGCAGTTCCCCGTGCTGCTGCGCGGCTCGCGTTATGCGGAACGCCTGCCGATCGGCAAGCCAGCCATTCTGGAGAATGCCAACCCCGCGCCGCTCAAGCGATTCTGGCGCGACTGGTATCGCCCCGACCTTATGGCAGTCATCGCCGTAGGCGACGTAGAACCGGCAGTACTCGAGCAGCATATCCGTCGCACATTCAGTGGCATTCCGGCACGTCCACGCGCTCGTGCCCGCACGCAGGCGGCGGTCCCCGGGCATGATTCCACGCTGGTCTCGATTGCCACCGACAAGGAGCTCACCACGTCGTCAGTGGAAGTGCTGTGGAAGCGCCCACCACGCTCCACGCGTACGGTAGGTGATCTGCGCAGCGATCTGCTGGAGCGACTGTACAACACCATGCTGAGCCAGCGATTCAACGAACTCGCACTCAAGCCGGACGCACCATTCACAAGTGCCGGTGCAAGCAGTGGCGGTTTTGTACGTGGCAGCGAATACAACGCGCTCGGAGCAGGTGCCAAGGAAGGCAAGCTGATCGAGACGCTCCAGGCGGTGCTCGTGGAAGCCGAACGCGTGCAACGTCACGGTTTCCTCGCCAGTGAACTCGATCGTGCACGTACCAATCTGCTGCGTGCCTACGAACGCGCCTATGAAGAACGAGACAAATCGGAAAGTGCCGAGTTTGTCGAGGAATACATCCAGCACTACCTGCAGGGTGACGGCACACCGGGGATCGCATTCGAATACGCCGCGGTGCAGAAGCTGATGCCAGCTATCACGCTTGCTGACGTAAACGGATTGGCGAATGCGCGCGGCGGTGCGGCCAATCGTGTGGTGATGGTCACGTTACCCGAGAAGGAAGGACTCGCGGTACCGACAGAGGCGGAGATCCGTCGCGTATTCGGCACCGTTGTCGCAAGCACGATTGCACCATGGACGGAAACGGTCGCCGAAGGCGCGTTGGTGGCCAAAGTCCCGACCCCGGGCAAGGTCGTGCGAGAGCGGACCATCGCGCCGCACGGCATCACCGAGTGGACGCTGTCCAACGGCATCACCGTGCTCATCAAGCCCACAGACTTCAACGCCGATCAGATTCTGATGAGCGCATGGAGCCCGGGCGGAGCAAGTCTGGTAAGCGACACGGATGTGTTCAAGACATCCATGACGCCGCTGGTGATTGCCGCTGGTGGCGTGGGAGAATTCTCCGCAGTTGATCTGCGCAAGAAGCTCACCGGCAAAGCCGCCAGTGCTCAACCGGGCATCGCGGATTTGAGCGAGACCATTGTCGGTGGCGCATCACCACGCGATCTCGAAACACTCATGCAGCTCACGTGGCTGCGGTTCACGTCGCCTCGTGCCGATACGACGGTGTTCCAGGCCAACATGCAGGCGTTTGAATCGCAGCTGCGCAACAAGGACGCCAATCCCGCGTCGGTGTTCAGCGACACGGTTCAGATGACGCTGGCCAACGGGCATCCGCGTGTTCGTCCGCTCAATACGGAGATGCTGAAGGAGCTGCAACTCGACGACATGCTCAAGATCTACAAGGATCGATTCGGCGACGCCGGCGATTTCACCTTTGTGTTCGTAGGCAATGTAGACGCGGCCGTACTCAAGCCACTCGCGGAACAGTGGCTGGCATCCTTGCCCGCGGCCGGCCGCCGCGAAACACCGCGTGACGTAGGCCCCAAGCAGTTCACCGGCCAGATCGACAAGGTCGTGCGCAAGGGCATTGCCCCACAGAGTCAGACGGCCCTGCTCATTGCCGGTGTAGCTCCGTGGTCGCGTGAAGACGCCTACCTGCTGTCTTCAGTCGGCGATCTGCTCGAACAACGCCTGCTGGATCGCCTGCGTGAAGCACTCGGCGCCACCTATTCCGTTTCCGTCAGCACGGGATTCTCACGCCGCCCAAGACAGGAATGGCAGGTCGTCGTGAGCTACGGATCGGCCCCGGACAAGGCGGATTCGTTGTTCGCTGCCGTACGCTCCGAGCTCGATTCGCTTCGCCGCGTGCCTCCGAGCCAGGCGGAAGTGGATCGTGTGCGCGAGAAGCAGCGCCGCGCTCTGGAAGTACAGCGCAAACAGAACAACTACTGGACCGGCGCCATCCGCTCACGGGTCGAGAATGGTGATCCGCTGGAAGGACTCGCAAAGGAAGAGGAGCTCTACGCCTCGCTCAGCATCGAGAAGCTCGCGGCAGCGGCGAAGAAGTTCTTCGATGAGACGAACAGGGCCCGCTTCGTCCTCCTCCCAGAAAAGTGAGGATTTGAGGAAACGATGGCGTGAGGATTTGAGGATCTGAGGATGAGAGAGCGGGCCCCGAGGGCACCCGATGTGGCTGGGTGCTCTCGGGGCACGCACCTCATATCCTCAAATCCTCTGATCCTCGCGCCATCTGTTGCTCACATCCTCATTTCCCCTCGGAAACGGCAATGACACGGCGAATCGCCTCCCTCAAATCCCCGCCTGCCGCGACGTACACGGAGTCGAAGTAGTCGAGGCGTTCCGCATACACCCGCCGCGACATGAGGACAGCATTGTTGAGTGGAACACGCGTGACCCAGTCAGCAGGATAGGTCTTGAGCTGCGGACCGATGGAGTCGACGAGGCGTTTGCGGGCGTGGGTGTACACGGTGTCGCGCGCTGCGATGCGTTCGGTGCGCGCCGAGTCGGGGAGCAATGCAAATACACTATCGATTTCGCGTGCGGTGCGCTCCCAGAATGCGCCCAAGAGGAGATCATCGTGCCAGTCATCCTGCGCACGACGGAGCCGTAGCGTATCGCCCGCAGCGCGAAAGAAGTGTTCCGCGCCGCGCCCTCCGACGAATGTGGCAAAAGACTCATTGAAGCTCACCTTGCCCTTGGCGAAAAACGTGGTGTGCAGGAGTTCATGCAACACGGTGTTCACCAAAGTCACAGAGTCCGCCTTTACCGTGGTGCTCACGAGTGGGTCATTGAACCATCCGAGTGTGCTGAACGCACTGGACGGACCCACGACCACATCGTAGCCCTCTTCCTTGAGCTGATGCGCGGTTTCGAGCGCCTTGCCGAAATCAAAGAATCCCTTGTAGGGAAAACTTCCAACGACAGGGAACCACCAGGTCTTGCGTGCAAGGCGGTCCGGGTAGGCGGCAGACACGACCAGCACCAGCGTATCGCGATCGAGCTGTGAGAACGTCGTGAAGCTCTCTTCGGCCTTGAGTCCCACCGAATCAATCGCAAAGCGGCGCGCTGCCAGTACCAGTTGCAGCTTGGCTTTGAGCGCAGGCTCCGTATTGTCACGAACCACCAGCCGTTCAATGGGCTGTCGCTTGGCGAGAATGCGCGCCTCTTCGTACGCGGCGCGCGACAAGTAGCACCCCATGGGTGTCAAGGCCAGAAACAGCACGAGTGCGCTGCCAATCATGGCACTTCCACGAGAGAGCAACTGCCGAGCAGAGAGTCGTCGCTGTATCATTCAGGGTTATGTCGTTCGTTCATCTGCACTGCCACTCCGAGTATTCGCTCCTCGACGGCGCGAATCGCATCGATGATCTGATCAAGCGTGCGCAGCATTTGGAAATGCCCGCGCTGGCTATCACCGATCACGGAAACATGCACGCCGCCTGGGAATTTCAGGAGAAGGCGAAAAAAGCCGGTGTGAAGCCCATCCTCGGGATGGAAGCGTATGTGGCGCCCGGTGATCGTCGGACACGTGGACGACCAGCCCCAGGTGCGAAACCATACTACCATCTCGTGCTGCTCGCCCGTGATCTGGTGGGCTATCGCAATCTGGTCAAGCTCACCTCGCTCGGATACACCGAAGGCTTCTACACGAAGCCGCGTATCGATCGCGAGTTGCTCGCCCAGTACTCTGAAGGGTTGATCGTGTCCTCCGCGTGTCTGGCCGGTGAAGTCGCCAGTCATCTGATGGATGATCGGATCGAGCAGGCACGTGAGGCTGCCGCCTGGTATGCCGAACTGTTCAAGGATCGGTACTACCTCGAGGTGCAGGCGCACACCAGCGAAGGTCAGGCGACGCTCAACGCCAAGATTCTGTCGCTGGCCGACGACATGAATCTTCCGGTCGTCGCGACCAACGATGCGCACTTCCTCAAGCACGAGGATCACGACGCGCACGACGTGCTGCTGTGCATCGGACTCGGCAAGGATCGCAACGATCGCGATCGCATGAAGTACGACGATGGATTGTACTTCAAGTCAGCTGATGAGATCCGCCCGTACTTCCCTGGCCGCGAGGATGTGCTCACCAACACACTCGCGATTGCCGATGCGGTGGACGTGCAGTTCGGCAAGAAGTATTACGTGCCGTCGTTCCCACTCCCCGCGGGCGTGGACACAGAGAACGACCTGCTCGTGCAACTGGCCACGGACGGCGCCAAGGAGCGGTACGGTGACCCACTGCCGGCGCATGTGCAGGAACGACTCGATTACGAACTCGGTGTCATCACCAAGACGGGCTACTCCGGATACTTCCTGATCACGGCCGACTTTATCAAGGCTGCACGGGATCGGGGCATTCCAGTGGGCCCGGGTCGTGGTTCTGCCGCCGGTTCATTGGTCGCGTACGCGACGCGCATCACGGATGTGTGTCCGCTCGAATTCGACCTGCTCTTCGAGCGCTTTCTGAATCCGGAGCGCGTGTCCATGCCCGACGTGGACGTGGACTTCTGCTTTGAGCGCCGCGGCGAAGTCATCGACTACGTGCGTCAGAAGTACGGCAAGGACAGCGTCGGACAGATCGTCACGTTTGGAACGATGAAGTCGCGCGCCGCCGTGAAGGATGTGGGGCGTGCGCTGGGCTTCACACCGACCGAAACAGACGCGCTGGCGAAACTGATCCCGAACGCACCGAACAATTCTCTCACGGTGGCCGAAGCCATCGTTCAGGTGCCCGAGGTCAAGCAGCTGTATCAGCAGGATGCGCGATACAGTCAGTTGCTGGACTTCGCAATCAAGCTTGAAGGATTGTCGCGCCACACCGGTGTGCACGCAGCCGGTGTGGTCATCGCGCCTGGTCCACTCGATGAATTTGTTCCCATCTGCACGCAGGCCAGCAAGGGCTCCGGCAGCGATGGAGACGAACGCATCATCGTGACGCAGTACGACATGACGGCCCTGGAAAAGGCCGGCATGCTCAAGATGGACTTCCTCGGTCTCACCACGCTCACCGTCATCACCGACACGCTCAAGAACATCAAGGAGCGCTCGGGGAAGGATGTGGTACTCGAGGAGCGTGGCTTCACTGATCCGGAAACGTATCGGGTGCTGCGTGCGGGTCGCACGGGCGGCGTGTTCCAGTTCGAATCCGCGCTGGCAACCGACGTGCTCAAGCGCATGCGCTGCGACCGATTCGACGACCTTGTTGCATCGAACGCGTTGTTGCGCCCCGGTCCGCTCGACGCCGGCATGCACAACGTGTACATCCGACGCAAACGCGGCGAAGAAGAGACAGTTTACGCGCTGCCCGAGCTCGAACCGATTCTCTCCAACACCTACGGCGTCATCACCTACCAGGAACAGGTGATGCGTATTGCCCAGGTGTTGGCGGGCATCTCGCTCGCCGAAGCCGACGTACTGCGAAAGGCCGTGGGTAAGAAGGACGCGGAGCTCATCAAGAAGGAGCTCGGTAAGTTCTCCGAGAAGTCCATCGCGCGCGGCTACGACAAGAAAATCATCGAGGAGTTGGCCGGTCAGATTGAAACGTTCGGTCGATACGGCTTCAACAAGTCGCACTCGGTCGCGTATTCCGTTGTCGCGTACCACACCGCATTCCTCAAGACACACTATCCGGCTGAGTTCATGGCCGCGTTGCTGTCGTCGAACATCGGGAAGACGGAAGAAGTCATCAAGTACATCGCCGAAGCACGTGAAATGGGGCTCGAGGTGCTGCCCCCTGACGTGAACGAATCGGGATGGCGTTTCACGGTCGTTGGTGATCAGCGCATCCGGTTCGGGCTCGGCGCCATTCGTAACGTGGGCCGTGGTGCGATCGACTCCCTGCTCGCGGCACGCGCAGATGGACCCTTCGAGTCATTGCATGATCTCTGCGCACGGGTCGATCTTCGCGTATTCAACAAGCGGGTGTTCGAAGCGCTGATTGCCGCTGGTGCATGCGACAGCATGGGTGGGCACCGAGCGCAGTTATTGGCCGCGCTCGATACCGCCATCAGTGAAGCCGCGCTGCAGCAGGAAGAGGCGGAGAAGGGACAGGGTTCGTTGTTCGGTGATCTGCTTGGCGCACCAGCTGACGATGTCGGCAACAGCGATGGCAAAAAGCCGACGGCACCGTCACTTCCCAACGTGCCCACTTGGACGGAAAGCGAACGCCTGCAGCGTGAGAAGGAGCTGCTGGGCTTTTACATTTCAGGACATCCGCTCGAGAAGTACCGAACGGAATGCGAACTCTTTGCCACCCACACGGTGCCGCAATTGGGGACCTGGGTGCCTGAGCCGGTCACCATTGGTGTCGTGGTGACTTCCATCAAGCGGCAGATCTCCAAGAAGTCCGGGAACGAGTTCGCCCGGTTGACAGTCGAGGATTTTTCCGGATCTTCCGAAGTGTTGGTCTTTCCGGAAGCTTGGGGGGTGATATCGGAACGGGTCCGTGCCGATGTGCCCCTGCTGCTCAAGGGCAGCTATTCCAAGAGAGACCAGGGCGTGGAAAACGCCACCTTCATCGTAAACGAGGTGCAGCGCTTCGAAGAAGTGCGCGCCAGCGGTGAGGTGGCCGTGGCGATTGATCTGGCCCCCGGGCTTGATCTACCCGCCGCGATCATGGCGGACGTGCGTGCGGCGGTGGAGGCCCATGAAGGGTCGGCACCGCTCGAACTGCGGTGGCGGGATGGGAACGGACAGCCGGTGCGCTTCCGTTCGCGCTCACTCACCGTGACAGCGTCCGCTGCCATTCTTTCAGACCTGCGCGCGTTGCTTGGCGCTGATCGGGTGCGACTCGTTCGCGCCGGCAGCTGACGAGCATCGCGTCGCCATATCAGGATTCGTCATGGCTGCTGCCCCGGTTCTCGAGTTCGAGCGTCCCATTGCGGAACTCGAGAAGCAGATCGAGGAGCTCAAGCGTCTCGCATCAGAACGCTCGCTCGACGTGGCCGATGAGTTGGCCCCGCTCCAGAAGAAGCTCGGCGAGATGCGCGTGCAGATCTATCAGAATCTCACGCCGCTGCAGCGCGTGCAGGTTGCGCGCATGTCTCGCCGTCCGTTCACGTCGGACTATCTGAAGCACGCGTTCACCGACTTCATTGAGTTGCACGGTGACCGCGCCTTTCGCGAAGACGCGGCCATCATGGGTGGCTGGGCACGTCTCGAAGGCGAGACGGTCATGCTCATCGGTCATGAGCGTGGGCGCGACACCAAGGAAAATCTGAAGCGCAATTTCGGCATGCCCCACCCCGAGGGCTATCGCAAGGCGCTCCGTCTGATGAAGCTGGCCGAGAAGTTCCAGGTACCGGTCATCACGTTCATTGATACGCCGGGTGCGTGGCCTGGACTTGGCGCGGAAGAGCGTGGTCAGAGCGAAGCCATTGCCCGCAATCTGCTCGAGATGAGCCAGCTGCAGGTGCCCATCATTGCTACCGTAATTGGTGAGGGCGGCTCGGGCGGCGCACTCGCGCTTGGTGTGGCGGACCGTGTGCTGATGCTCGAGAACTCGGTGTACTCCACGATTTCCGTCGAAGGCTGCGCCGCCATTCTCTGGAAGGATGGCAAGAGTCCGGAAATGCGTGAGAAGGCGGCACAGTCGTTGCGTCTCACGGCCGGCGATCTGGTCGAGCTGCGCGTGATTGATGAAGTAATTCCTGAGCCACCTGGTGGCGCACACTCCGATCATGTGGCGACCGCCACAGCGCTGCGCGAGACGCTCGTACGCAATCTGGAAGAACTCAAGCGGCTCAAGCCGGACAAGCTGGTGCGGCGTCGACGTGAGAAGTTCCTGCGCATGGGTCAGTTCACCGAGTAATCGGAACCGCCGTGGCGCATCTCATCGAAGTCGCGTTCCGCGGCAATCGCAAGGAGTTCTTCTCGTGGGACGGTGATGCACCGCCGCCGCTCAAGGCGGGCATCATCGTTGAAGCAGATCGCGGAGAAGACTTCGGGCGTGTGCACAGCACTGGCGAACTCGCCGAAGTGCGGTGCAATGGTTGCGCACATGGGTGTGGCACGACGCCACCGGCTCGACGCGCGTTGCGCCTGGCATCATCGGATGATGCGGCGGCAGACCGCGTTTTCGACGTTGACAACGAGCAGGCGCGTCGTCAGTCGATGGAGCGTGTGAAAGCGCACGGCCTGGTCATGAAGCTGACGGACGCCGAGTGGCAGTGGGACCGGCGAAAGCTCACGATCTTCTTCACGGCCGAGAAGCGTGTCGACTTCCGCAATCTCGTGCGCGATTTGGCGGCGCTCTTCAAGACACGAATCGAACTCAAGCAGATCGGTGTACGCGACGAGGCCAAACGTCTTGGTGGTGTTGGCCGCTGTGGACGCGAGTATTGCTCGTCGTCATGGCTGCCCGATCTGCGCCCGGTCAATCTTGGTGTCGCCAAAGATCAGCGCCTGTCGCTCAACCCGCAGCAGATTTCCGGCGCATGCGGGCGACTCATGTGCTGCCTGCGGTATGAACATGAATTCTACGTACTGAGCCGCCGCAAATTCCCGAAGGAAGGGAAAATTCTCTCCACCTCGCGCGGTGAAGAGAAGGTGATAAGCTGCGACATCTTCAGCGAGCGTGTCACGCTGCGCACGGCGGAAGGTGACTCGCGTGTGCTGTCGCTGGTCGACCTTCGTACGGAAGTGGAACAGCACGACACCTTGGCGATGCTCGACCCCGGCGTAACTGCGGAGATGCCGATTTCGCTCGACGCGGCGCAGGTGTCGATGCTCGACACGGCCGAATACGAAGTTGTGGCGCTGCGTGATCCGAGTATTGCGCCGCGGCCGATGATGGAGACGGCGGTGGCGGCAGAGCCAGTGCCGGACGCTGCGGCTGACGTTGAAGCCGATGATGAAGACGAAGGTGACGAGGATGACGCGCCGGACGCACCTGACGCGTCGACCGGAGCGGCTGATGGAGCCCCGCGTCGGAAGCGGCGGCGGGGGCGGAGAGGGGGACGGAGGCTGAGGGCGGCGGAAGAAAAGCGGAAGGCGGAGGAGGGGGGAGACGCAGTCTAGGGAACTGCTACTGCGGTCTTGGGAACTACCACTGCGGTTGTGGACTGCAACTGCAGTTTGCGGGAAACGCTACTGCAGTTAAGGGACTGCCACTGCGGTTGGGGCTACTGCACCTGCAGTTTGGGAATGCCAACGCAGTTGAACTGCAACGGCGGTCTTGGAAATCCACCGCCGTTGGGGGACCGCGGTCTGGGCTAGGTGCGGCGGAGCTGGTGATTGCGTTCCAATGGCACCGTGTGCGGAGAATGGGTGCAACCCCTGATTGAGCTGGCATCTATCGTCAGCCATGGCCTCGCATCAGGATCTCAAAGTATGGCAGCTGGCGCAGCATGTGGCCGCACAAGTTCATCGCGCCACGCGCGGCCGCGCGTCAAACGAAGTTCCCGCCGTAGTAGATCAAATTCGGCGATCCTCGCAGTCTGTCTCGGCCAACATCGCAGAGGGTCGCGCTCTCGGCAGCAGTGCACAATTCAAGCGCCATCTGAGCATCGCGTTGGGATCTGCCGCGGAGACTGACTCACACATGGCGGCGCTCCTCGCGCTCGACCTAGTCGAGCCTGACGAGGCGCTGCGTATCCTCGACGACCTCGCAGCGATTCAGCGGATGCTGGTCTCCCTTCAGCGCGCCATTATGCATGGGAGTAAGCCGAGACCGCGGTAGGCCCCGACCGCAGTCCCGAGACGGCGGTTGCTGTCCAAAGCTGCAGAGGCGGTTGAACCGCAGTGGCTTCCCCAGACCGCAGGTGCTGTAGCCCTAGCTGTGGTTGCAGTTCCCCAACTGCGGTAGCGTTTCCCCCCGACCGCCGTGGCAGTCCCAAACCGCAGTTGCAGCTCCGCCAACTGCAGTTGAAGCCCCCACCCGCAGTAGATTCCGAAATGCCCCGATTCTATCTGACCACCGCCATCGACTATGCCAACGGCGATCCCCACCTCGGCCACGCCCTCGAGAAGATTGGCGCCGACGTGATCGCCCGATATCGCCGTCTGTGCGGCGATGACGTCCATTTGCTCATCGGCATGGACGAGCATGGTCAGAAAGTGCAGCAGACGGCGGCCAAGGAAGGCGTCGCTCCGCAGGCCTTTACCGATACCATCGCGGCCCGCTTTCAGGACATGTGGACGCGGCTCGGCATTTCGTACGATCAGTTCATTCGCACCACCGAAGCTCATCACAAGGCCGGTGTGCAGGCATTGATCCGGACCATTGCCGAACGCAATCCAGATGACTTCTACGAGCGATCCTACACCGGCATGTACTGTGTCGGCTGCGAGTCGTTCAAGCAGGACGCCGACATCGTCGAAGGCAAATGCGTGTTGCATCCGACGCGCACCCTTGAGGAAGTCGAAGAGCGCAACTGGTTCTTCCGCCTCAGCAAGTATCAGGGTTTTCTGCAGGATCTGCTGGCAAAGAATCCATCGTTCATCGAACCTGAAAGCCGTCGCAACGAAATTCTCGGCCTGCTCGCGCAGGGGCTCGAAGACATTTCCGCATCGCGAGCGCGACTCGATTGGGCGGTGCCGTTTCCGCTGCCACTCAGTAACGGCGAGACTCAGGGCACCTATGTGTGGTTCGACGCACTGCCCAACTACCTCACGGCAACGGGCTATCCGGAGGCGGGATACGATGCACGCTGGCCTGCCGACATCCACATCATCGGCAAGGACATCACCCGCTTTCACGTCGTGATTTGGCCGGCCATGCTGCATGCCGCCGGTGTGCCACTGCCCAAGCAGGTCTGGGCGCATGGTTTTGTGTCATTGGGCGGTGAACGCTTCAGCAAGAGCGCCGGCGTCAAGCTCGACCTCGGTGAAGCCGTTGATCGTTTTGGCGCCGATGCGTTCCGTTATGTACTGCTCCGCGAAGTGCCGTTCGACGGTGACGGTAACTTCTCGTGGGAGCGATTCGAAGAGCGCTACACCGCCGATCTGGCCAACGCATTTGGCAATCTGGCCAGTCGTGCCATGGCCATGGTGGAGAAGTACTTCGATGGCGTGGTGCCAAGCGCCGCACGACCCGATGCAGAAATCGAAGACGATGCCGATGTGACGGCATATCACGCCGCCATGCACGGCGAGAACGGCTGGCTTCTGCACGAGGGGCTCGCTGCTGTGTATCGCATGGCACAGCGTGCCAACGAGTACACCGCATCGACAGCACCGTGGGCTGTCGCCAAGGATCCCGCACGTCGTGCGGAGCTGGAGCAGATCCTCAACTCGCTCATCCGTCGTGTGGCCAAACAGACGGTGTTGTACGCGCCCTTCATGCCCAACAAGTCGCAGCAGGTGTGGGCGCAATTGGGTGGCCCAGGTGAAGTTGCCGCCCAGCGAATCGACCAGCTCGACACTATCGATCCTACCGGCTGGCGCGTCAGCAAAGGCGATATTCTCTTCCCCCGCCCCGCAACGGAAAAGACCGCCTGAGCCAAAGCTCAGGCGGTCCCCCTTTACGCTGTTCAGCTAACGCATTTCAGCTTACGCCCCATCGGTCGCCTGCAGTTCCTTCCCGCAGTGAAAACCTTACGCCCTTCTCCTTACGCAGTCTACTTGGAGAAATCGACCGTAGGTGCCGCACGCGACGCGGGATCTGTCACCTCGAAGTATTCCCGCGGCTTTGCGCCGGTCGCCTTCGCAGTAAGCACCTGCGGGAACTTGCGGATGTACTCGTTGTACTGCCGGACCGCGCTGTTGTAGTCGGTGCGCGACACCGCAATGCGATTTTCCGTGCCCGTGAGCTCATCCTGCAAACGCAGGAAGTTTTCGTTCGACTTAAGCTCCGGATACGCCTCTACTGCGACCGTGAGGCGTCCCAACGCACCAGTGAGCTGTGCATTCGCGTTTGCCAGCTCAGCCGGATTCGAACCACCCGGCTTCTGCAATGCGCCCATCAGGCCAGCACGCGCCTGCGTGACTTCAGTCAGTACCTTCTCTTCCTGCGCGGCGAATCCCTTGACCGTGTTCACGAGATTCGGGATGAGATCCGCGCGACGCTGCAGCTGCGCATCGATGTTCTGCTTGGCCTGCGCCGCCTGCTCATCGAACGACTGAATGGAGTTGTAGCCACAGGCGCTGAGCGAAAGCGGAAGCACAACCGCCGCCAGCATCGTCATCCGGCGAACGGAAGAACGAAACAGTGTGCGTCGTGTCATGAACATGAATCGGATCCTCGAGAGGGTCAGCGGGAAACGGGAGACAGCACGGCAGGCGCCGCATCAGGCGGCGAGAACTGATCGAGATACGTCACCAGTGCCGTCATCCCGGTAACGTACGATTCCAACAACGCCGGGGTGTCACCAGTCGACAGTGACGCTCCACGCTTGAGTTGCAACACACGATGATACGGCGTCGCATCGAATCCGGTGCGAGCAGCAACGGCATCGATCACCTGATCGGCGTCACGCGGGGGCACCTCACCGTGCAATCGCATCAGCGAACGGAACAGCACGAGCAAGGCACTAAGACTCGCGCGCAACAAATCCTGCTGACGCACCGTGTCTGTGCCTGCCGTCATGACACCGCGACGCAGACGCAGCAACTTCCCCATCGCCTCCTGCTCCACCTGGAGACGGAGATCGCTCAGCTTGACGTGCACACCGTCGAGCGGCAGCGCACCATGCAACACCCGATGGCGCTCGAAAATATCGGCGTACTCCATCGGAAAGATGTCGGCAGACGATTGCCACTCCGACGTGGTCAGTTCGAGAACCGGTGGATTTCCAGCCTCCTGCCATGCGCGCATGGTCTGGCCGAGCGCGCGCATCGCCTCAAACGAGATCGAATCCGAGATGACCATCACGTTCACATCGGAAACACCCGCGAGATTCTCGTCGGTGGCCGCAGAACCATAGAGCACGATGGCACGCAACGCGGCACCATGCACCGCCTGCAACTGCGTGACCAACACGTCGAGTGAAAAGGTCGTGCGCTTGTCAGCCTTACCAGTCTGAGCCACCACCACCTCCGCTGAATCCACCGCCGCCGCCAAAGCCACCGAATCCACCACCACCGCCGCCACCGAATCCGCCGCCACTCCATCCACCGCCGGACCATCCGCCATGATGGATCGACGGCCCGGGAATTGGCAACGGAATGCAGCCAACGCAGCCACGCCGGCGTCCGCCCTTCGAGCTGGCGATGATGAACAGGATCACCACCAGCACCAGTAGGATGAATGCGGGACTGTCTCCGTCATCACGTGAGCGCGAGCGCTCCTGCCGCGGCTGTCCGTCAAGCGTTACCCCGAATGCCGCCGCATAGCGATCGCCAACAGCAAACGCCATGCGCTCCATCGCTTCCGAATACTGCTGCGCCTGAAACAGCGGCGTCATACTACGGCAAATCGCACCAGCGGTGGCGTCGGTAATGAAGCCCTCGGCGCCCTGCCCCGTTTCAATCCGGCAACGTCCGCGCCCATCACTGGCTGTTTCCTTTGGCACCAGCAGGATGACCACGCCCGCATTGCGCGCCTGATCTCCAATTGCGGCATCGGATCCGATCTTCCACTCACGCCCCAGTCGCAGCGCGACTTCTTCTACCGGTCGCCCACCGAGATCCGGCAAAGTCACGACCACCAGATCGCCACGCGTCGCACTGTTGACGCGCCGTGCCAGGTCATCCAGGCGCGCCTTGGCGTCAGCACTGATGACATTGGCAAAATCGTTCACATAGCCGACCGGCTGCGGCAGCGCTGGAGGCTGGGCACGCAATGGGACAGGCGATGGGATCGGAAGCAGACCGGCCAGAACGAGCGCCAGAAGCAGTCGAATGATCACAGATGAATGATAACCCAATGGTTGAGTTCCGTTCTATACCATCCAGGCGCGCACGGGCCGAGACCCTGAACGTCGGGCCCGGTACAGTGTAGGTTTCCCCGAATGTCCGTCATGCGTTTTGCCTCCTTTGCCGCTGCCCTCCTGCTGCTGACAGGTGCCGCTGGCTCCTGCGGTTCCGCCGACTCCAAGAGCACAGCGGATTCTGCCGCCAAGCCGACGACACCCGCAGACAGCCTGCGCGATGCCGCGCTCATGAACAAAGCCGATCAGAGTCGGATTCTCGGGCCCGATACGGCGATGTGGGTTGTCATGATCAGCGACTTTCAGTGCCCGTACTGCAAGCGCTGGCACGATGAGTCCATGGTCAACTTCAAGCGGGAATTCGTAGACAAGGGCAAGGTCCGCTTCGCCTATCTGCATTTGCCGCTCGAATCCATTCACCCGCATGCCCGTGCGCAGGCTGAGGCGTCGCTGTGCGCTGGTGTGCAAGGGAAGTTCTGGCAATACGAGGACGCCATCTTTGCCGGTTTCGAAACCGTGAAAGGCATGAGCAGTGTGTCACCTCTGCTCTCGCGCTATGCCAAGGACCTGCAGCTCGATGTACCCGCGTTCGAACAGTGCCGGAAGTCACCCGCCATCAAAGCGCTGGTATCGAACGACATTGCGCAGGCCTCACAGGCGGGTGTGCAATCCACGCCATCGTTCATCCTTGGCGAGTATCTGGTGCAGGGTGCACTGCCCTGGCCAGACTTCCGTCGCGCAGTGGACTCCGCGCTCGCAATGCACAATCGCGTGCGCGCCAAGGGCACACCGTCGCGCAAGTGAACCCGCTGCTCGGCGCATTGTACGGCGCCGGCGTGGCGCTCGCTGACACCCTGTCAGCTGTTGCGCCGAGTAGCGAGAGCAAGATATGGCACTCGCTACGCGCACGTCGTGGTCTACTCGATCGCTGGCGTGCGCAGGCGGCCTCGCGCGATCATGCACGCCCACTCGTGTGGATGCATGCTCCATCAGTTGGTGAAGGATTGCAGGCACGCCCGGTCGCACACGCGCTCCGCGCAACGCATGCAGACTGGCAGCAAGCCTATTCTTTCTTTTCGCCGAGTGCGGAGCGATTCGCTACATCAGTCAGTGCGGAGTTCTGCGACTATTTGCCGTTCGACAGCACACGCGCGGCAGACACACTGCTGCAATTGCTGTCGCCACACGCACTCGTCTTCTCCAAGCTCGATGTGTGGCCAGTGCTCGTGGCGCGTGCCAGGCACGCCGGGGTACCCGTTGCGATGATCAGCGCGACGCTAGCCGCACAATCATCGCGGCGCGGCGGACTCTCATCGGCACTCCTTCGTGACGCCTATGCTGCGCTCGACGCAGTGGGAGCGATCGACGCCGAGAACGCTGAGCGGCTGGTATCTCTCGGCGTTCGGCGGGATGTCATTCGCGTGACAGGAGACACGCGGTTCGATCAGGTAGCCCAGCGTGCAGCTACAGTTGATCGCACATCTCCGCTTCTGACCCTGCTGGCCTCCGACCGCCCGACATTGGTGGCGGGCTCCACATGGCCGGCAGATGAGGCCATGCTGTGTGCGGCATGGGAGTCCGTGCACTATTCGACTCCATCGGCTCGTTTGATCATCGCACCACACGAGCCAACGTCAACACATGTGCAGCCGCTACTGAACTGGGCGCGGACAAATGCACTCGAAGCAATGACACTTTCCGAAGCCGAATCACGTGGGCGCGCGGACAGTCTGGATGTAATCGTTGTCGATCGCGTTGGTGTGCTTGGTGAACTGTACGCCCTGGCCAACGTGGCCTTCGTCGGCGGTGGCTTCCATACAGCCGGTCTGCATTCTGTCATTGAGCCCGCTGCATTTGGCATACCGGTGCTTTTCGGTCCGCGGCATCACATGAGTCGCGAGGCGGGTCTCCTCCTTGAATCGCGCGGAGCCGAATCCGTAGACTCGGCTCCTGCCATTGCTGACATGCTGAACCGATGGATCTCCGCTCATGAGATTCGTGAAGAAGCCGGCATGCGCGCGCGCCTGCTGGTGGAGGCAGAGTTGGGATCAACCGGTCGATCTGTTGGCCTGATCGAGTCTCTCATACCTTAGCGGACAATTCCGTACGGCACCCTCGCCGCGCTGCCGAATTCCCCACATGTTTATTGCACTGTGCTTATCCCGCGTCGGCTGCCCCTCATCCGCTGCGCTGTACGATTCAGCATTCTGATTGCCCTGGTCGCGTGTGGCACCGTGCCTGGGACACAGCCAGTCGTGCCATTCAGTCCGCTTCGCGAGTCCATCAAGGCGCCACCGGGCACATCAGGCTACACGGCGCTCAAGGGCATACTGTTTGATTCGCTTGTACAGATCGACACACTGCGCGGCGCGCTGATTCAGCTCGAAGGGCGCGCGAGTATCGTATCGTCCGATCAACGCGGGCATTTCCATTTCGACAGCGTCGAACGTGGCGTGCAACGACTGATCGTGCGACACCCTGTTCTGGATTCACTGGGAATTGGCGCGCTCCCTCTGCCAATCCTCGTCACATCGGGTGATCAAGGGATCGTGGCTCTACCGTCTGCCGAGGCGTATTACGCCTCGTTGTGCAGAAGCCCAAAGGGCAGCATGCTCGAAGGGGCCGTGATCGGCACTGTGCGGCGCGCAGAAGACGATTCTCCCATCCCCAACGTCGAAGTTGCTGGGTTTTGGCGGACAGCAGACTCTTCATACGCCGGCGCCAGGAGCCGTCCACGATCACGCAGTCGAACGGACAGCGTCGGTCATTTCGTACTGTGCAATGTTCCGCGCTTTCAGCCCGTCGAAGTCGGCGCCGGCATGAGCACGGAGTCGGAGCGGATTCGCGTCCAGTTGGGAGACCGTACACTGGCCGCGCATGATCTGACATTCGAGACACCGGATTCATTGCGTCGCGTCGGATCCGCCTCGTCAGTACGATTGGCGGTTCAACCCGGCACTGTACACGGGCGCATCGTGAATCCCGATGGAGAGGGAATACCGGATGTCCTGGTAGCGTTCGATCGACCGGTCTTGCGGGTACGCACGGATTCTGAAGGGCGATTCGCAATGCCCAACGTACCACCGGGGATTCGTACCCTTGAAGTGCGAGCCATCGGATATCAACCGATGCGGCTTGGCCTCAGCGTGCGCTCTGGCCACGAAGAATCGCAGACCATTACCATCGATCGTCGCGTCGCTGTTCTTGGCGCAGTGACCGTTCGCGCCGATCGATTTACGACGTGGGACTCGTCAGGATTTGAAGAACGTCGCCGACGCGGTAGCGGCTACTTCCTGACGGCCGAAGATCTGAATGGCGTTGTGGACCTATCCACCGCATTGCGCATGGTGCCAGGGTTGCGAGGACGATCGAATGATCGCACGCAACGTTTGATCGCCGGTCGTGGAGCCGGATGTCTTCCGGCGTTCGTCGTGAATCAGGTACTGTTTGCGCCCGGTGGCTCAATCGGCCCTGAGGCCATGATTCGCGCGAGCGACATTCGCGCCATGGAAGTGTTTACCAGCCGACTGGCGACACCACCACAGTACCAACGCTACAGCGATTGCGCGGTCATCGTCATCTGGCTTCGAGATCCACAGCGAGAAATCGAAGCCAAAGCGCGAAGGTAGGAAATCAGGACTTCCGTGTAGCAGACGCTGGATCAGCGCGTCCAAACGATGACGGCACCGCAATCGGTTCCTGCGCGTTGGAACTCGCTGGGCACAGCGGTGCCTCTTGGATACACCTCGACAGCAGCCACCATGTCGATGGGAACCATGTTATCCAGGCGTCCTTCGATGGTATTCACCAACGTGCCGTCGACGATGAGCGCCATCGGACAGTATCCAGCCATGATACTGAGGCGCGGCCCGAAGATCTGTGTTTCTCCCGCTCCATTGCGCTGCACCATGATCTGATTGCGCCCGCGCAGGAGATCGCTCAACAGCTGCGGCTTGCGCATGGCAATTTCCTCGCGATCGATGAACACGCCATACAAACGGGCTTTGCGATCTTCAAAGCCACGCAACCGTCGACTCATGCGATCGTAGTCAGCGGTGACACGCATCGTGTCGAGGTTCGTGCCGGCCCCCGCGACAAACGGTGTGAACGTAACGGCCGCGTCGAGCGTGTCGATCGAGGCCAGCGTGGCCGTAAACACCACGGGCTCGAATCCTACTTTGCGCGCGCGCATGAAATACGGACCGGCTTCAAGATCGCGGAAGAAGAATCGCCCCGCAGAGTCGGTCATGGTCAGATGATTTGTTCCCAGCGCCGTGATCTGTGCACGCGCAACCGGTTCACCACCAGTTGAGATGACACGTCCTGTCAGCAGATTGGCCGGCGAACCGGGTCGACGCGGTCCATCGGTTCTCGCTCCACCTGGGAGAGCGCTCACCCCAGGCGCTCCGCGGCGAAGCTGTACCGCATCAGCAGCCGCGCCTGCCTTCGCTGCAGACGAATCGGACACAGCCATCGCACCACTTCTTCCGCGTACGGCCGCGGCAGCCACGCTATCGGCACGCGCCAATGAATCAGTGGCCTTCCGCACGAGATGCCACACCTCATCGGCCACCAGGCGCACACGAACTTCCACGGTGATCTGATCGGCGATCTGCACGTCGAAGCCGGCGGGCTCGTAGGCTTCGCGTTGCACTTCAAGACGCAGTGAACCCGGCACCAATCCTTCGATCTTGAACAGACCGAGGGAGTCCGATGTCGTAAACCATCGACGCGGCACCGTCGTACCACGCACATTCTCTCGCATGATGAGCTGTGCACCGGCAACCGGTGCACCCGTGCTGTCCACCACGACGCCCTTGATGCCGGTGAATCGGGCGATCGTTCGGTCCTGCTCAGCGCGATCCCGACCCGACTGTGCGACAAGTGGAGCGGTTGCTGTCGTGCACAGGCACGCGAGCACGAGTACCGACATCAAGAACGTCGTTGCTGACGAACCCACAGGGAACAGTATCCGTACCACCCTGCTTCTCACTTGGCTCTGGCGTTGAGGTAGATCTTCACATCAGCGGCGATGCGATCTTCCAGCACACCTGTTGACGAACACGATACACCGGATCCCGGGAAGTTGGGATTTTCTGCTGTCGCCTGAATCACCGTCGTCAAACGTGACTGTCCACCTTCGACCGCAGCGACGCTGGACAATATCGACATACGAAGCGAGTAGGTGTCCGCATTTGGCATGCCGGAGGTTCCACCGCAGTCGAGAATACGCCGCGCCGTCAGATCACCAAGCTTGCGACGGAACTTGAGTCCTTCGTTGCCGATGACCCATTTGGCAGGATCTCTGACCGACATGGGAACCTGCAGGATGGGATACACGGCATCGAGCGCGGCGAACACCTGCGCAGGAGTAGCGGCCAGCTTCTCTTCAATTCCGTCTGCACGCTTGGTGACCTCCACGCCGACCCCTCGCGCGCCAGAACCTCCCGTTGCCACACTGGTGGTCGGTGCGGCGCCAACACCAGCTGCTGGTGCAGCCGCACACCCACCGAGTAACACGCCGGAGAGCACCACGGCTCCAATCGCTACTGCGTTCATCCGTCCTCCCGTCCCAAATTGTCAGGCCGTGAGCAGCGAACGCCGTCATCCTCCGCTGGAGCATGACGGCGTTGCCGCAAGATGGATTCTCGGCAGGTATAGCGCACTCAAGTGCTCGTGTGCGCCACGCCGACCGAACTTCGAAGTGCTACCCGCGATCAGCGTCCCGGTTCAGTCGAGTCGAGACTCTGGTCAGGAAGGAAGCGCATGCCGAGCGATGCGTATTCGCCGCCCTGCGGTGCACGTGAACCGGCGACCGACGGGCCAAACGCGATAGCCGTGATGACACTGCGGCCAATCTGGAAGCCGGCCAGCGGGTTGGATGACGATGTACCAGCCTGCCCCGGCAATCCACTGCTGGGCGACACCGCCAGCGCCGTGGTGCCACCAGCCGCGGCGAGGTCCCAACGATAGACCAGCGCACCACCAACCGGACGCGACGTCAGCGTGACGTAGGGCGTTGCCGCAAGCGCTGCGACGTTGCGCGCGACCGGTGTGGCACCTGCGATACCTGCAGGCGACTCACTGGTCTGCACGTACACATCGAGAGGACCGGCAGCCGGTGCGGCATGGATGGTACGTGCTCCCACCGATGTGGCGGCCAGCGTGGTGGGGAACACATCCTCGATGATCACCAGACGATGCCGCGGCGAAGCCGTAGCTCTGGCAAAACCATACGAGATGATCGTGTATCGCTTACCCGCTTCGAAGTTGAACGACGTGTCGACGTGCTTCTGCTGCGCCACAGCGATATCGCTGCCGTAGGGGAGCGGATTGGTGAACACCGCAATACGCCGCGACCCGGCGCGCGCGCGCTGATACACCGTGAACTGTCGATAGGCAATTGACGGGAACTGCGGCGAGTTCTCGACATTACCATCGGTAAAACGGAAATCCAGTGCACTGGTGTCGGGCACGGCATTTACATACCGCACGAGTGCCGCAGGCTCCAACTCGGTGCGGGTCCCGCTCACCTCATCGGAGTTGCAGCCCGCGAGGGCCGCCGCACCAAAGAGCAGGATTGAAAGATGACGAAAACGCATCTAGTGACTCCGGAAAAGAAACGTCAGCGGGATCCGGATGCTTTGTGATCCGGGGTCCGTGGGCGGTTTGGAGGGATCGGTTTCGATCTTTTGATCGTCGACGATGACCTGACGCGTGATGATGAAGGCGATGACCGCAGCGGTGACGCCGCCGGCCATCAAGAGCGATCGGCCACGGTCCAGCTGCTTGACACGGACACCCGCAAGAAGACTTGGCGACACCGTCAGCGATTCTCCGGTCCACGTTGTCGACACACGACGCAACGAGACCGCTTCACGCATCCGCAGGGTCACCGCACTCTCCGAGCTCGATACGAGGGTGCCACGCAACTGGTCCATCTCAGGGCCAACACGCTCTCCCAGTTCCACTCGCCCGCGATCGCTGACCAACAGCGCCACCTCTGTTCCCGGTGCAGGAGCAGTGGCAACCGGCACATAGCTGTAGCACGCACTCGTGGACACAGCTGTGAGCAGAATCAACAGGCGAGAGAAACGGAGATTCATCGTCAACGAACAGGATCAGGGAAGACCGTAGGTACCGCGAACGGCACCACCCGGCAGACCGACACCACCCATGTTGGTGTACGGCGTCACGCGCGTCTGGCGCTCACCCCAGGGTACCGGGAAGTGCACCGGCGTTCCCTCGGGCAGATCGCCCCAGCCGCGCATATCGAAGTACCACGCGCCATAGCTGATGTACGACATCTCCATGCGCTTCTCCCACTTCATCGCTTCCAGGATGTTGCCGCAGCGCGTGGTGAACGTACCAGCGTTGTACACCGGAATACGTGGCACACAGGCGTTGCCACCCGGGACGGCCGTGTTGAGATCCGCAATGCCTGCAAGCGCCGGCAATCCGCCGCGGCTCACACGCGAGTTGTTGATCATCGTGATGGCCAACGGGAAGTTGTTCGTGCGAATGGCACCTTCTGCAATCAGGCCCCAGATCTCGGGCATGACCATGTGCGGGAAGTTGCCGATACGCGCAGCGTTCTGGAACGGCTGGAATCGCGCGTGATCGTACCACGAGAAGCCCCAGGTGCCGTCGGCTGCCGCGCCATCGTTGGCAGTCAGACGATTGCGGTAGTACACACCGGCGGGAAGTGCGGCACCGGTCGCGCCACCATTGGAGTTGGCGTTCTGAGTCGCACGATCGTTGCCCGCCGGGAAGCGCTTGTCCACCGTGCGAATCAGGAACGGTGAGCGATTGAGCAACGGCTGATTGAGCCAGGCTTCGTACTGCGTACCAACGCTATCCGCCATACCGATGATCATCGGCGTCATCACGTGCCAGTTGCTGCCCGTGAAGTGATTGGGAACCCAAGCCTGGGTCCAACCGGTCGTCGCGTTCATCACGATTTCGATATCGGCTGTGATACCGGCTTGTGCATCGGTGATGACCTGCTGCCAGTTGACTGCCGCACGCTCCGCTGGTGTCCGAGCGACTTCCGCACGGAAACGCGCGCGGTAGGATCGGATGATGCGCTGGAACAGATCGGCCGACACGTTGCCCACCGACAGGTTCATCCAGCTAGCCGGCAGTGGGAAGCCGCCGGTTCCTGCCGCTGCCGAATTGCTGGCGTCGGCGAGGGCATCATCCAGCAGGCCGATCGCGACCTTCATGACCGAGTCGTAGCCCACGAGCGGTGGAATTGCTTCACCACCCGGAACCACGACGGCTGCGGAATCATACGACAGGGCAAGATTGCCCAGCATCAACGCCAGACCGAAACGTCCAAAGGAACGTGCCCGGAGATCCTGCGCCGGACTGCCGAGCGTAAAGCCGGTGGTGGCAAGCCGCTCGAGCGCAATGGTTACGGATCGGGACGCACGCGAGAGACCGTTGAAGTTGCTCGATACCGAAGCCGTTCCCGGATTGTTCGGGAAATTGAGCAGCGGTGTGCGCGGCAATCCGCCACGCGGTCCCATGTTGTAGTTGGCCAGACCGGTGTAGTTCTCGAGCGCCATGACCTGCATGGAGCTATTCAGGCTCTCGACGTTGCCACCAGTGGTACCGCCCACTGCCTGGTTGAAGCCACCGGCAATGAGATTTTCGACGTCGCTTGGCCGACCCAGCGTACGCAGAATGTCCGCGTTGTTGGGATTGGTGACGGCCAAGTCCGTGCTGCACGCGGCGAGTGACAGGGTCGACACGCCGGCCAGCAGCATGATACGGGAAAGATGTCGCATCAAAGCTCTCGAAAGTGAGGGCGCACCAGCGCGCAGCTCCAGCAATGTCAGGAGTGCGCGCCGGAAAGCCGCGTGGTCAGAACGTGGTGCCGATGGACAGCGTGAACGTGCGGATGTTCGGGAACGTGAAGTTGTCGAACGCGTTCAACACGCCCGATCCGGCCTGACCGGAGTTGCCCGATACACCCACTTCCGGGTCATAGCCGCGGTAGTTGGTCCACGTGTACAGATTGCGACCGATGAGGCTCACGCTCCAGTCACCCACGTTGCGCACCTTGCCAACGCGATACGACACCAGCAGTTCGCGGAGGCGTGCGAACGACGCCTTTTCGACGTTGAAGTCGTTCGGACCGAGCACGTCATACAGACCGCCGATACCGGCCGCGTTGTCCGGTGGACCCGCGCGGTAGTAGTACGACATCGGCAGCGCATCGGCCGTGCTCTTGCCCACCTGATCCGATCCACCCCAAAGGAAATCGAGCAGCGACCAGGCAAGACCCTGGTTCTGCACATAGCGACCCACCGTGGCATCCACGAGACCATTCGCCGTGAGGCGCTTGTAGGTCAACGTGTGCGAGGTGCTCCAGCGGAAGTCAGGCAGGGCGTGACCGACCGGCAAGACCAAGCCCGGGTTGTTAGTGGCCAGCGTCGTATCGCGGCGCACCATCGGGTGACCCCACGCCGTCGCCACACCAAACGGCGCCTGTGTTGCCGGCAACGTGGCCTGCCACAGGTTCTTGGTCACACCATCGCCAAGTGTGTTGCCCGACCCCACCCAGACGATGAAACCGTCCTTGTTCTTCTGATACGCACTGCCGGCGCCGCCACACTGCGACTGGAAGGCACCCGGCAACTGCGAGCAGTTCCGCACGAACGCGCGACCGTACATCGTACCATACGGTACGCCCGTTTCGACGCGGAAAATGCCGCCCGAGTTGTTGACGTTGTCATTGCCGAAGTTGTACGACGGCACCGTCAACTCGGAGACTTCAGACCGGATGCGATCATACGTCATGCGCGCCGTGTAGTTGAGCGTCCGGCGGCTGATGATCGGCAGGCTAAGCGAGACTTCGAACGCGCTGTTCTTCAACGTACCCGCGTTGAGCCACTGGCTGGTGAAGCCGGAAGCCGCGGGAAGGGGGGGCTGCAGAATCTGATCGGATACGGTGGTCTTGGCGTACGTCACGTTGCCACCAAGGCGACCAAAGAGCTCGAAGTCTGCGCCAACTTCCGTTTCACGCGAGACTTCCGGGCGGAGGTTCTGGTTACCCAGGAAGCCCGGCGTCGGCACACCGGCCGCACTCAGTGAGAACGTTTCGTACTGCGCCGAGAAACGCGGACGTCCACCGGCCGTACCATATGAACCGCGCAGCTTGAGTTCCGTGACCTGTGGAGCGAACCACCAGCCCTCTTCGGTCACACGCCATGCCAAAGAACCGCGACCGAACGTCTGCCAACGCTGCTCGGAACCAAACAGTGAGGAGCCGTCACGACGGACGAGGAAGTCGGCGATGTAGCGATCCTTGAACTCCGTGTTCACCGACGCGAAGTAGCCAACACCACGCACCAGTTCCTGGCTTGATTGACCCGTGCGCGTGGACGCCAGCGTGTTGCCGATCTGCGGTACACCGTACAGCTGGAGCTGCGTACCCTGCGTCTGGATCGAGCTGAAACGCTGCTCTTCCGAGATGTACCGCAGCGTGTAGCGCGTGCGGAAATCCTGGAACGGTTCCCAGCGCGCCGTGGCATTGATGCTGGCGTTGTACGACTGGGAATTATTGTTGAACCGGAACACGTTACCGCCGTTGGTTGTCGGCGTGGACGTCGTGGTCCGGAAACCCTTGTCGGTATTCTGCCAACCGATGGCGCGCGTGTTGTCGAACGAGTAGTTGCCTTCGAGATCGAGCCAATCGAACGGCGAGTAGCGCGCGGTTGAGCCGATCAGGAAACGGTCGCGCTGATCATTGCGATCACGCATCTGCAGACCATACAGCGGGTTTTCATTCTGCACACCGCCGCCCTGCAGGTTTGGACGAATGAACAGACGCCCCAGGCTGTCCGTGCGCGTGATGTCCGCGAGAGGCGGCACACGTGTCAGACGGAAGAAGGACGTACCACCGCCGTCTTCTTCGTTCGAGCCGTCCTGATTGGAGCGGCTGTAGAACGTGTTCGCGTTAAAGGAGAACTTGTCGGTCACCTGCTGATCGACATTCAAGCGCATCGAGTTGCGCTGGAAGCCGTTCAGGTATTCAACATTGCCTTGCTGGTCGAGACGGTTGACGCTGGCAAAGAAGGTGGTCTTTCCGTAACGGCCCGTGATATCAAGGTTGTTGATGTTCGTGGGCTTCGGACGGAACATCTGACGCACGGCGTCGAACGTTTCCACGGGCCACTGCGTGGCCTGGAAGATGTTACGCATCTGGGCGCCCTGCGAACCAGCACCCGGATCGATCGGGAAACCAACCGGCGTAAGTGCGAAGTCAACGCCGTTCTGGTTGATGCGCAGTGCCTCCGACTGGTAGTCGACTGAGCGATAGCATCCGAATGCCATACCGGTCACGGTCGGTGCGCTAGTCGTGCACAACCGGGTGCCGGTCTCGTCAGCCCACATACCGTGGCGCTGAGCAATCTGGATTTCACGTTCCAAGTCACCCGTACCGATTTCCGTGCGGAAACCAAAACGAATGGAGTTCTGAGACGAAGTCTTGCCCGTCTTGGTCGTGATCTGAATGACGCCGTTACCGGCGCGCGCGCCGTACAGCGAGGCCGCAGCGGCGCCCTTCACGACTTCGACTGACTCGATGTCTTCAGGATTCAGGTCGGGCAGCGCACCGTTGATGATGATGCCGTCCACGACGTAGAGCGGTTCCTGCGAACGGCCCGACGCATTGATGGACGTCGGTGCACGCAGGATCACGCTGGGCTGTGCACCCGGCCGACCGGACGCGGCAACGATCTGTGCACCAGCAACCTTACCCTGCAACTGTGTGAGGGGATTGGTGGCCGGCACCGGCATCTGGTCCGCACTGACACGCGACACCGTGAACGGAGTCTTGGTCTGTTCGGTCGCACCAGTTACACCGGTCACGACCATCTCGGTCAAACGATTGATGTCTCGCTGCAATTCAAAATCGAAACTTTGATTGCCCGAGCTCACCGTGAGCGGACGTGCAATCGAGCGGTAGCCGATGGCACGTGCCCTGAGCTGCACCAACTGTCCGCGCGCACGTTCGGCCGGAATGTTGATGGTGTAGCGTCCCTGCGCGTTGGTGCCCACGGAAAGCGCCAACTCCACGATGTAGACATTGGCATTCTCGAGCGGATCACCGAACTCGCTCTTGACCACTCCGGTGATGACTGCTGGGGCCTGCTGCGCCGTTGCCGCTAACGGCAACAAGAACAACCCCACAGCCATCGGTGTCCTGTACAACCACCGCGTCAGTCTCGACATGCTCAGCCCTCGGCGCAAATAAGCCGGAAACGGGGGAGAGGGGACCACAACCGGAAACACAACCGTGTCTCCGGCAAACACCCGGCTCACCATCTCATGTGGAGGGATGGTGAACCGGGCAAACCTCCAGTGGCCACGGGACGGACACTGGGACCAAAGGATTCGGGACGAAGCGAACAGCAGCGAGAGTCGCGCTATTTCGTCACGTGATGAACAGGTACTATCAGAACTGAGACGGTGGGAACATCTATTAATGCGGGACAAATGGCGACGAAGGGACGAATCAACTGGTCTCACAGCTTGTCCCGAACTCAAGAACAGCAAGAGTACCAGCCGCGTCACAGCTTTTCAATCCCAACCAATAATTTGCGGCTGATAACCACGTATTGCGTTCAGTCCCATGCACTAATCGATCTTTAACATTGACAAACGTTCATTGGGACCAACAGAAAACCGCCCAACATGCCGAGGCATATTGGGCGGTTCGTCCCGTCAAATCTTTGATCGTTGCTCCCTCCGCATTCGAGGAAGCGCCGACGGGAAAGGCCGTTATCGTCTCCGCAGGCCCGCCGGCGTCCAGGTAAAGCCCACTGCCAACGTCTCGTCGCTTCCCACGATATCAGAGCCACTAAACGAGGCCGCCACTCGCACGGCAAACTTGCGATTCACCTGCCAGTTCGCACCGAGATCGAAGTTGAGGCTCGCCGTCACATCGCTGTCATCGTCACGTCGGCAGCTGCCGCAGGCGTCGAGCGAGATGCGCGGATGCACAAAGGGCGTCAACGACATGCCTTCATCGAGATTGAAGGTGTGGCCCATGCTCACACCAACCGGGATACGGAAGGCCGAGGCATTGCCGCCAAGCGACACACCGGCACCCGCGGTGAGCAGCAGATCGAGTGGCTGGTCGCCATTGGCCCGCGCGAGCTCCTTACCCAGGCTTCCTCCGACAAAAAGCAGCGGATCCTGACGTCCCTTCGGGTCGGACATGCCGGCGTCGAGCTGGAAGTGCATGCCGCGGCCAGCGCCCTCACGCCACTGGAAGAGCAATGTGGTACCTGCTCCACCAACAATCGCCGCGGTATAGTCGCGTTCACTCGATGTCGGGACCTGCATGGCCGGATAGTTCCAGGCCTGGGCCCCGAGGGAGGAGGCGGACACTGTGGTCAGCGAAAGGACGGCGGCTGCGAACGCGGCTGCGAACGCCGATGCGTTCCGGATGGGACGCCAGCGTGAGGATGTCTGCATGAACACTCCGGGTTGTGACAAAAGTCGCGCACGGATGGATTTCGTGCACCTGCGCATTCTACGTGATCACTCCCCGTCGGTTCCATGGCCTTTCATCACATTCGGCGTGTCGGGGATCACGATTCGGAATTATTTTTTCTTCGTGTCCCGCCCCTCTCTCGCGGCCTTCCCCTCAAGGCTGCTCTCTGCCGCCCTGTTCGTTTTGGCGAGCGGAGCTCCAGCTCCGGTGTTCGCGCAGCAGGATGCGGTGCAACCGCCGCCTCGTGCTGCCACCCGCATTCCAACCGATGCGCTGGTGCGTGACGCCCGATCGTTAGCCGATCGCGGTGACACCACGGCTGCGCTCGAATTGCTTGAGCGCGCCACCGATCAATCACCACGTGATGCCGAAGCATTGTACTGGCGTGGGATGATGCTGATGCGGCAGTCGCAGTTGAATGTGAGCGATGCGGCGGATCGATTCATCGCCTCGCGTCTGCTCAAGCGCGCGGCCGATCTCGATGGCACCAATCCGCGCTATCAGCTCGCTCTTGGCCGATTGCTGCTGCGGTCACCTCTGCAGCGTGTACAAGCGGAGCGCCACTTCCGAAAGGCGCTCAGTATTGCCGGCGCGTCACGCGACACCAATGAGATCGTGGAAGCGACGCGCGAACTCGGAGAAGTGAAGCGCCGCCGGTATCTTACGGGACGCGATCGGCGACTGTACACGACATCCAACACCTTCGACCCCAATCAGGCGCTCATCCGCCTGCACTACACGCGCGAGTTTCTCGAACAGTTGTCGATTCCGGTGCAGGAGTCCGGCAACACGGATCGCTTTGAAGCGGAAGAATACTTTCGCCAGGCGCTGCGATTCCGCGCCGATGATGTGCGCAGCGTAGTCGCGTTGCTTGGCATTCTGTATGACCAGAAGCGCCTCGACGAAATGCTGGCGTTGGTGCGCAGCACGGTAGCGGCCAATCCCGCCGGAGCCGTGGCCGCCAACGCTCGCCCCTTTTTCGCGGCTGGACTGGCGGCATTCCGCTTGGGCCGCGTAGCGGAAGCAGACAGCCTGTTCAACCAGGCGCTTGCACGATTGCTACCGGCCGAGCGCATCGAGATGCTCGAGCTTGGGCGCATACTGCGTGTCGGAGATTCCGTTCGTGTGGCCGGGCTTTCGCCTGAAGAGCGCGCCAGAACGGACAGTGCATATTGGGAGGCCGCCGATCCATTGCTGGCCACCCCGCAGAACGAAGCGCGGCTCGAGTACCTATCCCGCATGGCGTACGCTGATCTCGAGTTCACCGACGAAGACACGCGTCAGGCCGGGTGGCGGACCGATCGTGCCATGATTCTCGCGCGCTATGGCGAGCCACCTGTCATTGCGACTTTCTCACCACAGGTCAACATCGATGCACGAGATGCCATTGGCCGGGTGATCACGGTGTGGTTCTATCCGCGTGCGGAGGTGGATTTCGTTTTTACCGGTCCACCGGCGTTCAACTACGCATACTTTGCCGGGAACTACCGGGATCACGCGCGTGCGCAGCGTGAAGTGAATCCATTTGCACTCGAGAATCTCGCGCTGGCCATGCGCACCGATACCATTCCTGTGCAGATGGCGCGGTTTCGCGGCATCGACGCCACACAAATGGAAGTGGTCGTGGCTGGTGCGGTTCCGGTGCACCGCTTGTACGCCGGTGCCCCTCTTGAACAAGGCAGTCTCGAACTGCAAGTACGCGCCGGACTCGCGGGGCAGCTTGCGCTGATCAGCTCAGACACCGCGCGTGTTGCACTGCCAGTGGCAGGCTCGCTTGCGAGGCAGTGGGTGCGCAATCTGCCCGCTCGCGACGGCCGCCTGCGACTCGAGGCCTTTGATGACGATCTCGAGATGGTGGGAGCGCGCGCACAATTGGATTTGCCCGCCCTGCGCACCGACAGCATGACCATTGCGCGCTCGCTGGTCTCCAGCGACTTGCTCATGGCGCATCGCGTGGAACCGCCCATGCGCATGGCGCGTTGGTCATCCATTGGTGTGCGCCCTCTCGGCGACCTGCGAATCGCACCGCGCGATACGTTCAGTGTGTATTGGGAACTCTATGGGCTCACGCCGGACAACCAGCAGCGTTTGCGCTACGATGTGGAAGTTCAGGTCACCATCCTGTCACTCGATCGCGGCGCGGACCCCTTGGCGCGTTTCTTCGGTGGCGTGGCCGATCTGGTGGGCGTATCCGCAGTAGGCGAAGACAAGCTCGCCCTCAAGTTCAGCAGAGAAGAGCCCGCAAGCAGCGCCACCGTGGTTCGGCAGCCGGAACTCCTGACCTTGGGGCTTGGTACATCTCCCGCGGGACGGTACCGATTGACCGTCTCCGTCACGGATAAAGCTTCCGGCCGTGTCGCGACGTCTCACCGTGATTTTTCAATTGCCCGCCCCTGAGGCCACTGACATGTCCACCGACCGCCCCTCGCTGTCCATTCGCCTCCTGTGCTGTCTGCTGGCAGGAACCGGCTCGCTGATTGCCTCACAGGCAACAGATCTGGAGGCACAAGGTGGTCCGCCAGCCGGAATGCAGCGCGCCGAGGTTGTCACACGCACAACCATGGGTCGGGTGAATGGGTCGCGACTCATCAAGTACACAACACTTGGCGCGGCAGGTGGTGCGGGTATGGCCATGGGCTACTGGGCCTTGAGCGATCAAGGCATGCGAGGAAATAGTTGCGAGCCACTCAACTGCGCGCTGCCCTATCTCACCATCACTGGTGCACTGGCTGGACTCTTTCTGGCGCGCGAACTCGAAGCGCAGCGCATTGCCCTCACTCCGCGCGAAGGTGCGATCGCAAAATTTGCCACGACGGAAATAGCATTGATTACGCCGCCGACCTGGGTCGAGGCGAATGATTCACTGTTGTTCGTTGCGGGTGACAGCGGCGTACAGGTCATTTCCAGCCGAAACGCCAAGCCGTCTGCCGTCGCTCGTCGAGCCGCGGGCTTGCGTGCCGTTCGCCAGGTGGTGTTGGTGCCCGAGCGCAACGTGTTGTCCATTGGTACGGCCACCGCACTTTGGGAAACTCCCGTGATGACCGGTGCCGCTCGTCGTGTGGGAGATGGCGGCATCTCGGCGCTGGCCTCCAATGCGCGGAGTGTGCTCAGTGCGAGCGGAGAC
Organism: Gemmatimonadaceae bacterium; assembly: GCA_016742275.1. GTDB lineage: Bacteria > Gemmatimonadota > Gemmatimonadetes > Gemmatimonadales > Gemmatimonadaceae > Gemmatimonas. The sequence goes on from JACVCD010000001.1 coordinate 136,019, forward strand.
ATGGTGCGATTGCAGCGTGGCATTGAGGGCGAGAGTGCCATCACGGATTCACTCCGCGTGGGCGCCACTGTTGGCGCTGCAGCCTGGGATGCGCGCGATCAGCATTGGTGGGTAGCAACAGATTCGTCACTCATTCGCGTGACCCAATCGGCTTCTGGATTGACCTTGGGAGCCAAACTATCAATACCAGCCGGTGCTCGCGGTCTGACGATTGGTGCCAACTACGTGGTCGTGGTGTTGGGTGATGCCGGCATTGTGGCGTTCCCACGCGCTTCGCTTTCCAGTGCGGACGCGGGTGGTGTGATTTCGCCGCTCCGACTGGTGGGTGAGCCGCGGTTTGCATTCGATGCCGACTTCCTCGGCGACACACTATACGTGGCAGGCGGCGTTGACGGTGTGTTTCGCGTTGCGCTGTCCCCTGATGCACGCATCATCGATTCCAGTCGTCAATTCCCATTTGCCACGCTGATCCGCAATCAAGGCGGACAGATCTGGGTTGGTGATCGCGGCCGGCAGGAGATGGTGCGGATTGATCGGTAGTCTCGGAGCCATTGGCGGGGGAACGTCTTCTTCTTTCCCCCGCTTGACTCGTTCAAGACGCAATTGCCGTTATCTATTGAGCTGAGGCTGTAGGTTCTCTGTTTGATCGTGAGATAAATCCTTTGTTGAATCGATTGAGAACCCTAACAATCGAATCGCGCGGCGTAACGCCAAGTGCGGAGTATACGACCACCCCACGCGGGTTCAGAATCGCTACTTGAGGTACGAGAGCCGCGCGGAGCTGTGACGCCAGCCTGCCAGAATCAATAACCGCAATCGGCATTTTTACACGATTTTTCAGTGCCCACTCTTCAACATCAGTATGTGGGGAGGCTGCTACCGCAATCGGTTTAAAAATGCTTCGCCCTTCAAGTGAGTCCGCCAGCGATTTCCAGTCCGGAAGGAGCGCGGCGCATTTTGGACAAGTTGTAGTCAGTACAAAGACCAAACGAAGACTATCCTTGGGTCCCGAAGAGATATCCACGGAATCACCATGCAGCAGCGGAAGGTGCGCCGATGCGATTGTCGCTCCTGGTGCCATCGATAGTGCAAGGGCCCTTCGATACTGATTCTCCGTACGAAGCCGGCGAATCGTGAAACCTTCAATGACAACTGTAACGAGCGCCAGAAACAGGCAGCCTACTATCAGAGAAATTTTCATACGTCGAGCCTTGATTGAAGTTGAAGCAGGTGCTCGTCTGCGGCGGCACGAGCTACATATACACGCTTGTCAAACTCTGAAAAATTATGTCCGGATCACTGCGGAGCGTAAATACAGTTGCACCAACCGTTCCCAGATTGGGGATCGGGCGAATAGCAATACCCCCCAATGACCAATTCAGGATTGGGATCACTATTCAGACAGCATTCGTAACAGAGTCCCGGTGCTTCAGGAAGCATGGGATTGCAGATAAATGTACCTTCCTCAGTACAAATGGTACTGGATGCGGCCCATGCACTAGTCGCGCCAAACGATATTGCAGCTATCGAAACGATGACCGTTGCTAACACGCCAAGCTTTTTGATGTTCATAAACTCCTCCGAAGTTCAAGGATTCACTCGCCGCAGACGAGCACTAAGACTGAAATTTCGCCGAGATTTCGGTGCGTGAACGACTATGCACATCATTGTGATGCAGGAAAACGAGGGCACCCTGTTTTGATAGGGTGCCCTCGCCATTTCTCAGGGGCTCCCGCAGATGCAACCCTGTGGGTAGAACGGTGGCAGATCCTCGTCGTAGAATGAACAGAACGACGACTGGTTATCTACCGTCCCGCAGCAAGCCTGGCAATTGTCGTTTCCACCACGCGATTCAGCGCACCAATTCCCCGTGGTAGGGCAGTCTGACTCAACAAGTGCGCTTCGTGACTGCGCCGCCTGCACCACACCAACGCCGAGTGTGAGAGCTGCCGTTACGGCAATGAATGAGTTGATCAGCCGTTTCATCATTGGAGCATCTCCTGTTGGGGATGGCCATCACGCCTATCGTGATGCCGAGCCGGCAGCGGTGAGCATTGAATCCGCTGCCGCCGCACGAAACGCGGCGGAATACAGTGAGTCCACCGTACTGCGTTCCGTGACAGCTTGTACATGCACATACTCAACTCGACCAAAGCGATCGAGAATGACAGTCAGGGGAACAACACGTGCCTTGAGCACCATTGGCATCTTGGTATCCACGAATTGGCCAATTGCATAGTTCAGGTTGTGCTTTGCAGCATATGATGCCGTGGAATCCCAATTACTTCCGGTAATCCAAATGACATCGAATCGGCTCCGCTGGTCTTTCATCAAAGAGTCGCTCATGCTTTTCCAAGCGGGCAGCGATGCGAGGCAATACGGACAAGTCGTGCGAAAGAAGATCACGACCTGCGCACGACCTGATGTTGTCTCTCCGATCGTGAGACTGTCGCCCTTTTCGGTAACAAGGTTGGTGCGCGGAAACCACTGCCCGATATGCGGGAATGACCGCATTCGCCTAGCCTGTGCTTGATAGGGCTTGAGCGCCTGTACTTCAACGCTCAGCACACCTACCAGAACAACAGCCACCACCAAAAGGACCTGAAGAACACGTGTGCCACGGTCGGCCATGACTCCCTCACCTTTCGGACTTCACATCAAACAATCGACGAATGGTCGTGAAACTTTTGCGAATATCCGACCCAGTACCGTCAACGTCAAGTACAATGTCATCCAACACTGAGAGAGTCCGAATTGACTCTCAGTAGATTGTGTGAAATACAAGGCTGCGTGGGGCGCGCTCGAGAGTCGGTAAGGAATGGCGAGGGCACCCGGGTATCGGGAACCCTCGCCATTTTCCCTCAGAGACTTCCGCAGATGCAACCCTGCGGATAGAACGGCGGAAGATCCTCGTCATAGAATGAACAGTACGACGACATGTTTTCCATCGTCCCGCAGCAGGCGTTGCAATTGTATTCGCCACCACTGGAGCCCGCGCACCAGTTTCCGACCTCAGGGCAATAAGGATCAGCAAGCGCAGTTCGCGCCTGCGCTGCCTGCACTACACCCACTCCGAGTGTGAGCGCTGCGGTTACGGTAATAATTGAGTTGATCAGCCGTTTCATCATTGAAGCATCTCCTGTTAGGGGATGGCCATCACGCCTATCGTGATGGCGAGCCGACAGTGGTGATCATTGAATCCACTACCGTCGCACGGAACGCGGTGGAATAGAGTGAATCCACCATAATTGGTTCCGTGACAGCTTGTACATGCACATCTCAAATAGAACGAAGCGATGCAGATTTCTTCTCACTGGCGGTCTTCTTGAAATAAAAGAGAAACGGTCCGGGGCTATGAGCGCCCGGACCGTTCTTTTCACAACAATGTTGCCCGCTTTATCGCCCGCGCATACTCGGCGGCAAAGCAGCCTGCATGATGATGCCCGCACCCATCCGGCCTTCAGGTGCGGCCTTACTCTGCAACGTCACGTTGACAAAACCAAACTCCTTGAGCGGACGCTCAGCCGGGCCAAGCGAGCTACGATCGGAGATCGTATCCAGCTTCACGCGCTGATTCATCGCCACAATCACGTTGTTGAGTGAAAGTGCCGCATCAGCATCGGCATTGAAATACGTTGCGCGCTCGGGAGCCGGTCCCGTGCGTGCGCCCATGTACAGGGTGTCGATCGGACGATTCGAAAGCGAATCCACCTTGACGCCGTACATGGCGTAGTAGTAGCCAACCGGCGGACGGAAGTAATTCGAATCGATGGCCACCACGACGCCTTCGCGAATTTCCATACGACCACGGGGGGTCAGAACTGGATTGGCCACAAACCCTGGTGAAGCACCGCTCAGTGCATAGACGTACTGCGCTGCAACGCTGCGTGCCCAGGTGCCAAACCGGATGGCCGCCACGCTCGATGTCGCATCGGTGAAACGCGCCCACACGCTGCGGATATTACCCGGAGCGGTACCAACAGCGGCCGTTTCAGTGGATACGATGATCAAACCGATGGAGTCCGTGTTCACGAGTCCCGTCTGACCAGCACGGAACGCGCGAAACCGTACGCGAATGTTCGAGCCGCCAACGCCCCACCCGCTCACACCCGTGCGGTTCGTTGTCGTCGTCGAAAACACCAGATCGCCAGCCTGATTTTGCGTCGTGTCCACGCGCGTGACGGCAAGATCGCCAGTCAAGCGCACGAACTTGGTGCCAGAATCGTTGGCTGCCCACACCACGTACTGTGCACCGGCAGCGAGCGTGTCAGCCGTCAGCATCTCGACCACGATCGAATCCGAGGCCGGAGTAGCAGAAGCCAGACGGCCAGCCACAGGGAAGCGGATGCTGCCACGTGGCACGTTGGCAGCCGCAGGCTTCGCGAACAACGTGCCGTAGCCGTAACCGCCACCAGGATCCGTGGTGATGGAGCGCGTGTCTTCACACGCCATCAGCGACACCGCCGCCAACGTACCCAGGAACAGCTTCTTCGTCGTCTTCATCATCAGTTACCTCCCTGCGGGACGTAACGGAATCCGAGGGTGAAAGTCGTGTTGAGCACGGAGTTCTTGGCAGCCGGCGGCACCGGAAGATCCTCAGGGAACCAGACGTTCAGGAATCGCCCGTCAGACGGGTCGAGCTTGCTGCGCTTGAAATCCTGGAACTGCAGCGCACGCACGTCGAACTGGACACCGTACTTCTCGTTGAACTGGATATTCACACCAGCGCCACCAGTGTACGACAGACCGCTCATACTGCGTGAGGCACCGTTGGCCTGCGCATCAAGCACCAGCAGATACGTACCAACACCACCAACAGCATACGGTGAAATCTTGCCGGGAATGCGGGCGGTGCCGATCACATTCAGCGCCAGCGTGTTGACCGGCTGACCGAGCTGCTGGTAGTAGATCGTGTCACCACCAGCAACACCAGGATTGCCGAATCGCAGTCGCTGAATGAAGTCTTCGCGACGGGAATTGCCATGACCAATATCGAGTGCCGTGCCAAGACCGAAGTACTTGTTCAGAGCATACTCGGCATCGAGACCGATGAGTCCCGCGGTCTCCTGGCTAGCGGCCTTCTCGGGACTCATCACCCCGAGTCGGGTGACAACAGCGAATCGCTTCGGAGTTACCTGAGCGCCTGCCACACTGGCTCCGAGGGCCAGCAAAGCGAGGCTGAACGCCAAACGCTTCATCGGGTCACCTCGAGCGAGAAGATCTGAATGTTCTGCAACGCGCCAGCGTTCTGGAACGAGTAATCGAACTTCACAGCGCGGCCCTTGAGCGGCACCCGCAGGCCAAAGCCACCAGCGAGACCGTAGGTGCTGGCGCTCGCACCTTCCCAACGATCGTCATTGTAGAAGCGCTTGCCGCCACGCAGGAAGACCGTGTTCTTGAAGCCGTATTCGACACCAAGACCGTACTGCGTGGAGTAGTCCGTCGCATCGCTGACCGAAAGCTCGGCATTCAGCAGGTGCTTGCCACCGGCACCGCCAAGCAACGAGTTCGAGGTACCGAGTAGATCGGAGCCAACAGACAAACGGAACTCGACCGGAATTTCCGTCTGGCGCGTGTAGAACTGAATACGGCGGTTTTCGCGCAGCTGCGTGCCATCACTGGTCTGAATGAAACGCGTGATCAGTGCACCGCTTGCACTCGACTGTCCACCAACGTTCTGAATGGCACCGCCAAGGACGAGACCATAAAGACCCGTGTTGAACTGGGTACCTACGTCGAACGCCACCCAGTTGGTGCTTACATCGGTGATGCCTTCCGTGATGTACTTGCCCTGGAAGCCGACGGACAAACGATCGGTAATGCGCTTGGCATATCCCACGGCGAGCGCAGTGGACGTCCAGGAGAAGCTCGATCCACCGAGGCGCTCGCCAAACGGGTTCTGTTCCGTGGTGCGAAGCATGTCGCCGGAGGAAAGCGTGTTGAGGCTCATGCCGACAACGCCACCAATGAGCGGAATGGAAGCCGCAGCATAGGTCTGACCGAGTCCGAGGTCACCATAGAGGTTCTGGCGACCGGCGACGAGATCAAACCCTTCAGACGCGGCCGCACCTGAGGGGTTCCAGTACCAGGCGGTTGGCCCGGCAACAGAGGAACCGATGGCGCCAGCCATCGCACCGCCGCGCGCACCAATTCCGATGTGCAGGAAGTTGGCGCCGCGAGTGCCTTGACGATTGGGGGTGTCCTGCGGTGTCGGCAGGAGGCCCCCCGGTCCCTGGGCGCTCAACGGAGCGCCCAGGAGGAGGGAGGCGGCGCCGAGCGCCGCAAAGAAACGGGATGTTTGCATCGGCACTCCGTTAGCGAATGATCACGAACTTGCCGCGATGCACCTGATTGCCGCCCTGTTCACCGGTCGCGGTGAGGACGTACAGGTAGAGACCCGAGGCAAGCTCGAGACCTTCGCGTGTGCGCAAGTCATAGGAGAGGTCACCGTTGGGCGAATCATTGCCCGACCGCTGCAGGTCCGAAGCCGTCCAAGTGAGCTTCTGGAGGAACTGGCCAGAGACCGAGAAGATCGACAACGTGCCTTCCGGCGGGACGCCGATGAACTGAATGCGGGACTGCGTATTGCGATCCGACGTGCCCATCTGGTCGTTGTTCGAACGCACCAGATACGGATTCGGGACCACCGAGATACGCTCCATGTCGCGCTTGGTCACCGTACCGAGCGCAGTGAACGGCGTGGCCGTGAAGCGTATAACCGACCGCGGATCGAACGCACGGGTCAGTTCGAAAACCTGCTTCCATCCGGCTTGCACCGGGAGGTAACCGCCGGCGAGTGCTTCAGACGTCTGGTTACCCGGAGTCGTGGCACCACGTGAGAGCAGGACCAGCGGGTTACAGGTAATCACGTCGGCCGCCGGACGAGACAGACCGCCTGTGCCGCACTGCACACCAACACGTGCACCAACCGAGTCACGCTGCACCGCCACCGGAGCATTGACGGTGATACCGTCGATCGTGCGAGGCGCCACCACCGTGAAGGCCGTCGCTCCCGTACCGACCGTGGAATCACGCTCGATGTTGTGGAGGAAAGCCACCGTGTCACCCGGCAGCCACACCGAGTCGGCCACCGCCACACGGACCGTATCGGTTCCGCTACCAAGGAGACGGGTGTTGCCCGTACCAGCCGGACGCGGGAACGCCGCCAGACGAACCGGATGCGACGTGCCTTCGCTGCTGATGAAGGTGACAGTGAACGGCACTCGGGCACGACGGAGTGTGCGTCCCACGATGGCAGCATCAGCCGCCGTGGTGGAAGAGATGTTGGTCGCACGACCCGTGGCTTCATTGAGCGAAGCCGTGACCGTCCCCTGGAGATCTGCCACCGGGTCGAGACGGAACGGCGCCCGCGGGCCCCATGGATCCGTCAACCACGTGATCTCGTAGCGACCACCGCGCACCGGACGATTGGCTCCGGTGATGGCGCTGACAAACGGCGTGTACTGTCGTGCGTTCGCCGTCATCGTGTCGCCTTCAGCGCGCACGGTGAAATTGAACTCACGCGCCGTACCCGTCATCGGGTTGAGCTGGCTCGGAATGAGACGGAAGCCGTTAGTACCGGCCGAGTCACGCAGAGCCACCACAAAACCCTGATAGTTCGGCGCATTCTGCATGCTCGCCGCCATCGACGGTGTACCGGCGGTGCCGTAGGCGTCGCTGGTCACGATGATCGGACGATTGAGCGAATCCACCATAGCAAAACCGGGGCGTCCTGCGGGAGCATTGAGCGTGTCGACGAACACACGCGACGAACCCGCGATGGAACGGAAGGTCCCGCTAATCTGCGACGTACCGTTGCGTACCGGGATGTTGAGATTGCCCGCGAACGTACGTTCCGAGGCCACGAAGTTGGTAACCGGTGTACCGGTCGCCGATGTGGCGGCACGCGGCAGCACCCACTGGGCGATGACCTGCGTGGTGGCAGCACTCGTCAACGTATCCACCGTCTTACGAACGATGAAACGGTTGGCGAAGTACATGCGGCTCGTGCCTCTGATGTTGTTGTTGGGCGCCGAGAACGCGATCTGCTGCGTTGCCGTGCCAGCGATCGTCGCCGTGTCGATACGTGCGTAACTCTTACCGGCTACGTCACTGATAGGCATGTACACGTTCACCGTGGACGGACCACTGGTGGACAGCGCCGAATTGATCGTGTCAGCCGGAATGCGCAGAGCGGTCGAAACGTCGGTTACGGTAAAACCACCCGTCGCGGACGTATCGATGACACGGAAATCCGCAAAGCCACGCGAACGCGTCACGAACGAGTAGAGATACGAACGGCCAGCCTGCACCGTCTCACTCACCGTGGCCGAAGCCGGGATGCCGTTGGTGTAGAGCACTTGCGTCCAAGGACGCCACGGGAACGGATTGACGCCCGTATCCACCGAACGCGTCGGTGCCGCCGTGCAGGTAGCCGAATTGCCTTGCGTGGTCGTGAACGACTGTCCGTTGTCGCAGGACTTGAAGACGTACACGCCAGACAGATTGTCGTTGGCGCGCGCCGTCAAGCGATCGAGCAGACCCGGATTCAGGCGGAGGATGCGGCGAACGTTCTGATCACCGTTGGCCGAGTCCTGACGAACGCGAGCGATCTGACGCAGAAAGTACTGATCGACCGCATTGATCTGCGGGAATCGCAGCACAATCTGCGCTCCGACAGTAGACGCGGCATCGGAACCGATGGTCGAGTCGTTGAGCGCTGCAGTGGTAATGCTGTAGTTGATCGCACTGCCCGCGGTACCGGCAATGCCACCCGTCGCCATGGAGTAAGGCTCCGGACCATCATAGTTGCCGTTGTACGCACCCAGAATGCCCTGAATGTTCTGGCGCATCGACAGTGAGTCCGCCGTCCAGGAGAACGCCCACAGGAACTGTGTGGTGTCGTTGGCCTTGAGCGGGAACGGACCAGCGCTCACCGTGTTACCGATGTTACCCAACAGACCGTAATAGCCACCGGCAACTGTATCGGACCACATGTCCGCGCATCCCTGCCGGCCACAGCCAACCATGGAAATGGTGTCGGGGACACCGTCGTGGTTGTAGTCCCAATTACCGAAGGGTTGTCCGGTCTTGGGATTGATCGTGCCCGACGGAACGAACTTGGCGAACTTCGTTTCTGCCAAAGTCGTCGGCAGCGAGCCGCTCCAATCTTCCGGACGGAACAGGAAGAGGAAGGTACCGATGGCGAAGTCCGTCGCCAGACGACCATCGAGATAGTCGTCTTCCTTTGACGAGAGCATGCCGAAGCCTGCACGCGACGAGCGCGTCCAGTTCTGCGACAAGTCACCGAACTGGCCGGCGTGCATGTGGTTCACCATGATCGTGTCGCCACGATTCGGGTGATTCGGCGCGTAGTACGGGCTCTCCGGATTCAGGAAGAGCTTGTTGCGATAGTCACCGAGTGGCGACTTGAGCCACGTGACGGCATAGACACCACGGGAAAAGCGATCCGTGGTCGAAGCACACGCACCAACGGTGGTGTTGGCATAGCGCCGCGGATAGGTCGCGGAGCAGTTCCCCGATGTATTCGCCTTGGTGTAGTAGACGGTCGCATTAGGGAAGTCGACGTACGGATAGGCATGCTGACCGGCACCGCCCATGAGGAAGCCCGGCCCAAGGCCGAAGTACAGTGAGTCATAGTCGATGGCGACACCGTACACATCGGCCGACTTGTTGACCATGGTGACCTGATAGAACTGCGCGTTACGCACGGCAGGTGAACCAAACTGCCACGCATCCACACGCATCCAGATACCGAGCGGGAAACCGTCAACCTGTGGTGCACCAGACTGGCCAGGCACGACGTTACCGTAGCGGAGACGCTGCTCACGGTAGTAGTCGGACATGTAACCGTAGGTGCTCTGCGTGCCGAGGAACGCTTCACTCTGGCGCGAGGCCGGAATCTTCCAGTCATCCCAACGGAAGGCGTTCGGATTGGCCGAGAAGGTGTTGCGCCACACGGAATCCGGAATGATGCGCTTGCCCTGGAATCCGCTGCTTGCCCAGGTCTCAGGGCAGTCCTTCATGGCCAACAGTGTGGCGGACGACCACGCAGCCTGCGCGTGGGTGGGATCATCTCGGCATGTGCCGTCGGCTGTTCCCGTGGTACCGGCGAAGAGCTGACCAAACTGGCCATCAGCGGCACCAATACGACGCGTGTCCGGCGCCGCAGCCGTGTTCCAGAAGTGGAACGTGTAGCCCTGCGAACCGCGCATGAAGCGAATGGCCGGATTCGCCGCAAGGATCTTTGTGTAAGCGCTGCGACCAGCCGCCATGACAAAGCCCTGCTCGAAGAACACGTAACCCGCGACGCCGCTACCGTTGATGTAGTGCGTACGGATGGGGCCACCACCCTGGTTGTAGGGAACCGGACCACCCTGATTGGCAAAGCCGCCCTGCAAGCCGCCGGTGCTGCGCAATGATGCGACGGCAATGTCTTCCGCAGCGAACAGATTGAAGCCAGTGCCACGAGCCGGCAGCATCACCTTCTTGATGCTGCCGTCAGCGCGCACGCTGTCCATGTGGGTGATGTCCTCGGTGCGGCGCGTATCACGCTGCGCCTGCACAAGCGAGGGAACGGCAGCCAGCGCGAACGCTGTGGCAAGCACGCCCGTGCGCCACGGCGCTCGGCTCACGCCGGCCTTGAGAATTCCGTAAGGCATGTCGATGTCGGGACTCAGAAGGTGATGGAGATGCCGGCAGCAATGCTCCGACGGGCACCGATGTACTCGGGCTGGTCGAAGGCGGTCGATGTGGAAGCATCGCCCGTGTTGCCCACGCTGCGGTTGCCGAAGTCACGCAGACCGGCATCGCATGTACCGTTGTTGACGAACACCTGCACACAGTTCTTGCGATCAAACAGGTTGTTGGCCTGCACAAAGGCCGAGTAGCCCATGTTATTGATGCGGAACTGCTTGTTGAACATGAGGCCCACATCCTGCGTGGCCGGGGCGTTTCCGGTGTTAATGTCAGCGACGCCGGCGGCAGCCTGCAGACCGAACGCGTCACCACGAATCGGCGTGTACGGGAAGCCCGACGCCCACTGATACGTGAGCGACACGCGCGAGTTCTTGAGAACCGAACCAGCATTGAATGGCAGGCTCGGAATGTCGTCACGCACCTGGAAGAACATCGACGCGTTGAAGCGCTGCGGCTGATTCACGTCAGCCACCGTTTCGAACAGCTGATTGCGGCTCGCCGCTTCGAGACGACCCACTTCGTTCTGCCGCTCGGGCGGACGCGAATTCGTCGTGGCGCGCGAGAGGCCGTAATTGATGTCGTAGCCCCAGCGGTTGCGCAGGCGACGGTTGAACTGCACTTCAAGACCACGCGAAGTGAGGAAGTCACCGTTCACGAGCACCTGGTAGTACGGCGAGGCACCGTCATACGTCGAGCCGATGTCCTGCACCGCGCGGCTCGGGCGGATACCGGAGAGACCAGTTTCCGAACGATTGAAGACGGCGACCTGAATGCCGTAGTCGCGCGAGAGTTCGGCCGAGTAACCCACTTCGTACTGCTTGGCCTGTTCAAGCAGCAGGTTCGGATTGCCGACGAATTCCGGGTTGTTGGCCTGAATGTTCGGCGTGCACTCCGTAGTGCCCGGCTTCACACGACCCGCTGCGCAGTAGGCGTCCACGCCGGCGGTCGTGCCGATACCCGTGTTGCGATACACGTTGCCGTAGAGCGGCACCATGGTGTAGCGGCCGGCATTGAAGAACACCTGCGAACGCTCGGTGAGCGGGAAGCTCACACCGATACGCGGCGAGAATGCAGTACGCGCCTTTGCGGCACTGAAGTCGTCGAGCTGCGCAATGCGCGTGGCGCTGTCGAGCAGCACCGGACGCTGCGTATTGCGATCGATGGCACTGGAGAGGCAACCACCGACTCCAAACGGCTGACCAGCCGCGTTCACCAGGCGCTGGCCACCAACGGTGGCACCGTCACACACCTGGCGCGCCGTGGTGCCATTGGACGGATCGAACGGATCGGTGAAGCCGCGACCACTCGCGACACCGTAGTCAAAGCGACCACCCAACTGAATGGTGATGAAGTCGTATTCGATCTTGCTCTGGATGTACGCCGCAGCCTCGTAGGGCTTGGCGCGATAGATCTGCGACGTGGTCGGCTGGATACCCGAGTTCGTGCCGAACGCCTGCAGGTCGCTGTAGCTGAAGTCGTGATTGATGTACTGAACACCAATACCGAGTTCGTTGTGGTCCGTGACCTGCGACTTGAAGTCTACGCGGACCGTGCGCGACGTGTAGTTCTCACCGCCGTACGTACCGCCAGCGATGCCGGCGTACGGGACGCGATCACCACCAGCCACCGTCGGCGACGGGCTGAGGAAGTTCTGGCTGAAGTTCTGACGGAAGAACGGGCCCGGAATACAGGTGCCCTGGAACACCGGGCACGTGACACGCTCGAACGTCGTCTGCGCGACACGAATGTCGAGATTGGAGCGGCCAAAGCGCTGCGACAGCGTACCCACGTAGATGGAACCCTGGTCACGCACGGCCGGCTGGATCATGTCACGCGATTGCCGGTTGCCGGCGTCACCGAGCACGAACAGCGAGTCGGCCCGATTGTTCACGAGCGCGAGCGGATCGCCACGATAGGTGAAGTAGTTACGACGGTCGTACGTGCGGCGCGAACGCTCGCCCGTGACAGCCGTGAACTTGAGCGTGGTGTTGTCCGTCGCCAGCCAGGTCAGCTTGCCGACAAGGTTGGTGTTCTGCGAGACGCCGTAGCCCTGCCAGCCTGCCGCGAGGTCACGCTGATTGGGAAGCAGCACATTATCGGTCACGATACCGCCGAACGCATTGTTCGGATTGTTGACCGTGAACACGTCATTGTCGAACTGCAGCGCGCGCTGGGCCTGGCTATTGACCTGACCGGACACGGCGTACCGCAGCTTGCTGTTGGTACCCGGAACCGGTCCCGACAGGTATCCACGAACGAGCTGCGTGCCCATCGCAATGTCGTTCTGCGAATTGAACAAGCGGCCCGGAATACCGGAGTTACGGTAGTCGATGGAACCGGAAACTTCCGAACCACCTTCACGGAGCGCGTTGTTGATGACACCCGACAGCGCGTTGCCGTACATCGGATCCATGTGACCACGCTGGAACACCGTCTGCTGAACGGCCAGACCGTTCACCGATACGGCATCGCTACCGAACAGCGGGTTGTTGATTGGGATACCGTCCACCATCGACAGCGTGGCACCGCCGCGTGAACCACGCACGCGAACGGCCGGGGCCGTGGAGCGCTGCTCTTCGGCCAGCGACACGATGCTGGTGTTGTCCGGCACCTGCGTGAAGCCCTGCTGCAGGGCCAGCACACCGGCGATCGTTGTCACAGGAAGTGACTGGATCTGCTCGGCGCTGATGACCGACTGTGAACCAACCTGACCACGCTGAACGAGCGGCACCTGCTCGGCCTGCACCGTGACTGCAGCCAGCGTCTGGTTGGAGGAGCGAAGCTTGAAGTTCTGTTCGCTGGTCTGATCGATCGTGACCACCACGTTGGTGGCATTCACGCTTTGATATCCAAGGCGGCGCGCCTGCACCGTGTACGTGCCGGGCGGGACCTGGATGATGAAGAAACGGCCAGCGGCGTTGGTATTGATACCGAGCGTCGTGCCCTGCACCACAACCGCCGCCCCTTCGATCGGCTTGCCGGTTTCCGCATCGGTCACAACACCGGTGATCTTACCGGTCTGGGCTTTCGCCGCGGTGATCGGGGCGGCCAATGCCACACCGAGGACCGTCGCGATCAACCACCGACGACGTCCGAGTAACCTCATCTGCTCCTCCGGGAGGGTAGTGCCACGGGACAACGCCTCGTCACCCAACACCTGCGTCAGGGTCTGAAACGCCTGCAACGCCAAATCAGCGCCTACGGCAACCATATCGGCGCCGTGGGGTACTGACCTGGAGTAGGGATGGACCGGGTGCGTGGCACACCACGGTCGAATTGTGTGGTCTATGGCTGGGTTCAACCCCCGTCGCGCGAAGCGCGCCATGAGGTGAACTGGCAAACCGGATGGAGCAAAGGCAGGCGCCCATCCCCTGCGGCTCGCTTACGCTTGAGCCTGAAACAAGAAATGGAACAGCTGCCTAACCTAGCGAGCACACCGTTGGTGTCAATCGTCACAGTGACGACAACTGGGACGAACGGCTTACGAACTGGTACCCCTGCGAATTGGCTAACAACGAATGGCGGATTGGAGTCACTCGTCGCGAGGACTTGAGAACAGATGGCGCGAGGATCTGAGGATCTGAGGATAAGAGGGCGGGCCCAGAGGACTCCGTGTTGCGATGGAGTCCTCTGGGCCCGCTCTCATATTCTCTGATCCTTAAAGCCTCACGCCATCGGTTCTCAGATCCTCCGCAACCTCACGTCCCTGTTACCGGACACGCGCCCGATAAGTACGGGACAAGCGGAGGGTCGATCCATCACCCAGCACCAGCAGCCCATCCCCACCTGGGAGAGGGCTCATTTCACGGACGCGGTCCATGTTGACCACGATCCGGCGGTGAATGCGGACGAACTGCCGTGGATCGAGCGCAGATTCGATGGCAGTGATGGTACCACGGGTTCGGTGGCGATCTCCACCCGTGTGTACGCGAATGTAGTTGCCATCCGCCTCGAACCAATCGACTTCGGCGAGCGGCACAAAACGCGTACGACGCCCTTCACGCACTAGCACGCGCAACGGGCGCGGCTGATCGCTGGCGCGACCACCGTCTTCGCGCGAAAGATCGAGCACCGCCTCCTCACCACCCTCGCGAAGACGTCCTGCGCGCGCATCGGCACGCTGACCACCGCGCCACGGTGCCGAAGCAATCAGCGTACCGGTGGCAGCCCCGCCCAGCGTACGACGACGACGTGTCACCGGATCCAGACCATCGGCGTGCCCATTGCCGTTGGCATGCCCGTTGGCATACGCACCGTTGCCATTGGCGTGAGCGCCGCCCTGGCCGTTGCTGCTGATGCCAGTGAGGCGACCGCCAAAGAGGCTGCCGAGATCCACACCGCCGGCACTCTGAGCCTCTGAAAGGAGGCGCTGCAATTCATCGGCCGTGCGCAGCAGTGCGAGCTGCAACACCTGCTGGCGCGCGCGACTGAGCGCATCACCCAGACGAGCCGACGCACTGGGCCACAGCACAAAATCCGTGGCCTGAAGTTCGAACGCGCGGACGGCATCTTCGTCGCGCTCACCGATGAACACCAGCGAGACCGGCCGCTGCGTCGACGACAGCGATTGCACGAAGTCGAATCCACTGCCATCGCGGAATGTCGTGCTGACAACCGCAATGTCGGGAAGAGGCGCCACAAGCGCCTGCGAGGCACCGTGTATGTCCGGCGCGCTTGGCACAACCTGCAGTTCCATCGACGACGCCAGCTCGGTCAGCTGCGATTGCAGCGCCGGGGCGAATTGGCCGAGTAGGACAACGCGGAGAGACATGATTCGGTGGGATGACAGCGTGGGGCAAGCCGGGCCCGCGATGGCACAACGGGCACCGCCATGGGGAGTAGCCATATCGGTTACGGCGCATCACGGTGAGACGTTGCGCCTCTCGTCCACCGTACCGCTCACACCACTGTCACAAACGCGATGCGCGGCCATACCCGAAGGCATGGCCGCGCATGAATCACGTTTTACTCGACGCTGACGAGGCAGTGCCGTTGCTGCATCAGGCGCAAATCAGGCGACGATCAATCAGGCCGCGGAGGCCTGCTCCGTCACGACACGCACCTGATCATCCACGATCTGCAGGAAGCCGCCTTCCACCGCGTAGCGCTTCTCCCCCTCGGTCGTGTCGATCCGCAGCGTGCCCTTACCCAGCAGCGTCATCAGCGGGGCGTGCATGGGCAGAATGCCCATTTCGCCGTCGAACGCGGGAGCAATCACACCGTGTGCCGTGCCTTCGAACAGCACACGCTCCGGCGAGATCACCGAGACCTTGAGTTGAGCGCTCACGATCAGCCCTGAAGCTTCTTGGCGTTGGTGACGACGTCGTCCACACCACCGGCCATGAAGAACGCCTGCTCGGGCAGATGATCGAATTCACCGGCGCAGATGCGCTCGAACGACGAGATCGTTTCGTCGAGCTTCACGTACTTGCCCGGGATACCCGTGAACTGCTCGGCCACCGCGAACGGCTGCGACATGAAACGCTGCAGGCGACGGGCACGGCCGACGATCTTCTTGTCGTCTTCCGAGAGCTCGTCCATGCCAAGGATGGCGATGATGTCCTGGAGTTCCTTGTAGCGCTGCAGAATGCGCTGTGTGGTCGTGGCGGCGTTATAGTGACGCTCGCCGATGTACTGCGCGTCGAGGATGCGCGACGTCGAGTCAAGCGGGTCCACGGCGGGGTAGATGCCAAGCTCGGTGATCTTACGGTTCAGAACGACCGTGGCGTCGAGGTGAGCAAACGCCGTAGCCGGCGCCGGGTCCGTAAGGTCGTCAGCAGGCACGTAGATGGCCTGCACCGACGTGATGGAACCGTTGCGCGTCGACGTGATGCGCTCCTGCAGTTCACCCATTTCCGTGGCCAGCGTCGGCTGGTAACCCACGGCAGACGGCATGCGGCCGAGCAGAGCCGACACTTCCGAACCGGCCTGCGTGAAGCGGAAGATGTTGTCGACGAACACGAGCACGTCGGCGTTCTCCTGATCGCGGAAGTACTCGGCGACCGTAAGACCGGCGAGCGCCACACGCAAACGCGCACCTGGCGGCTCGTTCATCTGACCGTAGATCAGCGCGACCTTGTCGAGAATGCCAGCTTCCTGGAACTCGAGATAGAGGTCGTTGCCTTCACGCGTGCGCTCACCCACGCCGCAGAACACGGACTTACCACCGTGACCCTTGGCGACGTTGTTGATGAGCTCCTGAATGATGACCGTCTTGCCGACACCGGCGCCGCCGAAGAGACCGATCTTTCCACCCTTCACGAACGGCGCAACGAGGTCAACAACCTTGATGCCCGTTTCGAAGACTTCCGTCTTCGGCTCGAGGTTGACGAAGTCGGGGCGCTTGCGGTGAATCGGCCAACGCTCGGCATCAGCCGGAATCGGCGCACCATCGTCCACCGGGTCGCCGAGCACGTTGAGAATGCGGCCGAGGGCCGGCGCGCCGATGGGCACCGTGATGGAGCTGCCCGTGTCGATCACATCCATGCCGCGCGTGATGCCGTCCGTGCTGGACATGGCCACGGCGCGCACCTGGTTGCGACCAATGTGCTGCTGCACTTCGGCAGTGACGCTGATGCGCGAGCCATCGGGAGCGGTGGCATCGACACGAACGGCGTTGTACAGCTCGGGCAGGTGGTCATTCTCGAACGCCACGTCGATGACGGGCCCGATGACCTGAACGATCTTGCCGACAGTGGTCGGCGCGGCAGTGGTAGCCATGAGTGCGTACTGGATATGGTGAAACGTCAGCCCTGCAGTGCCGATGCACCGCCGACGATTTCGGCGATTTCCTGCGTGATTTGCGCCTGACGCGCCGAGTTGTACGTGCGCTTGAGGAGCTGCAACATCTCGGTCGCGTTGTCGGTGGCATTCTTCATGGCCGTACGACGCGCGCCCTGTTCACCGGCCGCCGTTTCCACGAGGGCGCGGTAGACGGTGTTGCGCACATAGAGTGGCAACAACGCTTCGAGAATCTCCTGAGCCGACGGCGCGAGAATGAAATCGCGGGCCGTAGCCGACTCGCCGCTGGCAGTGGCCGGCGCCACCACTGGCAACACCTGTTCGGTGGCCGGCGGCGTGGAGAGTGCGGACTTGTACTTGGCGTACGTGATGTACACCGCGTCGAGTTCACCCGCGGCAAAACGCGCCATGAGATCGTCGATCAGCGATGCGGCATCTGCCGATGAGGGACGGTCACCAATATCCGAGCGTGCGCTCGCGAGCGAACGACCGAGATACTTGTAGAAACCGATACCCTTGCGGCCAACGACGTGCAGTTCGACCGACACGCCCTTGCCTTCCATCTCGGCGAGACGCGCGCGCGACTCACGAATGAGATTGGTGTTGAACGCGCCGCAGAGGCCGCGATTCGCCGTGAGCACGACGAGCGCGGCCCGCTTGATCTGCGCCGGACGACGGAGCAACGGAAACTGTTCCGCCAACTCCGGCGTGTACACGTGCGACAGCACTTCGCCGAGCGCGAGCGCGTATGGACGCGCCGCGCTCACGCGATCTGCCGCGCGCTTCATCTTGGAGGTGGCCACCATTTCCATCGTACGCGTGATCTTGCGCGTGTTCTCGACGGACTTGATGCGCCCCTTGAGTTCTCTGCCCTTGGCCATGGTGGCGTGCGCCCCTTAGGCCGCGAAGCTCTTCGTGTACTGCTCGATCGCGCGCTTGAGCTCCGCTTCGGCATCCTTCGACAGCGCCTTGCTGCTGCGCATGCCGTCGAGCACCTGCGGGAACTGCGCCTTCACGTACTCGAGGAAGCCCTTCTCCCACGCGCGCACCTTGCCGGTCTCGATGCCATCGAGGAAACCGTTGGTCACGGCGTAGATGACAGCAACCTGCTCTTCGAACGGCAGCGGCGAGTACTGACCCTGCTTGAGGATTTCCACCGTACGCGCACCGCGCTCGAGCTGACGCTTGGTCGCGGCGTCGAGGTCGGAGGCAAACGCGGCGAAGGCTTCGAGTTCACGGAACTGCGCGAGGTCGAGGCGGAGACGGCCAGCCACACCCTTCATGGCCTTCGTCTGCGCGGAACCACCGACGCGTGACACCGAGATGCCGACGTTCACGGCCGGGCGAATACCGGCGTTGAAGAGGTCGGTCTCGAGGAAGATCTGACCGTCGGTGATGGAGATAACGTTCGTCGGGATGTACGCCGACACGTCACCGGCCTGCGTTTCGATGATCGGCAGCGCGGTGAGCGAACCACCCGGCTTGAGGATGTTCTTGCCATCCACCACGCCTTCGTCTTCGCGCAGCTTGGCCGCGCGCTCGAGCAAACGGCTGTGGAGATAGAACACGTCACCCGGATACGCTTCACGGCCCGGCGGACGACGCAGCACGAGCGAGAGCTGGCGATACGCAGCCGCCTGCTTCGACAAGTCGTCATACACGCACAACGTCGGCTTGCCTTCGTTGTACATGAAGTATTCGGCCATCGCGCAGCCCGAGTAGGGCGCGATGTAAAGCATCGGCGCCGGATCGGACGCCGAGGCGGCGACGATGATGGTGTACTCGAGCGCGCCTGCCTGGCGCAGCTTCTCGACCACGGAGGCGATGGTGGACGCCTTCTGGCCGATGGCGACGTACACGCAGATGACGCCCTGGCCCTTCTGATTGATGATCGTGTCGATGGCAACAGCCGTCTTGCCGGTCGAGCGGTCACCGATGATGAGTTCGCGCTGGCCGCGACCGATCGGAATCATCGAGTCGATGGCCTTGATACCCGTCTGAAGGGGCTCCTTCACGGGCTGACGCACGATGATGCCAGGCGCCGGCGATTCAACCTTACGGAAGTTCGTGGCGCGAATGTCGCCCATACCGTCGATCGGACGACCGAGGGGGTCAACAACGCGGCCGATGAGTTCCGGGCCGACCGGCACTTCGAGCACGCGGGCGGTGCGGCGGACTTCGTCGCCTTCCTTGAGCTGCAAATAGTCGCCAAGGATAACGGCGCCGATGTTGTCTTCTTCAAGGTTCAGCGCGAGGCCAGTGATGACCTGCTTGGTCTCGGAGGCGGTGAACTCGAGCATTTCGCCGGCCATGACCTTGCCGAGGCCGTAGATGCGGGCGATGCCGTCCTTTACTTCGAGGACGGTACCGACTTCCTCGACATTGAGATCGGCGAGGTCCGCAGCCTCGATCTCACGGAGGAGGATGTCCTTAATTTCGCCGGGACGCAGGGCGGTCTGAGTGGCCATGATGCAGGGCGTTAATTGGCGGTGGTAACGGTTAGGGAACAGCTTGTGAAAATTATCACAAGGGGTGGGCGGGGTGCAACCCGTTCCCAGTGGTAGCGAAACTCGGGACTCAAAACTTGCACTCAGAACTCAAAGCTCCCGAATCCTGAGGACTCGTGAGCTCTGAGTCTTGAGTACAAGTTTTTAGTTTTGAGTGACTTACGAAGTGACTTACGACTCGAAACTCCAACCCACAACCCAAAACTGATCAGTTCCGGGTGCTGGGTTGGGGTTCCGGGTTTGGAGTGACCTCCTGCTCCTCCGGATCCGGCACATTGGCGTACCGGCTGAAGCGTTCCAGCAGGTCCATGGACCGAAGGCGACTCAGGCTCGACGCCTTGGCCCCTACCAACCGCTGGGTGGTACTCGATAGATGCGAGGAGCTGGCGAATCCAAGGACTTCGGCCACGTCCCGCACATCAAAGCCGGCATTTTTGGACAACTCGGCGGCGGCCAGTACCCGAACCAGGTCGATGACCCGCTTCAACGTCGGCGCCAGGCCCACAGCAAAGCTGCGCGACAGGTGCTCGCGCGAGACACTGAGTTCGCGCGCCAGCTGATCGGTCCGCACGGGACGACCGGCGCGCCGCACCACACTTTGCCACACGGCGATCTGCAGTGGTGTTTCGAGATGCAGCTGCGGCGGCGGCACGGATAAAGCGCGCTCGAAGCGCGTACTGAACGCCCGGCGCATTACCAGATCCCGAGCCACCGCATCATCCACGCCCTCGGCCAGCACTTCGGCCACTCCGCACTCGGCGGCGCGCGCCAGCAGCGGACCGTCGGAGGGCAGCATGGTCGTAATGACAATGAACGGGATGCTCTGAAATTCTTCGGCGCGCGCGATCAGGCGCTGCGCATCATCACCGGCTCCAGCATCGATGATGACGGCATCCACCAGTTCCTTGATCAGCAGTGCTTCGACATCACTCGCTTGACGCGCTGCAACGACGTGTGCCCGACGACGTGGGAATGCTGCGCGCACCA
Organism: Gemmatimonadaceae bacterium; assembly: GCA_016742275.1. Lineage (GTDB taxonomy): Bacteria > Gemmatimonadota > Gemmatimonadetes > Gemmatimonadales > Gemmatimonadaceae > Gemmatimonas. Next base: position 156,973 of record JACVCD010000001.1, read on the forward strand.
GTGTGCGGGCACGATCCCGCTTGAGCAGCGTGACGAGCGACAATCCGGCGGCGGTGCTGTCAGCACTCTTCCCTGGTGTGGCCATCAACGACGAACCGGACCCTGGGCGGGATCGAGCGTCAGGTCGACCCCCTGCACCATGGCATTCGCGCGTAGCAGTACATCGCGTGCGTTGGCGTACGACACCAACTGCGTTGCTTCATCGAAGCGCGCCCAGCGACACGCTGTGATGCCTTCAGCTTTTTGCGGTGTGGTGGCTTCGCTGTCGGTGTGCATCAGAAAGAAGTGACACACCTTGTGCACCAACTTGCCGCGGAAACGAAAGAACCAATCGATGGTGTCGATCTCACCGTCGAGAATCACTTGCGCGAGCCCCGTTTCTTCACGGACTTCGCGCATGGCCGCAGCATCAGGCGCTTCGTCCGATTCGAGATGTCCCTTGGGAAATCCCCAGTTCCGATAGCTGTCGCGAATGAGCAGGAACATGGGCTCACCCTGTTCCATGCGATACACGACGCCGCCCGCCGATGTCTCCAGCTTCGCCCGTGAAGAACGCTTGCGTGGATCGCGGGCGTCGGTGCTCATAGCGTTTGTGCACCGCTGACGGTATCTGACGCATCGAGGTCTTCACTCTCACCCTCGTGCGAACCGGGGAGCGGTGTGTCTTCGCTGACAGAGGCCCGTCCCTCGATGAACTGCCGAACGATCGGGTCACGCGTGCGCTTGATCTCGGCCACTGTTCCGACCTGACGCACCTGACCTTCGTACAGCATCGCGATACGCGTACCAACAGTGTACGCGCTGCGCATGTCGTGCGTGATGACGATGCTGGTCACTCCCAGCTGCTCGCGCATGCGCACCATGAGATTGTCGATCGTGGCCGACGTAACCGGATCAAGTCCCGTGGTGGGCTCATCATACAGCATGTACTTGGGGCGCAGCGCCACGGCGCGCGCAATGCCCACCCGCTTGCGCATACCGCCGGACAATTCGGCGGGCATGCGATTCTGCACATCGGGGAGATCGACGAGTGCAAGCGACTCATCGACCCGCGTGAGAATCTCCTTTTCGGTCAATTGCCCCTGCTTGCGCAGACCCATGGCGACATTCTCGCCGATGGTCATGGAGTCAAAGAGGGCAGCAAACTGGAAGACGTAGCCGATGCTGCCGCGGAGCGCGTAGAGCTCCTTTCGTGCGAGTTGATCGACACGCTTGCCATCGACCCACACCTCGCCGGCATCGGGATCGAGCAGGCCCACAATGTGCTTGATGGCAACCGACTTGCCGGTACCCGAGAAGCCGATGATGACCATGGTCTCCCCGTCTTCGACGGTGAGGGAGAAACCACTGAGCACCTGCTTGGGGCCGAAAGCCTTATGGACGTTCTTGAGTTCGATCATCGCATCACAAATCTAATGTCGGTTCAGTTATCCGACAGGGCCGTTGTCGGTCGGACTCAACGACCAGCACAGAACCACAGAACCCGGAACTGAGCAGTTCCGGGTTCTGAGTAAAAGCTTTGAGTTTTGAGTAACCCGGGGACCGTCTTACGCAGCAAAGCTGCTGAGGGCCCGACCCACATCTCCCTCGCGGAGGCGCTTGAGGGCGCGGTCACGCAGCTGACGCACGCGCTCACGAGTGACGCCGAGCATGGAGCCGATTTCCTCGAGCGTATGCTCGCGTCCACCTTCGAGACCGAAATAGAGACGCAGCACCTTGGCATCACGCGGCGGCAGGGTGCCGAGTGCCTGCTCGATTTCGTCGGTGAGGAAGCGGTTCATGGCCTCCTCTTCGGTGTCCGGCATTTCGTCGGCCACGAAGCGCTCGATGAGCGAACGATCGCCATCGGGATCCATGGGTGCATCGAGACGGACGTCGCCCGTATTGAGGGCGGCGAGCGACTGCACCACATCGACCGACAGACCGGTCACCTGTGCGAGTTCCTCGGGGGAGGGCTCACGACGCAGCTTCTGCCGCAGGATTTCTGACGCCTTGATGATGCGCGAGAGGTCGGCGGTGCGGTTGAGCGGCACACGGACCGTGCGGCCCTGACGGGCGAGCGACGACAGAATGGCCTGACGGATCCACCACACGGCGTACGAGATGAACTTGACGCCCTGATCGGGATCGAATTTGCGAGCGGCCGTGAGCAAACCGACGTTGCCTTCACCGATCAGATCGATGAGGGGCAGACCGCGGTTCTGGTACTTCTTGGCCACGGAAATCACGAAGCGGAGGTTGCGCTTGACGAGTTCCTGGAGCGCGTCCTGGTCTCCCGCACGGATCTTCTTGGCGAGCTCGATCTCCTCCGCGGCCTTAAGCAGCGGATAGGTGGACACCTCGTAGAGGTACTGATCGAGGATATCGCGCTCCGGTTCGCTGGGCGCGATGCCCGCGGGGGCCGCACGACGGCGCTTCCGCTTGACTTCAGTCATGATGTGCTATGAGACCTTGGGACCGACCCGCGTCCCGATCGAGAGAAAACTGAATGGTGCGTGTTACAGAACCTGCTGAAGCATCATGCTTTCGCATAACGCTGACACACGGACCGACCTGCAGTCCTCCAGCTGGTGGTCGGCAGCCACTCGTCGGCGCCGATACCTACCCCTACGCCTCAAGTGTGCGATCCGTTCACCGCATGACGTGGGCAGGCCATTTGGGCTGTCCATGTCGCTGCGTTTTTGGCGCGCACTTTGGGGGGAGCCATGCAAGATACGACAATAGCGACGGTTCGCCAGTACGTTTTGCGTGTCCTGCTTGACGTGAGACATACACCCAACTAGACTGCGCGTTCCTGATACCCTTGGTGACGCGTGCCTCCACGGCGCCGGCCTTCGGGTACTGCGGCCGGGGCCGTAGCTCAGTTGGGAGAGCGCTTGAATGGCATTCAAGAGGTCAGGGGTTCGATTCCCCTCGGCTCCATCCCCGGTCGGCAGTAACGATGTCTTCCCTGACAGCGTTGGTGCGTACGGGTCCCTTCGGGCACGGTAGCCCGGTGGGGTGTAGGTTTGCGGGAATAGCTCAGTTGGTAGAGCACAACCTTGCCAAGGTTGGGGTCGCGGGTTCGAGTCCCGTTTCCCGCTCTGAAGGGCCGGCTTGCCGGTGCAGTTCGATGTCTGGGTCGTTAGCTCAGTTGGTTAGAGCGCCACGTTGACATCGTGGAGGTCACAAGTTCGAGTCTTGTACGACCCATGTAGTGCCTGAGGGTAGTGTGGCGGCGGTGCGGCAGTAGCGAGCACTGGGCTGACCCACTAGGTTGTCGGTCCCGCGCCGCGAGGCAGGGGTGCAGTTCGCTGGTGAGTAGGTCGTTGCGCCTGTAGCTCAATTGGATAGAGCATCTGACTACGGATCAGAAGGTTGGAGGTTCGAGTCCTTCCAGGCGCGTTGCAGTTTGTGGCACCAGAGAGTTGCACGGGGCGTAGCTTAGCCCGGTAGAGCGCCTGCTTCGGGAGCAGGAGGTCGCTGGTTCAAATCCAGTCGCCCCGACTGTGTAAATAGAGGCCCGTCAACGATTTCATCGTTGGCGGGTTTTTGTTTTTTTGTGCGATCGATTTCGAATCGACCGAATCGCGAACACCACGCATTTGGCTCGAATTTTCTGGACGAGCCCAACAGTAAGATTAGTACTGGCAGTGACTACCCGAGTACCTGTAGCGGTACCATTCTACGGATAGTACTCGCGTAGTTTTCGTCAGATAAATAGAGCGAGATATTGTCCTTTAGCTTTGGCCAACTTAGTACTCCAAAGCCATACTCCATACGATCAACTCTTGGCGGCAGTATCGTGGAAGATATCAACAGAGACCTCAGCGTGGTCCCTGCGTTATCACCCAAGTCCGCCCCAGCAGATCGCAAATGAGAAAGCGCGCGGGTAGCGAGGCCGGTAACGGCAGCCGTCGCTTGACTGGTCCCACCGAGCGGGATGTATTGCTCGCCTGGCTCACCTAGCTCCGAAGAGCTTGCCCGAGCGGATGCTATCTGCTCTCCAAAACAAACAAGGTCAGGCTTAGCGAACTCGGTTCTCCGCTGATGAATAGTCGGACCAGATACCGCACAGTAGCGCTCTGAGCGCCTTGAGAGTACAGCGCTACGCCTGAATGGCCCTCGCGAACTGTGCTGACTGAGTCGGCTATCCCATTCAACAGAGCCGACAGACAATACCCTGGGTAGTCCAGCGGGGACGGAAATGCTTCCAGCAGCGGGGCCAGAGTTGCCAGCGGCAACCACGCACAAAATTCCCGCGTCAATCGCCCTCTCTATCGCCTTCTCAAGGTCGGTCAGTCGATCGGACCAGATCCAAGGTGGTTTCCCATCTGCCACAAGGCCAGAAGAGAGATTGATGATATCGGCCTTCAGCCGTATCGCCTCAAGAACCGCAGCGGCGGCGTTATCAGCGTCGAAGGATTGCCCCTTCCGGTGAACGCGCAGGGAATGCACGACACACTTCGGTGCAACGCCGGTAAAAGAAGCCTCAACAGCACCGGAGCCGGCAATGATGCCAGCTAGGTGACTCCCGTGTCCGTCCTCGTCAAACAGCTCTCGGCAAATCAGAAAACTCTGAGAATTCTCGGGCAAACATGCTGTGCATAGGTCGGGATGTGAAAAATCAACCCCTGAGTCAACAAGCGCCACCGCAACGTTCAAGCCTTGCGGTCCATCATTGTCGAGCTCTAGCAAATCGCGAATAGCATACATCTCAACAAGAAAGCGCACAGCCGAGGCCGTGCGCTACTCCTTGAACATCATTTTGTGGACGCTGACGCTAAGCTAGAGTCAGCTTACCGCCCAGATCGATAGAAAGGACTCCCGGAGCGCTCGCCAACGTATCAACAATGCGCAGTGGGATGACAGCCGAAATTGAACCGATCTCAGGCAAAAACCGGCGGACAGTCCCACCGAGATTTTCCAAAAGGTTCCGGATAGCGCATGATTGGTCCGCTTCAACGCTGAGGACTACAACAGCCCGGAAGTGAGGCCCTTTCTGATGTAGCTCATCCAGCACCTCGCCGAAGACCATTGCTACATGTCTCTCTTCCATATGACCTCCTAGGTATCCCGATGAAGGAAATACTCTCCTTACTGAGACGCCTGAATGAACGAAATGTTGCATGAACTAGGCACCTTTGATGACGTAACGCAAGCCATCAGCCCACGAAGGTCATAACGTTTGCCTAGAATCACTTAGATATTACGAAAAAAAGCCGAAGACTTCCTAATTTCATGGATCGCCCGCGTTGTATTAATACTTAGAGCAGCGGTAAGGAGATACAATGCGCACCCTAACGGTTGATAGCACCGAGTCGCTTTTCGGTATCGGAGCTTGTCAGATTCAATTGGAATGAGCAGGAATACAAACGACTTTCTCTAATATGGACTCAAATGTCACCTGCGCGTCTGCTGCACTTCTCTGTGCATCGTCGTGGCCCTTGGCTAATGCAGCATAGCAACAGGTCCGAGTAACTAGATCAATCGTCTTCAGGCTCCTGCCCCTGTAGTAGGCCCCAATGTTTCGGAGTCGTCTAAATTGCCCCGAATTGTTGTAAACACGACAACAATCGAATCCGACGAAGGCGGTCAGACAGCGAGCAATTGCTTGCGTGCACCAGACGGGCGAAGCAGACCCACATCACACCAGCAGCTCCGCTTCTCGATCGTTGCGACGTAGCGCTCATGATTGGCTGGAAACGCCGCGCGCGTTGCCTCGGGATGCCACAAGTGAAAAGCGACCGCACCGAACTTGAAGTTGCGCCGCCGAATGCCCGCGTGAATGAGACGCGCCGCCATTTCACTGTCCTCGCGTCCCCATCCTTCGAAGCGCTCGTCGTAACCGTTCACGGCCAGCAGGTCGGAACGCCAGAACGCCATGTGGCAACCACGCGTACGGCGATCGGGATCACTGGGGCCGCGCACCAATGACGACAGCATCGGCATGTAGAGACCATTGAGTCGATTCTTCAAACCGGACTGGAACAGCGAAACTTTTGGCTCCAGATCCTGCAACATTCTCGCGGTACGTTCCTGACTCATCATGCAACGACTGCCCTGCACGTATGTCCCACGGCGCGCGAACGCCGCATGCGCTTCGACAAAACGCGGATGCAACACGATGTCGCCATCGATCTGCAAGACATAGTCGCCCTGCGCTTGCCGAATGGCTTCGTTGCGAATAGCCGCCAATCGAAAGCCCTGATCTTCATGCCACACATGCTTGAGTGGCACCGGGAAATCCGTTTGGTGCTGCACCACCACCAAACGCGTTGCATCTCCGGAGCCATCATCAGCAACCAACACTTCGTCGGGCAACACATGCTGCGCACGCACACTGCGCAGAATCACGTCGAGAGCAGCAGGCCAGTTGTACGTGGCGATGATGAGTGACGTGGTCGGCCTGGAGGCCGGAAGTGTTGGGCTCTGCATGGATGCGGGCGGAGGTCAGGCGGCGAAGATGTACACCACATTACCTCGGGTTAGGCCGTTCTGTCACGACGTCGAATGGCCGTCAGATTAGGACAGTCGGACCTAAATCACAAATCCACCCCCGCGTATCCCCTTCTTGACCCCCGACCCTACCCCATACCCTACCAGGTCCAGCGTACCCCGCCATTCACCGTGAATCCGGCCAGATCGGTCCATGCATCGGTGGTCCATCGACCACCATTGCCACGTGTTGGAAGAACGAGGCGATCGGTCCGCGTCTGACGCACGTTGGTGAGATTTTCGAGATTGAGGAAGAACCGGGCCGTTCCAGCGCGTGTCTTGACCGCGCGCTCACCCATCAGCCCCACAATGAGATAGGGCTTGCTCTCCGTCCTGTACGGATTGTTGTCGAGACGCTGACGGCCGGTGTAGTACAACTCGAGTCCCACCCGGCTCTTGCCTTCCTGTTCGATGGTGGTGACCACGCCAACCGCATGACGCGGGGTGAGCGCGACCGCATGACGGGCGCAGGCCACCCGTAGCGTGCCGTTCATTGCCGCCTCTGAATTCAGATCGCACTCGGTCGAGTTGAGCCAGGTGTGGCTTGCCGTCACACGGAGCACGGCACCTTCGTGTTCGCCTTCGTGCCCACCTTCGCGCTCATCGTGGCCGGATTCCTCATATGCCTTTGCCTCGTCGGCGGGCTCGCCGCTCAATGATCGCTCGAGGCGGAGCAGCAATTCACTGCCCCAGGTGTGGGTGGCACCGGGCGCATTGGCGAGCGCAATGCGTGGATACAGTGGCATGCCAACCGAGTGCGTGGTCACCACCTGCAAGGGGCTGGTCACGCGCGATGTAAACAGCGTGGCATTGAACTGCAGCGCGCCAAAAGACACATCGAGTGGTCCACCCACATCCAGAGAGCTGCTGGTGGCACGTTCGGCCACCAGATCACGCAGTGGCTGCATGGGCGTGAGTCCAGTGACCTCGGACTCTTCCACGAACGGTGTTGGCGCATAGGCTCCCGTTCCAGCGGAGAGGCGTGTGGTCCACCCGGCAAACGCCCCTTCACTGGGGCGACGTGCCAGCAACGACACGCGCGGATTCACGAAGGTGCCGTAGTCACTGTGGGCATCGACACGCGCACTCGTGGACAGCGCGAGCCACGAACGCACGTCAACATCGAGCTGCGCAAAAGCCGCTGGAATGGCGTAGGTGTAGTCGAAGCCCTGCACCTGCGTGGCATCGTACGACTCCTGCTGAAATGCCGCGCCGGCAATCCATGTGGCACGTCCTCGCGGAATAGCTAGCGCCGCCTCGCCAAACCATGTGCGATGACGATCGTCCTCGAGCACCGAACCAAAGTTGTGGTGATGCCGCTGCTCCACACCGGACCCACGCAGCGTGAGTATGGCGCTGCTCAATGCACCCACACCGAACAACGGCTGTTCCTGGCTTCCCACAAACCGCGCGAGTCCGCCGACATCGGCACGTCGCGTACGAAGGGATTCGACGTATGAACCACCACCGGGCGCACTACGACCTTCCAGTGTGCCGCCATCACGATCTTCCGCGGTGAATGCGCCGGTGAGGAAGGCAGTGCCGCCTCGCTTGTTGTCGAAGTAGAATCGCGGACGAACCACAGCCCGAGTGTAGCCTGGCATGTCGGTCCATCCATCGCTATCGAGATCGTTCTGACGCTGCGTATGCGCACCCGCCAACAGCGTCGCACCAAACCTCTCGCTCAGTGGTGCGCTGCCAAAGAACACCGCATCGGTGCCGCCACGCGATGTCTGATTTACCAGCATGGTGCGTTCCGCTTCGCCTCCGGGTCTCCGGCTGACGAGATCGATCACACCACCCAGTGCAGAACTGCCGTACAGCGCCGACGCCGTGCCCTTGATGATTTCCACGCGCCCGAGATCCACCGGTGGAATCTGCAGCAGGCCAAGGCCACCGGCCTGTGCGCCGTACAAGGGGAGTCCGTCGGCAAGTAGCAGCGCATAGCGTCCGCGCAGACCCTGGATGCGCACGTTGGCACCACCAAGCGACGGATTGGTGGCCTGCACCCGCAAACCGCCCGTTTCATTGAGCATCATGGCGATATCGCCGGGTGACATGGTCACCTTTTCGGCGATTTCTTCTTCATCGATCACTTCCACACGAATCGGCGTATCTTCCACCCGCCGTTCGCCGCGCGTGGCCGACACAACTACAGCTTCGGCTTCCGCGTGCTGTTCGCGAAGCACCAGCAGGATAGTCGTATCACCATTGGTGCGCAGTGTGAGCGTCACCGAGTCTGGCCGAAATCCGACGCGTGCGGCAATCACCACGTGCGATCCGCTGGTGAGCCGCAGTCGAGCATCACCCTGCGCATTGGTGCGCACGGATACAGAACCTGAGCGAACGGTCACCATCGGAACGGGAACAACACCCGCAGAGTCGGCTCGCACACGTACCGTCACCGACGCTGAATCGGTGGGAGCACCGGCTTGAGCCTGCAAAGACTCGGCGGATACACCGCTCAACAGCAGCGTCGCCAGTACCAGCGCGCGTGACAGAGCGTTTGGGTTCATGGATCGGGCGGATCGATCGAGCATAGGGAAGACGCTTGGAGACGCTGCCATTGGGAACGTCAATGCTACACCTTGTAGTCACTACAAGGTCAAGGGAGAGTCATTGCCAAGCACCAGCGCGCAAACGGAGCCTGAGCTCACCATCGGCATGCTGGCGGAGAGGACCGGCTGCACGCCGGAAGCCATTCGCTACTACGAGCGGGAGGGTGTGTCGCCACGACCGGTACGCCGCGGATCCGGTCGCTATCGCACATACGGTGAAGCGGACGTGGAGCGGCTGTCATTTGTGCGCCGTGCCCGTGATCTGGGATTCAGCCTTACGGAGGTGCGCGCGTTGCTGGCGATCAGCGACGGCGACCCACGTCGTTCTTGTGATGATGTGGATGCGATGGCGCGTGCCCACCTGGCTCAGGTGGACGAAAAGCTCGCGCAGCTACGCGGACTGCGAGATGCACTCGCTGGGGTAATTGCCCGATGCTCAGGCGGACTCTCGGTCAGTGACTGCCGAATTCTTGGCGCGCTGTCCACGCACTCGGATGTTGCCGGTCAGCCGAGCGACTGACACACGGCCCTCTCAGGAAGCCCGTGTAGTGGGCTCAATCAGTACACGATCGACTCGTCGCCCGCGCATGCGTAGCACGCTCACCCGGCGGCCGTCCCACGCAAATGTGTCGCCCTCCCGCGGCAGTCGCCCCAGTCGATCCATAACGAATCCGCCCAGCGTCACCACTTCATTGCGCTCCGACTCGCTCAGTTGCAGATCGAGACGTGCCTGCACTTCATCGAGCGGAGTTGCGCCATCGATGTTCCATGAACCGTCCGCCTGTCGCATGTATTCGGACTCAGCGCTTGTCGCGGAATCGGGGACGTCATCCACCAGCGCTGACAGCAGATTCTCAAGTGTGACGAGGCCGGCCACATCGCCATACTCGTCGAGCACGACGGCCGTATGCTGACGGGCTGAGCGGAATGTTGTGAGCAACTCGAAGACAGCAATGGACTTGGGCACGTATAGCGGTGTGCGCACAAGGCGACGTAGCACGGTCTTGTCGGCAATGTCATCACCGGCAGCGGCCGCCACCACGAGATCTTCCGCGAACATCACGCCGATCACGGTATCGATGTCCTGATCACAGACGAGGAATCGTTCGCGCGCCGCCTCCGCGATTTGCACCCGGAGTGCGTCATTGGAATCGGCAACATCGACCCACAAGACATCGGGCCGTGGCGTCATGATTGATTCGACGGTGCGATCACCCAGACGGAATGTGTTCTCTACGATCTCGTGTTCGACGGCCTGCACCACGCCCGACTCCGTCCCCTGCTCCACCATAGCGCGGATATCCTGCTCGGTGACGCCCGGTTCGGCTGCCGCGCCAAGACCAAGTATGCGGAGCACGAAGTTCGTGGTGTTGGTGAGTACACGAACCACGGGTCCGCCAACGCGTGAAATGGCACGCATCGGACGCGCCACGAGTGATGCCACTCGCTCCGGATTGCTCAGCGCAATGTTCTTGGGTACCAGCTCGCCGATGATCAGCGAGAGATAGGTGATGGCGGCGACAACCAGACCGAATGCCAACGTCGACGCGTAGGGCGCGAGCCAACTCACCAGTGCGATTTGTGTGGCAAGGACTTCCGCAATACCGGCACCGCCGAATGCTCCGGCCAAAACACCAACCAGCGTGATGCCCATCTGCACGGTCGACAGAAATGCGGTGGGGTGTGCAGCCAGCTCCAGCGCGGCGCGGGCGCCAGCGTCCCCCTCCTCTTCCGCGCGATGCTCGAGACGCGATTTCCTGGCGGTCATGACGGCAAGCTCCGACATGGAGAAGATGCCGTTCAGGACCAACAGGATCAGGATGACAATGACTTCGTTGACAATCTCGCCCATCGGTCAGCCTCGTAAGTGCGATTCCCGTTCACAGTATAGTGAGGATGACTGCCAGTTGGACCGCCAGTTGGATTGCCACTAGACCGCGATGTGTGACTCACGGACATCCAGCAACCGCAGAAATGCCTGTGAGTAGGCGTGTGCCGATTCATTGCGCGGCGGGAACATGCGGTCCATCTGCTCGCGGCCGAGGGCATCGGAGACCAGTACGGACACCAGCATAGCCACAGCCGCGGTGACCGATGCGGTATTCACGGCTCGTCCGCTCCGCTGTAACGCCTCGACATAGCGATGCAGCGCCGTGTGCAAATCGAGAATCACATCACCAGCCTGCATCCCCTGCTCTGGCCGTAGCACGGATTCCGCGAAACAATGCTGAAGCAGCCCCCCGGCTCCGCCAAGGCGTTGCATCTCGTTTTCACACCATGCCGTGATTTCCGTGAGCGGCTCCTCCGGTTCAGTTGGCAACGGTGCTGTGGGTAAGTGCTGCACGGATGCCTGCACGGCGGCGTCGAGCAGCGCCTCCTTGCTGCCGAAATGCCGAAACAGCGTTACCTCATTGACGTGCGCCTCGGCCGCAATGCGGCGGGTGGTTGCACCCGCCGCACCGTAGCACGCAAACACCTGCGCAGCCGCGGCCAACAGACGCTCGCGCACGGATGATGTGCGTGCACGCGATTGTGTGCGGAACACGGCTGCCATGATCAGTCTCCGACTTCTGGTGTCAGTGTCGCCGAACCCATTGGATTGGCGACCTGCGCACCCGTGATCTTGCGTGACACCCAGGCACCCATCTGCTCGAAGTAGGTATAGACCACCGGCACAACGAGCAGCGTGAGCACTGTGGAGGTGATAAGGCCACCGATTACAGCACGTCCCATAGGAGCCCGGAACTCGCCGCCTTCACCGGTGCCCAACGCCACCGGAATCATGCCGGCAATCATGGCCAGTGTGGTCATGAGAATCGGGCGCAATCGCACTTCTCCGGCTTCGATGAGCGCCGTGCGCATGTCCATCCCTTCGCGGCGACGTTGATTCGCGTTGTCGATGAGCAGGATCGCGTTCTTGACCACGAGGCCCACCAGAAGAATCACACCGATCATGCTCATGATGTTGAGCGTGTCGCCGGTGATCAGGAGACCCAGTAGCACACCAATGAGCGCCAGCGGCACCGATGCCATGATGGCCAATGGTTGTACGAACGAACCGAACTGCGACGCCAGCACGAGATAGATGAGCACAATGGCGAGCACGAGTGACTCAACTACGTAGCCGGCCGTTTCCTGCAGCTGTTCCGTGTCACCGCCCAAGGACACCGTGTAGCCCGCAGGCAGTGTCATGCCACTCACGCGCTGCTGAATGGCACTCGAGACGTCGCTGAGGTTGGCATCGGGCGCGAGATTGGCGGCGATCGTCGCAACACGTGCCAATGCTTCGCGGTCGATCTGTGCCGGCCCGACACCTTCCTGCAGCGCGGCAACATCACCCAACGGAACGGTGATCGTTCCTGCCACACCTTCGCGCGTGCGAGTGGTGGCAATGGGCAACGATGCAATGCGATCAGCCGTGGTTCTCGCGGCGGCCGGCAGTCGCACCACGACATCATGCGATTCGCCCGTCGGATCCTCCCACGTCGTGGCCGTCTGTCCAGCGAGCAGCGGAGAAATCGTGCTGGCGAGTACGCTGGCATTGAGACCGAGATCGCTGGCCTTGTCGATATCGACTTGCAATCGCAGCTCGGGCTTTGGATCACCGAGCGACGATTCGACTTCGATGGCACCTGGCACCTGCTGCACTTCCTTCATGACCTGCGCCGACAGTTCCTGCAATCGAACGACATCGGGACCACGCACGGCGATCTGCAGTGGTTTGACAGCACCACCAAGTCCGCCGTCCTCCAGCACCGACGCCTCAACCCCATAGATGCGTGTCAGTGCCGTGCGCGCTTCGGCCATGAGCTGCATCTGCGTATAGGCGCGCTGATCACGTGGCACGAGCTTCACGTAGACATCACCGCGAGTAACTGAGCCCGTCACGCCAGCGCCAACGGTGGCGTAGGTGTAGTCGACACCCGTAAGACCACGCAGCACTTCTGCTACTTCGCGCGCCTTGCTTTCACCGTAGGCGAGCGATGAGCCGACCGGTGTCTTGAACGTGACCATGAAGGCCGAGGAGTCCTGAGCTGGCTGGAAGGCACCGCCGATGAGCGGGAAGAGTGCCAACGCGCCAACAAAGCTCGCACCAGCAATGCCAAGCGTCGTGAGACGATGGCCAAGCGCCCACGTGATGATCTTGCGATAGGCGCGGGCAATTCGGTCGAGCGCGAGATTGAGTCGCGCGATCAGTCGCGTTACCGGATTGCGGGATGTGAGGCCTGAGTTGTGCACGTGCGCCGTGTGGCCCGCGCCACCGCTCCAATGGGCGGCCAGCATGGGTACCAGCGTGAATGATACGAGCAGCGAAACGAGGACGGCCCAGGCGATGGCCATACCGAACTCGAAGAAGAACTTGCCGATGATGCCGCCCATAAAGGCAACCGGCACGAACACCGCGACCAGCGTGAGCGTGGTGGCCATTACGGCCAGGAAGATTTCCTTGGTGCCGCGGAAGGCCGCGACGTAGGGTCCTTCACCGAGCTCGCGTCGACGCACGATGTTCTCAATGACCACGATGGCGTCGTCGATCAGGATACCGATCGACAGCGACAGCGCCATCAGGGTCATGATATTCAGCGTGAAGCCAAGAACGGCGAACAGAATGAACGTACTGACCACGGACACGGGCAACGACAGTGCCGTGATGGTGGTAGCGCGTCCGTCGTTGAGGAACAGGAACACAATGGCCACCGTGAGGATGGCACCGAGAATGAGTTCGTGCTCTACCGAGTCGACCGACTGGCGGATGGTGACGGAGTTGTCGCGTACGACGGAGAGCTTGGCGCTCGCCGGGAGCGTGCTTTCGAGTCGCTTGAGCGCACGCTGTACACCGTCGGCCACAGCAACCGTATTGCCGCCGGCCACCTTGAGCAGATCGATACCAACGGCACGCCGTCCGTCCACCAGCGCCATACTGCGCGCCTCTTCGGTGCTATCCGATACGGTCGCGAGATCACCAAGACGCACGGCACCACCCGGACGCTGCGCCACAATCACACGCGAAAACTGCTCCGGATCGCGAATCTTACCCACGACACGCACGATGGCTTCGCGATTCGCCTCCTCTACACGACCGGCTGGGATATCGAGGTTCTGCTGACGCAGTGCCGTCATGACCTCAGATACCGTGACCCCACGTGCCTGCATCGCCGCCGGATCAAGCAGCACCTGGACTTCACGGGCCAGACCACCGGTAATCTGCACGCGGCCGACACCGTCCACACCTTCAAGCGCGCGACGGATGTCGCCATCGGCGAGCGTGGTGAGAGCACCGATACTGAGTGAATCCGACGCGAGCGCCAGCGACACAATGGGCTGGTCGGCCGGGTCGAACTGCTGCACCACGGGTGGATCGATGTCCGTTGGCAGCTCGCGACGAATCTGTTCGATCTTGGAGCGCACATCCGCCGTGGCGGCATCGATGTTCGTGCCGAGCTTGAACTGCACGACGATGGAGCTCACACCTTCGAGCGATGTGGAGGTGATCTTGTCCACTCCACTCGTGGGGTTCACCGCTTCTTCGATACGCTTGGTGAGATCACGCTCCACCGATTCCGTGCTGGCGCCCGTCCAGGTGGTCTGGATGGACACGATGGGAATCGATACATCAGGGAACTGGTCGACGGCGAGACGTCGGAACGAGAAGAGTCCGAGCACCATGAGTCCAACCATGATCATGGTGGTGAACACCGGTTGATTGATGGCGACACCGATCAATCCACCGGCGTTCTTGCGGACGTCCTGCTCTTCGGCTTCGCGCGACGCCTGCGTCGTTCCGTCTGTCGTGTCGCGCATATGGTCGCTCATGACGGATTGCCTCCGGTGGACGCGATGCGCACCGGCATGGCATCACGCGGTGAACCGCCGGGAGCCACCAACACCATGGCACCATCGGTGAGACCGGAGCGGATTTCGATCAGACCAGACTCGGAATCGCGGGCGCCCACCGTAACCACCTGACGACGGAGATGCGTGCCGTCCACGACATACACGACCTGTTCTTTTCCTTCGGTGCGCACAGCAACGACCGGAACCGCCAACATCTTGTCGTTCGCAGCTGCACTGTTCGACGTGCTAGCGCTCACCTGAATACGACCGGTTGCAAAAAGACCGGCGACGACCCGCTCGCGACGATTGTCGACGCGGATGTAGACGGTGACCTGACGCGTGGCCGGATCGGCGACGGGATCGACACGATCCACGCGGCCATTCAGTGTGCGACCAGGGTAGGATTCGAGTGTCAGCCGAACCGGCAGACCCACACGCACTCGCGCGGCATCAACAGCCGCAATATGTCCGGCGAGTTCGAGTTCGTCGGCATTGACGATGGTGAAGAGACGTGCGCCAGACTGCACGGCTTCACCGCTCGATACGATTTTTTCGCTGACCTGACCGCCGATTGGCGAGATGATATTCGCGCGATCGAGCGTTTCACGCGCCTGCGCCAATTGCGCGCGCGCCGCATCCCGGGCCGCACCCGCATTGACGAAATCCTGCTGCGAGGCTGCACCACGCTTGTAGAGCGTGTCGATGGCTACGAGATCACGTTCGCGCGCCGCCAGGGCAGCTTCAGCGCTGGCCACCTGCGCGCGCATGGCACCCGATTCGAATGCCGTCAGCACCTGCCCGCGGCGCACTGCGGTACCGCGCTCGACACTCACACGTCCAAGCTGCCCGGCAATCTGCGCCTTGATCTCCACACGTTCGGCCGGATCGAGCGAACCTGTGACTTCCACGCCACTGGCGACGGCGCGGGATACCACCGGCGCGACATCACGTGCACCAAGGGTCAAGGTGGCATTGGCCGCGTCGTTGTCCACGGAGGCAGAAGCCACGGCCGCACTATCCACGCTGGCTGCTCCCGTCTTGTCACCACCACAGGCGGCAAGCACAGCGGATACGAGCAGCACGGGTACTACACGCCAATCACGACGCACCAGCAGGCTATTGGACTTCACGACGACCGATCCGAGAGAGTTTGGAGTGTTGAGTTGAAACAGTGGGAAGTCACGAGATGGAGTGCGGAGGCTCATCGCATACCTCCCGACAAGGCAGCCGCAGGATCAGCAAGCAGTTCCGGTGTGGGAGCCACGCCGGCGGCGCGCAGAAAGCGCGACAGGGCACTGATGTAGTCAAAAACCGCCTGCGCTTCATTGGCCTGCGCCTGTCGCCACTGCAGTCGCGCATCACTGACCTGAAGCGATGTGGTATTGCCCTTTTCATAGGCGAGCAGGGTCAGCTCATAGGACTCCGAAGCCTGGCGCGCTGTCTGACGGCGCGCGGCAATGGCCGCCTGCGCGCGACCGATTTCTGCGCGCTGCTGCGTGAGGTCGAGTGTGGCCTGCTTCTCTGCCTGTGAGAGCTGCAACTGCGACTGACGAACCTGCTCACGCGCCAACTGCACATCGGCGCTACGCTGACCGCCGCTGAAGATCGGGACACTCACGCCAACGCCGACCGTCCAGCTATCGAGGAGATCCCCCCATGCCGGAAGTCCGGCGGCGGGAAAGCCTTGCTTGCCAAATGCACCGGTGAGTGAGACGGTTGGCAGTGATGCGGCACGAGCAGCCGCAACCCGCTGCTCGTTGATGGTGACCTGGCGCCGCGCGATATCGAGAGCCGGCCGGCGGCGCGTCACGTCACGCGCGATGGCGTCGAGCGACGACTCGGAGGCCGGACGGAACTGATCAATAGCCAGCGAGTCCACGAGACGTACCGGCGTGGCGAGTGGCAGATCGATCAGCCGCTTGAGATTGAGCGCGGCCAGATCGCGTGCGTTGAGTGCCTGCACGCGCTGTGGCTCGAGATTATCGCGATCCACCGAGGCACGAAGCACATCGAGTCGCGAGGCATTGCCCGCCGCCTCCCGAAGCCGAACCTGCTCGTACTGCCGATCGGCCTCTTCATAGGCCGACGTGGCAATGTTGGCGAGGCGCTCGTTGAGCACGGCCGTGTTGTAGGCAATGACGATCTGCAGAATCACGTCGAGCGAGCGGTCGGACAGCTGCGACCGCTGCACACCCTCGATTTCACGCGCAGCCTTGAGTCCCGCGACGGCACGCCAGTCAAACACGGACTGACTAACATTGAGCGTGCCCATGTAGGTATTGGCCTGACCGAGTGGCACATTCGAGAACAGTCCACCGAGGGCGCCAAGCGCGGCACTCGGTGTTCGACGCTCGAGATAGGACAGACGCTCGAGAATGGAGCGCGTCGAGTCCGGAGAAAAGTTCAGGCTGTCGGGAATGCTGACGCCGCCCAACTGAAATGGCTGGCGAATAGCGCGCGAGTAATTGAGTTGCGCTGACAACTGCGGGAAGAGCGTCGATCGTGCAGACGAGATCTGCGCCTGCGCGGTGCGCAGCTGTGAGCGCGCGATACCGACGTCTTCGTTCAGCTTCGCTCCCATGGCGACCGCATCTGCCATGGTGAGATCGCGCACCGGGCCACTGGTGGTGGCACAGTCCTGCGCGATGGGGCGCGTGCAGGTGACAGCCGTTTGTGCATAGGCCGTGCGAGCGGGCGTCATGGCGAGCGTGAAAGCCAGAACGGCACCAGCGGTATTCATGTAAGCAGTTACAAACACGCACGACGTACTGCGGCGACGCGTGCTCGTTTCGAGCGCTGAGTGTGGAGGGTGACGCACGATTGGACTGGAATAAGTGAACTAGAAACTGCGTTCGACTTTTAATATTTAGAACACACTGACTAGTACGTCAAGCCTAGAATACACACTTTACTTTTGTGACAGTTTGCTCCATTTTGCGGATATGAACGAATCATCCCCTGTGGTGACCCCCCGGTCCCCGCGCCAGGAGCGTGGACGCAAGCGGATGGACGAGATCCTCGACGCCGCCGAGCAGTTGTTCATGGAGGTTGGCATGGCGACCTCATCCATTCAGGAGATTGCCAAGCGAGCGGGATCATCCGTCGGATCCATTTACCACTTCTTCCCCACCAAGGACGCCATCATTGCCGCGTTGCGGGCGCGTCATGAGGAAGAAGGCAAAGTCGTGCGAGTGGCGATTCGCGCGGCGGTCGAGTCAGGCGCGCACCTGCCGCTCAAGGAATTCGTGGATCGGCTGATGTCCCCGTTGGCCGATTTCGTCGAGCAGCGACCGGCCGCCTTCGTGTTGGGCGCAGCTGATGGTCCGTCGGCTCAACACAAGCACGCCAAGGACGATCCCACGCTGGACGACGCCATGCGAAGCGCGCTCCGCGTTCGCGATCCACACGTCAGCGCCGATGCTCTGGAGCGTCGCCTCAAGGTGTTCAAGACCATCGGGGGTGGTGTGGCGGAGCTCATGCTGGTCGCAGACGCGGCCGAACGCCGGGAGTATGTTGGCGAAATGAAACGCGCCGTGTACGGCTATCTGCTCACGCACGAACCGTCTTGATACAATCCTGATATCCCGGGGCAGAACATTGACCCCGAATTGATCGAGCAAATACGAGGCTTCGGATGTCCTTCATCCGGAGCCTTCGTTGTTGTTGTCCGATCTGATCGCACTCGCCGTACTGGCGGCTCTTGTCGCCGCCACGCTGGCGTTCCGTCATCTCCTCGAGCGGTTGTGAGGAGCGTATGACATTGCTCTACGGAATCGTCGCCATCGTGGCGATTGCCCTCTTCGTGTACTTGCTGGTGGCCTTGCTGGCGCCGGAGGTGCTCGAATGAACGCGCTTTCGCCTCATGCGCTGATCGAGCTGACGCTTGTGCTGGGTCTCACGCTCGCTCTGGCATTTCCTCTCGGCAAATGGACGGCCAGAGTACTCGAGCCAGGCAATCGTCCATTGCCATTGGCTGGACTCGAACGCGGCATCCACCGATTGCTCGGTGTCGACGCCACACACGACATGACCTGGACGGCCTACGCCGGTGTCGTGGTATCGCTCACCGCATTGGGGACGCTGCTGCTCTATGCCCTGCTGCGTCTGCAGGGGGTGCTGCCGCTCAATGGCGACGGTCTTGGTGGGCTGGCACCGCTGCTCGCGCTCAACACCGCCATCAGCTTCGCCACCAATACGAACTGGCAAGCCTATGGCGGCGAGAGCACCATGAGCACGCTGACGCAGGCCATTGGTCTCACCATGCAGAACTTCCTGTCCGCAGCGGTCGGTACCGCGGTGCTGGCAGCACTCGTACGCGGCCTTGTACGGCGCCAGACACGAATGCTCGGCAATGCGTGGGCCGATATCGTGCGCATCACGCTGTACCTCCTGCTTCCACTCTCTTTTGTCCTGGCGCTGCTGCTCGTCTGGCAGGGAGTACCGCAGACAGTCGAAGCAAGTCGTCAGGTCACCACCGTCGAAGCGACGGTCGCCGAAGCAACGGTTCTGAACGACAGTACCGCGCACGGTCAGCAGATCCCGCTCGGCATGGTTGCATCGCAGATCGCGATCAAGCAACTCGGCACGAATGGCGGCGGATTCTACAACGCCAATTCCGCGCATCCACTCGAGAACCCTACTCCGCTCAGTAATCTGCTGCAGGTCGTCAGCATCATCCTGCTACCAGCAGCACTGTGTGTGGCGTTTGGTCATCTGGTGGGCGATCGCAGGCAAGGCACGGCCATTCTGTCGGCCATGACCATCATCCTGATTGCCTGCGCATTGCCCACGATCGCAGCAGAACAGATCGGTACGCCACGACTCCACGACGCTGGTGTGATGATGCAGGCGGACGCCATGCAATCCGGCGGCAATATGGAAGGCAAGGAGGTGCGGTACGGTACTGCGAGTTCCGCGATCTGGTCCGTGGTAACCACCGCCGCGTCGAATGGATCGGTCAATGCCATGCATGACTCCTTCACGCCGTTGGGTGGCCTCTTCCCGATGTGGCTCATGCAGTTGGGAGAGGTGGTGTTTGGCGGTGTAGGCTCCGGTCTCTACGGCATGCTGGTCTTTGTCATGCTGGCAATTTTTCTGGCCGGTTTGATGGTCGGTCGTACACCGGAGTATCTGGGCAAGAAGATCGAAGCGCGGGACATCAAACTCGCCGCGCTGGTGGTGTTGCTGCCAAGTGCGTTCGTGCTCATCGGCACCGCGGCGTCGCTGGGCACAGCAGCCGGTCAGGCGGGGATCTTCAATCGCGGCGCGCACGGGCTATCCGAAGTGCTTTACGCACTCTCGAGTGCCGCCAACAACAACGGCAGCGCGTTTGGTGGACTTGGTGGCAACGCTACCTGGTACAACCTGCTGCTCGGTATTGCCATGTGGATCGGCCGTCTCTTCGTGATCGTGCCAGTGCTCGCCCTCGCTGGATCGATGGCCAACAAACGTGCGGTGGCCCCAGGCCCCGGCACCCTTCCCACCACCGGACCGGTTTTCGTCGTGCTGATCATCGGCACCGTGCTGCTGGTTGGCGCACTCACCTTCATCCCGGCATTGGCGCTCGGCCCTATCGCCGAACAGCTGCAACTGCAGTCCCAGCTGCAATCGCACGCGCAACTCGTGGGGGGAGTCTGAAATGACACAAACGACAAGGACCGAGCGAAGCGCAGATATCAGGATTGCCCTTCGCGAAGCGGTTCGCAAACTGCATCCGCGAGTGATGCGCCGGAATCCGGTGATGATGGTGGTGTGGGTTGGCGCCGTGCTCACCACACTACTGGCAACCACCAACCTCCAGGGAGACGCGGTATTCGCCGCCGCGATTTCGGTGTGGCTGTGGTTGACCGTGTTGTTCGGAAACTTCGCTGAAGCGCTGGCGGAGGGTCGTGGCCGTGCACAGGCCGATGCATTGCGGGCCAGTCGTGTATCACTGATGGCGCGACGACTCAATGCACCACCGTCGGTGCTCGACTACTCGGTGGTTCCCGCCACATCCCTGGTGAAGGGTGATGTGTTTCATGTGGCCGCAGGAGAAACCATTGCCGCCGATGGCGAGATCATCGATGGTGTGGCTTCGGTGGACGAGAGTGCCATTACCGGAGAGAGCGCACCAGTCATTCGCGAAAGCGGTGGTGATCGTTCGGCCGTGACAGGTGGAACGCGTGTGCTCTCCGATTGGCTGGTCGTACGCGTCACGGCCAATCAGGGGGAGAGTTTTCTCGATCGCATGATCGGCCTCATTGAAGCAGGTACGCGCCGCAAAACTCCGAACGAAGTGGCACTTGAGATCCTGCTGGCGGCGCTCAGCCTGGTGTTTCTGCTTGCAGTAGCAACCTTGCTCCCGATGTCCGCATGGAGTGTGCAGGAGACCGGTCGTGGTACGCCGGTTACCATCACTGTGCTGGTGGCGTTGTTGGTGTGTCTCATTCCTACCACGATCGGCGGCCTGCTCTCGGCCATTGGTATCGCAGGCATGGATCGCATGATCCGCAAGAATGTCATTGCGACGAGTGGTCGTGCGGTCGAAGCCGCAGGTGATGTCGACGTGCTGTTGCTCGACAAGACCGGCACCATCACACTCGGCAATCGTCAGGCGGTGGCATTTCACCCAGCCGCTGGAGTGAAGCCTGACCATCTCGCGGAAGCCGCGCAATTGGCTTCACTGGCGGATGAGACGCCGGAAGGTCGCAGCATCGTGGTGCTCGCCAAGGAGCGCCATGGATTGCGAGCGCGTGAATTGTCGCCGTCGTCAGCAACGTTTGTCCCTTTCAGTGCCGAAACTCGCATGAGTGGTGTGGATGTCGAAGGGCGCCACATCAGGAAAGGGGCCGTCGATGCCATCACGCGCGCGTCAGGTGGCGTGCTCGCTCCCGATGTGGATACAACGGTGCAACGCATTGCACGCGCAGGGGGCACACCACTACTGGTACTCGAAGCACAACAGGTGCTGGGTGTGGTAGAGCTCAAGGATATCGTGAAAGGCGGCATCCGTGAACGGTTCGCCGAACTACGTGGCATGGGCATTCGCACGGTGATGATTACCGGCGACAATCCGTTGACCGCGGCCGCCATCGCGGCTGAAGCCGGCGTCGATGACTTTCTCGCGCAGGCGACACCGGAAGACAAGCTCTCGCTGATCCGTCGCTATCAGGCCGAAGGTCATCTGGTGGCCATGACCGGTGATGGCACCAACGATGCGCCCGCGCTGGCACAAGCAGACGTTGCGGTCGCCATGAACTCCGGGACGCAGGCCGCCAAGGAAGCTGGCAACATGGTGGACCTCGACAGCAATCCCACGAAACTCATCGAGATCGTGGAGACCGGAAAACAGATGCTCATGACCCGTGGTGCACTGACCACGTTCAGCACGGCTAATGATGTCGCAAAGTATTTCGCGATCATTCCGGCGGCGTTCGTCTCCACGTATCCGGCGCTGTCGGCCCTCAACATCATGGGCCTCGCGTCGCCGACCAGTGCAGTGCTGTCGGCCGTGATCTTCAACGCGCTCATCATCGTGGGCTTGGTCCCGCTTGCCCTGCGTGGCGTGACGTTCCGTCCGTTGGGAGCCGCCGCGCTACTCCGACGCAATCTGCTGGTTTACGGTCTGGGCGGTGTGCTGGCGCCATTCGTGGGCATCAAGGTCATAGACCTGCTGCTCGTCACGCTGCATCTGGTTTGAGGAGTTCATCATGTCTTCCCAAAGCCACACTTCCTTCAGCGTTTCATTTGCATCGCTGGTACGTCCCACAATCACGTTGCTTCTGGTGATGACGGTGATCACCGGCATGATCTATCCGGCACTGACGACCGGTATCGCCCGCGCAGTCTTTCCTTCGCAGGCACGCGGCAGCGTGATCACGCTCAATGGACGCGACATGGGTTCGCGTCTCGTTGGCCAGTCATTCACGGATTCCGCGCATCTGCACGGTCGTCCGTCAGCCACCTCCGCGCATCCGTACGATGCGCGGAGTTCCGCAGGCTCCAACCTCGGTCCGTCGAGTGCAATACTCGATTCACTGGTGCGTGAGCGCGTGACGACAGTTCGTGCGCTCGAAGGGCTGAGCGCAACGACACCAGTTCCCGGTGATCTCGTGCTGGCCTCCGGCAGCGGACTCGATCCGCACATCTCACCGGCCGCCGCCGAATTGCAGGTAGCACGTCTCGCACGCGTGCGCGGCATCAGCGCCGACAGTGTGCGTCGCATCATTGCGCGAGCGACCAGCAACCGACTTGCCGGCATGGTGGGTGAGCCGCGCGTCAACGTTCTTTTTGTGAACCTCATGTTGGACGGCGCGAGCCTCCAGCAACTTGGAGCATTCTGATGTTTTCAGCAGTACTGGCCGCCCTGGTCATCAGTGATACGCTACCCGCGCGTCCGGCAACGGACAGCCTGCCGGCCATGCAGGAATCGCGCACGCGCAGTGAAGTGATGCGCGATGACAGTGTGCAGGTGAAGTTCGGGGCGTTTGTCGACGGCTACTACGCATGGGACAGCCAGCGTCCGGCCACGCTGGACCGGTCGTATACCACGCAGCCGGCGCGGCACAACGAGTTCAACATCAATCTGGCGTTTATTGAAGCCACATTGCGGGGTCCGCGTGTTCGCGGTCGCCTCGCGCTTCAGGCGGGAACTGCCGTGCAGTCCAACTACTCGGCCGAACCGAGAGTGGGATCCATCAGCGGCGGCGATCTGTCGCGGCATCTGCAGGAGGCCACGATCGGTGTGGCCGTCACCCCCAAGTTGTGGGTAGACGCTGGTGTGTATTTCTCGTACATCGGCCTCGAGGGGTGGATCTCGCGGGACAATGCCACATACACTCGTTCGCTCATCGCGGACTATACGCCGTACTACCTGAGCGGTGTGAAGGCCACGTGGCAGGCCACGCAGCGTGTGAGTGCGCAGTTGCATGTCATGAACGGCTGGCAGAACATGGCGGAAACCAACTCCGACAAAGCACTCGGCGCGCGCGTGGACTGGCAGGTGCGCGATGACCTGCTGCTGGTGTGGGATGGTTTCGTAGGCAATGAGATGGCCGACTCGCTACCATCGCAGCTACGCATACTGCAGCAGCTCATCGCACGGCATATTCGAGGGCCCTGGGAGTTTTCTCTCGTGCTGGATGGTGGGAGGCAGGCGCGTGTGGCAACAGGTGCTGACTGGTGGACCGGTAGCAGCGCCATCGTACGACGACAGGTGAACAGAACAACGGCGTTTGTCGTGCGTGGTGAACATCTGTACGACCGCGGCCAGGTATTGGTGCGCAGCAACACAGCCGATGGGTTCCGTACGACCGGCGCATCGTTCGGTGTGGATATCGCGCCGGATTCGCGCGTGCGGTGGCGGAGTGAAGTCCGCGGCTTCCGCTCCGGGGACGCTATCTGGCCTGGTTTGGGAAGCCGGGACGCCAGCCGCACCTCGTGGATGGCCGTGACGTCACTGGCTCTCACGCTGTGAGTCCCCACATCTTTCCAGCGTGAACGACTCGCTCCGTCGTCCAGACCCCGACGCATTGCTGGCCCAACTGGCGATCCCGCCGGTTGGGCAAGCGCGTGGACGTCTCAAGGTGTTTGTGGGAGCAGCGCCCGGGGTAGGCAAGACCTTCACCATGCTGGAAACAGCACGGCTCAGACAGCAGGAAGGTCGCGATGTCGTGATCGGTGTGG
This sequence comes from Gemmatimonadaceae bacterium, assembly GCA_016742275.1. GTDB lineage: Bacteria > Gemmatimonadota > Gemmatimonadetes > Gemmatimonadales > Gemmatimonadaceae > Gemmatimonas. Next base: position 181,509 of record JACVCD010000001.1, read on the forward strand.
TGGAAACACATGGGCGCTCTGATACCGAAGCCATGATGCGTGGTTTCGAGATCATTCCTCGTCGTTCCTACGAACATCGCGGGAGCCGACTTGAGGAGTTCGATCTCGATGCTGCGCTGGTTAGGCAGCCGGCGCTTGTTCTGATGGACGAACTGGCGCACTCCAATGCGCCGGGCGCAGCCCATCAGAAGCGATGGCAGGATATCGACGCGCTGCTCACGGCCGGCATCGACGTGTACAGCACAGTGAACGTGCAGCATCTCGACAGCCTCAATGATGTGGTTGCCGGGATCACCGGTGTGCAGGTACGGGAGACAGTGCCCGATGCCGTCATTGATGAAGCCGACGAAGTCGAACTTGTAGATGTGAGTCCCGAGGTGCTCGAAGAGCGCCTGCGCCAGGGCAAGGTGTATGGCAGCGGTCAGGCGGACCGCGCGCTCGAACACTTCTTTCGCCGCGGCAATCTGATTGCGTTGCGCGAGCTCGCTCTTCGTCGAACAGCCGAACGTGTGGATGCGCAGATGCGCCGTTGGCGGGACTCGGCTGGTGTGGCTGTCGCGTGGCCGGCCACGGAATCTGTCCTCGTGTGCATCGGCCCGTCGGACACGGCAACAGCACTGGTGCGTGCGGCCCGTCGACTGGCGGGTGAACTCAAGGCCAAGTGGACGGCGCTGTACGTGGAACAGCCCGGTGACGCGACGCTCCCTGCCGAACGGCGCGAATATGTGCAGAGCGCACTGCGGCTGGCCGAGTCGCTTGGCGGGCAGGCAATGCAGGTGGCCGGACACAATGTCGCGGACGAGGCACGTGCGATTGCGTCGCGCATCAATGCAACGCGCATCCTCGTGGGGCGCTCCCATCGTTGGTGGGCTGGTGTGTTCCCCGGTCTTTCCATTCCCGGGCGTCTGACGACACGCGCTTCGACTGTGGACGTGATCATCGCGGGATTGCCGGCTTCGGAGCTTGCTGCCGTGAGTACGCGTGACTCTTCGTTCGGCAACTCAGCGACCGTTCGCGCTTCGAGTTCGGCGCGCGAATATCTCGTGGCGTCCGGATGGGTTACGGCAATCACGATCGCAGGTCTGCTGATTCGCGATCGCGTGACCGAGATCAACATGGTCATGGCGTTGCTGCTCGTGCTGGTCTTCAATGCCACACGATACGGCCGTGGGCCAACATTGCTGGCCACGGTGATTGCGGTATTGTCGTTCGACATCCTGTTTGTGCCACCATATGGCACACTGGCGGTCAGCGACATCCGGTTCATTCTCACGTTTGTCGTGATGTTTGTCGTTGGTGTCGTGATGAGCAGCCTGACCCGACGCGTGCGTGAGCAGGCAGCAGCGGCCCGCGAACGTGAAGCCCGCACGAGTCGCCTCTACGCGCTTACCGGTGATCTCTCAGTCGCTCGTGCTTCGAGCGATGTGGCGCGTGTATCGCTTCGGCATCTCTCGGATCTTGCCGGCGGTCCGGTGGCGTGGCTCGAGCCGCACGCCGCGGGCGAGGGCATGCAAATCATCGCGACCCATCCCGCATCATCATGGCCTGTGGAAGAACTGGCTGTTGCACGGTGGAGTTTCGACAGACAGCAACCGGCCGGTGCGGGCACAGCCACACTGCCGGCGGCGCGCGCGCGCTACCTGCCTCTTACAACAAACGGTCGTCCCCTTGGCGTGATTGGACTGGTCATGGGGATCAGCCAGAATCTCGAAACACCAACCGAGCGCGATCTTCTCGGTGTGATGTTGGACCAGATAGCACTTGCATTCGATCGTACAGTGCTCGCCGATCAAGCACGGGCCGCGCATCTCGATGCTGAAGCCGAACGTCTGCGCAACGCTCTGCTGAGCTCTCTCTCGCATGATCTGCGCACACCACTTGGTAGTGTCGAAGGCGCGGCGAGTACGCTCCTGCAGACGGAATCACTGGGCGCGGATCAGCGGCAGGAGCTCGCCACCACAATTCTCGACGAGTCACAGCGTATGACCCGTCTGGTGGGGAATCTGCTGGATATGGTTCGTGTGGAATCCGGTTCACTGCAGGTGCAGCGCGACTGGCATGTCCTGGACGAAATCGTCAGCGGAGCTGTGTTGCGTGTAGAAACACGTCTCGGCGACCGAATGCTGTCTGTGCAACTTCCGCCCACACTGCCTCTGGTGGCGCTGGACGACGTTCTCATTCAACAGGTGCTTGTGAACCTGCTGGAGAATGCACTCCGACATACACCGGCTGGCAGCGCGATCGAAATCAGTGCCATTGCTGACAATCGTGAAGTCGTAGTGACGGTAGCGGACCGTGGTCCGGGAGTTCCGGAAGAAGACAGTCAGCGAATTTTCAGCAAGTTTGAACGAGGACAGACCAGTGCCAGCGGAATCGGACTTGGCTTGTCCATTTGCGCGGGTATTGTCCAGGCACATGGTGGGCGCATCTGGGTGGAACCGCGCCAGGGTGGTGGCGCATGTTTCCGGTTCGCCCTCCCGATGTTGTCGCCACCGCCAATAGTTGAACCTGAATTGCTGGTCGAGACATGACGTCTGCGGCTCCGCTCATTCTGCTCATCGACGACGAACTGTCCATGCGACGTTTTCTTCGCGTGGCGTTGTCGGCCGAGCACTATCGATTGATTGAAGCGGAGACGGTCTCGCAGGGACTGCAGGAGATGGCCGCCCATAATCCCGATCTGGTACTACTGGATCTCGGCCTGCCTGACGGGGATGGTATCGATGTCACGCGCAATATCCGTGAATGGTCGGATCGCCCCATCATCGTGCTGAGCGCACGTGGTCAGGATCGCGAAAAGATTGCGGCCCTTGATGCCGGTGCCGATGACTATCTGACCAAACCGTTCAGCACCGGAGAGTTACTCGCTCGTATCCGAGTCGCGCTCAGGCGAAGCGAAGGACGGGGAGGCGGCGAAACCGCCGTTGTGGACGTGGGGGCGGTTCGCATTGATCGCTCAGCACGCCGGGTGTACCGCCATGGGCAGGACGTCCACCTCACGCCAACCGAATACCGACTGCTGACGGTACTGCTTCAGCATGCTGGCAAGGTGCTCACCCACCGATTTCTGCTCAAGGAGGTGTGGGGCCCGGGCCGCGCTGATCAGACCCACTATCTGCGGGTGTACATGCAGCAATTGCGTGAAAAACTCGAAGAGGACCCGCATCGCCCCCGGATTTTGATCACAGAAACCGGTGTGGGGTATCGCTTTCAGGTAGCTAGCAGCGAATAATCCAAAGTCCGGAACACCAGCGACACTCCGGGGTCCGTGGTGGGACGACACGCGACGACCTTAGCCTGGAGGCCGCCGATGCGCCGCCTGATGGTACCCCTCGATGGCTCGGCATTTGCCGAATCGTCATTGCCGTATGTAGTCACCCTTGCACAGGCACCCAGTCCCTGTGCCATCGATCTGGTCGGAGTGGATGTCCCGCCATCGCCGTCGGCGGCGGGCCTCACTCGTGGAGTAGTGGACGTGCTGCGCGAGCAGGATGCACACGAAGCCACACGGCAGCTCGAACTCGACCACTATTTGCGGGAGATGGCCGCGCGCCTTCGTACGGCGCTCCCTGATGTGGAAGTGCGGACAGTTATTCGGCACGGCAATGCCGTAACCGAGCTGGCCGCACATGCAGCAGATTCAGATGTTGCCGCGACCGTGCTAACCACGCACGGTCGCGGTGGATGGGATCGTGTGTGGTTCGGCAGTGTCACGTCCGAACTCATGCGACGTCTCGACAAACCTGTGCTTGCCGTTCGCCCGGCACCCGTGCCGCGCGATTATCTGCCGCTGGCTGGCGCGCCACTCAACACGGCGCTGGTGGCAGTGGATGAGTCGCTGCGACCAACCGAGTGTCTGGTGGCACTCGACACACTGCTCGGTCATGCACTCGATGCCATCACGCTCGTACATGTGGCTCTCACGCCACCTCGTGCGTTGGGACGCGTGCTCGAGAGTGAGTCGCGTGACGCGATCGCCTTGCGTTCAGCGCGCGAAGCGTCGCGTTTGCTGTCGCTGGTGACCTCGTCGCATGATGGATCACGACATCGCTTGTCGGCCATCGTGCGCGAAGGGGCTGATCCAGCGGATTCCGTGCTTGAGTACATCGATACACATGGCGCGCACTTGCTCACGCTCGCCACATCCTCTCACACACTTGTCGAGCGCCTGCTCTTCGGGAGTGTTGCCGATCGCCTACTACAGCGGGCCACTGTGCCCGTTCTCTTTGTTCACCGTTCCACTTCGTAACGATGCCTCATGATGTCGATCTGCTGCTGACCGTCGCGGCCGGTCTTGGGCTTGCATTCGCCTTTGGACTTGCCGCCGCCAGATTTCACCTCCCCACGATTCTCGGCTACCTGCTAGCCGGTGTCGTGGTGGGACCGTTCACGCCTGGATTCGTGGCGGACGGCGCCTTGGCGTCCCAGCTTGCTGAGATTGGCGTCATTCTGCTGATGTTTGGCGTCGGGCTTCATTTCTCGCTCGACGATTTGATGGAAGTGCGACGCATAGCCATTCCTGGCGCGCTCGCACAGATCGCCGCCGCCACTGGTCTTGGCGCATTGGTCTCCGTGCTTTGGGGATGGTCGTGGGCCAGCGGCATTGTATTCGGTCTCTCATTGTCCGTAGCCAGCACCGTCGTGCTGCTGCGCGCACTCGAGGATCGGGGTGCGCTCGATTCCATGGACGGTCGTGTTGCCGTTGGCTGGCTGATCGTCGAAGACCTCGTCACCGTGGTCACGCTGGTCTTGCTACCGGCGCTCGCCAGCAGCATGGACCTGGGCACAGGTACGGCAGCGAGCAGCGCGGCCGCGCATGCGGCTCCCGCAGCGGGTGGCGGCTCCGTACTCACCATTCTCGGTCTCACGGCAATCAAGCTGGCGGGATTTCTGGCAGTCATGTTGGTGGGTGGCCGTCGTGTCATCCCGTGGCTGCTCCGCCGTGTGGTCAACACCGGCTCACGCGAGCTCTTCACGCTTGCAGTACTGGCGGTGGCTCTCGGTCTTGCCGTTGGCGCGGCCATGTTGTTCGACGTGTCATTTGCACTCGGCGCGTTCTTTGCTGGTGTGATCGTCAGCGAGTCCGACTTCAGCCACGAGGCGGCCAACAACGCGTTGCCGCTGCAGGACGCATTTGCCGTGTTGTTCTTCGTGTCAGTCGGCATGCTGTTCGACCCCAGCATTCTTCTGCGCAAACCGCTCGAAGTGATCACCGTGGTGTTGATCATTCTGATTGGCAAATCCGTGGCCGCGTTTGCGCTGGTCCGTTTGTTCGGATACACCAATCACACCGCGCTCACGATTTCGGCGAGTCTCGCGCAAATCGGCGAATTCTCCTTCATTCTGGCAGCGTTGAGCGTTTCGCTTGGTCTACTTTCCATCGAATCGCAGAGTCTCATCGTGGCGGGCGCTCTGCTGTCCATCACGCTGAACCCATTCGTGTTCCGCGCCGTCGACCCAATGTCACGCTGGCTCGATGAGCGATATCCCACACGACACACCGACAAGACGGCGCCGCCAAACGCTGTCGAACCGGTGCTTACCGCTGTGCAGGCGGCGGTACGTCGTCACACGGGCGAGATGCTCGCAGCCCCCGCTGGTCATGTCGTGATCATCGGCTCCGGTCGCGTGGGTTTCCCTGTGGTGCGTGAGTTGCACGCGCAGAACATTCCGTATCGCGTGATCGAAGCCAGCGGTGACATTGCGGAGCGACTTGCTGCCGCTGGCTATCATGTCGTACATGGTGATGCCACCACCCTTCCTGCTTTGCGTGAAGCTGGGCTTGCGGATGCACGTCTGGTGTTGGTTGCGTCCCCTGATGCGTGGCAGGCGCGTACGGTGCTGGCGCGTGCGCACCAGCTCAACCCCGGTGTGGAAGTCCTCGTGCGCACGCACAGCGACGACGAACGTCAGTTCCTCGAAGACATGGGCGCCGCCCGCGCACTGTTTGCTGAACGAGAACTGGCCGTGAGCATGACACGCGAGGCACTCGAGCGTTTCCTGCCGAGTGTAGATCTTCCGGAACTCACCAAGCGCATTCTTCGGGGTGAGCCCATTCCGCCGCTGCCTGGCACCGCCGAAACACGCGCTGCGGTATAGGGGAGGAACAGATGCGCGACGCGTAGCGCGAACTCCGTCGCTACGCGTCGCGCATCAAGAGCTCTCGCACGGGAGCCAAACCTTCAAGCAGTTCGCCAACTGGCTGGACCAGCTGCACACGGCCACGATCCATGACCACCACCCGGTCGGCGATCTGCTGTACTTCGTCGAGGTCATGAGTTACCAGCACCATCGGTGTGCCAACAGCCTCGTGCACCCGCCGCAGTTCTTCACGCAATCGCCGGCGCACGCCGAGGTCCACAGCAGCAAACGGCTCGTCGAGTAGCAAAAGAGCCGGCTGCGGCGCCAGCGCACGCGCCAACGCGACGCGCTGCTGCTGCCCGCCGGACAACGCGTCAGGATGGCGTGCATGGAACGAAGGAAGCCCAACCAGTTCGAGCAGTTCGCTGACTCGCGTCTCACGAGCGGCTGACGATATCCCGTGCAATCCATACGCTACGTTCTGCGCGACGCTCAAATGCGGGAACAGTGCGTATTGCTGAAACAGTACGCCAACGCTCCGGTCGCGAGCCGGTACATCGATGTGCGCTTCGGTATCGAGCAGCACACGCTCGTTGACAACAACCCGCCCTCGCGCAGGGTGCAGCAGGCCAGCGACGGCACGCAGCGTGAGTGTCTTGCCGGCGCCAGATGGTCCCACCAGCGCGGTGATTCCGTCGTCCACGGAGAAGTTCGGCTCGAGCGAAAAGCTTCCCTGGCGGTGTTGCAGTGTGACCCGAAGACTCACCAGTGCCTCCGCGCGCCGGAGCGTGTCATGAGCCACAGCACTACTGCCGCAACCACAGAGAGCGCCAAGGACCACTGCAGTGCCGCGCTGTAGTTGAAGACCTGCACCGCGTCATAAATGGCAAGACTGGCCGTCTGGGTTCGGCCAGGGATATTGCCGGCAATCATGAGCGTGGCGCCGAATTCTCCAATGGCACGCGCAAAGCCCAAGCCGATTCCCGCCAGTACCGTGCGCCAGGCCAGCGGCAACGTGATCGTGAAAAAGATGCTGCGCTCCGTACGACCGAGCGTCCTCGCAGCTTCTTCATATACGGGATCCAGCTGCTCGAATCCGGCTTGAGCCGCACGCACGATGAATGGTAAAGCCGCCACAAAGGCGGCAATCACGGCAGCAGTCGGCGTGAAGACCAAACGCCCCAGACCCATCGCCTCGACTGCTTGGCCCACGGGTCCACGACGTCCGACCAGCAGCAACAGGTAATAACCGAGCACCGTGGGTGGCAGCACGAGCGGCAACAACACCACCACGCTCAATGCATCGCGAAACGGGAAGCGTCGTCTGGCCAGCACCCATGCACAGGGCACTCCCACCAGCGTAGCCAATAGTGTGGCCAGCAGTGCAACCCAGGTGGAGAGCCAGAGCGGGCCGATCATGCCCGCAATGCTAGTCAGCGGGGCGGGTCAAAGCCATGCCTGCGCAGAATGTCCTGCCCTGCGACACTCTGCACGAACGCGAGGAACGCCGCACGATCGGGATGCTTGCTGGCGGAGACGGACGCGGCAGCCTGCAGCAGCGGAGGATATAACGAGGGATTGATGGGCAATGATCGTGCGGCAGCCTCATCATCGATCACACTGCGTGCAACCAATCCGACATCCGCATTGCCTGACTGCACCAACTGCCAGGCGCCTGCGATGTTTTCGCCGTACACAATACGGGGCAGCACCTGTGTCCAGAGCGCACTCGCCTGCAGGGCACTGCGCGCAGCCGCGCCATAGGGCGCCAGGTCAGGATTGGCCAGCGCAACAACGGCGAACCGGGGGTTGGTCAGATCCTGCAACGTGGCCGGCTGTGCGATCCCTGTACGCCACACCAGCGTCAACACACCGCGCGCGTAGATGATTCGCGAAGCCGAATCCAGTGTACCGCGTGCGACAAGACGATCAACCGTTGCCTCATCGGCTGCGAAGAACAGATCCGCCGGCGCACCATTTTCGAGTTGCGCGGAAAGGCTGCCAGTTGCTCCGAGAATCACGGTTGCATCACGCTGATGGGTGCTCTTGTAAGCCTCCACCAACGCCGGCATTGCACGATTGAGCGAACCGGCGGCCATGATGAGCAGCGGGCTGCTGGGAGCTTCAGCCTTAGGCGAACACCCCAAAAGGCCAGCGAGAATACATGCAATGCCGAGTCGGCGCATGTCGATCAGGGATTGAAGGCCAGCACAGCGAAGATCAGTGCGGTGAGAGCCGAAAGCGAAGCAATCGGGCCCACACGAGCCATGCGACCCATCGCGCCCGCGTCTCCCGCCTGCGCCTTTCTCTTCTGGCTATGCATGAAGCCAACAGAGAGGGTCAACAGGACTACCGCTGTAAGCTTGGCATGAAATTGCCAGGGCATGCCAGCGAACCCGTTGTATTTGGTGAACAACATGGCGGGACCTGTGGTCCACAACAGAACGAGTCCGATGTCACCCATGCGCATCATGGCAAACGGGAATCGACCGGGAACCTTCTTTTCCCGGTCAGGTGCGGCAGCAATCAGACCCGCCATGATGATGTGGGCAAACGAAACGGAGAAGCCCATGGCCAGGCCAATGAAGTGCAAGACGCGAAGCGTGGTATGCATGGATATGATGTGCGGCGGGAGGTGGAGGCAGAGAAGCGCGAACCAATAGTCAGAGAGATATCTGAAACAGCGATATCCGATACGATGTGCTTTCGCGCGGCGTTTCGTTACCCGCCAATGGGGGTCGAATGATGAAAAATCGTGCCGGGTGACGGAAAACGGTCCGACCCGTTACCTGACGGTCGCGCCGCGGTGGCTTTGGCGTCACACGATGAATCCACCTTATCCGTCCATGATGCCATGGCTACGAGGTCTCGACGCGCGCGACCACGCGCTGTTTGCCCGCTGTGCGCTGTCCCCATCCTGCGCCGTCATGTCCCGGCGATTCTGGATGAGCATCACCCATCTTGGTGGCGCCAGAGGTAGCATTGCCTGCTGCCTCTTGGCACTGGCCATCCCGGGCGTCACTCCACTGCTGGTGTGGCACACGCTGCTCCTGCTTGGTGCCTCGCATCTCGTGGTGCAGGTCGTGAAACGTACCGTGGGTCGTCCGCGTCCGACCGTGCGTCTGTCGATCGATGCCCTCATTCAGGTACCGGATCGATTCTCCTTCCCGAGCGGTCATGCCTGCGCTGCGATGGCTGTTGCCGTGGGATTTGCCAGCGCATTTCCAACGCTGGCCCTGCCACTGCTGGCTCTGGCCTGGACCGTCGGGTTCTCGCGCGTTGTCCTGGGCGTGCACTATCCCGGTGATGTACTTGTAGGTCAGGTCATCGCACTGGCGTGCGCATGGCCGCTGATCGCGTAATGGCTGCTTGAGAGTGAATGAAGTGCCGGACCGACTCCGGCCGGCAGCTACCATGGGTGTGCTGGATGTGACCGAGTGGTTCGGCGATACCAGTGGTGGCATCAAGACGTATCTGCTCGAAAAGGCCCGTTTCGTCGCTGCGCGACCATGGCTGCGTCATGTCATGGTTGTTCCCGGTGATCGCGACAGCGTTCGGGATTCCGATGGCACGCGTATGTATCGCTTGCATGGTCCACCGATTCCGCGGCAGCGCCCGTATCGGTTCATGCTGGCCACGCGATCGATTACTCGCATCGTACAGCATGAGCGCCCAGATCTGATCGAGATCGGCAGTCCATTCATCGTACCGTGGATTGTTCGTCATGCCACGCGTGCGCTGGATGTACCGCTGGTCTGCTTTCATCATACGAATCTGCCGCACTATTTCGCCCCTGAACGATCGCGCTGGCCTGCTCTCAATCGCATCGTACATCGGTCGGCGTGGCAATACATGCGTCGACTCGATCGCCTGTTTCCGGTCACGATCGTTTCCACGGACGCGGCGGCGGCTGATCTCGCGCGCGAGGGAATCGATCGTGTGGCACGGGTTCCGCTTGGCGTAGACCTGGAGACCTTTACGCCAGATCGTCGTGCCCATGTGCAACTCACACGGGCGTTGCACGGTCTGCCTGACGCTCCGCTTGTTGGATACGCCGGTCGTTTCGCGAGAGAGAAGGAAATTCATGTGGCACTCGACGCGTGGGCGGAAGTAGAGCGCACTACCGGTGCCCGTCTGGTGCTGGCTGGCGCGGGCCCCATGCGTGAGCGCTTTCTGGCGCACCCATATGGGCATCGCGTGATCATGCTGCCGTATCAGCGGTCGCGGGATGGCCTGGCGGACCTGCTGTCTGCGCTCGATGTGTATCTCGCGCCCGGACCAATCGAGACATTTGGCCTATCGGCGTTGGAAGCCATGAGTTGTGGCACACCGGTGTTGTCGTGCGACCAGGGCGGCGTGCCGGAACATGTGCGCAAGAGCGGCGGCGGTCGTTTGTATGTCACCGGCAACGCCGGTTCGCTGGCCGAAGAGGCCATTCAGCTTCTGCGAGACGACCTTATCGCGACTGGCCGACGGGCACGTCAGTTCGCCGAAGCCCATCACGCCTGGGACGTGGTGTTCGAGCGTCTGTTTTCCGTGTACGAATCGGTGGTGAATGGGTAGGCGGCACTGCGGTGTGCTCTCGCAGCATTTGATCGAGGCGGTGCAGTTCCTGTCTCTCACCGAACTGCTCTGCATGTCGGCGTGCTCCGCAGCTTAAACGCACACGCAGCGCCTGATCATCTACGAGGCGTTCCATTTGTAGCGCGAGTGCGACCGCATCACCGGCAGCATACGCGAGACCATTCACTTCGTGATGCAGGTGCTCCGCCACACCGCCAGCTGGTACGGCAATCACGGGTGTGCCGGAGGCCATGGCTTCGAGCACGACCAGGCCGAGCGTTTCGGTAGTTGAGGCATACACAAATGCGTCGGCATTGGCATACAGCGCGGGCAATTCCCGCTCACGTGAGCATGCGCCAAGCCAGCGCACGTTTGGCGCTGATGAACTTCGCAGCGATTCAGCCATGGGCCCGTCGCCCACGATGTAGAGCTGCATCGGTATATCCGGGCGAGCAGTCTGCAGCGCGGCAAATGCTTCGAGCAGGACTGGCACATTCTTTTCCGGTGCCAATCGTCCTACATAAAGAAATGTGAATGGAGTGGTACCGCGCGCCAGATCATGCTTCTTGCGTGTACGCTGTTTCGGGTGAAAGCAATCGGTGTCGATACCCCGTCCCCAGACACTTACGCGCTCGAGTCCACGAGACAGCAACTCATCGCGTGCTGAGTTGGAAGGTGTAAGCGTGAGGGCCGCGTGCTGATGGCAGTGCGTCAGCCACTGCGTCACAGGACGTTTCAACCAACCGATACCGTAGCTTGCGGTATAGCGTGCAAAGTCCGTGTGATACGACGACGTGTAAGGCAGCGTACGCCGGCCCGCCTCGATACGCGCCATGCGCCCAATGATGAATTCTGTGGCGCAGTGCACGAGGTGCGGCGAAAAACGATCGAACACCGAACGCAACGTGCGCCATCTGGGCCATGCCACACGCACATCGGCATAGCCCGGAAGAGACAGGGAGTCGATCCAGGTGACATCGAGACTACCCGCCGCTTCGGCAAGTGCATCCGGCGACGCTTCTGCAGGTTTCGGCGCCAACACATGCACGTTCCATCCGCGCTCTGTCAGCCCATGTACCATGCGGGCGGTCACGACGCTGACGCCATTGATCTGCGGCGCCCAGGAATCGGTGGCCATTAGCAGTCGTGGCGTTGTATGCTGCGGGGAGAGCAACAAATCGTGTGGCACACTGAATGCAACTGCTCACACCCCGCGCAGACATCACCAGTTCGTCACGGCATGGTCACGACGACAAGCCGTCATGCGCCGAACGACCTAGCGTACCAACGGTCTTGTGAATCGCCACTGTGACAGCAGCGCCGCGAATGCCCAAGACAACAGGAATACCATGGGAATGGTAAGGGCGTCTGCCGTCATGCCGCGCGGTTTGTGCAACAGCGGCAGCACGATATCAATGACGATCGGATGAATGGCGTAGATGCCGAGCACCAACGGACCGATGGCCGCGAGACGCGACCACTGAAGCCAGCTCGGATTGCCAATGGCGACCAGCGCGGCGCCAACGCCAGTCAGCATGGTGGAGAACACCGCATCCTGCCCGAGTGTGCGACCATAGCTCGTACGCAACCACGTCAACTCGACCCATGACAGTACAAGGCCGACAGCGAACACCGCGAGGCCTGCCCTCGTCCAGTTCGTGGCGGATGGCAGACGGAATCGATGGGAGAGCGCAATGCCGATCACAAAGGGAAGCAGGCCAAAGGCCGGACCATTTCGCGGATTGAACCGCACGGGAATGCCGAATGGCAATTTCACATAGGGACGCATGAGCATGGCCAATGTGAAAAGAATGGCTCCAACGACCAGCAAGGATTGCCAACGTCCCCACCGGAGCCACAGGGCGCTGATGACAACAGACATGGCCAGCGCCACCAGAAACCATAGGTGTGTTTCTGTGCCTTGCACCAGGACCAGCGCTTTGTGTGACGAGATCCAGCGCAGATTGAACTGCAGCGCGTCTACAAACCCGCGCGGCGGGTTACGCAGAATGCGGCTCGTGTCGAATGGCAGGACGTAGATCACCGACCATCCAACAAACAGGATGGCCAGCCGTCGCAACATGGCCATTGAGACAGCACGGGTGGACTCGGGAGTGGTGGCCCGCTCAGCCCAGAAGAACCCGGACAGCACGAAAAAACACGGTACGGCAAATCGTGCCAACTGATTGGCAATCGTGGCGAGATTCCACGTGAGCCCGATGCGCTCAGGTGGCGCGCCGTGTGTGAATGGCGCCGCGTGAATGACGATCACAGCGACGATGGCCAGGACGCGCATGACGTCCACGGCCATCAATCGCGGATGACTCGCGGCGCTGCTCACTTCAAGGATCCGCGGAGAAAGAACTCAGGGTGCCGGGCGACGATAACGTCCCGTCAGTACGCCCTTTCCGCGAATGTGACCGGCCATGGCCTTGAGCACCGCTTCCTTGGTGGCGGCCGGTGCCAGCGCCGTTGGAGCAAACGGCAGCGTGATATCGAGCGCGTACAACTCGAACACGTAGTGATGATGCGGCCCGTTCGACGGCGCAGCCGGGCCACGATAGTACGGTCCGCTCACGCTGATCTGCCGCATCCCACCATCCAACTGCGCCCCACTAGGCACACCAGTCGGCAATGAGGTTGTGGTGGCCGGGATATTCCACACCAACCAGTGCAACTGCTCGTCAGTGCCATCGCCCACAGTGGCATCGAGATCGCGAACGATGAGTACAAAGCTGCGAGTCGAATCGGGTACCCCGCTCCAGCTGAGCGGCGGTGACGCGTCACGGCCAGGCTGCGCATGCGCAGTGGGAATCAAATCGCCGTCATTGAACGCCGACGATGTGAGCGTAAGCACCGCACGTGCCGGCGCGCGCTGCGCCGATGCGGTGTGCGCTACGGCGCTGACAGACAAGAGTGCGGCGGCGGTGGCCAGCAGAATGCGACGCGTGGTCATAGGTGCGCGCCTCACTTGAGCGAAGCCGGCTGCGTACGCCGCCATACGTTGTAACGCGCTCGCAGTGTCTTGACCGGATTGAGATTCTCTCCGGGTTTGATGGCGTTGGGGCCGCTCTGGTTGGGCTGCGCCACCGTCAGATACAGCGCGTACTTGCCATCGCTGTGCGACGTGCCCACGGCATCCGTTGGATTCGACATGAGAATGTACGCGATGTACGAGGTGCGTCCTTCGCACGGATTGACCGGCTTGCTGTTGTCAGCCGGCAGCGGCGGACACACACACCGACTGTCTCCGCCGTATTGATCGGCCGTTTCGAGTGCCGCCATGACACGATCGGTGAGCGAACCCTGGGTCTGCACAAACGCACGCACCGCATTCGGAATTACATCGCCCGTGCGCAGGATGTTGCCCTGAATGGAATAGTAGATCTCCGTACCGGGGACCTGCCCCTGCATGTCCTGCGAGACATAGCCGTTGGACAAACCAGAGTGCCCCGCACGGCGCCCGGTGAGATCGAGAATGCCGAACTGCCGCGTCTGAAACGCCGGATCTGCACTCAGCATCTCGATGATGCGCTGCGGATCGGTGCCCTTCTGCAATTCGCGGTACACCAGCATCTGATTGGCATGAGTACCATCGACACCGGCTTGGCATGCGGCAACGCCCTTGCCCGGCACGACCACGGCTTGAATGCCGCTCAAGAACGCATCATCACGATCGACACAGGTGGCCGACGCGATCACCACGCGGCCGGTAGCCTTGTCGACGGCAATCACAGACCAGGTGGCGTATGCGGCCCTCGGGAGGAGGAGGATAAGGGCCAGTGCTAGGAGGGGGGATCTTAGGCGCATTGCTCGGTGGGATTGGGGGCATTGTGTTTATGCACTCCGGATCTCCTTGAGGCAACTGTGAGGATGGGAGGAACAGATGGCGTGAGGATGGGAGGATCTGAGGATATGAGGGCGGGCCCATGGGGGCACCGTTGGTGCCTCCATGGGCCCGCTCATGTCGCAGACCGCCATGCTCGCGTCATCATGGCACTGCGGTGACGTGGGGGTGACACGGCTCCACAGGTTGATCGGTATGGAAATCGACACGTTGACGGATCTGGTCATTGGTGAGGCTATCCGGGTACACCGTTCGCTGGGGCCGGGGCTTCTGGAGTCGAGCTACCGGCAGATTATGGCGGAGGTGCTGGTGCGTCGGGGCTGTGAGGTGCAGACCGAACTCGCGCTGGACTTGGCATTCGAGGGGATCATCATTCCGCGAGCCTACCGAGTGGATTTGCTGATCGACGGCGTGCTCGTCGTCGAAGTCAAACAGACCGAACGCATTGCGCCCGTGCATCGGCAGCAACTGCTGACATACTTGCGCTTGCTCGATCTCCCACGCGGCCTGCTTCTCAACTTTGGGCTGGGCACCATGAAAGACGGCATCGCGCGTGTTTCCAATCCTCGAGTCCAAGACATGAAGGATTTGAGGGTCGATCGCGCGAGAGTTTGAGGTTTGAGGACATGAGCGCGCGGGCCGGCGAGACACCAGCTGTATCGGTGTCTCGCCGGCCCGCTCTCATATCCTCAGATCCTCCAATCCTCACGCCATCTGTTCCTCAAAGCCTCCACCACTCTCGGATCCTAGAAGGCCGTCACCGCTTCAATCATGAACCCCCGGAATTTTCCTCCACTCCGGATGTCCGTCCGAATGAAGCCGTTGTACTTCTGCTCCATGAGTTCCGCCTTGAGCAGCAGACTCTGTGTGATGAACCATCCACCGCCCACATTGCCGCGAGTCACGGTCACATCGCTGTTTCCACCACCCACGTCGCCAGTCACGCGATTCCAGCGTGCGCCAACGAAGAGTTTCTCGTTCGGCAGGAAGCGATACACACCCTCCGCCATGAGCTGATCGACTTCACGCAGCGCCGTTTCACTCGCACCGCGCCCCTTCGCCTGTTCGTACATGCCGAAGAACTCGGCGCCCTTCACCTTGATGAACGGGTTCAACATGTACGCGCTGAGCTTGTCGCTGAATCCCGGGTTGATGCGGCCCGATGTGAACTGCGCTGACTCGGTCGCCTTGTCGTTTTCGAGCACGTAGTAGTAGCGCGATCCTGCGCGGTCGCCGCTGTAGAGCGTATTGCTGATGGCACTGCCTTGATTGCGCCACGAGCCGGAAAAGCGCACCCGTACATCATCCGTGAGCTGACGATCAAAACCGAGCTTCGCCATAACTGCCGGCGAACGGTCTGCCGGACGCGTGATGTTGCCGCGGATCTCACCATTGGTCAGCGCGACCACGCCAAACAGCCCCTGATGCTGCAGCACTGCCTCGGCGCCGATCTCGGTGGTGAATGCATCCATGATTGCGTTGCCAACGAACGGATTGAACAGCGCCTGCCCGTTGTCTGACCGCTTGAAGTGAAAGTCGCCGTAGTTGACTTCGAAGTGACCGATCTTGAGCGTCGTGTACTTCATCAGCGTGTTGAAAAGCGGCAGATCGATGGGTGATTCATCCATCTGTATGAAGCCGTCCTTCACCCACGTCTCGTTGTGGTGACGCGCCGACAGGTAACTCGTGAGCTGTACGCGAATGCCCTTGGCCAGCTGCGCATTCATGTACAGGTTCGCGGTGGCGTTGTTGAAGCCGTTTGCAATTGGCATCAACTTGTTGCGGTTCGGATTCGCCGCAGCACCCGCATTGCCAGGCGAAGGTTGTACAGCCGGTACCGCGACGACGTCCGCCGAGTTCTCGTGCGACAGTCCCTGGAACTGTTGGGTGAAGGCCGCACCCCACGCGAGCTTGAATCCGTTGTACGGCGCGCCCGCGTCCTTCTTCGTTTCGAACACGTTGATACCGCGCTGATCCATCGGGCGTACGTACTGGATTTCACGCGGCGGTTGTGTTTCGGACTTATCGGCCTGCTGTGCGCCGAGTGTCACGATCAGAGGTGCAATCGTCGCGCCCAGCGACGTCGCGAGCACCAGCCTAAGTGTGTTGTTCATATGACGAATTCCGAAGAAGTGGAAGCTTGGTGGACGTTTCGTTGCCTCAGTTGAGCGCGACCGCACTGCCCTTCTGCAGCAGCAGATCGAAGTGCACGGTGACCACGGGTCCGACTTTCATCGCACCGAGCATCAGCGTGGGCGGCTTGATGCCCCAGTCGGTCATCTTCACCGGCACCTTACCCGTAACACGCATCGCGCCGTCAGCTGCTGGCGCGAATTGCGCAGGAATGCTGATGGGCAGTGTCTGCCCAGCCAGTTGCAACGTGCCCTGCAGCGTACCGGTCACCGATTCGCCTCGCGCGAGGTCGTAGCTATCGAGCGAGAAGTGGATGGTGGCGAATTCCTTGGCCTTGAGCGCCTTCAGCATGTGCTCGTTCATCGTGCCGTTCTTGCACTCGAGCTTTTGTACGGGGAAGTCGACCTGCACCTGACCAGCGACTTTCTTGCCATCCAGCACCGATGCGATCACGCCCTCGTCAGCGGCGGACAGCTTGGCGTCGATGCGATCTGCGGAGCAGTTCCACGAGCGTACCGTGGACGTGCCTTCAAACCAGAGTCGACTACCTTCACGCAGCGACAGGGTGCCCGGTATCGTGGCCGGGGTTGCCGCGATCAGCGTGATGACCGCGGTCAGCAATGCAAGATGCGAATGAGGGGCGCGCATCGTCGGAGTCTCCAGCAGACGGAAGTCCAATCGATCATCGTGATCGAAAGCCTTTCAGGCCAAGCGCCTGTGGAGATGAGATTCGCCTCGGGACCGCGTACAGAAGGTCGGGTGTCTCTTGAACTTTCGTGCGGGTTGTGCGGCGCGCGTGTCAGGTGGAATCCGACATCGCGGTGCAGGTCCATGGTGCGGTGTGCCGTTGCCACATAAGTGTGAGCGTCGTAGTGCCCACGATTGGCATCTTGCTCACGATGCGTACCGGCAACCGACAATGCGACGTGTCGATATTGAGCCGGATCAAACCAATGCCCTTGAAGTGCTTGGGATCGCGCACGTGCATGACAACCACGCGTGTGTGAAACACGCCGGCATCTGTTTCCAGCGTTTCTTCCGCTCCCACGCTCACCATCGTGGGATTGCGTCGTTCGTCGAAATGACGATTGAATTGAAAGACACTATCGCGATCGAGTGGTAACGTGCGCACGAAGTACAGGAACGACAATTCGTCGAGCGGTGTCGTCGACCCAAGTGGCGACGAGGCGGTGTCGCCGACGGCACGCCATGTGCCGGTTCGAGTATCGATATCCACCCGTTCATCGGCACTTGAGAGCGGATGCCGTTCACGCTTTTCGAAGCGGGACATGGCCATGCGCTCCGGATCGAACCACGAGGTCGACTTGTCGGTGGCCTTGATGAAGCCGCGCTTGGCCTGCATCTCGCTCACGAATCGCCATGGCGCTCCAAGTGGACCACCGTCGTGCGGAGCGGTAGCCTCGATACGCATTTCGCCCTGACCAATGTTGCCGCCACGTGCGACGTTCACGCGGTAGCGCAGCACCTCACCGGGGCCAAAAGGCAGCGCCGACTGCGCGTCTACGGATTGCGCGTGCATCAACAGCACGGTCCCAAGGAGAACCGTGGTACGCTGCAGTATCGAACCTCTGGATCCGGCGACCATGGCCTGCAGTGTCGCCTCACGACCGTCCACTCATCAGCGGGGGAACGCCGTGTCGGTGTCGGAATTCCCCCGACGACGGCGGATTGCGCCTGCCGCAAAGAAAAATGCCCGATCCCTCGGCGAGGGATCGGGCATCAGAACAGCGCAGGCGAATTATGCGCGCGCCGGACCCATCACGTTGCGGGCAAACAGTGCGATGACGATGGCGATGATCAGGATCTGTCCGATCGGCCCGGACGCCAAGATGCCCTGGAAGATCGCCGAGATCAGCAACAAGGGCAGCTTGATGATCGGGAGCAGGAAATCCGCGTTTGCGGGAGCGCTGAAAAACGGCATCGGTTCGCTTGGCCTCAGATTTGGGTCAGAATAGAAAGTTAAGCGGTCGGCCGAGCCGAGGGGAAGGTTTCGGCCGACTCTCGCACGGCATCCTTGGCAATGACGCCGAAGTCCCGCTCACCGTGACCTTCGGCGATCACGGCGTCCATGCGGGCGGCAATACCGGGCAGTGCGGCGAGAGGCCGGTCCCCCGCTGTTTCCAGCATGAGGCGGATGTCCTTTCGTGCCATAACCAGTTCGAAGCTGGGGTCGAATCGCGCCTGCGACATGTTGCGCCCACGATTCTGAAGCATCGAACCCGGATTGAAAAACTCGAGCAGCTTGAGGGCATCGGGCGCCGACACGCCGGTGCCGTTGGCCAACGTGAAAACATCGGACACCAACGCCCCGAGCCCAATGATGAACGCGTTGCCCATGAGCTTGTAGGCCGCCGCCAGATCCGCGCGTTCGCCCCAATACTCCACGCGCTGGGCCTGCTGTTCCAGCGCCGGCTTCACCTGCTCGAACAAGGCCTGCGGGCCCGACACCATGATAATGCCCTGCGCCTGACGCGCCGCCGCCGGACCGATGAACACCGGACAATGCAGATATGGTACACCCTCTGCCAGCAGACGAGTGGCCCGTTCCGCCGTGAGCGCCGGCTGCGTCGTGGTGTGATCAACGATCACCGCACCCGGTTCGAGGCCCGGCCGCAGCGAGGCCACGATTTCCTCGACGACGGCGTCATCCTTGAGCACCAGATGGATGCGAGCCGCGCCCTTCACCGCATCGGCCGGCGTATCGGCCACCTTCGCACCGAACGGGATCAGAGCCTCAGCTTTGGCTCTCGTGCGGTTCCATACCGTGACGGTGTCGCCGCGACCGAGCGCGGCTTCAACAAAGGCGCTCCCGAGGAGGCCTGTACCCAAATACGCGATTTGTGTCATGCCACGAAATCTATCGGATTGGAGGGGATGGAGGATTTGAGCAACAGATGGCGCGAGGATCAGAGGATTTGAGGACAGGAGGTGCGGGCCCCGAGGGCACCCGGTCGCGCAGGGTGCCCTCGGGGCCCGCTCTCTTATCCTCAGATCCTCCAATCCTCATGCCATCTGTTGCTCAGATCCTCTAGCCCCCTCTCATCCGGCGAGCCATGAGAGCCGGCATCACAAACAAAACCCCGAGGGTAGCGGCCACCGTCCCACCCGCCGTGGCGAGTGCGATGGCACCGAACAGATTGTCCGTTCCCGTTCCCCACGAGAGTGGGATGAGGGAAGCCAATGCGGCGAAGGTCACGATCATGATCATGCCGACGCGATCGAGCAGGGCGCGCACGACCTGACCGGCATGCACGCGGCCATTGCTGCGTCGATGTGGAAGCAGAGCGTCTACCAGCAGAATCGTCTGATTGACCGCGAGGCCGACGACCAGGATGACACCGACGGCGGCTTCGCGGGTGAATGGCGCCTTGGCAATCCAGAATGCCGCCGCAACACCGGCGAGTGCCAATGGCAGCGATATGAACACCATCACCGCGGCCCACACACTGTCGAATACCAGCGCAACCGACAGAAGCACGAGTGTTACGCCAATCGCGAACACCAGCCACAAACCTTTGGCGCTTTCGTCGTTTCCGAAGGGCATGCCACTGCTGATGTCTTCGATGCGATAGCCGGCCGGCGCCGAGACCGACTTCATGAATGCATCGTGTGTGCGCTTTGCCAGTCGGGCTGGGCCACGAAAGTCATAGACCAATTGCCGCACGTATTGTTGGTCTTCGCGAACGACACTGCCGAGTGCTTCGCGTTCGGCGACCAGCGCCACATCACGAATGCGGATCGGTGCGCCTGTGGCGTTGGGGATGAGTGCATCCTGCAATTCGTCGACCGAACGCGCCGTGGCACCAACTGCTTTGACGGTAACGGGGAGTTCGTCGCCATCAATTTCGACTTGCTGCCGGCCCATCGGGCCACGCACTTCGCGGCTCACCGCCTGCACAAATTGCGCTGCATTGAGACCGTAGCGCGTGAGCGCACGACGATCGGGCTCCACCGTGACCTGTGAGCCGCGTTCGCTCGCATACCATCCACCACTGGTAATGCGGATATCGCGCACGCGGATATTGGTGGCGAGCCGCGTTGCCAGGTCTTCAGCGATACGCTGTACTCCGGCATAGTTGAAGCCCTTGAGTTGAATGCGGTACGACGCAAACGATCCGCCGCCACCTCCACTCGAAAAGGCCGGGCCTTCTCCCACCACACTGATGGATGCACCACCAACCAGCACCGCGCGCTGTGTAAGTATTTCCTGCATCTCGAGCGGTGCTGCCGTCAGTCCGCCCTCGCGCGTAAACACCACCACCATCTGCGCACTGGAGCCACCGTATGACGTGGCTCGCACCTGCTCCACTTCTGGTCTACCGACCGCAAGTGCCTCGAACTCCGTCATGGCCTGATCGAGTGTGATCGGATCCGAACCGCGCGGAAACGAAATGTGCACACTCAATGTGGTACGTCGCTCACCCCAGAAGTTGAAATTCGAGCGCGGCACCTTCGCGACAAACCCATACACCATCACTCCCAATACCGTGACGGAGGCCAGGAGCGTCGCCCATCGCCAGCGAAGCAGCGCCATGCTTACATGTGCAAAGACGCGACGCAGTCGCCTGAACGGCCGCTTGGCAATACGCGCAGAATGAGCTGCCAGTCGTATGCGTGACACACGCCCAACGGCCGGAACCACCAGCAGCGCGGTGAATACACTCCACGCCAGCGCCAGCAAAAATGCGAGCGCGAAAGGCATGAACGCCGCTCGCGAGTTGCCCTGGAGGTAGAGAAAGGGGAACAACACGACGGCAGTGGTGAGTGTGCCGCCAACAACAGCCGGTGCAATACGGCGCGTGGATTCAGCGCGCACTTCCGGCTCATCGGGAACTCTGGCCAATCGTTCGACGACCACGATGGCGTTCTGCACCAAAATGCCTACACCCATGCCAAGCCCGGCAAGTGTGAGCAAGTTGGCCGGAATACCAAACACGTACAGCGACAGTGCCGTCGCCGTGATGGCCACGGCGGTTGTACCCATTACCACCAGGACCGCCTGCCACTGCCGCATCAGCAACAGCAATACGGCACATACACTGGCAAAAGCCACGGCACCGCGCAGCATGAGATCACGCAAGTCGTCCGCGAGATCCTCACTCGAATCACTCGTCACGCGAAGCTGCACACCAATTGGCAATTGCGGTTCGAGCGCGGCTATCGCGCTGCGCAATGCCTTGGCGGTTTCAATGGCGTCTGCCCCTGCATGTCGCGACACATCGATTGCGACAGCAGGCCGGCCATCAATACGAAAAAATCGTCCGCGTGCATCCTCATCCGCGCGAATGGTCGTCAATTCCGACAGACGAAACTGGCGTCCTCCTGGACCAATCACCGGCAGATCACCCAGCGCCTCGAGACTTTTCGGCTGATCCCGTAGCACCACATTGCGGACCAGCCCTGATCCTCGTGGTTCGAGCACACCGAGCGACTGCACAATGCGTGCATTGGTCAGTGCATCGCTCAACTGCTGTGGGGCAATACCCAGACGCCGCAGTCGCGTGGCATCAAAACTGACCGACACGCCCAGGTCAGTACCACCGCGGACCTGCACACCAGAAACCCCCGCTACGGATGACAGGCGTGGCGCCACATCCCGATCGAGAATGCGCTGGAGTGTACCTGGGGTGTACGGTCCGAAAATGGTAATGGAGAGCAGCGGTGCTTCCTGCAGTCCCTCCGGCACATAGTTGGACACCGTGGGCAGATAGGCACCCGGTGGCAGGTCTCTCCGAAAGAGTTCGAGGCGCTCGAGAATGCCGAGACGGACCATCTGCAGATCCGCCTGCGGTTCGAGCTCCACCGTGAGCATGGCGCTTTCGTCACGACTCGTACTGGAGACACGCTTTACTCCACGAACACCCTGAATGGCGGACTCTATGGGCGACGTGAGATAGGTCTCCATGACTTCAGGCGACGCGCCGGCCCAGTACGCATTCACCGAAAGACGTGGCAATTCTACTGTCGTACGAGTGGCCAGCGGCAAGCGAGTGAATGCGAGCCCACCGGCCAGCAACAAGGCCACACACAGCGCCCACATGACGGCCGGGCGCGAGGTGGCAAAGCGTATCATGATTCTTTCACCGCTGCGGCAGACGACTGCATTGCAGCCGTCCGGCGTTCACTGCGCCCTTCGAGCATCGCGTACACTGTGGGCAGCAGGAAGAACGTCACCAGCAATGCGCTGATACTGCCTCCAATGATGCCCGCAGCCAACGGCTGATACAGTGCCCCACCGCTCCCCCAGCCAAACACCAGTGGCAGCACACCAGTAACCGTGGTAATGCTGGTCATGGCGATGGCGCGCAAGCGCTGTGCCCCGCCCTGCACAATGGCTTCGTGTATTGGCAATCCTTGCTCACGCAGCGAGCGAATGGCATCGAGCTTCACCACGGCTTCGTTGTCGGCCATACCGATCATGACCACGATGCCAATGAGACTGACCGCATTCAGCGATTGTCCCGTAAGCCACAGAAAGACGATCGCACCGGCACCGGCCAGCGGCACGGTAAGCATGACGACGAACGGGATTGTGAAACTCGCGAACTCTCCGGCCAGCACGAGAAACATCAACGCCGCAGCCAACACCAATACCAAAGTGAGCTCATCGCTCGTGCGCTTACGCTCGGCGTCCGCACCAGCCACCTGCCATGTTACGCTGGGCGGCAAAGTGACGGCACGCATCACCCGTTGCACGTCGTCGGTCGCACGAGCAGTTCCACCCTCTTCCACGAGTCCTTCCACCATGGACACCGGCCGCTGATTGACGCGCACCACTTCGAGCGGCGCGCGAGTTTCCGCAACGCGCACCAACTGCCCCAGTGGCACGCCGCGTATGGGCGTGCGCAGCGCCGTGGTGAGATCTTCATTGCTGGCGCCTGCGTATCGCACGGCGATTGGCGTGCGCCTATCGGTCTCACGCAGTTCGCTTGCCGCGACACCACCCAAAGCACCGGCCAAAGCACTCGATACCGCGATCGGCGCAATACCACGATCGGCCATCCGCGCACGTTCGAGCGATATCTCCACGACCGGTTGCGTGGCCGCGTAGGCTTCCCGCACATCAGAAAGTGAGGGTATGGTGCGCAGCAGTGCTCGCACCGTATCTGCCCAACGCTGTGACTCCGCCGGATTGGTGCCCGACAGCTCCACTCGCACCAATCGCCCTTCACGTCCGATCAATGAGCCGAATTCGGATTGCCCCGCAAGATCGATGGCCAGAGCGCCCGCTGCGAGATCGGGAAGCTGCGCACGCAGACGCTGTGCAAACGGTGCCGCCGGTTCACCTTCGGGGATGCGCACGATGAGCTGCGCCGTGGCACTCGATCCCGGATCAGCACCGCCCAGCACCTCTTCGTCGGTGGCCTTGCCCACGCGCGCATACACATCGCGAGCGCCGAGCTTACGTGCTTCTGTCTCGATGCGCGCTACCTGCTGCGTCGTTGCTTCGATCGCCGTGCCTTCCGGTAGTGCCAACTGCGCCACCAACACGCCTTCATCCACACGCGGTAAAATTTCCTTCGGCAAGCGAACAATGAGCAGCACAGTGACAATGAGTGTGACCACCGCTGCTCCACACACCGCCAGCGGGTGCGTCAACGACCACCGCATCCCGTGTTCGTAGATGCCGGCGAGACGAGAACCAACACGATCCAGCCAGGCTCCCACCCGCCCGCTCGCTTCCGCTTGTTTTGCTTCCGTCCCCTTCGCTTCCGCCTTTCGCGCTTCCGCCGTTCGCTTTCTTCTGCCCACGATCATTACCGGCATCAACGTCAACGCCAACAGCAAACTCGCCGCCACCGTCGTCACCACACTGAGCGACAGATCGCGGAACAAGGCTGCCGCCAATCCGCGTACGAAGATGATGGGTCCGAATACCAGCACCGTGGTAAGCGTTCCCGCAAACAGCGGCGCTGCCACTTCGTCCGTGCCTTGAATGGCCGCTTCTCTAAGCGGCATGCCTTCACGCCGCTTCCTCCCCACCGACTCAGCCACCACAATCGCCGTATCCACAAGCAAACCGGTGCCAAGCGCCAATCCGCCGAGTGACAGCACATTGATGGAGACATCGAGTGCCTGCAACGCGACCAGTGCCATGAGTACCGAAAGCGGCACTGTAAGCCCGATGGCCAGCGACAATCGCCAGTCGCGCAGAAAAACAAAGATGACCAGCAGCGACAGTAAGCCGCCGGCCACGATTTCCTGTCCGAGATTGGACAGTGCGTCAACCACGAAATCCGCCTGCGCGGCCACCACGGTCATGGGCAGTGCGGGGAATTCCTGCTCCAGTTGCCCCACCGATTCCATCATGCGGCGTGTAACAGCCACCGTGTTGGATCCGGCGTCCTTGTAGACCACCAGACCAATGGCTTCACCGCCATCGAGTCGCGTGAGCGTCTTGGGATCAGCGAGACCGAGTTCCACGGTGCCCACATCGCGCAGCGCAATGCCTCGACCCACTGGCCCCACCGGTGTATCGAGCAACTCCGATGGCGTGCGGAACTCCGTGAGCGTGCGCAATGAAAAGCGGAACTGTCCGCGGCGGATAGTTCCACCCGCACCAGTGACGTTCTGCGTGCGAATGGCGGCAGCTACGTCTTCCGGTGTGAGATCAAGTCCACGCAATCGTTCGGCATCGAGCGACACGCGAATTTCATCTTCAGGAGCGCCGACGACAGCGACACTGGCCACACCTTCGATTTGCTCGATGCGTCGGGCATGCACTTCGGCCGCGGTGCGAGACAGTGTGCGCAAATCCCCACCGCCCTTGGCACGATCTGAACGCACGGCCAGTACCGCAATGGGACGTTCACCCGGATCGCTGGTCAGCAGCGTTGGGCGATCGGCACGTTCAGGCAATTGACCTCGGGTCGCATCGAGGCGTTCGCGCATGGCCAGCACGGTGCTTCGCATATCCGTGCCCCAGGCAAAGCGTGCCGTGGTGGTGACTTCATTGTTGCGACTGACACTGCGCAACTCCACCAATCCCGGTGTCGCAGCAATGGCCTGCTCAATCGGCTCAGCCACAAACCGCGAAACTTCAGGAGCTGCGGCGCCCTGATACACCGTGCGGATGGTGAGCACCGGCAACGAAACATCAGGCAGCAGCGAGACCGGCAGACGTGTCAGTGAAACGGAGCCGAGCAACAATACGGCGAGAATGGCCGCCACCGTGGCAACGGGGCGGCGGACGGCAGCAGCAGCGAGCGACATGTCGCCTTACGCGTCCGGCTTGCGCACGCTCACCGGAGCGTCGTGCGTGAGCGTGAGATGTCCTTCGATGATGACCGGATCGCCTTTCTTGACGGGGATCTCGCCGGTCACCGAATCGGGCAACACTTCCGTGAACATGCCGTTGGTACGACCGGGCAGAATGTAGGTCCACTGTGCGCGCCCATCGCGCACCACAAACACAAGCGGTCGTCCATCGCGTTCAATGACCGCACGCGCGGGAACAAGGCGCCTGTTGCGAAGACGCGCCGCTTCGAGCGATACATCGGCGTACATACCGGGTCTCAGGGCACCGTCGCCCGCCACACGTACGATGGCCCGTCCGGCGCGGGTGACGCTGTCCACCAGCGGCAAAACTGCGTCTATGCGGCCACGCAGTGTCTTGCCTCCCGTCGCGGCGCTCGAGACAATGGCTTCACCGCCGGCCCGGATGAGCGGCATGTCATGCTCAAGGACCTGCGCCTCGACACGCAGGTTCCGGGTATCCACTACCGTGAGCAGTTGCTGTCCGGTTGAGAGTTTTTCACCGACGGCTATGTCGATAGCATCGATTGTACCAGCCACCGGGCTGCGAATGACGGCACGTTCCTGTTCGTACTTGGCGCGCTCGAGCACCAATCGCGCCCCACTCAGTCCCGCCTTGTTCATGAGTGCGCGGCGCTGTTCGGGCGTGGGGCCGCGACCAGTGACCAGTGACTCGGGCACGTAGCTCTCGAGAAACCGCTGTTCCGCCTCATCACTGCGGGCCGCTGCTTCGCGCACCGCGAGTTCGAAGGGGTATGGTTCGAAGCGAATCAGCTCCTGTCCCTGGGTGACCGCCTGGCCTGGGCGCACCAGCACCCTTCCAACCGTGCCCGTAACCTCCGCTCGCAGTTTGACCACCGCGTCACTGCGCACTTGTCCTGTCGTGCTCACACGCAGGACCAGATCGCCATCGAGGGCATCTTCCGCTGACACGGGAAGCGCGAGCGCAGGTCTTGCGGCATCTGCCGAGTCAACCGAAGCCGATGTAGTGCTATCGCCGCTGCCGTCCGCCCCGGACGCCTTGGAGCAGCCGACCAGAGCGGCGATATAAATGGCACCGACGAGCAGAAGCCTTGGAATGGAATGCGAATTGTCAGGCATGGACACGATCAGAATGAAAAATGGGGATCGGCACTTCAAATGCAGCCATCGCCCCCTAGAATCTTTGCCAGCATAACGCCTAGACGAGACATTTGCACCATCTTGAGAACGCATTTGGTAGTCGGTGGCATGAACTATTGGTTGGCCACCTCCCAATAGCATGAACTAGAACCGGCGATACCGTGCATCCGTACAACTGGTACGGCAAATCGTTGCGCGATGCCATTCGAATCAGATCCTGCTCACAACTAAATGACGACGCAACTTAGAGCTCTGGTCTATGGCTGCATGTCCCTTCTAGCCCTGGGCTGCGGATCAGATCGTTCCCCGCATTCTCCCGCACCCGTATACAATGGGACGCAACTCATCGCCAAGAACTCGAGCGGGGGCCCACTTGAGATCGACAGACCGTCCTGCGCCGTGTTCACCTCATCCGGTCACGCGATCATCTGCAACGGTGCCGAGCATGAAATTGTGGTACTCGACTCCAATGGCATCGAACAATGGCGGTTGGGTCGAGAAGGGAGAGGTCCGGGTGAGTTTCGTGAGATAAGTTCGGTATCAGATGAGGGCACGGATAGAATCGGCATTTTTGACGCACGCTCAAAGAAGTTCGTTTTGGTCAACACCAGAGGAGAGCTGATCAGCGATCAGTCAACGAAGTTTCTTCGCGGATGGATGCCGCTGTACCTGGGAAGCTTGAACGATGGTCGTTTGGTTTTTCTCCACTCGACGTCCGGCGCCCCACCGTTGGGGGTATCCAACGCCATCGTCCCACTGCGTACTGCGATTGAACTTATTGACACCTCCGGGAATTCCACTGTCGCCATTGATACGATCACCCTGTATGAACGATTCGTGATGGGCCAAGGAGTTGGTGGAATCACCATCGGCCTTCCACTATCGGCGGGAGGGAAAGCTGTAGTCGGTGCCGGGCAGCTTGTAACAGCTTTCAGTGCCGACAGTTTCGTAGTCAAAAGGTCTCTAGCGACATCAATCGCCGAGACGCTCGCGGTAAGCCTCCCCGCACATCCGGTCAGCCAGTCAGAATGGGACCTGGCAATACGCAACAGAATGGCCACGACGGCCTCGGACTTTCGGGATCGAGTCTCTAAGGCGCTATCCATGGTAGCTCGCCCAAAAACACATCCCAGATTCCGCAGCATGCATGTCTCACCGAGAGGGAGCATTGCCCTATTGGCGCCAAGTAACGGAGACATGAAAACGTATTCAATCAGCTGTGTCACCATTGTCGATGATGACATCTGCCCGGATGGCATTCTAGGATCTGGCGATGAGTTGTTGGCGATATCCTCAGGCAGGGCACTCGTCGCTAGAGAACTAGAAGAGGGCAACTACCGAATCGAAATGTGGGTCAGACGTTAAGCGCCACATCGGACCAGCGAGATCTAGCAGTCCTGAGAGCCTAGTGGCTGGAGTGTGCATGAAACTCCAGCCGATACAGATCATCCGGCCCTTTTTGAGCGATGTAGACACCGCTCCGAGTAACCGCCAGCACATCCTGATCGCGACTGGTTGTTCGCGTGACATGCCGACCATTCGCTGGTGCCACTACATCCCACACACGAATCTTGGCATCCTGCGCCCGATAGCGCGGAATCCAGACCGACCCATCCGTGCCCGATACGATTGAACTCGCGACAAAAGGTGGTTTGTAGCGCGGCATCGAATCACGCACGGCTGGTATGAAGTTGCTCCGCTCCGAAGCAGCGACTGGAACCTGCGGAGCGCGAATTGATACTCGGGTGAGTGTGCCATCAGACGCGCGCGTTTCGACTCCATAAGGGTTGGCTCGAATGGTGACAATGCGATCGTCCTGGAGCAGTGCCCAGCCATCCTCCACCCGGTACGGCAAGGCGTATCGAACAATGAGGGTGTCTGCCACTCGGACTGGCCGTGTCATTGGTGGATAAAGCAGCGTGGCAAGGGTATCAACTCGTCGACTCCCAGGCACCCAACGCACAACAGCCGACCGCGGCGTAGTCTGCGCGTGAAAGAAGGTCGCAAATATCAATCGCCCGCGACTGTCAGCACGAGTAAGCTTGTTGGGTCCCATCTCCGACATCTCGGGAAACAGAGCCGTACGACCGAACGTCAGATTGCCGGCGATATACTGCACACGCTGCAACCCCCTATCGATCACGACGGTGGAGTCGCCAGGCATCGCCACCAACCCCAATGGCTCCTGAAATTCGCCGGGCCCTGCTCCAATCCTGCCAATCTCGCGTAGCGGCTTGCCCGTCGACGCAAGCACATGCAGTCGTCTCTCTCGCCCATCGAGGAGCAGCACGCGCCCGTCAGACAACACACGAAGTGCAGAGATTTCCGAGTATTCCCAATCAGTCGTCCAGACGGGCTTCGAGAACTCTGGTTGCTGACTTGAAAGCGGCGAGATAGTCAGCGACGTCCCACACAACCAGGAAACGATCAATGATCGTACAATTTTCATCGCTTGATTCGTCGGAATGTCGAACAATCACGGCCAAGATAGCATCGGCGCGCGAAAAGACGGCTCGCCAGAGTTGCGG
The DNA here is from genome assembly GCA_016742275.1 of Gemmatimonadaceae bacterium. GTDB lineage: Bacteria > Gemmatimonadota > Gemmatimonadetes > Gemmatimonadales > Gemmatimonadaceae > Gemmatimonas. The sequence goes on from JACVCD010000001.1 coordinate 211,059, forward strand.
ACCAATACTGAAGTCGCACCGAATATTGATCCCACCCCCGAGCAAGCCAGAACCCGACCGTCCCGACACTTTTCCTTGCCCCCGCCCCCGCACCCGGTTTAGGTTCCCCGGTCTGGTAGTCCGGTCGCACCGGCTGCCAGGCGGTCCTCCCCGGCAGTTCCTGCTGGTCCGGGCAGCCGCAATGCGCGCGTAGCTCAGTTGGATAGAGCGTCTGCCTCCGGAGCAGAAGGTCGCAGGTTCGAGTCCTGCCGCGCGCGTGGCTTGGCCCTTCGGCCGTGGTCCCATTGGCCTCGCCCTCCTCATGGTCTCCTTGCCTAGTGCACGTCGCCGAGCTGAAGCGAAAGTCGGTCCCTGAACTCCTGGCGCTCGCAGAGTCCCTGCAGCTCACCAGTGTTACGGGCCTTCGCAAGCAGGAGCTCATTTTCCGCATCGAGCAGGCCCTGCTCGAAACGGATACGACGCTCTACGGAGAAGGCGTCCTCGAAGTCCTCCCCGAAGGCTACGGCTTCCTTCGCGCCCAGGACTTCAACTACCTGCACGGCCCCGACGACATCTACGTCTCTCCCTCCCAGGTCAAGCGCTTCGATCTCCGCACCGGTGACACGGTGATGGGCGAAGTCCGCCCGCCCAAGGAATGGGAACGATATCTCGCGCTCCTCAAGGTGGAGCGCATCAACGGTGGTGACCCCGAGCAGTCGAAATTGCGAAGCGCTTTTGACAACCTGACCGCCAAGTATCCCGACGAGCGCATCAACCTCGAACGGAAGAACGGCGAAGTCGCGACCCGCGTCTGCGACATCATCGCCCCTCTCGGCAAGGGCCAGCGTGCGCTGATCGTGGCCCCTCCCAAGGGTGGCAAGACGATCCTGCTGCAGCAGCTCGCCAACTCCATCGTCGAGAATCACCCGGAAGTCACGCTCATCATTCTGCTGATCGATGAGCGTCCCGAAGAAGTGACCGACATGCAGGCCAACTGCCCGCAGGCGGAGGTGATCTGCTCCACATTCGACGAATCGGCAGACCGCCACGTGCAGGTCGCCGGCATGGTGCTCGAAAAGGCCAAGCGTCTCGTGGAAAGCGGCAAGGATGTGGTCATCCTACTCGACTCGATCACCCGCCTGGCCCGCGCGCATAACGCTGTGGCCCCGCAGGGTGGCAAGCTGATGTCGGGTGGTATGGAAGCCACGGCGATGCAGAAGCCCAAGGCGTTCTTCGGCGCTGCCCGCAAGCTCGTGGAAGGCGGTTCACTCACCATCGTCGCCACCGCCCTCATCGAAACCAACTCGCGCATGGACGAGTTGATCTTTGAAGAGTTTAAGGGCACCGGCAATATGGAATTGGTGCTCGATCGCAAGCTGGCCGAGAAGCGCATCTTCCCCGCCATCGACATCAACAAGTCGGGCACACGTCGCGAGGAACTGCTGCTCTCGCCATTCGAACAGCAGCGCATCTTCCTGCTGCGCACATTCCTGGCCGACATGCCAAGCGACGAAGCCATGCTTTTCCTGCTCAAGCGCATGGAACTGGCTGAAAACAATCAGGAATTCTTCAAGCAGATGGCGGAAGGGTGAGCCGAGCATGACACACCCGGCAGGACGGTTGTTCGCCGTGGATTGGGGCGACAAACGCATTGGTCTTGCCGTGAGTGATGAGCTGGGGATGCTGGCATCCCCGGCGGGAGTGATCGCCCGACGTGCGGGCAAGCGCCCTCCCATTGCCGAGATCATGCGGCAGGCGGAATCACTCGGCGCCACGGGCTATGTGTTTGGTCTTCCGCTCGATCCGAGTGGTGATGAAACCGATCGTTCGCGTGAAGTGCGTGAGGTTGCCGGCAAGTTGGCTTCGCGCCAGTCGCTTCCCGTGCGATTGGTGGACGAACGATTCACCACGTCGGCTGCGCTACGCAGCATTCGGGAACAAGGCGGCTCCACGCGTGGTCGCAAAGGAGATGTAGACGCGTTCGCGGCCTGTGTGTTGCTCGAGAGTGTGCTTCGGGCCACCGCTCAAGGGGTGGAGATGGGAGAACGCGTGGAACCAGGCGAACCGACATGACGCCAAAGCGAAACAGAAAACGCTCGCGTACAACACGTTTGATCCTGCTGGCCGCCGGCATAGTGCTTGGAGCCGGTCTCATGCGTGAAGTCCGCGGATCAAACACGCCCGATGGCTCCGCCACGCGGGTCGTGATTCCGCGCGGAGCAAGCATGCGTGCCGCGGCTGATTCGCTTGCAGCGCACGACGTGATCGGTTCCACGCGCATGTTCCGCTGGTATGCGTCACTCACGGGCAATGCGCGCGATATCAAACCGGGTACGTATCTGCTGCCGCCAGGCGCGGGCTACGCCACCGTACTCGACGCGCTCGTGAACGGGAAAGGCGTGATGGCAACGGTGGTCATTCCCGAAGGATTTGATCTTCGGGATATCGCACCGGCGTTGGCCAAGGCGCTCGACGTTCCGGAAGATTCAGTACAGGCCGCAGTGACCGACACGGCGTGGGTGAATCAGCTCAACATTCCCGTGCCGTCACTCGAGGGCTATCTGTTCCCGGCTACGTATTCGTTCCCGGAAGGCACCACGGCACGCGAAGCGGTCAACGCCATGGTGGAGCGTTTCCTTGAGATGTGGAAGCCGGAGTACGACATCCGCCTGCAAGCCATGTCCATCTCGCGACATGATGCCATGGCCATGGCCAGCATCGTGGAGAAGGAAGCGCGCAAGCCGGAAGAGCGTGCCATCATTTCCGCGGTGTACTGGAATCGTGTGAAAGCCGGCATGCTGCTGCAAGCCGATCCCACGGTGCAGTATGCGTTGCCTCGCCATGTGGGACGGGTGTTGTACAAGGATCTCGAAGTCGAATCCAAATACAACACGTACAAACATGTCGGCCTGCCGCCCGGCCCGATTGCGTCACCCGGTGTGGCCAGTATCGAAGCCGCGTTGTCTCCGGCAGATGTGCCATACCTCTTTTTCGTGGCACGAGCCGATGGTGGACATGAGTTCACGCGGACGTTCGAGGAGCACACGAAAGCGATCGCGCAGATCAAGGCGGATGCAAGAGCGCAACGTCGTGCCAGTGGCAGCGCAGAACCCAAGGGTAGCCGCTGAGCGGCGTGACGGGAGCCCGTGACATGCGCGTGTCATTGCTCGTGGCCACCTATAACTGGCCGAGTGCTCTGGCATTGGTGCTGGACGCCGTGCGCGCGCAGCATGAGCTCCCCAATGAAGTCCTCATTGCCGACGACGGTTCCGGTACTCCGACACGCGATTTAATTGCGCGCGTGCAGTCAGATTTTCCAGTGCCACTGCACCACGTGTGGCACGAGGATCGTGGGTTCCGCGCTGGAGCCATTCGCAATCGAGCCATCGCTCGTGCCACCGGTGAATACGTGCTGCAGATCGATGGAGACATCGTGCTGCACCCCGGTGCAGTCGCGGCCCACAAGCGTCGTGCGAAACGTGGCACATTTGTTCAGGGATCGCGTGCGCTCCTTTCAGAGGAACGCACAGCCGCGTTGATGCAAACGGGGCTCACATCACTGGGCCCGTTCTCCGCTGGGCTATCGCACCGATTGAACGCGTGGTATGCGCCGGGGCTGGCGTCGCTGTCCGGCGGAACTCGCGATACCATCAAACGCATTCGCGGTTGCCATATTGCCTTCTGGCGCGATGACCTCGTGCGAGTGAACGGTTACGATGAGACGTACGAGGGCTGGGGCCGCGAGGACAGCGACCTGACGTTGCGACTCGGCCATGCAGGGGTCATACGCCGCAATCTCAAGTTTTCTGCGGTGGCATTTCATTTGTGGCATGCGCAGAACAGTCGTGACGCGCTCGATCGCAACAGTGCCCGGCTCGAGGAAGCGCGGCGTGAACGGCGCGTACGTGCGACGAAGGGGCTCGATCAGTATTTGCATTCCACGTTGTCCTCCACTCCCGCACCGGCGACGCCGGAGGGTTGATGTCTTCCGGTTCTCACAGGCGCGGCGGACGTCCGCCTGAGCGCAAGCCGCAACGAAAGTCCCACGCACCCCATGTCGCTTCAACGACCGGTGGCGACATCGCGATCGTGAATCGCCGCGGCGCGCAGCGACTGCGTCGTGGTCATCCGTGGGTATTCCGCAGTGATGTGGAACGCTTCCCTGCACTACCCGCCGGTGTGGTGCGAGTAGAAGAATCCAACGGCGCTCCGTTGGGTTGGGCGCTCTGGAGTCCACAATCGGAAATTTCGCTGCGACGCATCGAAGCGAACACCAGTGTGCAGCCCGATGAGGCGTGGTGGTTTGCGCAACTTCGGTCGGCACTCTCGCGACGGGATCATCTCAATGCCGATGCCAACGCGTATCGTCTCGTGCACGGCGAAGGCGATGGATTGCCATCGTTGGTGGTGGACCGCTACGACGAGTGGTTGGTCGTGCAGCTGCTTTCGGCCGGACTCGATGCGCAGCAGGAGGTGATCGTATCCGCACTGCGTGAGCTCACCGGCTGCCGCGGTATTCTGGCGCGCAACGATCCCGCCGCGCGTGATCGTGAGGGATTGCCGCGTGAGGTAAAGCTGCTGCACGGTGATGTGCCGCGCACGGTGGAGGTAATGGAACATGGAGTGCGCTACATCGCCGCCCCATGGGATGGACAGAAGACCGGGGCGTTTCTCGACCAACGCGAGAATCGTGTACTGGTTGGTTCACTGGCGCGGGGGCGAGCACTCGACTGCTTTGCCTATCACGGTTCATTTGCGTTGCATCTCGCTCGCCGCGCCGATCACGTATGTGCGCTCGATATTTCCGCTCCCGCTCTTGCGCGGGTGGAGGCACACGCCGAGCGCAATGGACTCACGAATATCGAGCCGGTGGAAGGCGACGCGTTTGACGTTCTGCGTGCGTGGCATCGTGAAGGACGACAGTTCGATACCATCGTGGTGGATCCACCAGCATTTGCAAAAACCCGCGGCGCATTGGACGGCGCGCTCAGGGGATACAAAGACATCAATCTGCAAGCAATGAAGCTGTTGGCGCCGGGCGGATTGTTGTTCACGGCGTCATGCAGTTTTCATTTGTCTCGCGGATTGTTTTTTGATGTAGTGCAGGAGGCGGTGGCAGACAGCGGGCGGAGATTTGCACTGCGCGCAATGACGGGGCAGCCGATAGATCATCCGGAGGTTATTGGGATTCCGGAGACGGGGTATCTCAAGGGCGCGGTGCTTGAGGCGATGAACTGATCTGTTGTGAGTTTGGGGCTCGCGACTTGCTGTGGGCTTTACGCCTTTTGGCAGCGACGACAGAAGTATGTACTTCTCGCTGCCTGAACAATCCGCGCGATAGCTGAACCACAGCGAATGCATTCCTCTCCCTCTCGGTCGTACACTCGCCATCTCGCTTCGCTTGTGTTGTTTGGATCTTGCTGTGTTCCATAGTACCTCGCCTCACCTGCGGCGTTCAACACTTCACGAATCGCGTCGCGTAGTCTTGTCAATCGTGCTTTTGTGATTGTGTTGGCGATTGTGTTTGGATTGATCTTCGCTACCCACAATGCTTCCGAAGCGTAGATGTTTCCGACACCGGATACGACGCGCTGATCGAGCAGTACGGGTTTGATTGGCGCGCGTCGCGATGCGAGGGCGCGCTGCAATGATTCGACAGTGAAGTGTTCGGTGAGCGGTTCCGGGCCGAGTGGAGGCAGGATGTACTCACCGGGCGCGTGCCATCTCACGACTCCGAGAGCACGGGAATCCACGAAGCTCACCACCGCCCCTTCCTGCGTTTCCAACCGTACGCGTTCGAAGCGTGGCGCTTCGTCGCCAGGCGTGCTGAACTCCCAATCGCCGGTCATGCGGAAATGCACTTCCAGTACGCTGCCGTCGTCCAGGTGAACCAGTTGGATCTTGGCGCGGCGTTCGATCCTGTCCACCCGGCGTCCCACCAAGGCCCGGACGGCCGCCGGCGTCAGGTACTTGGCGGTGGCCGGATGAAGCACCCGGACCCGATTCAGGGTGTGGCCGAGGACGGCGGTCTTCAGGCGCTGGGCAGCGTATTCGACTTCGGGGAGTTCGGGCACTTTGGCCGGGTGGTATTGGAGTTGGGGTGAACTACGTAAAGAAGCTGCAGGCGTAAGGTGAACGGCGTAAAGAGATTCAAATAATGGGCAGATTTGAGTTTACGCTCAGCAACATCACAAAAACTACTTGCGGAATTCTCCATCGGCCGTAAGTTGTCCACATTCTTCCACACTTCTGAGGCGTATTCCCATCAGCTCGCCACGGTCCCTCAAGTACGAGTACGAGCTCTACGTCGAAAGTGAGATCGAGGACTACAAGGACTCGGTGTCGCGTGGCGCGCTGCTCAAGATCGGCGACGAGGCCGTGGAATCGCTCCGCAAAGCGGATCAGATCGCGCTGACGGAGATCCTGGTGTGGCAGGAAGTCGACCGCCTCATTGCGCGTCGTCTACGGCTCCCGACATACGCTACGTGGAAGCGCCGCCGCCTCAAGATGCTCGAGGAGTTCCGGAAGCCGGAGCATTGGGGCATTGCCCCCGACGAGGCACTGGTGCGCGAGCTCGCCGACTCGGGTGACTGCCACGTTCTCGTGGCGGGCGCCGAGCGTGAGGGACCGGCGCTGTACCTCGCGGCGCGTGGCGCGGCAGTCACGGCCCTTGAGTCGGCTGAAGACCATGTGGAACGGGTGGTGAAGGCGGCGCACGCGGCCGGGCTCACCGAGCGGGTCCGAGGCTATTGTGCCGACTTGGGCGGTTGGTCTCCGGATGTGGCGCTGCATGCCGTCGTCTGCTCCCCCAGCGCCTTTGCGGGTCTGGACGCCAGCGATCGGGCCCGCGTGATCGAAGTGCTGCAGTCGGCCACGGTGGACGGAGGTGTACACCTTGTCGACACCATCGCGGCAGGAAGCGACCGGTTGCCGATCGAGGAGCTTCAGACGCGCTATCGGGGGTGGACAATCTCGGTGGAGCGGACGGGGGCGAGCCGGGAAACATTCATGGCGCGAAAGGCAACCGTGAGCGCGGCTTAGGCTAACGACAGTTCTGAGTGGTCAGTTTTCAAGTTTGGAGTTGGAGTAGCGTGTCTCACAAGGACACGCTTTTTCATTTTTGTGACGTGTCAGGAGGACACCCAGTGGTCTGGGTCACATTGGTGAAATTCGATCAAACCGTTTTCGCATAATGACTTACAAACTGTGATCAATTTGGCACTGTCCCTGCTACATATGGGGCGACACCGCAATTCGCGGTAACACTTACGAAATCCATCGGGTGGAGGGTCACCCTCATGCGTATCAAGCATCTCTTGCAGGAACTCGCCAACGAACAGGAAGCGATCGGCATCGTGATTGCCGACGGTGGTCGCGGCGATTCCAATACCACGCGGTTCAGCGCTTTCGTGTGGGGCCCGGTGCCCGACGACGCGGATGTGCCGAGCGAAGCGGCAGAACTGGTCGCTGCTACGGCGTAAACGGCTCGGACGGCGTTTTTCGCGTCGTCCGTTCAGCAGGAACCGCCCGTGCGTGGCCCAGAAGGCCCCTGAAACGTGAAAGGCGTCGGCAGACATGCCGACGCCTTTCGCGTGTATACGGGTTCGCTGACGAGCGAATTACGCCGCGGCCGGAGCCGGAGCCGCCGGAGCCTTCTTGGCACGCTTGGTCGCCTTGCGGGCGCCCTTCTTCGCGGCCTTCTTGGCACCCTTCTTGGCAGCCTTCTTCGCACCCTTCTTGGCAGCCTTCTTCGCGCCCTTCTTGGCAGCCTTGCGGACCGTCTTCTTCACGGCCTTCTTCGCGCCCTTCTTGGCAGCCTTCTTTGCGCCCTTCTTGGCGGCCTTCTTCGCAGCCTTCTTCACGGTCTTGCGCGCGGCCTTCTTCGCGACCTTGCGGCCACCCTTCTTCGCCGCCTTCTTAGCGGCCTTCTTGGCAGGAGCCATTTGAACAACCCTCTCACGAGAGGTGGAAATGCTCACTTTCCCCCGGTGGAAAGGTGAGCACACATCCGTGGCGGCGCATGCACCGCGCTCGGATGCGCTACGCGGCCTCCAGGAGGCGCGCGCAGGTGGGAGTCCAGGACGACAAGTCGGCGCCTACAGCACCGGTCGACGAGGACGGAAATGCGGGGGAGACGCTGGCGTGCCCGGCCAGTTGGGCGGCACCGACAACAGCGCGCGCCATCGTTCCGCGCCACAGCGCGATCAACGACGGCGAAGGGGAGGTCGGCGCGGACTCAGCGCTGATCTCGATTTCTGTGGTCGACTGTGCGACCTGGACCTGCGGGTGGAACTCGTGCCGGAAAATCGCCACGCGTTGCCAGTGAGGATTGCGCGTCCCGATCATGCACTCACCGCAGGATCGAGATTGATTGTGGATATCACGCGCAAGTCGTTGAATTGACGCGAATATACGCGTGGATAATTCCATCGCGCAATAGCGCGTATAAAGAACGCGCGCGATTACAGAACGCAACATTCCCAAAACGCCATTTTTTAACGTCCTTTGCGCTCAGTTGGCGCTTGGCGGACACGGTGTAGCTTTGTCGGTTCCACTGCCTGAACCATTCACGTCGGTTTCCAACCGACGTTTCCCTGGAGTGACATGAAAGCGTTGGTGAAGCAGACCGCGGCCCGCGGACTCACGCTGACCGAAGTGCCCGAGCCGTCCATCCGCGACGACGAAGTGTTGATTCGCGTGCGGAGCGCCGGTGTCTGCGGCACCGATGTGCACATTTACGAATGGGACGCCTGGGCGGCCGGTCGTTGCAAGCCGCCGTTCATCTGCGGCCACGAATTTGCCGGCGACGTGGTGCAGGTCGGTGCTCTCGTCGAGAGTGTGAAGGTCGGCGACCGGGTAACCGCTGAAGGACACATTGTCGACGACCGCTCACTGTTCAGTCGCACCGGTAACGCGCACGTCGACCCGTCCACCCGCATCATCGGTGTCGATCGCGACGGCTGTTTCGCGGAATACATCGCGATGCCGGCCACCAACGTCTGGCACCTCGACGACGCGATCAGCTATGACATCGGCGGCATCCACGATCCGATGGGCAACGCGTTCCATACCGCACTTACCGCCGACATTCCCGGCAGTGTGGTACTCATCACCGGTTGTGGTCCCATCGGTGCATTTGCGGTGGGCATCTGCAAGGCCGCCGGGGCGGCGCGCATCATCGCTACCGATGTGAACCCGCGTCGCCTCGAGCTCGCGCGCACGATGGGCGCGCACGATGCCGTGCATCCCGACCAGGCACGCGATGCCGTCATGGCGGCCAGTGACGGACACGGCGCCGATGTGGTGCTCGAAATGAGCGGTGTGCCGAGTGCGGTGCATCAGGCATTTGCGCTCGCGCGGCCGGCCGGTCGCGTCAACATGCTCGGCATTCCGTCCAAAACGATCGATATCGATTTCGCGACCGAGATCATCTTCAAGGGTCTGACCATCTACGGTGTGGTCGGCCGCCGGATGTATGACACGTGGCACCAGATGTCGCGCTTCGTGCGCTCTGGCGCCTTCGATCCGACTCCGGTGATCACGCATCGTTTGCCGCTCGAAGCGGTGGACGAGGCGATGCATTTGATCAAATCCGGCGAGGCGGGGAAGATCATTTTTACGATCAGTTGAACGGCAACTGCAGTTGAGGGAACCACGACTGCAGTTGGGGGATGCAACTGCAGTCGGGGGTACTGCTACCGCAGTTCGGGCGACATCAACGGCGGTTAAGGCTACTGCACGTGCGGTTGGGGACTGCAACCACAGTTCAACTGCAACCGCGGTTCTGGACTGCCGCTGCCGTCTGGGGACTGCAGTCGAGGTTCACCGCAGTCAACCGCAGTTGGCCCAGACCGCGTTCCCCAAACGGCAGTTGCTCCCCCAAGCCGCAGCAGCAGTTCAACCGTGGTTGCAGTCACCAACCGCATGTGCAGTAGCCCCAACCGCCATTGAAGTCTCCCCGACTGCGGTTGCAGTGACCCGAACCGCCGTTGCAATCCCGAACTGCAGTTGCAGTTCCCCCAACCGCAGTTGTGCCCCATGACCGCTATGTCTCTCTCTCAAGATCTCCAATCCGAACTCGACGCCCTTAAAGCGGCCGGCACCTACAAACGCCTCAATCATCTTGAGTCGCCGCAGGGTCCCCGCGTCCGCATGGAAGGCCGCGGCGAAGTCATCGTGCTGTCGTCCAACAACTACCTCGGCCTCGCCAATGAGCCCGCCGTAGTGAAGGCCGGTATCGAGGCGCTCGAACATTACGGTGCGGGAACGGCCAGTGTGCGCTTCATCTGCGGCACCTTCACCGTGCATCGCGAACTCGAAGCGGCGCTTGCCCGCTTCGTCGGCACGGAAGCCAGCATGAGCTATGTGTCGGCGTGGAATGCCAACGAAGCGCTCACGCCGACCATCGCGCGCGAAGGGGATTTCGTCATTTCCGACGCGCTGAACCATGCGTCGATCATCGACTCGGTGCGTCTCGCCAAGGCCATTACCAAGTGCACCACGGCTGTGTACAAACACGCCGACATGGATGACCTGCGGGAAAAGCTGCGCGCCAACAAGGACGCCAAACGCAAGATCATCTGGACCGACGGTGTCTTCAGCATGGAAGGCGCCATCGCGAAGCTGCCGGAAATTCTCCAGATCGCGCGTGAAGAAGGCGCGATCGTCGTCATGGACGATTCGCACGCCACTGGAGTACTCGGCGCTACCGGACGTGGAACGGCCGAGCATTTTGGCGTTGTCGGCGAGGTCGACATCATTACTTCGACACTCGGAAAAGCACTGGGTGGTGCGGCTGGCGGCTTCATCGCTGGCTCGTCGGCACTCTGCGATATCATGACGCAGCGTTCGCGCCCGCAGCTGTTCAGCAACGCGTTGCCGCCAACCGTGGCAGCGAGTGCGCTGGCTGCCGTTGAGCACACGGAGCGCCACCCGGAACTGGTCACGCGTCTTCGCGACAACGCCAACTACTTCCGCAGCGCCATTCAGGAAGCGGGCTTCAAGCCGCTCCCGGGTGAAACGCCGATCGTGCCGATCATCGTGGGAGAAACGGCCCTCGCCATTCGCATGAGCGATCTTATGCTCGAGCGCGGTGTGTTCGTGACCGGTTTTGGATTCCCGGTCGTTCCCAAGGGTGAAGCGCGTGTGCGTTGCCAGGTGAGCGCGGCGCATACACGCGACGACCTCGACGCAGTCGTGGCTGCATTCAAGGACGCGGGCCGCGTGGCCGGCCTTCTATAGAAGTGCGACACATGCTCCCCATCGGCCAATGCCGTTGGGGAGCGTGCATAGACGCTCAGTTCATCATTGCCGATCTTCTCTATGCATTTGCGCGCTGAACTACGAAAATTTGTCGCCCTCTGTGCGATACTCATCCCGCTACCGGGAATGGTCGCGTGCGGGGAATCTTCTGCTCCTTCACTGACACCGGAGCCGCGATTCACACGCGCCGTACGCAGTGCTGACGGCCACAACACGGAAAGCAGTTGGGCGTCGGTAGTCCACAATCATCGCATCACGAGCATTCGCGAAGTGCAAGGCCGCCTCGGACATGTGCGTGTTCGCGTCTATCAATACGACAGCACCGGCCGGCTTCGCGACTTCAGCGAACGCGCATTCACCGCGCCGCGGAATCAACCCGTCGTGGCGCGTGAACTGACGGATTCGCTTCCATTGCCCATCGACTCCGTGGAGTTCGTGAATCGTCAGCGCGACTACCTGCGCACCGCTGTCCTGTTCCGCGCCGATATGGCAGTTCTCGCGGCTGGTCGTTCGGGCAATGCACCCGTGACCTATTCCCGTCGTGAATTGCTCAAGATTCTCGATCGTGCCGGACGATTGTACGATGCGGCCATTCGTGGAGGATCTGTCGTGCCACGTGTGCCTATTCCTTCCCCCTCGCGCTGAGCACAAATCGCAGCGGCCACTCAACCGCGCGCGAAATACCAATACGTGGTGTGATCAGCACCTCGTGATCGGGTGCGGGCAGTCCCGCGACAATCGTGAGAGGAGAACCGCCAGTCAGCGATGCACCATCACGCGTGCGATCGATGCCGAGCGCGGCGCACAGCTTGCCCGGTCCATTGCACAAATCGCGGTCTGCGAGTGGACGTACACGCGGTTTGATACCGGAGCGATTCCGGCGCATGTGCTCGATACCACGCAGCGGTTCGAGGGCCCGAATCAATACCGCCGCACCATACCCATCTTCACGGGTCACGGCATTCACACACCAGTGCATGCCATAGATGAAGTACACATAGGCCGTGCCCGGTGGCCCGAACATGTGCCAAGTACGGGGCGTTCGACCAACGGCCGAATGCGAAGCCGGATCGTGAGGACCAAGGTACGCCTCGGTCTCCACGATCCGGCCACTAATCACGCCATCAGGCGTGTCATGCTGTAACTCGGCGCCCAGCAGCTCCCGCGCCACCACATCGGCTTCGCGATCGAAGAACGAAGCCGGCAATGACACGAGAGACGTGGTCGTCGAGCCTCGCCGTTACTTCTTTGCCGCCTTCTTGGCTGGCGCCTTGGCCGGAGCCTTGGCCGCGCTCTTCTTAGCTGCAGGAGCCGCCTTCTTGGCCGGAGCCTTGGCCGCCTTGGCTGGAGCGGATTTGGCCGCTGGCGCCGCCTTCTTTGCGGGTGCCTTGGCCGGGGCCTTGGCCGCGCTCTTCTTGGCCGGTGCCTTCGCGGGTGCCTTGGCAGCTCCCTTCTTGGCCGCCGCCTTCGGCGCAGCCACCGCCGTTTCCGCAGCAGGTGCTTCCGCCGTCACAGCTTCCGCCGTCACAGCTTCCGCCCCCTTCGCTTCCGTAGTCACCGCTACCGCAGTTTGCTGTTCCGCCACCACGCGAGCCGGCGCCACCACACCCACCATCAGCAGATCGGGCGGCACAATGCCCTTGCCACGCACGGCCGCACCACGGCCGCTGATTCCACGGGCACCCATACCACGCGGCGCGGCCGGCATGGCCGCCGCCTGTGCAGCAGCCACGGCCTTCTGTGCTTCGTCGGCCACCTTGAGCTGTTCCACAATGCTGGCGGCATCGGCAGCACGCGCCACTTCCCAATCGTCTCCCCGACGACGGAGATCGATCATGTTGGCATCGTGCGCATCCTGAAGAACACGCTCGAACATGCGCGTGCTCAGCGACTCGCTGTCACGACCCAGCAGCTCGAACGCCTTCTGACGCGCGGCGCTCGCACTCGTGACCGCATCACCTTGCACCAGTGCCTGTACGGCGCGCTGTACGAGATCAAAGGCATCGCTGCGCGTCAGGCGTTCACCTGAACGGCCCACCGTATCGGCAACAGTCGCGCTTGTGAACGACGGCTCGACTGCCGCTGCTGCAGGCGCATCGCGACGCTCGCCACGATCATCGCGATCACGACCACGTCCGCGACCACGACGACGGCCACGATCCCGGCCACGACCTTCGTGCCGCGATTCATCCGCCGAACCCTCGGCCGCGTCGGCGATATCACTGGGCAACGGGCGAATACCAAGTGCGGAGACGACGGCGTCCGGGTCTTCAACAATGGCAGCGGCGTCGACCACTGGGAGTTCTGCCGTCTCGGACAGCGACGAACCCGACGGTCCATCGAACGCGGCATCATAGATGCTCGTGTTCGCGGCACCACTTTCCGCGCGCTCTTCTTCCGTGCTTTCACCACGATCCCGATCGTAGCGATCACGTCCGCGGCCACGACGACCACGACGACCACGACGGTCATCGCGATCGCCACGATCACTGCGATCGCTGCTTTCACGACGCGGTTCGTCGTCGACCACCGCAGCAGCCGATGTACTGGCAACAGCCGGCGCACCATCGGGCGCGTCGACTTCCATTTGACCGCTTTCGAGCTTCGTGACCTTGAGCAATCCGCGCTGCTGCGCTTCGGTCACGAAACGCGAGAACTTGGAGTGACCGAGGTTCTTTTCGTCGAACGACGAGTCAATTTCCTGCATCACCTGCTTGAGGCGATCGGAGCGCATGACATCGCCATTGCGCTTCATGCGACCCACGGACTCGGTCACGAGCTCCCACGGATCCCAGCGCGTGACTTCATCTTCGCCCGTCTTCACCAGACCGGCGAGCGCATTGTAGGAGTAATACTCGTCGCAATTCATGACGAGCAAATCGCTCGACGACTCACGAATGCCGACACCGATCACGTACTTGCCGTACTCCTTGAGCTTGATGACCATGCTCGAGAAGTCAGAGTCACCCGAGAGCAATACAAAGGTGCCGATTTCGGGGCGCGTGAACACCAGTTCGAGCGCGTCGATCGCGAGGCGGATGTCCGTCGCATTCTTCTTGGCCGAGCCATAGGCCGGCGCGAAGATGAGATCGATGGACGCCTCGGTGAGCGGCACGATGTACTGTGGATAGCGGCGCCAGTCAGCGTAGGCGCGACGCACCGCCACCTTGCCTTTGATGATGTCCGACGAGAGGAGATTCTTCAGCTCCTCCTGCAGATCGGAGCGAATACCCATCGTGACATTGTCGAAGTCGATGAGCATCGCCGCATTGGGCGCATGAGCCGGCGGCGCGGCATTGGGCTGCGCGACGGGCGCCAGCGGAGCAATGGCCGACGGACTGCGGTGAAACGGTGCAATGGTGCGGGCCGGGGCGGAACCGCCCGACCGGGGAAGATGACGACTCATGAGTTACTGGCCTGGATACGAAACCGGGTGATCGAGCGCGTTCGCGTGGAGCGCCGAAGCGCTCATGGTGTTCGCACTCAGCGCGATCGCACGCGCGAGCTCTCGCCTGCGCACCTTGCCGCTCCCCGTCATGGGGAACGTATCGAAGAAGCGCACGAGATCGGGAACCTTGTCGGCCGACATCGTATCACGGGCGAAACGCTTGATTTCGTCTCCCGTGATGACGGCCCCCTCCACTGCCACGATGCACGCGCAGACCAGTTCCCCCATGACGTCATGGGGCACGCCGATCACGCAGACATCGTCGACAGCCGGATGCGCACGCAAACGATCTTCGAGGTCCCGCGGGTAGAGCTGCTGCCCACCGCGGGTGATCGTTTCCTGGCGACGTCCGAGAATCCGCACCGTGCCATCCTCGTCGATCATGCCGAGGTCACCGGTGAGGAAGAATCCGTCCGGCGTGAGCACCTTGGCGGTCTCGGCCGGCATGCGGAGATACCCCCGCATGAGATTGGGGCCGCGGACGGCGAGCTCGCCGACCGATTCTGCCCCGTGCAGCTGACCCGTCATGAGGTCCATGGCCATCACTTCCACGCCGGGCAACGGTGCCCCAACGCTGTGGCAACGAATGTCGTCGTTGTCACCGAAGCGGGTGATCGATACCACCGCGCCGGTCTCCGTGAGACCGTAGGCCACCAGCACGTCGCACCAGCGACGCACTTTGCGCACAAGCGCTTCGCCTACGGCGGTGCCGGCCATGAGACCGGTGCGCACCGAACGCAGACGTGACGGGTTGAACGCCTCCTCACGCATGAGGAGGTGGTACTGCGTGGGCACGCCGTGCAGCACCGTGACCTGCGTATCGGCCATGAGCGCGAGTGCGCCGGCCGCATCGAAGGCGGGTTGCAACACGAGTGTGGCACCACTCGCCATCGTGCCCAGCATCGCGCTGAAGCCGAAGATGGCGGAAAACGACACCGCCGTCAGCACGCGATCCTCGTGAGACAACGCGAGGGTGTGGGCGGTGCGGACGGCGTTCTCAACCAGTGCACGATGCGACAGGGCGACCCCTTTGGGTTTGCCCATCGTGCCCGACGTATACAACACCGCGAGATCCTGCGTGTCGTCATCGGGAACCGCCGGAATACTGCGACCGGCCCCACTCGAGATCAGATCTTCGAACTGAAAGATCCGGTCGTCGTACCACAGATCCTCGTCACCCACCGTGACCACGTACTGCAGGTCAGGGAGATCGCCGAGCAGCTCCTCGAAGCGCTGCAGAAAATCGACGGTGCCCCACTGTTCGATGGTGACGACGCAGCTGACTTCGGCATGGCGCAACTGATAGCGCAGATCGTGCACGCTGAGTTGCGGACTCACCGGCACGAGCACCGCACCCAGTCGGGCAGCGGCCAATGTGGCGATGATCCATTCGATGCCGTTGGGGAGATTCACGGCGATGCGATCGCCGCGACCCAAGCCAAGTTCGGACAACGCGGCTGCCAGGCTGGACGCATCGGCGTCCACCTGCTGGTATGTCCATGTCCGCTCACCTGTCGTGGCCAACACACGCGTGGGATGTTCCTGCGCGCGCTGGGCTACGAGAGGGGCAAGGGACCACGAGGCTGCCATCTCACTCCTGGATCGGGTACAGCCACGTAAATTACTGACTATGAACGAGATGCGGAAGCAGACCGACGAGTGGCCGACACCGGGCGCACCGATGGGGACGCGTGCATCCCGGGAGAGCGCGACGCGGGGTCGTTCGCGTGCTCCTTTTCGTACGCGCTTGTTCGCCATGCTGTTGCTGTTCGCGGTGATTCCCACGGTCGTGGTCACGCTGATCTGGGCCGGCGCAGCGTCGCGTGCGCTCTCCCTGTTCTCCGCCCGTTCGGCGTGGGAACGCATCGCCGTGAGTGGCGAAGCGGCGATGCGCAGTGTGGATCGCGCGTCGCTCAGTCCCGCGCAGCGCAGCGCGCTCGACCAGCACGAACAGGAACTCCGCGAATCCGCACAGTTGGCCCGTCGCTTCGATTATGTCGCGGGACGATCGATGCGACTGGTGGTGATTGGCGCACTGGTGGTCGTCGTGCTGATTGCCGTTGGTGCCTCGCGTGTGGCCGGTCACCTCAGTCGACAACTCAGTCGTCCGCTCGACGAATTGGTGGGTTGGACAGGGCTCATTCGCCTGGGCCGTCCCATTCCTGCGCAACCCGAACGCGAAGGCGCGCCGGAATTCGAGGTGTTACGAAGCGGCATGCGCACCATGGCCCGCGAACTCGAAGTGGGACGTCTTCGTGCACTCGAAGCGGAGCGTGCCGAAGCATTTCGTGAATCGGCTCGCCGCTTTGCCCATGAGCTCAAGAATCCGCTGACGCCCATCCGCTTTGCTGTGGACCGACTGCGCCGCGGCGCCCCGCCGGAGCTGGCCGATACGGTGGAAGTGCTGGCTGAAGAGGCGGCGCGGCTCGAGACCATGGCCAAGAGCTTTGCACAGTTCGGCCGTCTGCCGGATGGCCCGCCGGCCGAAGTGGATATGGCCGAATTGGTGACGCGTGTCGCACGCAGCACCGTGCCGGAGCGTCTCACGCTCGATCTCGAGTGCAGCGATGGACTGCCATTGGTGACCGGCTTCCATGAACCGCTGGTGCGCGCGGTGACCAATGTGCTGCTCAACGCGGCGGATGCCTGCGGTCATTCAGGGACGATCGGCGTACGGGTCTTTCTGACATCGCTCGAAGACCAAGCCACCGTGGCGGTGGATATCCGTGATACCGGCCCCGGTATTCCGTCCGACACCCTGCCCCGCATCTTCGACCCCTATGTGACGACCAAGCCTGGGGGGACCGGTCTGGGCCTCGCCATCGCGGCGCAAACCGTGCGTGCCCACAACGGACACATTTTTGCCCAAAGCGCCGTAGGGGTTGGCACGACCATGTGCCTGCGCATCCCGGTCCACGGGATCCGGTGACTTTTTGTTCGCGCTGAGCTGATCCACCATTGAGGGACGTCATGAAGGAAGCCATGCAGAGCTCCAACGCCGACATCGCCGCGCGCGACGCTGCTCGCCAGGCGGCCCGTGATGCCGCGGAGGCGGCTCGGGACGCTGCCCGAGCGGCCAAGGATGCCGCTACGGCGCAGGTCGACCGTCTTCGGAACCTGAAGGAGATCCGCACTGGTGATGGAGGCCGGATCATCATGATTCCCAACGCCAACGGTGAAGAGACACGGATCGTCATCGGCGAGGACGGCTCGGTCCTTTCGACCAATGAACATGGGGTTGCTGTGACCGCGCCTGCAGCGCCAGCTGCTCCGCACCGCAAGGAACTGCCGGGCGGATTGGTGGACATGATCACCGTGATTTTCGGTTTCGTAGCGCTGACCAGCATTGGCACGCCATTGGCCAAGGCATTTGCCCGCCGATGGGAGCGTAAGGGCGAGCGTGAGCAACAGGTGCAACTGACGCAGCGGTTGGAGGCGATCGAACAGGCCATCGAAACCGTGGCGATCGAGGTCGAACGTATCAGCGAAGGTCAGCGCTTCACGTCGAAGCTGCTGGCGGAGAGAGCACCGAGTGAGATGGAGCGTGTGCGATGAGACAGCAAACGACGGAGCGAACACTTTCGCCAGCAGAGCTGGAACGCGAGATCACGCAGCAGGTGCAGAAGGCCGTGGAATCGGCCGTGCAGACCGAACGCGTGGTCAGCGGTCAGCCGGCACGCGGCAACTCGCCCATCGTCATTTCTGAAAGCAATGGGGAAACCGTCACGATCGATTTTCGCGACGGCAACCTGGTGATTTCACAGGATGGCAACACGAAGGAAATCCCATGGCGCACCGCGGTGCCGCAGGGCGCCGTGGACATCGCACAGGCCATGGCCGCAATCGTCTTCTTCCTCGTGATTGGCTGGCCCATCGCACGGGCCATTGCCCGTTACATCGGCCGGCGTGGTTCGGCGCAAGCGCAGGAGTCCGCGCTCAGACAGCAATTCGAGGCGCGCTTTGACGCCATGGAACGCAATCTCGACACCGTGGCCATCGAGATGGAGAAGTTGTCGGAAGCCCAACGCTTCACGACCAAGCTGCTGGCCGAACGCGGTGACCGTGTGACGGCCGACCTGACTCCCCGCTGAGCCGCCTGTGCCCAATGTGTTGATCGTGGACGACGAGCCCAACATCCGACGGATGGTGGGCGCGTTGCTTGGGGCAGAAGGCTATGACGTACGTGATGCGGCTGACGGCGTAACCGGACTCGCGCTCGCCGAGACAAGCGAGCCCGACGTGGCACTGGTCGATCTCATGATGCCGGGTGAGATGGATGGACTGGCACTGCTCGAAAAGCTGCGTGAGCGCCGTCCCGATGTACCGGTGGTGATGATGAGCGGCCGCGCCGCACTCACTGATGCGGTGCGCGCCACCAAGCTTGGCGCCTTCACGTTCCTCGAAAAGCCGCTCACACCTGAGGGTGTGCTGCTCGCATTGGCATCGGCGTTTGAACTTCGGCAGGCGCGGCGGGCAGCAGCCGCCCTTCGCGAAGATCTCGGCATCTCCGGTGAAATGATTGGCGAGTCGCCAGTCATGAAGGATGTGCGCGCACTCATTGCCCGCGTCGGGCCAACCGATGCGCGCGTGCTCATCACCGGCGAATCGGGTACGGGCAAGGAACTCGTGGCGGCGGCGCTCCATCTGGCGAGCCCGCGTCGTGATCGTCCCTTTGTGCGCGTGAACTGTGCGGCCATTCCACGCGATCTCGTGGAAAGCGAAATGTTTGGCCACGAGCGCGGTGCATTCACCGGTGCTACCGATCGTCGCATTGGCCGCTTTGAACTCGCACACACGGGTACGCTGTTTCTCGACGAAGTCGGTGACCTTGGCGCCGAAGCGCAGGCCAAGCTGCTTCGTGCCATTGAAGCGCGAGAAATCGAGCGCGTGGGTGGTGGCAAGTCTATCAAAATTGATGTGCGTATTCTGGCCGCCACCAACAAGGATCTCGCACGCGCTGTGGCCGACGGATCGTTCCGCGAAGATCTCTTCTTCCGACTGAATGTCATCCCCATTCAGTTGCCGCCACTGCGTGATCGCCCCGGTGACCTGCCCGCCCTCGTGCGGCATTTTTCGGCGCGCCATCGCACCCGCACTGGTCGTCCGCTCGTGTCCTGGCGCGACGATGCCCTGGGTGCGCTCAGCGCCTACCACTGGCCCGGCAACGTGCGCGAGCTCGCCAATGTGGTCGAGCGTCTCGCCATTCTGCATGCCGGCAGTGAGGTGACGCAGCGCGATGTACAGCAGGTGGTGCCGGCCGCATCGCTTGGCACAGACATGACGACACCGTCTGAAACTGGCGTCCCTGCTGGTTTATCGGGCGACCCGCTTCCACTCAGCGATGCGTTGGATGCCTACGAACGCCGTCTGATCTCGGCTGCGTTGGCGCAGGCCGATGGTAACGTGGCGGAAGCCGCGCGTCGTCTGCAGACCGACCGGCCCAATCTCTACCGACGCATGCGCCGCCTGGGACTTTCGTCCGACGTGAGCTGAAATCGGGCGTAGGGTTTTAGGAAAAATCCGTGTTCAAACGGTTTGCCCCTGTGTAGCTGTCGCGGTGCGTTCACCGTCTCGTATGGACACGGGTGTGTCTTTTTTGTGACGGCACGCACGGGCTCGCAGAGCCTCCACCCCAGTCGCGCGGGAGATGGTTAAACGGTGATATTGCCAGCGCTTGCGTCTTTTCATTCGTGAGTCGCCGGGGCCTTGCCACCGTGGTACGGCACCTGCCTTCCCGGCTCGCGAACCCTTGCAGGAGCTCTCCATGATTTC
The DNA here is from genome assembly GCA_016742275.1 of Gemmatimonadaceae bacterium. GTDB lineage: Bacteria > Gemmatimonadota > Gemmatimonadetes > Gemmatimonadales > Gemmatimonadaceae > Gemmatimonas. The sequence goes on from JACVCD010000001.1 coordinate 231,520, forward strand.
AGCCATGACCAGCGTCGGTCATGCCCCAGCCGCTCGTGTTGTCCGGATTCATCGTGCGCATCGTGCCCTGTTGGCTGTCGTCGCCTTTGCCGGCGCGATCGCCACTCCCACGCAGGCCGAAGCGCAGCGTGACCGACGACTCGGTGGTGTCCCACGGGATGTCGCACTTGAGGTTACGCGCATTTTCAATGCGCCCACCACGCGGAAAGTCCGCGGTGACTTCACACTGGCAGCCAGCGACACCGTGCGTGGCGATCTCGCCATTCTGAACGGCAACGCGCGCCTGGCCGGTGTGGTGTACGGCGAAGTGGTTGTGCTCAACGGCGATGCCTTTCTGAGCGAAGGCGCGAGACTCGAACGGTCGCTCACTGTTCTTGGTGGCACCTTTGAATCGCCGGAACGCCCACAGGTCCTGGGCGATATCCGTGTCTGGAGTTCGCGCTATCGCTACAAGGAAGAGGCGGACACGCTGGTCGCGGAGACGGACTTCTTTGCGCGCTGGTCGCGGTGGGTACGCGACGATGACAACAGTGGCACGGAAAGCCAGCTCTTCGTCACCACGGCACATACGTACAATCGTGTGGAAGGCCTGCCCATTCTCGTTGGGCCGCGCTTCCGGGCGCGCGCCGGTGACACCCGTGTGCGCGCGGAGCTGTTCGGCATCTTCCGGACTGGCGATGGCATCGAATGGGAACGCGAAAACCTTGGTCATCGCGCGCTGCTGGAGTTGCGTCAGGGTAATCGCACCGGTGTCGCCGTTGGCGGACGATTGTTCGACGAAGTCGACGCCATGGAGAAGTGGCAGCTCTCCGATACCGAAATCGGTCTCAACAGCTTCCTCTTCACCCGCGACTACCGGGATTACTGGCAGCGTCATGGTGGACAGGGTTATGTGGCGCTGTTCGCGGGCCGTGGCAGCGAACTGCGCGCGTCGTACGGTGAAGAGCGCTGGATCTCACGTCGTGCCCGCGACCCATGGACACTGTTCAACAGTGATCTGCGCTGGCGCCGCAACCCGGTGGCCGACGAGGGCGTGCTCAAGCTGTTCACGCTGAGCGGCACGCTGGATACACGCACCAATGCCGAGAATCCGCGGAGTGGCTGGTATCTGCGCGGCGAGTTCGAACGGGGTACGGGCGTGTTTGATACGATGGGCGAACTGACACCGGGCGTGCGGTTCCAGCCGGCTGGCGCACAAACGCCACTCAATCAGGGTATCGAGTACTCGCGCGCATTCTTCGATCTGCGTCGCTACAACCGCCTTGGCCCCAATGCACAGCTCAATTTCCGCGCGGTGTTCGGTGGGTGGGTGGATGGTGACGCACTTCCCGTACAGCGACGGTTGGCGGTAAGCGGTCTCGATGCACTGCCGGGCTTCGACTTCCGTCGCATGCAGGGCACCAGCGATATCGGCACCTGTGCCACTGGCGACGAAAACGCGTACGAACTGCTCGGTCGTCCAGCGCAGTGCGAGCGCATGGCACTCGTGCAGGTCGAGTGGAAGGGAGACTTCCGCTTCAATCTGTTCGGCGATGACTCGGACTACGGTGATCGTCGCTGGGGTGTGGGTCGGGTGCGCGCCGATGGTACGTGGGTGGTGTTCGCCAACACGGGACGTGGCTGGTTGATCGATCGTCCGTCGCCGATCTCGGCGCCACAGCCGGATCTGGGCGGTCTCGTATTCGGCAAGAATGAGATCCCGGGCTTCGATACCTGGCGCACCGATATCGGTGGCGGCTTCGACTTCGGCAACTTCGGCGTGTACATCGCGCAGGCTGTGTCGCAGAGCGGATTGTCGCCCAACGTGTACGTGCGACTCTCGCGACGCTTCTAATCCAGAATCATCACGTGACAGTGCTCGCGCGGCTCGTGTTGACGCTGTGGCTGCTGCTGGGAATTCCAGCAGCAGCTGCGGCGCAGTCACGTCCCGAAATCGAGATCCGTGTCACGCCGACATCGTATCCGCCTCTCGTCGCGGTTCGCGGTGTGCTCACCGAGCGGGAATTCGAGCCACTGCTCCGCAACGGTTTTCCCACGCGCATTCATGTGCGCACGGAAATCTGGACCGAGGGTCGCTGGTTCGATGATGTGCGAGGACGCGCCGAATGGGACGTGATCGTGCAGTACGATGTGGTGGATCGCAGCTACAATGTGGCGCGTCTGGTTGGTGATCGCGTCATCAATCTTGGCAGCTATCTCCGGTTTGCCGATGCGCGTGCGGCCAGTGAGCTGGCCTATCTCCCCAACCTTCCCGTGCCCCGTCGTGGGCAGAAGGGCTACATCCTTGTGCAGGCCGAGGTCGGCGCGCTCGAGGTCAGTGATCTGGACGAACTCGAGCGATGGCTCAAAGGCGAAGCCAATCCGGCGGTGCGAGGCAAACGCAGCCCGGCTTCGGCGATCACGCGCGGTATGCGAACCTTGGCGTCACGCATCCTTGGCGGAGAAATCCGGCGCCTCGAAGCGCGCACCGCCAAGATGCAGTTCTGATATCGCGGTATAGCGGATCGGACGCGGATCGGACGCGGTGGGGACTCAGGCGCGAGTCCCGACCGCCTCGATCTTCTCCAGCTCGCGCAGTGTCTCTTCGCCATAGAACGTACGAATGTACTGCGCCTGAATGGGCGTGAGCCGTCGTACGGCCCACGACAGATGCACGAAGTGCGGTTCGGTTGGCACGTGCATGGGCTGCATGCCGATTTCCTGTGGCATGCGATTGGCCTTGCGCGTATTGCAGCTGCTGCATGCCGTGACCACGTTGCTCCACTCATTCGTGCCGCCACGCGACATCGGAATGAGGTGATCGCGCGTCAGTGATTCGCGCGGCTTGAGTTCGTTGGCCTTGCGACCACAGTACTGACACTGGTAGTCGTCACGCGCAAACAGAAACGTGTTGGTGACCTGCCGGCGGAACCGGCGCGGGACATGCACGTACCGTGTGAGCCGAATGACCGCCGGTCGCACGAAGTTGCGCTTCTCCGAGCGAACAGGTGCACCGGTGTCGGCTTCGACGATTTCAGCTTTGCCGTCAATGACGAGACGAAGGGCCCGTCTCAACGGGACCATCGTCAGTGGTTCGTACGACGCATTCAGTGCGAGACATCCGGCGATCACGCCCTACCCTCCGATAAAGAGTGGCGAAAATCAGAATCCCCGCCGGCGACGTCGACATGAAAGCCGACCAACGCACAGCGGGGATGAGAGACGACTCAGCGAGACGGACACCGATAGAGAGCCGCGTGTCCCCCGCCTATCCAGCGGGTTCTCCTGCACCTCTGAAAGGCAGCGGGTCGTCCGTGTCGCATACTGAATTTTATCACGCCGGAGCGCCCGCACGCCACTGTTCGAGCGCATTGGCAATACGCTGGCCGATATTTTGTCCGCGGTTTTGCCATGCGGCGTCACCGGTGGTCACGATTCCGTCACGCACGAGTTCGCGGCCAGCGACACAGACCAGCGTGGCCTCAGCGCGGCCAGCCATTGCGTGCACCAGTGCGACGGCAGGGTCGTATACCGGCCCGAGTGATTCCGGCAGCGGAAACGCCGCGAGATCCGCCGCCTTCCCCGCCTCGAGTGTTCCAATCTGGTCCGCGAGTCCGAGCGCATTCGCACCGCCGTGCGTTGCCAGCGCGAGCGCCTCGTGCGAAGTGAGCGAGTCCGGCACGCCAGCGCGCAACGCGTGTTGTAGAACGGCCTGACGTGCTTCCTCAAGCAAATGCATGCGGTTGTTGCTGGCGACGGAATCGCTCCCCAGTCCCGTGGGAATGCTCCGCGCAAGCATGCGATCCAACGGCGCGACACCCTGTCCGAGTTTGGCGTTGGAAATAGGGCAATGCACAATCGACGCGCCATGCGAGACGACTCGATCAAGATCCGCATCGCTCACATGAATGGCGTGAACGAGCAAGGGTCGCGCAGCCAGCAGTCCGGTGGCCTCGAGCAACGCTATTGGCGACTCGGCCATCGGTCCAACGGCAATGCCGCGTGTGCGGAGACGATCGGCAAATGGCCCGGCACCTTCACGCACGAATGTGACTTCTGCCACACTCTCGGCCACGTGCACGGCCACCGGCAATGCTTCGTGGCGTGCGTAGTCAGCCACCGCGCCAAAGAGTGGCGACGAGACTGTGTAGGGCGCGTGCGGCGATACGCCGGTGCGCACGAGCAGCGTGTCCTCCGTCCGCAGCACCGACACACGAGCACGCAGCGCTCGCATGGACTCATCCCGCTGTGCGGGATCGGGGCCAAACACCTCGACGTAACCAATGCCGCGCACACCAAGCTCTCGCATAGCAGTCAGTGGAGCGGCAGAGTCGGTGGCGTCGGCGTACGTGGTGATGCCGTGCCGCAACCCTTCGACAAGACCGAGCCGCGACGAGTCGAGAAGGTCGTCGACAGTGAGCACATCCCGGCGGATGGCCGTGAGCGTACGCAGCCACTCGCGGAAATCGAGCCCTTCGAGACACCCCCGCAGGATGGTGAGCTCAAGATGCGAATGCGCATTCACGAGTCCGGGCATGAGGGCGCAACGTCCCAGCGCAACCGTGCGAATTTGCTCGCCAGTCGGGGCACTGGTGGCAGCCCCGACCCATGCAATACGTCCATCCTCAACCAACACCGCACCGTGCCGAATCGGTGGCGCTGCAATGGGCAGCAGCCAATCGGCGGTATACAGAATCATGTGCAACTCACGTGTGACTCACGTGCCACTCACGCGTTGCTCACGGGCAATCACGCCGGTGGCAGCTTGAACGGATTGGACGTGTCGCGCTGCACGCGTGCCCGTGCGCTGTCCATGTTGAATGGCGACGACGGCGGCGTGTCGGTGCAGGTGGTGGTAGGCTCGTAGCCCTGCACAAAAAACTCCGTCACCACGTCAGTCATGCAGCTGCTGTTGGCCAGTCGGCCAGTGTGCGCATCGATCTGCCGCACGACGACACCATCGGGACGCGGCCAGTCGGGAGGCTGCGGCTTGCGACGATACACCTCGGTCATGAACGCAGCCCACGCCGGAGCGGCCAGTTCACCACCCTGCGCATTGGCCTTGATCTTCTGCGGCTTGTCGAAACCCATCCACACGCCGGCAACAAGGTCGGCCGTGTATCCGATGAACCACACGTCGGCGCCATCGTTGGTGGTTCCGGTCTTGCCACCCGCCGGTACACGGAAGCCGCTACTCCACACGCGCGCGCCTGAGCCACGGATCACCACGTCCTTCATCATGCTCACCATGAGCCAGGACTCCTCGGGCGACAGCACCGGCTCACGTACCAGCTTGGGCTTCCACACCACTTCACCCTTGGCGTCTTCCACCCGCACGATGGCGTGCGGTGTTGTGCGAAGACCGAGATTGGCGAACACGCTATACGAGCCGACCATCTGCACCGGATACACATCGGCAGCGCCGATGTACATGGCCGGATACGGAGGAATCGGCGTGGTAAGACCAAATCGACGCGCCATCGAGGTGACGGCGTCTGGACCGATGGCGATACCGGTGCGGATGGCCGGCAGATTGCGCGATTGATACAACGCTTTGCGCAGCGACATGCCGCCCTGGAACTTCATGTCGTAGTTCTGCGGCGTCCACGTTTCGCCGCTCATCTGCTCCATGGAGATGGGCGAGTCGTCCACCACCGACGCTGGACTGAAGCCTTCATGAATGGCGGCCGCGTAGACGAGTGGCTTGAATGTGGACCCGGGCTGACGCAGCGCCTGCACGGCGCGATTGAACTTGGAGTCGCCAAAGTCACGACCACCCACCATGGCGCGCACAGCACCACTGCGCGGATCAACCGCGACGAACGCGCCTTGCAGATACGGCGAGTTGGCCGCGCCGCGCTCACCACCCTCGGCGCTACGCGCGAGATAGGCTTCGTATGAGAGATGCTTGTACTGCCCGTGCCGTCCCGCTTCGATGGCCTGCAGTTGATTCTCGAGCGCGCGCTCAGCCGCTGTCTGCATGTCCACGTCGAGCGACGTGTAGACCTTGAAGCCTTCGTTGTAGAGACGTGTGCCCAGCTCTTCCTCGAGCACCTGACGCACCCACTCCACGAAATACGGGGCCACATCACCCGACTCGGTGCGTTCGGCCAACTGCAGCGGATACGCCTTGGCCAACGAGGCATCGGCGGTGCTGATGGCGCCGGCGCGACGCATCAGCTCGAGCACCGTATTACGGCGCTGGATGGCACGATCCGGAAAGCGGCGCGGATTGTAGCGCTCCGGACCCTTGAGCAAACCGGCGAGCACGGCCGCTTCGGCAACTGTGACATCGCGCACACTCTTGCCGAAATAGCGCTGCGACGCCGTCTCTACACCGTACGCGCCATTGCCGAGGTAGACCTGATTCAGATACAGCTCGAGGATCTTGTCCTTGCTGTAACGCTTCTCGATGGCCGTGGCGACACGACCTTCCTTGATCTTCCGCAGCAGTGTCTTCTCGCGCGAAATGCGATCGGAGAAGACATTGCGCGCGAGCTGCATGGTGATGGTGGAAAAACCCTGCACATAACTTCCCGCCTTCAGATTTCGCGCGAGTGCGCCGAAGATGCGGATGAAGTCGATACCGTTGTGACTGTAGAAGCGCTTGTCTTCGGTGATGACAATGGCGTCGCGGACATGTTTTGGAATGTCCTGCAGTCGCACGAGCGTCCGACGCTCGAGCCCCAGTTCGGTGATGAAGCGTCCGTCTGCCGCGTAGACCTTGGACGTCTGCCGCGGGACATACGCCTCGAGCGACGCGATCGAGGGGCAACGCCCACTGCGGCAAATGACCGCCCACGCGCCAGCCAAAGCGCCGGCGCCGATGGCGCTACCGAGAGCGCCCACCACGAGCAGCCATCCAATCCACGGACGGCGGGAAAGAATCGAAGACAGTGCCATAGCGTCTGGAAGCTACACCCCACCCCTGCCTTCGGTACCACGCCCGATCCCCGTTATCTTCCCGGGATGTCCACGCTTCCTGCCCCGCTTTCCGAACTCGCCTGGCGCGAGCTGATCTCCCAGCACACCGAAGGCCTTCCGGCCACCTTTGCCGCCGGTCCGGTCTCCGCATATGTGGGATTCGACCCGACAGCATCGAGTCTGCACGTGGGGAACCTCGTGCCCATCATGGGGCTAATGCACCTGCAGCGCGCGGGTCATCGCCCGATTGGGCTGGTGGGCGGCGCCACGGGCATGATCGGTGATCCGAGCGGACGCAGCTCGGAGCGCAACCTGCAGGACATCGACACCATTCATGCCAACGCCGCCGCCATTCGCGAGCAGCTGGCGCGATTCCTCGATTTCGACGGACCGCGCGGCGCGAAGCTGGTCAACAATCTCGACTGGCTCGGCAAGCTGTCGATGCTCGATTTCCTGCGCGACACCGGCAAGCATTTTTCCGTGAACTACATGCTGGCCAAGGATTCGGTGAAGTCCCGTATGGAAACGGGCATTTCCTACACCGAGTTCACGTACATGCTGCTGCAGTCGCATGACTATCTCGAGCTGAATCGGCGCGAAGGCGTCACGCTGCAGATGGGCGGCAGTGATCAGTGGGGCAACATCACGGCAGGTCTTGAGCTGATCCGGCGTGCCGACGGCAAGGAAGCGCATGCGCTGACCTTCCCGCTCATCACCAACGCCGATGGCACCAAGTTCGGCAAGAGCACGGGCGGTGGCTCGGTGTGGCTCGATGCCGAACGCACGTCGCCGTACGCGTTCTACCAGTTCTGGATCGGCGCAGATGATCGCGATGTGTCGCGCTACATCCGCTACTACACGTTGCTGTCACTGGACGAGGTTACGGCACTCGACGAGCAGGTGCGCACAACGCCCGAGAAGCGGGTGGCACAGCGCACACTGGCGGCTGAGGTCACCACGCGCGTGCATGGAGCAGATGCAGCGCGTGTAGCGCAGGAAGTGTCGGCACTGCTATTCGAGAAGGCGGATCCGAACGGTTTGTCGGATGCGGCCCTCGCCGCGCTGGCAAAGGAAATCCCTTTTGCCGACTACGTGCCGCCTGCAGAGAATGCGCCTGTCGATGGTATCGACATTTTCGAAGCGCTGGTGCAGCTCGGTATCGCCGCGTCACGCGGTGCCGCCAAGCGTCTGCTCGAGCAGGGTGGCATCAGTGTGAACGGTGCGAAGCTCTCGGCCGCCGACAAGTCGGTGGGATATGAGCGACTGCTGCGTGGTCAGTACCTCCTTCTCCGGAAAGGACAGAGGGAATTTGGGCTCCTTCGCGTCGCGAGAGGATAGGAGAACAGCGAACAGATGGCGCGAGGATCAGAGGATTTGAGGATATGAGTGCGGGCCCCGAGGGCACCCGATCGTACAGGGTGTCCTCGGGGCCCGCTCTCTTATCCTCAGATCCTCCCATCCTCACGCCATCTTTTCCCTCACATCCTCACGAATCGAGGACGGCAAGCGCCCGCTTCATCTCCTCGCTTGTGTTATAGAGGTGGGGGGAGAAACGGATGGCCCCCTCCCGCACGGTGTGCACGACATGCGCGGCGCGCAATCGATCGTGCATGGCGGGCAGATTGTCTGGCGTGAACGCGAATACGCCGGCGCGGCGTGCGGGATCGGCGGGAGTTACCAACCGCACATCCTTGCGGCTTTGGACCCACTGCACCACCTGATCGCCGAGTGCTTCGATATGCGCGGCGATATTGGCAACACCGGCTTCCAGCATCACACCGGTCGCCGCGTTGGCGACAGCAAAGTCCTGATACGCCAGTGTCACCACTTCAAAGCGACGTGCGTCGTCGAAGAAGTCATACTCGTAGTCAGTGAGGCGCGTGTAGTCGGTGCTGCTCTTCATGCACGCCCAACCCACATCATGCGGTTCGATGGCGGTGATCAGTTCCTTCCGCACGTACACGAATCCCGTGCCCCAGGGACTCAGCTGCCACTTCTGCGCACCGCTGGCAAACATGTCGATGGGCAGGGCATGCACATCGATCGGGCGCACGCCACATCCCTGAATGCCGTCCACGATGAAGAACACACCTTTCGCGCGGCAGGCATTGCCGATGCGTTCCAGATCGGCCACAAAGCCCGTCGCGAACTGCACCCAGCTTACGACCACGGCGACGACATCATCCCGCTGCTCAATGGCCTGCACGAGCGTGTCTTCGTCCGGGAGGCCATTCACGCGCGGGATCAGATCGAGCGTGATACCACGCGACCCGAGCGCCTGAAAAGGATACACACAGCTCGGGAACTCCCCGTCGAAGGTGAGGATGGTGCCAGGCCGGAGCGGCAGTGCACGAGCCGCGAGGTTGAGCCCATACGTGGTATTGGGCATGAGGGCGATCTCGTCTGCGTCAGCCCCAATGAGCGCACCGAACTGCGCGCGCGCCGTGGCCGCAGCGCCCTGCATGAGCGCGAGCGGAATGTGCTGCGGTCGCTCCCGAAGCCTGGCCCACTCCTGTGTCGCAGCGACGGCGGCCGCGGGCAACGGGCCCACGGACGCTGCATTGAAGTAGATGGACGGATCCTGATCCATCCACGCGTACTCACGGGCGCGCAACGCTGTCGGGAAATTCGTCATACGGATGCAGTGGATGAAGAGCGGGAATTGGGAGAAGCAACACGAGCGAGTCGTGCTTCAAGTTCGTTGAGCATGCCTTCGGACGAAAAATGGCGACGGGCGCGGAGTTGTGCGGCGCGACTCATGGTGGCATGCCAGGACACATCACCAATCAGACGCGCAAGATCGGACAGTACGGCCGGCGCATGCAGCCCCGTCGCCAATGGGACCACGAGTGAGGCGAGTGGGCTTTCGGCGGCAACGATCACAGGGATGCCGCGGTGCATGGCAGCCAATGCGGCGAATGCTCCCGCGTCACCACCGTCGACGATCCAGCATGCCGTCGCCGCTCCGCCCAGTCCGTCCATCCATTGATCGAGCGAAAGCACGTCCAGTGCATGTGCCAGCCCCACCGCCGCCGCATGCACTCGTGTGTCCTGGATAGTTGGCACGACCAGCGGTTCCACTGATTCCGCGACAAGAGTAACGCGGAGTTCTGGATGTCGCTCATGCAGTGTCCCCAGTGCGCGCAGTGCGCTTGCTGTAGGACTGTCATGCACCGGAGGAACGGTCAGCACGACGTGCGGAATCGCCAAGGGCAATCGTGGCGGTGGATCGGACTCAACGTCCGTTGCGTTTTCTGCGGCGATTGCGGGCCAGATTACCGTCTCAACTGCGGGGCCCCACGACACGACATGACTGCGAGACAGGGCCGTACGATGACGCCACCCCTGCGCCTTCACGTCCGTATCAGCGTGACCATCGACCGTTGGCCTCAAGTCAGGTGGCAACGGGATACGGTGCACCACGCCGCCTCGCGAGCCCATCGCCAGTGCCGCTGCGGCTGCGTCATCGTCGTTGCCCACCAGCATCGCATCAGGGCGCAACGCCTGCACTACATCACGAACGGTTGAGGCCCGTCGCCACCAACCGTCTCCGCGCACATCACGTACCGACAGCCGTGGCCAGCGCTCCCTGATCGCACGGGCAACCGGTCCACCTGCCACGCAGCCTATCGCCACGACATGGCCACGCACCGCCAAGGACTGCGCCGCCATGCCGAGTGCCAGTGCCGACGCACTCCACCGATGATCGGTGATGAGCACGAGCACACGCAGGCGCTCGGCCATGATCAGTCGAGTTGCACGCTGCGATCAAACTGCAGCGCATGCAGACGCGCGTACGCACCACCACTGGCCAGCAGTTCTGCGTGCGTGCCCTGCTCGACCAATTGCCCGCCATCGAGCACCAGGATGCGATTGGCATGCTGAATGGTGGCAAGACGGTGCGCGATCACAAACACCGTACGTCCGAGCAGCAACCGGTCGATGGCTTCCTGCACGAGGCGCTCGCTCTCCACGTCGAGTGCCGACGTGGCTTCATCGAGAATGAGCAGCGGTGGGTCGCTGAGCAGTGCACGCGCGATGGCCAGGCGCTGACGCTGTCCACCGGAGAGACGCGTACCACGTTCGCCAAGATTGGTGTCCCATCCTTCGGGGAGCGCTTCGATGAAGCCCAGCGCGTTGGCCGCCTGGGCTGCGGCATCGAGCTGCGCCTGCGTTGCATCCGGTCTCCCGAAGGCCACATTGGCGCGCACGGTGTCATTGAACAACACCGTATCCTGACTCACGATGCCCGTGAGCGAGCGCAGCGCATCGAGCTTGATGTCGCGAAGATCCACACCATCGAGACGGATAGTGCCGCCGGTAGGATCGATGAAACGCGGCAACAGGTCGACCAGTGTACTCTTACCGGCACCGCTGGCGCCCACAAGCGCGACCACTTCGCCCTTTCGCGCCGTGAAGGTCACATCGCGCAGAGCGTAGGCATCGGAATCGTAAGCAAAGCTGACGCCTTCAAACGCGAGCGTCGAGTTGAACTCGGCCGTCGCACGGGTTCCACGATCGCGCGCCGTTTCGGCGTCGGCGTCGAGCACTTCAAAAATGCGTTCGGCGCTGGCCAGCGACTGCTGCGCAGCGGCCGGTGCCTGCGACAGCTGCTTGAGCGGCTGCAGCAGGCGCATGACCTGAATGAGAAACACCAGCAGTTCCGCACCGTCCATGGTGCCTTCCACCAGCACCAGTCGGGCACCAAACCACAGGATGGCGACGGCCGTAAACGTGCCTAGGGTTTCGGTGACCGGCCCCGAGAGCAAGGCGAGTCGACCGACCTTCACAAAACCCTTGGCAAATGCGCCGTTTCTCTCGGTAAACCGGCGCTCCTCGCGCGATTCGGCGCGATACGACTTGACCAGTCGTACGCCGCTCACCACTTCCTGCACGAGGCTGGTGATCTCACCCTGCTCGTTGCCCAGGCGGCGATAGCCTTTGCGCAGCTTGCGAAGAACCGGCTGAATAGCACCAACGGTTACCGGTGCAATCACAAGGGCAGCGAGCGACAGCTCCCATGACAGTGTGAACATGGCCACCAGCGTGGCCACGACCTGCGCCGCGCTCCAGAGCGACCGCGTCACGAGCTCCGTCACCACCGTCTTGGCGTTGGCGGTGTCACTGAGCACACGCGAAATGACTTGCCCGACCTTGTTGCGCGTGAACCAGGGCAGCGGAAGGCGCAGCAAGTGGGCATAGAGTGCGTCACGCAGGTCGCGCACCACGAATTCCTGCAGCTTCACACCGACCTGGCCACTCGACCAGATCAAGGTGTTCTTGAGCGTGACGGCACCAATCACGATCAGCATCACGCGCATCAGGGATCCCATCTTGTCCTGCTCGTCGAGCAGGAAGCCGATGGTGGCCTGCAGCACCTGCCCTATCGTTCCCGAGGCCGGCAGCAGCTGATCGGACTTGAACAGTGCATTCAGAAACGGGATCAGCAGCGTAAACGAAAACACATCGGCAAACGCCGCTGCCGCATTGAGCAGCACCACGGCGACCAGCTTGCCCTTGTGCGGCCCCACGTAGCGCCAGAGTCGGCGCCAGAGCTGTGATGCGGGCGTTCGGTAAGTTCCGGTACTCACGATTCCTCAGCGCCGCGGTGTGAGCAGCGACACCGGGAGAATGCACTCCTCCGGCGACACGCCCCCATGCAGGAACGAGCCGCGATAGCGCCCTTGGTATTCGCGCAGTTTCGTGGGATACACAAAGAACGTGTCACCCGCGGCAAGCAGTGTATTGGTTCCCGGCGCCCGATGGGGCAGACGGAGATCGTCGGGATTGGCGAACAGCAGTGCGTGCTCCGGCCGTTCAGCACGAATGTCTTCACCAAACTTGTAGCGCAGATTGGCCGTGGCATCGCGTTTGGCAAACACGGTCGCGGGCGTGTTGCAATGCAGCGCGCCGTGATCACTGGTTACCACGACGGAGATATTGCGCCGCGAGGCTTCCTTGAGGAGCGAGAAAAGTGAGGAGCGTTCGAACCACTGCCGCGTGAGGGCACGCAGCGCCATCTCGTCACGCGCCACTTCGTACAGAATCATGGACTCCGAACGTCCATGTGTGAGCATGTCGACAAAGTTGAATACGAACGCGTGTACACCATCACCGGCAATCGCGGCGGGCAGGTGGCGTTCGAGATCATCCGAATCGGCGGCGGTCGTAATTTTCTGATAGCGCACCGGCACCGGTTGCTGCAGCGCCTGAAGTTGCGCCACGAGCAGGTCCCTTTCGTGCGCATTCAGTGCTTCGTCGTCACGTTCGCCCCACCAGTCGGGGAAGCGCGCGGCGATTTCCCCCGGGAACAGTCCGCTGAACAGCGCATTGCGCGCATAGGGCGTGGCTGTGGGAAGGATGGAGTAGTAGTGCGACGTCTCGACTTCGAAGTACGGCGCGAGCAGCGGCTCGAGCACGCGCCAGTGATCGAGCCGCAGACAATCGATGACCACAAAAATCACCTTGCGGTCGCGCGAGAGCACTGGCTGTACGAATTCACCGAACACGTCGACAGACAGGGGCGGGCGATCGCCCTCTTCATCCCGCAGCCAGCGGGGATACTCCGTACGCATGAACGTGGCGAACTCACGATGCATGTCGGGATAGAGCCCGCGCAACGATTCATGCAAACCGAGTTCGCCCGCTTCCGCGAGATCCACATCCCACTGCATCAGCTCCGCAAACCGCTCGATCCATCCACGCCAATCGAGCCCGGCATACCGTTCCGATTCGATGGCCCGAAACCGTTCCACGAAGGCACGGGCCATGGCCTGGGAACGAATGAGCGGGCCGTCGAGGATCTTCGTGATGACGGACAGTACCTGGCGCGGCGTGACTGGCTTGACGAGATAGTCACGGATATTGGCGCCAATGGCCTCCTTGAGCGTGGCATCTTCCTCGCTCTTGGTGACCATCACTACCGGCAGAGTGGGCGACAGTTCACGGATGTCCCGGTAGGCATCGAGTCCGCGCGTGCCGGGCATCTGTTCGTCGAGCAATACGAGGTCGTACGGGTGGCGGCGCAGCAATTCGAGGGCGTCGTCGGCATTGGTGGCCGTTTGCACCTCGAAACCCTTGTCGCCCAGCAGCAACCGATGCGGTTCCAGCAGCTCCGCTTCGTCATCCACCCACAGAATCATCTTCATCCCGAAAGCTACCATGGCGTGGTAGTTTTGTGCCGTGCAAACACTCCCGTACGCCCTCGATCCGCTGCGTTTTCCGTTTCCGGCGCTCGCCGCTCTCTCCGGCCGGCTCCCCTTGGGCGGAGGCCGGGAAGTGGCCCTGGCCGCGCTGCTGGTGGCCCGTCTGACGCAGGGTGTCCTGCCAGATGATGGTTTGAATCCCGGCGATCGTACGGCACGAGCGGCGGCCGCCAAGGTGTGGCTGGCCTCTCTCGCATTGCCGGCCCCCACACGCGTGCCATTTGTCCGCTGCGTGGACGCCACTGTTGGGACACCACTCGTGGCGGCTGGCGCACTGCGCTCGCTCGTGGCTGCCATCAGTGCGCATCTCGATGGCGCCGCGGTGCAGGAACTCGAACGTCTCGCCCGCCAGTTGGCGGCTGTCTCCTGACTGCTCAATAGCGGGTGTCCATGCACGACAGCGACATCTCCCCATTGACGCGCCTCGTGGCGCGCCTGGATGGCACGTATCCGGACAGCGCCGCGCGTGATGCCACGAATGCGGGACGCATGCCAACACACTTCGGGTCACTCGACAGAGCGCTGGGCGGTGGGGTACGCCGCGGTGATCTGGTGGTGCTGGGCGGTGATGTGGGCTCCGGTTGCAGTGCATTGGCCCTCGCCTTCGCCTTGCGGTGCACTACGCGTGCCCTCGTCCTGAGCACCGAGCAATCGGCCTACCGCATTTACGAACGCGCCCTGGCATCGAAGGCCCGCGTCCCGATGACATCGCTGCGATTTGCGATGGTCAGTGAAGACGAACGTGTGCGTCTCGCAACAGCAGCGCTGTCACTCCGCGATCAGGCACCGGTTGTCGAAACACTTACGCACGGCGGCCTCGATGCAGTCGAGCGGGCTCTGGACGCCAGCCCCGATGCGCAACTCGTGATCGTGGATTCGCTCGACGGTCTTGTCGTACGTGACCACGCCATGGACGAGGCGCTGGCGTTTGCCGTGCTCGCCCTCAAGCGCCTCGCGCTTGCACGCCAAGTGGTCATCGTGCTCACCACCCATCTGCCAGCGCTGGATCGCACGCGGCGCGATCGTCGTCCGCAACTGGTGGACTTCGGTGTCCGCGGTGCCATCGGACTCCACGCCGATGTCGTGCTCGGCCTCTACCGGGAGGAGTTGTACGAAGCCGATCTCGGAGTGGCCGGTGCAGCCGAGCTGTCACTGCTCAAGCATCGGGAAGGAGCGACGGGGTATGTCGATCTGTACTTCGATGCGAGATATGTGGAGTTCTCGGATTTGCAGGATGAATGAACAGCGGTCCTGTTCAGCAGCGGCAGTTAAGGGAACTGCTACTGCGGTTTTGGACGGCAACTGCGGTCTTTGGGAATGGCCACCACAGTTGGGGGGACTGCCACTGCGGTTAGGGCTACAGCAACCGCGGTCGGGGAAAGCCACTGCGGTTTGGGGAAGCCACTGCGGTCGCGGAAAGCAACTGCCGTCTGGGGGACTGCGGGGGTGGCCAACTGCGGTTGAGGTTTGCTGCAGTTGACGCCAACTGCAGTTAGCCCCAACTGCAGTCCCCCAAACGGCAGTGGCTGCCCCAGACTGCCGTTGCAGTCCACAACTGCGGTTGCAGTCCCCAAACCGCAGGTGCGGTAGCCTCAACCGCAGTGGCTGTCCCCCAACTGCAGCGGCTCTTCCCCCCGACCGCAGTGGCAGCCCCCAACTGCAGTGGCAGTTCCCGCAACTGCAGTGGCAGCCCCAGACTGCAGTTCACCGTCCAGAACCCGCTAGATTGCCCCCGTATCCTGTACCCTGAAGCACGAGGATTCGATGGCTGGCCATAGTAAATGGAAAACGATCAAGCGAGCGAAGGCCGCGACTGACAAGAAGCGGAGCTCGCTCTTCACGCGTCTCATCCGGGAAATCACCATGGCCGCCAAGCTTGGCGGGGGTGATCCCGGCGGCAATCCACGTCTGCGTACGGCAATCGACAACGCCAAAGCCGAGTCGATGCCCAAGGACAACATCGAGCGCGCCATCAAGAAGGGCACCGGCGAACTCGAGGGCGCGGACTATGTGGAAGTGCTGTACGAAGCGTACGGCCCAGGCGGTGTGGCCATCATGATCCAGGCGCTCACCGACAACCCGACGCGCACCGTAGCCGACGTGCGTCACAAGCTGTCGCGCAATAGCGGCAACATGGGCACCACCAACTCGGTGGCCTTCATGTTCGATCGCAAGGGACAGATGACCGTGCCTGCCGAGGGCGTGAACGAGGACGCGCTCATCGAAGTGGCGCTGGAAGCGGGCGCCGATGACGTGGCCAATGAAGGCGAGGTGTTCATCATCACCACCGAGCCCGCCGCGCTGCATGCCGTCAAGGAAGGACTCGAGGCGAAAAAGTACAGCGTCGGTGACGCGGAACTCGCATGGGTACCGAAGAACACGGTGAAGGTGGAAGGTGAAAACGCCACCACCTTGATCAAGCTCCTCGAAGCCCTCGAAGAACTCGACGACGTGCAGAAGGTCGATGCGAACTTCGAGATGGACGAAAGCGCGATGGCCGACGCGTGACCCGCGCGGTTGGCCGGCCCTCGCTGGTGCTCGGGATCGATCCGGGCACCGCGGTGACCGGTTATGGCGTCGTCGCGTTCGATGGACGCGCATCGACGCTGGTGGAGTGCGGTGTCATTCGCACCACGGCACGTGATCCACTGCCGACACGATTGCAGGAGATCCATGAGGGCGTGCGCGAACTCATGGAGCGTCACCGCCCAGATACGCTCGCCATTGAAGACGTGTTCTACGCGCGCAATGTGCGTACGACAGTGGTGTTGGGTCATGCCCGCGGCGTGATTCTGCTGGCCGCGCAGCAGGCGGCGCTCACCATTCACGAATTCGCGCCGACCGAAATCAAAAAGGCTATCACGGGCCGCGGTGGCGCCACAAAGGAACAGGTACAGTTCATGGTCGCACGATTGCTGCGACTCAAACATGCGCCTGAGCCATCCGACGCCGCTGACGGAGTAGCCGCCGCGTTGTGCGTCTGTCTGCAGGCGTCCCTTCCCCGCATTGCCGCGCCGGCACTCCCGACGCTCAAGGCACTCAAGACTCCCAAGCCACTCACTCCCAGGCGACGCGCATGATTGCTCAGGTCACCGGCACCCTCGTCCATCGTGAGCTCGAACGCGTCGAGATTCTCACCGCCGGCGGCGTTGCCTACGAGTGTCTGATTCCGCTTGGTGTCTTTGAGGCGCTACCGGGGGAGAACGCGTCGATCACGCTGCATACGCACCTCATCGTGCGCGAAGACGCATGGCACCTGTACGGATTTCTGCAGCCGTATGAGCGCGCCGTTTTTCAGAAGCTTCTCGTCGCCAAGGGCGTGGGTCCCGCGCTCGCACTCGGCATTCTTTCTGCGCTCACGCCAGATCGTGTCGTGCGCGCGTTGCGCGAGAAGGATGTAACGACGCTGATGCGTGTGCCGCGCGTAGGGCGCAAGAAGGCCGAGCAGATCATTCTCGATCTCGCGGACAAGATCGACAGTGTTGGCAGTGGCCCGGCGAATGCGACCGGTGCCGGTGCCTCACCGGTTGGCGATGACGCGGTACGCGCCCTCGTGGCATTGGGCTACAACCAAACCGAAGCGGATCGCGCAGTGCGCGCCGTGATGGATTCTGGATCGGCGCGCGAGGTCAGTACTGTGGTGCGCGCGGCGCTGGGAATGCTGACGGGGAAATAGAAAAACTCGAGACTCACAACTCTTACTCAAAGCTCAAAGCTGACCGGATGTTCGGTGAGCTCTGAGCTTTGAGTGAAAGTTTGTGAGTTACGAGTTCATTGGCTCCCGTTACCGCCGATAGTTCGTCGATTCACGCTGCGGACGACCGCAATTCGGGATCGTCGTCGGTTGACCATTCGGTCCGTTCGGCAGCGGATTCATGAGCGTACGCGAGCTGGCCTGCGCATCCTCACTCGCCAGATACGCGAACATCGCCGTCAGCGTCGCATTGTGCTTGAGGTCATCCTGAATGACCTTGTCGTACGAATCGCGATTGGTGTGCCACGTGGTATTGCTGTAATCCCACGATAGCGCGCCCAGGCTTGCCGCCGGCGCACCATGGCAGAGGAAGCTCGCATGGTCGGAGCCACCGCCCACACCACTCGGGCCACTGAGACGGACGTACTGCGTGAGCTGCGACGGCATCTGCGACATGTACTGCGCGAGACGCGGGCCATTCTCCGGCAGGATGCTCGGGCCCGTTCCCACGACACGGCCCGTACCGTTGTCCTGATTGAAGAGGAACTGAAGACCCTTCACGACTTCCGGATGATCTGCGGCAAAGGCGCCAGAGCCGTTGAGACCCTGTTCTTCACCACTCCAGTGACCCACGAGAATCGTGCGCGACGGATTCGGCAGCACCGTCTTCAGGATGCGCAGCGCTTCGAGCATGGTGACAGTGCCCGTGCCATTATCGGTCGCGCCGCTGTGGCCTTCCCAGCTGTCGAAGTGCGCGGACAGCACCACGTACTCGTCCGGCTTCTTCGATCCCTTGATCTCGGCCACCACGTTGAACACCGGCTGTTCGCCGAGGAATTCCGATTCGGCCATCAGCTTGACCTTGGGGCCCTGCTTGTTCTGCGCGAGACGGAACAGCATGCCGTAGTCTTCGCAGCTCACGTCAAACGTTGGCAGCGCGCTATTGCGCGGCGAACCAAAAATCTTGTCGATGCCTGGATAGCTGGACCAGTTCGACTCGAACACAGCAACAGCGCCAGCAGCCTTCACATCAGCGTAGAACGTCGGCACGCGCTGCGTGAGACCCTGATACGTGGCCGTGATATCACGCTGCGCCGAATCGAGTGCGATGGCCGTAGCCGGCGTGGCGAATTCTGCGACCTGCTGCGGCATGCGGCACGTGATGCGCGGCGCGCTGGCCAGCACGATCTTGCCCTTCACACTGGGCAACCACGCCTTGAACTCTTCCGGCGTGCGATACGGCTGCAGTGTCACCACGTCACCGTCGACCCACTTGCCGGCCGTGTTGCCACTCCACGACAACATGGTGGCCTCGAGTGGCTTCACGCGCGGCGCGGTGAGCTGCGCATACGCCACTCCGCGCGACCACGAGTTCCATGTGCCATAGCGTTCCTTGCGCGACGTCACACCCATCTGCTTGTAGGTGGCCAGCAGCCAGTCCTGACCGCGATTCATGCCCGGCGAGCCGGTGAGACGCGGACCCACCGAGTCGAGCAACTGCTGCGACAACCTGGCGGCCTGCGAACGCTGCATACCCTCTTCCCAGATCTTGAGGATCGTGGCGTCAGTGGGCGCGTCCTTGCGCACGTACTCGGGCAGCGGATCCATGGGCAGACCCTGAGGATTCGGCTGCACACGCGGCGCGCCCCTTCCCGGCTGCGCTGAGAGAGGAGAAGCGAGGATTGAGAAGGCCGAAGCAGCGGCCAACGCTAGCGACTTCTTCATGAGAGGTGAGACAGAGAGGTGAGAGTAGAGACTGCAGACGTTGAGAGTATCAGATGGATATAGACAATGAGAGACGAGCAACGCAGATGTGAGAGGTTGGATCGTGTGGTGAAAGGACAGCGGTTGGGGTTACTGCCTGGGTGAGAGGCCGTCCACCAAACTCGTGCGATAGGCCTTCCAGGCTGGCACAAATCCGATCAGCATGCCCGCGGCCATCACGATGCCGAGGTACATGTATTCGGTGCTGCCGAGTGCACGGAGCGCAAGATGGAGACCGAAGCGCTGCTCGACGGGCGCCTGCGCGAGCGCGAGTCCGCCATACACCAGTGCCACACCGATCACGCAGCCCAGGAACGCCAGCAGCGTGCTTTCAAGAACGAGCAGCGACAGAATCATGCGCGGACCGGCACCAATCGCACGCAGAATGGCCATCTCACGACGACGGGCTTCGAGCGACGAGTAGAGCGACACCAGCATGCCGGTGATGCTGATGGCCACGGCGAACATCGCGATCACGCGGAGTCCGACTTCAGCGTTACCGATATTCTGCCACAGCTCACCCAGCGCTACGCCGGGGATGATCGCAGTAAGTGGCTCCACGAGATCGGTGTTCATCTCGCGCTGCAGCATCAGCGCTTCAAAGCGGTTCTTGGTGCCTACGAAGAACGCCGTGATCTGATCATCACCGTGATCGTGTTCTTCCTTGGCCGTGTCCGCAGGGGCAGCGGCAACGGTAGCGGCAGGCTTTGGCGCCACACGCTTGGGGGCTGCAGGCGATGGCTGCTGCACCGTCGGCGGCGGCTCCGCCCCCGGCATCACGAGCGGCGTTCCTGGCGGCGGTGATGCACCGGGCATCACCATGGGAGTTCCCGGTGGCGGCTCAGCGCCGGGCATCGCCATCGGCGTTCCCGCCGGCGGTGTAGTCGGCACCGTTGCCGGATCAATCCGAGGCCGCGGCGCTCGCCCCTTCGCTTCCGCAGTTTTTGCTTCCGCCGGTTTCGCTTCCGCCTTTGCTGCTTCCGCTGTTTGCTGCTGCACGACTGGCGCCTGCACCATCGGCTCTTCCTCGTGCATCGCCTCTATCCCTTCCAGCGTCACATACACACTGCGATCAATCGGCGTGAATGTGCGCTCCAGGATACCAACCACCTTGAAGGGATGCGCCTCGTGGCTGGACGTGCCGATGTCCTGCAATCCATGCACAACCACCACCGGTGTGCCCACGGCGTACTTGAGTCGCTGCGCGACTTCGTAGCCAATCACCACATCAGTGTCGCCCGTTGCTGCGCCACCGGCGCTGAACGCCAGTGAGGCATTCTGTCGATAGCGATACCGCTCGAAGAATGCCGGTGTCGTACCGATCACGCGGAACCCGCGATGACTGTCGCCCAGCGAATACGGCACCACCCACTTCACGGCCGGATGCGCTTCCCAGTGTTCCATGGTGGACAGCTTCACACTGCCGGCGGGCGAGCCAATACCAAATACGGTGCTGAGCAGAATCTGCAGAGAACCGCCACGCGCACCGACAATGAGATCGACACCACGAATGGTGCCGGCAAAACTTTCGCGCACGCCGGCACGCACGGTCTCGATGCCCACCAGCAACGTCACACTGAGCGCGATCGACGCCACGGTAAGCCCGGTGGTCAGCAAACGACTGCGCAGCGAGGCAAGAGCCAATCGCAGAATGAGACTCATGCCCCCGCCCCCACGTTGGCCGCGGTGTTGATCTCACCCAGCTCCACGATGCGCGAGAACAGCGGCATCAGCGTGTGATCATGACTCACGAACACCAGCGTAGCCTGCGCTTTCTCGCACGACCGGAACAGCAATTGCAAAAACTGTTCGCGCCGATCGGTATCGAGTGCACTCGTGGGCTCGTCGGCAATCACCACTTCGGGATGTCCGATCAGCGCGCGCGCTGCGGCCACACGCTGCTGCTGTCCCACGCTCAACTCACCAATAGGCGTATCGAGGTATCGCGCGATATCGAGTTCGCCGGCAACCTCACGCACCGCCGCGTCGAGCGATTGACTGCCCAGGCGTGCACGTCGACCAGCATCGAGCCGGATGGGCACCAGAATGTTCTCCCGCACTGACAGATACGGGATGAGATTGAACATCTGAAACACATATCCCAGATGACGGGCGCGGAACGCATCACGCGCACCACTCGACATGCTGGTGAAATCCTGACCCAACACGCGTACCTGTCCGCGATTGGCTTGCAGTACACCAGCGAGAAGGCCGAGCAGCGTGGTCTTGCCACTGCCGCTCGGCCCGTGCAGGAACACTGTTTCGCCTCGCGCAATCGAAAGCCGCTCGATCGCCAGGACATCGCGCCCCGCCTTGTAGGCGAAGCGCACGTCCGAGAGGGCGACGGCGGGCGCCGTCGCCGTGCTCATTTCGCCGAGTAGGGTTCGACCTTGAGTCCTTCGAGTTGATAGCCCACGGTGCCGTACGGGCTTTCAACAGAGCTGATCTTGAGACGGCCCGACATCCAGACCGCATCAAACAGATTGAGCTTGATGGCCTTCTTGCCCGTCATCTCCACCATCACGATCTGATTCGGCGGCGGCGGCGGCGTGTGCACGCAGGCGCCGTAGTACGGCACGAGCAGGAACTCCGCACCTTCTTCCTGGAAGTCATCGAGCGGTACCACGAAGCCCGGAATACGAACCAGCTTGCCGTCGAGCTTCTTCAGCGTGTCGGTGGCCTTGCCGTTCGAGTAGTCGAGACCGGCCAGCACGCGCCAGTCGATATTGACGGCTTCTTCGCGCGTATCGCTTCGTGTGTCGCTCGTTGTGGAGGGCGAAGCAACCAGCGCCTTGCGGGGACCAGCAACCGTCAGCGCCGTCTTGGCGGGCGGAACGAAGGCCGAGCTTACTGCCACCAGGGCGGCAATGCCGGCAAGGGACAGCAGGGAGGAAGTACGACGCATGATGTCAGTCTCGTGTGATCGGGCGGGCATTCATGAAAGATACGCAGCCTCGCCGCAAATGCTGGATACCCAGAGGGATCCTGATGGGGTACCCCAATGCCACTATCCCGTGCCCGGAATGCCGTACCGCTTCGGTATATTTCCGGGCATGAGTCGCGCCGAGATTACCACGCCGGAAGCACTTTCCGAGGAAAGTGTGGTTGAACTGTCCCTGCGGCCGCAGCGTCTGGCCGAATTCATTGGACAGAAGAAGGTCAAGGAGAGTCTGGCCATTGCCATCGACGCCGCGCGCGCGCGACGCGATGCGCTTGATCACATCCTCTTCTTCGGACCGCCGGGGCTCGGCAAGACCACGTTGGCCGATCTCATTTCGCGCGAACTCGGGGCCAATCTCACCATCACGTCCGGTCCGGCCCTCGAAAAGCCGGGTGATCTGGTTGGGCCACTGACCAATCTGCGCGAAGGCGATGTGTTGTTCATTGATGAGATTCATCGTCTGCGTCCGGTCATCGAGGAGTTCCTTTATCCGGCGATGGAGGACTTCCGCATCGACATTCGTTTGTCGGACGGCCCCAATGCACAAACCGTCCGCATGAATCTCGAGCGCTTCACATTGGTGGGCGCCACCACGCGTCTCGGCATGCTGACTGCCCCGCTGCGAGCCCGCTTTGGTCTGCTGCACCAGTTGGCGTTTTATCCCGTCGAGGAACTCGAGGTCATCGTGCGTCGCACCGGTGAAGTGCTTCGTGTGGAAATGGATGCCGCCGGGGCTCACGAAATCGCCAAGCGGTCACGCGGGACACCGCGTGTGGCCAATCGCCTGCTGCGTCGCGTCCGCGACTATGCTCAGGTCCGAGCCAATGGGCGCATCACGCTCGAGGTGGCCCAGGCCGCGTTGTCCCTGCTGGATGTCGATCATTTTGGGCTCGATGACATGGATACCCGCCTGCTCAAGACCATCATTGAAAAGTTCGACGGGGGCCCGGTAGGCCTTGGGACGATCGGCGCTGCGATTGGTGAGGATCCTGGGACGATCGAGGAGGTATATGAGCCATTCCTCGTGCAACACGGTTTTCTGCAGCGCACCCCGAGAGGTCGCATCGCTACGGCGCATGCGTACCGGCATCTGGGGTTCGTCCCACCTGCAGGAGCCGCGGAGCAACCCGGTCTTTTCTAGTCGGGGGTTGGTCCCTCCCAACCGTTGTTCTTCGGATGCAATCAATGTCCCTCCCATCGCAATCCGTTCGTCTGTTGCACTCGCCTGTGCCCTTTGTTGTCGGTTGTTTGGCTTCATCGTTTCTGATTGCCTCGATTGCTTCGGCTCAACCCGTTTTTTCGCGGGTCATGCCAGGTACACCTGCCGCCATTGCTGATTCGCTGGCGGCGCGCGGTGATACAGCCGGCGCGGTGGCGGTGCTCGAGTCAGATGTGCGGCGAAACAAGCGCGAGGCGGTCAGCTGGCATCGACTTGGCCACCTCTATTGGGAACAAGCCCGCGCAAAACGACGCCCTGGGTACATCGCGGAGCTGCCCATAATTCGGTTGTTGCAGGCCGCGGACTCCGCACTTCGTCTGGCCACGCAATTTGCGCCGGACAGTGCCCGATACTGGCTCAACCTCGGCACGTTCAATCTGGAATCGGGCGTCGCTACCATGCGATTTGCCAGCTCTCTGCAAGCGCAGGAGGCGCTTACGAGCGCCACACGCACCAAGGATGTGGCGATCATGGCGGAGAGCGAGGATCGCCTGGGTCACGGTGCGTGGCGTCGGTTCGAGGCGACGGCCAACCGTGCTTTGATTGATCCGCTCAATCGATTGCAATTGGGAGCGGGGGGTGCCCCACCAGTCAGCGACCCCTCCGCAACGCTCATGGCACAACCCATGGGTCCTGCCGGCACCTTCAACCGCAATCTCGGGCGCGACTATGTGATGACCGTGATGAAGCATCTCATCAAGCCGCCCACCGGTGCCAGTGATCTTGAATCGGCGCTGGCACACTTTCGTACTGCCGTACAGCTCAACCCGACATCGCAACGATACGCACGCCATTTCACCATGGCGCTCGCGGCGCGCAAGCAGTGGGAAGAACTCCGCGAGTTCACGACCCAGCGCGCCAGGGAGTATCCCTTCGATGCCGAGTCCCGCCTTACCTTGGGACTCGCATTGGTGCGCACCGGGCATGACGAGCAGGCGCGTATCGTATTCGATAGTGCCCTCGCTCTGTTGGATGAGCCTGACCAGGCCCGACTCACCGGTATCTCACGCATTCTGCGTCCAGGGTCGCCAAGACTCCGTGCTCAAGCGGGCGCGGGGATGGATTCCCTTACTTTCAAGCGATTGTCTCCGGCTCAGCAGGTCACAGTCACACGCGCGTTCTGGGAAACCATCGACCCGTTGGCCAGCACGACAGAGAACGAAATCCAACTCGAAGTATTGGCTCGCATTGTCTACGCTGATCTTCGCTGGACCGACGAAATACTCGGCTATCGAGGTGCGGACACCGATCGAGGTCATGTGTTCGTACGATACGGCCCGCCGGATCTCGAAATCACAATGGGCGGCAATATCACGGCCAACTACAGCGGTGGCGAAGCCGGTGTCGCGCTCGTGTGGTCCTACGATTTCGGCGCGACCTTCTTCTTCGATCTGAGGCCGGGCTTTGCATCGGCCAACATTGCTCTGCACGATCAACCGTACGTGGAGAGCGTATTCGAGCAACGTCCTGTCTCCATGCACAACGTTGCGGCGGCTCGCGATGTGGACTCACTGCCAGTTCGTTCCGTGCGCTTTCGCGGCCCACGAGATTCTGCAGATGTTGTGCTGGTTGCCTCGTACACACCGCGCGCGCTGCTCGGCGCTCTGGAAATTGATCCTGTACCCATGGTCTCGCTGGTACGCGCGACCAGTCCGCTGACTTCCTCGAGTCCGACGCAGCGCGCCGCTTTCGAATTGGAGTCCTCCACTCTCGACAGCGAGAGAACCCAGCATTGGCGTCAGCGGGTTGCCTCGGGCATCAGTTTGGTACGCGTCGAGTTGTCACAACCCGACAGTCGTCGCGCATTGCGTGCTACACTCCCCGTGGAGCCGGACTCAGGGCGCGGTTTCGGTATGAGCGATCTCCTGCTTACCAAACAGCTCCCCGTTGACGGACCGTCGTCATCCACTCCGCCGTCACGGTGGTCTGATTTGGCTCTCACGCCGGCATCGCATCATCTGGCGAGTGGCTCTCCAATCGGACTGGTCTGGGAGGTGTACGATCTGGCACCTGGGACTGGCACGGATCGAGCGGCAGGCAACTACCGTGTCACCGTACGGGTCTCAGCAGAACGGGACGCCCTTTCGGGCACCGTCGTTCGGCTCCGAGACATGCTTGGCCGGGCGATTGGCAGAACCGCTGCCGCAGACCCGCTTTCCATCAGTTTCGACCGGACAGCCGTTGTTCAAGCAGTGAGCGTAGACTACGTGTCACTCGACCTAGGCTCCCTTCCCACGGGACGCTACAGCTTGCGTGTACATATCGAAGACCTGAACACCGGACGCACCACGTCGCGCGAAACCGCACTGGACGTTCGATGAGCCGCCCCTCCCTTAGCCTGCCTTCATGACGTTGCGTCCCGCGCGACACTCGTTCGCGCCACTTCGGCCTGCATCACGCTCGCTCGCGACGTTTCTGCTCGCGCTGTCCGCGCTTGCATTGCCCTTTGACCTACGGGCGCAGCGTAATCCAGTTGGCGCGACTCCCGGATCACCGGCCGCCATTGCCGACTCCATGGTCATACGTGGCGACACCACGGGTGCTCTCTCGCTGCTCAATGCCACGGTCAAGGCCAACTTCAAGGACGCGGCCGCCTGGTATCTATTGGGGCTCATTCACTGGGAACGCATCAAGGAAGTCCGCGGCAACGCCTTCATCAAGGACAAGAATCAGATCAAGACGGTGGCGGCGGCAGACAGTTCGTTGCGGATTGCGACTCAGCTGGCTCCAGACAGTGCCCGCTATTGGCTCTCGTTGAGCAAGTTCAACATCGGGTCAGGTTATTCAACCGTCCTTTTTGCATCGCAGGGTAATGCGAGGGATGCATTCAAGGCAGCGGAAGCCACTGGCGATCACCTGCTGCTCGCCGAAGCGGCCGATCTTCAGGGCATGGCCACATGGCGTCGCTACGAAGCCAGCGCGAATCGTGGCCTCACCGAGGATGGACAGCGCATCCAGTTGGCCATGAACAACAACTGGCCGCGTGACAAGGCCCTCGATTACGTCAAGAGTTTTGTCAAGAAAATCGAGCCGCCTACGGGGCTTTCCGATTTCAAGGGAGCGCTGGAAAAATTTCAGGTGGCCGTGGACCGTGACTCGAGCAACCAGCGATACAGCCGGCACCTGTTCATGGCCCTTGCGGAGCGCAAGCAGTGGGAGGAGATGGAAGCCGTTGCCATTCGGCGTTCACGGCAATTCCCGCTGGACTGGCAGTCACGATTGGCACTGGGATTGGCACGGCATCGACAGCAGAAGTTTGCGGACGCACGCGTTGCATTTGACAGCGCACTCGCCATGATGGACGAAGGGGAGCGCGAATACCTCACGCGCTTCACACGTATTTTGCGGCCTGCGCCATCGAAGGATCCGCAGCTGGCCGGCGGCGATGCACAATCCTTCAAGGCATTGCCGGAAGGACAGCGTCGTGGCCTGGAGGAAATGTACTGGTACATGAATGACCCACTCACACTCACGAACGAAAACGAGTTGCGACTCGAATTTCTGGCGCGCGTGGTGTATGCAGAGTTCCGCTGGACAGACGACGATCGCAGAATGCGGGGCGCGGAGTCTGACCGGGGTGACATTCATATCCGCTATGGACCGGCTGACTACGAAGTCTCCGTGCAAGGCAACGCCAACTTTCAGGCAGCCACGCTCACCAGTGGAGCCACCGTCGTCTGGGCGTACAAGATCGGCCTCACATTCTTCTTCCAGTTGCAGCCAGGCTTTGCGAGCACGCGTCTGGCACTCAACGATCAGGACAACGTAGAGAAGATGAAGCAGGCCGTGCCCGTTTCATGGGCCAATCTGCCAAGCGCGGCCATGATCGACACCATTCCCATGCGCATCGCGCGATTCCGCGCGCGTGGTGACTCGTCGGATGCCGTCATTGCCACCCGCATGCCGGTCGATTCGATGCTGCGTGGCCTCGATGTCGATCGTGCGCCCGTGGACTTCGACTTCCGCGTATTCGATCAATTCGTTCGTGTGCAGGGCGTGGAATCGGATCAGCAGTCGTTCCGTCCGGATTCCGCAGTCGGTAGGCCGGCCCGTGAGTGGACACGCCGTCTGGGACCAGGAATCAACGTCGTGCGTATCGAGGCTATGCAGGCTGACTCACGTCGTGCCGCGCGGGCCATGGCACGCCTCATGCCAACCGAGGGCAGTGGCTTTGGCATGAGTGACATTCTGTTGGGCAGCAAGCCGTCGCCTCGCAATGCCGCCACCGCGCCCCGCACGTGGCGTGACGTGGAGATTACTCCCAGTATCGGCGAGTTCGCACTTGGCAGTTCGCTCGGCCTCCTGTGGGAGGTCTACGAGGCAGGCATGAAGGACGGTAATGCCAAATATCGGGTAAGCATCACCGTGGAACGAACCGATCGCAGCGGGGTTTCCGGATTCACGCTTCGCGTGCTGGAAGGCTTGGGGCGCACTGTGACACGCACCCAAGCGGGACGGGACAAGTTCACCATCACGTTCGATCGCACGTCGGCCGCTGCGGGGACGCTGGTGGAGTACCTCTCGCTTGACCTCGCCAGTTCACCGGCGGGAGGCTACACGCTTCGTATTGATGTGCAGGACCTCAACACACAGAAGCGGACCAGTCGAACGACCGAGTTCCGCATTCGATAGATCAGCATTTCGCGCGTCGCTGTGAACCGGGTCAATGCAATCGCGTTGACCCGGCGTGTTGGTCCTCCCTCCCATTTGTCGATTGTGGTGCCTGATGAAACATTGGTCGTTCGTCTTGGCGTGTGTATCGCTGGCAGGTGCATGCGCACTGACCGTCGAGGCGCAATCCACGACACCGTACGGTGTGCCGCATTTCGCAGGCGGCGCCGTCGCAGGCTCGCCAACAGCAGTGGCCGCGACGCTACTCGAGAAAGGTGATACCACCGCCGCGATCGAACATCTCACACAGGCAGTCAAAGCATCGTTTCACGATGCGCCCGCGTGGCACTTGCTGGGATTACTGCAGTGGTCCCGTGTTCAGCATGTACGTAGTAAGTCCTACATTTCTGATGTGCGTCTCATCCGTCGGCTCGACATGGCCGACAGTGCACTCCGCATTGCGACGCAATTGGCGCCGGATAGCGCGCGATACTGGCTTTCACTCGCCCGCTTCGCGACACGGGCCCCCTATTCCACGGTGCTGTTCTCCGCACAGGCCGACTCGCGAAAGGGATACAACGCCGCGAAGAGGAACAATGAGTATGACCTGCTGGCATTGGCCGCTGATATGCGCGGCATGGCGATGTGGCGGCGTTATGAGGCCGTAGCCCATCGTGGATTCACCATGGACGGGCAGGCGTTTGACGACCAATCGATACGTAATGTGCGCCGTGATGAAGTGAGCAGCATCATGGCAAATACGATCATCAAGCCCAAGACATTTGTCGGAATCGCCGACTACACCAGTGCCATCGATCGCTTCACGGAAGCCAGCGAATACGAACCAACCAGTCAACGCTACGCACGGCATCTGTTCATGGCCCTGGCTGAGCGTGGACAATGGGCCGAGTTGCTCAGCGTAGCGAATCGTCGGGCGCAGATGTTTCCACTGGATCATTCATCGCGCATGGCCCGCGGCCTCGCGCTACAGCGTCTCCGTCGCTCCGACGAAGCACGAGCCGCCTTCGATACGGCGTTCATCACCATGGATGACGGAGAGCGAGAGCGTCTCACAAGTCTTACTCGCATTCTCAAGTGGCGGGCCACGCAGGACCCCAAGCAGTCGGGCCTGGATTCCGCCGCGTACTCGCAAATGTCCCCTGCGCAGCAGCAGGCATTCGCGCAGATGTTCTGGTTCATCAATGATGATGTCTCACTGAGTGGCTCGTCCGTTCACCATACCGAGTTTCTGGCTCGTGTGTCGTACGCTGATATCCGATTCACAGACGAAGACCGGGGAACACGCGGCTCGGAAACGGATCGCGGCGACGTATACATCCGGTATGGTCCCCCGGATAGGCAAAATTCGTCGACGAGCCCGACGTATGTGATCGTGAGCTGGACGTACAAGGATCCAAAGGCCTTCTTCTCGTTTCTCCTCTCGCAGGGATTTGCGAGCGTGCGGTTCAGTCCCGCTTCCCACACGGACTTCGAGTATCTGAGCCAGAGAATGCCGGTCTCATGGGCGAACGTCCGGGAACGAGCGGCACTCGATACCATCCCCGTGCGCATCACCCGCTTCCGCCGCAATGCAGATTCGTCTGACGTCGTCGTGGCCGCTCACGTGCCCATGGACTCCCTCATTGGCACACTCGATGCGGATCGTTTGCCGGTCATGGTCCGAGTCAAGACGATGGATCAAACTGCCCGTATGCGTCTGGTCGACTCTTCGTGGCGCGACGTCTCGCGAGAAACAACAAAGCGATTTGTTGAGCACCACTGGCGCCTGCGTGTGGACTCCGGCGTAAACCTGCTGCGCGTCGAAGCGTTGCAGTCCGATGTTGATCGTGCAGCACGCGCGTTGTCGTGGGTATCCAAGCTTCCCACGAGCGGGTTTGATATGAGCGATCTATTGCTCGGCTCACCTCCAGGTTCATTTGCGGGAACGGCTGCCGATATCCCCCGCCGATGGCACGACGCCCGTATGACACCCTCCACTGGCATCGTAGACTCTGGCAGTGCGCTCGGCCTGCTATGGGAGGTGTATGATGCCACCGTGCACGACGGAGCCATGCAGTATGGCGTCAACATCACGCTGCGCCCGATTGCCGGGCCCAGCGCGAAGTTCCCAGTGCCATTCCCTCCACTGGCGGCAGGTGTTCAACTCGTTCAGGGCATCGGCCGTGCGGTGAAGCGCGCGATCTCGCCCGGCGGTATCACCATGTCGTATGACCGTTCGCAACCCATCGCATCAACTACAACACCCATTGCTGTCGAGTACCTCTCCATCGCGCTCGGCAGTCTGCCACGTGGGCGGTATTCATTGACCATCGAAGTCGAAGACTCCGCGACCAAGCGGAAAACCTCCAGAGTGACAGCACTGCAGATTCGATGAACTCGTCCAGATGGCTTCCGCTGGTATTCGTGGTGACAACGAGTCTGGTACCCGCCGCCACACTGCACGCTCAACTCCCGGCTGATACCATGGGATTGGCGGCATGGTATCGCTACGCCAGCATCGCTGATGGCGTATTGAAACGGGAAGACGAGCAGGCAACGATACGCAGCGCGTCGCCTCGAGCCTCAGGCTCGCTCTTCGAAAGTGGCGCACTGCGCCTCGTAGAACGCGATGGCCTTGACCGACGCGATCAAATGAAGGACGCGCTGGCGCGCAACTATCAGTTTCCCGATCCGCCGCTTGGGATTGTCGATCTGACACTAGCGCTGAACCGCTTTCGTCATGCCGTGGCCATGACACCCGGCAGCCGGCGCGCGTGGCGACATCTCTTTATGGCGCAGGCCGAGCGAAACGATTGGTTGTCACTTGCTGCGAGTGCACAGCAGGCTGGCATGGTGCATCCAAATTTTGCTTCGACGCATCTGATGCTGGGGCTCGCACGTACGCGGCAAAATGATTTCACGGGCGCCTCGCGGGCGTTTGCCGACGCCCGGCGGACCATGGGCGACAGTGCCTGGCGCAGCTTCACCAGTCTCTCCCAACTACTACAACCGCGCGCGTATTCAGTGCATCAGCGTTTCGGCGACTCGGTAACCTTTCATGCCGCAGACCGCGAAACCCAAATGCAAATGGAGCGACGATTCTGGACTTTGGCCGATCCGCGGCCCAGTACACCGGTGAATGAGGCGGAAGTCGAGTATTACGCACGCCTGGCGTTTGCCGACATCCGCTTTTCTAATGATGGGCCATCAATGCTTGGGCCTAGAAGCATGCGCGGCCGTATTTACGTGCGATACGGCCCACCGGATGCGCGATATCGCATGGGGTCGCAGTATATCTGGACCTACGCCGACGGGTCGGTCTTCATGTTTGGTGCGAATGCGAGCGGAAATGCTCAGGCCAATGAACAACGTGTGGTCGAAGACTCCATCCTCGTCCACACGCCTATGAGCTGGGGCTCCATGCCTTTGGTACGGAACACCGTGCGACTTCCCGCGCGTGTAGCACGCTTCCGCGCCCCAGGCGATTCCATGGACGTGATCGTTGCCGCGGCGCTGCCAACCGCCGCACTGCTCGCCAACTCAGACCTCGGCGGCAAGCTGCCGCTCGATGTCCGTTTCGACGTCACCGATACTACGGGGCGGACATTCGGTGCTGAGACACGCACCGAACAAGTGGACAGTGAGCGTCCACCGGCCGCCATCAACGCCACATGGCATCGGCGCTTGCCACACGGCAGTCACGCTATTCGCCTGCAGGCTGAACAACCCGATCTCGAACGATCCTCACGCATCGTGCTTGATGCATTCCGGGATTCCGCATCCGGATTCGGCATGAGCGACATTCTGCTCGGCACTGGTGCGACGCATTCGCAGGGACCTGTGCCGTCCCGATGGCGCGATGTGAAAGTCGCACCCATCAGCGAGTTCATCGTAGCCAACACACCACTCTCACTCGTCTGGGAGAGCTATGATCTCGTGGCGGGTCCGGATGGTGTGAAATTCAAAACCACCATCGCTCTCGAACGCACTTTCAAGCATAACGTTGCCGGTATTGCGGCTCGTATCAGAGCGAACCTGCGTGACTTGGTCATGCAGGATGGCAGCGGCACCGGCTCGGTAGAAGTCAGTTACGATCAGAGCCGTCCAGTTGCTTCGGGATCTGGGGCAACAGGCGGCGCGGTCAAGTCAACCGTTGTGGCCGACTATGTCTCGATCAATCTCGAGGGCCAGGTTCCGGGTCCATACAAACTGCGTGTCACTATTACGGACCTTGTCAGTGGGCGATCGGTCTCTCGATCCACGCCGTTTACACTCGTTCCCACAGACACCCCGCCGGTAGTCCCCAAGCAGTAAGTCCTGTTGGTTTGCAGCTGTACTCAGGCAGTTCCTGGCGCCCTGTTGCGTCCGCGTCCGGTTTGAGTTGTTTTTCGCGGTCCCATGAGCAGCGCCGAATCCGCCTCCACCGATACGGACTTCAACGCCGACACGCCGCACACGGCAGGTTCGCGCACGTCCGACTACGACTATGTGCTCCCTGAGGAGCGCATTGCGCAGCACGCCGTTGAACCACGTGATGCCAGTCGGCTGCTCGTTGTGGATCGCAAAACGAGAGCGCTCTCGCATCGCACGTTTCGGGATGTGCTCGACCTCATTCCGGCAGGCGACGCACTGGTGCTCAATACCACGCGCGTCTTCCGTGCCCGCTTGCTCGGCGTACGCGACAGCGGAAGCCCGGCCGAGATTCTATTGCTGCGTGCGGTAGACGCCGAACACTTCGAGGCGATGATCCACCCGGGTGGCAAGCTGCGTCCAGGGCGCTCGGTCACCATTTCGCCCGAGTTACGCGTCGAGATTGTAGACACCACGCCGCGGCGCACGCGCCTGGTGAAGCTCCACACATCAGGCGACTACGCCAACGATGTACATGGTGCGATTGAACGGTACGGGCATATGCCGCTGCCACCATACATTGAGCGCGCAGACAACGAAACGGATGTCAGTCGTTATCAGACCATCTATGCTGATGCGTCGGGCTCCGTCGCGGCTCCAACGGCTGGTCTGCATTTCACTGACTCGCTGCTCGCCGAGCTGACGGCCAAGGGTGTTGAGCGCGTTGATGTGTTGCTGCACGTGGGGCCCGGGACATTTCGCCCAATCAGCGTGGATGATCCGGCCGAGCACGTGATGCACGAGGAATGGTGCGAAGTGAGCGCCGATGCCGCTGCACGGCTCAACGCAGTGCGCGCGCGCGGCAACAAGATTTGGGTCGTAGGCACCACCGGTGCGCGCACCCTCGAAACGGCCACCGACGCCAATGGTGTCGTGCACGCATTCCGTGGCGAGACCAACATTTTTCTCCGACCGCCTGCCACGTTGCGCGGTGTGGATCATCTCATCACGAATTTCCACCTGCCCAAGTCCACGCTGATCATGCTGGTGGCGGCGTTCGCGGGCTATGACCTCACAATGCGAGCGTATGCGGCGGCGTTGGAGTCGGAGTATCGATTCTATTCATATGGCGATGCGATGCTCTTGCTGTAACGGCGGGAACTGCAACTGCGGTCGGGGGAACAGCAACTGCAGTTGGGAGCTGCAACTGCAGTCGTCGGGAAACGCCACCGCAGTTGGGGGACTGCTACCGCGGTTAGGGCTACCGCACCTGCAGTTTGGGGAAGCCACCGCAGTCGAACTGCCCCAGCGGTTCTGGACTGCAACCGCCGTTTGGGGGACTGCGGTCTAGGTCAACAACAGTTGTGGTTAACCGCAGCAAGCCCCAACCGCCGTAAGCCCAGACCGCAGTCCCCAAACGCCGTGGCTGTCCCCAGACTGCAGTGGCTCTTCCCACAGACTGCGGTTGCCGTCCAAAACCGCAGTTGCAATTCCGAAAACTGCAGTCGCAGTTCCTAAAACCGCAGTTGCAGCCCCAAACTGCAGTTACCATGTCATTCAGTTTCGATCTCCAATCCCAAACCGATCGCGCCCGCACCGGCGTGTTCCACACCCCCCACGGCCCCGTGGAGACCCCGCAGTTCATGCCGGTCGGGACCCTCGCGTCGGTCAAGGCCCTCGACCCCGAGGACCTGCAGCGGCTGGGCGCCACGATGGTGCTGTCCAATGCCTACCACCTCCGCCTTCGGCCAGGTGACGAGCTCGTACGTACGATGGGAGGCCTCCACAAGTTCATGCAGTGGGACGGCCCCATGCTCACCGACTCCGGCGGCTTCCAGGTCTTCTCACTGGAAGGCCTGAGAATAATTAAAGAAGAAGGGGTGGAATTCCGTAGTCACATCGATGGATCCCTCCAGCAGTTCACACCGGAGTCCGTCATGCGCATCGAGCGCAATCTGGGCGCCGATGTCATCATGCAGTTCGATCATGTCGTCCCTGGTCAGTCACCACATGGCCTCGCACAGGAAGCCATGGAGCGGAGCATTCGCTGGCTCGAGCGCTGCCGCGTGGAGTTCGACCGGCTGACCATCGAGGACCCAACGGCCCCAACACCGGTTCAGGCCCTCTTCCCCATCGTCCAGGGCGGTATCCATGCCGACCTGCGCAAAGCCTCCGCTCAGGCCATACGGAGCGCCGGCGATTGGGTGGGGTATGGCATCGGCGGGCTTTCAGTGGGTGAGGCCAAACCGGACATGTACGCCATGCTCGACGTCGTCGACCTCGAATTGCCCGAAGACAGGCCCCGATACCTCATGGGCGTGGGCTTCCCCGAGGACCTCGTGGAAGGCGTGGCGCGGGGCGTGGATGTCTTTGACTGCGTGGCCCCCACACGCATGGGACGCACCGGCGCGTTCTTCACCACCACCGGACGCCGCAGCATCAAGAACGCCCAGTGGCGCACCGACGCATCCCCACTCGACGAATCCTGCTCATGCACCACATGTGCGCGCTTCAGCAAGGCGTATATCCGGCATCTTTTCATCACCGAAGAGATCCTCGGACTCCGCCTCCTGAGCCTGCACAATGTACATTTCCTTGTTGCGCTCATGCGCGATGCCCGGGCCGCCATCCAGGACGGCACGTTCTCGGGCTGGAGCCGTGACTGGCTCGCCCGCTATCACTCTCGCACCACCTCGTCATGACCGGTTCCATCTTCGCCAGTTTCGCGCTGCTGCAGGCTCCCACCGGCTCGGCCGTGCCGCAGATGATTTTCATGTACGGCGCGATCTTCGCGATTTTCTACTTCGTGCTCATTCGTCCGCAGCAGAAGCAGCGCAAGAATCACGAAGAGCGCGTGAAGACGCTCAAGAAGGGCGATGAGATTGTGACGGCGGGTGGTATCGTCGGTGAAGTCGTGCACATCGCCACCACCGGCAACGATGGTGTGGCCAAGCTCAACGACCGCATCACGATCAAGTCGGGCGAGTCCAAGCTGATCGTGGAGCGTGGACGCATTGCCGCCGTTGGCGGCAGCGCGCCGGCCGCGTAACCAGAGGCCTGAGAGAACGCAGTGGCTCGACTCGATATCCACGTCCTCGGTTCGCCGATTCTTCGGCAGGAAACCGAACTCGTCACGCAGATCACGCCCGAACTGCGTCGTCTTGTCGACGACATGTTCGAAACGATGGACGCGGCCAATGGCGTTGGTCTTGCCGCACCGCAGGTCGGTCGCATTGAACGCCTCGCCGTAGTCGATGCAGACGACCAGCGTCTCGTGATCATCAATCCCGAGATCGTGAGCAAGGCCGGCGGTCTCGTGCGCGGCGAAGAGGGATGCCTCTCGATCCCCGAGGTGTATGGCGATGTGGATCGCCATGCCCTCGTGACCGTGCGGGCGCAGGATATCGACGGCAACTGGTTCGAGATCGAAGACGCCGGCGATCTGCTCGGACGCTGCTTGCAGCACGAGATCGATCACTTGCATGGCAAGATCTTCTTCGATCGACTCAGCCTGCTCAAGAAGCGCCGTGCCGTGCGCGAGTGGGAAGAGGAGAAGACCAAGTACCCTCGCAATGTGCGGGTACTTCCGGTGGGTGATCTCCCGCCAGAGAAGTCCGCGACCGCCGACACCTGATCAGGGAACGCCCCATGCGCATTCTCTTCTGGGGCACTCCCGACTTCGCCGTCCCGCCCCTTCGTGCCCTGCTCGGTGAGGGACACGATGTCGTTGGCGTGGTCACACAGCCCGACAAACCGCGTGGTCGTTCGCGCACACAACTCGATCCGTCGCCGGTCAAGGTTGTGGCACTCGAAGAGGGTCTGCCCGTCCTGCAGCCCCTCAAGCCACGCGGCGATGAATTCCTGGCGGAGATGCGCGCACTCGAAGCCGACATCTCGGTCGTCGTAGCATATGGGCACATCCTGCCCAAGATCGTCATCGACGAGCCGAGACTTGGTACGCTGAATATTCACGCCTCGTTGCTTCCCGCCTTGCGCGGTGCCGCACCCATTCAGGCGTCTCTGCTCGAAGGTCACGCCGAAACGGGTGTCACCATCATGCAGATGGTGCCGGCACTCGATGCCGGTGACATGCTGCATGTGGTGCGTGTGCCGCTCTCACCCGAAACCACGTACGGTGAGTTGCACGATCAACTGGCTGAAGCCGGTGCCCTGGCCATCGTGCAGGCACTCACGTTGATCGAGGCCGGCGCGTCGCATGCCGTACCGCAGGATGATGCACTCTCGACGTACGCGCCCAAGATCGACCGCACCATGTCCCAGCTCGATTTTTCGTGGACAGCCGAACAGGTCTCGCGGGTGATTCGTGCTTTCGATCCGCGCCCCGGCGCGTATGCGCTGCATCGTGGACTGCCGCTCAAGTTTTTTGGTGCACGGGTAGTTGGCACTGGCACCGACGAAGAACTCGATGAACCGCTGCTGGCCAGCCCACCGGGCACGGTGCGTACCATCGACGAGAACGGCATGCTGGTGCGGTGCCGTGTGGGTGCCGTACGCATTCTCGACGTGCAGCCGAGTGGCAAGCCGCGCATGACGGCAGAAGCGTTGGCGCGCGGCCGTGGTGTGCAAATCGGCGATCAATTCGAGCGAGGCAATTGATGGTGGCCACTGCTCGCCCGCCGCGTCGCGGCAATTCATCCACGCCAGCCAATACCGGCGCTGCCGGCGCGAACGCGTCAGGCGCGAACGCGTCAGGCGCGAACGCCTCAGGCGTGACGGAGTCACGCACTGCCGCGGCGCTCATGTTGACCGATTTGCGCAGCGGCCAGTTGCTGGATGCCACGTTTGAGCGGCGTACACAGCCGCTCGACGCGCGTGATCGTCGCTGGGTGCAGGAGTTGGTGTGGGGCACGCTGCGCGGACGCGGCCGCCTCGACGCCATTCTGGCGCTGCGTGTGCGTGGTGGGCTCGCCAAGCTCGATGCGGATGTGGCCGACCTGCTCCGTCTTGGCGCGTATCAATTGCTGCACATGGATAGTGTGCCGCCATACGCCGCCATTGGACAGACGGTGGAAATCACCAAACGCCGGCACGGCATCGGTGCAAGCAAGCTCGCCAACGCGGTCCTGCGTCGCATCGACAGAGAACGCGCGAATATCGAACCGCCTCTACCCGCCGATGCGCTCGAAGCATTGGCACAGCGGCACTCGCATCCACGGTGGGTGGTGCAGCGTTGGGTGGAACGTTTCGGCGCAACTGACACCGAACGGCTGCTGCACACCAACAACACGCCAGCGCCCATCGTTGTGCGGCCGTACGGTGTGACGAGCACACAGCTCTCCGCTGCGTTGCGCGACGCCGATGTGTCGTCGGAATCCGTACCGCTGGTGCCCGAATCGTTGCAGCTCACATCCGCTGTTTCATTGGCGGAGCTGGGCGCGTTTCGCCAGGGATTGTTTTACGTGCAGGATCCGGCGGCCACGCTGGTGGTGCAGTATGCGCACGTCGACACCGACAGCACCGTCGCCGATGTCTGCGCTGCCCCAGGCAGCAAATCCCTCGAGCTCTCGCGACGCGCGCGGTTTGTCGTAGCTGCCGATCGCAATCTGGCCCGTGTGCGCCGCATGGCCGCGGGGTTTGCCCGACTCAATGCATCGCGCCTTGGCGTGGTCGTTGCCGACGCGCGTAACTCCGCGCTACCACTCATGGACGCCGTACTCGTCGACGCTCCATGCACCGGGACGGGCACATTTCGCCGTCATCCCGATGCCCGCTGGCGTCTTCGCGTAAGCGACTTTGCCGTGATGGGTGCGATGCAAAAACAGATTCTGCGGAGCGCTGCCGCGCTCGTGAAACCGGGCGGGCTGCTGGTGTACAGTACCTGCTCTCTCGAACTCGAAGAGAACGACGACCAGGTGGACGCGTTCCTCGCGGCCCATCCGGACTTCACACTTGAACCACCGCCGGCTGGTACGGTATCAGAAACCGTACTGGATCGCGGACTGTTGCGCGTGCTGCCACATGTGCATGGATCCGACGGTGCGTTTGCCGCTCGCTTCAGGAGACGTGTGTAGTGGCCACTACCAAGAAGAAGACGTCGCGCACCGTCGCACGCACCTGGCTCATTCGATTGGGAATTGCACTCGGTGTTGGCTTGCTCGTTGGTGCCTCCGCCGGCGTGGTCACCGTGAACTCTCTGGAACCCGGTCGCCCGAACAGTGTGGACTCGCTGCAGGTGATGCTCGACAGCATTGCCGGAGGCCGTCTGCCCAAGCAAGCCAACGCCGACCCTATCGACTCCGCGATCGCCGCCGCTGAGGCCGATGCGCAGCGCGAAGCGAATGACACCACGCTCATTACAGTGCCATCGCTACTCGACCTTGAGGAAGGGGATGCCCGCAACACCATCTTCGATGCCGGGTTGCAGGTGGGTGAAGTGCAGTTCCAGTCGAGCCCCAAGCCCGCTGGCATTGTGCTCGCCACCTTTCCCGTGTCCGGCGCGCGTGTCGTGGCCCGCACGGCCATCACGCTCGTGCTGAGTGATGGTCGTCCGCCGGTCGACACGATGTCAACACGATGAGCTCCGCTGCTCTTTCTTCGCTTTCATCGCCTTCACACCGCTGACCATGTCTGTTCGTATAGCGCCATCCGTCCTCAGTGCCGACTTCCGCAAACTTGGCGACGAACTCGCCATGCTGTCTGCTGGCGGCGCCGACTGGATTCACGTGGATGTGATGGACGGTCGTTTCGTGCCCAACCTGTCGTTTGGCGTCAAGGTCATCGAAGCCGTACGCAAGAGCACCGACAAGGTGGTTGATGTGCACCTCATGGTCGTGGAGCCGGAGAACTACTTCGAGGACTATGTGAAGGCGGGTGCCGATGTGCTCACCATTCACGCCGAAGCGGCGCCGCATCTCGATCGGCAGCTCACGCGCATCAAGGAACTGGGAGCCAAGGCCGGCGTGGCTCTCAATCCGGGCACACCACTCAGCGCCATCGAAGAGGTGGTGCACATGCTCGACCTGCTGCTCATCATGAGCGTCAATCCGGGCTATGGCGGTCAGAAGTTCATCGAGTATTCCGTCGACAAGATCGAACGCGCGCGTTTCCTTCTCGATCAGGCAGAGAGCAGCGCCGTGCTTGAAGTGGACGGAGGTATTTCGCGCGATACGATCACGCAGTGTTGGCGCGCAGGCGCCGACACGTTTGTTGCTGGCAACGCCATCTTT
This sequence comes from Gemmatimonadaceae bacterium, assembly GCA_016742275.1. Lineage (GTDB taxonomy): Bacteria > Gemmatimonadota > Gemmatimonadetes > Gemmatimonadales > Gemmatimonadaceae > Gemmatimonas. Next base: position 271,394 of record JACVCD010000001.1, read on the forward strand.
GGCGCCGCCAATCCGCAGGCCGAAATTGCGGTACTGCGCAACCTCTGCTCGGAAAGCGTATGACGGTCAAGCAGCAGTGGATGATCGTGCTCGGCATCGTGGCCTTCCTCGTGGGAGGCGGACTGATTGCGTCACACTTCCTCAAGGATGAACTGACCAACGTTACGGTGGGCGTGGATGCTCCAGGCTTTGCAGCGGGCACGTTGGATACGCCAACACGCATGAAGTCGCTCAGCGACTACCGTGGCGAAGTGGTGCTGCTCAACATCTGGGCGACGTGGTGCATTCCGTGCCGCGAGGAAATGCCGGAGATCCAGCGCCTGCATCAGGAACTCGGCGACAAGGGCCTCAAGATCGTTGCCGTTAGCGTGGACAATGCCGGCGAAGAGCAGAAGATCCGTGACTTCGTGAAGGACTTTGGCCTCACGTTCCAGGTGCTGCACGATGTCAGCGGCAGCATTCAGGGCATCTATCGCACCACCGGTGTGCCGGAAACGTTCATCATCGATCGTGAGGGTGTGGTGCGAAAGCGCCTCATCGGCCACCTCGATCTGACACAGAACTACGACGGCAACAAGCGTCTGCTCGAGCAGTTGCTCGCTCAGCCCAAGTCGTAACTCGCGCATGGCGACACTGCGCCTGCTGGGCATCGAAACGTCGTGTGATGAAACATCGGCAGCCGTTGTGCATGGCACACCCGACGCCATCACGCTCGAATCGCTGGTGATCCTGTCGCAGGATGTGCATCGACTGTTTGGTGGCGTCGTTCCGGAGATCGCGAGTCGTCAGCACCTGACTGGCATTGTTCCGGCAGTTGATGCGGCGTTGAACGAGGCTGGAGTTTCGATGGCCGACATCGATGCCGTTGCCGTTACCCACGCGCCGGGATTGGTGGGTGCGTTGCTTGTTGGCACGAGCTACGCCAAGACGCTGGCCTTCACACACGGCAAACCGGTCGTGCCCGTGCATCACATGGAAGGGCATCTCTTTGCCACGTTACTCGAGCATCCCAATGCCGCGCCACCATTCACGGCCCTTCTCGTGAGCGGTGGACACACATTGCTGCTCGATGTGCCGGAGTGGGGCACGTATCGCCTGCTTGGCCAGACGCGTGATGATGCCGTCGGAGAAGCCTTCGACAAGGTGGCCAAGCTGCTTGGTCTGCCCTATCCCGGTGGACGTCCCATCGAACAATTGGCTGCTACAGCCGAATCACCGGAGTACGGACATCCGCACCACTTTGCGCGTCCGATGCTGCGCAAACGTGCGGTGGTCACGGATGCCGACTACTACGACTGCTCTTTCAGCGGTCTCAAGACGGCTGTGCTTTATGCCGTCCGCGAAGCAGAAAAGACCGGCACCCTCGATGCCCAACGCGCCAGTATTGCGCGCGGCTTCCAGGATGCGGTAATCGACACGCTCACGGAAAAGGTGTACCGCGCCGCCAAGGCCCATCGACGCGGCCGCATCGTGCTGGGTGGTGGTGTGGCGTGCAATGGTGCGTTGCAAATAGCCCTTCGTGAACGATTTGCATCACGCGGCGGCGATGTTTTTGCCCCTACGCCGCGACTCAGCACGGACAACGCCGCCATGATCGCGGCTGCGGGGTTATATCGTTTTGGACGCAGTGAGTTTGCGTCTCCGACCCTGACGGCTACTGCGGCTCTGCCAATCCCCGGTCTCTCGTAAATGTCCCCGATCATCCATCACCCGACCGTCTTTCACGCTGGCCCGCTCGAGCTTACCGGCTTCGGTCTCGCAGTCCTGGCGGCTTTTGCGATCTCGCAGATCATCTGTCAGCGCGAGTTGTGGCGCCGCGGACAGAACGTCGAAGCGGATGCCATTCCGGATGTCGTCATGGCGGCGCTGGTCGGCACGCTCATTGGCGCCAAGACGTACTACGTGATTCTCACGGGTGATCCGGGGGCGTTTTTCAGCCGCGGCGGATTCGTGTTCTGGGGTGGGTTCATCGGCTCGGTGGCTCTGTGCTGGGCCGTTATCAAGTACAAGAAGCTCAACTTCCTCCGCATTGCCGACGTAGCGGGCATTGCCATCGCTGCCGGCTATGCAGTGGGTCGTACCGGATGCTGGGCCGTTGGCGACGACTACGGTCGCCCCTTCAGTGGTCTGTTCGCTACGCAGTTCCCCGAGGGTGCGCCACCCAGCACGGTAGGCGTAATGAGCACGGCGTTTGGCGTAGAGTTTCCAGCAGGCAGCAACCCAGCCGATGTCGTAGCCGTGCACCCCACGCAGCTGTACGAAACGGTGATGGGTTTTGGCATGTTTGCCGTGCTCTGGGCAATGCGTAAGCATCCGCATCGCGCGGGCTGGCTGTTTGGTTTGTATCTCATCGTGGCCGGTATCGAACGCTTCATCGTCGAATTCTTCCGCGCCAAGGACGACCGCTTCTTTGGCCCACTCACGGCGGCACAAGTCATTGCCATCGTCCTCGCCACCATCGGTGTGGCCGTGATGATTGGTCGTCGCCAGACCCCTCCAACGGCTGTGGCAGCGGCGTAACGCAACAGCCGATTTCAATCGGGGAGCGATCCCCGACTGCTCATCTCCCCATTGCATCGGTGGCGCACTCGTGAGTAGTATTCAATGTCACCTTTGAGAAACATTCTCATCTAGATCCGTGATCCAAGTCGCCCTCCCAACACTCGAATCCACTGGCAGCGCTGCCGGCACTTGTGCGCTGAGCAGCTGCCGCGCCGGTTCGCGCGTCACGGTGGTCGATATCGAATGTTCGGGAGACGAAGCCTGCCGCCTTCGGGCGCTGGGCTTCTGCGAAGGAACGGCGGTCAACGTGATTGATGCCCGTGACTCCATGCTCCTCGAAGTGCGCGGCACTCGCCTGGCACTCGGAGCTGCCCTGACCGCGGGCATCACCGTCCAGCCTGTCGCGGCGCGCGCCTGAGCGCGGCCGCATGACCGATTGATGTCGCGCCTGCTCGCGACATCCCGCTGGCCACAAGTACGAGAGTGAGCGCGCTGTGAGTACGTCGCAGACCCCTGCCATCGCTTCCGGTGCTGCCGACAGCCCCGCCAGCGCCGACACACTCAAGGTTGCCATCATCGGCAATCCCAATACCGGCAAGACCACGCTGTTCAACGCGCTCACCGGGCTGCGTCAGCGAGTCGGAAATTTTGCTGGTGTTACCGTAGAGCGCGTCGAGGGCACGTTCAAGAGCCCCGATGGACAGCGTATCGCCGTGCTCGACCTGCCAGGCAGCTATTCGTTGTCGGCCGGTTCGCCCGATGAACAGATCGCGCTCGATGTGCTGCTGCAGCGGGACAGCGGTCATTGGCGACCCGATGTGGTGTTGGTCGTGGTCGATGCCTCACATCTCGAGCGCAATCTCTTCCTCACCGGTCAGGTGTTGGAGCTCGGGATTCCGGTGGTGGTGGCACTCAATCAGTTCGATGTGGCCGAAAGCCAGGGAATCGGCATCGATGTACCTGAGCTCAGTCATGAACTCGGTGTGCAGGTCATTCCCACAGTAGCGAAGCGCGGCGAGGGACTCGATCCACTCAAGCAGGCGCTGGTTCGTGCCACCGTGCTCCCCGCGCCTGTACGCCGCTTCCGATTGCCCGCCGATGTGCAACGTGCGCTGACGTCGGTGGAAACGCACTTGGTCAACGAAGGGCTCACGGCCTCGGCCGCCGGCATGGAGGCGCTGCGTCTGCTTGGTGTGCAGCGCACCGAACCGCATCTCGCACAGGTGCCGGGGCTTCGTGATGAAGTCACAGCGGCCGTCGAGAAACTGCGTGGTGCCGGCTACACGCCATCACGTCTCGAAAGCGAAGTCCGCTACGCCTGGATTGCCGAAGTCATTGGGCGCACGGTCACACGCGCCGCCACCGAAACGCAGACATTCAGCGATCGCATCGATCGTGTCGTGCTGCATCGCGTGTGGGGACCGGTGATCTTTCTGCTGCTCATGGCTGTGGTGTTTCAATCGGTGTTCACGTGGGCGGCTCCGCTCATGGATGGCATCGAGGTACTCATTGCCACGTTGGGTGGGGCCGCAGGCGAGCTGATTCCCGAGGGGGATCTGCGTTCGCTCGTGCAGGACGGCATCTTCGGCGGCGTAGGCTCGGTGCTCGTGTTCCTACCGCAGATCGCCATTCTGTTTGCCTTCATCACGTTGCTCGAACATTCGGGCTACATGGCGCGCGCAGCGTTCCTTATGGATCGCGTGATGCGCCGCGTGGGATTGCACGGCAAGAGCTTCATTCCGATGTTGTCGGGTTACGCGTGTGCGGTGCCAGGCATCATGGCGACACGCACGATCGAAGACCCCAAGGATCGTCTGGCCACCATCATGGTGGTGCCGCTCATGAGTTGTTCCGCGCGTTTGCCGGTTTACACGCTGCTTATTGGCGCGTTTGTACCGACCACGGTACTGCTGCCCGGTCTCACACTGCAGGGTGCCACGATGCTCGGCATGTACCTGCTGGGTACCGTCGCCGCACTCGCTATCGCAGCCATTTTCAAGCGCACGCTGCTCAAAGGCCCCGTGCGCCCCATGATTCTCGAACTGCCGCCATATCGCTGGCCGAGTGTGTGGTCACTGCTCGTGTCGGTGTGGCAGCGGTGTCAGTTGTTCCTGCGTCGCGCGGGCACGGTCATTCTGTCGCTCTCCATCGTGCTCTGGGCCATGGCCACCTATCCCAAGGCGCCGATAGACGATTCCATGCCGGCGGAGATGCAGGCCGAACAGCAGCTCGAGTATTCCGTACTGGGCCGCATCGGCAAGGCCATCGAACCCACCGTGCGTCCACTGGGGTACGATTGGAAGATCGGCGTGTCCATCGCTGCCAGCTTTGCTGCGCGTGAAGTGTTCGTTTCGACGATGGGCACCATTTACGGTGTCGGCGGCGAGAACGAAGCGGCGCTCACCGAGAAGCTGCAGCAGGAGACCGATCCCACGACGGGTCAGCGTCGCTACACGCCGCTCGTGGCCGTTGGTCTGATGGTGTTCTACGTATTCGCGTTGATGTGCATCAGCACCGTTGCCGTGACGGTGCGTGAAGCTGGTGGTGGCAGTGTCGGCTGGAAGTGGGCGGGCATTCAGTTCGCCTATATGCTCGCGCTAGCATGGATTGGTGCCTGGCTGGTGTATGCCGGTGGTACGGCACTTGGCATAGGGACCTGAGCGGAGGACTGACCATGGCACTCGATACGCTGGTCGTGGTGTTACTCGTGGTCGTGGCTGCGGCTTTCACGGCGCGGCGCGCCTGGAAGGCGCTGGCGCCCGCCAAGAAGACCGGGTGCGGAGACTGCGGCTGCGGGCACTGATTTAGGCCCGCCGCAGCACCGCCACGACTTCACCCCACGCCTCGTCTGCCGCCGCAAACGCGCGGCGCGCCTCCTCAACCCAGCGCCGCCAATCGGCGAGCTGCGTGTCGGACTCACCACCACGCAGTGCGTCACTGGCGATCGCCATGCGCGTCAGCGCCTCGAACAACGGCGCCGCCTCATCCTCCATCACCGCCTCGAGCGCGCGTTGCTCGGCGGGTTTTCCTGGAGCCAGTTGGACCGAGAGATCGCCAAGCACCTGCAGCATCTGCTTTGAGAGCGATGCTCCGTCCATCAGTTCCACCTGACGCAGCGGATCACTTACTCCCTGCACGGCGCGTCTTGCGGTGAGCAGCGGAGAAAACCATGCATCGTGCGCCTTCGTGATGGGGTCACTGATTCCCTGCGTCACAACACGCGTCAGACCGAAATCACGAAGACCACGGGTGAGCTCGGGCATGCGACAGGCCTGATCACGCAGCGCCAGTGCGAGTGGACGTAGCGCATCATCACCCGAGAACTCCAGAACATCGTGGTCGCGCAGGTACAGCGTCAGCGCATTGGGGTGTACCGCCACACCTTCCAATCCATCAAGTGACAGTCGCCACGCGGCGGCGGCCGGCCACTGAAGAATCAACGCCTCCGCATCCAGCAACACCGAACCGTCTGCGTCCACCTCACGGCCTCGCACGATACCGGTGACGTGCACGGATACCGGTGTTGAACCCGTCGTGGTCGGCTCACTGCTCATGCCAGAATTGCCTCGACGACGGCATCGGTGTCATCCAGTGTGGCAAATACGGCGGCAGGCGCATGTTCCGCCAAGTCATCTATGGAATAGCGCCCCGTTGCAACACCAATAGCTCGCACACCGAGCGAGCGACCGCAATGAATGTCGGCCGGTGTATCGCCGATGATGACCATCTGCGCTCCATCGATGGGACGACCGAGATGTGCCGTGGCGCGTCGCTGTGCAACTGATGGCAGTTCAGGACGATGTTCGTGATCGCTGCCGAATGCATTGACCACAAATTGCTCCCAGGCGATGTCTACAGCAGCGAGCTTGCGACGTGCGCCCTGTTCGATATTGCCCGTGAGCAATCCAAGCGTGACCTGCTCATGATTGCGAAGGCGTTCGAGCAAGGATGGAATACCGGAAAGGCGCTCAGCCTGCCCCGGCCTACCGTCGAGTTCCTGCGCCAATTGCGCGAGATATGCCGCGAACACGTCATCCATGCGAGCATCGATATCCGCGTCAGCAATACCCGCGCCACGCATTTGCTCGCGCGTGATCTGACGGTCGGTCTTGCCGTCATACCGGTAGTTCGGATCGCCACCCACACCGAACACCGTCTTCAACGCATGCTCCATCGCACGACGACCAGCGCCATCGGTGCGAAGCAGTGTGCCGTCGATATCGAACAAGACGAGTTTCATGCGGTCAGCGGCTGAGTGAGACACGAGTGGAAGGACGTACACTGACGCTGCGGGAGAGCAGCAGACCAGCCATGATGAAGGCGGCTCCGATGAGCTGCCACACAGAAGGCAACTCGTTGAGCAGCAGCGCCGCCACAGCCAACGCAATAATGGGCTGGAGATTTCCGTACATCGCTGTGCGGGTCGGCCCAAGGACACGCACGCCGCGATAGAACAGGAGGTATGCCACGACCAGCGCGCCGATACCGGCATACACCACGGCACCCCACGCTTTCCACGTGAGACTTGCCCAGTCGAGCGCGCGCAGATCGGGAATGGCCACCAACCCAATGAGCAGGGCACCACTGGCCATGGTGATAGCCGATAGGTGCAGGGGATGCGCGCGCTTGGTGTACGGCTGCAGCAACACACTGAATGCGGCCCAGGTGATGCTGCCAGCGGCAATGAGCGCAGCACCGAGCATGACCGTACCACCGCTTTCGAGTGCACTTGTGCTGCCAACTACGCACCCAACACCTACCAGCTGCAGTCCGATCCCGGCCCAGCCAAGAAAAGGCAGGCGTTCGCGACCTAACAAACGGGAAATGATCGCGATCCACGCGGGACCCGCTGCCACGATCAGTGCCGCAACACCGGCGCGCGTATGCGCCATGCCGAAGATGAACAGCAGCTGATAGATGCCGTTTCCCATGAGGCCCAGCGCCAGTAACCGCCACACGTCGCGTTTCTCTGGCCACGGCTGATCACGCACCAAAGCCGCCACGGCAAACAACACGACGGCTGCGAGCGCCACTCGCGCCCCATTGAAGGCAAGAGGCGTCATGACCGCCAGCCCCGACTTCACGACCGTGTAGTTCACCCCCCAGATCACCGCCATCAGAATCAATCCGAGGTCGGTGGCGCCGAATCCCGTATGCGTTCCAGGGGCCGGCTCGGATGCCGGAACGGGCACTGCATGTTCGGCGGTGGTCGCCGTAGCGCGCAGGTCGGGCGAGGTGGACATCCCGGAATCTAGACTGGGCCCCGGTCCACCGGGGAGTCGATTAGTTTCCCGCGATGAACGTCTCCTTCGCGCTCTTCTCCGACGCGGCCAATATCTCCCAGGAAGGCAAGCTCAATATCCTGGGGATCTTCGATGCCGTGCATGTGAATCAGTTTCCGGCACTGCATCCGCGTGCGACCTTCGTGCTGCATATGAAGGCCACACCTCGCGACACCGGCACGCATCCCATGCTGCTGCGCTGGGTCAACCCGCGAGGCACGGAGCTGTGGAATTCGGAAGCCCAGCTCGACATCGGCTCGCCACCGCCGGGACAGCAGGACCTCGACATGCCGATCATTGTGCAGCTTGACCTGCCACTCGATATGCTCGGCGATTACACCATGCGTGTGGCCATTGATGGTCGCGACAGCGCGACCTGTGTGCTGCATGTGCGTGGCACACCACCGGCGCCTGTCGTGCCGGCAGGTGCAGGGCAGCTGCCAGCCTGACTTTGAATTGAACGGCGTGAACTGCGCTAACGAGAGTTCGCTAGCGTGGTTGCGCCAGCTGCATGACGCGATGCACACCAACGCACTGCTGTTGGAGACGCTTCACGTAGGCATCGGCGTCATCGGCCATGTGCTCGACAGTTACGCCTCCGCGAAGCAGCGCGCTATGCACCATGTGCCCATCGCCGGTCGCAATGCCGACGTGGGTGATCCGACGATCATCGCGATCTGAGAAGAACAGCAGATCGCCCGCAGCGTGAAGCGCCGCAGCGTCATCGGCCACACGTGAGGTAGCCTCTGCCTGTTGCCATGCATCGCGCGGTAGCAGTATGCCGTGCAGAGCAAATGCACGCTGCACAAGCCCTGAGCAGTCCACTCCCCAGGGGGTGATACCAGCCCAGAGATAGCTGCTTCCCTCGAAGCGCATGCGCGCCGTATCGACGATGGCTGTGGCATTCACCGGGAACACCGTCGTCAGATTGGACGGCGCAATCGCCTCGCCTGATACGACATTCGCGTTTGGCGCTACACGCGCTCCCAGCGGCAGTGTTTGCAATACACCGCGCGCACCGCGCACCTGACAACCGAGCGATATCGGCCAATCGGCTTCGTCACCCAGTGTATCTGTGAGATACCCGATATGCGTCCACCCTTCGTATCCAGCAGGACCCTGGACACGGCGCCAATCACCGCGCTCCTCGAGCACTAGAACTACTTCGCCTGCCAACAGCTGCGACGTGGGTGACGCGGAAACACGGGCGTCGCCGAGCAGTGGAGCAATGGCGGCGCGTACAGTGAATGAATTGGAGGGCATGCAGGAATACTACTGCAAGACCTACTGCGTGAACTACTGCGCGATCAGCTGCGCGACCTTCCCTTCGAGTTCTGCCAGCGTAAACGGCTTGGCAATCACCGGCCGACCCGTCAAACGAATGAATCGTGAGGCGCTCGCGCTGTGCAGATCACCCGTGACAAATACCACGCGGGACGCCAGCCTCGGATACGACGTCTGCATCGTATCGTAGACATCCTCGCCACTGATTCCCCGCATGCGGAGATCGAGCAGGATGAGGTCATAGGTATTGCCGCGCAGCAGTTCGAGAGCAGCGGCTCCGCAATCGGCGGTATCTACCGCATACCCACGTGCCGACAGAAACCGATACACCGCATTGCGCAGTGTATCCTCGTCCTCGACCACCAGAATGCGACGCGCCGCCGGTACCGGAGCTTCTGCTGGCGCGGATCGATGCTCTGGTGACTCACCTGCACGGTGATCCGAAGCGCGGCGGACGCTGTTTGCATCGTCTGACGCCCCACTGTCAGGCGCACCAGGCCATCCGGCCACGACCGGCAGGCGCACGATCATGCTCGTGCCTTCGCCCAGCGTGGAATTGAGTTCGATGGTACCGCCGTGATCACGAACAATGGTGTGCGCGATGGTGAGCCCAAGCCCGCGGTGGCCACGATGCGCACGTGTCGTGAACATAGGCTCGAAGACCCGCGTCGTATTGGCCGGCGCAATGCCAGGACCTGTATCGATAATACGAACCGCGATACCGCGGGTATCACGCGCAGTACGCATCATGAGACGACGCGGACCGGCATGCTCGCCCAGTGCCTGCTCTGCGTTGCCAAGAATATTGGAGAGCACCTGCTGCAACTGCAGCGGGTCACCATCCACAGGAGGCAGGTTGGACTCGAAACTGGTGTGTACTTCCACGCCCATCGCGCGCAGCGAAAAGCCGTGATGTTCGAGGGTACGCCGGGCAATGCTGTTGATGTCCACTGCCGTGCGCTGGCCACCCGTATGCGGTGCCTCACCCGTGGTTTCAAGCAGGTGCCCAACGATCTGCGACGCGCGCCGTGCTTCTTCGATGATCTGCTCCAACGCATGCTGATCGTCGCGTCCGAGCGTCGGTGATGACACCTGCAGCTCGGCGACGGCCAGCAGACTCGTAAGCGGATTGTTCAGCTCGTTGGCCACGCGTCCGAGCGACTCTCCAACGGCTGCCAGACGCGCCTGTTGCAGATGCGTCTCATGCAGAATTTCATCGTTGGTGATATCGCGAACGATGCACAACGCGCCGGCGATCACGCCATCTTCGTGCAGCGGCGCGGCCGTGATCATGGTGAGACGCGATCCTTGTTTCGTAATACAACGCATCTGCACCTTGCGATGCTCACCAGCGAGCGTAGCCACCATTTCCTGCGCTGCCAGATCACGATCCAACGGATCCACCAGCGACAGATAGTCCTGACCAACGATCTGCTCTGCAGTCAGGCCGGTCTCTGCAATCATGCCGCGATTGACCGAAGTGAACTTGCCCGCCAGGTCGATGGTGAAGATGGCATCGGTGGCATTTTCGATCAGACCGCGATAGAGCTGCTCTGAACGTTCGCGGGCCACGGCATCGGCGCGCTGCTCCGTGACATCGCGCAAACACGCCACCGATCCCACAATCTCACCCAACTCATAGAGTGGGGCCGTAGCTACCTGCACCCGTCGCCGCGTACCGTCGCGGCGCAGCACTTCGCATTCGTAACGAGGGCGTTCGCCGCGCTGTGCCGCTGCCTCCTGCGCACTGACCACATCCAGCCATTCGTCGGGAACCAGCGCCGCCGATGTCTCACCCACCAGATTCGCACGCTGAAACAGCGCGTGCGCGGCGGGATTGGCAAAAGCAATTCGACCGCCCGGCTCGGTAATGACAATGGCATCGGATACGGTATCCAGCACCTTGCCATGCTGCTCGGTGAGACGTGACGATTCAGTCACGTCGTCGAACGTGATTACACATCCACCCGCTGGATGCGGCGCAGCGAGCATCGTGAACAGACGGCCTGTGGCAAGATCACGCACGGATTCGCGAACCGGCGCCCCCTCGTGCAACGCGCGTTCGATAAACACATCAAGGGCCTGACCATCAGCTCCTTCACCTGCGCCAACCAGCGCATCGCGAAAGCGAGTCTTGAGCAACTCCGGTACGGTGCGCCCACACAGCTCAGCCGCTCGTGTATTGCAGCGCGACACATTGAATGATTCGTCGAGTACGACGATGCCACTCGCCGTACTGTCGAACGCGACTTTCCACTCCTGCGTGGCACGTTCGATTTCCTCGAACAGTCGCGCATTCACAATGGCCACCGACACCTGGTCGGCGAGCCGCTGCAGCACCTTGGCGTCTTCCTGATCAAAGGGACGCTCGCGGTTGAGTACGGAGATTCCACCGATCGTGCCGCGTCCCGTAACCAATGGTGCAATCACCGTGCGCTGAATGCGCGCGAGGTGCTGGACCGAGCGATTGAGCGAAAGCTCAGGCGTGAACTCGTTCACCACAATGAGTTCGTTCGTCGACACCGACCGACCAATCAGACTGGCGTTCATCGGCAGGTGCACGCCACTCAACACATCGGCCGCACCTAGTGCAGCGACGATGTGGAGGTAGTCACCCGTACGCAGCGCGATACACGCTCCTTCCACGCCAAGCAGCGAAACGGAGTGCCGCAGGATGAGCCGCAGGACCTCACCGAGTCGGAGCGATTCGCCAACAGCACGTGCCACGTCAGCCAGGGCCTCCGTGGTACGCCGTTCACGTTCGCTCTCCGCATAGCGTCGTGCATTGGCCATGGCGGTGGCAGCCTGCGACGCCATGGTTGCCAGGACTTCTTCGTCTTCAGCCGTGAAGACATCCATCAGCGTGGAGTGCACGGCCAGTACGGCCAGCAGCCGAATACCCACGCGCACCGGCACAGCCACGACCGAACTCGCAGCCCCCGATTCACCTACCACGTCGTACAACGACAGATGCGACGGCAGCCCGGCCTTCTCACGCGCACGATCCGCTTCGCGATCGCCAACACGTACAGGCCGTCCCGTGCGAGCAACCTCGGACACAATGCCGTCACCAAGACGGACCGGCCCACGCGTGCGCTCCACACCGCGCACGATACGAAGGCTCGTGTTCAGGACATCACTGTGCAGATCGGGCACGAGAACGGCCACGCCATCGCAGCGTACAGCGCGCTGCACCTGGCGCGCCAACTCGCGCATGATTTCCTGTTCGTCGAGTGAGCGCGTCAGTGATGCACCGGCATCCTGCAGCAACTGCAGTCGCTCGTGACGCTGGCGTGCGACCGCTTCGAGCGCGTCGTGTCCCACACGCGCCGCCAGATGGCGCACAATCGCTGCGAGGTCGCGCTGACGAAGATCACCGGGACGAAGACCATCCCGCGGCCCTGCCAGCTTCACAAAACCCAGCACATCGCCATGCGGACCACGCATGACGCCAATGATCAAATCCGTGCTCAACCAGCCGATGCCGTCGCCCGGACCAGCCGGGCCTGCACCGAAGAACTCGAGCGCGACCCACGGATCGCTACCATCGAGCAGGTAGAGATCGCCGACCCGGAAACGCTCGAGATGCTGCAACCGACGGCGCCATACCGAGCCGGGCAGCGGCTTGAGGGGCAGGACGCCAGCGGCCGCGGCCTCAGCTTCTCCCGCCTGCACGATCAGGGTCGCATTCAGCGAATGGTCCCGCAATGAAATCACAACACGATCAAACCCCATGTCCTGCAGCAATTGCGCTGCAATCTGCACCCGCGCACCGGTGGAACCGGCGCGATCAATTGCCTCCAGCGCGCTGGTCAGCGACGGCGCCGGAGCCGGGGTAGCAAGCAGGGAATTCGGGGGAGAGAACATGACTTACAAGGACGACCGAACGACCGGCTCGTTTCAGGCGTGATCGGGTCTGAACCGCGAGCCGGCAGGGCTCAGAAGGTCCAGAATCGGAAGAAGTCGATGCCGATCTGGGGCGGTGTCTGCTGGAAGGTGCGCGAAATGCCAAGACGTCCGCACGCCTGCGCCGATGAGCCGGGCTCGAGGCCGGCCTGCACACTGAGTCCACCTTCGAACCGGCGCTCCACTTTCACGCCCAGTCCCTCGGCAAATAGCGACAGCGCGTCGCCACTACCAGTCTGTGGGGCGAGACCGCAAAGCCCCGTGCTGAACGTCAGGTAGGTATTGCGCGCGATCTGACCACCCACGCCCACTCGGGTGGACGCCAGAATGCCAAGTCCGTTCTGACGCAAATTCGCGGCGTCCAGCGAATTGAGTGACGTTGGCTCAACCTGCACCACATCGAATCGTCCACCAGCCAGGCGACTGGACAGATAGGACCCCGCCAGACGCAGCGCCAACGTAGCGCCCTGCTCCGCGTATGTGCTCCCCAGCACCGAGTATGCCGGCTCACCCGTGACGAGGTAGCTCAGCATGTCGCTCTCGGGGAGCGGCGGGTTGTCGGCACTCGTGAGTGCCAGCGTGGGGCGTTCGATAGTTCCGCCAATATTCACACGAATGCGCACATCCTGGCGATTCGAATTGGCGCGGGTCTCACGAACCGTATGCAACGCCGCGATATCGAGCGACGGTTCGAGATCGGGATCACCAAAGAACCGCACCAGACCACGCTCGACTTCAAAGCTTGGCCGCGCCAATCCCAGATTGAGCTGATACGTACCACGTTCCACCGTCAGCGAGTCAGCCAGTGCGAGTCGCGCGGCGCGCGCGTCCCGTCCAACAGAGCGCGTGAGACGCAGCTGTCCACCCAGCTTGAGATTGGCTTCCGGCGAACGGAGCCATACATCATCTCCAATTCGCAACCGCACATCATCGAGCTGCAGATTGCGCATCACCATGCTTGGCGCATTCGGCAACAGCGCGTTAACACCAAAGCGTGTGGTGTCGATAAGATCGAGATCTTCCGCTACATCGAGCGCGCGACGCTGCGCCAGCTGATTGATGTAGATGCGCCCACGATCGAGACGAACGGCGCCGCGAAGTACCGGTGCGTCACTCGTACCTTCAAGCGTAATGGGGCGTGTCGTGGTCAACGTCAGCGACGCCGCGCGGGCCTTGTCTACGGCCAGGAAGTTGTTGGCCGCCAGATGCAGATTGAATGACGGCTTGGCGATTTCGGTGATACCGATGTAACCAGAAAGCCCGAGTGAGTCCGTCGGCGCTCCACTCACCGCACCGAAGCGGCGGATATGAATGGTGTCGCCAAGCAGACCAATATCCGCGGTAGCTTTTTCGAGACGGATACCGAGATTCTCGAGCGACAGCGACGCGCTATCCACGCGCATCTGCCCACGCAGACGTGGGCGATCCCAGGTCCCGGTGAGCGCGACATCCGTTTCGAGCGTGCCGGTCGCCTTGGTGACATCGGGGAACAGCGCTTCCAGCAACCCGAGATCCGCACGCTGGCTGACGATACGCCCGGTGAGCGGTTCGTCGATCGTGCGTCGTGCCCGTGACGACAGCGCAAGATCCATCGGCAACGACGCCGTGATCGCCAGTGCCGACTGCCCACCCACACGCAGCGAACCATCGAGCGCCACACGGAGAGAATCGTAGTGCGCACGGGCAAACAGTTCGCCAAATCGCACACGACCAGCGACTGCATCCGTGAGACGAACCGTTCCATCCATGCGCGGTGCTTCGCGGGTGCCGACAACCGAAAAATCCGCCGTCATGGCACCGCGTGTCAGTCCGGACGAACGCAGCAAGCGTCCCAGATCCCCCAGAGGCACACGATCAGCCGCGAACTGCCCGCGTACGACGCCACTGTCGCCGATCGCACCACGCATCAACACACGGCCCGTGTCGGTATGCTGCAGCACGAGCGAATCGAGTGCACCGCGCCCACGGCCAAAGAAGCGCAGCGTGGCTGGCGTGGCCAGCGCAAACCCACGCGCCTTGGCTCCACCACTGTCGACACGCACGCTCACCGTATCGAATCGCACATCAGTGGTATCCCCACTGCGCGTTACACCACCACCGAGTGTCACCCGACTCTCCGTTGGTGTGCGCATGGCCACGGAGAAGCGTTCGGCCAACCCGCCGCGCAAGGTGGATCGCGCGGTAGCAGCGGAGACGTCCACACCCATCACGAAGGCCGAGTCTGCGGAGGCGATGAGTGTTCCATTCGCGCCGCGCAATACATCCCGCACCTGCAGATCGAATCCTGCCCGTAACGACCGCGAACTTGCCAGCACGAGATCCCGCAGATCCGCCCTTGCATCCAAATCCAGACCACGCGTGTCGAGCGAGTCCACCGAACCGAACAACGTCCCGGCCATCTCGATCGTGCCGCGCAAAGTATCGGTTGGCAGCACGAAGGGCGTACGACCGCTGCTGGTGTTGGAGAGCCACGGTCGTATGCCACCGAGCGAATCAACGATCAGGCTGAACTTCAGCGAATCGCGTCGTGTGCGATCGAGCCCCAACCCGCCGCGCGCGACCATGCGCAATGCAGAGCTCTCCACTTGCAGCGTGTCTACACGCACGTGCCCGGAATCGAACTGCACCGACATTGTACCACCGAACAAACGGGCGTCGGCAATACGCGAAAACTGATCGACCGTCGCCGTGAGCGGACCACGAATCGTGCCGATGACGAATTCATCGCTCACACTATCCACAGTCGCACGCAGATTCAGCTGACCGGCCATGGTCAGTGAGCTGGTGGGATAACGACTATCTCCGAACAACGACTGCAGATTCACACCGCGTCCGCGCCAGGCACCGCTGGCTCCCATCACCGGAACCAATGCATCGGCGGCGCCGGTGAAACTCAACTCGCCACCTTCACCAGCCAGTGTGGCCTGCAGATCGAATTGATCGGCCATGCCCTTAGCCACGATCCGCCCAACGGCCGATCCACGCAGCGGCATGTCGGGATAGGAGCGCGACAACGTGGTGTACGACAGCGGAACCGCCTGCAGGTCGACGTCGAACCACGTGCCTTCGGTGACCAGCTTGTAGCGACCGCTACCAGTAAAGCGTGACGGTTGCCCGGGACCATCGACCAGTTCGATGTCGGCATCAGCAAACCGTGCATCATACCACAGCGAATCAAGTCGTACGCGTCCGCGCGCAATACCATTCAACTCGGCGAACAGTGGATTGACGAAGCGGGGCGTGCGGAAATCGAGCTGCTCAATGGTGAGCTCCACGCCCTTGAGAATCGCGTCTGCCGGCGCATAGATGTCCAGCATACCCTTGGCACGCGCACGACTGACGGCACCCGGCACATGTTCGTCGGCGAAAGAGAGCTGTGCGTCATCCAGCTGCCATGACGTGAGAAAACCGCCACGTCCTGTCACACGGCCACGCAGATCTCCGCGCCAATCGTAGGGGAACGGCTCGCCATTGAACCACTTGAGCAGATCCGTATGCGCGGGCTCGAGCTCGAGATCCACATTGGTGAGACGCGTAACGAACCCGCCAACACCCCATGTCATGTTGCCACGCAATCGCGACTTGTGCGACCGGGCGTCCATATTGGTGATCTGATAGTCGATGATGCCGAGATTGCGCGGGTCATTCTTCATGACCAGATGCGCTCGGCCACCTCCCACGTGCGGCACCGTTGCATCGATCCATGCCAGGTCCGACATCGACACCGTATCAAGCTGCAATCGGATGTCGTATCGCACCGGCAGATCACCGCCCCACACCACCTTGGCATTGCCATGTGCACGCGAGCCGGGAAGAGAGAAGCGCGCGTCTTTCACGAACAGCGAGTCACCCAGCTTGTGAAATCCGCCTTCAAGTCCCTGGAACCACAGCGGGGGATACATCCACACCACATCGAGCTTGCGCACGGTGAAGAACTGTCCGGCACTGTCCGGATCCGCTATACGCGTCCGCCCGAGCGCGACATTGCCACGCACGAAGCGATACACCTGCACGACACGGTTATCCTCCGCGCGTCGTTCACCATCGAGACGCGTGAGGTTGTACTTGAGCGCGCTGTCGCGCTTGGCTCCCCGCAGCGTATCTGACAACTCCCACGGCAGACGCGCCACGAAGGTGGCCTCATGCAGTGTGGTGGTGTCGATCACGATGTAGCGACCAAAACGACCCGGCTGGCCCTTGGCCTTCGATGGGCCGCGGCGCAATGCGCGCTTCCAGTTCCAGTCGTCGTCGCCGTAGTCGATCAGCGTGATCTGCGGCCGCGTCACCTCGAGCGACTTGATCACAATGCGTGCGTCGAACAGGTCACGCGGATCGTATGACAGACGAATGGGACCCGTCGTGATGAATGGTCGCCCATCCGCTGTTCGCAGATCGAGGGTATCGATCGCGAGATCGGTGAACAGCGTGCCGCGCAGACCTGCGACATACAGCTTGCCAGGAATTGCCGCCCGCGCGATTGGCAGCACCGTTCGCAGAATGAGCGAACGACCCATGTCGGTTTGCGTCAGCCCCACGACTCCACCAACGGCCGCTACCAGCATCAGCAGCAGCACCGCAGCGGTGCCAAGCACAATCGTGCGGCGACGCGGAGCCATCAGAACGCCTGCCCGATCCAGATGCTGGGATTGAGCCGTCCAAGAATGCCCGTACGCCGTGTCGGGCGAAACGTGGATGGACAGCTCCCCGATGCCTGCACCGGCGGTGCATCAAGAATCACATTCTCACGAACAACCAGTCTGTTCCCGGGACTTACGCAATAGAGCGGTGCGATCCCCTCCTGCGGACGTGCATTGAAGTACGCGGCGCCAGCCGGCAGTTCGTATGGGTTGTAACCAAAGTCGATGCGAATGGCACCGAATGGCGAAGCCACGCGCACACCCATGCCCGGTGTGATCTTGACCAATGGGCCGTCATTGGTGACCGATGCACCGCGCACCGTCCCGTGACGATTCCAGAGACGACCCGCATCAGCGAATGCCGCCAACTGCAGCAGCTTCGGCAACACAGGACTTGGCCACTGCGCTTCGAGATTCCCGACAATCAGCGTATTGCCGCCGGTGGGTACTACCCGCTCAGACACCGTGGTGGAATCCACGCGATAGTAGAGCTGACCATTCTCGGTGAATTCCGAATAGCCACTCACGATGTACACCGCCGGCCCCAACTCATTCTGCCGGAATCCGCGCACCGTAGTCGGGCCGCCGGCATAGAGCCGTTCCTGCGGCGGAATGAAGCTGCCTACACCAGCCCCACTACTCTGCCCTTGCACAATACCGGCACGCACATGCGCGGTAATGGTGGCACTTCCCAACGTGTGATACCACGACGCGTCACCGGTGGCGCGGTTGAACTGCTGCGTACGATCACTGCCGATCAAAGTGCTCGCGTGCCGCAGCGTTGCCCGCAATGCCGTTCCAGCCGTAGGACGCAGCGGATCGTTGACGCGTTGACGCGAAATACTGAATTCAAGTGCCGCCAATCGGTTGTTGCGCTGCAGGAAGTTGCGCAACTCCGCATCACACGCGTTGAACACGGCGCAGAAGAACGCCGGCTCCGCTTCGGTTCGGCCAAGCTCCAGCTGATACGACAGCGTACTGGGCGAACGCAATGACGCACGCCGTGCAAACGGATCGGTGACCGACAACACGCCACCAATGGGTGTGCGGCGCAGATACGCGAGATATTCGCTCAACGTAGAGCTGAAGAGCGTCAACGACGGCACACGTGCCTGTTCAGCACGCACCGGCTGACGCAGTGTCATGGACGTGTAGTAGTTGAGCGTGCGCGAGTATGGATCGGAACGCGCCTGCCCCTGACACAGCTCGGGGAAACCATCTACTGGTGCACCAATGCCGATCTTGCTGACGCGCGCCGTGAGTTCGAGGCGCTGCGCATACGGCAAGAAGTCACGATCGGTCAGCGAGCCCTGTGTGCGAAAACAATCGAGCGTGGCCCACCCGAATCCGCCACGCACAGCAAACCGATCACCCTCGACCAGCCGTGCGGTGAGATTGACGATCGTGTCGCCCGGCGGCTGCACACTGTCCGGCTGAATTTCCACACGCTGAAAGGCGTCGGTCTGATAGAGATTGCGCTGCGCATCGATGATGGCGCGTGCGCTGTACCAATCACCCGATTCCACGTTGAGCGCGCGCCGGATCATCGCATCCGAAACCTGGCGATCACCATCAGGCGATTCCACCTGCAACGCGATGCGCCCGATCCGTGCTCGGGCACCCGGCACCACCGACACTTCCACGTCCGCCGTGCGCGCCCGTGTGTTGGTCGTGTAAGCCAACAGCGCCTCCGCCTGTGGCCATCCTCGATTGCGGAGACGACGCACCAGCGTATCGCGCCCCGCCTCGAGCGCACTGCGATCGAACACCCCACCGACACGCAGCGGAAAATCACGCGCCACGTCCGCCAACTCGGGATTCTCACTGGTGCCGCGCAGCACGAACGCACTTACGCGCATCGGCGCGCCCTCAACGATCGAGAACGTGACATCGATCACGTTCGGCCGCACGGTGCGAACCAGCGTATCCACCTGCACGTCGGGATACCCACGACGGCGATAGAGCGTGGCGAGTCGCTGTACATCGCGCGCGAACTCCACCGGATCAAGACAGCGGCGCTCGCCGAGGAGCGGCACACCGGGGAAGGAAGACGGCAGCGTGGCGACCGTAGCCGCCAGCACGCTGGCTGGATACTCCTGATTGCCAACGAAGCGGAGAGCACGAACCTCCCGATCGCCACGCTCGCAGGAGAGGTCCTGGGCGGCGATCGGACGCACGGCCGCGAGGGCGCCTGTGGCGAAAGCGAAAAGAGCGAGAGAAGTACGCACGTTCTATAGCTCTCAAAGCTCGTGCGGAGAGATAGGAGAGTCAACAGCAAACAGCGGAAGCATCTGAAGGGCGGATGCGAAGGGGCGGAAGCAATCCATCGGAAGCGATAGTCGAGTGCGTTGGATTGATGGGGTGTGCGTTGTGCGGGTTACCACGTGACCCAGGCCCCATGCGACCGTGGCGGCATGAGCGATTGTCGGAATCTCCGGGTCCTTGATGCAACGGAGGACCTTGCTGCGACAGTGCTGAGTACCGTCGCAGCGGTCGATGTGTTCAGGGCTCCCGGCATTCGAGGGCAACTGGTGCGCGCGGTTACCGCCATATCAGCCAACATTGCGGAAGCTGCCAACCTCGGCACCGATCCGAACTTCAAGCGTCAACTGCGTCTCTCATTGGCCTCAGCCAACGAGGCCGGCAGTCACCTGCGTGTACTGTCGCGTACCGGTGCACTCGGGAAACCGCTCATTTTCCGCTGTGAAGCCAAACGCATTGTCGTCTGCAAGATGCTCGTCTCGCTCCTCCGGGCCATCGAGGAACGAGAGGCACACCGAGAAGCACAGCAGCGCGAGAGACTCCGTGGCGGCAGAAATACAAAACGGGAGTGAAGGCATCGTGCCCCCACTCCCGCCCAACGCTCGCACCCTCGCTTCCGCCCAAAGCTTCCGCGTTCTCGCTTCCGCCCCCGTGCTTCCGCTTTTTACAGTTCTTGTTCAGTCGTCCTTCTGCCCAAATACAGCCAGGTTCGACGAGTGCCCCGGGTTCACCTTCTTCTCCGGGTACACGTGGTGCACCGCCTGATTCACCGCGATCGCCGCCTCCGAGAAGCCGGCCGCGATCAGCTTGAGCTTCCCAGGATAGGTGGTGATGTCGCCGGCGGCGTACACGCCCGGACGACCGGTCTCCATCTGGGTGTTCACCACGATCTCGTCCTTCTCGATGTTCATGCCCCATTCGAGCAGCGCGCCGAGGTCGGACACGTAGCCCAGCATCGGCAGGATCACGTCGCAGGGAATGTCCTTCGATGTCTTGGCCTTCACGTCCTTGAGCGTGACACCGGTGATGGTGTCGGTGCCATGGATGGCCTCGAGCTCATGAAACGTGTGGATGTGCACCGTGGCGCCGTCTTCAGCCGCAGCGGTCTGCACTTCGGTGACCGTGGCCGCGTGCGCGCGGAAACGATCACTGCGATGCACCAGTGTCACACTCTTGGCCTTGTCGCGAAGCTGCGCCGTCCAATCAAAGGCGGAATCGCCGCCACCGATGATCAGCACGTCACGCCCCCGGAATTCTTCCGGATTCGACACGAGCGGATACACGCCGCGTCCATACCACGGCTCGGCGCAAGCCTGCGGCAGCTTGCGCGGGCTGAAGGCACCGATACCGGCGGCGATGATCACCGATCGCGTAGGGAAGCGCTCGGTCTCAGTCACCAGCACAAAGTGGCCGTCTTCTTCCTCGAGGCCGGTCACTCGCTGACGCAAATGCGCCGGCACACCCGTTTCCCGATGAAACTGCGCCGCCTGCTCCGTCAGGTTGCGAACCAGATCCTTGGCCAAGACACGCGGGAATCCGGCCACGTCGAAAATGAACTTCTCCGGATAGAGCGCCGTGAGTTGTCCGCCGAGTTCGGGGAGCGCGTCCACGATCTGCGCCGATGCGCCGCGCATGCCGGCATAGAACAGGGCAAACAGGCCAGTGGGGCCGCCGCCAATAATGGTGAGGTCGGTAATCGGATGGGTGTGCATAGCAACAATTCTAAGGGAGGTGGGGGCGAGCGGAGAGTGGTATTTGTTCTGGGTCGAGCGCGAACTCACTACCACTCCCGGCCCCAATTAGTCTTCCGAGCATGAAGATTTATACCCGGACTGGCGACGAAGGCGCGACCGCTCTCTTTGGTGGTGGTCGTGTGGGCAAGGACCATCCGCGCGTCGAAGCCTACGGCGATGTCGACGAACTGAACGCATCACTCGGCATGGCGCGCAGCATCGAGATGATGCCGCGCATCGACGAAGTGCTGGTTCCGATTCAGCGCGATCTGTTTGCGATTGGCGCTCTGTTGGCCACGCCTGATCACGACAAGATGCGTGAACAGCTCTCCAAGGCGCGCGTCGACGAAGCCCGTATCGCGGAGCTGGAACACGCGATCGACGCCTGCGAACAGGAGCTCGAGCCGCTGCGCAGCTTCATCATCCCGGGTGGAACGCCCAAAGCGGCGGCGCTGCATGTCGCGCGCACCGTATGCCGCCGCGCCGAACGTCGGGTGGTGAGTCTGTCGGCCAATGTGCCGCTGCCGCACCTCGTGGTCATCTATCTCAATCGTCTGTCCGATCTGCTGTTCATGCTCGCCCGCGTTGCCAACAAGCGCGCGGGTGCCGGCGAAGTGACCTGGTAGACCATGACCGCCGCTCCACTTCCCGGCCAGTCGTTGACTGGACTGCCGCTCAGCTATCCGGTCTACTGCGCCCCGGGCGCATTGAACGATCTCGCGGCCATCGTGCAGAACGCGGCCTCGGCGCATCGGTACGCCATCATCAGTGATGACACGGTCGCCGCGCATCACGCCGATCGCATTCTCGATGCATTGCGCACGATTGCCCCGGCCGAGCGATTGACCTGCCTCACCATTCCAGCTGGTGAACAGGAGAAGACCCGCGCGCAATGGGCGTCGCTGACCGATCGCCTCATCGCATTTGGGGCGGGACGCGACACTACGGTCATCGCGCTCGGTGGTGGTGTCATTGGCGACCTCGCCGGCTTTGTGGCTGCGACGTTCATGCGCGGATTGCCGGTGGTGCAGGTTCCCACGTCGTTGCTCGCCATGGTCGACGCGTCCGTGGGTGGCAAGACAGCGGTGGACACACCCGATGGCAAGAATCTCGTGGGCGCATTCCATGACCCGTCTGCAGTCGTGATGGACACGGAAGTGCTGTCCACCCTGCCGGCGGATGTCCTGCGCACGGGGCTGGCCGAGATGTTGAAGCATGGGGTCATTGCCGATGCGGCGTATTTCCAGGCCGTGCTCGATGTGGTACCGCTTCTCAATGACGGCAATCGGCGCGATGTGGCTCAGGCCTTGGCACCGCTCGTAGCTGGCAGCGTGCGGATCAAGGCTGCGGTTGTTGCGGAAGACGCGCGCGAGGGTGGTAAGCGACAAGTCCTGAATTTTGGGCACACGATTGCGCACGCGATCGAAAAAGTGCGCAACTATGACATGCTGCATGGTGACGCGGTGGCGCTGGGTATGATCGTAGAAGCCCGACTGGCCGAACTGTCGGGGCTGACCACGGAGTCGCTGACGTCGATTGTTCGTGAGGCGGTGCAATCGGCCGGGCTTCCAATCACGATGCCTGCAGGTGTCGATCGCGATGCGGTGCTGCGCGAAACGCATGGTGACAAGAAGGCGCGCGGCGGTGCGGCACGTTACGCGCTCCCGGTATCACTTGGCGCCATGGATGAGGCCGGCGGAAGGTGGGCGCGGCCGATTGATGACGCGCTGGTACTCGAGGCCTTGGGAGAGATCTGAACTGCCGCAACAGCAACAGCAACAGCAACTGACCAACGCGGATTTACGCGGACAACAGACGGAAACCACACGGATTGGATCGCGGCATTTGGCAGAGTCTTTGGGATTTCAGGATTTCAGGCTCTGATTTTTTCTTTTTTGCTTCTTTGAATTCTCCCCGGCTCATCAGCCACAAGGTTCCCCAAAAGTCTCACCATCTCATCCGTGTAGTTTCCGTCGGTTTCCGTGTCATCCGTGTTAATCAGTTGCAGTTCCTGCAGTCTTAGTAGTCGACCCGCCGCAACCCAATTTCAGCGCCCCACTCATCAATCCAGCATTTCAAGATTCTTACGGCTGAGACAACACCGCCGAAATGTCACAAAGCTGGCGCCGGACTGTCCCATTTGCGCCTGACCGAAAATTTTCATTGACCGTCCAGAACCCGTGTCGTATAGTGGCGCTCCCACCCTCCCGGGTCGTCCCATTGACCCGGTTTTCTGGACACGTTCGGCGAGGACGTATGCAGGCAGCAGCTGCGACCAGGACTTCTGAAGCTCGTGCCAAAGGCTTCTTCCGTTCCGCTCCCTCCACCGCCTTCGACCAGTATCTCCACGATATCCAGAAGTTGCCCCTGATCACCGACGCCGCCGAAGAGCGTCGTCTTGCCCGTCTGGCGCAGAAGGGTGACGAGTCCGCCGCCGAACGACTCGTGACCGCGAACCTCCGGTTCGTGATCAGCTACGTAAAGAAGTATCAGGGACATGGCCTCGACCTGTCCGAGCTCGTCGCGATCGGCAACGAAGGCCTGCTCAAGGCGGTCCGGAAGTTCGATCCCGATCAGGGCGTCAAGTTCATTTCGTACGCTGTGTGGTGGGTGCGTCAGGCCGTGCTCAAGGCCCTCGCCGAACAGACCCGCAGCGTCCGTATCCCGCTCAATCAGAATTCGCAGCTCATCCGTCTCGCCCGTGGCGAGATGATCCTCTCCCAGGTGCTCAACCGTGAGCCCAGCGATGAGGAAATGGCCAAGCTGCTCGGCGAGCCCATCGAACAGGTGCGCGCCGCCCGCCAGATCACGAGCACCGAAGTCTCGCTCGATGCCCCCATCGATCGTCAGGATCGTGAAGCGTCCACCCTTGGCGAACGGTTCGCGGGTGAAACGCACGCCGACATCGAAGACGGCACCGATTTCCGCCTGATGCGCGAGTTCATCGACCGCGTCTTCCGGAAGTACCTCACCCCCCGCGAACGCAAGATCCTGTACCTCTATTACGGGCTCGACGAAGGGGCGGAAGCCATGACCCTTGAGCGCATTGGCGCGCTCATGGGCGTGACGCGCGAACGCATCCGTCAGATCCGCGAACGCGCCTTCGAGAAGCTGAGGGAGTCGCCCGATGGACGTGCTCTGGCGGGTTTTTGGGGCGCTGCTTGAAGTTCAGCTCGCCTGATTAAAGCGAGCTCATCCGTAAGTCGTTGTGTTGTGTGTAGTTCCGCAAACTCTTACAATTAAGGGACGGCGGTTTCCCGGACGATCGGGCGACCGCCGTTTCATGTCTGGACCGGAGTTGGTTGAGTGCCCCGTGCGTTGATCGTGGACGATGAAGCCGGTATTCGTTTTGCCCTCAAGCGCTGGTTTGAGCGACAGCAATGGACGGTAGACGAAGCCGAAGACGGAAATGCCGCCCTGGCGCTGCTTCGCAGCAGCACTGACGGGGCGACACCATACGATGTTGTTGTATGTGATCTGCATCTGCCCTACCTGAGCGGCGAAGCAATCGTCGGGTTGATGCGCAACGAGAACCCTGAACTGGCGCGTCGCATCATTCTCACGACCGGCGACGCGGTCACTGACGCCGAACCGGGGTCGATTCTGGCCGAACATGCGTTCGTGCTCCAGAAGCCATTTGATCTGGCGACACTGAAGGAGACAGTCGCGAAGGTCACGGCGGGCTGACAGGAACAGCAAAAAGCGGAAGCCAAACGGCGGAAGCGAGTAGACGGAAGCAATGAGCGGAAGCCAAGGCGCGGATACCGCGTGTGGCTTCCGTTTTTTGCTTCCGCCCCGTCGCTTCCGCTTCAGTGCTACCGCAGTTCACAGTTTATCTTCCACTATGCTCGCCGCTCTGTCCGCCATCGTCGGCTCCCGCTGGGTGAAATCCCGCCCTGCGGCGCTCGCCCCTTACGACAGCGACGGACTGCCCGGTTACCACGCCACGCCATCGCTGGCGGTATTTCCCGGGACTCGCGACGAGCTGATTGCCGTGGTGCGTGAACTCGCCCGCACTGGCACACCATTCGTCCCGCGCGGCGCGGGCACCGGTTTATCGGGTGGCGCACTGGCCAAGGGTGTGGTGCTCATTGGCCTCAATCGCCTCACACGCATCATCGAGGTCGATCCGGTCAATCGCATTGCGCGCGTGGAACCAGGCGTGGTGAATGCGCGGCTGTCGCGCGAAACGGTGAAGTACGGCCTGCATTACGCACCCGATCCGAGCAGCCAGAGTGTCTGTACCATCGGCGGCAACGTGGCCGAAAACGCGGGCGGACCGCACTGCCTCAAGTACGGCGTCACACTCAATCACGTCGTCGAGTGCGAAGTGGTACTGCCCGATGGTTCACTCGTGCAGCTTGGCGGCGCATCGCAGGAGTCCGAGGGCTACGACCTGCTTGGCGCATTTGTCGGCAGCGAAGGATGTTTCGGCATCGCTACGCAGATCACCGTGCGCCTCGTGCCGCTGCCGGAAAGCGTGCACACCATGCTGGCCGATTTCTCGAGTGTCACCGACGCCGCGCGTGCCGTGTCCCGCATCATTGCCAGTGGCATCGTGCCCGCCGCGCTCGAGATGATGGACAACGCCACCATCCGTGCCGTCGAAGCCAGCATCTATGCGGCCGGCTATCCGGTCGATGCCGCCGCCATTCTGCTCTGCGAAGTGGATGGCCCGGTACAGGGATTGGACGAAGACGTCGCCATCATTCGCGAAGCCTGTCTATTGCACGGCGCGCGCGAAGTCCGTGTGGCAACGGAAGCGGCCGATCGCATGCGACTCTGGCAAGGACGCAAGAAAGCCTTTGGTGCCATGGGCCGCATTGCCCCGTCGCTCGTGGTGCAGGACGCCGTCGTGCCGCGCACACGACTGCCCCAGGTGCTGGAGCACATCGATCAGATCAGCGCCCGACACGGCGTGCGTGTGTGCAACGTGTTTCATGCGGGTGATGGCAATCTGCATCCCAACATTCCTTACGACGCGAGTGACCGCGAGCAGGATGCGCGGGTGCACGCTGCCATGAAGGAGATCATGCAGGCCTGCATCGATGCCGGTGGTACCATCACCGGCGAACACGGGGTGGGACTCGACAAGATCGGCTACATGGAATCGTTGTTCGATGCGCCAACACTCGATGCCATGTGCCGACTGCGCAGCGTATTCGATCCCGACAAGCGCGCCAATCCCGGCAAGGTGGTGCCCATGCACAGTTGCCGCGAATGGGCAGGTGTGGTGCGATGAGCGAGGTACTCGCCCAGCAGATCCGCGCGCATGTCGAATCGCGCACACCATTTCGCCCGACAGGTAGCGGAACCTGGCTGCACGGTGGTGGCCCGTTTGCTGATGCCGCACACCTGGACGTGCGTGCGCATGCGCAGGGCGTGGTGGCGTATGAACCCGGCGATCTTGTCGCGACGGTCGGCGCTGGCACGACCTGGCAGGAATTATCGGACATCACAGCCGTGCACGGTCAGATGTTCGCCATTGCGCCATACGGTTCGCCGCATAGTACCATCGGCGCCATGGTGGCCACTGCGGCCAGCGCACCGCTGGCCTACGGTGACCTGCTGATGCGCGATCTGGTACTTGGCCTCACGGCCATAACCTGTACCGAAACGGGCGAGCGCATTCGTGCTGGCGGACAGGTGGTCAAGAATGTGGCCGGCTTCGATTTGGTGCGGCTTTTTACGGGCGCATTTGGCACGCTGGGTGTCATCACCGAAGTCAGTCTGCGTCTGCATGCGCGTCCACCGCACGATGACATCGTGAGAGTGCCTCTCGCGCAGGATCTTGCCAGTGTACTGCCACAGATCGTGGCCAATCGCGGTCCGGTTTCCCTGCTCATACACATGGCACCGGGACACACACCCGAGCTGTGGGCGCGCATCAGCGGAAACAACTCACGCGTTGATGCATTGCGCACGCATGTCGCGGCGCTGGCCATGGCACTGGATAGCGCGTTGCATACGCACGGCACCGCCGACGCACCGCACGACACGCCGCTGTTTCACTCACCAGCCGATGCGATCGTGTTGCGTCTCCGTACGCCACGCAGTGATGCCGTGCCCTTCGTGACGGCAGCGCGTGAAGCGTTGCCGCACGCCACACTGCAGTATCACGTGGAACGCGGCACGTTGCGCGCCATGATCCCCGCAGAACACACCACGCGCGTGGACAAGGACCTCGGCACGCTCTATCGCATTGCCGCACAGTTTGGCGCCATGCATACCATCAGTGTGGCATGGGACCAGGGTCGCACTACGCCGGCACCACGCAGTCCGCTCGAGCGTCAGATCAAGCAACAGTTCGATCCGCATCACTGCTGCAATCGCTGGCGTTCGGCACCAGACGAGATTCCCGATCATCTCACGAGTTCTGCCGCATGAGTACTTCTCATGAGATGACACGGATGAACGAAGCGCGTTCGTGTGCCCTGCCCGGCACACCATTGGCACAGGCTGCAGCCGGACTCGATGCCTGCGTGCACTGCGGGTTCTGTCTGCAGGCCTGCCCCACGTACGTGAATCTTGAAGACGAAAACGATTCACCGCGTGGCCGCCTCGTGCTGATGCGTCGTCTACTCGATGGCGACATCGCTCCCACCGATCCCGATATCGGTCAACACCTCGATCGCTGCCTCGGCTGCCGCGCCTGCGAAACCGCCTGTCCGTCGGGTGTGCCCTACGGGGAACTGATCGAAGCCACGCGCGCCACACTCGCGCCGATTCGCGGCCTGCCCCTCGTGGCACGTCTCATTCTGCGCGTGTTCCGCGTGCACGTGGTGTTGCACACGGCCCTGTTCTTCGCGCGCCTTTTCCGCAACACCCGTATTCCCGAACTACTCGCGCGCCACGTGCCGCGTCGCCTGGGCTTCCCGCTCGCGATGCTCGCCAGCACCAGAGCGCGCAGCATCCCCGTCGCTCCTCTCGTCAATTCGCTTCCGCCCACCTCGCTTCCGCCATCAAAGCTTCCGCCCGTCACGCTTCCGCAGTCTGCTGCTTCAACCAGTCTGTTGACCGGCTGCGTCATGCACGGTCTCCTTCGCCACGTCAATCACGCAACCGAAGAGACACTGGCCCACAACGGCTTCACCCTCACCGCCACACCGGGTCAACGTTGCTGTGGCGCGCTGCATGCCCATGCGGGTGACATTGAAGCGGCGCGTGAACTCGCACGCCAGAACATTGCGGCCTTCGAACGCAGTAACCCCGATACCATCGTGGTCAATGCGGCCGGTTGCGGCGCCATGTTCAAACAGTACGGTCATCTGCTGCAGGACGATCCTGTCTGGGCCGCGCGCGCTTCCATCATTTCAGCAAAAACACGTGATGTAAGTGAGCTGCTAGCCACTACCGGCCCTGTACCTGGCTTACAGCCTGTGCCCGTGCGTGTCACGCACGATCCACCGTGCCATCAGATGCATGCACAGCGTGTGGTGACACAACCGATGAAGGTGCTGCAATCCATTCCGGGCCTTGAGTTGGTTCCGCTCGAGGACGCCGATCAGTGCTGTGGCAGCGCCGGCATCTACAATCTCGTGGAGCCTGACACATCGGATGCGGTGCTGTCTCCCAAGCTGCGACGCATCGCGGAAACGCACGCGCAGGTGCTGGCCACCGGAAACCCAGGGTGCATGATGCAGTTGGGTGCCGGACTCCATCTGACCGGATCCGATACCATCGTCAAGCATCCGGTGGAGTTGTTGGCCGAGTCCTATCGCGGCGGCACTCGACCAGCGTAGTTGAACGTGCCAGCCACCATCATCGCCTTCGACGGCGCGTTGTTCGATACACTGCCGGCACGACGCGCCGCATTGCAGGATGCACTACAGGCGGAAGGAGCGCGGGTCGAAGACAGCGCCCTCGACCTCCTGCTGCCGGGGCGTACATTCGGAGAAGTCGTGAGCGCACTTGATGCGTTTACTCATGATCCGACAAGCGCCGATCTCGTACTGCTGCGGGTACAGCGACTCTACGCCGCGATTGTCGCGCACGGAGTCCGTCTCATGCCGGACGGCATGAACGTGCTTCGCGATGCACAACGCGCAGGACACCGTATCATTCTGAGGGCGGACAGTGATCGCCGTCATGTGGAAGCACTGCTGACACTTTCCGGGCTTGAGACCGGCGTCAATGTGGTGCGCTGTGCCGATGATCCGCCGCGAGGGCCTGCGCCGTCACTGACACGAAGCTGGGAAGTGATTCATGAACGCCTCACCAGATTCGCAATTCCGGTAGTCGAGCGGTTCGCCTATGAAGCAACGGAGCGCACCCTTGCCGCTGCTGGGGAAGTCGTCCTATCGGGGACCGTAGCCACTCCGCACTAGATTCAAATCAGGTTCTTCGCTGCTGTCCTGCTCCATCGAGTCACGTCATGTCCGACACGCCCGAACTGTTGTTTCCGCCGCCGCTCACTGCGGACGATGCAGAATCGTATCTCGATCTTCGCCGCCGCGCGGTGTGGTTCGAAGCGCAGAATCACTGGAGCCTTATCACGGGCCCGAGTGCCGCTGACGCGCTCAATGGTCTCGTCACCAACGACGTGGCCGCGCTTGAAGTGGGGCGCGGTCAGCATGCCATCGCATTGACCGCCAAGGGCAAGGTGGTGTGCGATATGTACATCGCACGTCTCGATGATCAGTCGTTCCTGTGTACGGTCATTCGTGACAGTGCGGCGGCATGGCTGGCTATGGCGCGCAAGTACATCAATCCTCGGCTCGCCAAGGTGGTCGACGATCATGAGTCGTGGGCGACCTGGATGGTGTTTGGTGCGCAGGCCGCAGAAGCCATTGCAAGCCTGGGCGGACCCTCGGAAGAAGCCGATTCACCCGATGCATTGGCTGCGCGCATAACACGACTCGAGCAATGGCCGGTCTGGGGACATGCCCCATGGGTGATCGGTTCTGCCACGGTGCGCCTCATCCGGGCCCCCGTCATGGGCGCGCTGCCGGGTTTCGTGATTCTTGCGCGCGCCGAAGACCGCTCGTTCATCCAGTCGCAACTCGCGGCCTCGCCATATCGTCGCGGCAGCCGGTCGGTCTGGAACGTGGCGCGCATCGAAGGAGGCCGTCCGGCATTTGGCGTGGATATGGACGACAACACCATCCCGCAGGAAGCCAACCTCGACGTGCTGGGCGCCATCTCCTTCACCAAGGGCTGCTATACGGGCCAAGAGACGGTGGCGCGGGTGCACTTCCGTGGGCATGTGAACCGCCATCTGCGGGGTCTTCGCGCCACCGAGCCTCTGCCGCAACACGCCCGGGTCCTGGATGAAGCGGGCAAGGATGTGGGGGACGTGCGCAGTACGGTCATTTCGCCTCGCCTGGGCCCCATCGCCATGGCCATGATCCGCCGAGAGGTCGTCCCCGGTTCGCCCGTTCGCGTCCAGCTCGGGAGCCGGGAGATTGTCGCGGAAACGGTGGCTCTCCCCTTCGAGGGGAACTAGGGCGCTCGTTGGAGTAAATACAAAGCGGGCGGGAGACCAGGTCTCCCGCCCGCTTCATCAGTCAGCCAGGCTGACTACAAGCTTCTTAGTGCTTGGTCGTGTCGGCGGCCGAATCCGGCTTGGCCGTCGTGTCGACAGCGGCCGAATCCGCAACCGGCGCCGCAGCGGCCGGGGCGGCCAGAGCGGTGTCAGCGGCCGGGGCCTCTTCCTTGGCGGAGCAGGCGGCGAGCACGAGTGCAGCAGCGACGAGGGCGATGCGCTTCATGGAGAACTCCAACGGTGCGGTGTAAGCTCCGTGCGTCCTGAAAAGCGCACGGCCCCCTCGGCGGATTTGCCGACGGGGATCTTGCACATCCAAAGTACCGGTAGAGAACACTGTGTCAAGTGAGACTTCGTGTTAAGAATCACGGCAGAGCCAGCCGTGCAAAGTCTTGCCACACAAGCATTTTCCGACTGTCACACGGTGACGGGTCCTCGCCGGACCTGCGCCAACCACCTCTTCCATCCAGGCTCGTGTCCAGACTTCCTGACACCCTCGGCGCGCTCAAGCGTTCCGGCTACGCCACTAACCGCCCCGCATCTGTCAAAGATGAGATTCGGCGAAACCTGATTGCCCGCATTCAGGATGGTGGACCGCTTTTCCGCGGAGTGCTTGGATATGAAGACAGCGTGATGCCCCAAATTGTTAATGCGCTGTTGGCGCGGCACAATTTCATCCTGCTCGGACTGAGGGGTCAGGCCAAGTCACGTATCCTGCGTGCACTTGTCTCACTACTCGATGAAGTCATGCCCATCGTCGCCGGCAGTGAAGTAAACGACGATCCATTTCGTCCTATCAGCAAGTACGCGCGCAATCTGCTGCAGGAGCATGGGGACGACACGCCCATTGCCTGGGTGTCGCGTGATCAACGCTTCGTGGAGAAACTCGCCACACCGGATGTGACTGTTGCCGACATCATTGGTGATGTGGATCCCATCAAGGCGGCACGTGGCGGGCATCTGCTGAGCGATGAGCTCACGATTCACTATGGCATGTTGCCGCGCGCGAATCGTGGTGTGTTTGCACTCAACGAATTGCCCGATCTCGCCGGCAAGGTGCAGGTGGGACTGTTCAATATCATGCAGGAAGGTGATGTGCAGATCAAAGGCTATCCGGTGCGGCTCGCATTGGATGTGCTGCTCTGCTTCACCGCCAACCCTGAAGACTACACGGCGCGTGGCAAGATCATCACGCCACTCAAGGATCGCATTGGCAGCGAAATTATCACGCACTACCCCGAACAGGTGGAGCTGGGTGTGCAGATCACACAGCAGGAGGCGTGGACCAATCGCGGCGACAGCGTCGACATTCGTGTACCGGATTTGATTGCCGAAGTCGTAGAGCGTGTGGCCTTCGAAGCCCGGGATGACAAGCGCATCGACAAGCGCAGTGGTGTGTCGCAGCGAATGCCCATCACGGCCATGGAGAACGTGGTATCGAACGCCGAGGCACGCGCACTGAGACAGGGCGATCGCGAAGCGGTTCCACGCATTGCCGATGTGTATGCGGCGCTGCCGGCCATCACGGGCAAGATCGAACTCGAGTACGAAGGTGAGCTCGTTGGCGGTGCAGCCATTGCCCGCGAACTCATTCGCCGTGCTTGTCATGCCACACTTGAAGCACGCACCGGCCACATCGACACCGATGGCATCGTGATGTGGTTCGATCAGGGCAGCGCGTTGCAGGTGGGCGACGACATTTCCATGAGTCTCGTGCGCCAGGGCTTTGATGTCGTCCCGGGACTGGTGGATATCGTGACCCATCTCGGTCTCGCACCCCAGGACGATGACGCGCTGGTCGTGGTGGCGTGCGAACTGGTACTTGAAGCCCTCGTAGCGCGCCGCAAGATCTCGCGCTCGGAAGCGGGCACGTATGGCCGCGCCGAGCGGGAAACGCGAAGGAAGCGGGACGATTATTAACGAGACATATCTTGTTAATCTGCCATATAGGAAATTTTCTTAGCCTTCGGGATTCCTCATCCCCCTCCCGAAGGCATGAAAAAACTCTCCGCCCTCACATCGTTCCTGTTGCCCGCTGTTCTCCCTGTCACGCTGGAAGCCCAGCAGCGCGACACCTCTGCACGCAACATTGAACCCGTGTCGGTGCGCGGTTCCCGTGCACCATCAGTGACCGGAGGCGCCACGAGCGTGGTGATCCGTCCTGATTCACTGCCAGTTCCACTGCTGGCCGCTCCGCAACTGGCTGACGTACTGCGTCAGACAGCCTTCGTTCTGGTTCGCCAGAACTCGCGCGGTGAAATGGAGATCGGTGTGCGTGGCAGCGACTCGCGTCAGGCCGCCGTGCTGCTGGACGGTCTCCCGCTCACCATTGGTTGGGATTCCCGCACCGATCCGTCGCTGCTTCCCACAACCGGTATCGAAACGATCACCGTCGTGCGCGGTCTGTCGAGTGTACTCGGCGGCGCCAACACGTTGGGCGGCATCATCCGCATGGACCTCAATGCCCCCGTTTCGCGCAACACGCCCCAGACGGCGTCACTGCGCGTCGGCACCGGCATCGATCAGTACAGCGGACGCGTGATCTCGGCCAACGGTGTCGCACCGTTCAGTGTGGGCAACGGTACACTGCGCATTCGTGGTGGCATCACGTCGCGCGCACGTGACGGTTTCGCGCTCTCGGGCGGTGACGCGGGCGATGGCTTCACCGGCGGCGCTGCTGATCCGGGTGATGCCGGCAACTCCAAGCTTCGCACCAACACTGACCAGAAGCAGCTCGATGGTTTTGCTGCCCTGCGCTGGGATCACAACTCCGGCGCGTACATCGGTGTCACGGCCACCGGATACGACACCGAACGTGGTGTCGCACCGGAACAGCACATCACGGCGCCGCGCTATTGGCGCTATCCGTCGCAGACCCGTACGCTCGGCATGGTCAATGCCGGTAC
This sequence comes from Gemmatimonadaceae bacterium, assembly GCA_016742275.1. GTDB lineage: Bacteria > Gemmatimonadota > Gemmatimonadetes > Gemmatimonadales > Gemmatimonadaceae > Gemmatimonas. The sequence continues at coordinate 305,390 of JACVCD010000001.1, forward strand.
CGGTGTGCGAAAGACACCGCTCGGTTTTGGTTCGCTGTCGGCGAGTGCGGGCACATCGAAGCAGGAACTCGAAATCGAGACGTACGCCAACCGGCAGTACGCCACGGTGTCGGCGCGTGAACTTGGCTCCGAACGCAGCAACATTGCGCGCATTGAAGGATCGCACTCGTTGCCGCTCAACATGCAGTTGCGTGTTGCCGCCACGAGCAGCGATGTGCAGTACGATGAAACACTGGCCGCCGAAAATCCGGCGTCGGTGGCCACACGGTATCAGCAGAAGCTCACGAGCTTTGGTGCGGAACTCGATTTGCCGTTGTTCTCGCGCTTCCTGCTGAGTGGTGGTGTGGTGCAGGATGAAGCCAAGACGCCGAAGACCGGCGGCCGCACGTCGCTCGGCACGCTCACGCAGACCGGCTGGCGCGTGGGTTCGACGTTCAAGGTGAACGACGGTGTGCGTCTTCATGCTTCAGTGAGCGAGCGTGCGCGTTTTGCTGCGCTGCGCGAGCTCTACAGCGGCGCACTCAATCGCTTTGATCCCAATCCCAATCTGCTCCCGGAAACGTTGCTCGGCTTTGAAGCCGGCGTGACGCTCGACGGCGGTGTGTTCGCAGAAAAGGGACTGCAGATGCAGCTGGTCGGCTTTGCCCATCGTCTCGATGACGCCGTCGTGCGTATCACGCTGCCGAACCGTCTCTTCCGTCGCATCAACCGCGACGAGATCAAGAGCCAGGGCGCCGAAGCATTGGTGTCGTGGACACCGTCAGGCCTGCGCGGCACAACGTTCACGGGCGATGCCACGCTGCAGCGCATCCGTGTGTACGATCAGACGATCACGAGCGGCAGCAATGAACGCTTCCCCGAGCACAACCCGGAGCGTCGCGCATCACTGGCCGTGATCTCGCCCGCCTTCGCCGGCATCCGCGCCAGCGCCATGGCGCGTCACATCGGCACGCAGTACTGCCAGCATCCCGACCTCGGCCGTCAGGTCGAACTCAAGTCGCAGACCATCGGTGACGCCGCCCTGCAGCGTGGCTTCAGCGTGCGCCGCGGCGGACTACTGCAGCGCCTCACCGCGCTGGTCGCGATGGACAACGTGGGCAACGTGACGGCGTACGATCAGTGCGGACTGCCTCAGGCGGGAAGGACACTGCGGTTTGGGCTGACGCTGCAGTAAGGCAACAGCAAACTGCGGAAGCGTAACAGCGGAAGCGAAAGGCGGAAGCCAAACCCGGAAGCGAAGGCCCGGGACTTGGCTTCCGCTTTTTTGCATCCGTTACTTCGCGTCCGCTGGTTCGCTACCGCCGTTCGCTGTTCAAATACCAACGTACCGTGTCGCTTACACCTAACTCAAAGGTTGTCGTCGCCTGCATTCCCATCTCTGTCTGCAGGCGATTTCCGTTCAACGCGTATCGCCGGTCGTGTCCCAATCGATCAGTCACATGCAACACCAGTGATATGCAAGCCACTCCCCTGGCCGCTGGGCAATTCGGATAGCGCTCGGCCAACGTGAGGTCGGCGGCAAACGCCGCATCGATTGCTGCGCATAGCGTGTGGACCACCTCGAGATTGCTGCACTCGTAGTTGCCGGCGAGGTTGTACGACCCGTGGGCTGATGGGGAGTTCAGCAAGCCGGTCAGCATACGCGCATGATCGGTCACATGCAGCCACTCACGTCGCTGCAGACCATCACCGTATACGGGCAGCGACTCACCAGCCAGCGCGCGAGTGATCATGAGCGGCATGAGCTTCTCTGCATGCTGCCATGGGCCGTAGTTGTTGGCGCAATGCGTCATCACATACGGCAATCCGAATGTGTATCCCCAGCTCCGCACCAGATGATCGGCGGCTGCTTTGCTCGCCGCATAGGGAGAGCTGGGCCGATATGGTGCGGACTCAGTCACCGGTGCGGCGTTGGCATCGAGCGGTCCGAACACCTCATCGGTGCTCACATGGTGAAATCGCACACCATCCCGCCATACACCATTCCGCTGCCATGCCGCACGTGCCGCATCGAGCAGCACCTGCGTCCCCACCACATTTGTGCGCACAAACGCCGCCGGCCCGGCAATGCTGCGATCTACATGCGATTCGGCCGCGAGATGCAGCACTCGTGTGATGTCGTGGTCGGCGAATACACGATTGACCGCGTCTAGGTCAGCCACATCGCCGTGTATCAGCGTCACCTGCCCCGATTGCTCGAGTGACGACAGCCCCTCGCGACGCGAGGCGTACGTAAGTGCATCGAGCACCACCACGCGTTCACTCGCGTGGCGCGCACACCAGTGATGCAGGAAGTTGAGGCCGACAAAGCCGGCACCACCGGAGATCAGGAGCATGGGAAAGACTCAAGGCTTGTGAACTGCAAACTGCGGAAGCGCAGGGGCGGAAGCGATAGACGGAAGCCAAGAGCGGAAGCCAACTCGCGGTCCCGCGAATGGCTTCCGAGCGTTTGCTTCCGCCACCTCGCTTCCGCTTCTCCGCTTCCGCAGTTCACCCTCAGATCTCCCGCCAAAACCGTCCTCGTCTCCATGCCACCGCCGACGCTCCTGCCAGCACCACCGCACTCGCCCCAATCGCATGCGATGCCGTAATCGCCCGCGCCAGCGCACCAAGTGCAAATGCCCCCACAGCCTGCGACAACCCCACAAACACCAGCGAATAGAACGCCATCAATCGACCGCGGAATCGCTCTTCGACCAACAGCTGCAGCACGCCGTTACTAAGCGCATTGAACATGATCATGGCCCCTCCCGTGAGCAGCAGCAGCACATAGGCAAGCCACAACACCTGCGTGTACGCAAACGCCAGCAGCAGCACAGGAAACATCAATGCCGCTCCAATCAGTACTGGCCCCTTGTGTGCACGATGCGACACGGGCCCAGCCACCAACAGAGCGCCAATGAGTCCACCAATGCCCAACATCGCCAACAGCGCCCCGTAGCCCTCTGCGCCAAGCCCCAGCTGATCGCGCGCTACCACCGGCATGATGGAGATGAACGGCCCGCCGAGCACCGCACCAATGGTGACGAGTATCAACAACTCGCGCACGGAACCCGGTTGCATGAGATGCCGCAGCCCCTCGACCGCACCATCGGTAGTCTGCCGCAATATCGTCCGCAGCCCACGCCCGCCCCCTTCGCTTCCGCTAGTTGGCATCCGCAACTTCGCTTCCGCCCCCTCGCTTCCGCTGTTCACTGTTCCTTCAAGCCTGATTCGCGACAACCCAAACAGCACCCACCCAAACGACACCGCATTCAACCCAAAACACCACGCGATCCCCAACTTCCCGATCACTATGCCGCCCACTGCCGGCCCCAGCACACGCGCCAGATTGAATCCACTTGAGTTGATGGCAATGGCGGGCTGCAGGTCATTGCGTCCCACCAACTGAATGATGAGACTCTGCCGTGCCGGAATCTCCACCGCACTCAGGCATCCCTGCACAAGAGACAGGACCACCAGGAACGCGATCGACACGTGTCCAGTCACAGTCACCGCGAATAGCACAGCCGCCTGCAGGAGAAACAGCGCCTGCGTGATGCGCACGATACAGAGCTTGTTGCCGAGGTCTACTAGCGCGCCCGCATGCATGCTGAAGAGCACGATGGGGACAGCGCCCATGCTGGCCACGAGACCAACGATGAACGCCGAGTTGGAGAGCTCGAGTGAGAGCCAGCCAACGGCCATCGTCTGCATCCACGTCCCGATGAGCGACAGCGTTTGCCCGGTCCAGAACACCCGGAAGTTCCGGTGCTCGCGCAGCACTCGGAACGGATTGCGGGAGCCGGCCTGCTCCCCTGCCGCTTGTTCCTCGGCGGGATCGCTTTCGCTGCTTCGCGCGTACAAACTCATGGGGTGAAGGTTAACGGGGCGCGGTCGACCGGAGAGCGCATGCGGTTTCACACGTATACCAAGTTCAACCCGCAGCTATCGGATGCGGTGGACCTGCAGGCGCTGCTCGACCAGCTGGCCGACTTCCTGCTGCAGTCGGGCTTTGCCGGCGGCGGTAGTGGCAACTACTGGGGCGAACCCGGTGATGAGCCCGATCGGTCACTCGATGCCCTGAAGGAAGCCATTCTGCAGGCGCTTATTGAGAGCGGACAGATCACGCCGGAGATGCTGCAGGCCCTGCGGGGCGAGGGCGATGAGGTGAGCGAGGAGAAACTCGCGCAGCTGCTCGATGGCCTGGTGCAGCGTCTCATGCAGGACGGGTTTCTCAGCATGAATGGCGACGGAGATCCTGATGCCAATCGTCCGGTCACCGGCAAAGGGTCAATCTCTCAGGCGGCCGCCCGTGATGTGCAGTTCTCGCTTACGTCCAAGGGTACGGATTTCCTGGGCTTCAAGACGCTGCGTCATCTGCTTGGCAGCTTCGGCAAGAGCAGCATCGGCAGTCACGACACACCGCAGTTGGCGACAGGTGTGGAGAGTGATGCGTGGAGCAAGCCGTACGAGTTTGGCGATACGCTGAATCTTGATGTGCCGGCTACACTGGCCAACGCGTTGGGTCGCACGGGATCGCTCGATGTGCCGATCGATCTCGACTACACCGATCTCATGGTGCGACAGAGTGAGTTTCGGTCGAGCTGCGCCACGGTGCTGATGCTCGACTGTTCGCACAGCATGATTCTGTATGGCGAAGATCGGTTCACGCCCGCCAAGAAAGTCGCACTGGCCCTGACCCATCTCATTCGCACGCAGTTTCCTGGCGACACCATTCGTGTGGTGCTCTTCCACGACAGCGCGGAGGAGATCCCCATGGCCACGCTGGCCGGGTCACAGGTGGGACCGTATCACACCAATACAGCTGAAGGACTCAAGCTCGCTCGTCGCCTGCTGCTCGCGCAGAAGAAGGACATGCGCCAGATCATCATGATCACGGATGGCAAGCCGAGCGCGCTGACCATGCCCGACGGGCAGATCTACAAGAACTCCATGGGTCTCGACGGCTACGTGATTGCCGAAACACTGCGTGAGGTGGCCGCCTGCCGGAAGAGTGGCATCATGATCAACACCTTCATGCTGGCCCGCGACCGGGCGCTCGTGGAGTTCGTGAAGCGCGTAAGTGAGATCAGCCGCGGCAAGGCGTACTTCACCAATACCATGAGCCTCGGGCAGTTCGTGCTCATGGATTTTCTCAAGCGAAAGACGAAGCGGGTGAGCTGACGACTTGCACCCTCCCTTGCTTGCCCTTTGGAGCATGAGTGCACATTCTAGACGCGATGGTCGATGAAAAGCAATTCGTATTGCAGGTGTTGATCTCTCCGGAATAGAACCCGGCCGACCGATTCCCCTTGAGGTTTGCCATGGACGCAGCCCATTCCCGCACGCCGATCGAGGGCGATTCGGTAAAGCATTTCTTCCAAACCATCCATCTGGCCCGCGTACGCGGCGCTACGCTTGACTGCGAAGGCTACGAAATTTGCGCGCCCTTGTTACGCGAATATCTCGTTGGTGCTCGCGAGTTGTCGGATGAGCTACAGAAGTGGTCGGGCCATCTGCAATACTCACTTCCAATCCGATTGAGTGGCCTATGGATCGAAGGGGATCTCGACCTCAGAGGGTGCCTAGACGTCCCGGCGTTTTCACTTGAATGCTGCATTATTAACGGGAGTCTACGGCTCGAGGCGGCGAAACTCAAATCCGTTTGGCTAGATGGTAGCATCGTTCATGCAGTCAGGGGAACCCGATGTGATGTCGACGGCACCCTATATTTTCGCGGAGTCGTCAGGGATGTCGGAAGCAGGATAGTCAGAGACCTGCAAGAGAGGAAAGACGACGAAGGTCCTTTCACTGCGCTGAATGGCATTGACCTTTCAGGAGCTTGGATTCGAGGATCTGTCTCGCTGCGAGGTGCCATCCTACACGATGGATCTGCGGCATCGTGGAGTACTTCACCTAAAACCGAAGAACTGCTTCAGAAGTACCAAACATTGAAGTCTGCGAACAAGATCGGCCCCAGTGCTCTGCGACTTGTGGAGACAGAAATCAAGGGTCGACTGATTATGAGCGGCGGCAATGAGCACAGGCGCGGCACCGTCGATGAGAGGCCACGTGAATTGCGCTTACTCTACAAGGAGGTATCCAGCACCGCAGCAATAGCGGCGCCGGAGGAACGGACTGCGCCATATAAGGAGCACCCTTCTATGTTTCTACCTTCGACCAAACCTGCAGAGTTGATTGGTTCTGTCGAGCTACGAGCAATGCAAACGACCGAACTACTTGATGTACCGACGAACTATCTTCACATCACGAAGCAGAGCTCTAGCTGGCACCTTTCACTGGAGAGCATGGTATACTCTCGCCTGGCGCCGGAATCCTTGGCGGACATTGAATTCAGGTTCAATCATTGGCTCCCCAAGCCAGACCTGAAGCTGCCCCCATTTTGCGGAGGGAAAAGCAAGGATGTTCCGTCGCCTCGAACGAAGCCGTTTTCTCCACAGCCATACGCACAACTCGCACGTGTTCTCAGAGAACAAGGATTCGAAGCCGAAGCACGTCGAGTACAGGTTTTGCGAGGGAAGTACGAACACCGCACTCGAATTACAAGACGAAACTTGGCAGTTTCGGCGAAGACGAATCTTCGGGGTATGCGAGGAAGTCCACGGCGCGAAAGAATACGTTTTCTGCGTGCCACATTCGTTCGCTACTACATTTGGTGGCACAATGCCCTGTCAAAGACCCGCCAGCAGCTCATTGCAGTACAGAGGGGCATGTCAGCAATACTGTTGCAAGTGACGCGACACTTTGGCCATGGGTCATCCGATCAGGTCAACGGCGACACTCCGAATCATTCAATCCAAGGCGATGGTACGTCACCGAAGAATGAAACAAGAAATACCGTTAGACGAAATGCCTGTCTTCTATTCCAACAGGTTCTTGATAGTTGTGTAGGTGAGCTCATGGTGGACACGCCAGCTAGCATTGGGTCCTTCTTGTATGCAATAGAGGTCCGAATTCTGCTGGTGATTGACAGTGTACTAAGGGGCCTTACAGGATACGGGTACAATACGAGACATCTGCATATGATTGCGGCGATACTTATCGTCGGTGGTGTCATTGGCTCAAAGGCGCTCTTCGTTGTTGGCAGTATGACGCCCGCCCATGATGGAGCCACCGCGACGACTGGGTGGAAAGACTGCGCCGCGCGCCATATCCCAGGTGACCCTGTAGCGTTCCGCTCAATTCTGAGTGTGAAACCCACGGCACTCGAAAAGTGCCTGGCCATTGGCGATGGCTCATCGGAGTTTCCGAGCTTCTATGCTATTCCTTGGGCTCTCGATGCATTCCTTCCGGTCATAGACCTGCAACAAACCGAATATTGGATCCCGGCAGAGAATCGTAAATTCGGGAAACTCGGTGGGCTGATGCTGGTCGTCTACCGAATTGCCGGGTGGATCTATGCGTCACTGGCGCTTGGTGCCATTGCGGCACGATTTGCAAAGCGCAGCGAGGAGTAAGCCAGTCGTTCAGCGCCGTGTCACCAAGATCAGACTGTCCAGCAGAATCCACGCGCTGGTGAGACAGAGCATACCCGCGAGGACTTTGCGGTATCGCTTTTCGTCGACTTTAAGAAGCATTCGGCTGCCCGCGAGCGTCCCGACGGCTGCCGCAACAGTGACCACGAGAATGGCCCCGAAATACGAGAATACCGAAATGCCGATGAGACCGAATGCGACAATTTTGAAAAGATGCTGAAAGGCCAGGCAGGTGGAGAACGTGCCGGACAAACGCAGGCGATCCGGCACGTGGTCCTGCATCAGCACCATGAGTAGGGGTCCCGTTGCACCGATGATCACGCTGGCGAAACCGGTCAGCAATCCTTCCCACCAAGGATAAGGTCGAGCGAAACGGACTCTAAGCCCCTTGCCGGTCAACTCGTAGATCGATGTGGAAAGGATGTATACGGCAACGATGACTTGCAGCTCCGGAATTTGAATTCGCGAGTACGCGCCAACGACCAGCAACGCCCCCACGGCAGATGCCGGAACGAATCGACCGACATATCCCCAATCGATATGGGCACGAAGCGTCAGTGCCCGGAACAGCGCAGAAAAGCCGGTCGTCCACGCGTGGATGGGAATGACAGCCGGTCCTGGTACTACTGCAGCGGTCGCGGCGAGCTGCATTCCCCCGGTTGGACCAGCCGCTGCAACCAGAAAAGAAACCAGAAGCGTTGCGCCACCAAGAATCGCGAGGTCCAAGGCGGTAATACCGCCCCCGAGGAAGAACTGTGGCAGGGACATATCTGATGATTCTCGAATGTCCAGACAGAGTCAACGACCGTCAGGAATCGCCAGCCACGGAGTTCATATGCTCCACATTCATGCGAGTGAACAGTGCGCATGCAGTGGAACGAACAGGACGCCATTACTGGACTTCTTCATTAGCGCTCACTTCAAAAAGGAAATTCGCTGTGATCAAGCAAAAACCGAAGCGGGTGAGCTGACAACCAGTTGCCCGGAAGTCTGCCCACCCACTCGATATGTCGTCTGCCCTGCTCGTGGTTCTTTCGGTCTTACCAGCCACCGATGCGAAGGACCATTACAGGGACCGTCTTGAGCATGATGCGAATGTCTTCGCCGAGTGACTGCCGACGCATGTAGATGATGTCGAACTCCACCTTGCGGCGGACGTCATCGATGGTCTGGTCGTACGGGTTGGAGACCTGCGCGAGGCCGGTAATACCGGGGCGGACGCGCTGACGCACGGGATACTCGTCAATCTGTTCGCGGAGACGCACGAAGATAGACGGACGCTCCGGGCGGGGGCCCACGATGTTCATGTCGCCCTTGAGCACATTGAAGAGCTGGGGCAGCTCGTCGATGCGGGTGGCGCGGAGGATCTTGCCGAAGCCGGTCACGCGATCGTCGTTCTTCTTGGCCCAGACTGCCTGGCCATTGGCCTCGGCGTCCACGCGCATCGAGCGGAACTTGTAGATCGTGAACGGCGCCCCGCCCAGGTCTTCGCGGCGACGCTCATTGAGCGCGCGAGTGCGATTCCAGCGGCGGTCGAGGCCGACCCGCTCCTGCATGTACAGGATTGGGCCACGCGAGGTCACCCGGATGATCAGGGCGGCCACCAGCATGATCGGGGCGGCGACCACCAGCATGAGCCCGGCGATGATGACATTAAAGACCCGCATGGCCAGCTCAGAGCGGGGGCGCGGTTCAAAGTCGTCAAACGGGCTCTTGGGGACGACCGCAAGCGGGCGCACGGCATCACGCGATCGGGGAGTAGCCCGACGCGGAGCAGGTCGCTGGCCGCCAGTGAGGGAGGAGATGGGATTTATGCCGGACATTGGGGAACCGGAGAGTGGCGTATTCCGGGGGTACGTGCAAGACGTCGGAACGTCGGTCGGTGTCACATCCAGCAAGAAGTTGGCCAGCGAACGGCCCAAGGAAAGCAGCCCTAGAAGTGCGGCTCAGTCCGTATATGAGCGAAACGTCATCAAACGAACCTGTTTTTTCAGTTTTTGGACTCTCCAGTCCGATGGGCCAGCACAACGCCTGCGGCGGTGGCCCGACAGCAACAATTGTCTATTCTGAAGTGAATTGTGATGCTACCAAAGGCTCAGAGCCGATTCGGGAAGCCAACGCGCTGCCATGACAAGGAGGACTGCAAGCACGGCCAACCCACGGCTCACACGATTGGTAGCTGCCCAGATGACCGGATCGCCAATCACTTCCCGCCGCTGCGCGTTCAACCAAAACTTGCTTATCCAATAGAGCAGGACGAGGCACAACGCCCACAACAATTCCGGATGCCGGTATTGTCCTGGCTCTAGACCGCTGTGGATATAGAGCGCCAATACGACCACTGCAGCACAGCCCGTAGCATTTCCCTGTGCCAGCAAAGTTTGCAGGTCTTCAGGGCGATACTCTCTCCCAGGGATCGCCTTGGCAGTGCCCGCTGACTCAAGCTCTACAAGTTCGGCATATCGCTTTCCCAGGGCCAAGCTCATAAAAAAGAAGACGGAAAATGCGAGTAACCAAAAGGAAGGAATGACGGCGATGGCAGCGGCACCACCAATGATCCGTAGCGTATAGAGGGAGGCGAGTACAATGGAATCCAGAATGGGAACGCGTTTCAGCTTGACCATGTAGATGCCCGTTGCAAGCACATATGCACCAAGCACAGCGACGAATCTCTGCTCCAACTGCCAGCCAATACCAAACCCGCCGACCAGGAGCCCAAGAGCGCCAAGAACCGCGATTGGTACAGACAATGTGCCAGCAGCCAGCGGGCGACCACGCTTCCGCGGATGTCGCCGATCAGCTTCGAGATCCATCAAGTCGTTCGCGAGATAGACGCTCGACGCCACCAGACTGAAAGAGAGAAACGCAAGCAGGGCGGCGAGGAGTCCACGTGCTTGTTCGACTCCAGTCGCCGTCAAAAGTGGTGCGAAAACGAGGATATTCTTCAACCACTGATGCGGTCGCATAGCACTCAACAGTGCGTTGAGCGCGGCGGGTCCTCGCACTTCTTGCTCCGAGAGATTTCCGATCTCTGAGATCCTTCGAAGCAACGCTGATGCCGGATTTGCGACTACCGCATGTCGCGCTTGCCGAAAGACCGGCATGTCAGCGATGGAGTTCCCTACATAGTCAAACCCTCGTTCACCGAACAACTGCACCAAGCGCGAGGCCTTGGCCTCCCCTGTCAAATTGGACGTTCCATCCGATCCGATCACAAGATCGAAAGCGCCGATATGCGCAGCAACATCGTCGGCGATTCGCTGATTCGCACCAGTGCATAACACAACACGGCGACGCCCTGCGGCTTCTCTGATACGGCGGAGGACCCATTCATTGTACGGAAGGGTCCTCACATCCAATTGCGATTGACCAGCCACAAACTGCTTGAAAGGTGCTTTGCCTGAGCTCAAGGCGTATGGCAATCCTGCGAGCGAAAGCGGTCGCGCTCGCGCCATCAACCACAGGCTATCATGCAGTGTGTCGCAGTAGACCAGTGTGCCATCGAGATCCACGACCAATGGCACATCATCGTACAAGGGCGATTCTGGTGATGACATGGCTATCCCTCGTGCATGGTCAGTCGGCGCGACATATCCGACTGCATTAGCCGCTGAGGATCCACTCGCTCCAACAGGCGGGCGAACTCCCCAGCTTCCTCATACATCGTCCGGTATTCCTCGGGTCGGAGACAGGCGTCCTTTGCCAGGTACACCGTGCCCTGTGCGCGAACCACCAATTGCTGAAGACGATGAATGAGCGCCACCGTAGCGCTGCCCCCTGGGAAATCCATCGCCAACGAAAGACCGGGTCTGGTGAAAGACAGAGTACCTGCACCACGCTTACCGACCCACTTCATGACGGCCAGCGTGGAACCAATACCTGCTCGCACCAGCTCATCGCGCATCTGCATAAAGGTAGACACCGCCCCGACTGTCGGCACACAGCACTGGAACTGAAACAGCCCGCGCTTGCCGTACGCTCTGTGCCATTCACCTAGTGCGTCGAGTGGAAATACCAGCTGATTGCGATGCAGAACGCGCACGCGCCCGCCGGACGCTATACGGTGATACACAAGTGCATTGAACACACGCATACTGATTCCATTGATGGCAAATTCGGGGAACCGGAAAGGCAAATCGATAGTGCCCCGAAGCCGTACATCAGAAACGGGTGAATCGACTGGCTCCGCGAATTCCAGTATCCCGCGCCCCGGGCCTTCCGACATTAGATCCAGCCAGGCAACCATACTTGGATAGCGGGATGCGCCAGATTCGAGTGCAGACGCGATGGATTCTATGTCCGAGCACCGGCGTTCCTCAACGCGTATCGCATGGCTCTCCACGGCGGCCAACTGTATGGCGGCGCGAAGGATAATCCCTGTCAACCCAACACCACCTACGGTGGCCGCAAACAGCTCCGCATCATCAGCGGTGGATACACGACGTATCAACCCGTCGGGTGTTAGTAGATCGATCCACAGTACATGATGCCCGAAAGTTCCGGCGACATGTTGCTCCTTTCCGTGGATGTCATTGGCAATGGCTCCACCAACCGTGACAAACCCCGTTCCCGGGTAGACGGGCAGACGCCATCCATGATGATGCGCAATACTCGCGAGTTGTCGAAGGGAAACTCCGGCCTCGCATACGACGCGGCCCTGACGGCCGTCGATCTCGAGTACCCGATCATGAGAAACCATATCCACCATTGCTGCACCATCATTGATACAGCAATCCCCATAACTCCGTCCAAGCCCTCGGGCCACAATTGTTGATCCCTTCAGGCTGCCGAAGATTTCGGCAACATGGTCGGCCGTACGCGCGGTGAAGACTTGCCCTTCGCCATATCGGGTATGCCCCCATGACGTCACGCGTCGGCGCTCGTATACCAGATCGCGGACGACCGTGCGCTGTTCAGTCATGGTTAGGGAGTTAGCGGCGCACCGGTGCGCTCACACTTGTAGAGGGTGTGTGTCAGGTGCGCCATCTCTTCACATGCAATCCCGAGACGAGCTTCCGCCATTCGGCGGACAGACATTGACTGCTGAAGCGCTGCCAGCGACTCAGGAGAACGTAGCATCCGATTGATGGGCGAAGGCGACCAGGTATCCAGCAGATAGAGGTCAACACCGTCCAAGGATGGCCATGGTCCGACATCGGTCGTCAGATCGTACATCTGTTTGAACAGGGGGTCTTTCTCTGGAATGCTGTTCACAGCGGTACGACCGAAGTGTGTCATGGCAATAGCGACATCCCAGTCCGTGATCATCACGGCAGCTTTGCCAACAATATGGGTTTGCGCAATTCTCTTCAATTCGTCTGCATAGCCCTTGTTGTGCTCGCCGCTGAATAGCATTCCGGCGCGCAGGTAGAGCCCAAGATGTAGCACCAGCGGGACCGGAGCGAGCCAACGAAAACGGCGATCGCGAACCAACACAAAAGCACCGAGTGCCATCCACGCGCAAATGAAAGCATCCGCATTCAGCAGGAACGTATGATCTTCCGTCGTGAGCTTGGCGACGATATAGAGATGCGGCAGAACCGTGGCCAACGAGATCCAGGCGAAACGCCGCTGTTCGCGCCAATGGATGACGGCTGGTATCATCAATAACCACAGGGCCGTGTAGTGCTTGAACTGATATTTAAGTGTATTGACCGCGAGCAGTGACAGATCCATCCGTGCGGCCTCCCGTACCACCAGCAGGCCGCGACGTCCCCAGAAGAGCTCGCGCCAGCAGGTCAGCAGATACGGAGCATAGACTAGCGTCCCCGCCAATACGAACACGCCGAATGTCTTCCACTGCACACCATCTTTTCTGGTGAGCTCCCACGCGGGAAAGAACAGGAAGGCAAATGCGCTGAGCGGTGAGACTAGCAGCGCTATACCTGCCGAGATACCCGCGCTGAATGGACGGCTGCGCGCATAGCAGAGCATCGAGAGCAGCACGAATACCGTCTGCATCATGTAGATCTCGCTGCTCGTTGCATTCATGATGACACGACCGGACACCATGAACAGCACCGCCGCGGCCACACTCACAGCACGATTGCCAATCAGCTCCTCAATGAGCCGAAACACCAGAACGGTACCAATGGCTCCAAACAGGACATTCACCCAAGCCAGTGTTTCATGTACCGGTATGCCGAGCGGATGCGCCAACCAGCGTTGCACGGCATACATGAGGAAGTAGTAGCCGTTGTGAAGCGTGATATCATCAAACTTGCCGAGCAGCGCATATGTGGCGTAGGTCGTAGCATCCCCACGCATCAAGAAGTCGATATTCAGCGCGAAGAACGCCAACGACAGCAGCGCCAAGCCCAGCGCAAGCATGTGAGCCTGAGGCCGCGTCGTCGTCTCCATCAGGCGAACACCTGCATCGCCAACTCCGCTTTCCCGAACGGCGCACTCACCTGGACTCCCTGCACCGCTCCTCGTACGCGCTCAAGTGCCTCGCGGGCAATCGCAATACCCTCGGCGACCGCGTGTTCTTTGCTCTTTTCGTTTGCGCGCCGCATACGATCTAGCACCTCCTGCGGCACGGTGACCCCAGGTACTTCATTGGCCAAAAACTCGGCGTTGCGCGCGCTCACCAGCGGCCAGATGCCGGCAATGACCGGGATGCGTACATCATGAATTGAGTCGAGGAACTGCTCGAGCTGCGCCGGATCGAACACGGGCTGTGTGATTGCATACTCCGCTCCCGCTTCCACCTTCCAGTGGAATCGCTTGAGCTCGTGGTCCGGATCTATCGCGACTGGATTCACACCGACGCCGATCACGAATCGCGTGGGCTCTCCAATAGGATTGCGCCCTGGATCGAGACCGCGATTGAGCTTGGCCACCAGGTTGGTAAGACCAATGGCATCGATATCGAATACCGCCGTCGCATCGGGATAGGGGCCCATCTTGGGCGGATCACCGGTAATGAGCAGCATGTTGCGCAACCCGAGCGCGCCTGCGCCCAACAGGTCACTCAGCATGCCCAGCAGATTGCGGTCCCGGCAGGCGTAGTGCGTCACCGCTTCGATACCATGGCGCTCGATGATCAAGCTCGTCGCGATTGCCCCCATGCGACTCTGCGCGCGCGGGCCGTCGGGCACATTGATCGCATCCACACCAGCCTTGGCCAGCGTTGCTGCATCCTGCTCGAGCTTGGACGTGTCGATACCACGCGGCGGCACGATCTCCACGCTGGTGACAAATTGGCCCGACGCCAGTTTGGCACCGAGTCGCGAGCGTTCGGCCAATGGCACCGGGTCCTTCCCTGGCACGGCCTGTCCAGCGGCTAGCAACTCACGGGTAGTGCCTACCACGGCGCGTGTACGCGGAGCAAGCGGACGGATGCCCTCGACCATCGACTTGATATGGTCTGGCGTGGTACCACAGCACCCTCCAACGACCTTCGCACCAGCCTGCACCAGGTGCCGTGCATACGTGGCCATGTACTCAGGACTCGCCATGTACATGCTGCGCCCGCCCACTTCGCGCGGCATACCGGCATTGGGCTGCGCAGACAGCTTGCAATCCGTGACTTCAGCCATGCGCTCGATGGCCTCGAGAATGGTCTGTGGACCCACCGAGCAATTGAGGCCAATGATGTCCACTCCCCACCGCTCCAGCACCCGTGCTACATCCTCAGGCGTGGCACCATACGCCGTGCGCAGATCAGGGCCGATAGTCGCCTGCGCGATCACCGGCATGGCCGCATTTACCTCACGCGCTGCGAGCACGGCCTGCTGCAGTTCTTCCAGATCGCCAAAGGTCTCGAGGATGAAGCAGTCGGCGCCGCCCTCCATGAGGGCCTGCATCTGTTCCACGAAGTGGGCTCGCGCTTCTTCGCGACTGGTCGGGCCATAGGGCTCGAGGCGCACGCCAAGTGGCCCCACGGCTCCCGCGACCAGACGACGATCGCCTGCAGCCTCACGCGCTACTTCCGCCGCCCGACGATTGATAAGCCCCACCTGACCGTCGAGTCCGTACTGGGCCAACTTTGTCCGGTTGGCACCGAAGGTGTTCGTTTCCAACACCTCGGCACCCGCCTTCACATAAGCGGCATGCACGTCCCGCACGAGGTCGGGGCTCCGCAGTACCAATTCGTCGTAGCACTGATTGATGAAGACACCGCGATTGTACAGCATGGTGCCCATGGCGCCATCGAACACAATCACCTGCTCCGGATCCAACAGGCGCTCGATAAGGGCGGCGCGTGGCGAAGACTCCGGGATTGCGGAGGTCGAGGGGTGCTGCTCGGCGGGTGTCGTCATAGATAGTTTCAAGATATGCCAGAATCCGCTGCTGCCGAACGGTCCGCCAGTCCAGAAGCCCGCATTCGCGGTCGCGACCGTCGGATCGCGTTGCTTCCTGAATCATTGGCCTCCCGCATCCTCATCATCGACGGCGCTATGGGCACCATGCTCCAGCGTCATCGATTGACAGAGACTGACTACCGGGGAGCCGGTCAGACCGAACGCTTCCTGGACTGGCCGCACGACCTCAAAGGCAACAACGATCTCCTCGTGCTCACGCAACCCGACCTCGTGGCGGGCGTCCACCGTGAGTATCTCGAGGCTGGTGCAGACATTCTGGAGACCAACACCTTCAATGCCAATGCCATCTCCATGGCGGACTATGGCATGGAGGCCCTGTCATACGAATTGAATGTGGCTGGGGCAGCGCTTGCACGCCGAGTGGCCGACGAATTCGAGGCACGGGATCCAGCCCGCCCACGATTCGTGGCTGGCGTACTGGGCCCCACCAATCGCACAGCCTCCATCTCCCCCGATGTAGAGAACCCAGGCGCCAGAAACGTATCCTGGACCGCGCTAGTCGATGCATATACCGAAGCAACTCGGGGCTTGGTTGACGGTGGTGCCGACATTCTGTTGGTCGAGACCATCTTCGACACGCTGAACGCCAAGGCCGCGCTTTTTGCGATCGAGGCATATGCCGAGTCCACCGGCGTGCGGCTGCCGGTGATGATCTCCGGCACCATCACGGATGCCTCAGGACGTACGTTGTCCGGCCAGACGGCCGAGGCCTTCTGGCATTCGGTGTCGCATGTGCGCCCGATCAGCATTGGCCTCAACTGCGCCCTTGGTGCTGATCAGCTCCGCCAATACGTGCAGGAGCTCTCACGCATCGCCGACTGCCTGGTAAGTGCCCACCCGAACGCCGGTTTGCCGAATGCGTTTGGTGGATACGACGAGAGCCCGGAGCGCATGGCCGAGCAGATTGGCGAGTGGGCGCAGCATGGTTTGCTGAACATGGTGGGTGGCTGCTGCGGCACCACACCGGAACACATCGCGGCCATTGCCAGCGCCGTGCGCGGCGTCGCTCCGCGTGCCATTCCCGACATTCCGCCTCGACTAAGACTCAGCGGACTCGAACCGTTCATCGTGGGACCCACCACGAACTATGTGAATGTGGGTGAGCGCACGAACGTGACGGGATCTGCGCGCTTTGCCAAGCTCATTCTCGAAGGGAACTACACGGAAGCATTGGCCGTAGCCCGTCAGCAGGTCGAGAACGGTGCGCAGGTCATCGATGTGAACATGGATGAGGGCCTGCTCGACGCGCAGAAGGCCATGGTCACGTTCCTCAATCTCGTGGCGAGCGAACCGGATATTGCACGTGTGCCGGTGATGGTGGACTCCAGCAAGTGGAGTGTCATCGAAATGGGGCTGCAATGCCTGCAGGGCAAAGGCATTGTGAACTCCATCTCGCTCAAGGAAGGCGAAGCGGAGTTTTTGCGTCAGGCGCGACTGGTGAAGCAGTATGGCGCCGCCGTGATCGTCATGGCTTTCGATGAAGAAGGCCAGGCCGATACGGTGGAACGCAAAGTGGCCATCTGTACACGCGCATATCATCTGTTGGTGGAGAAGGCAGGACTCGCGCCGCAGGACATCATCTTCGATCCCAATATCTTTGCCATTGGCACCGGCATTGAAGAGCACGCGGGATACGCCATCGCGTTCTTTGAGGCAACTCGTCAGATCAAGGCCACGCTTCCGGAGGCACGGATCAGCGGTGGTGTGAGCAACGTGAGCTTTTCTTTCCGCGGCAACAATCCGCTGCGCGAAGCCATTCACGCCGTGTTTCTGTACCATGCCATTCGTGCCGGCATGGATATGGGCATCGTGAATGCCGGGCAGCTGGTGCCCTATGAAGACATCCCGCTCGAACTCCGCGAACGCGTAGAGGACCTGGTCCTCAATCGCCGCCCCGATGCGACCGAGCGGCTCATGGAAGTAGCCGAGCAGGTGAAGGGTCGCGCTGCCAAGGTGGTGGAAGATGCCGCGTGGCGTAGTCTTCCCGTCGGTGATCGGATCTCCCACGCACTCGTGCACGGCATCGACACGTTTGTTGTCGAAGACACCGAAGAAGCGCGTCAGCAGGTTGCGCATCCGATCGAGGTGATCGAAGGGCCACTCATGCAGGGCATGAATGTGGTCGGCGATCTGTTCGGTGCTGGCAAGTTGTTCCTGCCTCAGGTGGTGAAGAGCGCACGCGTGATGAAGAAAGCCGTGGCGCATCTCATTCCCTTCATTGAAGCGCTCAAGACAGCGACCAGCAAGCCGGCCGGCCGTGTGCTCATGGCCACCGTGAAGGGTGACGTGCACGACATTGGCAAGAACATCGTAGGCGTGGTGCTCCAGTGTAACGGCTACGAGATCATCGACCTCGGCGTGATGCAATCATGCGCCACGATTCTCGACAAGGCACGCGAGCTGAACGTGGATGCGATTGGTCTCTCGGGACTCATCACGCCAAGTCTCGAAGAGATGGCATTTGTGGCCAGCGAGATGGAGCGACAGGGCTTCACCATTCCGTTGCTCATTGGCGGCGCCACGACAAGCAAGGCACATACGGCCCTCAAGATCGAACCGGTGTACCGTGGACCGGTGGTGCATGTGCTCGACGCTTCACGCGCCGTGGGCGTGACCGGCAATCTGCTCAGCGACGAACGGCGCGATCCTTTTGTGGCCAATATCCGGCGCGAGTACAAGGGTATACGTGAGGCGCGCGAGGCACGCGGCGGCGCTGAGCGACTGGTTTCGATCGAAGCGGCGCGCGCTAATCCCGCGCGTATCGATCTTTCGGTACCTGTACCCGTTCCCACGTTCACTGGCGCGCGCACACTGGCACCGTATCCACTCGAAGATCTGGCGCCGTTCATCGACTGGACCCCGTTCTTCCAGACGTGGGAGTTGGCGGGTCACTTCCCGGCCATCCTGGACGATGAGGTCGTGGGTGAAGCAGCACGCACCCTGTACGCCGACGCCCAGACCATGCTGCACAAGCTGGTGACCGAAGGGCGTATCGAGGCTCGCGCGGCCTTTGGTTTCTGGCCGGCCAATCGGGTTGGTGACGATATCGTGCTGTGGACGGACGCTGGTGTCACCACGCCGCACGCCACGCTGCACATGCTCAGGCAACAGCTCGACAAGAAAGGCGATGGGCGCCCGAACTACTGCCTTGCCGACTTCGTAGCGCCTGCGGACAGCGGCATTGTGGACTATGTGGGCGCGTTTGCCGTGACCACGGGACATGGCGTTGAGGCGTTGGCCGCCGAGTACCGGGCGGCGCACGACGACTTCAATGCCATTCTGGTGCAAGCCCTCGCCGACCGACTGGCCGAAGCATTTGCCGAGCGGCTGCATCAGCGCGTACGCAAAGAGTTCTGGGGCTATGCGCCCGCAGAGAGTTTGGACAACGAGGCACTCATCAAGGAGCGCTACCAGGGTATTCGCCCGGCCCCTGGCTACCCAGCCTGCCCTGACCACACGGAGAAGGGTACGCTGTTTTCGTTGCTCGATGTGCCGGAACGCGCTGGTATTCGTCTGACGGAGAGCTATGCCATGACCCCGGCAGCGGCTGTCAGCGGTTGGTATTTCTGGCGACCGGAGTGCCGGTACTTTGGTGTGGGGACGGTGGCCCCTGATCAGCGCGAAGACTACGACGCAAGAAAGGCAAAATGACAGACGGTCTGCAGCAGTCTTCTTCAACCAGGAACTGATATGTGTGGGATCGCCGGATTTTGGCGAGCTGGCGGGATGCGGGAAGAAGCAGCCCGGGAAGCTTTGCTCGCCATGACGCGGTGCATTCAGCACCGTGGGCCGGACGATGGTGGGATTTTTCTGGACCCACAGGCTGGGGTAGCGCTGGGATTCCGTCGTCTCGCCATCATCGATCTCACACCGCTGGGCCATCAGCCCATGAGCAGCCCCAGCGGCCGCTATTGGCTCACATTCAATGGCGAGATCTATAACCATCATACCTTGCGACGCATGCTGCAGGACGCCGGCGTGCAGTTCCGGGGTCGATCGGACACGGAAGTACTATGCGCCGGGTTCGAGGTGTGGGGCATTCGAGAAACGCTGTCGCGAGCTGCCGGCATGTTCGGTATTGCACTATGGGATACTCAGGAACGCACCCTGACGCTTGCCCGGGATCGCATTGGCATCAAGCCCGTGCACGTAGCTCAGTGCAACGGTGTCGTGTCATATGGTTCCGAACTCAAGAGCATTGTTGCAGCGCCAGAGTTTCAGCGCGCACTCGATGAAGAAGCCATCCGCGAATATGCAGCGCTGCTGTATGTGCCCGGCCCACGCACGGTCTTCCGGAATACTATCAAGCTACCGCCGGGCTCATTCCTGACCATTCGGAATCCAGCCGCACCGCTTCCTGAGGCAGAGCCATTCTGGTCTGTTCAGGAGACTGCGCGAAATGGCCGACTGACCGGCAAGGTACTGGACGCACAAGAGGGCCAGCGTGCTCTCGAGTCCATGCTATTGCGGGTGACGGAGGAGCACCTCGAGTCGGACGTCCCCCTCGGCGCGTTCCTGTCCGGAGGCATTGATTCGTCGCTGGTAGTGGCATTGATGACACGCGTAAGCCGCTCCCCGGTGCGCACGTTCACCATTGCGTTCGACAGCGCAGAGCATGATGAGTCTGCACATGCCGAAGCGGTGGCGAGGCACCTTGGCACGGAGCATACCACGATCCCTTTACGTGGTGCCGATGCTCTGGACGAGGTCAAAACGTTGGTCGAGTCATACGACGAACCTTTTGCTGATTCCTCTCAACTGCCGTCGCTTCTGGTGTGCCGCGCTGCAAGGCGACATGTCACTGTCGTTTTGACTGGCGATGGAGGTGATGAGCTCTTCGCCGGATACAATCGCTATCGCTATTCCGAGCAACTGTTCCCGAAGCTGGACCGCATGCCTCGGGCGCTGCGTGGTCTGGGCGGAGCCGCGTTGACTTCGCTTCCCGATGCCATGTTGCAAGCGGCATACGCCATGGCGCGCGCCTTGTCCGGCAGTGTTCCAGATGAGCGGCTCGTCGTAGGCAAGTTGCGCAAGCTTGGACGATTGATGTCGTCCGACTCGGATGTGGCTCGTTATTTGTTGCTTGTTGCGACCGAGCGAGCCGGTGGACAGAACACCCCAATGCCGGAGGCGCTGGCCGCCGCCTTTTCAGCCGAAGCGCCTGCCACGCGACTCGATCGGATGCTATTGGCCGACCAGCTTTCGTACCTGCCGGACAATCAGATGACCAAGGTGGATCGAGCCAGTATGGCGGCCAGTATCGAAGCGCGCGTTCCCCTACTCGACCACCGCGTCATTGAGCTGAGCTGGCGATTGCCCGCATCGTCCATACTGGAAGGTGGACAGTCGAAGGCCCCTTTACGCAAACTTCTCTATCAGTTGGTTCCGCGCGAGCTCATCGAACGTCCAAAGACAGGATTTTCCGTGCCGCTGGTCGACTGGCTACGTGGACCACTGCGCCCGTGGGCTGAGGAGCTGTTCCGCGCACCGTCACTTGAGGGCTCACCACTCGATACACGAATTGTGCGTGATACCTGGACACAATTCGTGAACGGCCACGATGGCTACGCCTCTTCGGTGTGGACATCGCTCATGTTCGAAAGTTGGCGCGCGCGCTGGCTTGCCTGACATCATCCCTACACTTCTGATGAGCAGCTCAGATCAGGCGCCGGAGTCACAGCACTCCAACAACTCCATTTGCATTGTCGTGCCAACACACAATCGCATTGGACTTGCAGCTCCAGTTTTCACCGCACTCAAGCAGGAATTGGCGGTTGATGGGAACACCGAAGTAGTCGTTGTCGATCAACACAGTAACGACGGCGTCGATGCGATGGCTGCCGAATGCGGGTTCACGGTCATCCGTTCGAACGCCGCTACAGCGGGCGGACTGCGCAACGAGGGTGTCGCTGCTTCGCAATCGCACTGGGTGGTTTTTATCGATAGCGACGTTCTCATTTCTCATGGCTATCTCATGCGCCTTCGAAGTCGCCTCACGACGAACAAAGACGCTATTATTGGCTGCAATTATGGACTTCCTCAGTCTACGACTTGGACAGAACGAAATTGGCATGCTTTGACATATACCTCAGGAACCGGAGAACGGCGATGGCTGAATGCCGGCAATATGGCATTGTCGCGCAAGCTGTTCATGGAATTGGGAGGTTTCAACGGTTCGCTCTCGAGCGGTGAAGACACGGACCTGTGCAGTCGTGCTATCGATCGAGGAGCACGTGTCCTTCAATTCGAAGATGTAACGGCTGCGCATCTCGGGAACCCAAAGTCCATCGTGAGCTTCTTTCAGAAGCAACTCTGGCACGGGCAGGGGGCCCATATCGGGAATCGAAATTCGCTCGCAGCAATCGCGCATATGGGTTTGGTCATTATTGGACTCTATTTCTCTTTCCGTAGCACGAAATCACCACTGCTAACGATCGCCATTGTGTTGGTGCTGACCCAGATCATCCCAACAGCGGCCTACTTCGTAGCAATCAAGAATAAGAGCATATTGCCAAACCCATTCCAGAGCATCGCGAATCTACACGCCTACTTCTTTGCAAGATTTATGGCTCTAGTCTATCGGTCTGGAGTTCAACGCTGACCTTTGGCAGCGAGCGCGCTGCGATACACTTGCTCGTGCTTGGCTATCCACGCCTCCAGCGAATACGATCTGGCCAAGGTTGCCCCGGCGGCTTCCGCCTGTGCCATTCCTGTTGCCCCGTGCATTGTCAGCCTCACAATCGCCGCGCTGAGCGCTCGAACATCTCCGGCGTTGCATAGCTGTACGTCTCCCCCTTCGAACATCGAAGCCACGCCACCAACCGCGAATGCTGCAATCGGCGTTCCTACGGCCATGGCTTCAAGAAGCGTCATGGGCGTTCCTTCCGTTCGCGAGGTCAGCGCGAGTACATCAAAAGCGCGCAGGAATCTGCTAGCCCGATCAATTGATCCACCAAAATGCAATCGTTCCTGAGCACCATGCACCTTGGCAAGTGCTTCCAATGCTGCACGCTCGGGACCGTCGCCTATGATGGCTCCATGGATCGCGGGGGGCGCCAAAACCAGTGCCTCAATGAATTGATCCGCACCCTTTTCGTGACTTAGTCGTCCCACCCAGCCCACAACTGGTACGTCAGAAGGAAGCCGGAGGAGAGTTCTGGCTTCATCGCGAGAGAGTATGTTGGATGGCAAAGCGATTGCATTGCGTACCAGGTGAACGCGCTCGCGGATGTTGTAACGCGCAAGCCTGTCCACAATCGGTCCCGAGACTGCGACAACCGCATCCGCTCGCCTCGCAGCGCCGATCTGCATCCTTTCATAAAATCGGTCTCTCAGGGATCCGGAAACGAATCCATGAAGTGTCAGGACGTGGGCCATCCCTGATGATCGAGCACTGAATCCGTGTACGATGTCTGACCTATACCCGTGGGTGTGCACAACATCAGCACGGAACTCCCTGGCAATTCTTCCGATGGCCGCTCGCTCTGCCAGATAGGCACGAGAGCCGAGCACCACGGACAGCACTTCTACGTTCGAAGCACGTAGAGCAGCTACCAGCGGGTGATCATGCTCATCTCCTGGTGTCAGAACCAGCGCGACCTTCACCTGGTGCCCTCTCAGGTGAAGGGCAGCTGAAAGCTGCTCAAGCACGGTCTCCAATCCGCCCATGCGCGCTGGTGCCGCAACCTGCAGAACGCGAAGCGGGCCGGAACTCATCCCGGCGCAGGCATATCAGAGACAGGTCGCTGCGTCGGCTCCCACATGGCGGCCTTTTCGTTACGCAGCAAATGCAACCATGCACGCCAACCCGCCACGATACTGATAAAGATGTATCCCGAAAATGCGATCAGGCGCGGCAGACGACGATTGTCCGGCCAGGTGATCACCAATCGCGCGAGTACCAAGCCCACGATCATGCCGAAAGTGAGAACCAGCGTATACGGCGCGGAATTGACCAGGAACAGCGGGCCGATGAGCCAACCGAGAAACCCCGGGAACAGCATCCATCGCACCAGTTTGTGCGAGAACATCATGAGGGCGTAACTGCCATAGCGGAACGGATTCATCGTCCGCTTGAGATACATCAGTGTGGCGAGACCTCGCCCCATCGTTCGGCTCTTCCGACGAAGTTCCGCCTTGAGCGTTGGGGTACGCGGGACAAGACATGTCGCGGCGTCCACTGATACCGCGCGATAGCCCTCGAGGCGAGCCACGCTGGCGGCGGCAAAGTCACGTGCCAACTCCGGCGGCAACTGCACCATTTGCAAGTGACGTCGATTGGCGTAGAAGCACCCACTCGCACCAACAATGCTGTGTACGCGCGTTTCCCAGGAACGCAGCGTCATCTCCATGCCGACATAACTCGACTCGGCCTTGTTCCCCTCGCGCACTTCGTCGCCAATGCTGATATCGCGGCCGGATGCCAAACCGACTGCCGGATCGAGCAATGCCTGAACCAGCGGCTTGAGGGAGTCGCGCGGAATCAGAATGGACGCGTCGATGGAAACCACAATTTCGCCGCGCAGGTGCGGGCCCGCTGCATTCTCGCCCGCCGGCTTGCCGCTGCGCTCGGGCATACGGAACAGACGAACACGGGGATCGCCATAGTTCTCAACCAAAGCGTCCGTTCCATCACTCGAGCAGTCCGATACCACCAGCACATTCAAACGATGGGCCGGATAGTCGGTGGCCAACGCGTGATCGAGCGTCTTGCGAAGACGCTTTTCCTCGTTGTACGCCACAATGAGAATGGAAATCTCTGGCCATGCGTCGTCAGACGCGGGAGCCGGGGGCGGCGAGTATGCAGGGCGGAGCTTGGACCAGCCCCATACGAGTGCCGGGTACGCAACGAATGCGTAGCCACCCAGAACGAGGGGGGCCAGCACGAGTATCCAACCGATCCACTCCATGACACTCACATCCATCTCCGTCCTCCCAGCATCGTCACTGGCGTGTGATCCAACGCAGTATTTCCCCCATGAATGGCATCGGATCGCTGACTCGGAAGACCTCCGCGCGGTCCGACCAGCGCCGATCCAGCAGCGCTCGCAAGGCCGCCATAGCTCCCAACGCCATTCCTGGAGGCGCAGCCAACTCCGCCGCGCTCTTTCGCCAAATGGCAAGCGCGTGATCGAGTTCGCCGATTTCCCAGTATGTCCTTACTCCCTGACGCGCGGGACGCGGCGCAGGTATCGGCAGCCCCAGAGTTGCGGCTATCAGGACACTGGGGAAATCCACGCCCGCGTCGATGGCCAGTTGTACTGAGCCCCACAGCCTCGCGTTGATCTCCATCAGGACGGCTTCACCCGAACGACTATCCTCCTTGAACTCGATCATGGCCGGGCCCTCGTAGTCCAGCTGATCCAGCAGGGCCTCGCAGCGACGAATCAATTTCTCGGGAGGAATCAAGGCCTCGCGGTACGTGCTCACCCCACCAGCCGGCGGCTTTTCCCGCAAGCGACGATGACCGAACTGCAGCAATGTGGATCGGGCTCGGCGCAGGAGAAACACGCCAATCCCGTCCCCTATCACCCGCTCCTGCACCATGATCGGGTACGCCTGGGACGGATACTTCGCCAATTGCGTTCCGACATCGGTCCAACTCTCAGCGAAGCGCACCTGCAGTGAGGTGGGCCTCCCGTCGATCTCGACGACAGAGCGCGCGGGCTTAAGTACCCAGGCCCCCGTCTCCGATGTGGGTAGGCCCCCGATTTCAGCCGCCGAGTCGAGAACGAATTGCCGCGGCACGCGAATACCCACACCCGGTGCCATTTGCATGAGAGTGGCTTTGTCACTAGCCCGGGCGTATGCAGCGGGCTGAGGACCTGCCACACGTGCTGGCAGTCCATCCAACGCCAGCAGCACGCGAGATGCTTTGTCTGTAACCGGAAGCACCACGTCTATCTGATGCTTGGCAACCAATTCTCGAACCGTAGCCGACATTGCTGCCGGTTCATGCCAATCGGCCCGTGAGAGGCCGACGTGCAGATTCGTGGCCCGAGACCAACCAGCCAGCCCTCGATGCACGCCAACGGTAATAACGCGCCACTTGCTCCGGGCGAGCGACCGCACCGCCGCCAGCGCGGCACGCTGCTCTGGATCCGTGACGAGAACCGTTACCATGTGGTCTTGGAAGGTGAAAGCGCGGGCGGGCCGCTGCAGGTGCTCGCCAACCGGCGCACGTTCAATTTATCGTTCTCTCATGCCAACTGCCTCCACCGCCGTGCTCGAATCGTCGGGTCCACATGCTCGGACCGAGATTCGCGCCCTCGCTATTGGATTGGTTCTCGTTGCGGCGGCCTTTGCGGCCACATGGCCAACATTTCCGGCCGTATGGCTGGAAAATCGGTCGCATGGCTTTCTCGCCGCGGCACTGGCGGGCTGGTTTGTGTGGACGCGTCGGTCTGACATCGGTCACGTCAATCGACCACTGCCGGTGCTGCTGCCAGTAGTTGCCGCATTGTCGTTTCTCTGGTTGGCTGGTCAGATCATGTCGGCACAAGTGGTCAGCCAGTTTGCCTTGCTTGCCTTGCTTGGCACCTTCGTGGTGACCGTGAATGGCTCGCTCGCTGGCCGCGCTCTTGGCCCCGCAGCTGCAGCACTCGCACTCGCCCTGCCCATCTGGGAAGTTCTGACCTGGCCGCTCCAACTCATTGCCACGGTGATTGGCGGCACTGTCGTCAAGCTCCTGGGCGTTGACGCGGTCATCAAGGACGAGACCATTACCGTGCAGTGGGGTCAGTTTGTAGTTGCGGACAGCTGCTCCGGGCTGGGCTTCTTCCTTACCGCAGTCACGCTCGGTCTGAGCTACGCGCTCATGTTCACCAAGAGCTCGCGGGCTCGCTGGCGCATTGTAGCCTTGGCGGCATTATCCGCGCTCGTTGCCAATTGGATTCGCGTAATCGGTCTGGTCTTGATCGGTAACGCCACGCGCATGCAGTCATCACTGATGCAGGACCATGAATTGTTTGGCTGGGTGATTTTCGGTGCGGCCATGATGGTGTTCTTTATGCTCGCATCGCGCATCGAGCGCCGATATCCGCAGGATACCGGCGCGCAGACAACCACATTGCCCCACACATCTGAGCGCCGTCCTTCCTGGCTCGTCCCTGTCGCCACAGTATGTGCGGTCGCAGGGCCACTGTTGCTCTATGGTGTTCGTCTTCAGACAAATGCTCCAGTATTCGCTCCGGTAATCGGCGGCATTGTCGCTGATGCGCGATGGATCGCATTGCCGACCGTGCCTTCGTCCAACGACGCACGTGGCGCGGTGGACAGCAACAAGTGGGAGCCACAATTCGTGGGACAATCGAGTCACGAGGTTCACTTGTGGCATCAGGGTGTCGATACGATTCGCGTTGACCGCGTGGTGTACACGAGTGAACGACAGGGGGCCGAACTCGTAGGCGCCGGAAGCCAGGTTGCGGCGGATTCTATCGTGCTCGCTCAACGACTGGTTGGTCCACTGGATCAAACGGCTCGCACGGCTCGCCAGGTGGTTGTTCGAGAAGGCAAGCGCGCGCGTGTGATTTGGGGATGGTATCGAGTAGCAGGAATGGAAACATCCTCCGCAGGCAAGGCAAAACTGATGTCGCTCTTGGCCTTTCTGAAACGACAGGAGGGGGGGGAAGGCGTATTTGTTTCAACACCGTGTGATGCTGGTGATTGCAGCAAGGCCAGTGCGCGCCTCTTTCAGTTTGTAACTGGTCGAGAGCTACCGAGCGCCGAGGTCAAGCCCCAAGGCGCTTCGTGAGTTCCACCGAAGCGCCACTTCAGCTCGTTGCCGTTACCACGTGGAGTGAGCTGTCAGGCCATCTCGACGCATGGAACGGATTGCTGGGAAAGGCTGACATTGGTGACTGGTTTGCCTCGCCTCACTGGGTCGTTCCCTGGATGCGCGCCTTTGGTGAGAATTCGCCATGGCATCTCATACTTGGCTATCGCAATGGAGAATTGGTGGGCGCACTGCCACTCATAGGGCCCGTACCTGCGCCTTGGGGACTCGGCACACTGCGCCAGCCGGTGAATGTACAAGTCAGGCGGGTCGGCATGTTGGCTGTTTCAGCCACGATGGGCGACTTCTGCAATCAGGCATTGCAGGCGGCCATTGCCGGTGCACCGAATCACTGCGTGGAACTTGCTCGCTTGGAGCGGCGTGGGTGGTTCGACCGAACAACAGCGCGGATTACCGAGGAGAACAACTGGCGCCACCTGGAGTGGGATGAACAGCCAAGCGCGATCGTTGACCTCACCCAGGGTTGGGAGCACTACCTGACAACCCGAGACGGAAAACTTCTACGCAACCTGCGAAGCCGGCGGCGGAAGATCGAGACAGACAGCGCATGGGAAATTCACTCGATCGACAATGCGAGCGCATTCGAGGGATTTTGGCAGGCTGTGCTCCGGATCGAACAGGATAGTTGGAAGCACGATGCGCAGTCCGCTCTGACCAACGAACCTCATGTTGCAGCGTTCTATCACGATGTGCTGGAACAAGTAGGCCAGAATGGATTTCTGCGAAGCCATCTGTTGACGCATGCTGGTGAACCGGTGGCTTACACTGCCGCCGTCGCGATAGGCCGGACCTGCTACCTGCTCAAGAATTCTTACCGTGCCGAGTATCGTTCGTGGTCGCCTGGCATGGTCCTGACCTGGCATTCGATCGAGGCAGGCGCACACGCCGGGGCCACACGTTATGACTTTCTCGGCGATGTGCTACCCTGGAAGCAGGATCTTGCCACGGAATTGCCAGCCTATTTCTCTCGGACGGTTTTCCCGCGATATCAGGTGAGCCCACAGTTGCGTCGGTTCGTCGAACACGGAGTTAAGCCATTGGTTCGTCGCAGTGGAGTTCTTGCGGCGCTAAGGAACAAGGGGTCTCGTGACTGAGCAGCCACTGCGCATCCTTCAAGTCATTGAAACCGGCGGCCCGGGTGGTGCAGAGACGGTGTTTGCCCGTTTGTCGGGATCGCTTGCCGAACGTGGGCATGCTGTGCAATGCCTGATTCGCAAAGGCAGCTGGCTGCCAGACGAACTGGATCGCCGTGGCCTCCCCGTCAGCTACATCACGAGCCGTGGTGCTTTTGATCTGGCGCTCATTCGCTTCATTCGTGAGTTGATTCGAGAGCATCGTATTCAACTCGTGCACGGCCACCTGTTCGACGGCGCGCTCTATGCGGCCATTGCGGCGCGCAGTCTCGGTATTCCCAGCGTAGTCACCTTGCACGGTCAGGTCGATGTGGGGCGCAGCGGCTGGCGCATGGCAATCAAGCGCGCGCTGTTTGCGAGATGTGTAGATCGTGTTGTGCTAGTATCCAGGGCTTTACAACAGGAGCTGGCAACTTCTCTGCCAATGCCAGTGGTCCGACAGTTGATTCTGCACAACGGCGTGCCGATTCCTGATAATCTGGACGCACAGGATGCAGTCCAATTGGCTGCGCGGACGCGTAGCTCAAGCGATATGGCTCGAGTCGTAGCGATCGGCAATATTCGGGCGCCGAAGAACTACCCACTCCTTCTTCAATCAATCGAGTTGGTGCGTAGGCTCATTCCCAACATTCATCTCGATATCGTTGGCGAGCCGGATCGTGGCGGATTGCAGCAGCAGCTTGAGCGCGAAGTCGCGGCGAGAGATCTGCAGCACGCCGTCACCTTTCGCGGTTTCGTCCCTGAGCCTGGAGAGCTGCTGCGTGGAGCGGATGCCTTCGTTCTGGCGTCGAGTCAGGAGGGATTTTCGCTGGCCACCATTGAGGCGATGCTGCAGGGAGTCCCAGTTGTCTGCTCCAGGAGTGGCGGACCGGAAGAAATCGTCAGCGATGGCCATACCGGAAGACTGGTCCCGGTCAACGATGCGGAAGCGCTGGCCAACGCCCTGATTGACACGCTACGCGATCGCGAATCTGCGCATCAGATGGCTCAACGCGCGAGGCGCCATGCTATTGAGCAGTTCAGTCTCAACACCATGGTTGAACGATATGAGCACCTGTACCGATCGCTGGTCTGATACTACTACCCTCTGTTTCACTAGCTGGAGACCGACACAAGGGCGATCAATCGATTAACGATGGCACGTTGAACGGTCGACGAAATCCGGGAGTGCGTTGGTAACGTGAATACACTTCGTGCGAGTTGCCGAGCGCCTGGCCATGCGTGCGATGGATTGTCCAATACGTCGGCGATTTGCGGGTAGTCTGCGAGCGTGCGAGGATATGACTGCACGACTCCAAGGTGTTCCAACTCGCGATCTGGAGGAGTGTGAAGTTTTATCGGGAATCGCAGCGCCCCTTGCTCCTCATCGCTTGCGGTTGGCGCGAAGAGCACGTCTGGGAATCGCTGCAACGCATCACGATAGTACGACGCCACTTCTCGCCGATGCCGGAGCAGTGTCGATTCCTGCGCCAAAGCATCCAACAGAAGCGTGCAAGCGGTGAGCGGCGCGACGTGGATCCCACTCAGTGGATGAAACTCCGTAGCCCCCACACCCAACCCGGGCATAGTCTTCACCATACCAAACCAGAGCGGATGAGAGAGCACTTCGGTGGCAGCGACGCGCGCCAATCCGAGCATGCCCGACACTGCAGGCGTCACACCAAGCGCTTCCAAGGAAGCGGCAGATTCCATTTGGGGTATCAGCAGAGCGCCGCCTCCACCCGCGTTGATTCCTTTCCCGCGCCCAAAACTCAGCACACCCCAATCAGCTTGCCCGCCACCACGCACGCCATCCAACGAGCCACCGGCATGCTGAGCGGCATCTTCGATCACTTGAGCTCCCGTTCGCTTCGCCTCGTGCATTACGGCTTCTAGATCCACGATGCGCCCGTAGAGGTGCGTAACAACCACGTGGGAGCAGCCCAATGCGAGAGCATGGCGGAGCGATTGGAGTTCAGGCTCCAATGTTTGCGGGTCGAGATCGTACAGAACCACCCGGTGGCCAGAGAACAGCGCGGCGCTAAGCAGGTCGGGACAGCCGTATGCAGGTAGTGCAACACGTGGGCTATTGCTGGCCGATCGAACACCCGACAAACGGAGAGCAAGTGCCAAGGCACTCGTCCCGCTGTCGGTGACCACCGCCGTTTTCCCAGGATATCTGACTTCCAATGCGCGAATGACCTCCGCTCGGTAGTCCTGAGCAGCCGGACTCACCAAGGTTGAGATCGCTTTCAGGACCGAGTGGAACCGGACCTGCGAATAGACCGGGGGATAGGCGCGCACGATTGTCACAAGGTATCCAAGGCTTCGGAAAGCCGCGAAGGCCATTCCAGCTCAGCTCGCCAAACTTTTGTGAAGTGTGGGAAATGTGCTGCGATCGCTGCTGGCGGGCCGCACCATGATGCTTCTATGCAACACCCAAGAATCTTGTACATTCCTGCAACAGGCCCCTCTGGACATGCAGCCGACCTACTGCACAGCTCGGAACCGCTTTTATTGCATTGACTTAATGGATTTTTGGCTGTAACATTTCGGCGTTCGATGAGATGAAGTTCACGCTCAGGGTTCGGCATGGAGCTTGCTCATGTACTTTGGTGAAGCGGAGAGCGACCCAAATGGCCTTCCATCGGACTTCCGCTGTGCCGTCACCACTTTTCCATTTCAGGGGCAAGCTATGAAGCGTTTCTTTGGGGCTCTCGCGGGTGCAGCGATGATGCTGGCGCCTATGACTATGCAGGCACAGGCGCCTATCGATCCGACCGTTTCTTTGACGATCACGTCTAATCCGTACGGCACTGGAGCGACAGGATATTCTGGCGGCGGCGGCGGCTACTTGGCCAATTTCGCAGTTGATTTCCCTTCACCGGTTGGTACTCGGACATTTACTGATTATCTGGTTTGGTGCATCGATGGTGGTCGCGGTATTGGATTCAACGAGCCGACCAACTTCCAGATTTACACCGTTGCCGACTTTGCAGCCAACCTTGCTCTGAAGGCCACCACTGGTCATCACCCTGATCAGGGTGACATGAATCGAATCGCTTCTCTCCAGGCTGCGCTCTATGCCGCATGGGCACTCCCAGGTACTAACCATGCCAATTACCAGGGAAGCATCTGGTCGGAATTCGACGGGTTCACGGGCTACAACAATAACTCGGCCCCGAACATCATCGCTGGCGATTCTTACTTTGACACGACCGAGTACTACGTTCTGTGGAACGGGGACAATCAGACTTTCCTGACGAAGATTTCGGAACCGTCTTCAGCAGTCCTCGCATTTGCCGGAATGGGTGCACTTCTCGTCGCAGTGCGTCGCCGTCGTCAAGCGTAGTATTTTAGATTATGCAAGAAGAAGGGCTCGGCGCTAAGCCGAGCCCTTCTTCTTTTGGTTCAGCAGTTTTGCGGCACGCGACAGCAATCCCGTTAGCTGCGCCAACCACGGTCGCGGTTCAAATACAAGATCACATCCGACACGCTCCACTACCCCTCCAAATTGCAACTTGAATCGAGAGATGCCACCAACGACGGAGTACTGCGGATGGTTCTCATGCACAACTCCGCCGAAATCGAATTGGCGTGCCCCCAAAGAATGGGCCCATGAAAAGACGTCGAGTATGATCGATGGCATCATTGGTATTGAGCCGCCTGCCTCTTCGACTCGCGTAGAAGCAGCCAGTAGGTCGTACCCGAATTGCCCTGAGACCCCACACCAGCGAAATGCCATAAGAGACTCAGGCTCGCCTTCACCGCGCTGAAACAGTCCACTCACCCGAAAACTCTCGGGAAAGTTCTTGGCGCTTCGTAGCACTTCCTTCATGTCGACAGCACACAATTCGGCACCAGTTCGCTCCATAGTCTCATTGTATAGTGTACCCATACGTTCCGCATAGCGCGGATCGGTCAATGCTCGGACTATGTGCCCAGCATTAACCGACTTTCGAACGTTCTTGAGGACGGAGCGATGAAACTGCCGAGCTCCATCTTCGACAGAGTACGGGATTGGTGATATGAGGGTGAATTCGTACTCCAAGGGAGACTGGGACCAATATCCCAATTGAATCGCTCGACCACAAATCAGCTCTAAATCTTCTGGTCTCTCTAGCTGCGTGACCTCGATGCGCACACGCACCACCCGCTTCCAACGCCACGCTATATGCCTCAGCGCCGCGAGTGCAATTGTACTCATTTTTCGATCAAGCCCCACTCCGAATTTTGGGACTCGAATGTACAGACTTCCTGGTAATGCGCGCAGTTGATTGACCAAGAGGCCAACACAAATAGTCGACTCTTGTTTCTTCGATGGAACGATACGAAGCATGCGCCATGCTTCAGGTCCTCGGACCGATGGCCAGATGCTACGCTGATGCAACGGGAAGTCGGGATAACTGCTCCACCATTCCGTCTCAGCACCGACCTTGTGCGCTTCTGCCTTCGAAAGCAGCTCCACAACATATTCCTGGCCGTCGAAGCTCCATCGCATAGAGTGCACGATAGCAGCTGAGAGCTAGGACAAGAGCAATTGACGAAGGGTCATTCCCCTCCTGCCATCGAAGGAGAATCGCGGAATCCGCCAATGGGCATCCTCAACTTCGGAAGTTTGGAGTACCTCTCGATCTATTCGCCCAGGTAGCGCACTCACTGCGAAGTTTATCCCGTAGCCGCGAAGAATATCTATCTCGCGCCGACCAAAATCCGACTCCAACCCGTAGGGGTAACAGAATACCGTAGATGGTAACCGCACTTCACTGCGCAGCCGCTCGATGGATCCAATCATTTGCGCACGCACATCCTCTGGCGTGCACTGACTCAAGACTGGGTGTGACATAGAATGTGCTCCAAATCTCGTTCCTCGAAGTTCGGAGTTCCTGATTTCATCCCAAGTCATTACGCGGTACTCATCAGGAACCGTTTCTGGTGGACAAACTCCAGTGCGCTCCTGTAGCGCGCCCAAAAACTCCGCGCGGAATTCCTCTGAGCGACGCTTTAGCATAGCCACGAGGGGCCTTTGCCATGCGAACTCAGAGCTACTCCGACGGACTTCGAACTGCTCATCTCCTACGGTCAACTCCAGGCTTTCCATAGGGAGGCGCCGCAAGACAAAATCTAGGCGATCCCACCAAAACCAAGTTTTTCCGTCAATAACATCAGGCACGACGAAGCAAGTCACCGGGCAGGAAAACTCTTCGAAGGCAGGCAATGCTACGCTCAGAAAGTCCCTGTACCCATCATCAACAGTAAAGGCAACAGCCGGCCTCCCGCCACTCCGTGTTGACGCTCCGCTAGAGTATTCCTGCAGCGCTTCATCGAGGCTGAGCAACCGAACGCCGCAAGCTCGCAATTGCGCAAGAGTCGCTCGCAGCTCGTTGACACTGTGTCCCCTTGTACTCTCACGTGAGACAGCGAAGCGATGAAGCATGAGCACCGCCAATCGATCTGGGACAGCCCGTGCAAGCATCGCCCCGACCTTGGGATGCGACAGAACTCCCAGTGCCGCATGAGACAGCGCCGATTTTACTGACATCGTTCTCTCTACGAACAGAGAAGCATCACTGATCTTCCCGCCCATAGTACCACTGCAAAAACTGAAACACAGCAAAGAACAATGAGGAGAGAATGAAGAACAGTTGAATAATCAACTGCCAATTCATCTTGCGCTTCATCGGAATGCGGAACTCATCACCGCTCTGCACGTCCAGTTGCTCAAGGGTGCGACCTGACTCCAACAGCTGCTTCGACTGCTTCGGAGTCAAAAGCGTTATTGTACCGCGGCGTAGCTCAAACTGCCCGAGGTTTGCTTCAGGCGCGGGACCACCGGCAAGCATCAGAATGTCACTGACTGGCCGATCTGGTGAGGCATAGTAAAACCCAGGCGCGCGGACAGCTCCCAGAATTGAGATACGAGTCAAAACACTGCTGCGAATAGAAGCGTTGCGAATGTATCGTGCCACATGCTGAGTGAGCTTTTCATCAAGCTCAGAACGCAGCACTCCTCGTACGCTGAAATCTGGCAGGTTGAGAATCGACACAACAAGACTGTCTCGAACCGAAGCAGTGTCAACCCTGCTTGAATCGAATCGGACCGTCATCACAAACCGATCACCGACTTTGAAGTCCCCACTTTCAAGTCTCGATCGAACTGCGTCTCGTTCTGCAGTCAAGCGTGCACGCTGATCGCCCTTGAGTCCACTCGCGCCCAACTGAGATTCAATCTGCTGAAGTCTGCCTGCCAAGTCTGCACGACTGGCCCGCTGCACTCCAGCAACGGGCGCTGTCTGCGAATGAACGGCTGTAGCCGGTAGAACAAGCAAGATTGCGCTCAAGCCAACCCACGCGAGGTTGGAGAGCAGTGATCTATGGATGTGCGACATCACCCGACGTCCTTTCCGCTCGTTAATGAAACATTCTTTCGCGTCTTATCGGGAATACGGGCTGGCAGCTCCTCGTCTCGCGCCGCGTATTCCTGATAGTATGAGTAGTACTCATACGCGCCCTTGAGTTCGATGCCGTTGAGCACCGCACCCATGATTCGGACGGGAAGCGTACGTACCGTTGCCAACTTGGCATCTGCCATCTTACGATCAGTGACTCCCGCGCGCATTACTACGGCCATATTGCCGGTCGCTGTCGCCAATGCAAACGCATCAAATCCGGCTCCCAGAGGCGGCGAATCAACGATGACAACATCATACTCTGCCACCATCTGCTGGATGAGCTGAGTCAGCCGTGGAGTGGCAAGTAGCTCTGGCCCTCGACGCTTACGTGCACCGCCGGGCAGCAAGGTAAGGTTTTCGTGAGCTGGGACAGGCTGGAGAACCTCTGCAATTAGCGCCGTTCCTTCAAGGTACTCCACCAGCCCTGGTTTAGAGTTTACTCCAAATGTGTTGCCCAACGCACCTCGCCGAATGTCGCCATCTATAAGCAGTGTGCGAGCTCCCGATTCCGCGAATGAAAGAGCTAGGTTGCTGGAAATTAGGGACTTGCCATCGTTTGGACCCGGAGATGTCACTGTAACGGCAAGCGGCCTAGACGGATCGGCTGCATAGCGCACGTT
Source organism: Gemmatimonadaceae bacterium (assembly GCA_016742275.1). Classification (GTDB taxonomy): domain Bacteria; phylum Gemmatimonadota; class Gemmatimonadetes; order Gemmatimonadales; family Gemmatimonadaceae; genus Gemmatimonas. Next base: position 341,173 of record JACVCD010000001.1, read on the forward strand.
CATGCGAATTGTGCGAAATGCTTCGACAACCTGAGCTGCAGTGTCGCTAGTACGCCTACGCCCCTTTTTAGTATCAATAACAGGTACTACGCCCAACACATACAAACCCAGCTCGCGAGTCACCTGCTCCGGATAGCGGAAACGTTTATCAATCTGGTCTAGAAGAATCGCTAGAGCCAAACCGACAAAAAGGAAAGCAGCGAATACGCCGGCGATGATGACCGGGGCCGTGTTTTGCGTTGGGAAAAGCGGCGGAACAGCAGGATCCTGCACAGATACGTCGGGGACGGTCTGCGCTTCAGCTAGCTTCGCCTTGGCCGCTTCCAAGTTGAGATTGCGGTACATCTCAGCCGCGACTTCAACCTGCCGCTTTAGGCGCTGCTCCTCGATCGTACGAACGGGTATCGAACGTAGGTCTCGACTACTCTGTGTCACCGTTGCGTTCAGCGTTTCTTCGCGCAATCGAAGTTCACGCAGGTATAGCTGCATGGCGTTCGGAATCGACACAATGCGGAGCTGCCGGAGGGCCTCTGTCTCTTCACGCACGCGCGGGAATTCATCTGTGTAGGATTCCCTCAGGCGCCTAAGTACGGCATCACGCTCAGCTTGTTCCGCCAACAGCTTCCGGAGGTTCTCTGCAGCCGGATCCGCGTTGACCATTGGTACAGAGAGCACGGCCTCGCGCGTAATTCCGCCACCAGCGTTTGCGCCAGCAAGTATTCGCTCAAGGGTTTCTCGATCTCTCTTATAGTTGTCCGCCATGATTCGATCGCGGAAGTAGCTATCGAATACGGGGCTGTTGGTCATCTCGATTCCGGGAGCGATGGTTTGACGCTCCGTTGGTTCGGTGACCGTACGAACACGGAACTCCTCAAGCGCTGACTCTGCGCTTGCAAGATTTCCGGCTGCGTAGGCCAATTGACCATCAAGAATTACTGCGACATTGGTGACGTTTTTTTTCTTCGTTGCTGTAGCAATAGTGACAAACTGCTCGACCCACGCATTCAGGGTAGATGCGGTCAACCGAGCATCCCTTCCGGTTAACCGGAGGAACAAAAAGGGGCTACTTGGCTGCACATCAACTTTTAGCTTCCCAATTAGAGTCTTCGATGCTTCTCGTGGGGTCTGCACGTTGAATTCAAGTTCACTGCGCCCTCCAAGCGAAGCACGTGCTGGCATCCATTGAAAGCCAACAGCGCGACCAATTGAATCGCCCAATGCCCCAGCGTCCACAGAGACCCCTTCTGCGGTTTCTACTCCTGAACGCAAGCGAAGATCAAAGCGACCACCCGCGAGCAAGAGTCTATAGTTGCCAGGTCGAAGCCTTTGTTGATCTACTCGAAAGTCCCGAAACAAGACACTATCAGCTCGATCTTTGGGTGAAACAAAAAGCCCGAGATTGGTCACTATTGGATCAACGATCTGGTAGGAGCGCAACAGGTCTTGCCAGCCGGATCCTTGAAGGAATTCGGCACCTTGAATGGGCCCGCCGTTTCGACGTTCCTGAACGCCAGTTCCCTGTTCAAGAAGAATCGTCGCATTGACTTCATACTCCGGCTCGATGAACCGGCTGGCCGCCACACCGCCGCCCAAACCGACGACTGCGCAGGCCAGAATGAGCCACTTGAAGCGCCGAATGGCCGCGACATAACGCGACAGATTCGGACCGCCTTCTTCTTCCGGCTCTGGTTGTTGCCCACCACCCCAATCGGCCGGTGGGCCTTCTTGATAAAGGTCCACCGCCGTCTCTCGCGGCGTCGCGGGCTGGATGTTGGAACCGGTCATTCGAAATCAGGGCTGAGGATCGGATTAATGCCGGGAGTATGACGGTCCAGCGGTGGTCCGGGCAACACGACATTATCGCGCTTACGCTTGCGATGCACAATCGCAACAGGGTGGTTACTTCTTTGCCACTGTTGCAGTCATGGGACAGAATTGTAGTCCTCGTTCCACGATACACCCTTGACTCTCGGCATCTCCTGCCGTAATTCCGCAAGGGCTTGGGGAATATCGAAGCGAGCGCGCTACAGCTTTTTCGCGATCTGTCACCTCATTGCCTCACCGTTGAACCAATGCCGCAGCCTGTCGCAGCGCCGCCGCAACCGACTAGCCGATGACCGATCCCTTCCTCACCGAAGCTCCTAACGCCGCGGTCCCTGACAAGGGAACGGGGCTCCGCATCCTCGTCGTCGACGACGACCGGACGCTCCGGGAAGGGTGTGCCTCCGTGCTCCAGATGGATGGCCATCAGGTCTCGTCCACCGGGCGGGGTGACGAAGCGCTCGATTTGGTCCGGCGCCGCAAGTTCGATCTGGTGCTGGTGGACCTCTATATGACGCCCATCTCCGGAATGGAGGTGCTCAAGGCGGCCGTAGAAGCTCATAAGAGTGTGATAGTGGTCATTATGACCGGCAATCCCACGGTGGCCAGCAGCATCGAAGCCCTACGCGCCGGCGCCTGGGACTATCTGCCCAAGCCATTCAGCGCGAGCCATCTGCAGGTGCTGGTAGGCCGTGCAGCACACGCCTCAGTCGCGTCCCGGGAGCCACGGGAGGCCATCAAGCCCTCGTCGCTACTGACACCGAGCTCAAATGGCGGAGCTGAATCATTCAGCCTGCTCGGCGTATCCCCCGCCTTCCGCAAGGCTGTGGATTTGGCCCAGAAGGTGGCCGGTACCGATGCCAGTGTGATGATCAGCGGTGAAAGCGGGACCGGTAAGGAAATGATCGCGCAATTCATCCACAAACACAGCCGGCGCACTCAGCGCAAGCTGGTGCCAGTGAACTGCGCGGCTTTGCCGGACAACCTGCTCGAGTCGGAAATGTTCGGCTATCGGAAAGGCGCCTTCACTGGTGCCGATCGCGATAAGCCCGGCCTGCTCGAAGTAGCCAATGGTGGCACGTTGTTCCTCGACGAGCTTACCGAAATGCAGTTGCCGCTCCAGGCCAAGCTGCTGCGTGTGCTGCAAGACGGTGTGGTCCGCCGACTCGGCAGCGAAACGCAGGATGCAGTGGTGGATGTGCGCTTCATCTCAGCCACCAATCGTGACCCGCAGGAAGCCGTACAGCAGGGCATTCTCCGCGAAGACCTGTTCTACCGCCTGCGTGTTGTGCCAATCAAGCTGCCACCGCTTCGCAAGCGCGTGGAAGACATCCCGCTACTCGCCGATTTCTTCCTCAAGCGCTCGTGGGAACGCCACCGCGCCAGCGGCGCACTTGCTCCGGGCTTTGAGCCGGAGACGATGGCGTTTCTCCAGTCGCGCCCATGGCGCGGCAACGTACGTGAACTGCAGAATGTCATCGAACACGTAGCGGTGATCGCCGACGCCACCCGGCCGATCACTCCGGACGACATTCCCGTCTATGACGACGGTCCACTGGAAGGAGGCGCCGCAGAATCAGGGCTGCCCGCGAGCATCATGAATGACTCGTTCCATGTGGCCAAGGACAACCTGATCGCGCACTTCGAGAAGGAATACCTTTCACGTCTCACCACGCGCGCCGGCGGCAACATGTCCAAGGCCGCGCGATTGGCCGGCATCGATCGCACGACATTGTATCGTCTCATGGAGAAGCATGGCTTCCGTCGGGACGCTCTTTCCGGCGCCAACGACTGATCCGTGCCTAAAACCAGGAGCCGCGACGCTGCGGCTGACCAGGAACAGCGAGTAGATGTCAGTCCCGAAGCACTGGCCGGGCTGATTGCGCGCGGCACACTTGCTGTAGCCGAGGACGTTGAAGCGTCCGATGCGCACGCGCTGTTGGTGTCGGTGACGCATGATCTCCGGTCGCCGCTTGGGGCAATGCTCATGCTGATAGAGCGGTTGCGCAGCGGCCAGAGTGGCCCGCTTACACCACAGCAGGAGCGCCAGCTAGGTCTGCTCTACGAGGCCGCGTTTGGTGTGATGACGCTGACCACCGATGCGTTGGATACGGCGCGCGGCCACACACCCAGCACTCCGACCGATCGGCCCATCGAGTTTTCGCTGGGCCAGGTCTGGCATGAAGTCCGCTCCCTTGTGCATCCGATCGCCGAGGAACGCGGATTGGTTCTGCGCTGGGGTGGTCCTGTTCAGGACCGGCGGCTTGGGCATCCCGCTGTGCTCAATCGGGTGCTCTTGAATCTCGTGACCAACGCTCTCAAGTACACGGAGCGAGGTGGGGTCACGGTACAGGCCGTTGATGGAGAGGGCGAGATCGTGCATTTCAGTGTGCAGGACACCGGCTCCGGTCTTCCCGCTGAGGTGCAGCAGGTACTGATCCACGACGGTGCTGGTTCCGCTCCCCTCGTTGTGCCGGGGAGAGCCAGTGGTCTTGGGCTTTCGCTCTGCCGTCAGTGGCTGGCGGCGCATGGAAGCCGCCTGGAATTCCGAGCCGCGCACCCGGTGGGATCACGTCTGGAATTTGCCCTCAAACTGCCCTGCCCCAGGTGATGCATCACCTTAACTTTTGTGGACGTGCCGGCATGGCCGGCAACTGCCTAGAGCCACTCCCAGATAGCCGTACATCATGAGCCAGCCCAACACAGCCTCCGCGGCATCCGACGCCCTCGAGATCCGCGACAACCGCACCGGCTCCTCCTACACCGCCGGTGTCCGCACCGAAGGTCCGGAGGGCGACACGTACGTGCGCGCCATGGATCTTCGCGCGATCAAGCGTGAAGCCAATGAGTTCGGCATGCTCAGTTACGACCCGGCGTTCATGAACACGGCGTCGTGCCGCAGTGCCATCACGTTCATTGACGGCGATCAGGGCATCCTGCGCTATCGCGGCTATCCGATCGAACAGCTCGCGGAAAACGCGACGTTCCTGGAAGTGGCGTACCTGCTGCGCAACGGCGAATTGCCGAATCAGCAGCAGTATGACTCATGGGTGCACGACATCACGTACCACACGTACGTGCACGAAAACATCCGCAAGTTCCTCGAGGGATTCCGCTACGACGCGCATCCCATGAGCATGTTGTGCAGCGCCACCGCCGCGCTCTCGAGCTTCTATCCCGAAGCGCGCGACATTCATGATCCGCAGCAGCGCTACGTCAGCACCATTCGTCTGCTGGCCAAGTTGCCCACGATCGCGGCGTTCGCCTATCGCCATGTGAAGGGACTGCCGTTCATCTACCCCGACAATGACCTGAGCTACACGGAGAACTTCCTCTCCATGGTGGCGCGCATGTCGGAGCCCAAGTACGAAGCCAATCCGGTGTTCGTGAAGGCGCTGGAAGTGCTGTTCATCCTGCACGCCGACCACGAGCAGAACTGCAGCACCAACGCGGTGCGCGCCGTGGGCTCCTCACACGTCGATCCATTCTCGGCAGTTGCCGCCGGCATCGCTGCGTTGTATGGCCCGCTGCATGGCGGCGCCAACGAAGCCGTGCTGCGCATGATCACCGAAATCGGCGACAAGAAGAACATCCCGGCGTTCATCGAAGGCGTGAAGAGCGGCAAGGGCGAGCGCCTCATGGGCTTCGGTCACCGCGTGTACAAGAGCTACGACCCGCGCGCCCGCATCGTGAAGAAGCTGGCCGACGAAGTATTCGCGCAGGTGGGCATGGACAAGGATCTCGAGATCGCGCTCGAGCTCGAGCGCATCGCATTGTCCGACGATTACTTCGTGTCGCGCAAGCTGTATCCGAACGTCGACTTCTACACGGGCTTGATCTATCGCTCGATGGCGTTCCCCACCGACTTCTTCACGGTGCTGTTTGCCGTGGCACGTGTGTCGGGCTGGCTCGCGCAGTGGGAAGAGATGATCCTCGACAAGGAGCAGAAGATCGCGCGTCCGCGTCAGATCTACATCGGCCATGGCGAGCGTCCATACGTGGATGGTCTCTCGGAGAAGCTTCCGCGGACCCGTAAGGACAGCATCCGCAAGTGAGCCGCTGATGGAATGGCATCCGTGAACGCCGATCAGCAAAGCCGTCCGCCCGGATTCGGGCGGGCGGTGCCGGTGTTCACGGTAGATGTGGAGGATTGGTTCCAGGTCAACGCGTTCGAGTCCCATGTGACGCGAGATCGATGGGACACATTCGAATCCCGCGTGGAGCGCAACACCGATCGTTTGCTGCAGCTGTGCGCCGACACGGGCGCGCGCGGCACGTTCTTCACACTGGGTTGGGTCGCCGAGCGCTATCCCACTCTTGTGCGACGCATCGCCGAGCAGGGGCATGAAGTGGCCTCGCATGGGTATTGGCATCAGCGCATACCTACCATCTCCGAAGCAGCGTTCCGCGAAGATGTGCGAAAGGCGCGGCAGGCACTGGAGGATGCGAGCGGGACGTCCGTGACCGGCTATCGCGCACCAAGTTTTTCGCTCACGGATGACGTGCCCTGGGCGGCGCGCATTCTCGTAGAAGAAGGGCATACGTACGACTCGAGCCGGTTTCCCATCTCGCGCCCTGGATATGGTACAGCGAGTGGTGAGAGGGCACCGCATGTGCTGCAGACCGAGGCGGGGCCACTACACGAGTATCCGCCAGCTGTCGTTTCTGTCGCTGGTCAGCAGGTGCCCGTGGCTGGAGGCGGATGGTTTCGCCAATTCCCGGCATGGGTTACCACATCGGGGCTTTCGCGTGTGTTACGTGAAGGCCGTCCTGCGGTCTTCTATTTGCACCCGTGGGAAGTGGATCCAACACAACCTCGTCTGCCCGTTGGGGCTGTGACGCGGATACGCCACTATCGCGGACTCGACGTCTGTGCGGATCGGCTGGAACAGCTGATGCGCCGTTTTGCTTTCCAGTCGTTTCAGAACCTCTTTGCCGCGGCATGAGTGATCAGGCGTTGCAGATCAGTGAGGCGCAGGAATCGGATGCATTCGCATGGAATGCATTCGTGGAAGCGCATGAGCATGGCAGCACATTTCATCGCTGGGAGTGGCGGGATGTGTATGCCGGTGTTTACGGTCATGCCTGCCCCTATCTGATCGCGCGCCGCGGCGGCGCCATAGTTGGCGTGCTGCCGCTGGTGCGGGTCAAATCACTGGTATTCGGGCACTATCTCGTGTCGCTGCCGTACGTGAGTTACGGTGGTCCATTGTCGGACGCCGAAGGTGAGGCCGCATTGACGGACGCCGCGGCAAATCTGGCCCACGGTGCAAAGCTGGTAGAACTGCGATCGCGTATTGCCATCAGCACCACACTCACGCCGGTGAATCGGAAGATCACCGTGCTGCTGGATTTGGTCCCGGGCGACTACGACGCCACCTTCAAGCGCTTCGATAGCAAACTCCGAAGCCAGGTTCGGCGCGGTGAAAAAGAAGGCATTGTGGTGAAGTTTGGACGTGAGCACGCTGCCGCGTATCACCAAGTGTTCGTAGAACACATGCGAGATCTTGGTTCGCCCGCGCACGGCCTCAGGTTCTTCGAGCGACTTGCAGATTCCCTGGGTGATAGAGCTTGGATCGGTGTGGCCTATCTTGGCGATACGCCCGTTGCTGCTGGTTTTGCCATCGAGAACGGTCGTGAAGTCGAGATCTCATGGGCTTCAGCACTGAGACGCTACCAGAAGATTTCGCCGAACATGGCACTATACGGTGCTTTTATTCGACGTGCGTGTGAGCGCGGATTTGATGTGTTCAACTTCGGTCGCTGCACCGAAGGGTCTGGCACACACAAGTTCAAGAAACAATGGGGCAGCCAAGATGAACCACTGCAGTGGTATTTTGGTGCTGCAACAGGTCTGTTGGATATCCCGACATCCGAATCGCCAGGATACCGCTCTGCCGTCCGGGTATGGCAGGCGTTGCCGTTAGCGATAGCGAGAGTCCTCGGTTCGCATCTGATTGCCGGCATCCCATGAGCGCGCTTCGGTCATCTATTCGGTCGGCAATCACCTCGGCTGCGTTGCACCTTCCTTCGCGGGTGAAGACGGGAGATTGCTTGGTGCTTTCCTATCACAACATTGTTCCGGATGATTCGCCAATAGGCGGAGATGTGTCGCTACACCTTAGACTTTCCTCGTTTAGGCGACAGCTAGAAATAGTGTCAGGTTGCATGCCGATTGTGCCTGTCTCGACACTCTTTGACGATGGTCAGCCGGAAAGGCCTTGTGCGGCAATCACCTTTGACGACGCGTACCATGGTGCGGTCACCCTCGGCCTGCATGCATGTGCCGAAGCCGGTGCTCCTGCGACAGTATTCATTTCACCAGCTCTTTTGGGCCAAGTTCCGCACTGGGATGTTCGTGCAGGACTTGGGAGTTGGACAGCATTAGATCGAAAGGCATTTTTGGAAGACGATCGCGGGATCGCGAGTCCGAGCTTACCTGGCACCGTTCCGCAAGGTGCGTTAATGCGGATTGCCAACTTTGAGGAGCTAAGGCTCATTGCAGTCAAGGAAAATGTTAGCTTCGGCAATCATACATTTCACCACGCGAACTTACAGGCTCTCGACCTTGCCGAGGCGGTTGCGGAGGTTCGGTCCACGCAAGAATGGTTGGACATGAACTTCTCGGAAGCTTCAGTTCCTTTTCTTGCGTATCCTTATGGGTTGGCGCCCGATTTCGCTGAGGCGCTAGCTGCTAGCACGCGAATTCGTGGTGCATTCCGAGTCGAGGGTGGCTGGCTCAATAGGAAACGCCTTGTGGCGCGGGCCTCACTTCCTCGCTGGAACGTGCCTTCGTCAATCAATGAAGACTCTTTCCGATTGCGCCTAAACGGCTACCTATGCCAACGGTAGTGCGATCACCTCTCAACTCATCGCTCTTGATGGTGGCCAACTTCCCCCCTGATGTTGGCTATGCATGGTGGTTAATGGAGGCGTTCTGGATTTCGATCGCGGAAGCGGAAAGAGAGAATTACGACTCAATTCTCGCATACCCATCGAAAGGGATTGTACCTACGGCAGTCTTGTCTTCGCCACTCACAATCGCCTATGTCGACTTCACATCAACCCATCCAAGGGCAGTCCTTCATCAGATTGGTTTTATTAGAGCAAACAATGTAAGAGTCCTGTATCTCACAGACCAGCCCGCCATCTCTCTGAAATACTTGGCATACAAGTTGGCGGGTGTGAGGAGAATCATTGTTCATGACCACGCCCCAGGAGATCGATCGGTTCCGCCTTGGGCAAAAGGGTTGCTCAAGGCAATAGTGGCGCGACTACCGTTGGTGTCGGCCGATGCGCTATTTGGCACATCGGCCTTTACCACGAAGCGCCATCAGTTGGTCTATCGCTATCCGGCCCGTCGCTTGTACACAGTCGCCAACGGAATCCCAGCGGCCCCCATAGCGAATCCGACTGACACCTATTCAGCATTTCGCATTCCTCGCGATCGACTAGTCGTTGTCTCTGCTTCTAGGGCTCACAGAGTCAAACGAATCGACGCGATCCTTTATGCTATCGCGGAGCTCATTCACACCGCACGGCGAACGGATCTGCACTTTCTCCATTTGGGCGATGGCCCAGAACTCGAGTCGCTTCTTCAACTAGCGGAGACTCTCTCGATTTCGGAGTATGTCACCTTCGCGGGCCGAGTGAACGAACCATCCCAGTATTTTCCAAGTTGCTCGGTTGGACTTCATCTCTCGTCTGCTGAGGTTGGCTACAGCCTATCTACGCTTGAAATGATGCGAGGTAGGCTCCCCATGATCGTCGCGGATGATCGCTCGGTGTGCGGTGCAACGATCGACGGGGAGACCGGGTTTTTGGTACCCGCTAGCGATCCTGTGTCTGTATCCAAAGCAATCGCCACTCTTCTGGACTCTGAGGAACTCCGGCGCAGTATGGGGTTGGCGGGATATCGACTACAGCAGTCGACATTCACGATCTCCTCGACTCTGTGTTCCCTCACTCGAGCTGTCCACCAAGTGATTTCTTCTCAACCAGTAGCACGATGACTGTTCAACAGAAGCCAAGCGACCGGCCCGTATGTGTAATTGCAGCCTACTTCGGCCCGTTGCCAATCTGGTTTCCGGCCTTTCTGCTCTCATGCCAGTACAACTCCGAAATTTCGTTTCTATTAGTCACGGATCAACAATACGAAGGCCTCCCTCCGAACGTTCGAGTTCACGGTACGACGTTAGCCGAGTTAGCAGCTAAGGCGAGTTCAATACTGTCGACTAGTATCAGCTTTGATCGTCCTTACAAGTTGTGCGACCTAAGGCCGCTCTTTGGGGTGCTATTCCGTGAGCACCTTCATGGCTATGCCTACTGGGGGCATGCAGATATTGATGTCATTTGGGGCGACATTATGTCATTCGTTGGCGAGGAGGTTCGATCCGGCGCTGATGTTATCTCGGCCAGGAAGAATCACACCTGCGGACACTTCACTCTGTATAGAAATCGCGAAGAGCTAAACACGTTGTTCACTCTGGACGCGCGATACCCGCAGCTGTTGTCGCACTCCTCCCCCGCCTACTACGACGAAGTAGGTATGACAGCTCTACTGAGACAACATTCCCCCCAGCTCGGCCTGTCCCTCGCATGGGGAAAATGGCGTTTCAACACTCCTGGTCAAGGAGACACGATTCTCGGTCGGTCGTATGTGTGGCCGCGTGTGAACGGATGGCGTTGGCACTCTGGAACACTTTCCCATCGCACGTTCCTTGGACACCAACAAGACGTCATGTATTTGCACTTCATGACATGGAAAACCTCGCTCCGGCGATGTGATCTGTCGACTTTGGCGGAGACACCCGAGTTTTGGATTTCATTTAACTCCATCAACACACAACCGGCGTCTCTCGTGCACAGCTTTGATGGCCATTCGCTCATTGATGGCTATCGAATTGCGCGTCAGAACACAGGAATTCTGCTGCGAGGCATTCTTAGGTAAACGGCTTTCGAGAGCCTCCGCGCGCTGTCACAACCGGTCCGCAGCGATTCCGGCGCACCACTCTCCACTTCGTAGCGTGAGAGTGTACAACACGACAAACATCGCAACTTGGTCACACGAGAAATGAGTAACCCGAGCCTGATGGAAACCTACTCGCTGCTCTACGGAATGCTTGATGGACACGAGCGCCGGAGAGCATTCCTCGTTGGGGCCATAATGCTAGTAGTTTCTGCGAGCGAGGTCGCAGGTGTAGCAGCAGTTCTCCCTTTTTTGTCGGCGCTAGCAAACCCCGCCGCTTTCTCTCAAAACAAAGTAGTCATTGCGCTTGGCCTTGATCGATTCTCCAGTCATCCGTCGTTTATGCTCTGGCTCGGCACGGCCTTTTTGGCCGTCCTGATCCTTTCGCTGATCTTGCGAGGCATCGGCGCTTGGGCTTTGCTGAGATTTGCAAGCAATCGAAACGTTAGCTGGAGTAGCCGCCTTCTTGAGCGCCACCTGCACCAAACCTACCCATGGTATATTCAGCAAAATTCTTCAGAACTGACTGCCTCGGTAATATCAGAAGTGGACGCTGCTGTTACTGAAGGATTGATGCCCTCATTGCAGGTGATTTCTCAAGCACTGGTTTCTGCATTCATCGTCACGACTTTGATTCTCGCCAACCCGGTGTTGGCGTTCGCAGTAGCCGCCACCATGGGCTTTGCATTTTGGCTGGTTTCTGCGGGCTTTCGCAACAGGCTGCTTCTGCTAGGCAAGGATCGCATCGAAACCTACAACGAGCGATTGCGGATGGCTCAAGATTCGTTCGTTTCCTTTAAGGAGATTCGATTAGCAGGACTTGAATCAATGACGGTCGCTAGGTTCTTGGTACCTTCAGAGCGTAGAGCACAACTTCAAGTGCAAGCGGGAATGTTGGGTCAGATTCCGGCGCTCGCAATGCAAGCACTGCTATTCGGTGGATTGCTCGGCCTGACTCTCTTCTTGCTTGCAACAGAGGGTTCGATTTCATCTGCTCTCCCAATTATCGGATTATACGCTTTTGCGGCATATCGTTTGATGCCTGCATTGCAGCGGCTTTTTGATGAATTGGCTAAGCTGCGGGCTGCACACCATGCTATAGCTAGGGTTTCGGAGAGCCTCCGCTCAACAACGATAGACCCTGACGACAATAGAGCGTTGGCAGCATCGACCTTCGAACATGCACTTGACCTGCGCTCGGTCACTCTCGTCTATCCCGGCAAGGTAAATCCCGCCGTCCTGGACATAAGCTTGCAGATACCTGCGGGGAGCTTTGTCGGAATCGTCGGCGCCACGGGCTCGGGGAAGTCAACGCTAATGGACATAATCCTTGGTCTACTTCCACCAACGCGAGGAGAGATTCTAGTCGATGGGCGCCCTCTCGACTCACTCGCGAAGTGCCGCGCGTGGCAGCGAAACATTGGCTACGTTCCTCAGCAAATCTTCCTGTCCGATGAGTCGATCGCTGCAAATATATCGTTTGATTCGACGGGCAATTCGGTAGATACGGAAAAGCTCGAACGCGCAGCTTCACTCTCCTGCGCGAACGAGTTCATCGAGGCCTTACCGGAACGTTACGAAACTGGCGTTGGCGATCGTGGAATTCGCCTATCCGGAGGACAGCGCCAGAGGATTGGAATCGCAAGAGCACTCTATCATGACCCCCATGTGCTAGTGCTAGACGAAGCGACCAGCGCATTGGACAACGTCACTGAAGGTGCCGTTATGAGCTCAATCCGCCACGCGCGTGCCAATAGGACAGTTATCCTTATTGCGCATCGCCTTTCGACCGTGCGCTCGTGTGACGTCATCTTTGTAATGGAGGGTGGTCGCCTGGTGGCGTCTGGAAGCTACGATGATCTGGCGACTTCCTGCGGCGCATTTCAATTGCTCTTGCGGGGCGGTCAAGAACGTTAGACGCTTTCTCTCAGAGCCTCCCGCCCCTCAATCTGATCACGAGTAGGCGAAATGCGATTCTCTCGCACTCGGTATACAAGGCATCCCACTGCTTCATGAAAGATCCGACTAGCAAGACAGAAGTTCTTGTAGTTGCGTCAAGCTATCCGTCTGTGAGCCAGCCCTGGATTGAGTCCCACCTTAGGCAGCTCGATCAAGCGGGTATTGATTTCCGCATCTTGAGCTTCTCGTCCCCGCCGATTGATGACTCGCAGCCTTCACTCTCTAGGTTCCTTAACAAGGCGACTTTTCTGTCGTGGGAGACGATAGACGTCGTGCGATCCGCAATCATGGGGGTCGTCCGCAATCCCCTGCCCGCAATACCGGCCTTTATAGCTGCTCTTCGGACCTCACAAGGAATCGCGATGGGTGTGAAATCTCGACTTCGCATCGCGCTCTTCACCTTGCACCTACGGAACTCGATTGGTCCGGTTCCGAACGCTCGCGTATTGCACGTTCATTTTGACCAAGATGCTGCCCTTTTGATTCCCTGGGCACTCGCCGGGTCTGTGCCACTCATCTCTACCTATCACGGCCTGAACCCGTACGGTGTTAGTAGGAATGACCTAGGATATCGCGAGGTCGCCTATCGTCATTCAGCCGCAATTCTTGCCAATACGGGATTTGCCGGTGATCAAGCAACGCAACTTGGCTGTCCTGAAAGAAAAGTCCGGATCATTCCTCAACCGATTCACCTAGAAGACTTTCCTTTCAGACCACTTCCTCCGCCTGAGCCAGGCCAGCCTCTACGCATTCTCACTGTTGGTCGCCTGCAGCGCGACAAGGGACAAGCATATGCCGTACTTGCAGCGGCGAGAATGCACCAAGCGAGAATTCCGTTTGTATGGACGTTCGTGGGAACCGGTCCTGATCGAGATCGATTGTTGCATCTCGTATCAAGATTTGGGCTTGGAGACACAATCTCATTTGTCGACCGCATGACCCAGAGCGATCTAAAAGATGAGTACCATCGATCGCATGTTCTCGTGCTTCCCAGCGTATCCAACAAGCACGGCCACTTGATTGAGACTCAAGGTGTAGTCCTTCAAGAGGCGCAAGCGAGCGGTTGCCTAGTCGTATCAACAAGGGTTGGAGGGATTCCGGACTGCGTCTCTGATGATATCGATGGCATTCTTGTCGCAGAGCGCGATTCGTCTGCTATCTTTTCCGCACTAAGACGTCTCTATTCGTCCACCGACAATTGGGAGCGGATCCGCCAGAATGGTAGGACTAGAGTGATCGAGCAGTTCGATGCCACAATTGTTGGCGATAAGATTCGTCGACTTTACCAGTTACTCGTTGGCAGCCCTCAATCGAGGAGCGCTTAAGCTCAATGAGGTATACTACTCGTAGATTCGTATTCGAGTCACCGAAGGTTTCATGATCGCAGAAGATCGTTCCAAGCATGCTATCATAGTCCTGTGTCATCGGTTGCCCGATCAGGTAAGAGCCTTGCAAGAATCGCTCAGCGGACCACGAATACTGACCTTTCTGCATGTGGACGCACGAGTTAACTACAACAAATTTGTCGCGCAATCCAGTGTACTTGTGCAGAAGCGAGAGGAATGTCAATGGGGAAGCCTCGGGACTGTTCTAGCAACACTCAACGCATTTCGCCAGATCGTTCAGTCAGATCAAATAAAGACCGTAAGCCTCATTTCAGGCCAGGACATATCTCTGCGTTCTTCACAAGACCTTGCACTAGCTCTCGACGAGTGCAAGGTGCCGTGGATGGATTTCGATTGGACAGAAGATCGTCGAAGATATCGATATAGGTATCACCACATCATGGTCGAGGGTAAAATTGCGCGCCTCCTCTCGCGTATTCGGATTGGGTTTCGGATCAACGATAGAAACCCGAGGACGCTACCTGCGGGACTCTCGTTTAAATGCGGATCCGCGTGGTGGACTCTTCCAATCGAAATTGTTAGGAACATCCTTCAATATTGCGATTCCCATCCCGAGGTTCTGTCTTTCTTTCGTTCAACGTCCATTCCCGATGAGATGTTCTTTCAAATCATCGTGTCGGCAGTATACGATGGACCTATCTCATCTTCCCGCCGCTATATCGACTGGTCTAGGGGCGGTGCGCATCCTGCGGTCTTAGACTATACAGACATTCAGCGAGCCCGCAGTTCGTCAGCGATCTTCGCGAGAAAGGTAGACATCGCAATAACCCCTGACATTTTCTTACAGCGCTAATAGTTGGGACTTCCGCTTGCCATAGAACTCTTCTGATATTTGCACCAAACGGTAATCGAGACTGATCTCATCGCCGCATCTTCTTCTCGCTGGCGATGGTGACGCAAAGCGAACAAGGGCCCGCAATTGCAAAGCTGCGTTGCGCAATAGTCCTATTTGGGATCGGCCAGAACGGCTAAGTCAAATGACCTGAGTCGTATGGACTGGAACCGGTTACTGTGGCAATTTCCGACAGAATCCTTTGCTCAGCGAAACCTAGAATTCAACCCGACTACCGATGATCAAGCGACTCTATAGGTTGCCTGAGAGACTAAGAATCCTTCTGCTTGATTTGAGGCTATTTATTCGCACCTTCGGCTGGACACAAGGAATTCCGGCAAAGGTTAAAGCCATGGTATGTGAGCGCTTCCTCCCTCGGGGAGAAACATACTTGCTACGATGGGACCGCTCATCACATTTTGTCTCATTGCGCGCAGGCACCTCGGACCTGCGTGTTTTTAAGCAGCTCCGATTGCGCAACGAACTTGCAGGGCTCCTTTCCCAAGATTCCGCGAGGTTCGTCCTTGACGGAGGAGCCAATATCGGACTATCGACACTCTTGTTCGCCGAGAGATACAACGCGGCAAGGATCCTTTGTGTCGAGCCCGACCCGGAAAACGTTCGAATGCTTCGTAAGAACGTGATGCACCTCGGTAGCAGGGTTCGGATTGTTGAGGGAGCGATCTGGAATCGCTCGACAAATTTGGAGATTGAGAATCCAGGTGATGAGTCTTGGGCATTTCGTGTCAAGGAATCTCCATCTGGCAGCATTGTTGCGTATGGAATCACGGACCTTGTTTCGGCGGCTGATGACTCAACAGGGTTCGATCTGGTCAAGCTAGATATTGAAGGGTCAGAGAGGTCTGTATTCCTTGGCAATCTTGACTGGTTGGAGTCCGTCTCGCTTCTCGGGATTGAGCTTCACGACTGGCTGATTCCTGGCTGTCGCGATTCCGTTGCACGAGTGTTGACGCCGGCGGTGTGGCAAGAGATCCAAAGCGGTGAATACACTGTGTTCACTAGAACTACCATCACTTCCTAAGAGGCGCTTCGCAGTCCTTGGAGTTAGGGCAGCGTACGAGGCATGCATTGGGGTGAGGTTTTCCCAGTTTCGCCTTTGGCACAGATTGTACGGTATGGCCTGACGAAGTCAGGAGAAATCTTACCACTTGCGACACCTGACCGGCTGACACTGTCACTTTCGAATGACTTCTCAATTGCCAGTCAGCTAAACGATTCAGCGTCCGCATTCCTTCGGTTCTCGCTCTATTGGCGATAGCAGAACCGAAGGATCACAAAATGCTAGAAATCGCCATTTCGCTACTTAGATTTGAGCGGTTATTTGTCACCGAAGAACATGGATGGCTTCTTAGTCTGAGACCTTCTGACTTGGGAAGTCTCGAACACATAAGCCGAGGAGCTTGTGCCGAACGTCTTGATGCTCTTTCCACATCCCACCGAGAAGCTTCTTGCAGACGTCCTCGCCGGCATCGAACCGCGCGAACGTATGTACGGACTTGTCGAACTTCGTGAGCGGGGTTGGGAAGTCGCCACTGACGATAGTCGCTTGGAGGGTTTTGCTGGATGGGTAAGAAGGCACTTTAATTGGATGATGAACCCTTTGAGCATTCGAACCATTCGAAAGCTCAGGAATTTCGACATACTCATTGTAAAAGATGACTTCTCTCTAAGCGCTGCACTCGCAGCCTGGGTTTTCGGAAAGCGAATCGTCTTTCTTGATTCAATGTTCCTTCCGCCCAGAAGGTTCTGGAGGCGGTGGTCGGCCTGTTGGTGCATCAAACTAGCCGATCGCACAATTGCCTTTTCTGACACCCAAGTAACCGAGTGGGTCAACCGCTATGACCTACCAAGAAACAAGTTCTCCTCAAGCATCTTTTCTTTGGATATCCCGTTCTACACTAGGCGGGAACCGCTTCGTCATAAGGGTAGCATCCTTCTTGCCATTGGAAGGGATTTGGGCCGCGACTACTCGACTCTACTTAGTGCAATCCGGCACTCTGGTACTCCTCTTGAGTTGGTCACTCTTCCTTATCTCTCTTCTAGACTGGATACCCAGGGAGTGAAAATAGGAATACACCAATCCTTAACGTATGAAGCTCTATTCGACCGGTATGACCAATGCCTTGCGGCGGTGGTACCATTGCGTGCCGGAACTAGCTACCCATCTGGCATCAGGGCCGTACTTGAAGCAATGGTTCGTGGGACACCTGTGATTGCCACAAGGACGCCGATTCTTGAAGAACATTTTCAGCATGGCGTGCACTTACTGTTTGCGGAGGCAGAGGACGTCGGATCCCTGCGTGAGCAGATCAATAGTCTTCAGTCCCTAGCAGATGGTGGACTCGCAATGGCGCAGCGGGCTCGGCAGACCGTCATCAGCAATTTTGGCATGGATCAATATCTTTCCAAACTGGAATCGGTCCTTTCTTCGGTGCTTGACCCCGCTGCTAGTTAGCATGTGAAATTATTGTGGCAGATGACTTGTAGATCCACAGCATTAACGCGTGACCAGAGCCGCCTGCTTCTTCGTCAATATTGAAAGAAAAATCTTGATTGCAGGCGTGGCCGATCACAGCAAACGGGAAAGCATTCAAAAGCTGAGACAGGGAAGCGCTTGGTCAAACCCGCGCGATGGAGGTACTCCTGCGGGGGATCCGACTTGGCGGAAGGGTGTGCGCGACTCTGGCCAGGGCCATACAAAGTGCGAGATTCATCCAGTAGAACGGATAGTAGAGCACTGTTACGAAGAAGCCGCTTGACAGGAAGCCAATCATCGCACCATCCAGGCCATAGGTCATCGCCCATAGCAGCCTATCCGGGGAGCGAGAATCCTCGGCCAACTTTCGTCGCGTGCGCGCGTTCTGCCAGAAAAACACGCCAGTCATTGTGACAAACACGGCGAGGCCAGTGAAACCAAGTTCCGAAGCTGCCTCAATCAAGTAGTTGTGAGGAACTTCACCTTCTGGATTGTAGTTCTGCCGATAGTATGGGATCCAGTTTCGATACCCAATACCAAGAAGCGGGAAGTCCTTAGCAATTTCAATTCCGTCGGTCCAGTATGTCAGTCGGCGCACTGAATCTGGGTCATCTCCTGCTTGGCGCCATCTTGCCTTGTTTCCCTCAGGAAGCACAATCCACGTCAATGCCAAAAGCGGAACGATAATCGCGATAGCTCTAACGCGATAAGGGCTGCGCCAAGCAACCCATGCACCGACGCATACAGCGCCAAGGAGAGCTCCTCGCGATGAACTCGCGACAATGCTTATCATGGCGCTAGCAAAAATGGCAAGCATGACAATCTTTCTGTTCTTCGACAGATAGGGCCATACACCGAATGTTAGATACCCAACAATCGGCAAAAAAACACACATCTCGATGCCGAACTCGCCAGAATTGTGAAACCAACCCGGTCCACCGGTGGCACCCCAAGACACAAATGAGAAGCCGGACAGAAACCACCCCTGCACACCATGCTGGGACATCTTGAGGTTCCACAGAATGAACCCCAGAAGATGTAACAGATACTCCGTCCTAGTCCTTACGCCGGCACCGACAATCAGCATCAGAAGTAACCAGTTAATCCAAAAGTCTTTATTCTGCCATGAATAAGACGGGAACTGAGCTGTCAATGATGAAGCCACAATTACTGCGGTGAAAATGCAGACCGCAATCCAGAGTGCCCGCGTCGTGAACTTTATCCTTCCTTCTAGAAGTGTTAAGGTCACCGCGCTAAAAAGAAAGATCTTCGCCCAAGGCGCGAAGTCCAACCACTTGTAGATCATCTGCGGGCGTACATACTCAAAGAATATGTAGAGCCAAGTCGCCCAGAATGCCGGCGACTGTCGGAACATTGTTCGTAATATTGCGCGCAGCTTGAGCGAACGAACGCCAAGCGGAATCCCTCCCCCGGAGACCGACGCCTCGGGAAGCCGCGATGGGTTGTGTGCGGATTGGTAGGCTAGTTGCACAGACGACCGCGTGTTCTTGTGGGGGGTTTGGGGCGATGCGACACTGATAGGATGACGTCGAACCCAAACGTTCGGTTACATTGTCAGTAAGTTACGCTCGATGACCTCTTTCGTCATTACTCATCCTTGTACTGTTTTTGCCCTCTCGATCCCAAGATTTTGCTTGCAGTTAGGTCCCTAGAGCTGCACAGGGACGTTACGATCCCAAGGAGATGATAGAAGTGAGGAACACCGGACCTTCACTTTTGGAGGAGCTCCTGGAAGCGCAGATAGTTAGAGAAACGGAAAGCGGCTCCGATCTGCTATCTCACGCGTGTTTGGTGGCTTGGCAACTCGAAAGAATGGCTTTGATTGGTCAACGTTTGAACCGTGAGGCCGAATTTTCTAGTCATTGGTACCGCATTCATCCATTGATTAAGAGCGCTCGAACGCAGCGCCTCCGTTCTCTGGAGCACTCGGCTGGGCTGCCTGGACACAAGGCAGGACCTTTCAGCTCGTTCTGGGCTACCGTTTCGCCAGATAGGCAACCAAGTCGCCTAAGCTACCCGGATTTAATCGAGTACGAGGCAGTCGTAACAGTTGGTGAGCCAGTTTCTATTGGCAGGAACAATGCCTCTGGCGCCATCCGGAGAATTTTCAGGGATGCAGGGAATGCCTTTGTAGCCATAGGGGTACACGGATCCCTCGGCGATGGGACATTTGTGGACGGTCTCAGCGACGTGGATCTGGTCGCCGTGCTCAACGATGCGTGTCTCTTGAATCGCCGATCTCTTAATCTTGCAGAGCGAGCGATTCAAGCCCTTAACGCGCTTGCAAAGAAGATTGACCCCACGCAACACCACGGGGTGTTCGTAATTCCTGAGTCTTTTTTGGGGTTCTACCCGCAACACTATCTCCCTATCACCGTCCTTCAGCATACCGCTTGGGTTTGCAGCTCGCGCGAGCAGTTTCATGCGAGCACGGTTCGCTCGACTCTCATTGCCAAACTCCGATTGTATCACATGACTCGATACATCGACTGGCACTCACTCAGACTTCAGCATCTGAGCTATTACAAGTTTCGAGAACTGTTGCAAGTCGTACAACTTGCACCTTGCATCCTTGCCGACGCGATCGCATCTCCAATGGCAAAGGAGGTGGCCATTCCCTGGCTACTCTCTCGGGACTCGAGTGAGTTACTAGTGCTGCGAGCGGTAAGCGATCAGAGGAAAAGGTGGCCTAGCCTTGGCTTTGCGCACGATGGTACGCCACTACGGCCAACAAGCTTGTACGACTCGCTAATAAGAGATCTTGGAGGGCACGAGTCAATTCGAGACATGCTTGCGGCATATACAGAGTTTCTGCGCAACCTGATTCAACTACCAGACACCAAGACGTAACGTGCAGCGCTTTAGATTCTACAACTTTCCGCGCATTCTTGGTCGAGAGGCCTATCAGATTGCGCAAGAAGAATTCATCGCAACAGTCTCTGCGCACTCTGCAGTTCGCTCAATCGTCCGATTTGGCTCTGTTGGCTATCCTGGCTTGTCTGATCTGGACCTCGTCGTAGTCTTTGATAAAGATGCGACGGACGTTCCTGTCGACATCAATGAAATTTCGCGGTTTTCTAGCGAAACCCAGTACATTCTTTACCATCCTCAGTTCGTACTGCGGGAGGACCTTGCGACGAAAATGGCTTGGCTAGTTCCGGTCTTTGAGCGAGAGATCGTTTTCGGCAGTTCTATCGAGTTTGATCTCCCTTCAGAAAACGATCAACGGACCCTCAACTTTTCCTTCGTACTTCAGTCTGTTCTCACAGACCTGTCATGGGTCTTTCGAGGCATGGCGGGCGGAGGGGAAATTGATGTGAGGATGGCTCAGGCAAAGCTCAACCTGCTTGCGCGGAACCTCCAGCTGGCAGCCAGCGTCGATGCGCGCTTTGGCGAAGGTAGTTTTCCCAAATCGGTATCTGAACTTCGTTCACAATGGTTTCAGTACGATCTCGGCGAGCTGACGATGCAGCTGTCCAGTGCGATCATTGGCGCAAAAGCGGAACTGCAAAGACTCTCTGAATGGCTTGGACACTTTGCGCAGACCGAACTGCGACTGGATGGGCACTTGCCCGGAAAGTTTGTGAATGCTGGCGTAACAACAGAGTTTCGCAATGCAAATCAGTTTTCGTCAGCTGATTATCTATCCTCTCATCTACTCCCACTACTCTCACCTGCTCTATTCGGCAGAGGAAGAATCGCGGACTGGGTAAAGTTTCATTCAATTTTAGACGATCCAACGATTGAGCACGCGGTACTCTCGCCAGTTCGTCGACGGTTTCAGATTGCAGAGGAGCACGTGCAATACATTGAGGGGTTGGGTTTGCGATCTGGCATTTTTAATTACATGGGATACCCTGTCGGCTATCGAGCCGGACTGCGAAGCATAGTCCGCCGTACGTTTTGGCTTGCCCAATGGCGACTGACTCGGCAGTGATGATACTTCTATACACGGACGTATCAGGATTTTTGTGTGTGAGGCGTGAGACTACGAGGCGCGTCGGGTGAAGCGGTCCCCATAGAAGATCGCAAATTGGTTCATCGCCTCCCGCCAGGCTTTCGCGGTGCGGGTGGTGTGACCCTGCTGGTGCTGCAGGGCGAGCCACAGCCGTTTGATCGCCGCGTCATCGCTCGGGAAGTGACTGCGCGATTTGATGATCTTGCGGAGGCGCATGTGTAGACTCTCGATCGCATTCGTCGTGTAGATCACCCGCCGCACGGCCGGTGGAAACGCGAAAAAGGGGATCACCTGCGGCCAGTGGCGTTCCCATTGGCTGACGATCGTCGGATAGCGCTGCCCCCAGGGGCCCGCCGCAAACGCCGTGAGCGCGTCCCGCGCCGCGTCAGCAGAGACGGCGGAGTAGATGGGCCGCAGCGCCGCCGCGAGCGCTTTGCGGTCCTTCCGTAAGCTTCCCCGTCAAGCACACAGATTGATATTAGACAAATCAGGTGTGGTGTTCCTTGGCAGAAAGAGGGAGGGCGGCGCATCGCCAAGGCTTTGATGCGGGCGCTCGGTGTTGTACATCTGCCGCCAGTCCTCGCTCAGCGCGCGGACTTCAGCAAGCGACGTGAAGACCCACACATCGAGGATTTCGGCGCGGTAGGTGCGATTGAAGCGTTCGATATAGGCGTTCTGATTGGGGTTCCCCGGTTGAATGAATTGCAACAGGATACCGTGGTGGTCACACCAGCTCCGCAGCGCCTCGGCGATGAATTCGGGGCCGTTATCACAACGCAGGCGACGCGGCTTGCCATGCAAGGCGACGAGTTGATCGAGTACCGCCGTCACGCGCACACTCGGTAACGACGTCGCCACTTCGATCGCAAGACATTCGCGATTGCCTTCGTCGAGCACGTTGAAAATGCGATACTTGCGTCCGTCATAGAGCGTGTCGCGCATGAAATCCATGGCCCACGTGTCGTTGAGCACGGGCGCCGCGTCCAGCGGCACGCGCACGCGCGTCAACACCCGCTTCTTGGTGCGACGGACTTGATTGAGGCGAAGGGCGCAATAGACGCGATACACGCGCTTGTGATTCCATCGATGGCCCAGGGCGCGCAGGCGCTTGAAGCACAACCAGAAGCCCCAGCGCGCCTTCGTCGCCACCAGCGCTAACAATGCGTCGATCACCGGCGCATCGCGCTCCGCCAATCGATTGCTCGAGCGATAGTACGCCGTCCGCGAGAGTCGCACCAACTGACACGCGCGCACAATCGATACCTGATGCACGGTGACCAATTCGGTGGCGACGGCTCGGCGCGCAGACGGCGTTACAGTTTTCGGTGCAGCACATCCTTGATCGCCGCGTTTTCCAACGCCATCTCCGCGTACATGCGTTTGAGCTGCGCATTTTCCTGCTCCAACTGTTTCAATCGCTGCAGCTCCGGCACACTCGTCCCGCCATACTTCTGCTTCCACAGGTAGTACGTCGGCCGACTCACCCCGTGCTTTCGCAGCAACTCCGCCACGGGCACGCCCGCTTCGCCCTCCCGCAACATCGCGACGATCTGCGCTTCGGTAAATCTCGACTTCCGCATCGGTGATCCTCCTAAAAGCCCGATTGAAGTCTAATTATCGCTGTGTCCGATCAGGGGAAGCTTACGGGTGCACGATGCAAGTCTGCACGGTCGTCTGCGGAAACGCGGTCTCGATCGCATCCACGAGGCCGGTAAGGCCGTCGACGACGGCGATCAGCACGTCCTGCACGCCGCGCGTGCGCAGCTCGTTGAAGACTTTGAGCCAGAACTTGGCACCCTCCGTCTGCTCGATCCACAGGCCCAGCACTTCGCGCTCGCCATCCGTCCGCACGCCCAAGGCGACATACACGGCCTTGTTGCGCCCCCCGCCGTCATCGCGAATCTTGACCCGCAGCGCGTCGAAGAAGATGACCGGATACAGCGGCTCCAAGGGCCGCTGCTGCCACGCCGTGACTTCGACGAGGACGGCATCGGTCACGCTGCTGATGAAGTCGGGCGACACCTCGGTGCCATATTGCTCGGCCAAGAAGCCTTGGATCTCGCGGACGGTCATGCCGCGGGCGTACATCGCGATGATCTTGTCATCGAAGCCCGTGAAGCGCCGCGCGTGCTTCGGGATCAACAGCGGCTCGAATGCCCCGTCGCGATCCCGTGGCACCGCGATACGCACCGGCCCATCGTCGGTGAGCACCGTCTTCTCCGAGTGCCCATTGCGGTGATTCGTCTGCGGCACGGGCGGCGTTTCGCCTTCGCGATAGCCCAGGTGATGACTCAACTCCGCGCCCATCGCGCGCTCGATCAACGCCTTCTTGAACGCCAGACTCGCCGCCTGCACCTCCGCGGCGGTCATTGGGCCCTTCACCAGCTCATCCAGCAGCGCCGAGGGAATCTCGACGATCGGGGCGGCATCCGCCGCCCCCGCTCCCACTCGTTTGCGAGGCATACCGACTCCAGTCAGGTGTCATGATATGCCTCACACACAAAATTCCGGATAGGTCCCTATACACTGCGCCGATAGCGGCGGAGGGCATCGCCGCAATAGTCAAAACCCTAGAGACGACTACATCATACAGACCGAATTAGGATTGCGTGTTCATGGCACCAATTTACTAGCGAGAAGTCTTTTGTCGCCTTGACCCTCGCTCTGCGTCCATATTCATCGCGACGGCTCGGATTGTCTAATAGGTCCCCAATAGCCTCGGCAAGCGACGTGTGATCTCCTGGAGGAACAAGCACACCACAACCCTCAGCGAGTAGCTCAGGGATCGCACCTACGTTCGAGGCAACAATTGCCCTTCCCGACAGCATCGCTTCCACTATCGTGAGGCCGAACGCCTCGCCCCAAACGGCAGGGTGAACAACAGCAGCACAGTTGCCCACGATTTCCTGAACGTCGCTGCGCAGACCGAGAAACTCGATCCTAGACGCAATTTGCAGCTTCGCCGCCAGCCTTTCTAGCTCGACTCGCATTGGTCCATCTCCAACAATGCAGAGCGAGGTGTATTGAAGCCGCGAAGTTGCCATTGCTTGGATAAGGTATTGTACACCTTTTTCAGGTATTAACGCCGCCACACACACCACACGGCTGCTATCCGATGGCGCCGATCGACTCAAGAACCGTTCGGAGTCAACACCATTGTATATTGTCGAAAGTTTTGGGCTCGATATTCCAAATCGACGTGCAAGTCGCTTCGAAACAAACTCTGACACTCCAACAACGTGTCTCGTCCGCGCAAAAGTAACCCTGTCAAGAAACTCAGAGATTCGACCAACCTTCTCTGAATTTACAGGTGTAGAAAAGCAATCTTGGAAGATAACCTTTGTTGAAAGTACGGATTGAGCCGCCAAGACTAGACTGTCTCTTGGTGCAAAGAGGCTAAAGTGACAGACATCCGCGTTAGACTTGATCCAATGTCTTGAAGCTTGAATGCTCGACTCAATCCTCGACAGTTCGGCCCACCGAACACCTGCGGAACGCAATCGCTCCGAAAATTCCGAGTGACACGGCGAATAGGTTACGACGGTCACTGTGCAATCACGCGCAAGCTCAACTGCGAGTGCCACAATCCAGTCTTCAAAAGAGCCAAGCTTGTTGGGAACGATCTTTACAAGAATTGCAACGCGTCTTTTCGACTGATTACTCATCGCGCGATCGTCCTTGCCTATCGAAGAAGGAACTCGCTCCAAGCGCTTGCTAGAGCAACTCTGTAAGTTAAGTACCATACATCGGCCATTCTATAACAACCAGCGTTCTCACTGTACTCAAGACGTTTTCCGTTGCGAGTGACTCATCAGAACCTGATGCAAAGCAAGACCTGCGACTCCAAGCACGTTATGCATTTGGAATCGCAGGTCGGTACTCAGCTCCGGTTTTCCGCCCTACTACTGCCCGCTTGAGACTGAAACTCGAGCGCGACTCATGTAGATAAACTGATCTGATGGGATTGGGGTGCCACCGGAGCCGCCGTAGTACATGTTATAGTCCCATGATGTCCAGTGCCCTGATCCAGTGGCCGTCATCATTACGTCGCTATAGCTGCCGTTCAGCACGGGGGCGTTCCATCCTGACCCATTCCATTCGCTAGTCCACCACCGCAGGACGCTATTCTGTCCCCCTACGGTGTTACTGACAGCCAAGAATTCAAGTCGATACCACTTTCCGTTCGACATCGGAGCGTTTGCCATGTTGCTGGGGCGTAGCCCACTGACACGATCACCCGAGAACATCTCAATCATCCACTGAAACTTGCCTGACGTTGTTCCATCGACCGGCAGCATCGCAAATTGAAACGGACGCTGATAGCCGCTAGCCGTCGATACAAACGGGTAGATGAACTTTGTTCCTGATGGATGCTCGACATAATTCTCAGAACGCTTGAAAACGATACAGCTATATACTGCCCGCGGCGCACTCGTTAGATCGAGAGTGTTGAAGTAACCGAGCTGGCCCGCTGCTGTTCCGGCCGGCTTTCTCCATGCCAATACCGAACTGCCACCCGGAGCCGTCGCATCGTTTACGACGCTCTTGTTTTCACCCCAGTAGGAGAATCCGGTGGGCGCCAGCAGGCTACTTAGGGCGCCATCTGCGTACTGCTGATATCCGCTGGGCTCATTTGGACATGCTACGGACCCACTCGGCGGCGGAACCGGCGGAGGCGTGGTGGTCGCAGTCACGGTAACCACCGCCGTATCCCGCGCCGTGCCACCCGTATGCGCCAAGATCACGCGGTACGTACCAGCTGTAGCCGGTGCCGTATAGAGGCCCGCGGACGTCACTGAACCCGCCGTCGCACTCCAAGTCACCGGGGGCAACGTGGTCGCACCGGTGCTCCACAACGCGCTTGCCGCGAACTGCTGCGTCGCACCGGCCGTCAATGAAACCGTCTTCGGGCTCACCGTGACACGCGTCAGCTGCGCCGGCAGCTCAACGGTCACGAACGCCGTATCCAGCGCGCCGCAGAGGCAGTTCGCAATAACCATGAACGAACCGGCCACGTTGCCCGCCGTAAACAACCCACTGCTGCTGATGGTGCCTCCGGTCGCCGTATACGTCACACCGTAGTTCCGCGTCTGGCCATCTGACCACGTCTGTGTCGTAGAAAACTGCCGAGTCTGCGCCGGGGCAAGGGCGGTGCCCGTCATCGGCGAAACCGCGAAGCCCGTCAGACGGAATGCCGGGGTTACCGTGACCAGATAGGTCTCATCGACGGCGAAGCCGCTGGCGGTCACATAGGTCGAACCAGCCGCCCGACCCGTCACCGTACCGGTGCTGTTCACCGAAGCGGCGTTCGAATTCGAGCTCGTCCACTTCACACTACCCCGGCTACGCGACGAGGTGCGCACCGTGAGCTTGGTGCTCGACCCGACCAGGAGATTCACCTCGCCGGAGAGCGTGGCACTTGCATAGTTGCTGCTGCTGCGCGCGCTGCTGACTTCTGCCAGATCCAGCGATGACGTTACAGACTGATCGGGCGAGCACGCGCCGACCAGGACCAGCGTGATAGCGGCGGTGGTCTTGGACCACCGGTTGAACAGGGGGTGCACTAGGGCCTCCAAAGGTCCATATGCGTTCGGTAGCTCAGCCGGCATAGCCCGCACACCTTCGTGCGGAGCGGTAGCCCTGGAGCTTTGCGTCCCCGTCTTTCAACGGGTTTGCCTTTGTCGCTTCCCTGCTTCGACGTCGAAACGGATTGGCAGACTCGGCACTGCTGACAACTGAGGACTCGTCATGGTGACGAGCGCGCACGAGGTCGGCAACGCGATTTCGCACGCCCAAGTGACCCCAATCACAACCCACAGTGTCACGCTGTGACACTGCGACCATAACACATGACAAACGCTGTTTTTCTGCTCAGAAAGTGAACAGGAGATGAACAATTCAGCGGATTGCGCCTCGCGCCGCTGAATAACGCTTTCCCCACAGCTCCCCTATGGAGCGAACCCCCCTGAAAGCCGTCTGCGTAACGGTTTCGCCTTTCCCGTAAGGGTCCGCAATCTCTCGCGAAACACGTGCCACAATGGCCTCATTGCCCGTTTCATCAGTGGCAATGTCTCCCACGAGGAAGACACGACCACCGTGACCCAGGTGCATCAATACATGTGCCTCATTGAAGCGATCCATGCACACCACGAGATCGCGATCCGTGAGCTCCAATGACGCAAGCGGACTTGATCGATGCGCCTCGAGATCGACACCGAACTGGCGCGCCACGGCCGCTGCCGTCTGTTCTGCAGGACTGCCGTCACTGGCGTGAGTGCCCGCGCTCAGAATGAAATCGGAGTAGAGCGGACTAGCAGCGCGCGCCACTTCCGATGCAAACGCACTGCGCATGATGTTGCCATGGCAGACAAACACCAGGCGACCATCAGCATGACTCAGCGCCTCATCGAGGCGATGTCGCCGACTTGCCGGTGACTCGAGCAGCCGGCGCACCACCCACACGGCACCAGACGGAGGCAAGGTTCGCAGCAACCACAGCACACGTCGCGAACGGGCGAGAAAACTGCTCACGCAACCCGCTCCACAGCCGCGAGCATGGTGCGAACGACGAGGACCCGCCCGCGATTACTGAACGCGCGCAACCGCGAGCCGAAGGACGTGCTGTCCTGACGGCGTCGTAAGGGAAAGCAGTTGGCTACCGCGCTGTATGCCATCGACGGCAATGTAATGCGTGGTCATGGGCAGCACCTCATGTGTCAACGCAGATAGTGTACCAAACCCTACCCGCGTCACACGCAACGGAGACTCGGCGTATGCCCCCGGCAACTGCCGAGCCAGCCCCTGCATCACATCGCGCATGTCCCAGGTGGCGGAGGCCGAGCCGGACTGCCCATGAGCGGCGCCATCAAACGCACCGGCCAGATCGGCCATCCACCCGGTCACCAGCGACTCGGCATCACGGCCAGTCAGCGCCGCCATGCCATCGAGTCCACGGCCATTGGTGCCAGCCACCAGTGCGCGCAGAGCAGTCGTCTCATCCGACTGCCCATCCAACACCCAGCGCACGAAGGCCCAGCCGCTGGCATAGGTCATGGCATTGAGCTGCGTGGCACCCAAGGCCGGCACGGCATCCACCCGACGCAGGAAGTCGTGCAGAGCCGAGAAGTGCTTGAACATCACGAGGGGACGGTCGTCGCACTGGGTGATTTCGCAACCCACGCTCGCGGCATAGCCCATCTGGCCCCGGAACGCCGCACCCGCCTGTGTCTTTACGAACGTGCGGGCATAGAGTTCTTCGGCCACACGCGCCGTGGCTTCCTCGAGCCACACCTCTTCAAAGCCCGCACCGCGCGCCAGACGCTCGGCGTAGCTGGCCAGGTGCTTGGTCTCGTGCACCACGGTGGAGCGCATGCTGCGGCGCCAATCCGATGGCGACTCAGTGGCTGACGGCACGCGTCCGTATAGTACGGCGTCCTGGTTGCTGCCAGCAAAGGTGGAGCGGGGATAGAAGTTGCACGCGCTCACAAAACCGGCCGTACCGGGCATGGAGTCGTTCACCACGCGGGTGAACAGCATGGTCACACGCCCATCGCCTCCCATGGCGCCGTCAAGCGCCAGCGGATTGCCGACCTGAGCGATCATGAGCGGATACACCACGCGATCGAACTCTTCTCCAACCTGCGCGTAGGTGGCATCCATCCGGCCTGCGCGCGGCGCACGCAGATCTTCGAGCACCACGCCATGTGAGCCCACGTAAACCACACGGGCCTGTACCGACGGTCCGGCGGAGCAGCCCGACACCAGAGCACTCATGGTCACGGTATCTCCGATATTGCGTGTGGCCTTGGCCGCGGCCATTGAAGCGCGCAAACCGGCCTTGGCATTGCTGGCCTGCCAGGCAGTGCCAAATGACGGCGCAGCAGCCACCAGAGAGGTCTGAGAGGCCAACTGATGCGCGTGCTGATCATTGCCTCCCTGCGCCGCAACTTCAGCACCAGCGGGAGAAGCTGCGAACGCCGAGCGCAGGGTGCTCACTGCGCCGGCCAGATCGCCGGTCCCAGTGCCACTGAGCGAGAAGCTCGCACGCTTCGACTGATCGCTGCTGGTGTTGACCACGGCCAGCATGTAGCGGGTGTAGCTGCTGTCGGCCGAGGCCACCAGCTCCACACAGCCAGCCATCGCAGCCGGAAGCTGCACCGCGTCCTGACCGACCTGCGGTGCCAAACGATGCGCCACACGCACCGCGCGGGTAACCTCGAATGTCTTGCCAGCCATACGCACGACAACCGGCTTGTCGGCAATAGGAGCACAGGCCAGTGCTCCGGCCTCGATTCGGACTTCCATGCGATCCGTCGCCTGGGCCACAACCGTGGCCGCGACGCCGTCCACCGTGACCTGCGCAGAACCCAACGCGGTCGGGAAATGCGCGCCGGTTACGACAAAAGACTCACCAACCACCAGCGTATCGGAGCCAATAGTCGAAATTTCCGGCGAGGCCACGACCGACGGCTGCGGGACCGAAGCGACAGTTTCGGGAGCCAGTGCGTCGGCACCGCTGCAACCCTGCAACACCCCCAAAGCGCATGCCATCACCACTCCGGCCAACGAGCGACGCCCGATAGCCGTAAAGGATTCGTAAGTGGTTGAATTGCTGGCGGTTGCGGTCATCTGGTCCAATGTCACCGGGTTGGCATCGTCTCTCACGCTGCCATACTGGGTGCAACCGCTGTGCCGGACTCGGCCATTCAATCACTTTTGGCATGAGGTTGAGCACGTTCGGTGGGACCAATTGCCTAGGAAATGCGGGCTTCCGGCTTTAAATCGTTCAGCATACTCCCCCCTCTCCCCTCACCTCGACCATGTCTTCGACCGTGTCCGATTCTGTTCGCCCGCCCCTGACCCTGCTGTCGGAAGAAGAAGAGCTGTTTCGCGCAGCCGTGGCTGAACTCGCTGAGTCGGAAGTGCGCCCGCGGGTGCACGCGATGGAAGCCGCCGGAAAGGTCGACCCGGCCCTGACCGCCAAGTTTTTCGAACTGGGTCTCATGGGCATCGAATTGCCCGAGCAGTACGGCGGCGCGCAGGGCTCGCTCATGATGGTCACCATTGCCGTGGAAGAGCTGAGCAAGGTGGACGCGAGCGCAGCGATTCAGGTGGATGTACAGAACACGCTCGTCAACTATCCGCTCAACCGGTACGGCACTGACGACCAGCGCGCGCGCATTCTGCCGCGCATGACGTCCGACACCATCGGCGCCTACGCGCTCTCCGAGCCGGGATCGGGATCCGATGCCTTTGGTCTGGCCACACGCGCCGAAAAGGCCGATGGCGGCTGGGTCCTGAATGGCAGCAAGGCGTGGATCACCAATGGCGGTGAAGCCAGTGTGTTCGTGGTGTTCGCCAACACGCGCCCCGACATGGGTTACAAGGGCATCACGGCGTACATCGTGGAGAAGGACATGAAGGGCTTCACGGTGGGCAAGAAGGAAGACAAGCTCGGTATTCGCGCGTCGAGCACGACCAGTCTCCACTTCGAAAACGTGTTCGTGCCGGACGCCAACGTGCTGGGTGAAGTGGGCACGGGTTACAAGATCGCCATCGAGACGTTGAACGAAGGCCGCATTGGCATCGGTGCGCAGATGCTGGGCGTGGCGCAGGGCGCGCTGAATGCTGCCGTGGGCTACCTCAAGGAACGCAAGCAGTTCGGCAAGTCACTGGCCGAGTTCCAGGGCATTCAGTTCCAGGTCGCACAGGCGGCTACGGAACTCGAAGCGGCACGACTCATGGTGTACAACGCGGCACGTCTCAAGGACGCGGGTCAGGATATCGCGCGCGAAGGCGCGATGGCCAAGCTCTATGCGTCACAAATGGCCGAGCGTGTCACGTCGCTGTGCGTGGAGCTGTTTGGTGGATACGGATACACGCGCGAGTACCCGGTGGAGAAGTTCTATCGTGACGCCAAGATCGGCACGATTTATGAGGGAACGAGCAACATGCAGTTGCAGACGATTGCGAAGGCGGTACTTCGGTAACTGTGAGGTTCCTCAGAATCCTCACACTGATCTGCAGCGTGGCCGTGATCATCACGGCCACGCTGTTGCCATTCAATCCCATTGTTTCTGAACAAATCCCGCCTGCCTGGTGCCTGCGCTGCGGTGGACTGTGGCTGACGGATGCAGTGAGCAATGTGCTGCTGTTCGTTCCGTTTGGTGCGGCACTGGCATTGCGCGGCACCCGCGTCTGGGTTGCTATCCTGCTCGGCCTATTCGGTTCATTCACGATCGAGTGGCTGCAGTCGAAGGGAATTCCCTCTGCGCGTTCGGCAGCACTCGCCGATGTGCTGACAAACACTCTCGGCACCGCACTGGGTGCCTTGCTAGCGGCCTACGCGAGTTGGCTGCGAAATCCTGGTGCACGCGCAGCCCGTTGGCTGACCGCATCATGGACCGTCGCGGTGAGTGCGGTCGCAGCGCTCACTGCCATGGCCATGGGACCACGCATGGTGATGGTACCGCATGCACAGGTTGGTACGACGCTCAGCACATACCCACATGTGCCCGGCCAGGCGTGGTACGGCGGGGTGAACGAATCAGCCACCATCGATGACCGCTCCACGTTCCGCAAAGGCTGGGCAGGTCCGATCATCGTGCAGCTGGACGCCGAACCTGACACACTGCACGTGATGAGCGTGGTGCGAGGACGCGAAGCGGAGCCCTTCGCCGTACCCATCGTGTTCCTGCATTTACCGGCCGATTCATCACCGGTATTGCAGGTGCGAGTCAACAAGGACGCCGCGGAATTGGATGTCACCCGGCGTGCCTGGGACTGGGGAATGGCGTTCCCTGGCGTACGCGTGGCGAATGCATTTGCCGGGCGTACGCTCGATGACTCGCGGGCTCTCACACTGCATGCGCAGAGCACACGCTACCGACTGGAGCTTTCCGCGACTGAAGGCGAGCGACGGGAACAGGCGGTCGTTCTGCTGACCCCTGCCGTGGGCTGGGCCATGCTGCAGAACCTGGTCGACGTGCAATCGTCCTGGGCACCCGTGGTGCTGGTGGCATGGTTAGGTGTGCTGATAGTCCCGATCGGATGGTGGGCGTACGGGAGTCGCCATGGCGCTCCAAGTGGACCCGCTTCTGACACATTTCTCAGGCGCGAAACATGGATCCCCTATGCCGCCGTTGTGTTATTGGTCTGGGTGTCGCTGGCGGTCATGGGTATGACGGCTCAGCCAACGACGCTCGAGTGGGTATTGGTGCTGGTGTGGAGCAAGATTGGTCACATCGCTGCATCACATTGGTCAGAAACCGGCTCGACAGCTTCGCCACGGTAAAACAGGAGTACATTCCAGCATGATCGGATTGATCGTCGGAGCCATCGACACGTTGCTGCTCTTTTTGCGCCCCCTCGTTTTCGTGGTTGGCGCGGTAGCGGCGGCAGGAGCCATCACCTCGTGGGCGGTGCGCACACGTCGACTGTCGCCATTTTCTCCCATTGCGCGGTTCGTTCGTGAGAACGTGGACCCGTGGCTGGTGGCACCAATGGAACGGCGACTGCTTCGTGCCGGTGGTACGCCAACGTCTGCCCCTTGGTGGGCCCTGGCGGCGGTCATTCTTGGCGGACTGCTGCTGATCAGCACCGTACAGTTCATTCGCAATGAACTGGTGATGCTGTTCATGGCCAGTCAGTCGGGCAGTTCGCTGGTGGCTGTGCTGATCCGCTGGACTTTCAGCATTCTGCGCATCGCGCTCTTTGCCCGCGTCATCTCGAGCTGGGTGGGCGGTGGCCCGTACAGCAAGTGGTGGCGGTGGTCGTATCAGCTGACCGAGTGGTTTCTGGCTCCGTTGCGCAGCGTGATCCCGACGATCGGCATGATCGATATCAGCGTGCTCGTGGCCTATTTCGGACTGGGCATCCTCGAATCGCTGATCGTCAGCGCCTTGTTGCGATAGCACTCAGCGGGCATTCAACGCGCTGCCCGCTGGTTCCCTGACCATCACATGTCACAACGCGCATGAAGATCGCGATGATTGGTGCCGGATATGTTGGTCTCGTTTCCGGTGCGTGTTTTGCGGAGTTCGGGTCGACCGTGACCTGCGTCGATCTCGATAGTGACAAGGTGGCGCGCCTTCAACGCGGCGAGATTCCGATCTTTGAGCCCGGCCTCGATCAGGTGGTTGCGCGCGGCATTCACGGCGGCCGCCTGAACTTCACCACGGATCTCGCGACGGCTGTCTCGGAGGCCGATGCGGTGTTTCTCGCCGTCGGCACGCCAAGCCGCCGCGGCGATGGGCACGCCGATCTTCGCTATATCGAGGAAGCCGCCATTCAGGTGGCGCGTGCGCTCACAGGCTACACGGTCATCGTCACCAAGAGCACGGTGCCGGTTGGCACGGGTCGTCACGTCGAGAAAATCATGCGCGAAACGAATCCTGACGCGCAGTTCGATGTGGCCTCGAATCCGGAATTTCTGCGCGAAGGTTCGGCCATCGGTGATTTCATGCGCCCCGATCGTGTAGTTATTGGGTGCGAAAGCGAACGCGCGCAGCAGGTCATGCGTGAGTTGTATCGTCCGCTCTACTTGCAGGAAACGCCGATCGTGATGACAAGCCTCGAAACGGCGGAACTCACGAAGTACGCAGCCAATGCGTTTTTGGCCACCAAGATCACATTCATCAACGAGATCGCGGATCTCTGCGAAAAGCTTGGCGCGAATGTGCAGGACGTGGCACGTGGCATGGGACTCGACGGACGCATTGGCAAGAAATTCTTGCACGCAGGACCGGGATACGGTGGATCCTGTTTCCCCAAGGACACGCTGGCGCTCGCGCGCACGGCGCAGGATGTGGGATCGCCGGTGCGATTGGTCGAAACCGTCGTCCAGATCAATGATCGTCGCAAAGGCGCCATGGCCGGTCGCATCATGCAGGCCTGCGGTGGACATGTGCGTGGCAAAACCATCGGCATTCTGGGTGTGGCGTTCAAGCCGAACACCGATGATATGCGTGATGCGCCGAGCCTCTCGATTATCCCTGCGCTGCAGGATGCTGGGGCGACCGTGCGCGCGTTCGATCCGGCCGCAGCTGGCGAAGCCTCGCACATGCTATCGGGCGTGACGTGGTGTGAAGACGCCTACCAGGTGGCGCAGGGCGCGCACGCCGTTGCGCTGGTGACCGAGTGGAACGAGTTCCGCGGGCTCGATCTCGAGCGATTTGGCGGACTGATGGCCGAGCGTGTGTTTGTGGATATGCGGAATGTGTATCGGCCGGAGAGTATGCGGGCGCTGGGATTCAAGTATTCAAGCATCGGGCGGCCGTAAGCCTCTGCGCCTTTGCGTTCTCCGGATTTTCTCTGCGTGATCAGTTTGTTGAACTGCGCACGCAGAGCCGCAGAGGGACCAGCAGAGTCGCAGAGGGTGCCGTATCAGTCCCCGCAGTTCTCTGCGACTCCCATCACCTCTGCGACTCTGCGTGCGCAGTTCATACCAACCCGGAACTCGAACCGGACAACGAATACAAACAAATGGGGTATCATTACCCAGCAGTCTGATCCAAAACGGACCCTACTACATGGAGCAGTAACCCATGCGCTCGTTTTCGAAGCTGGCAGCATCAGCCGTGATCGCCCTGGCAGTCCCCGCGGCCGTGCAGGCGCAGGACAAGGACATCGTGGAAACCGCGACGGCGGCTGGCTCCTTCAAGACGCTCACCCGACTGCTCGGCGAGTCCGGGTTGGCGGAAACGCTCAAGGGCCCTGGTCCGTTCACCGTGTTTGCTCCGACGGATGAAGCGTTTGCGAAGTTGCCCTCTGGTGCACTCGACGCGCTCGCCAAGGACAAGAGCCGTCTCAAGAGTGTGCTGCTCTACCACGTGGTGGCCGGCAAGGTATCGGCTGCCGACGCACTTAAGCTGGCTGGCAAGGGAGCCAAGACGGTGGAAGGCAGCGAAGCCAAGATCTCGGTGATGGGCCAGACGCCGATGATCAACAACGCGCATGTCACGCGTACGGACATCGCGGCAAAGAACGGCGTAATTCACGCGATCGATGCGGTGATGCTGCCGCCGGCGCGATAAACGAGATTGCTGAACGAGAGAAAGCGCCGTCCTCTTTGGGAGAGGGCGGCGCTTTTTTGTTTCCGACAGAACTCGAGAGCTCGGTGCTGAGTTTCGAGTTGTCGAGTTGTCGGTCGCGAGTGGTTTACTGCTTGGTGCGGCGGCGGGCGACACCGAGGCCAACCAGTCCCATGGCGACCAGCGCGAAGCTGGCGGGCTCGGGGACCTGCGTGACCTGACCCATGAACACCTGACGATCAGTCACGAAATTGCCCTGATTGTCCACCGGCGCGAAGATGCGATAGCTGCTGGCGTCGTAGCTGCCATTGGCGAGCGCCTGATTGTACCAGTACAGCGCACCATTCGTGTTGGAGGGATTGCTGATGCCGTTGTAGTTGCCTTCGCCGGGGAGGCCAGGGCTACCGGCTCCATCATTCCAGAACAGGTTCCACAGCGCGACGTGCTTCTCATCCCACAGGCTCTGCGTGCCGGCGCTCATGCTCGCCACAAGCCACGCGGCCGAGTTGAGTGTGCTGAGCGACAAGCTGCCCGACACCGCGCTGCTGCTGGTCATCTTGCTATAGAGCGCCGTGGCAACCGCGCCGTTCTGATTGATCAGATCATTGAACGTGAGGATGACCACGTTGCCGTCGCCGGTATTGGCCATCCAGTCAAAGCAGTACACGTCGAACGCGCTCTTCGTAGCGGCGTTTGAGGCCGATGTGCCGAACTTGGCGTCGTACGGTCCGGTGGCGATGTTGGTGCCCGTCACCTTGGGCGCGCCGGCCTTGGACCCAATGAAATCGAGGTAGCCGGAGGTTGCCGACGACGTGGGAGCCTGAGCGCCTGCCACGCTGGCGGCGAACAGGGAAACGGCGGCGACAAGTGCTTTGGAGAGTACGCGCATGATCGGAGCTGACTAAGGGTGAAGGTCGTTCTGGATGTCCCTTAGTTCACAATTCGTGCCAGACAGGCTCAACCATTCGATATCGCGGTAAATCATTGACTTACGGCAGTTTATGCCACAATTGGGAAGATGTTACGTTTTGAGTCATGCCGAACTCGACCATACATGTTGCACCAGGGGGTGAAAATTGACTCATCCGTGCAACAGGGGCAGAAGCCGTGCCAAGGCGAACCCAAGTCGCACCCAATCAGAACCGGACCGATTTTCGGCGTTGTTCGCGGCCCGTACCGGGGGCATCTTGCCTCCGAATTCCGCCCTCTCCTCCTCAGGCCTCTCTCAAGGCCCCGCCCAAGGCAGCCGCATGCCCCTCCGTCATCTGTCCATCGCTGGACGAGCCATCGTAGGACTCACGCTGAGCGCGACCACTCAGGTCAGTGCGCAGTCCCCGGCCTCGCAGCCCGCCGATCCCCTTGGGCCCCCTGCGCCGCGGACCCCGTCGGCGGTCCCCCGGCCTTCGCTCCGCCGCCTCCGCGGACGGGGCGCGCGCGTCCCCCCCCGGGCG
>JACVCD010000018.1 GCA_016742275.1 Gemmatimonadaceae bacterium
ACGCACGTTTAGGTTGGCGGCAGGGTTAGTTTGGTAAAAGGGCCCGCGACCGGTCCATTGGCGCGTGTTTCTGTCAGCAACGCCATCGTGACCGCCGGCGAGTGCACCACGGCCACCGAGGCAAACAGTAGTGAGAACGCCACCAGCTCCGGAGTAGGCGCATTGGCCAGCAGCGGCATCTGACTGCGCAGCAACATCAGCGTGGCAGCAATGGCCGCAAAACTCAAAACGAGTTCACTCGACACCATCTTGAGAATGGCCGCACCACGCTCACGAATTTCCGACACCTGCAATTCCGCGCCAGCCAGAAATGCAATGAGCGCAATGGCCAGATTGCTCACCGGCGTGAGCTCTACCAGCGCCGGTTTGGACACATATCCCAGCCCTGGCGGACCGAAAATGATACCGGCCACCAGATAGCCAACAATTTTCGGGATGCCGAGTGGTTTGACGAACTCGCCGACACTGTACGCGGCAAGAATCAGGAAGCCGAACAACATCAGTGTCGGCACACCACTGGTCGGACCGCCCAACACGAACACACCGCGCATCACAACATAGAGAACGAGCAGAATGACCAGACGTCGCATTCAGCGCTCCTTCTCGGTGGTGTCTACAGTTGAATCAACGGACGTATCGGACCGTGCATCAGTCGACGGGGCCTGTTCTTCCGGCGACTGCTGCAGAAACCCCGGCAGCGCGTGCGTCATGGTCTCCGTCACGCTATCGATCATCGCACCTGTCGTGACAGAGATCTGCTCGAGCGGTGCCAGCAGCGGCGTAGCCACGGCGCGCACAAACCGCGCCGCAAAGAACTCGGAGAACAGCACCGACACGGCGGCACACGTGAAGATCAAATCTCCATACGGAAGACCGCGCCGCGAATAGTCGAACGCCAGGGCAATGGTAAGACGTCCTTGTCCTATGAGTGCACGCCCCCAGTCGAGCCCTACGCTGGCTTGCGCCCCATTGAACCAGGTCACGATCCCCGTGCCCCACAGCTTGGCCAGCGTGCGCAGCACCACGTAGTGCATGATCACCAGCCACCACGCGATGTTGTTGTCCGGCTTCCATGACGCACCGGCCAACAGCAGCAGTGCGTAGTAGAGCGGCCGCTCACCCGTCCGCAGCACCTCCTGCACCGCACCGGGATGGCGCAACGAATTCACCAGGATCACACCCATCGCAAACAGCGCGAGCGATGGCGACAATCGCAAATACGCCGCCGCACCACTGGCCAGAATGATCGCCCCACCCAGCGAGATGAACAGACGATCGGAGCTTTGTTCACCACCAAGAAACAGGTGAAAGAGCGTTCCACCAACGACACCAATCACCAGCGTGACCACCACCCACTCGGTGAGCGTGAGGGCACGCACCATCAGCGGCACCGTGTCGTGCATCGTGGCCATCAGAATGCCGAACGCCAGCACACTGAACACGGAGTTCAGATGATTCGCGACCTCGATCTGCTGCAGCACCGGCGCTGAGCGTTTGCGCTCACCAAAGGCCACATCGAGTCCAGCCGACGTGGACGCCACCGCGATCGCACCCAGCACCAGGCCGGGCGCGAGCACTTCACGCCACGGCGTCTGAAAGCCGTAGGAAATGGCCGACGTGGCGCCGGCACCCACCATCGCAAACGTGGCCAGACTCTCTACGAGCGATGTGCGATACGGCACCGACGGAATGCGCACCAATCGCTGCAACCGAAGCGGCATGGCCGCCGAAATGCCCATCCACCCAATGCCAAGGATGATGATGGGTTCGAATGCTTCAATAGCCGTTGCTGAAAAAAGACCGGTCACCTGCGGTCCAAGCAGCACGCCGAGCACGAGGTACTCCGCACCCGACACAATGAGCAAGCGCTTCGCGAGCCACTCATACGCCACATGCGTGGCGAGAAACGCCACCGCGGCAACAAGGATCAACAACAGGGGAGTGGTCATGCGATCGTCCGCTGGGGTTCACAGAACCTGTCCGAAATCCAGGACAGGTGTGAGACCTGCTCCCGCACTATACGGGTCCGACCATGCTCACCACAAGCACGACAAACGATGCAACAACAATCACTTGCATCGAATCGACGCAAACCTCCGTGAATGTTCCGCACCGTTCGGAGCTCGTGGCATTGCCGATGCGATACATGGAATCGTCAGCAACCCTAGAGGACACCATGTCACTGCATCGTTCGGCCCTTCGTGTTCGCGCGCTCCCCGTTCCTTCGTCCACCACCTCTTTGCCGCTCAAGGCGGCTGGCATCATGACGGCGTCCGCGATTGGCGCACTGGCAGTCGGTACACTGTTTGCCAACACCGCGCGTGCAGAGACGGTGGATCGCGACAACCGCACGCTCTTCTCGTGGACTGGGCGAGTGGACCGCGAGGTATACATTACCATGCGCGGACGCGATGTCCGCACCTCAGGGGAGGATGCGCGCCTCGGCAATCGCACCCGTGTCAACGAATCCTTGCCGCGTGGACGTGGTGAGGTCGTCGTACGGCTGCAGAACGGACGTGGCGATGTGGACGTCGTGGAGCAGCCGTCGCAGCGCAACGGCTACACCACCACCATCCGTGTGCGCGACCCGCGCAGTGGTGCCGACAACTACAGTCTTGTGGCGTACTGGAGTGGCGACGACCGAATCGACGCTCGTCGGGATGATCGACGTGACGACCGCCGCGATGATCGTCGTGACGATCGCTGGGAAGACCGTCAGGGCTCCAACGGTCGTGGTGGTGGATGGGGCCCGCCTCCGGGCCGTGGCAACGATCGTGGCGGTTGGGATGACCGCGGTGGTCGCCAGGACAACGGCTCCCTGCGCTGGAGTGGTCGCGTCGATGACGTCGTGGAAATCCGCATCAGCGGTCGTCGCGTCGAAACCATCACCCGAAGCGGTGTGCGGGTCAGCAACGTGAACTCCAACGTGCGCGGCGATGGCCTGCCGAATCGCGGAGTGTCGGTGAGCATCGATCGCCACAGCGGTCG
This sequence comes from Gemmatimonadaceae bacterium, assembly GCA_016742275.1. Lineage (GTDB taxonomy): Bacteria > Gemmatimonadota > Gemmatimonadetes > Gemmatimonadales > Gemmatimonadaceae > Gemmatimonas. The sequence goes on from JACVCD010000018.1 coordinate 2,989, forward strand.
CGGCAGTATCCGCGTCGTCCAGCAGCCCTCGGCGTGGAACAACTACACCGCGGTCATTCGCATCGACGACAGCGCCGGCGGCGCGAGCCAGTACGACTTCACCGCGTATTGGTAAGCCGTCTCAAGTCTCATATCTCATTACCTCCCGAAATGAAGACGCGGGGCTCGTCCAAAGGACGGCCCCGCGTTTTCCATATCCCCTCAAAACTCGCAACTCAAAACTCCAAGCCGCAGTTCAGAGGCGCCGGTCGGAATCGAACCGACGGTGGGAGATTTGCAGTCTCCTGCCTTACCACTTGGCGACGGCGCCCAAACCATGAATGCCGAAGCGTCCACGGGAGCCGCAATGTATGCTGCCTATCTGACTATGGGTACCCACTCGACGTGCAATTCCCAGACACATTCGAGCGACAGCCGCCAAACCCAACATCTTACCTCGCCTTGACAATAGTTGTTGCAACGGATATTGTTTTCTCCATGTCAAACGTCGCCACCGCCCCACACGAAGAAACCGCCCACAACACCACGGTGCACGCCCTCCGGGCAGCCGCGGCGCATGTGGAGCGGACGGTGGCCCGTGCCCTCGAACCCTTTGGTATTACCGCCGCACAGTTTGAGCTGCTCCAGGTCATCAGCCGCCAGGACAAGTCCGGCTGCTCCGAGCTTGGTCGTCAGGTCGCCGCTCCAGGCCCCGACATCACGCGTATGGTGGATAGGCTCGATAGTGCTGGCTTGGTGTCGCGTTTGCGCGATGAAAAAGACCGTCGAGTAGTGCATGTCATGCTCACCGACAAAGGGCGAGCCATGCTCGCTGAAGTCCGCCCGGTGGTATGTAGTGCCGAACGCGGCGTATTTGCCGATGTGTCCCCGGAAGATCAGGAAACGCTGACTCGCGTGCTGGCTCATCTGCGCCGGCAATGTCCGGGCGGAATCTGACCACTGAAAAGAACCAGTTTTTTTGAACTAATAGTTGTTTTCACAGATAGCTCCCAAGCAACAGGAAAAAACTAAGATGCTCCGCTCCGATACCGCTTCCGCTTTCATCACCACCGAACACGAGATCCCAGGCGCGCACTCCGGCCCCTCACATCGCCTGTCCGCCGCCGAAGCCGCACTGGCTCGCCACTCAGTCCGTGTCTATCGCGATGAGCCCGTCACCGATGACGAGATTCGCACGCTGATCTCGCTCACAGGCCGTGCGCCCTCGGCGTTCAATCTCCAGCCGTGGCGATTCGTGGTCGTCCGCGATCAGACCACCAAGAACCAGCTCATGGCCGCCGCCCACGGACAGAAGCAGGTCGGCCAGGCGCCGGTAGTCATCGCCATGTACGCCGACATGGAAGACACGATGGCGCATCTCGACGAGGTCGTGCACCCAGACCTCGACGCTGACAAGAAGGCATCCACCATCGCCATGCTCAATCGGAATTTCGGTGGCATGACCCCCGAGGCGCGTGCGGCCTGGGCCAACAATCAGTCCAACATCGCGCTCGGCTACCTCCTGCTCATCGCCAAGTCGGAAGGCTTCGACACTTCCCCGATGCTCGGCTTCCAGGCTGACCTCGTGAAGCAGACACTTGGCATCCCCGCGCACGCGACCATGACCGCCATGGTGGCGCTGGGGCGAGGAGCGGACCACGGATTTCGGTCGCATAGACACACAGTCGAGCGCACGACCAGCTTTCGCTGAGAGTTGAGAGGGTCGGAGTAACGAGAATTCAGAAGCGCGATGGACATAGACATCAGAGTTCAGACTTCCGACCCTCTCACCTCCCAGAATCGTGGTGGGATGATTAGGTCAGAGTATGTCCCGCGAGACTCTCCCATTGTTTCCGTTGGGTGTGGTGCTGTTCCCAGGCACCGCGCTTCCATTGCACATATTCGAGCCGCGCTATCGGCAGATGCTGGCTGATATTCGTGCAGGCAATTCGCGTTTCGGTCTGCTCACCAGCATCGAGGGTGTGGAAGAACGCGACCTGCCAGCTGGTCGCGTGGGCTGCGTGGCCGAAGTGACCGATGTTGAAATGCTCCCCGATGGGCGCGCCAACATCGTAGTGCGCGGACGCGAACGCATTGCGCTCGATCAATTCGTCGAAGCTCGCGCGCCGTACCATGTCGGCGACGTCGACGTGGTGCCAGACATTCCCGACACCAATGCGGTTGCGCTCACCGTGCAAGCCGGTGAGCTCGCCGCACATTTCCGTCGAGTCGTGGCCGCAGTGCAGCGTCTCAATAAGCAGACCAACGAACCGCCCACACTGCCTGATGCCGCTGCGCAGTTGCCGTGGGCGATTGCTGCCATGATTGATCTCGATGTCGGACAGCGCTACGAGTTGCTTGCAGAACGCAATCCCGCCAAACGCCTCGCGCAGATCGATGCCGTCATTCGGCGTGTACTGCCCGATCTCGAACTGCGCGCCGCCATCGAGACTGAGAGCTGAGGAAAGGTACCCTACAGTTGACAATGTTGTGTGATGGCCGAACCTTTTCAGCTGCGTTCGGCAAGTAGCAGTGACCCATGTTGAACTTGTGGTACATGAAATCATGACATCCCACAGACACCGCGTTCGGGCTCTCGTAGCGAGAGTCGCCATCGTGCTTGCAGCTTCCGCGGGCTGCGGCGATGGTGGAAAAGCGCCTGTTGATCCCACACCATCGGTAGCGACAACGATTGTCGCTTCCGTCTCTCGACTGACACTCACGGCCCTTGGCGCGACACAGACCGTGACGGCCTCAGCAAAGGACCAGCGGAACAACACCGTGTCCAATGCCGCGCTTTCCTGGTCTTCCGCAAATTCCGAAGTGGCGTCTGTCGACGCATCCGGACGGGTTACGGCCGTTGCGAACGGCACAACTGTCGTAACCGTCAGCACCGGTTCGGTTTCGACAACCGTCGATGTCATTGTTGCGCAAACGGCGACTACGCTCACAATAAGTCATGACAGTATTCGATTCAGCGCGCTGGGCGACACTGCTCGCCTGATCGCAACTGCACGTGACGCCAATGCTCGACCAGTAGCCAATGCCGTGGTCCAGTGGGCAACCAGTGACAGCACTATCGCACGCAGTACTTCCAGCGGGCTTATAAGCGCTACCGGGAACGGCATGGCGCTCATCACGGCCACTACAGGTTCGACAACAGCCTCAACAACGGTTCGAGTATCTCAGACCGGCGTTTCGATAGCGATTTCACCAAGCGCGACGCAACTGAATGCCGTCAACGACACCGTAACACTCCATGCAGTCGTTCGCGATGCGCTCGGACAAGCTGTTGTTGGAGCCGCAATCCAATGGAGCTCCAGCGACACAGCGGTTGCGACCATGAAGGCAGGTCTGATCAGGGCCGTAGGCAACGGAGAGGCGACGATAACTGCGGCTGTGGGAGCTATCCATCAAACCGCCCGGGTCCTAGTGACACAAACAGCAAAGTCAATTGCCGTTGGCGGAAGCGCCACCCGATCGTTGCCAGTCGGTGATGCGATCCACCTCTCCGCCGTCGTACGGGATGCAAATGGCTGGCCGATTTCCAAAGCACCGCTAGCCTGGTCTTCCAGCGACAACGCCATAGCGCAAGTCAATGATGCCGGAGTCGTCACAGCAAATCGCCCCGGAGCCGCGACCATCATGGTTCGACCATTAACGGTCAGCGGAGTCACGGCCAACGTGGCAGTAACCGTACTGGCAACTCCACCACCTACCGTGCAGTTCACGTATGTCAGTCCTTCCCGACGTAGCAACGCTGCAGATCAAGCGCGTTACCAAGCCATCCTGGACAGTCTGGCCAATGACGCCAGGTTCTCCTGGATTCCTGCGGTGGACAGACAAGCCTATGCTAGCGAGCTGGCGCTCTACCAAACCGGCATGCGCACCCAGGCGTATTTCGAACCGCAGGATGGAACGCCGTATCCCGGTAACAGTCAAAGCGCCATCGACGAGCGTGCGTCACAGGTCCGTGAACTTGTTGCACGCGTGGGAGAGTTCTACAGCTATCACACGCAGCGATCGATCTATCTCGCTCCACTTCAAGTCGTGCGACTCGAACAGAGCGCGCTTCACTATTGGACTCCGATGATCTGGTCGCCGACCAATGTCGACCGAAATCCGATCGTCAACAGCATCACTACAGAATTGCGGCGTCGAGGTTACAAGAGCCCGAATCCAAACCCCACGCGGAGCGACACCATCCATGTCTACATCATGGATGGCGGCGGCGGATGGGCCGGTGCATGGATGTGGGAAAACTTTGGTGGACAAGCTGCCATCGGCGACGTGTCTGCATGCCTGTCACGTCCCGACATTCCAGGCGTGGAACCTGCTGGGGCACGCGCGCGATGGCCCGGGCACATACAAACCAGTTGGGTCACCTGTACCTACAACCTTGCCCTCGGGACGGTAGTGCACGAGCTGGGGCACAGCTTCGGTCTTCCGCATCCGGTGGACTTCCAGTGCGCTGGCCTTGGTGAGGCATTGGTCATGCAATCGCACTGGAATGCAGACATCCAGAGTCCCGGCTTCTTCAAGCCGATAGCCGGCGTTGGAACCAACATTGGGATCATGAAGCAGTGGGATGCTGGACTCTGCAAGCCAACAGACCTGACCAAGGGGTATCCTGTTGGTATCGGAACACCATCTCGGCCGAACGCGAGATACCGCTCGGAACTCGAGATTTTGCTCGACAATCCACACTTCAGAAGGAATCCCTGAGGAGGAAGAAATCGGGGAGTTTATCCTTTCAGCTTCCCGATCATCTCGGTGCGCTGCTCCGGACCAATCCATGTGCCACGTACCATGGTGCCGTTGACCTTCATGGTGTTCCGGATATCCGACATCGGATCGGCATCGAGCAGCACGATGTCCGCGTCGTAGCCCGTCTTGATGAAACCACTCTGCGCCGCGCGGCCAAAATATTCGGCCGGTGTGCGCGTAGCCGTGAGCAATGCCTGATATGGCGTGAGCCCCGCCTGCACCATGGCCTCGAGTTCGCGATGCAATCCGAAGCCCGCCGTCATGAACAGCTGCGGACTATCGGACCCGGCGAGCATCGGCACACCGGCCGCTGCAAACCGGCGCACAATGAGATCTCGCAGCGCCATGTACTGCGCACGCCCACCGTCCGGCGCCGGCTGCTGCAACAGATTGCGCAACTGCAGCGTCCACTGATTCACCGCCGCCTGCGGTGTGTACGCCAGATCAGGACGTGTCAGCAGCGAGTCCACCGAAATTCCACCACCCACCAGGCGAAACAGTGCCAGCGTGGGGCCATGATACACGCGGCGACGTGCGTGATCGCGCGCGAGTGAATCAACGCGCACACTGTCCACACTCGCGAGCGCCGCGAGATCAAACACGAACTGCCCTGGTGGCACCGCAACACCCGGCGCCGCCAGCGCCGCAATCACACCATCCAGGTGTTCGATCTGCTGCCCCGCATTCACCGCCGCAGCGAGACCAAACTCCGGTGTGACATGACCCGCAAGCGGCAAACCAGCGCGCTTGGACGCCGCCACGAGTGAGTCATACGGCGCGCGCTCCTTCCACATGCCGTGGGTCTTGATGTGGTCTGCACCATTCTTCGCATTGGTCTCCACCAGCTTCACCACCGCTTCAGCGGTTGGCGCCGACTGCCCATTAATGGACTGCCCCGTCACCCACAAACGCGGCGCGACAATCGCACCACTCGCCACCTTCTGTTTCACCGCAAATCCACTGGGCGGTGCAGCGAGTGCGCGCACGCTCGTGATGCCAAGTGTGAGATATGTGGCCAGCTGGCGGCCCGCACCATCGGTGAATCCATCGGCCGGACCCTGCACGAGATGTGCATGCATATCCACCAGCCCCGGCATAAGAAATTTGCCGCGCGCATCTACCTGCGTGGCATTGGCCGGCACCTTGGTTGACGCACGTGGACCCACCGCCACGATCTTGCCGTCCTGCACAATCACGGTGTGATCACGCAGTGGCGCCGTACGATCCATCGGCAGCACCGTGGCACCGACAAAGGCGATGGGCTGCGCCACCTGCTGCGCCACCTGCTGCGCCACCTGCTGCGCCACTGGCTGCGCCACTGGCTGCGCAGCAAGCGGAGCAACACGCAACGGGAGAGCGGCAAGCGCCGCCAGAAGAAACGGGGCGCGAAAGGCCGACGAGCGCATGGAGAGGAGAGCGGAGGGAAGTACGCCGAATGGTCTGGTGAGACCCTGTGGAGAGGCAGTGACGATGCGCCACTCGTCCTTTTCGCGACAATTTCTCGTGCTCAAATCACCCTGCAGCACCACCAAGGGCATTCGTCAGGGACGACCAGTGCCAACCAAGAGCACCAGACCGACTTCAACAGACTATCACGGACTACGCGGACAAAAATGACAACCACAAGAATTCAGCAATTTTCCCCGCCAATCCTGTGGTTTCCGTCTGTTTCCGTGTTAATCCGCGATAGTCTGTTGAAGTCGCACAAGCCAAAACTCAGGATTATCTGTTAAGGTCGCACAAACCAAAACTCACGTCCCGATCCGCCCAATCCGCGGCTGATGCAGCTTCCGCCCGCCGGCGTACACCGTGATCAACACCAACACCGCGCTCGCGCTCAATGCATATGCCACGGACGGACCCTGAAAGTCGGTCCCGGCGGTAGTGAGCGGCGCCGCAATCGACTTCATCCACTGACGCACGCTCAGGAACTGCAGCGCCGGGAACATGTCGCTCAGCGCGCCCTCCCAGAACAGCACGTACACAAGACCGCTCACCAGCGCCCGACGCGTGAAGAGCGCCATGGCCGTGAACAGTGACGCGTACGTGAAGCCACCGTAGAACACGGACACGGTGTACGCCGTCGTCACGCCCTCGGGGTCACTCATGCCCGCCGCCAACGCACCAGTGCCCCACACCGTCATCGCCGACAACGCGCCCGTCAGCACCGCAGCAAACAACACACGCACCGCCACAATCCACCATCGCGGCGTGGTCGTGGTCACGAGGTAGAGCAGCGTACCATCATCTGATTCGGCGCTGAACGCACTCGTGCCGAGCAGCAGTGCGATCAGCGGTGTCGCGAGACCGCCCACCAGACCATCGTAGCGATCGATGAGGAAATCCACCGGATCGCCACTCAGACTGCCGCGCGACGCAAACACGATCGCGAACAACATCGGCAACAGCATCAGCGCAATCAATCCGGCGACGAGCACGCCGCTCCCCGTGCGGGCCCACGCCAGACGCATCAGCACGCGCGCACTGCCCCACCAGGCAACTCTCATCGTTCCACCAGATAGGCAAACACGTGTTCCAGCGATTCATCGGTGGGCTGCACACCAAACAGTGTGATGGCCTCACCAGCCTGTGTGCCCGTGGCCGCGCGCAACAGCAACCGCGAGAACGCAGCGTAGTCGCTTATGCGCACTACCAGATCATCGGCCACCATCTCCACGCCAATCACGATCGGATCACGCATGAGACGGGAGGCCAACGTTCGCACATCACTGGCCTGCACTCGCATCGTATGCGGACGATCGGTCATCAATCGACGAAGCGCGCGGTGATCACCACTTGCCGCGAGTCGCCCCGATAGCACCACCAGAATGCGCGCCGCCACGCCCTCGATCTCCTCGAGAATGTGGCTCGACAACAGCACGGCCACACCATCATCGGCACGTCGCTCCAGAAGTTGCATCATCTGCAATCGCTGACGCGGATCAAGCCCATTGAATGGCTCGTCGAGCAGCACCAACGAGGGTTCGTGCACCAGAGCCGCAGCCAGCTTGGTCCGCTGACGCATGCCCTTGGAAAACTCCTGCACGGGTCGATCGGCCGCCGCACCCATCTCCACCACATCGAGCGCACGCGCCGCCGCACCACGCACATCGGGCATGCCAAGCAACGTCGCACGTGCTTCGACAAACGCCCGTGCCGTCAGCATGCCGGGCAAGGCCTCACGCTCCGGCACCAACGCCACACGCGCGAAGATGCTCGGCCGTTCTGCGGGCCGTTCACCGAATACCCGCACACTGCCACTCGCCGGTGACAACAACCCTGCCGCCAACTGCAGCAACGTGCTCTTCCCAGCACCGTTCGGACCAAGCAATCCGGTGATACCACTTTCCACCGTGGCGCTGATGTCATTCACCGCCACCACATCGCCATACCAGTGCGAGACGTGGTCGAATACCAGAGGTGCCGCCGTCATCGATGCGCTCATACGGACATCCGCCGTATGCGCCAGACCAGCGCCGCCGTCGCCGCGACACCAACGCCGAAATAGCTCACCAGAAACACCCACACATCAGGCGGTGGCGTGAGTTCCATGGCACGTGTGGTTTCACCAAACAGCATCAACGACAGTGTGCGATGTCCCTGCAACGGATTGGCTACCGTGGTAATGGCTTCAGGCACGCCAGCCACGTCATGCAATCCCGACACCACACCCGACGTCACCAGAAACGCGGCAATGATGGCCGCCGTGGCATACGCGCGGCGCGATGTGAGACTCGCCAGCAGCGCACTCACCGTGGCAATCACCCACGCCGTTGCCGTTGCCAGCGCCAACACCGGACCAATCTTCCCTCGCATCTCGGCGAACGTCTTGGCCGGCTCCTTTGCAATGCCGATCTCACCGATATAGAGCAACAGCAGCGGCGCCAGACAGATCGCAAACATCACCGTAAAGAGCGCCAGCAACCGCGCCGCACTGTACTGATTCCGCGTGATATCGCGCGTGAAGTACAGCGGAAGCACCCGATGTTGTTGATCGCGTGAAAACAACTCCGGTGCCTGCGCCGCTCCAAGCAGAATGAACATGATGAGCTGGGGTCCCAGCGTCGCGCCGTAGCGTATCGGGATCTGTCCACCACTGGCACCTGCGGCTGCCACTGCCGCGAGTCCGGGGAGCATGGACACCACCGTCACGAAGATCGGCACGACCTTGGCCTTGAGCGGACGCCCGATACCGAGCAGGGCGCGAACGCCTTGCCACGTGAGCGCATGGAATGCGCCCCGCGCCCCTTCACGTGGACCGTCATAGCGACGATAGCCGAGATCGTGAATAACCGACGATTCGGCAATCGATGATGCAGACACGGTCGGCTCAGCCATCGTGAAAAAGCTCCGCGAGCTGCGACCGTCGCCGTTCAAGCCTCAGAACACCCGTATCGAGCATGAGCGCCGTATCCCGCACCGCGTCGTAGACAGCGTGCACATCCACAGCGCTGGCCGTTGCCGGAATCTCCACCAGCACGCGATGTCGATCGCGTTGCGCAATAACGCCGCGTTGGGCAAGTGCAGTTACAAACGCCGCATGTACCGCATCACCATCGAGCTCCACAACCAGCGTGCCGGTTTCTTCGGTCAGTGCTCCAACGGCCGCCGCCCGACGTAAGCGCCCCTGTTCGATCAGCACAATGCGCTCGCACACACGCTCGAGTTCTCCGAGCAAATGTGATGACACCAGCACGGAAATCCCGAAATCACGCCCCGTGCGCGCAATCAGCGCCAGCATTTCATCGCGGCCCGCCGGATCGAGTCCATTGGTGGGCTCATCGAGAATCAGCACGCGCGGATCGTGCACCAATGCCTGTGCAAGTTTGACACGCTGCGCCATGCCAGTGGAGTAACCACCCATCGGGCGGTACCGCTCTTCGAACAATCCAACATGTCGCAGCACTTCAGCTGCGCGTTCGCGAGCCGCCGTCGTGGGTAATCCACTGCATCGGCCCATGAGTGCCACGAACTCGGTGCCACTCATGTCGGGCGGCAGACAGTCATGCTCGGGCATATAGCCCACCAGTGCACGGATCTGCGCGCGATCGCGCACCACATCGTAGCCCATCACGGCGGCTTCACCGCTCGATGGCGACACGAGACCAAGCAGGATCTTGGCGAAGGTGCTCTTGCCAGCACCATTGGATCCCACGAGGCCTGTAATACCAGGCTCGATGCTCACCGTGAGCGCATCGAGTGCGGTGACCGCGCCATAGCGACGGGTCAGGTCACGAGCCGTAATGAGAGGGGCAATCATGGATAGGGAGAAAGTGCACGCGAGTCTCTCCCAACGACAGCCACCCAATGCGGGTTTCAACAGAGCGGACTATGGCAGCCCAACCACGACCGCGTCCGATTCTTGACCTAGGCGACTTTGAGCTTCGGCACCTGCGGTGCAGGCCGTGCCACGAGACGCGGATACGCCACGGCCGGTGATACCCGGAGGTCGGGACGCACACCAATCGTGCGCACCAACTCCGGCTTGGCCGGCAACTGCGCCCATCCGGGCACCTCACGCTTGCGCGGCGCCCCCGCCAGTCGGCGCCATACGCCAAGTCGGTCAGCCGTGCCGCTGACCACCTTGCCGAGATTTTCGTAGGCATGCGTGAAGATCTTGGCCACGAGAATCCGCGTGGTCACATCATCAAGCCCCTCGAACTGCACACCCAAACCTACGGCACCGATGTGTCGACTCACCACAGCGGGTAGTGCGCCCACGTCCGACATGTGCAGCACGATGTGGCTGCCCACTTCCGGCCGCTCAATGCCCCAGGCCATGGCCGCGCCAGTCGTACTCACATCAATCACTTCGACACGATGATGCACGACGCCGCGCTCCGTTTCGTGCGACGCCTCGTGCATCTCGCGAATCTCAAATCGCTCTTCACCGCGTCGGCGATCGAACTCGAAGCTCATGAGCAGACAGGCAAACATCACCAGCACCGTCATGCTGCCCCAGAACAGCGATGGCGTAAGAAAGGCATCCGGCGGCACACGCTCGAAGCTTGGCAGGTGATTGAGCACCATGCCACTCACCATGCCAATAATGACCGTGAGCGAAATGACCACCGCACGCACATCAACCTGCATACCCTGCGCGAGTTTGCCCTTGGGCGTCACCTTGAAGCCCACGGCAAACGGCCGGAAGAGGCTGTGCAATACGGCCGGCGCCAGTCGGAATGTCGCGAATACTGAACTTGAGAGCGAAATGATGGTGTTGCGATGCACGGTAGCCAACGTACGTGTCGCCCCCCACATCGCAATCAACATCGGCACCTGAAACTGAAACAGATCGCTGCCGATGGCCGACGGTACAGCAATGAGGCCAAGCCAGAGAAACAGCAGCGGCCCGAGAATCATGAGCGGCAAACACAGATTCGTCGCAATCCACGACAACGGCAGAAAGAACAACCGCTGCATGAATGTGAGACCCGGCGCGAATAGTGGACCATTGGGCAGGAACAACAGCTGAATACCGCCACGAGCCCAGCGCGCGCGCTGCGTGTACATCGCAGCAAGACCTTCCGGCGCCAACCCGCGGGCCAGTCGTTCATTGAGAAACACCGTCTTCCAGCCGCGCTGCAGCAGCACGATGCTCGTCAGAATGTCTTCGGTGATGGAATCCGTGGGAATGCCGCCAATGAGCTCAAGTGCCGGTCGACGCGCCAGACTGTTGCTACCACACGAAAACGCCACACCCCATCCATCACGGCATGCCATGATGTCAGTGAAGAAGAACTCCTGGTCGTCAGCATGCTTCTGAAACACACCCAGATTGGCCTGCACTGGGTCGGTGTTGAAGAAGTGGTGCGGTACCTGCACCAGACCGACTTTCTCGTCGCGGAAGAAGCCCACCGTGCGCTGTAGAAAGTCGCGCTGCGCCACAAAGTCTGCATCGAACACCAGCACCAGATCACTGTGGGTGATGCCGAGTGCGTGATTGATGTTGCCGGCCTTGGCGTGCGCACGATCAGGACGGCGAATGTAGTTCACGCCGACGGCGGCGCATTCGTCAGCCAGCCAATCACGTGCACCATCATCCAGCACGTGCACGGTGATATTCGGATAGTCGAGCGCGAGCGCTCCAACCACCGTCTTCTGCAGCACATCCCACCCTTCATTGTAGGTGGGAATGAGTACGTCTACCGACGGCAGCTGTTCGGGCGTTTGTGTGGCGTACCAGCGCTGATTGTCGTCGGCTTCCGCATGGCGATCACGGCGACGTGCCACCATCAGCAGGTACACCAACCCTTCCAGCAACAGCATCATTTCGGCGGCCCAGAACACCCACACCCACGTGTTCTGCAGTGTACCGTCGAGCGGGACTGGCCACACCGTGGCCACCGTACGCCAAATGCCGTATCGCACGGCAAACAGAATGGCGATACCGGCCACCGAGGCGCGCAACACGGCATTTTTCATGGATGCCAGCGGCGCCAGACACAGAAACACCAGCACGGCAAGTGCGGTGGGAATCCATGTCGGCAACGGCGCCGAATCAGGCATCAGCTCGAACATCAGTCGATACGCAGCGGAAGCCGCACGACTATTGGAAGATGCGGCTTACCTGACGGCTGGCAAACTGCAGCGGCCGCAAGGGGGCGCGATCATCGAAGAACACTTTGGCGTGCCGCCCGACCTGACAGAAATTGGCTGACGACTGATGGATCGTGGACACATCCACATCGATCAGCACACGGCTGTCACCACGGCGATCCTGCTGACGGAGTTCAGCCGCCGACGCACTCTCGATGCGAAGCCCACCGCCACGCACCGCACGCACACGACCGCGCGCTTCATCCGTGGTGCCCGCCAGACGGACAATCACTTCCTTCGTGAGATCGATCTTGTCGGCATCGCGTGGTGTAACCGTCGCTTCGAGGTACACCCGTGAGCAATCCACCACGGTCGCCAGCGGTGCGCCGCGCAACACACGCTCACCCGGTACCGCCGTGATCTGCCAGATCGCGCCGGAGGTCGGCGCGGACAACTGCACCGCCCCAGTGCTGTCCGTCTGCGTTTCAACTGCCCCTGCAGCGATCGTCAACGCTTCGTTCTTGAGCGCATCCCGTTCGGCGCGCAAACGCGCGATATCCACCGTGAGTTGATCGATGCGCTGACGCGAGTACGGTACATCCTGACCGCTCTGATCACTCATGATGTTGGCCTTGGCGGCACGCAGTGTGGTGCGCAGACGGGTCACATCCGACTGGGCTTCTACCAGCGCGGTGCGGGCACGCGTGACATCGAGCTTGCTGCTGCCATTCACGCCGACGAGTGCATTCGTCTGCTCGTCTACCAGACGACGCTCGGTCAACCGACTTTCAGCAGCGGCCAGATCGGCTTCCAGCCGCTCGATGAGCGTCTGGCGAAAACGTGATTCCCGTGTTTCCAACGACTCCTGCAACTCAATCAACGTCGTCAGTTCGCGCGCAATGATATCCGCCTTGCCATTGAGAAGAGCCGAGCGCGTGTTGAGCGTCTGCGCGCCATCAGCGGAGAATCCATCGCGACGCAAACGCACGAGCATCGTGCCGCGCGCCACTTGCTGGCCCAACTCCGCGCCAACGGAATCCACCATGCCTTCAATGGGGGCAACCATCTCGATGCGCGGTGCATTCACCACCGCTTCAATCGAGGTCGAATAGACCGCGCGCTCCATGACGACTGAAGCCACGGCCACGATGATGGCCGCCGCTAACAGCAGGCGAGGCGCGCGTGTGTCGAGACGTTTCAGGAACATGGTGAGGCGAAGATGAAGGTGACCACACCGTAAGCGTCGGCCCGTCCCTGCCTCGACTTTAATTCTCACCCAAAACTGTTCGTTTCCAGTTTTGGGATAGGTTGACACACCCCTTCGACAGGAGGTAATTGAGTGGAATCGAGGGACCAATTCTCCTCGGAATAGATCTGAACAGTGCCAATAGGCACACCAATCACCCTTGGAGGAGACGCCCGTGTTGCCTACACGCCGTGAATTCCTGGGCCAGCTCACGGCCTCCGCCGGAATGCTTGGCATGGCTCCCCTGTCTCTCGATCACGCTGCAGCAGCGTTCGAGGCCGACACGCAGCCCGCATTAAATGAGAAGTGGGACCTCTCCTGGACCAAGAAACTCACCACCAGGTACCGGGTGGTGTTCGATGTGCCGGAGATCGAAAACGGATACGGCGTGTGGCGCGCCACGCTGTGGAGAAACGAGTACCAGCAGACACTCGGCGTGCAGCCCAAGGACACCTCCACAGTGCTCGTGCTGCGACACAACGCCATCGTACTCGCCATGAATCAGGCGTTCTGGGACAAGTACAAGATCGGCAAACTGCGCGATGTGAAACATCCGTGGACCGAACAACCCACCGATCGCAACGTGGCCCTGCTGTCCTCCAAACGGAAAGAACAGCCTGCCGAATTCGACTCCTTCGCGCTCGATCAGTTCATGGCGCGCGGCGGTATCGCGCTCGCGTGCAATCGTGCGTTCGGCGATCTCGTGGCCATGGTGGCCAGTCAGGACAAGGTCAACGACACTGAAGCACGCAAGCGCGCCACATCCATGATTGTACCGGGTGTCATCATGCAGCCGTCAGGTGTGTTTGCCGCGCTGCATGCGCAGGACTTTGGCTGCAAGTATTTCCGCGCGACCTGATCGAACTAGAGATGCCGCGAGCAGAAGGACGCGATCTGGGCGTTCATCTGCTCGTGGTACGACACACGATCAAAGCCCGGTGGATCCTGCGACGGAGGAAACGCCGGATTCACCATGGCCGGCGGAAATGGCGACTGAAATGAGAAGTGACCCGCGCCATGTACATCCACGCGCGTGAGTGGCGTGGCACCGGGCCAGCTACCTGCAACGATGTCCGCATGGAAGCCTGGTGTGATCATGTCCGCCTCACCACGCAGCAACAACGTAGGCGCCTGCACATCGGCCAGCGATCCCGGAGGAGCGAACCATCCGGCGGCAGGTGCCATCAGCACGAGCGCACGAATGAAGTCCAGCGTCTCTACTGGAACGGGTTCTCCCTTTCCCGTGGGGATGTCATACTGCGTCGTCACCGGCCGACCACCTGCGGCAGCCAGCGCCGTGTATGCACCAATGGAATGCCCCACAATACCAACGCGCGTGAAATCGGCGTGTGTGTCGTAGGCTCCATGATCGCGCACGAACTGCAGCACTTCGCGCAGATGACGCGGTCTATGGGTCAGTATGTCCACCGTGCCGGCAAGCGAACCATCACTGCGGCTGTTGCCGATGTGCTCCATCATCACCACCACGTGTCCAGCACGCGCGAGATGCATGGCCGTTCCACGATGCGTCCACGGCGAACCATTGTTGCCGTGACTGATCAGCACCACGGGCAGCCCCAGTCCTGCCACCGGCGCGTCCATTGCAACGTCGAGCGTATACGGACCAAATGTCTGTGCCGCCGCGGTCGCTTCGGTCGGATACAACACCCAGACCGGGAGCTGCACATTCTGTACGACAACATGTACAGAATGCGCGCGACACCCAACCGCTGAAGACATGCGTCGCCTCACGTGTCAACTCACTCGCGAACCGCGAATTCCCGGAACGCAGTGATGGCATCCCGTTTTGCCCACAATCCCACGCGCCCCTCGGGCGCCACATCCAGCGTGTGCGTAAACGTCAGCGATGCGTCCTCAGCCAACGCGACCGTCACCGCCTTTCCGCGCACCGTCACCACCAGCGTGTGCCACTTGTTGAGCGGCAACTGCGCATGCACGGTGCCGCGTCCAATGACACGCCGTTCGCCATTGGAGAATGCCCAAATCGCGAGATTGCCGTCCTTGGTGTTGTAACGCGCCGCGTGATACTCCCCGCGCGCATTGAGCCCGAACATCACACCGGCAAACTGATCCGACTTGCCACCCAACAAGTTGAACGACACCCGCAACTCACCCGATTGAAACACCTTGGTCGATTCATGCACGGCAAACGGGAAGGCGCCGGCCGCCATCCCATTCGTCACGAACGCCGGATCCGCCGTTCCGAACAAGCGGGTGCCAGCACGCTCGAGAGCATCCGTGCTCGTTTTGCCATCCCAGCGTTCGCCGTTTACCACCAACCCCGGCGTGCCGATGGTCGTGTCGGTCCAATGACCAACCACACCAACCAATGGACCCGCAGCCGCAACGCGCCGTGTGCGCTTCTCGTCTTCCTCGAGTGCTGGAAGCACCGGTACGGCAATGAGGGCGGCGGCAAACAGAGCCAGGGCCTGACTGCGGGACCGGCGGCGCTTGCCGCCGACGGGAGAGATAGGCGAAGCTGAATAGGTGCTCATATAGCAGAATATGGTGCCTGCCATCGTCCGCCGCCTCCCATGCGAAATACCCTGCCCACGCTGAGTGTCCTGCTTTCCATCTGCACGCAGCCGGTCACGGCCGCGGCACAACTGGGCACCTCCGGCAAAATTCCGGACCAACTGCTCGGCGCTTTCACTGACGACTATCGCATCAAGTATCAGATCACCGACACGCTGTTTGTGCAGGGATCCCGCCTCAAGTACCGCGTACTGTCGTGGAACCCAGCGGAGCAGTACCTCATCGCGCAGAACGATCAGAGCAATCCTGCCGACGGCGGCCTCTTCACGCGCATCGACTGGGTCTTGCTCACCGATATGGCGCCATGGACATGGGCATACTGCCTCACCGCATATCGGGCACCCACCGCCGATTCGGCACGCGCC
Organism: Gemmatimonadaceae bacterium; assembly: GCA_016742275.1. Classification (GTDB taxonomy): domain Bacteria; phylum Gemmatimonadota; class Gemmatimonadetes; order Gemmatimonadales; family Gemmatimonadaceae; genus Gemmatimonas. The sequence goes on from JACVCD010000018.1 coordinate 19,441, forward strand.
ACGCCGCCGGCAAAACGCGACACACCGCGCACCGGCTGCAACGGATTCCCGTTCTCTCGCATGCAGCGCGTAGAGTGAGTATCGCGTTACGGCGTATTGGACTTTCCGCCGTGCTGATCGAACCATCCCTGGATGTACGCCATCTTCTGCAGCCAATGACTGGGTGATTCGCGAATGCCATGCGGTTCACCAGGCACCTTGACCAGTACCGATTCCACACCGCGAAAGCGCAGTGCGCTGTACCACTGCTCCGATTCACTCATCGGTGTGCGGAAATCCATCTCACCGGTAATCACCAGCGATGGCGTTCGTACGTGTTGCACACGAGACAGCGGTGAACGATTGGCGTACTGCGCCGTGTGATCCCATGGTGCGCCGGGAAACCATGTCGTCGCACCACGTGGCATGTCCGCCGTGAAAAGCCAGGACGTCCAATTGATGACGGGATACTCCACTACGGCCGCGCGATAGCGATTGGTGTACGACGTGATCCACGCCGTGAGCACACCGCCGCCGCTGCCGCCTGCCACATAGAGCTGCGTGGTATCAACAATGCCCTTGCCGATCACCGCATCCACCACACTCTCGAGATCGAGACGATCGAAGTTCGGATAGTCGTGGTGAATACCATTCGCGAACTTTTCGCCATAGCTCGTGCTTCCACGGGGATTGGCGTACACCACCAGATATCCCGCACCGGCCAAGGCCTGCTTTTCGAGATCGAATCGGTCACCATAGCCCAGGAATGGGCCACCGTGAATCTCGAGTACCAGCGGGTAGCGCTTGCGTGCATCGAAATTGGGCGGCTTGATCAGCCACGCCTGAATACGCGTGCCATCGTGTGATGACGGTGTCCACAGCATCTCCACCTCGCCAAACGCGGCGCGTTCGCGAAGTGTGCTATTCAACGCCACTCGCACGGTTGGCATACTGTCGCCCTGCGCACTCGTCGCCACGCCACCGGGCGCATTGCCGCGTGACGTCACATACGCCACGCGCCCGCCGCGCGAGACACTGAACCCCGCGCCTTCATAGGCCGTCTGACCATTGCCAAGATGCCGAGCGACTGTGCGTATGCTGTTGCCGGTCAGTGGCACATAGCGCACCTGCGTTTCGCCTTCGGTGTTGATCTCCACATAGATGCCACGCGAATCCTCGGCCCATACCGGACTTCCAACCGATCGATCAAGCGACGCGGTGAGTGAACGCCGATTCGACCCATCCGCGCGCATCACATAGAGCTCGTGATTCTGATATCCCAGCCGGCGATCATCATAGCCGGTGAATGCAATCCATTGCCCGTCGGGTGACATCACGGGGCGATTGTCAGGCCCAAAGCGTTCCGTAAGCGCGCGCACGGCACCGGTTCCCGCATCCACCGCCAACACTTCAGTGTCGGTGTTTTCGATTTCAAAGTCCGCGCGGCGATTGACGCTGATAAGAATCGTGCGACCATCGGGCGACCACGCCGGAACACCAGGTCCGCGTCCGCCGCCGCCACCCACATGATACGCACCACGCGTCAGCTGCTTCGTCTGCCCTGTGGCCACATCAACCACGAACAGCTGCGACCAACCGCGCTCCATTTCACCTACACCGTCGAAGCGATAGATGAGTTTGTCGAAGGCGCGCGCGGGCGCAGTCCATGTGGCGCCGGTTGGTGGTGCGATGTTGTTGGCAATGGCGGGCAATGCGTCGGGCACCAGTGCCGTGTACGCCACCTGCCTTCCATCGGGCGACCACACACCGCCAGATGGCGCGCGCGTGGCGGTCGTGATTTTGGCCGTCTGCCCCGTCGCCACCGTGAGAGTCCAAAGCTGCGTCTGCCCATCGCGCACCGAGCGATACAACACACGCGCACCATCAGGCGACCAGCGCGGTGCCGTCTCCGCCGTGCCTTCAATCAACTGGCGATGCTGCGACCCGTCGGTATTGGCAATCCAGATGCTGCGCAGGCGTTTGTCGCGCAACGAGTCCACCTGCTGCCGCACATAAAGCAGCTGCTGGCCGTCTGGTGAGATCTGCACATCCGCGGCGGTCTCGAGCAGCAATGCGTCGCGAGGTTGGATGCCTCGGGTGGGTTGTGTGCTGGCAGAATTTGCTGAGAGCGACACAGCAACGAGCGCAGCACAATGAAATCCGAACGCGCGCTTGGCAGACATCAACACGCATACTCCTGTGCGGGGAACCTGGGCATGATCCCCATATTACGCACAGTCTACAGATACCGCGCCACCGCCATCCCCGCAGCACTCAAGGTGAGTAACACCACAGCAGCGAATGACGCCTGGCCGCCACGGCGCCGCAGTATTGCCACGCGACGAGTGAGACTGTCGCGCTCACTGGCCGACAGCATTGCCCCCACTTCGCCGAGTCGTGCGCCGATCTGCGCCGCTTGCACCTGCGAGGGACGTCCTACCAGCATGGCCAGGGCAAATCCCAGCAGCGCGGCCGCGCCCGACCATGCGAGTGTGCGCCCCATCGGCGACGCGAGATACACCGCCGGCTGACCGGCCGCCATCACCCACCATAACCGGCTGCCGGTCACCAACGTCAGAATGGCTGCAATCGGCATCCAGGTCATCAACCCCCGCGTGCGCAGACCCTGCAGCACCGCACCACCAGACGGGCCTGCAGCCGCCAGGGTAGGCATGAGAAAGAGTGACGACAGGAGACCTGCGCCCAGCCAGAAGGTCGCGGAAAGAATGTGCACGAGACGCAACAACAGAATTTCGGTCATGGCGAGTTGAGGAGTGATACGCAGATCGGGGACAGGCGCGACTTCACGACCACTCGCGCCACAGCACGTCAAGCGTAAGACTTCAAGTGCACTTGAAGTCAAGACTCTCTCCGTGGACACCATGTCTTCCTCGCCCGCCAGACGGCTGACCCTCCTCACCATCGGCCAACTGGCTGCACGCACCGGTGTCGCCACTTCGGCGCTCCGCTACTACGAGTCGCTGCAACTCATAGGTGCCATCCGTACCGAGAGCGGACATCGACGCTACCCGCGTGCCACCACGCGACGTGTGGCGTTCATCCTGTTCGCGCAGCAACTCGGACTCACCCTCGATGAAATCGGTGCAGAACTCGCCTCGCTCCCAGACAACCGGGCGCCCGATCCCGCACATTGGCAGCGTCTCTCTCGCAGCTGGAATCGTCGGATCGACCAGCGCATTGCAGAGCTCGAGCGACTGCGCGGCAGTCTCGCCGATTGCATTGGTTGCGGCTGCCTCTCACTCGCACGTTGTCACATTCTCAATCCCGGTGACCGCGCGGCATCACTCGGACCCGGTCCACGCTGGTGGATGGGTGACACTCCCGATGCTCCGCGTCGCGGGACGTGAGGGTGAGCACAACGCTCTCCTCACACCGCACTCAATCGACAGGCTTCACTCCCAGGTCACCGTCTGTTCGGCAAAGAAGCAGGTCGGGCCACAACGCGCGCCATTGGGTTCTTGCTTCTGGTACAGCGGGCGCAACGTAAAGTGTCGTGTTTCGGTGGGTGTGCTGATGGTGAGATCGACAGGCGACGTATCGACACCCTCCAACATGACCCAATCTCCGCAGCCCTGACCTCCGGGACAGGTCACACGGATCTCGCGCAGATTGCTGCCACTACCGGCACGAGCAAAGGCCACATATCCGCCCGGTGGTGCGTTTATCACTGTCACCTGGATACCCGTCGCACAGCCAACGAGCTGGCAACCACATCCACCCACGCCTAGCAACAGCAGCAGCGCGGCCATGTGGCGCGACCACCAACCAGAACGGCCGGCGAGGATAGATCCTACGTGCTTCATTGGCATGTTGGTCTTATTCAGTATGGGGCGAGACGCTGATGTCCGGCATGAATATCTCCTCGATCCGACATTCAAACACTCGCGCAAATGCAAACGCCACTTCGATCGACGGTGAGTACTTACCCGTCTCGATCGCGTTGATCGTTTGACGGGAAACCCCCACATGCTGCGCCAGATCGGCCTGCGACCAATCACGCTCGGCACGCAACACCTTGAGCCGATTCTTCACGCATACCGCCGACGCGCGAATGTGAGCCCAATGATGTAGAACAGTGCGAACATCGGCCACACGTGATTGTAGCTCCAGTCCTCGAACGACAGCGTGATAGCACGTTGCGCGAGACCCAGTGTGGAGAGCAGCAACACCCCCAATGGAAATGCCACGGCCAACGCCTCGAGCTGAATGCGGCGCTCGAGTTCATCCTCGCCGCGCACGGCTCGCACGATACGCCACACGAACAATCCAAAGAATGGCGCCGGCACGAAGGCCAGGAGCAATCGCGCCTGATCGGATGCGATGCCTCCCGATTCGATGGCAAAGCGCGCTGCGAAGTACGACACCAGCCAGCCCATCAACGCCACGAAAACCGAGCGACCACCTGACCGTTCAGTTGCTGCCGTTCCTTGAGAAGTCATGGAGAACTCCACCTTGAGGTGAATACCAGCCATGATAGATATGTCTTACATAAACGACATTTTGTCAAGCATTCTTTACATTCGTCGATTCAAGATCACCCGCAGTCGATCCATACCTGCGCGCAATTCGCCGATCACCGCGTGTTAGATTCTTCACATACGACAGGGGCGTCCCGTACCAACGGGACTGAGAAGCACCCTTTGAACCTGACCCAGATCATGCTGGCGTAGGGAGTCGCTGCCGCCATACGGCCCCAGCCGAAGGTGTGCGCCTCCGTGTCGTCAGCCGGAGGACACGTGACCCCACCAGCATCATCTCCGGCGAGCCTTTCGCCTGCAGCCGCGCTTGCAGCACTGCGTGCAGCCGCGCCTCTCACGCAATGCATCACCAACTACGTGGCCATGAACATCGCCGCGAATACCTTGCTCGCCGCAGGTGCCGCGCCAGCCATGGTGCACACGGCCGAGGAGAGTGGGGCGTTCGCCCGTATCGCACGGGCAGTCACGATCAACATCGGCACGCTCTCTCCCGCGTGGGTGGAAGGCATGACGGGGGCCATTGCAGCAGCCACCGAAGTGGGCACACCCTGGGTTCTCGATCCGGTCGCTCACTTCGCGTCGCCCTATCGCGCCGGTGTGGCACGTGACCTGCTCTCCAGAAGACCCACAATCCTGCGAGGCAATGCGTCGGAGATTCTCGCGCTCGCTGGCGGAGACACCACCGCGAAAGGCGTGGACACCACCGACCCCGTAGTCGCAGCAGGACCAGCCGCTCAGGTACTGGCCAGAGAATTCGGTAGCATCGTGGCCGTCACCGGTCCGGTGGATCTCGTGACCGACGGCACGCGCATCGCCACGATCACCGGTGGTTCACCGTGGATGCCGCGTATCACCGCCCTTGGCTGTTCACTCACCTGCCTCATGGGCTCATTCGCCGCTGTGGCCGCGCCACTCGACGCAGCGGTTGCAGCACTGACGTTATTCGCCGAAGCCGGAGAACGAGCCGACCGCCTGGCCGAAGGCCCCGGCACATTCAGTTGGCGCTTCCTCGATGCACTGGCTGCCGTCTCCCCCAATGATCTGATGAATACGACACGCGTGACATGGGCCTGATCTCAGCGGATCAGATTCGCACGCAGCTGCGTCTCTATCTCGTCACCGATGCAGAACTCTGTGGGGCACGAGGCGTGGCGGACACGGTGCGTGCGGCAGTCGCAGGTGGTGTGAGCATGGTGCAACTGCGTGACAAGACGGCCACCACACACGAACGCATCGCGATGGGTCAGGTGCTCATGCAGATCCTCGCCGGAACCGATGTCCCGCTCATCATCAACGATGACATCGACGCCGCGATCGCCATCGGCGCACACGGAATTCATGTCGGGCAATCCGATATCACATCGCAGATCGCGCGTGAAGGACTGGGGCCTGCAGCCATCGTCGGACTGTCGTGTGAAACCGTAGCACACGCCAGCGCTGCCGACCCGCTCATCGTGGACTATGTGGGCATCGGACCGATCTTTGCCACGTCCACCAAACCGGATCATGCAGCAGCACTCGGGCTCACGGGTCTCGAGACCGCACGCGCTGCCACTCACTTGCCGGCCGTCGCCATTGGCGGACTGCACCTTGAGCATGTGGCACAGATCATGGCCAGTGGAGTCGATGGCATCGCGGTGGTCTCGGCCATCTGTGGACAATCAGATCCCCGTGCGGCTGCAGCCGCGCTGACCAATGCACTCGCCCGTGCACTATGAAACTGCCGATGACCTCCTCACGCATTCCTCACGCGCTCTCCATTGCCGGATCCGATCCATCCGGCGGCGCCGGCATTCAAGCCGACCTCAAAACGTTTTCAGCGCTTCAGGTCTACGGAATGGCCGCACTCACGGCGCTTACCGCGCAGAACACCCGTGGTGTGTCCGCCGTGCATTTGGCGCCACCCGCATTCGTGCGCGAGCAACTCGATGCACTCTTCAGCGACATCCGCATCGATGCCGTGAAGATCGGCATGATTGCCACGGCAGAAATCGCTGAAACGATCGCCGATGTTCTCGCAACACAGACTCACGTCCCGGTGGTGCTCGACCCGGTGATGATCGCCAAGGGCGGAGCATCCCTGCTGCAGACCGATGCCGTGGATGCTATCCGCTTGCGCTTGCTTCCTTTGGCCACGGTGATCACGCCTAATCTGCCGGAAGCAGCCCGTCTGCTTGATACAGCGGTTGCCACCACACGCGCGGAGATGGAAACACAGGCCTCGGCACTTCGCGATATGGGTCCACAGGCCGTGCTGCTCAAGGGTGGGCATCTGGAAGGCGATCGCAGTCCCGACTGCTTGGTGACAGCGCAAGCGATGCATTGGCTCGACGCCCCGCGTGTTTTTACCACGCACACACACGGCACAGGATGCACGCTGTCTGCGGCCATTGCGGCCGGTCTCGCCAGCGGTGTCGATCTGCTCTCGGGTGTACGCGCGGCCAAGCAGTACGTCACTGACGCCATCACTGCTGCTCACCTACTCGATGTGGGCCACGGCCACGGTCCCACTCACCATTTCCATGCCCTCTGGCATTCCTGACATGTCACACACAATTCGTGAGCAAGTGGTTCTCGTTTCCGGCGCCGGTCGCGGTCTTGGTGCGGCCATTGTTACTGCCTTTGCGCAGGAAGGCGCCCACGTCATCATCAACTATCGATCAAGTCGTGAACGCGCCGAGGCGCTGGCAGCTGAACTCGGTCCACGCGCGCACGCCATTCAGGCCGATGTGCGCGACGACACGCAGGTGCGCGCAATGTTCGATCAGTTGCGCCGCACCGTGGGTCCCGTCACCACACTCGTGCACAATGCCATTGCCGACTACCGCTTCAATGGCGACGCGCGGGATACCATCACCACACTCACCGCCGACAAGTTGCTGGGCCAGGCGGAAACGGCATGCGTCGGCGCCCTTACGCTTCTGCAGCATGCCGTGCCGGACATGACCACCGCCGGCTTTGGCCGAGTGATCACGATCGGCAGCAATCTCGTTCAGCATCCTGTGGTACCCTACCATGACTACACAGCGGCCAAGGCGGCATTGCTCGCGCTGACACGAACTGCCGCCGCAGAACTCGGCCCGCGTGGCATCACGGTCAACATGGTTTCTGGTGGACTCCTGCGGACCACCGACGCGAGTGCCGCCACGCCCGAAGCGGTCTTCGATCTGATCGCGGCCAATACACCGCTGCGCCGTGTCACGACACCGGCAGAACTGGCCGATGTCATTCTGTTCTTTGCCAGCCCATGGGCGCGCGCAGTCACAGGTCAAAATCTGATTGTCGACGGCGGATTGGTGTTCGGCTAGAAACCCGGCAGGAGAACGCAGTTGTGCGGCGCGATGATGATCGGCAATGTAGAGGCTCTCATCATCCGCCCCGCCAATTGCCATGCGTCATTCCGCCACGCGCTATTCCATAGCCGCACTACTCACTCTCGCCTGTGCCCAGGGCGCCTACGCCCAGCCGGGCATCCCCCGCACCAACACGCCGTCGCCCGACGCCGAGATCTATCTCGTACCACTCACGTTCCGTGGCGACACGGTGCGTGCCGGTGTGCCCGCCAACCTCACGCGGCGCGCAGGCTACGACAATCAACCCATGTTCGCGCGTGACAGCCGCTCGCTGTTCTACACGGCCAATCTGGGTGACGGACACACGGATATCTGGCGTCTCGATTTGAGCACCGGTCTCTCGCGTCCGGTGCAAAACACCAAACCCGAGAGCGAGTACTCCGCCGCCCCCATACTCGGCGATACCACATCGATCGCCGTGATTCGTGTGGAGGCCGACTCCACGCAGCGTCTGTGGCGTCTGCCAATGAACGGCAGCGCACCGAGTGTGCTGATCCCCGATCTCAAGCCGGTCGGCTACTTCGCGCAGCCCGATGATTCTACCTGGGTGACGTTCGTACTTGGCTCTCCGGCCACGCTGCATGTGTCACGCACGGGACGCACGGGCAGCACCACGATGGCACGCGATATTGGACGTTCGCTGCACCGCATTCCCGGCACACGCTTCGTGAGTTTTGTGCAGAAGGGCGCACAGCCGTGGCATGTCATGCGTCTCGATGTGAACACCAATCGCATTGATACGCTGGTGGCACTCCCCGAAGGCACGGAAGACGTGACCTGGGTGGACAGCACCACCATGCTCACCGGCAGCAACACCAAACTCCTGCAGTGGACACGCGGTAGCGGCTCAGCGCGTACTGCCTGGCGCGAAGTTGGTGATTTTGGATTTGCCCATCTCGCGCGCATTTCGCGCATGACCGTAAGTCCCTCGCGTGCGTGGCTCGCCATCGTGGCGGAAGCGCAGCCGCGCAGCGCCGCCGCTGCCAGCACGTCACCCGCTGCCAAGTGGGTGGATCGTATCGACACCACCCGTGTGCGCCGCGCCATCAGCATTCTGGCGGCTGACAGCATGGAAGGTCGCCTCACCGGTTCGCCGGGCATGGAGCGTGCAGCGAAGTGGATCGAGCAGCAGTACAAGGCGGTCGGTCTTGCGCCCGCCGGGGACTCCGGAACGTATCGTCAGCACATTCCTCTGCGTACGGCGCAGGGTCCGAATAGCACGGGCCGCGCGCGTCCGGCGCCTGTGGAATCATGGGCTGCATGGAACGCATTGCCGGCCGATCAGCGCCTCCGCACACAGAACATTGCCGGCGTCCTGCGCGGCAGCGATCCATCGCTGCGTGATGAAGTCGTGCTGGTAACCGCACACTACGATCACATCGGCATCGGTCGCGCGGTGGACGGAGATTCCATCAACAATGGCGCCGACGATGATGCCTCGGGCAATGTCGCATTGATCGAGATTGCCCGTGCGCTGCAGAATGGCCCGCGCCCCAAGCGCACCATTCTGTTCATGGCGATCACCGGTGAAGAAGTGGGTGGCATCGGTACGCGCTGGTACCTGCAGCATCCGCTGTTGCCGCTCGAGAAGACCGTAGTCGATCTCAATGTCGAGATGATCGCCCACGCCGATTCCATTGCCGGCGGCTTCGGTCGCGCGTGGCTCACGGGCTATGAGCGTTCCACCCTGGGGGATCTGCTCGCAGACAACGGCATTCCCCTCATGCCCGACCCGCGTCCCGGTCAGAGCTTCTTCACCCGCAGTGACAATGCAGCATTTGCTCGCATCGGGATTCCCGCGCATTCGCTGTCGTCCTTCAATCTCGCCACGCCCTATCATCACCCGAAGGACGAAGCGGGCATCGTCAATGTGGCGCACATGTCGCAGGTCATCAGCGCCACTGCCAAGGCGGTGCGACTGCTGGCCGATGGCGACAAACCGACGTGGCATCCGGGCGGGAAGCCGGAGCCGCGTCCGGCGCGCTAGTCAGAACAATGCAGCGGCCGTAGCCCAATACATCGGGTTACGGCCGCCGAATGGGAATATTGATCGTGCTTCCCGGAAGCACCCGCAGCACGAGCGGTTCGGTACCGTCGGCGGCTGTTTCGTCGCTGACATCGCGCCCCGTGCCGTGATTCACCTGATGAAATCCATCCTTGTTCACATCCAGCACCACCAGCAGGCGACTGCCTGGCGCGAGACGCTTGCTCGTCATGCGGGTGCGTGCGAATGGAATACGTGACACGGCACCGGGTGTGAGCAGATTGCGCGTGGTCATGTCCTCCGCATAGCTGGCGCGGCCCAAATAGTAGCTCAGGTGAAAGAGACGCCCGTCGGGCATTACCTCGTACAGCACCACATTGAAGTCAAAATCTTTCTTGTTGATGACGGCCTCCAGCACACCGGAGAACGTACCACTGACTTCAACGGTGTCTGTGAATGGTGCGCTGATATAGGTGATCGCATCACCAAAGTCCGTATCAGAGCGCACCATTTCGGCGGGGTAATAGCTGTTTCCCTGCGTTGAGCGATCATTCATCTGCACGGCGCGCTCCGCAAACACTCCGGACGACGAAGCTGTTGCACCTAAACGATGATGCGCACCCTCGCGCTCAGGCGAGAGATAGAGCGTGAGTTCACTGCGACTCAGCGTTTCGAAATCAGGCGCATGTCGCCAACTGTTGGTGCCCATGACCTGATGATTGACTCGATCTTTCAATAGCTCCGGCCGCGGAGCGCCACGCAGCACATGGTCAAACCATGCGAAGGTAAGTGCTGAGCTGTTGAACTGCGCCACAGGATCGAGTGTGTATCCGCGAAATGCGGCGGGCTTCCGTCGTGCGGGTGCACTGAAGTGATCATAGGGCCCGATCACGAAGTAGTGTTCGGCCGACGGCCTGTGATGCAGATGTTGCTTGGCGTATTCAATCGCCGAGATCTGACCATCATCGAAATAACCGGTCACGGAAAGAACCGGGATATCGATGTTTGCGTATTCCGAGCCGAATGGCACCATGTTCTGCCAATACGCATCGAACGCTGGGTGCGCGAGCCAGCGCTGCATCATCGGATTCGGCGTGCCGTCCACCTGATCGATCTCACGAAACGGACGCCCGCTGGCATACCAGGCACCGGACAGTTTCTGCCAACGCTCACGATCATTGTTGACGGCATGGTCCAGGGTGCGGTTGTTTCCGACATAGAATGGCCACGCGTAGTTCGCAAACAAATACACATTGTTTTCCATCGGCATGCCGAACCCGGGCATCGCCGCGACATAGGCCGCAATGGTTTTGAGCGCCGGGTGTTTGTGTTTGCTGGCAGCCCATCCGGCAAATGCGCCATAACTCGAGCCGTACATGCCGACACGCCCGTCACTCCACGGCTGGGCCGCAATCCAATCGAGCACCGCATGGGTATCGCCAACCTCGGTCTCGAACGGACGAATACTGTCGCGGCTCAGTCGCTTGCCACGGGCGTCGGCCACCACACCGATGTACCCATGTGAGGCCGCATAGCGCGCGTCTTCGAGATGCAGCGCCATATCGGCATAGATATCGAACTCGAGCGCAGTGGGTTGCGGCGTTTGCGCCTTGCGAGGACGTACAACGAGGGCGGAGAGCGTGGCGCCGTCGCGCGTGCGGATGCGCACCGCGGTGTCGATGGCATAGCGGCGCGCGACGTCGGCGGCCAGGAGTGTTGGCAGAGTGTGCTGCAGTGCCTGCAGCGATCGCTGACGAGTATGTAGCCGCACCAGTGCAGCCGCTTCGTCTACGCTTAGAGAATCGGCGGCCCCAGCGCGTCGCACGGCGTCCTGAAGACCACGGTCTACGGCAAAGAATGGTGTCTCGAGTGCCCAGGCGACTTCGTATGCCTGACGATCGGTCAGACCACCCATGTATGCGCGAAAGGCATCGGCGTAGGCGCGCGCATAGGAAACACCGCGCGCTCGTCTTGCATTGGCCGCCTCGGCCTGCACCACCAATGTGGCAAACGAGGCATCACGTTCAGGGGATGGCGCGTCGCTCCGAAGACGAATGGCGCGCACGGTGGTAGCCGCATCCCCGGAAAGTCCGGCACCCAATTGCAGATGCGCTCGATCGACCAGTCCACGCAATGTGGTGTCGGATCCGCGTCGAGTCAGCAGGACGCGGGCGAGCGGCGGAATCTCCGCGTCGAGTCGCGAAGCACTCGTGACGGCGTCTGGTGAGAGGCGCAGTGGCTGCGCATCAACCGTAGACCATGCGATGCACGAAACAAGCAGAGAGACACTGAATGAGCAGCGGGCCACAATGCGTCGGGCGAAGGGAACATCGACGGGCGGTGTCCCTTCGCATACGATGTGTCACACTGTCAGGTTTCGCTCGACGGTGGTCTGCGCAGCTACCGAATGTCGTATCGGACCGAGGTGGTCTTCCCACCCTCACCTGGTGCTTTCACCTGCAGGACGAGCACCCCGGTAGGCCCATAGGATTTCTGATACGTGCGTTTGAGAGCCGTCAGATTGAAACGTTCGACGGATCGGATTGCCATTCGGCAACTCTCACCTTTGCCGTCGTGTGTCAACAGCGCTGGAACCTGCACAGGGTACGACTCCAGGAAGATACCCGATGTCAACAACTCAAAAGTGTGCGGGGTACATCCTCCGTAGGTCATATAGAGGAGCAAAATGTCTCCTCCAATCGATGCACTGTCGATAGTGGCCTGATCGAAACGATAGCGAGATGTATTGCCAGCGACTTGAACCGCCTTTACGTCATCCTCAGCTGTCGCGTCAGTTGCGGATGCACTGCATGCAGTCAACACGACCGGCACGATCACGGCAGCAAGAGCGAGACGCAGAAATCGAGTAGCAGGCATTGCTCGATAGGCTTGGGTGCTCGGTAAGCGGTGGGCATTTGGCCTTACCTTCACACGGAGACTGCCTGTCACGTCGCCCCGGGGCAAGAGGAAGGGACGAACCGAATATCGGCGTGAACCTTTTTGACTCCGCCACGACTCCCGTTGTACGCCACCTTGGCGCCCGGCTCTATCGAACCGCCATTGCCCTCGGATAACGCGCCCAACCAGAACGCCACACGACTCCAGCTTGCTGATGAGTTGCTCGTTGTTCGCTGCCAGCTTGGTGAGCCGGCCGCATTCGACGAACTCGTCGAGCAGTGGAGCGGGCCGATTCTGCGCTACGCCGGTCATGTGCTGGGTCAGGATGACCGGCTGGCCGACGTGGTACAGGACATCTGGTTGCGCGTCCTGCGTGGGTTGCCGCACCTGCGAGAACCCGCACGCTTTCGCGCGTGGATTTTCGGTGTTGCCAGACGAAGCCTCATGGACGTCATGCGACAGCGATACGCCGAGCCTGTCTCGGTTGATATCGATGAGGCGAACGAGAGTTCAACCATCGCTGGCAGTGACTCTCCATTTGATGCGGACCTCGTGATACAGATGCAGCATCACCTGCAGTTGCTGCCCGTGCACGAGCGCGAGGCATTGGACCTGTTCTACATCCAGGAGCTCGATCAGGCACAGATCGCTGAAATCCTCGGCGTACCTGTTGGCACTGTGAAGTCACGCTTGTTTCGGGCGCGAAAGCTGCTGCGTCGTGCGCTCGCCGATAGTGGAGAAGCACCATGACAAACGACGAGACGAATGACACGGCGAACAAGAAAGGTGCGCCATCGGCACTGCCAAGCACGGCGACAATCCGTTCCCTCGTGAATACCGAGCTGGGACTTCCGTCGCGATTGGGGCATGTGCTGCTGCTCTTGGTGGCAATGCTCGCCACCATGGTCTTTGGAGTTCTGCTCTTTACGGAGGCCGACCTTCCACTGCGCACACGCGTAGCCTTTGTCATCGGCATCGGCATCGGTCTCGCGTGGAGTGTGTTCGCATCGTGGGTCCTCTCCAGGAAGCGTGTGCTGTATCTGCGTCATCACGTCATCGCGGCTCGATTGGCTATCGGAGTCTCGTGTGTCGCCCTGATAGGCGCGGTGGTCCTCGCACAGACAGTTCACGGCGCACCGTTCGGCCAGGCTGCCGTATGGTCTGCTGTCATCATGCTGCTGATCGCCATGGCCATGCACCGGCGAGCGAAACGTCGTATCAGCGATCTGGAGTCACGCCGCGCTGCATTGACGATCGCTCTTCAGCAATCCACTACTCCATCCGATCTCTCCGCATGAACCACTGGCGCTCGTTTCTGCTTCTCACGTTGGGGCTGGCTCTGAAAGACCAGCCGCTTCATGCACAGACCGCCGCGTCTATCACCGACACGGTTGGTTCCCTACGGATAACGCCCGCGCAGTTCACCGTGCGCGGCGCAGCAGTGGAAGTGGAGGAAGGGTTGTTCGTCGTTCCCGCCGATCGTCACGCCTTCGCCGCGAAGCGTGACACATCGAAACTCCGATTGGCCTTTGTCCGTTTTCGGTCCACCGCAGCCACGCCTGGTGCACCCATCGTCTTTCTTGCTGGCGGTCCGGGTGATGCAGCCACCCGCGCACTCGCCGGCATGCCGCAGGCACTACTCGATCAATTGCGTGCCATCGGCGATGTGATTGCCTTCGATCAGCGCGGCACAGGGCGCTCGGAACCGCGTGGCGTGCAATGCCCACCGGGCGGAGTGCTTCCGCGTGATCGCGCCACGACACCTGCGCACATGCTCGAAGCCTACACGACCAGCATCCAGGAATGCCTCGCAAAGGCATTGGCCACCGGTGTTGTTGTCAGTGGTCTGACGACCGAGGAGAACGCAGACGACATCGACGCTCTCCGTCGAGCACTCGGCGCCACACGCGTATCATTGCTAGCCGGCAGCTATGGAACGCACCTCGCGTTGGCCGCAGCGCGGCGTCATGCCGCACATATCGATCGTGCCGTGCTGCTTGGTGTTGAAGGTCCAGACGACACCTTCAAACTACCTTCGCGTGTCGATTCTGTTCTCGGAGTCATTGCTGCAAGCAAGCGTCCCACACTGGCTCAGGACATCCGCACACTGCGCGCACGCCTTGCGGCTGCGCCCGCGACGCATACAGCTCCAACCGGTCAGTTCATTGTTGTTGGCGAATGGGACCTGCAACGTTGGATCGCCGAGTCGCTGGATACGGTGCGCGAGATTGACGCGATGATTTCGGCGATTCCTGATTTGCTCGATGCGAAATACTCCGTGCTTGCACAGTGGGCCATTCGCTCGCGCATGCCGCGCTCCTTCAATCTCATGAATCTCGCCATGAACTGCGCGTCCTATGCGAGCGCCCCTCGACTTGCTCGTATTTCGCGCGAAGCATCAACATCATTGCTTGGTGCTACCATCGATTTCCCGTTGCCCGAGCTGTGCGCAATCAAGGGGTGGCCACGCCTGCCTGACAGTTTTCGCACACCGATCACCGGCAACCAGCGCATCCTCATGATCAGTGGCACATTCGACGGTCGTACGCCGCCATCCAATGCGGCTGACATCGTCCGCACATTGCCCAACAGTCGTGCGCTCGTACTGGATGGCGTCTCACATGATCTGTTCGGCGACCCGCGCTCTACGGAGGCGATGCTCACCTACTTCAGGGGCAACTGAAGACGGTGAGCACCGCGCTCCAAGAGCATCGCGCATCAACGTGTACTTATGGCCGAATGACAGGCGCCGCTGCCGCCGGCCGATCCTTGAGAATGAACGGCACGCCATCCGTCATCCATTTGGGAGCCGGCGTGCCCTTGAGGTGGTGATCGAAAAACTCGAAGTAGCGCACCGTCAAATCCTTGCGATTGGCTAGACCACGAAGCCCATGCCCTTCGCCGGGATACGCCAGCATCGTCGCATCTTTCTTGTTGTAGCGGAGCGCGTTGTAGAAATTCATGCCTTCGGTGAAGCTCACCGTCGGATCAGCCGTGCCATGCATGATCAGGAATGGCGCCGACACATTGGGCACGTGCGTGAGCGCCGATTCGTAGTGATACACCTCGGGCTTCTCCCACGGCGAGAAGCCCCAGCGACCCTGACCACTCAGGTAGTAGCTGTTGCCATTCTCACCGCTGCCGCCTTGCACCTGATAGGTCCAGCCCCAGCTCTGGCTGAAGTCAGAGAAGAGATCGGTCACACCGGCACCCATGCCGACGGCAGCGAACATCTTGGACCGCGTGCCAATAAATGCCGCACCTTCACCGCCATAGCTGTGGCCATGCACACCGATGCGTTTGGGATCCGCATAACCCAATGCAATCATCTTCTTCGTTGCGGCTTCCACGGCGTCGAGCATATCGCTGTGTGACGAACCCGTATGGAACGCCACATCGGGTACCATCGTCACATAGCCACGCGACGTCGCTTCAGCCGGAATGCCGCCCATGCCGGTGATGTAGCTCGGCATCGGATAGCGATTGAGCCCCTGCGAATTCTTCTCATAGAACGTCACCAGGGTGGGGCGCCGTTCGCCGGTCTTGTAGTCCTCCGGCAGCGTGATCATGCCCTGCAGCTTGTCGCCGCGCTTCGTGACATAGTCAAACAACACGCGCCGCCCCCACTGATACTGTGCCTGCTGCGGATTCACATCCGACAGTTTACGGGGATTCGCCAGTGACGCGTCGGCAATCAACAAATCGGGGAACTCGCTGTAGCTCTGGCGCGTGAACAGATAGCTGTCGGCGTTGGTGGCTCGCATGGGCGTATTGAACGACGCATCGGCATACACCAACTGGGTGATGCTGCCATTCGCGAGCCGGGCGAATCCCGCCTTCTTGGTGAATTCGCCGAACAGCGAGAACATCACCGGCTTCGACAGGTCGACTTCACGCGCCACTCGCGCACCGCGCAGCGCACTCGAGTCCAGCGGTGTCATGCGCACCCAACGATACACCACCTGATCGCGGCTTCCCTGTCCATTCGTCAGATTGCGCGCCACTCCACCATCGAGCGGCAGCACCCACTGATCGAAGCGGTGATTTACGATCACGGCGGCAGAGTCACTACTGAAACCCGCGATACCATACGGCGGACGCGGCCCCGGATGATCTTCCTGCATGTCCACGAAACTCGGCGCATTCGCGCCTATTGCGCGTGAGGAACCAGCGGCAATATCCCACGCCTGCCACTGCGCATTCTTCCAGTACAGATAGTAGCGACCGTCAGGTGTGAGGCCTGCTACATGCCGGCCAGTGAACTGCTTCCGCATCATCGGTGTGCGCTGACCCGTGCGCGTGTCCACACGATAGAAATCGGCTGCCGGCGTTTCGTAGTCTGAACGATACGCGCGGCCGTCCCGACCAACCGCCCACGGCCCATTGATGGCAACTTCGAGGTCACGCATGGTACTGTCGGACAGAGCCACGAAGCGCGACGCCGCTACATCAAACGCCTGACGGAACGTGCGATTGCGATCCTGTTCTATCTGAATCATCTGCGCCGACTGAATGCGTTCATCAGCAGTGCGCCAGATGTCTACGTCGGCAATGGAGTCGGTGCTGCGACGACGCGCTGTATCTGGCGCCGGCGATTGTGGAATGAGACCAAAGAAGACACGCGCCCCATCATCGCTGAATGAAAGCGGCGCCCGCTCGCTGATCATGAAGCCCGGAGTCACTGCCTTGCTGTCGAGCATCGCCGAACGAGTCTGCGACAGGTCGGGCACGACCAGCAGGCGATTGTCACGCTCCCGCATACGTTCCACTTCGCGGCCCTTGAGCACGGCGAGACCGGTACCACGATCATTCCACGCCAATCGGCTGTAACGCAGCGAATCATTGTCCACCACCCGCGTGGCGTTGGTCGCGAGATCGATCACGAAGAGCCCGTTGCCATCACGCACCGTCGCATCGACGGTGTAGGCGAGCATCGCACCCGTCTTGTTGAACGCCGCATCGGCAACCGAACCAAGAAATGTTGTGCGTCCGTTCGCGAGTTCATGCAGCAGGGCGTCGGTGGCACGCGCTGCATTCGCTGCACCAGCAGCCCCGCCCGCACCTGGTGCACCACCAGTCGCGCCTCCCGCCGGCGTCGGCCCCGCTGCACGCCGGCGCAGCAGCAAATGCGAAGAGGTTGGCGAGAACGTAACCGACTGAATGTCCTGCCAGCTGCGCACTGTACCAGTCGCCAACTCACGCAGTTCCCATCGCCGCGGCGGTGTGCCTCGCGCCGGGGTCTGAGGCTGGCTTGGTGCAGTGCCCGGTGGTGTCGCTCCCGATGGCGATGCTGCCGCAGGTGCCGCTCCCGCTCCACCAGCTCCCGCTGTTCCTGCCGTTCCGGTGCTATCCGCTCTCGCCCCTCTCGCCGGCGCCGGCGGCTCAACGAGATATGCCACCCACTTCCCATCCGGTGAAAACGTGGGCTGCGACGCATGCAGAATCTCCACGTCCTTCCCATTCTCCACATCACGCAAACGCAGCACCGGCTTACTCTCGACTGGCAGCGTATTCGTCAGACGTGTGTTGTACGCCACCCAGCGACCATCCGCCGAGATCGACGCACCTTCGATGGTGCGCCACAGCGCGTAGTCACCGACAGTGAGTGGCTTCTTGCTGGAAGTCGCCGCCGATTGCGCCACCACAAATGACGGCGCCGAGCACAATGCCAATACCGTAAGAGAACCGGACAGGAGACGCATGCAACACCCTCAGGCGAACATCGGGACGTAAACACACACCGGGCCTCGACTCTGAACCCGGAAGGACGCCCCAAATTACCGCTTGAGGATTCGAGGAACAGATGGCGCGAGGATTTGAGGATCCGAGGATATGAGGTGCGGGCCCCGAGGGCACCCGATCATGCAGGGTGTCCTCGGGGCCCGCTCTCTTATCCTCAGATCCTCCCATCCTCACGCCATCTGTTCCTCATATCCTCAAATCTGGATGTTGTGCTGAGCCGCAATCGGCGCCGGTATATCCTCTTCCCCCAGCATCTCCCGCAGATCGATTTCGATCGTGCGACTGAGCGTGGTAATGGGCGTGTCGTTGGCATTGCCTTCGAAGGGATTCTCCGTCGCCTGCCCCACACGTTCCATGGCGTTGAAAACCCAACCGATCAGAAAGCCGGTGGGAATGGTCAGCCAGATCCGCCAGTCACTGGTCTTGGAAAATTCGTTGAGCAGCCCGAGTGGCGTGAGACCGATGAACAGGTGCACGAAGAACTTGCTGATCGACACGTACTGCCTGGGATACGGATAATTCTTGATCCGTTCAGCGCGCCCCTGCTGATCCAGCAGCTCCGCGAGTTGCCTTTCCATGGCCACATGGTGATACGCGTCGATCACGCCAGCAGCATGCAATGCGGCTAGCTGCCGCCCTTGCAGTGAAATCGCTCGTGTCGCGCGATTGGATCCGCTCAACACATGGGTGCGATCGTCCTCCGACAATAGCGGGCGCAGCACATCGCCAAGATCTTCCGTCCGCTCAGGGATCGTGAAGTTGCGCGCCTGATACTCGGCGTTCGATGTGAACTGCATCGACTCCCACGGCCTTGGTTGGCGCAACTGAAAACGCAGAACCGTCAGCCAAGCCACATGTCGATGAATGAGCTGCGTGCGGGTGGCGGCGGCTTCCGCTTCGCTGAGCGAACCGCCGGCACGTACAAAGTCCATCACCTGCAGTCCCCAGGTGCGACTCGCATTCACAATGGCACCGTAGATCTGCCGCGATTCCCACGCGCGTGCATACGTCGCATTGTTGCGAAAGCCGGCAATAAAAGCAGCCGCCGTACCGATGAGGGCAATCGGAACCCACGGCAGCGCCAGCCAGGTGAATCCCAAAAACACATACGCGAGCGTCGGAACCGCAACGACGGCCAGCAATCGGTAGCTGTCGAAGCGAGACCAGACAACAAACTCACGAAGCGTGTACTGGCGCCCTACATGCATGATGTGCCTACCGTGCCCGAAGTTGAACGCGCGCGACCACCGGCCGATGATCGGAAGTCAACGTATCTGTCATGACTCGCGCCGTGGTCGCACCCCATGCAGCGACCGGCGCCAACAGGATGTGATCAATCTCCTGTTTGGGTTCCGTGGATGAGAAGGTGAATCGATCACTCGCCGGCTTCTCCACCGTGCGGAAGCGTTGCTGCCAGCGGGTGAGTGTGCGTGAGTCAGGTTGATCGTTGAAATCGCCCAGCAGAACGATGGGAATACTCACCGTATCCAGCACAGCGCCCAGTGCTGCCACCTGTGCGTAGCGCAACGTGTCGTTCGCCACCCAGTCGAAATGCACATTCACCACCAGCACACGCCGGGCGTTTGGCAGTTCCACTTCCACCATCAGCGCCACACGCGGCTCATTGCCGTCGGGCAACCGTAGGGCATGCATACGCCGAATGGGGAATCGCGACAACATCCCCATGCCATACTCCCCTCCCTGATACGGCATGAACGCACCAAACGCGTACTCCATTCGGAGCTGCGAGCCAAGCACCTGCGGTTCATCCACACGACCGGAGCGTTCGACATTCTTGTCCACTTCCTGCAGCGCCACGATATCGGCACCCAGACGCGCAATCGCTTCACCGGTGCGCTGCAGATTGACCACCCCATCCATGCCTCGACCATGGCGGATGTTGTAGCTGGCCACTGTAAAGACCGTATCCTGCGAAACAACACGCGTGGCGCCCACCAATGAACACCACGCGATAGCGACCAATACAAGCGTCCGGGCAGCGGGCATGAAACAGGAAGCGGGGGTGACTGAGCCTGAGGCGAACCTCAGCGAACGTACGCCGCCAAATGCTTTCCCGTCAGAGTCGATTTCTTCTTCACCAGATCGGCCGGCGTCCCCTCAAACACCACCTTGCCACCATCGTGACCGGCACCGGGTCCAAGATCGATGATCCAGTCCGCGTGCGACATCACCGCCTGGTGATGTTCGATCACGATCACCGACTTGCCTGAGTCGACCAGACGATCGAGCATCGCCAGCATCTGCTCCACATCGGCCAGATGCAGACCCGTGGTGGGTTCGTCCAGCACATAGACTCCACCGTCTTCACCCATGTTGGTGGCCAGTTTGATACGCTGACGTTCGCCACCGGACAATGTGGTGAGCGGCTGCCCAAGACGCAGATAGCCAAGTCCCACATCGGACATGCGCTGCAGGATCACGTGAGCGGCCGGTGTCTTTGCATCACCGGTATCGAAGAACGTCACCGCATCCTTCACCGGAAGGTCCAGCACTTCCGCAATATTGAGCCCGCCCAGCTCGTATTCGAGCACGGAGGCCTGGAAGCGTTTGCCTTCGCACTCTTCGCACATCGTGGTCACACCCGCCATCATGCCGAGGTCGGTGTAGATCACGCCGGCGCCATTGCAGGTCTGGCAGGCACCTTCGGAGTTTGCGCTGAACAGCGCGGGCTTGACGCCATTGGCTTTCGCGAATGCCTTGCGAATGGGTTCGAGCAAACCGGTATACGTGGCCGGATTGCTTCGGCGTGATCCGCGAATGGCCGACTGGTCCACCGTGACCACGCCGTCCTTGCCGCTCACCGAACCATGAATGAGTGAGCTCTTGCCGGAACCCGCCACACCAGTGACCACCACTAGCACACCAAGCGGAATATCGACGTTGACCTTCTGCAGATTGTGCGTGCTGGCACCACGCACCTTGATGGTGCCGGTCGGCTTGCGCACGGTCTTCTTGAGCGACGCCCGATCATCGAGATGGCGTCCCGTCAGCGTGCCGCTCTTACGGAGCGCATCAACGGTTCCCTCGAACACGATCTCTCCACCGGCCGTGCCAGCACCGGGGCCCAAGTCCACCACATGATCTGCAATGGCAATAGCCTCCGGCTTGTGCTCCACGACCAGCACCGTATTGCCCTTATCCCGCAAACGACGCAGCAGGTCATTCATGCGCTGAATGTCGTGCGGATGCAAACCAATGGTAGGCTCATCGAACACGTAGGTCACATCGGTGAGCGATGAACCAAGGTGACGTACCATCTTGATTCGCTGCGCCTCGCCACCCGAGAGCGTGCCGGACGGACGATCAAGACTCAAATAGCCAAGCCCGATTTCAACAAACGAATCCAGCAGCTCCTGCAGCGTGGTGAGCAGCGGCGCCACCGCCGGATCCTTGATACCACGCAGCCAGTCGGCGAGATCGTTGATCTGCATGCCGCACACGTCGGCAATATTGACACCCTTGATCTTGGATGAGCGCGCGGCCGCATTGAGGCGTGTACCATCACACTCGGGGCAGGTCGTGAACGTGACTGCGCGCTCCACGAACGCCTGAATATGCGGCTGCAGCGAATCCACATCCTTTGATAAGAACGATTTCTGGATGCGCGGAATCAGTCCTTCATAGGTCAGGTTGATGCTGTCGACCTTAACCTTGATGGGCTCCTTATAAAGAAAGTCTTCGCGTTCCTTCTTCGTGTACTTCTTGATCGGCTTGTCGGGATCAATGAGACCGGACGCCGAAAAGATGCGCACCATCCAGCCATCGGCCGTGTAGCCGGGAATGGTCAGCGCACCCTCATTGAGTGACTTGTTCTCGTCGAAGAGTTGCGTGAGGTCGATGTCGTTGACATGCCCCATGCCCTCACAGCGTGGGCACATGCCTCCGGTCACCGAGTAGGTCTTCTTCTCCGTCTTGCCGCCCGCCTTCTCCACCGTCACCGCACCGACTGCGCGGAGCGACGGCACATTGAAGGAGTAGGCATTGGAACTGCCGATGTGTGGTTTAGCCAGACGACTGAACAACACCCGCAGCATGGCATTGGCATCGGTGGCCGTTCCCACCGTCGAGCGCGAGTTCGCACCCATGCGCTCCTGATCCACGATGATGGCCGTGGTCAGTCCTTCGAGCACATCGACTTCTGGTCGCCCAAGCGACGGCATAAAGTTCTGCACAAAACTGCTGTACGTCTCGTTGATCAGTCGCTGCGATTCTGCGGCAATTGTACCGAACACCAGCGATGACTTGCCCGAACCTGACACACCGGTAAAAACCGTGAGTCGACGCTTCGGCAATTCGATGCTGACATCCTTGAGATTGTTTTCACGTGCCCCCTGCACACGAATCCGATCGTGCTGATCGGCCGCGTGGTTACCATTTGCACCAGCCCCAGCGCTGGTCTTCTTGACACTCATGCGAGCGCCTCCAGCACCTGCAGCAGCTTGCCGCCCATCATGTTCCAACCATAACGCGCGCCACCGAAGTTGCGCTTCTGGTCTGACTTGAAGCCCGACTGCACCAGCATCACACGCGTTCCTGTCTCGGTCGGCGAAAGATCGAAGCGAACCACCGTATCGATATCCCCGACCACCCATGTCCAGCTCAATGCCTTCTCATGTTCGATCGCAATGAACTGACAGTTCACGATGCCGTCCCATCCTGGCTGCGGCGGCGCCGTGAATGTGAACTGCGCGCCCGCTTCCAGCTTGTGATTGATCACCGGCAACAGCCACTCGCTCAAGAGCGCAGGCTCAGTGAGGGCACGCCACACCTTGGCTGGTGCATGCGGCAAATCAAACTCAAAGGCCAGTGCTTCGGATTGCGATGAATCGGTGCGGTCGGTGATCGACATCAGTCCATCTTCTCCAGAAGGCGTTCGAGGCGGTCGATATGATCGACCCAGAATGCACGGTAGTGCGCGATCCAATCGATGAGTGGCTTCATCCCACGGGGCTCCACGCGATAGTAGACCATCCGTCCCTCGCGACGACCGCTCACCAATCCAGCATCCTTGAGCGTCGCCAGATGCTGGGAAATGGCGGGCTGTGAGATGTCGAAGCGCGTCGTGAGATCCTTCACCGCCGCTTCACCACGGGTAAGGGATTCAAAGATGGCGCGGCGACTCGGATCGGCGAGCGCATGAAAAATTGCGTCCTGGGCGAGGGCGGAAGTTCGCATGCCATACCATAAGTGTTCACTTATTGATTGTCAAACACAGCCATTGGAACGGCTAGCTGTTCCGTCGCACGATTTCATTGATCCAGATTGGGGCAAACGGAGATGTGCACCCCTTGGAGACCGGATAATCGCGGTACACGCCCAACTGCTCGCCGATCGCCAGTGCACGCGCCCGAAGTGTCGGATGCTTGATACCGATGTTGGCCAGGCACGAATTCATGGTCCACTGCGTGGCCGTATGGGCACTACCCATTTCACGTTCTATACGATCGAGCAGCGCCGGCATATCGATACCATCGGGTTCTCTCGATACACGCCCCGACGTGAGCTGCCAGCCAGCACGCGCCGCCCACGGATGATCATCGGCCATCCACTGGACCCGCAGCGCTTCTTTGTCTGGATGCTCTTTCACGATGTACGAATTGAGCCACTCAGCGACCTGCGCCACATCTGCTGAACGCACCAACCTGTCGAGTTCTGTGCTCGCAAGCCGCTGTGGCTTCATGAGCAGAATCGCCAACAACCGCGCATCGAGATTGCCGGTGTCCCAGAGCTCGAGCGCCAAGACATGACCATCCTTGATCTTCGCCGCGATCTTGCGAATGTCGCCCAGTTTGACACCGAACTGATTGCTGTTCGCGCCCAGGCGGATATTCTGGGCGCGAACCTTCTCATTGCCGAGTGCTTCGAGTTCTGAAAGCAACGCATCGCGCGTTGTGGCCATGCATCACCTTTCGTCAGAGACAGCGTCAGTCTTCGGATTCAAGATCGGATTCAAGAATCGACACAGCTTCGCGCGCTTCGTCCAGTGCCTCCGTCGGCACATGCACTGTGACACCCTTGGCTGTGGCTCCCTGATATCCAGGGCCGAAGATGCCCACGCTATCGTTGTTGTCGCGCACGGCGGGAATCTCGGCGGCTTCCAACTGCGCAATCGCAAGATCCGCTTCGAATCCCGATGGGTAGGTGGCGAGTACGCTCCATCCACTGGCGTTCATGATCCGCTCCTGTCGAGTCGTTCAAGCATGCGTCGCGCCGTAAACACCAGCGGCAGCGTCACAAAAGGTATGTGTGCTACAATCTGCACCCACCACCGCGCACCACCAATGCGCGGTGGACGACCGGTGGCGAGCGGAATCACAACCAGCGACATAGCCAGCCAGATGAGTGGCCCATATGCGGTGGCAATAGCCAGTGCACCACCAGATGTTCGAACTGCATTTCGCAGCCTGGGAACAAATACGAGAGCCATCACGAAAACCGCAGACCATGTGAGTGCAACCGCCACATGGAGCGCCAAACCAACAACCACACCGGTATTTCCTTCGAATGTCGCACCACCCGGGAGCGCTGAAGCCACACCTCGCCAAAGCGCACTGAATGATGTGCCGTAAGCCAGAATGCTGAGCAGTGACGCACAGATCCCATCCCACACAGCGGTCACAATCCACACGGGAACCAGTACCCGCCGGATGTCGACAGTTGCATCCGCGCTCATGCGGTTAACCACGCCACGGCGTCCTCCCGCGTTTCGAACATGCGAAACGCACCATCCCGTCGCTCGGCGGCCATCAACTCACTGTAACGCTGACTCCCAGTCGCTCCAGCCCCAGTGTCCACCACCGCCACCTGAATGTCGTAGTTGCGAAGCTTCTGCAGAAACTCGCCGGCCTGCTTCGAGCTCACATCGAAGAACGCAGAGGGCAGATTCTCCGCATACAACAGCACCGCGTGCGTAGGTACGGCGAAGCATTCCTCCAGCACCATGATGACATCATTGCCGGTATGCAGCAGCGTCTCGCCAGGTGGTCCTTCGATAAAAGGGTTCTCTCCGACTGTTCCGACGGTAAAGGCGCTCATTTCCACACCTCTGACAGGACGCGCGAAAAACTCCCGCCGAGCAACAGGCGGATATTGGCGTCGGAGTGTTTGCGCTGCACCATAGCTTCCACAAGATCGAAGACGCGCTTGGGATGATTCAATCCGTCTACGTGCGCCATACCATCAGCGGCAAAGTACGCGCCGTAGCGATCGAAGTTTGGCTGTGCCGTGAGATTGGGCTGACCGGTAGCCGGCATGCCGTTGGACAGACCGATCATGTCCAGATCTGATCCGATGCCCACGTGATCGGCTCCAATGAGCTTGTAGAGATACTCCACATGATCGACCACATGCTGCACCGTGACCGGTGGCGCCGGACGGATCATGAACCGGATCATGGCAATGCCCACCACACCGCCTTTGGCTGCCAGTTTGGTCAGCGCTTCGTCGGTCTTGCATCGCGTGCAACTGGGCAATAGCGCACGACTCGACGCATGCGAAAAAATGGGCGGACGTGTCGCGGCCGCGAGCGCATCGAGTGTGGTTTGATCCGCGCAATGCGACAGATCCACCACCATACCCACCTGCTCCATACGCGCCACGATCTCGTGCCCAAACGCCGACAGTCCACCATCGCGGTGTTCGAGAAATCCGGCGCCGATACGACTCTGCGAATTGTACGTAAGCTGAGAGACGCGCTGCCCGAGACTATAGAACGTGTTTACATCAGCCGCAGTGCGAAAATGGTCCGAGATCTGCGCCGTCAGCATGACACCGACCTTGCCGGACGCTTTAACTGTCCTGAGATCGCTCGCGTCATCAATGCGCGTAAACCACTGACTGTTGGACGCGATGAATCCGTTCCACTGCGCATAGAACCGCATGGCATCATCGTAGTTGCCAGGCCCGCTACCGAGTGCGAGCCCATTGACACCCGAATCCCGGAACATCGCAAAGTCTTCGGCCGTGAAGGTCCGCGGATCGCGCAGCCATTTCTGCCCGAGCGGACCAGTGGGTCTCCGGAAGTCATCGAACGCAAACTGGCACAGCATGTCGATGACCGTCGACTCTCGCATCAGCGCAATCGTGCGCGCCGAGTACTCGGTGCGAGACTGCGCAAACAGCCGGTAGCGGCCACGCAATACAGCAGGCGCCGCAACCACTCCTGCCGCTGCGGCAGCGGCACCGGTGAGGGTGCGAAGGGCGGTCCGACGATCCATCGTGTTTGTCCCGGGTCGAGGAGAATCTCAACGGCTACACGGAGAGTTTGCTCGCCGCCCCATCACTTCGCCAGCACGTATGGCGATAGCCTGAGCAGAACGTAGGATTGTGGAATCCCCTCCTCCACAGAGGCACCATGCTTGCCCCGCCATTTCGCGCTGCCCTGCTGCCGTCGCTTGTCCTCAGCGCCTCTTTCTTCTCTGCGCCTCTGCGTGCGCAGTTGAACCAGCCGGCCGCCCAAACTCAAAGCAGCAATCCGCGCTACGGCCGATGGCTCCTCAAGTCCGACGCACCCGCACCCCAAAGCAACATCATGACCTACGAGCCATGGGGCGCGAATGGAATGAAAGTGAGCATTCAGGCTGTGAATGCACGAGGAGATACAACACGCTGGTGGTATACCACGAACTTCGATGGCCAGGACATGCCCGTGACGGGAAATGCCTCTCAGTCACATGCGGCCGTTCGGCAAATTTCGCCATTCGTAAACGAGATCGTAAACAAGCAGAATGGCCGGGTGACTCAACGTCTTACCAATGTGCTGTCGCCAGATCACAGTACGATTGCCGTGATCTACATGCGGGAGGACGCGGGCGGGAAAACGACCGGCGTGACATTTGCGACATACGTTCGCATGCCGTAGTCATTTTGCCCCTCTACCAATTCCGGCATAGAAAAAGACTCCCCAGCATGTGAATGTCCGGCAGCCCTCGCGATTCGTACCGTGATATCTCACCCGAGAACTCACGCCTTGCGACGGAGCAGCCATGACACACACCGATCAGCACACCTCGAGTAGCATCATCACCATGCGTGACGGTACCCAGATCTACTACAAGGATTGGGGCGCTGGTCAGCCGGTTGTGTTCTGCCATGGATGGCCGCTCAACTCGGACAGTTGGGAAGCGCAAATGCTGTACGTTGCCAGCAACGGCTTCCGCGCCATTGCGCATGATCGCCGCGGCCACGGGCGTTCGTCGCAGCCATGGGATGGCAATGAGATGGATACCTACGCCGATGATCTGGCCCAGGTACTCGAAACACTTGATGTCCAGAATGCCGTACTGGTCGGCTTTTCCACTGGCGGCGGTGAAGTCGCACGCTACATCGGCCGGCATGGCACATCACGTGTGGCCAAAGCCGTGCTCGTCGGCGCCGTTCCGCCGCTCATGCTTCAGACGCCGGAAAATCCAGGTGGTCTGCCGCGCTCCGTATTCGATGGCATTCGTCAGGGAGTCATCGCCGATCGCTCGCAGTTCTATCAGGATGTAAGCGCCGCATTTTATGGCGCGAATCGTGCAGAGTCTCGCGCTACCCAGGGCATGCGCGACGCGTTCTGGCTGCAGGGTATGCAATCCGGCCACAAGGCACAGCTCGATTGCATCAAGGCGTTTTCGGAAACCGATTTCACCGAAGACCTCAAGCGTTTCGACATCCCGACGCTGATCATTCACGGCGACGATGATCAGATCGTTCCCATTGGTGCGGCCGCGCGTCGTTCGGTCGAACTGGTGAAGAACGCGACGCTCAAGGTGTATCCTGGCGCACCGCATGGCATCACCGACACGCACAAGGAGGAACTGTGCAAGGATCTTCTCGCATTCCTGCGCTGAGCCCCGTTCGATGAAAGCGCTTACGATAGGCACTCTGGCGCCGGCATTTACACTGCCGGCGTCGGGAGACCCCGACACACGTTCCTTTACATCGTTATCAAAGTTCCGGGGACGTCCGGTGGTCCTGGCGTTCTATCCCGCAGATTGGAGTCCTGTGTGCGGAGATCAGGTCGCGCTCTACAATCAGATTCTTCCAGAGTTCGAACGCCATGGAGCAACACTGCTCGGCATCTCCGTCGACGGTCCATTCTGTCATCAGGCGTTCGCCAACGATCGGAATCTGCGCTACCCGTTGCTTGCTGATTTCGAGCCCAAGGGTCGAGTGGCGCGCGACTACGGCGTCTATCGCGAAGAAGACGGCACTACTGAGCGTGCGCTGTTCGTGATCGATGCCGATGGCATCATTCGGTGGAGCTATGTCTCGCCGATCGATGTAAACCCTGGAGCGGACGGCATCTTGCGCGCACTGGAAGATCTTCGCGGATCCACTCGCGCCGACCACTCGCACAGCGCGTACGAACGGTCGTCCACGGCAGCCGTTTCTCTCATCGAGTACGGCGACTACGAGTGCCCCCATTGCCGACGCGCATTCCCGGTTGTGCAGCGCCTTCGCTCACACTTTGGTCGCCGGCTGCAGTTCGAGTTTCGTAACTTCCCGTTGTCTGAAATTCATCCGCATGCCTTACATGCCGCGGAAGCTGCCGTCAGCGTACTGTCTCATGCAGGACCTGAGGAATTCGAAGCCATGCAACGCGCCATCTTTTCACACCAGCGTGATGGTGCCAATGCGCTCGACGATATCCATCTCGCGCGCTACGCGGCCGAGAGCGGTGCCGACGCAGCGCAGGTGACAACAGATCTGCTGGCCGGAACATTCTCTCTGGCCGTCCAGGAAGACTTCCTCGAAGGTGTGCGCATGGGCGTCAACGGCACACCAACATTCTTTATCGACGGTGTACGCTTTGATGGTGACTGGCGCGATCTCGACGCATTCATCGCGGCAATTGAGCAGGCTGAAGCAAGCAGACAGACCGCAGACTGAGAAACATGCGATTGACCCATTAGGTGGTTCTCAGTCTGCCGGTCACCCGTCTGCAGGCAGACTGAGTCTGATTCGCGTGCCCTCGCCTGGTGCGCTACAAATTTCGAAGGTGCCCCCAAGTCGTTGCGCACGTCCGCGTGCGCCTTCAATGCCCCAATGCCCCTCACGCGATGCAGCGAGTGCTTCATTCGGGTCCAGTCCTCGTCCATCATCGCGCACTTCGAATTTCACAAGATTCGTTTCGAACTGCAGCGTGATGGCAACCGTCGTTGCCTGTGCGTGACGCACCACGTTCATAACCGCCTCGCGGGCAATGCGCAGTACCGCTGTCTCACGCGCCA
This sequence comes from Gemmatimonadaceae bacterium, assembly GCA_016742275.1. Lineage (GTDB taxonomy): Bacteria > Gemmatimonadota > Gemmatimonadetes > Gemmatimonadales > Gemmatimonadaceae > Gemmatimonas. The sequence goes on from JACVCD010000018.1 coordinate 49,130, forward strand.
GGGGTAGCCGACGCCGCTGGCCGTGCACCAAGTACTCCAGGCGAAGCTCAGTGGAGCCAATGGCAGCCCGAGCAGCCGCTTCGACGGCGTCCACAAGATCCGTTTCGTCGAGCTCCGGCGCGCGCATGTCCCACACCATGTGGCGGGCATCGCGAAGTGCACGATCCGCGATCGTAAGAACGCGCGACAAGGTATCCATGGCCACCTGCGGCCTGTCCGGCAAAACACGCTGCACGCTCTGCAGCTGCAGGGTGATACCGGTGAACCCTTGCAGCAACGTATCGTGCAATTCCTGCGCAATACGCGTACGCTCTTCGAGCTTGGCATCATAGCGGGCGCGGATGGCGCGAGCCACTTGCCGCAGTCGCAGCATATTTATGAACCACAGCAGCGTCAGCGTGCTCGCCACAAGCAACACCACAAACCAGCGCGTCTCCACGAACTGCGGCTCAATGGAGAACACGCGTGTTGCCCCCACGGTATTCCACACGCCGTCATTGTTGGATGCAATGACCTGAAACCGGTATGCGCCAGGACTGAGATTCGTGAAGAATGCCGTGCGACGCGTTCCCACATCCTGCCACGTCGAATCGCTTCCCAGCAATCGATAGCGGAAGCGCACCCGCTCCGGAATCGTCAGACTGGGTGCCGTGTAGGTCAACTGCAGTGACCTGGTCCCCTTTGGCAGATGTACACTATCGGATTCCACGTAGGCGCGATCGCCAACCTGCAGTGCGGTAATGAGCACCGGTGGCGGAATCGTATTCCGCACGATGGGTGTGGTATCAATCCACACCAGACGCGATGTGGTCCAGAACCAGAGACGGCCATCGGTCCCCTCAGCGGCGGTTGGAAGTGGCCTGAGCTGCGCCACCACTCCTTCCAGACCATCACGGTGATCCATCAGTTCGAACGGTGCGTCAAATGTGCTATCACGAAGAGCGCGCTCCACATCGGCGGCGGCGATATGCGCGATGCCCACTGCCGTATGTAGCCAGAGATCACCTCGGGCCGTTTCAATGATGCCCGATGTACCGCGAAAGCGTCTCCAGCCGCGTGGTGTGACAAATCGATCGGCAGCGTAAAGCGATACGCCGCGTTCACCGCCAATCCAGTGATGTTCCTTGCGATGCGCAACGACCATCACCGTGCCAATGTCGAGCCCATGCTGATCATCGAGTATGCGAAGCTTGCCTTTCTCGAGTATGCCAATGCGATTGTCCTGGAATCCGAACCACATGCGCGCACTGGCATCCGGATTCATGATCAACGGGATATCGCCACGCTGGCCCGGTAATGGGTAGCGCTGCCACGTGCCACGCCGGTTGCGCCACAGTCCATCACGCACCACACCAATCCAGAGACCCCCGGATCTATCGCGCGCGATCGACTGGATGGGACTCTCTCCGATCTCGGGCGGCAACTCGAGCGGCTCGAGCAAATCACCATCACCACGCCAGAGACTCTGCGGCCCGGCAAACCACGCCACACCCTGATGATCGGTGAATGCAGCTTCGATATAGACCGGGTTGCCACCAAGATCTTTCACATGATCACGCACCTTCACGATGGCGCGCGAACCACTGGCCACCCACATCTCCCCCTGTCGACCGCGTGTCACGCCGAGCCAGTTCATGCCTGGGGGCAGCGTGACCGTGTTCAACGGGTTTCGTCGGAATCGATCGATTCCTCCTGCTGTCGCTGCCCACACATTGCCTTCGCGATCCTCAAACAGCGCGAGTGGCGTAGGGCCGCTCAATCCCTGCTGCGGTCCGACACGCTGATCTTCACTCGGCGGTCCATCAAACAATGACGGCGGTGTCATCGACGTGTAGCGAATCAACCCTTGCTGGTCCGTCACCCAGAGGGACCCCTCGCTGTCAAACAGAATGGACCCTGTGGATGATGCGCCGATACCGGCGGCGCGCATCACGATGGTGCCTGACGAATCTGTGAGCTTCTGGAGTCCCTTGGTATTGGATGTTGCCCACATCACACCATCCGGTGCCATGCGGAACGTATTGGTGCCGTTGGAATTGATATCTTCGACGACTCGGCGGAATCGCTTGCGCCCTTTCCTGCGCAGGTAGATGCCGCTGCGGCTGTGTACCCACAGCGATCCGCGTTTGTCGTGCGCGATGGCAAGACCAAATGCCGCATTGATACCATGGCTCGCACCAAGCTGATTCCAGTTTCGACCGTCGAATTGTGCCAGACCACCACTACCTATGGTCCACACCGTGTCCGCCCCAAAGGCAAACCCGAAGATCGTGCCGGCGGTAAGGCCTTCCTTCTCCGTATATGTGGTGAGCGTATCGCCTCGCAGCACACTGGCACCGCCAAAACGATAGCCAATCCAAAGCGCATCACCGGGACCTACAGCTAAGGCGGTGATGTCACTCGAACGCAGACGCGAACCACGCGGCTCATACCGCTCAAATGTCACCCCATCAAATCGAAACAACCCTGTGGCCGTACCAAGCCATAGATATCCATTGGCTGTCTGCGCCAGCGCCTGCACTTCACCTGGTGCGCCATCACTCACCGTCCATGCGGTGTGATGGTATTGCGACAGAGTACGCGGTGTTCCCTGCGCTGGCAGAGAAGTCACTGCGGACAACAGTGCCGAGAGGAGTAGCATCGCAAGACTTGCGATGAACGAAGTCAATGACGTGATACGCACGGTCTAATTCTGTCGCCGTGATGTGCGCCAGTGCTAGCACACACTCGACATACCAACGGCTACCCTGTTCGGGGTATTTCCCGGCAACGACACATGCCACTAATTCATGGGTTGCACCGAACAGTCATTCACCATGCCATGACGACACGACGCCAATTCGTGACCGCACTGGGATCCGCCGCCGTAACCGCTGCGGTGTGGCCGAATCGCAAACTGCTCGCGAATTCCGTTCGCAACGTGTCCCCCAGTCTGCCGTTCACGCCAATTCCCACGCCAATGCCTACGCTGCTGGAGCAGCAGCAGGTCTTTGTCGATTTGCGGTTTGGCATGCTGTCGTATTTCAACATGTCAACGTTTCAGGACCGGGAGTGGGCCGATCCATCCGCTGTCGCCACCACCTTTGCCCCCAAGCATCTCGATGTCGCGCAGTGGGCCACAGTGGCCAAGTCTGCCAACATGACCTGGGGATGCCTCACCGTGAAGCATCACGATGGTTTTTGTCTGTGGCCCACAGCGACCGACAGCATGAGCGTGCGCCAGGCGGGAGTGCCTGATGTCGTGCGCAGCTATGTCGACGAGTTCCGTGCACAGGGCCTCAAGGTCGGCTTTCAGTTTTCCATGCTCGACCAGCGACAACACATCGAGCGATACTCGCTGACTCCCGGAAAGATTGAACTGATCAAGGAGCAGCTGCGTGAGTTGCTCACGAACTACGGTGATGTAGCGGTGTTGGTGTTTGAAGGATGGAACGTGCCGTGGGCCCGACTCTCCTATGACGGTCTGCCATTTCAGGAGATCTATCAGCATATCAAGACGTTGCAGCCCAACTGTCTCGTCTGTGAACTGAATGGCATTCGCTATCCGGGATACGGGCTCCATTACACCGACCTCAAGCCGTTCAAGGCAAACTCAGGACAGGTGTATCCCGTAGTCAGCGGGACACCGGGGTGTGCCCTGATGAACCTCAACCATCAGCGATGGTTCTGGCAACAGCGTGATCTCAACACCGATCCGGTTGCGGTGAAGACGGTGGTTGATCAATGGCTCACGCCATTCAATGATCGTCGCTACACAGTCCTTCTCAATGTGCCACCAAATCGTGATGGGAAACTTTCATCCAACTACGTGCGACGCCTTGCTGAAATCGGTTCCGTATGGAAGCATCCCGGACCGGCGGCGCGACTGCTTCCACATCCCGTTGTCACGACACTGAGCTTGCTGCGCGGAAAGACCATCCGCGCAAGTCCAACCGTCGATGCGTATGGGCCAGACCTGCTCAACGATGGAGATGATCAGCTGCTGTGGGTCGCTATGTTCAATCAACAGCCTGGGTGGGCCGAGGTTGATCTTGGAGAAACACGATCCTTCAACATGGTCTCCTTCGCTGAAGGTGTTGGACGGAGAGCCGACTATCCCGTATCACGCGTGAAAAACTTCGCGTTCAAACGATGGGATGGTTCAAACTGGGTGACGTTTGCGTCGGGCACTACAGTGAAGGCGGGCACTATTCTTCGCGTGCCGCGCGTTTCCGCTCAGCGTATTCGATTTGAGGTCGACACGGGAGGCGTTTCCGGGTGGATCTCGGAGATCAGCGTGTACGACGAACCGGATGAGCTGTGACATGGCGCGACTGGAGCGTCATGTCCAGCAATGCGGCGAGTGATACGCCCACCGCATAGCACACCAGATCACTCCACAAGAAGCCATAGCCCAGTGCCAGCGCACCGATTCGCGTCGCTCGCACTGCGTCGATCCAGAGCGCGTGGTACAGCTGGCTTACTTCCACAGCGCACGACACGGCCAACGCCACGATCGCGATCAGGCGCGTCGTCGCAGTTCTCCGCCACAAGGAAACAATCCAGAACACCATTGCCGCCCAAAGCGTGTCGCCGCCGTATTCTGCCACGATGGCCGGGAATGCCGTTGGAAATCGCCTGGTGGCCAAACCAACCGCGATCGTACCAAGCAGCAAGATGGTATAGAGAGCAGCAGATCTTCGCGGATGCGTCATATCGACTGACAATGTACTGCCGAATGCAAAACGCCCCTCCGAATCTTCGGTGGGGCGTTGTAGCATGCAGTAACCAGGAAGTTACTTGGCCGGCGGTGGCGGTGGGCGACGGATACGGAATTCCGCATGCGAGGCGCGCTGCAGTCCGCGCATCTCTTCCACGATCGCCGCAGCCTCGGCGTTCTTGCCGGCGTGAATCGCCATATGCACTTTGCCCGCCGCATCGATCAGCTTCTGAATGCCAGCCTTGTAGTCGGCCATGAACTTTTCCTGCTCAGCAGCCGGAACCTGCGCCTTCTTCTCCGGCTCCAGCGCCAACGCTTCCTTGGCGTTGGTCTCGATGGTTGAGAGCAGTTCCATCGTGCTGGCGTTCTTGGTCGAATCCGTGATCTGCTGACCGATCGTCCGGAACGCCACGTTGATCGCCGTCATCTTCTTGCCGAGCGGAGTCTTGTCCTCCGTTTGCTGCGCGCGAAGCGAACTGGTCGTCAGTGCGAGCGCCAGTACGGAAAGTGTGCCGAGGTGCCGGAAACGCAGGGACATGGCGGGTGGGAATAAACGGTGATCGGGGCACGTCGGCGGTCGCCTCTTTGCGACGCCACGTGAAACTCCGCGTACGATGATCCTACCTACGGATGCTACTTCAGGTTCGCTGGGACGGAAGATCAATATGACAACAATTCATCCACAATGAGCCCGTTCCAGGATCGTTTGGGGGGATTCTGAGAGTCATGTCACATGCATGCAATCCATCTCGTCATTCCATCATGAGGCACACTTTGAGATACACTTACACCATGACCCAATCCTGGGAGCTTGTGAGGTGAAAATCGCTGTTGCCGGAGGAACCGGTACTGTAGGTCGGCATGTCGTAGCCGCCGCCGAGCATCGGGGACACGTGGTTTCCGTCCTTTCGAGACCGCGCGGAGTCGACGTTTCAACCGGTCAGGGACTGAAGGAGGCGCTCACTGGCATTGATGTCGTCATCGACGTGACGAACACCATGACACTCTTCGCATCTACGGCTCGGCGTTTCTTCGAAACGTCCACCCGGCACTTGCTGGAGGCCGAGCGTAACGCCGGCGTACGGCATCATGTAGCCCTGTCCATCGTGGGAATCGATGGTATGGATGCTTCGTACTACGCGGGGAAACTGGCACAGGAACGCGCGATCGCGGACGGCAGCGTCCCCTACACCATTGCCCGGGCGGCGCAGTTCCACGAGTTCGCCGGGCAAATGCTCGCTGACGCAAAAGGGCCGATCGCCATCATTCCCAGAATGCTCATGCGCCCGGTCGCAGCGCGTGACGTGGGCGCACACCTGGTTCACGTGGCCGAAGGCTCACCTTCAATACGCGCGATGGATCTGGTTGGCCCACGCGATGAAGTGCTCGCTGATCTCGCGCGTCGTCAGCTGACCCACGAAGGAAGGCGACAACGTGTATTCGAGCTTCGCCTTCCCGGCGCATATGGACGCGGGCTCGCGTCTGGAAAGTTGCGCGGGAGCGGTGAATTCAGGCAGGCATCCATGACCTTCGACGAATGGCTGACAGCGGACGACCACCGACCGCTTCGTCGCTAGCACGCTATGCGTGCCCTGTCATCGCACCATAATCGTACGTGTGAGTTCAACACTGGAGTTTGGCGTGCTCCCTCCAGCTAAAGACTGCTCTCCAATCACACGTATCGTTGCTATGCCTGCGGTGGGTATCTGCACAGAAACTGCGTGCTCGAGGTAGGCCAAGTCTGCGGTACACACTTGCGATTTGAATCGCTCATTGAACGGTCGAATCTCGATGACGTTCGCTGATGTTCGGACATCTGCCCGCACAGTCTTCCTGGTGCAACCACCACCGAATGTCCGTACACGAACCGTGAATGGTGTATCACGCGCCACGGTGTCTGGTACAGTGATCCGCGCCGTATCCCGGACAAAAATGATAATCGCGGGCTCCACGAACGTATCGGGGTTCAAAGCATCGGCGCACGCAGAAGCTGTTACGGCCACAACGAGCGCCAGCAGTGAAGAAAAACGCCGCGAGATCACTCGATCTCTTGAACCCGCACCGCTGTCCCGTAGCACAACACCTCCGTCACTCCGCTCATGATTTCGGTTGCGTCGTAGCGAATGCCAATCACCGCATCGGCGTTCGCCATTTCCGCCTGCACAAGCATGGTGTCGAACGCCTGCTGGCGAGTGCGTTCGGCAAGTGATGTGAACAGCGAAATATTTCCGCCGAAGATCGTCTGAACACCGGCCCCAATGGTCCCGACAAGAGAGCGCGAACGGACCACCACACCACGTACCACGCCAAGCGACGCCACGATCCTGTATCCCGGCAACTCGAAAGCCGTGGTGGTCATGTGGTAGGGAAAGTCGGCAGCCTGGGAGTGGACGATGTCGTTCATGGAGTCTCGAGAAAGAGCGTGCGCCTCATGTCGGAACGGTAGCACTAGCTCTACCGCTCCGGCTGCAGCGTGTTCTGACAGCCAACGATCGTACCCGCGACCTGCCCCTTGTATTCACGCGCCATGACCGGCATCGGCGTAAAGTCAGCAGTGTCCCGTTTGAAAACAGGCATCGGGCACGCGGCAGGAAGTGGCGGCTGGACCACAGCGGGCTTCACAAATGTCGTATCACTGGGAAACAGCGCCTTGAGCCGCAACTGGCGCGAGTCTGCGAGCTGACGCCCGTTGCCGACGAGAGTCATCTCATCCAATGACCGTGCGTAGCGGTCGAGCGACAACGGTTGCACACCGAAGAGGTCCGCATTGGTACGCACGTCGTTCGAGCGCGTCTCGGCACCCTGAGCCCGTACGGCTGATGCACCAATGACCGAAACGGCAATGAGGACGAATGAGTTGAAACGCACGAAATCTCCTGCGAACGGTCTGCCTGATTCCAACACCACTGGGCGGAAGATGCGGCCCGGGGACCTATCGAGCCAGCCATTTGTCCGACCGAATTTCTTTCTCAATGGTTTCCAGGGACGAAGCGGCAGGCCTAGTCGCGCAAGCATGCCTACGTCGGATCTCCCGCCTACGGATTAAAAGTCCGCTGCTCATTCCGTGAGCAACGGGATCATCTGCCCACCTACCACGAGCAAGACGGATAGCAATACACAATACTCCACTCCACGGCTTGTGGACCCAGGCGATGTACCTCGGGCGTGGCGAGTTGCCACAGCCACGAGCAGAGCCATGAGGCTGATGAGTGCGATCAGATCGCGCCAGCGCGGCGCACTACCGGTGACATACCAACCCACCAAGTGGGCGACGAGTGCCAGGATCAGCAGCACAAGCGCAACACGGCCGGGAGTCTTCAGTTGAGGCAATGCCATACGCAGATAAGGGAGCAGAACAGTGGAGAATGACCCACCAATGACGGGGTTTACTGAACTTCTGCGTAATGCGGAGTGCCCGCTACCCCGTCCCTCCCACTCCGCCTGTCATGACCCTCCGATCCGCCTTCACCAGCGCCGCTGTGCTCGCCGCGCTGATCTTCACTCGGCCCGCCGACGCGCAGGGCTTCACCACCGGCGCCATCTACGCCGGCCCCCGCATCTGGACCGGCAATCTCAATGGAGCCACCGCCATCGGTGTCCAGGCCGAAAAGGGACTTACCGCTCCAGGCAAATACGGTCAGGGCATCATTTCCGCCGGTCTTGGCGTCGACTGGTATTCCTGGGACTTCGCCTATCCCGGCGGCAAATACGAATACTCCGTCGTACCCATCCAGGCGTTCTCCAACTACCACTTTGTCGTGAAGTCCCAGCCCAAGCTCGATCCCTATGCTGGACTCGCCCTCGTCTATTCGGTAGTGAACGCCACCGTTACCGGTATCGGATCAACAAGTGCCAACGCCAGTGGCACCGACATCGCCGGACAGGTTGGCGCGCGCTGGTTCTTCAGCGAGAAGTTTGCAGCGCAGGCACAGGCCGGCTTCGGCTACGGCACACTCTCCGTGGGGGCCACGTGGAAATTCTGAAGCGCCGCACGCGCGGCACCCTGGGTATCGGCTCACTACTCGTCACCGCACTTCTCGCCGCCTGCGGTGGGAACGACAGTGGTCCGACTGGCCCGAGTGGCAACTGTGCGCCAACACCACCCACCGGCACGATGACGGCGCAAGTCAACGGCGCCGCGTTCACCGCCAATTTCAGCACGCAGGCCACCATCCAGAACAGCACGGCGATGGGACCCAACATCGTGCAGATCTCCGGTGTGGGTTGTGTTGACGGAACAGCTACCCGCGTTCAGCAGATTCTCATCACGCTGGGACGCCTCACCCCGATCACCGTCGGTACGTATCGCCTCGATCCCGCAGCACAGGCACAACCAGCCGGTTCGGGCTATTCAGGCATTGGCCAGTTCGTGTCAGCGCCGAATCTCTGGTACTCCAATCGCAGCGATGAAACGGGACCGGGCGTCGGATCCATCACGTTCACGACGATCACCGCCAATCGTCTCGCTGGCACGTTCTCACTCGTACTCGTATCGACACCGGGCAACACGTCAGGCAATACGGGTCGTGTTACAGTCGCTAACGGGGCGTTCGACATTCCCACCCCGTGAACGTTTCTCCGAATCTTCTCTTTCACATGCACTCGGCTCGCATCTGGGCCTGATGTGACGCATGTTGACGGGAACGCAGTGCTGCCCCGGCTCTCGCTCCCGCCATGCACGACTCGTCCATCGGCACCGACGCACCGGATCGCACGGAGCTCGATCACCTGTTCAGTGTCACGTACGAAGAACTGCGGCGCCTCGCTTCGGCGGTGCGTCGCAGTGACCCGGGTGCGTCCATCTCTCCCACCGCGCTCGTGAACGAGGCGTGGCTCAAGCTCGCCCGCACGCCCGATGTGGCGCACACATCGCCATTGCACTTTAGGCGCATTGCTGCGCGCGCCATGCGACAGGTGCTCATCGAAGCGGCCAGACGGCGCATTGCGGGCAAACGCGATAGTTCAGCGTGGCATATTACGTTCGATGCCGAAGCGGCCAATGCGGCTGTCGATGCCGACGAATTGCTCGCGCTCGATTCGGCCATGCAGCGCCTGGCCGCACTTTCACCGAGGCAAGCCCAACTCGTGGAAGCGCGATTCTTCGGAGGACTCAGTGTTCCCGACACAGCGCAGGCCCTCGGCATCAGTGAATCCACCGTGCTGCGCGACTGGCGCCTTGCACGTGCGTGGCTGGCACGCGAACTCGCCATGAGCCGTTGACGATGTCACACACACCAGATCCCTTTGCTGATCCGATGTGGGCGCGCGTACAGGCTGCATTCGACGCGGCAGTGGAAGCACCGCCGGAGGAGCGTGATGCGCTGGTACGCGCTGCATGTGAAGGCGACGAAAATCTCATGCGCGAAGTGCACGCACTGCTCGAGGCGCATGAAGCAGAATTGCCACTGCTCGATCGCTCGCAGTCTGATTTGGCATCAGCCCTACTCGAACCTACAGCCCGCCTGACGGCTGCACCCACACACATCGGCCCCTATCGCCTGTTGCATGTGATTGGCGAAGGGGGCATGGGTGTGGTGTATGGCGCCGAACGGGAAGATGTCGGCAGGCGCGTCGCCATCAAGCTGCTGCGTGATGCCTGGCTGTCTCCAGCACGGCGTGCGCGGTTCATCACCGAGCAACGTGCGCTCGCGCAGCTCGATCACCCGCACATCGCGCGATTGCATGATGCGGGCACACTCCCGGACGGAACCCCGTGGTTCGTGATGGAGTGGGTGGATGGCGTGCCGATCATCGAGTGGGCCGACCAGAACACGTCATCACTCGACGAACGTCTCGCGCTACTTCGCTCGGTTGCTTCAGCGGTTCAGCACGCGCACGACCAGGCCATCGTACATCGCGATCTCAAACCGTCCAACATTCTCGTCACGACTGACGGCAACGCAAAACTATTGGACTTCGGCATCGCCAAGCGATTGGTGCACGACCAGCGTTCGGCGCAGCCAGCGCCCGATGTCACGCGCACCGGCCTGCGCTTTATGACACCGGCCTACGCTGCACCGGAGCAGCTACGCGGCGAGCGTGTGGGTGTCTTCACCGATGTTTACGCGCTTGGCACGCTGCTCTTCGAGCTCATTGCTTCGCGTCCGCCGTTTGATCCGACACACCTCACACCCAGCGACCTCGAACGGCACATCATCGAGGTGCCGCCACCAGCACTGTCAACAGTAACAGCCGCCCGCGTGCCCGAGCGTGCGCATTGGCTGTCGACCAGTCGGTGGCGCGAACTCGATCTGATCTGCGCGACTGCGCTACACAAAGATCCCGCGCGTCGATATCGCTCCGTGGATGCCATGTTGCGCGATATCGCGCACTTTGAAGCTCATGAACCACTAGAAGCACATCCGGACTCGGCATCCTATCGGATCCGTCGGTTCATCGAGCGCCGCTGGCGCAGCGTACTTGTGGCAGCAGTTGTTGTAGTTGCCGCACTGGGCGCGGCGGTGAGTTACACCGTGCGCATTCAGCGGGCGCGTGACGCGGCACTGCACGAAGCTGAACGACGAGCGCGACTGCAGCGTTTCCTGCTCGCACTCTTTGACGGCGGCGACGAAGCAGGACCAGCCGATAGTCTGCGTGTTGCCACACTGGTAGATCGCGGCGTAGAAGAAGCACGTCAGCTCGTGGGCGACCCCGAAGGTCAGGCCGATCTGCTCGCCTCACTTGCCAGTGTGAATCAGAAACTGGGTCGCTTTGATCGAGCCGACTCCCTCCTCACGGAGGCAGAACAGGCATACCAGCGTGCGCCGAACGGCGGCGATGCCATGGCGCGCGCGTCCATGTTCCTCACGCGGGGCGACCTGCGCATCGATCAGGCACAGTATGCCGGCGCCGATTCCGCGTTGCAGGACGCCCTGCGTCTGGTGGCACGACCTGAAGCACCGGCTATTCTTCGCGCGCGTGTACAATGGGGAGTAGGTCGTCGGCTCGAAGAAGAAGGCAAATACGACTCGGCAACCACTCAGCTGGAGCAGGCCCTTCGTACCTATCCCTCGTCCGATCCCGAACCAGAAACCCGAGCCGCAATCCTCGGCGAGTTGGCCAATGTGCACTTCTATGCCGGACGCTATGACGCGAGCGATTCACTCAATCGCATAGCGCTCGCGCTTCGCGAATCACGCGGAGAGCGTCGGCACCCGGCAGTCGCCGAGATTTATGTCAATCTTGGCGCGTCGGAGTTCGAACGCGGGCGATATGGCAGTGCCGAATCGTGGTTTCGGCGCGCCTATTCCATCGACTCCGCCTTCTATGGTGCTGATCACTTCCGTTCGGCGGCCAACCTGGTGATGGTAGGGCGTGCGTTGCTGCGTCTCGATCAGTATGACGCCGCCGAAGCAGCATTACGGGAGGCTCTTGTCATTCAGCGCGCAACATTTGGCGATGGCCATCCGCGCGTCGCGAGCATCCTCAATGAACTGGGCAACGGCGCCATCAAGCGGCAGGCGTACGACAGCGCCGACGCCTACTTCACGCGCATGGCCGATATGTACCGCGCCGCGAATGGCGATGCACACTTCACCGTGGCCGTTGCCCTATCCAATCGGGCCACGGTTTACAACGAGCAGAAGCAGTTCGCGCGCGCTGAGGCTATCTATCGCGATGTGGTCCAGCGTTTCACGCGCGCGCAGGGTGCCGAACACCTGAATACCGGGATCGCGCGCATCAAGCTTGGCCGCTCGATGATCAGACAGGCTCGCTGGCAAGATGGTGCGAGGGAAAGCGAAGCCGGCTACGTCATCGTTGCGCGCCAGTCAGAGCCTGGAGTGAGTTTTCTGCAGGCGGCGCGCAAGGATTTGGCAGAGGCTTACGCCGCGATGAAACAGCCGAATGTTGCCGCCAAGTGGCAACGTGAGTGGGATGCCAACGTGGCAAAACCGTAACGCGCGCTTCGTCGCTTTCCTGCTACGGCATATCGGCCGTAAACATCTTCATCGAGCCATCAAGGCGAGTGAGGGACATACAATCGAGAAACACCGTATCGCGTGTACTGGACGTTCCAGATACGGTGCCAGGAAAGTATGCCGCCTTGGCCGAAGTCACCTGCATCGACCCACCAGATTCAGTTGACTGACGATCGACCTGGCTCTTGAAGAGAACGAACTCTTGCTGTGTCTTGGTGCTTCGGACTCTCTGAGGGCAAATCCTTTGATAAGGTTCTTTCGTCACTTCAATAGGAACTGATGCGATAGCGACGAATTCTTTCTTCAGAGGGTCGTCAGCATTTTTCGGCGGAATGCAGCCGCTGACAGACGCGAGAACTGCAGCCACAATGAAATGCGACACGGCTTTCATGCATTGCTCCGCTTTCGGATTGAAGTTTGGGTTTATGCGCTTGTCTGCTATTGCAGATCAGCGATCCAGCGCCGCCACACGGCAGGATCAGTCCCCAAATCCTCTCCTCGTAACTTCACGAGCAGTGCGTGCGCAGGTCGCGAACGCACCGGCTGTGCGCTCGCCAGATAGTTGAGGAGCATTTCTCCGCCACCTGCCAGGAATGATGCGGCCAATTGTGGTTCCACATCGGATCGCCGTGCAAGAAGCTGAATCATGTCGGGAAGCAGAAACAGTGACGTGCCATCCAGTACGCTGTGAACCGTAGTTGCCGCAGCCCGCCAGTCCGGTGTCACTACAGGGTTTTTGGTGACACGTTCTACAGTCTCCATCGCAAACCCTCTCACCACGCCATCAGTCTCAAGCATCGCATCGAACAGTGCCTTCCAGACTTCCGGATCGCTGGGGTAGTTGCCAAGTACGACAGCGGCAACCCCTCGATCGCGATAGTTCGCCGAAGTTCGCAGAACAGAAAGCGCGGCCGAACGATTCGCCGGTGATCGCTGGGCCGCAAGAAACGTCACCACCTCCTTGGCCAAGGTATCTGTCGGACTGAGTACATGCTCACCAAAGTGTGCCATGACACCCTTCCGAAATTGTCCAGGACGGCGCGCCATAATCGTCGTAACCGACTGCCACTCCGGTTTCGGCGACGTCGTATCCAGCGGTACGTCCCGATAGCGTACCCGTGACGAGTCCTGCGGCTCCCGAACATCCACAAAGATGATGTCTGGTCGATGCGGTGCCATCATCAAGGTGATAGCCGATGCATCAGCGAAATGGAGCTTGTAGCGAAGCGCTGCAGCACAGGCGTGCGACTGCAGTGAATCCGCAGGAGAATACTTGCCAAGCGAATCCTGAATCATCGCCACCGTCCAGCGCCGAAGCCCCGAGACATGTATTTCACGTCCATCGACCAGCTTCACAACTTGTGGTGCCTGCTGCGCCCGTGCCGTCGTTGCCAAGCCAAACAACAATGCCAATGCGATGCGTTTCACGGATTCCCCAGAGAGTGACGTTTCATATCGATACCTTTTTAATATGTCCTCCGAGCGCAATCGCCGCTGCGAGACGCGCAGCCACCTGCTCGCGTGCCACGGATACATCGATGTGCAGGCATGCCGAACGGGCACGCGATCATCAGCAATGGTAAACAACACACCGTTTCCTTCAGCGCCAGACTTGTTCGCTCATAGCTACCGTCTTAACCGTGAGGCACGCAGCTTCCGTTCTGAACGCATAACATGGAGGACAAAGACGCGCAGCCCGTCATACCGATAGAAAATACGACAGGGCGGCTCGATCAATTGGCGATAACGCGTGCCGCGAGCAAACTCCTGAGGCCGACTGCCACTCTCGGGATGAGCAGCCAACTGCTCGACATGCGCAATAACACGCTGAACCAACGCCGAGGCAGCCCTCGGACTTTCTACGGCGATATAGTCGGCAATAGCATCCAGATCGGCCATGGCGGGCTCGGTCCAGACTATTTCAGCCATCGCTCAAGTCGCGCCTTCGCTTCTTCGTGGGACACGACTCGCTCATCAGCAACGGCCATTTCACCGCGAGCGATGCCTTCCAGAATGGCCATGCGCTCCTGCTGACGCTGATACGATTCGACATCGATCAGGTAAGCACTCGGCAGTCCATGCTGAGTGATAAGAATGGGTTCCTTGTCCCGCTCGAGCTCCGCCAAAAGCTCGGTCGCCTGACGCTTCAACGTCGTGACCAATTCTGTGCGCATAGAGTGATACTATAGTATCACTCTAATTCCAGCAAGGGACTACGACGCCTTCCGTCGCTCCGTCCCATCATATGACGCAGCCGCAGCTACGCGCACCGGAGCCGCCGCTTCCACCACACGCAACACCGGCTGCTGCACACGTCCCGTGCGCTCGAGCTTGCCCCATGACGGATTCCATCCCTTGAGCGCAGCGCGCATGGCCTTCACCAGCGCCACATACAGCACCTGTCGATACATCACACGCTGCAGCGGTACCAGCAGTGCCTGCGAACGCGACTCACCACGCTCAAACGCCACGCCAATGAATGCCGTGAGCGTATCGATGGCCAGGAACAGCGCATACAGCAGCGCCACCGGACGCGCGTGATCCCACGCGGCATACCAGCCGAGCGCCGGTGCTTCGACCGCCAAGCGCACCAGCATCGCGATGAGAGCGATATCCGCAGCCGGCGCCAGCAGTGGGAAGAGCAGCTGGAACAACCAGATATTTGGCAGTCCAACAAAGCCCAACGCACCACTGCTGCGACGACCAACCGCCGCACGATGCTTCCATGCGCACTGCAGCGTACCAAAGCTCCAGCGGAATCGCTGCTTGAGCAGTGCACCGAATGTTTCCGGTGCCTCGGTGTACGCAATGGCCCGATCGGCCAACGCCACACGGTGTCCCGCGCGCAGCAGCGTCAGTGTGAGATCCTGGTCTTCCGCCAACGTGTCTGTGCGGAATCCACCCGCCTGCACCACCGCATCCCGGCGCCACGCGCCAATCGCACCAGGCACCACCGTGATGCAATTGAGCAACACAAATGCTCGGCGATCGAGATTCTGACTGGTCACGTATTCAACGGCCTGCCACCGCGTGACCAGGTTCACCCGATTGCCCACCTTCGCATTGCCCGCCACGGCACCTACGCGCTTGTCTGCCAGCGGATACACGAGATGCGTGAGTGCATCCGATGCAAGAATGGTGTCCGCATCAATCACGACAATGACTTCACCCGTCGCCGCACCAATACCGAGATTGAGCGCCGCCGCCTTGCCTGCATTGGCCTGCGTCAGCACGCGCACACGAGGATCACTCGTCGTGGCCCGCGCCGCTTCTGCCGTATCGTCACGTGAGCCATCGTCGATGACCACGACTTCGAACGACGGATACGCCTGCTCGAGCACACTGTTGATGGTGCGCGCAATCACCCGTCCTTCGTTGTAGGCCGGAATGAGCACCGTCACCATTGGCGCGTAGTCCCGATCGCTGGCACGGCGCGCCACACCCGGACGCCAACGCTGCCATGAGGCGAGACCGCCAATGAGCAGCAGGCGGATCACGCCAAGCACCAGCGCCACCAGGAAGGCAATCACAAGCGCTGTTTCCAGCACCACCGATGCACGGAGCGCCACCCCAGTCAGCAATCGCTGCGGCGCCTCATTGGCCGGCGCGACCGGCGTGCCGGCCATCGGTGCTCCTTCAAGCAATCCGGCCACGGTCGTGAGCGTGTACCCATTCGCTCGCAACGAGTCGATGAGTGGACCAATGGCCGCAATCGTGGCCGAACGATCACCACCGGCGTCGTGCAGCAGGATGATGCGACCATCCTTGCGGCGCAGCTCACGCAGCGCATTCGTCACAATGGCGTTCGCGTCTGTCTCGAACCAATCCTTGGGGTCCACTTCGAGACCCGCGATGCGATAGCCCATGGCATTCGCAATAGCCATCGGACGCAAACGGTTTTCCGTGGCTGGCCGCGCATCACCGATATACGGCGGACGCGCCAGCATGGGACGATGCCCCGTCACCGCTTCGATCGCGCGACCCGTGGCCGCGAGTTCCATGCGAATGGCCTGTTCACTCAATCCAGCAAAGTCAGGATGACTCCATGAGTGATTGCCAATCTCATGACCTTCATCGACAATGCGGCGCGCGATATTCGGCAAATGCTGCACCTGTCGGCCGAGTACAAAAAAGCTCGCCACCGCTTTGCGTGAGGCCAGTGTGTCGAGAATCGGCGGTGTATAGTCAGCATCCGGACCATCATCGAATGTGAGCGCCACCCGCTTGTCACCCGGCACACCCGCACGCGATACCACATATCCACCAGGTGCCTGCGTGATGGCCGCCCGCTGCACATAGCCGTCCCGGTCGAGCTCCACCGTACGCGCACCATTTCCCGTGCGTCCTTCGACCGCGAGAATCTCGCCATCACCGGTAATGACCGACACACCCTTGTCAGGCAATCGCTGCATGGAATCAGCAGCCGCCATGAGCCCCGTCCGACCCAGCACATTCCACAGCGATTCGTCTTCGCTGCCCAGTCGCCACAACGCAGCACCGGCAGCACCGGCATTCAATCCGCTGCGAATCTGATTCCACGCCGTCGTGGCATCGAGATACCACACGGTGTGTGTGACATCACGGGCGCGCCACTTGGCCATCGGATTGCGTGTCGCCGCATCAAACCGCGCACCACCAGAGGCTGCGCGGCCAAACGCCATCGCCTCACTCACGCTTACGGTCACACCTTCTTCGCGATCCGAGCGCCAGTGATAACCATACTGTCCAATACCCAGAATCACGCGCTCTGCCGGGACATGCGCCATGACCGTATCGAGTCGCGCGGCAAACCACGGTGCACTGGCAATCGCACCAGCGCCATGTTCGCCACTGTTCTCGTCATACAACATGGCAATCACGTAGTCTGTTGCCGCCGCATACTCAGCCAACGGATATCCATCGCCTTCACCGATTGGCGTAGCCACCGTGACAATCGCGTTGTGTGCACGCAGCGCCGTACGCAGATCACGAATGAACGACAGCACGGCCGGATGCATCGCAGGCGGCACCAACTCGAAGTCCACCGACACACCCGCCAAGCCATTCTTCGCAACCGCGTCCACCAGGTCCGCAATCGCTTGCGTCCGCCGCGCCGGAGTGGCGAGCACCGCCTCGATCAACGCGGGATCAAAGTCTGTCGCGCCAAAGTTGGTCACCATGAGGTGCGTGGCCACGCCCTGCTTACGTGCTTCGGCCAGCAAATCCTGATCGAGCGTGATGGTCAGCGCGCCGGGCTTGCCGCGCCCCATGAACGCACCTTCCACGATGGCCCAGTCGAGATGCGATCCGAAGCGCGCCAAGGCCGCACGACTGCCGGCGTCCCACTGCACGAGGAACCCAGCCACAATGGGGTCGGCAACTTGCGGGCCCGCAATTCGCGCCACGGGCATGGCACGGACGGATCGACTGCCGGTCGCGCCAGCAGCCTTGGCCGACGTCGTGTGGAGCTGAACAGCCGAATCGACCGCAACCATGGGCAGCGGTTCGACAACGGGCGGCCGCAGCACGCCCACAAGGGCGGTGCCACCAAGAATGACCGCCGCCACGGCGACGGAAATAAGAAGGGCGCGCACCCAACGATGGCGGCGCCCTGACGGATCGTGGAATACAGGTCGAAAGCTCACGTCCTGAGCATCGGCTGGGATGGGACGACCTGAACTCACTGTCCGCATTATGGCGACATTTGAGACGCCTCCGTGACCGGCCGGCCTCGTCTTGTTCACCTGGGCAGCTCACGGTACCTTCGCGCCATGAACGAGCCCATGACGCGCCGAACCATGATGACATATGCCCTTGCTGGCACAGTTGTCGGTGGTTCTGCATTAATGATGCTATTTTGGCGCAATACTGATCTAAAACTGGATGATCCATCATGGCTTCTTGCTGGATTTGATACGGCAGCACAAATCGCCATCGGGCGACAGTATCTGGCCGATCACCCGAAAGAGCGCGACCTGGCCACCCTCACCGCAGAGGTTGGCCGCGCCAAGTCGGGCCCATGGAGCTGGTCTCCGGTACTCCCCTCTATAGATGTGGTCGCCGCGGAATTCGCTCTGGACGAAACCGTGATCGTCGATGGATGGTTGCTCTCCCGCACTGAAGCTCGGCTTTGCGCCGGGCTCGCCCTGACCAGCGGTCAGGCACCGACCTGAGCTGACCCATGCATACCGACGCCCGCACCCTGCCCAACGGGGCCACCCTCACCGCTGATGTCTGCATCATCGGCGCGGGCGCAGCCGGCATTTCTGTCGCTCTTGAGTTCATCGGTGCCGGCAAGCAGGTGCTGCTTCTGGAAGGCGGTGGGTTCGATCGCGAAGACTCACTGCAGGCACGGTACGGTGGACGGGTCTCAGGCCTGCCTTATTTCCCGCTCGAAGCCACACGCCTTCACTACTTCGGCGGTAGCACGGGGCACTGGGGCGGCTTCTGTTCACCGCTCGACCCGATCGATTTCGCCACGCGCGCCTGGGTACCCAGCAGTGGCTGGCCGTTTGGTGTCGACACATTGGCACCTTACTACGAGCGCGCGCATCCCATTCTTGATTTGGGTGCCTGGGATTACGACGCATCGAGCTGGGCAAAGCGCGATGCACGCAACACTATGCTGCCACTCGATCGCACTGTGCTGCATGAAAAGATGTGGCAGTTCAGCACGCCCACACGATTCGGCAGCAAGTTTCGCGATACCATCGTGAAGGCGCGTGATGTACACCTGTACACACATGCCGTGGTGACGGAACTACAGCTGCGTAGTGATGGAGCTGCCGTTGAGCGTGTAGTGGTACGTCAGTCCAATGGGCATACGCTGCATGTCATGGGGAGCACAGAGCGTCCGCTCGTCGTTGTGTCCGCCTGCAGCACATTGCAGAATGTGCGACTGCTCATGTCATCCAACGCCGTAGCCGCCGCCGGCATCGGCAACGCACACGATCAGTTGGGACGCGGCTTTATGGAGCATCTCGAGATGCCGGTTGGCACCGCGGTGTTGCTCAAGCCGCAGTCCATGCATCTCTATGCCTACGACTACGGACACACGAAGGCGCGGGCAGAGCTGACAACGTCTGCCGCAACACAAGAGCAACTCGGCTTGCTCAATGCAAGCGTGGCGATTGAGGCCGCGCCATCAGAGGGCGAAGCGCGCAGCACCTTCGAAGATTTTCCGCCGGACGAACTCGAACAGTATCGACATGATACACGTGGCGGAGTCACGGCCGATATGCTGGACAGCGCACGAGTGCACGACGAGGCAAGTGTGCGCAGACGGCCACGCTTCACGCTCTTCACCCGACAGGAGCAGGCCCCCAACATGTCATCGCGCATCACACTGACGCGCGATCGTGATGCGTACGGTGTGCCACGTGCGGATTTTCACTGGGCGCTTAACACACTCGACCGCCACACCATTCAACAGACGGTGCGGGTGCTCGCGCGGGAGCTTGGTCGATTGGGCATTGGTCGCGTTCAACTGCGTGATTGGCTTCGCGCCGACAACGGCCCATGGCCATCGGTGGTGAGCGGTGGATGGCACGACATGGGCGGCACACGCATGCACAGCAATCCGCACCAGGGTGTTGTCGACGCGGATTGCCGTGTGCACGGTGTGACCAATCTCTATCTCGCCGGCGGTGGTGTGTTCCCCACGGCCGGTGCCGCCAACCCTACGCTCACCATTGTCGCGCTGGCACTGCGCCTGGCCGACACGATCAAGCGACGCGCTTAGCCAGACTCACTTGGCCTCAAGCAATCCATTGGCCTGCATCGCTTCCTCCTGATCTTCATGCGAGATGTACGCGGCAATCTTTAGCGTGCCATCCGCATCGCGCAGCAGGTAGGAGATGCTGAACTGGATAGGATCATCTCCAGTGCGCTCGAACGTGGCAGCCCACTCCACCGTGACGAGCGAAAAGTCGGGACCTACTGATGTACTGTCGCTGACAGCGGCGACGGCCATCAACTTCATACCACTTTCGGCGTTGAAATCACGCACTTCGCGTAACCATGCCAGGAAGTTCTCGTCGTTTGTGAATGTGGCGCTGCCCTTTGGGCCAGCAGCAAGAAAATTCGTATCGTATAACTCAGCCAATTGCTCCGGTTCCGCACCAAGCGACAGACTGGCATATCGATCAAAAAACTCACGAAGCGTGTTCTGCTGACCCATGATCCACCTCGACTAGAACCTCACACCAAACACAATGGGCACGTAGCGAATGTGCTGGCGTGATGTGTTGAGTCCACGACCATCAGTGAAGATGTTCTGCACGCGTGCTTCGACAAACGCATTGAAACCGGACAGGCGCATGTCGAGACCGACTCCACCGTGAATACCCAGCTTCGTCATACCGGGTGATTCCAGTGCATCACCGGAATAGGACACCACGTCCTTCACATTGTAGAGGCCGAGTCCACCCAGCAGATATGGTCGGATGAGACTCTCACGGTTTGGCGAGAGCCGATAGATCCCACTGACACTTCCACCAATTGCGCGTGTGTGGGCCTTGATTCCATTGGCCTCCGCCTCCGAACCGGCATCGAGACTCAAACGATCATAGGAGAGTTCACCACGCAGTGAGAATCGCGCGGCAGGACGAAGCCAGAGCGCAGCGCCGAGATTATAGCCCGTGTTGGCGACATCGGCAGATGCTCCAATGGGTTGCGCGAGTCCGCCGCTCACCGACACACCCACAGTGCGCGGTGTGGTCTGCGCGGTGGCAACACTGACCGAAGCCAAGGACAATACCACTAACAACGAAAAGCACGATTGACGCATGGGAGCACCTTGAGGGAGGGAGCTACAAATGACGTGCGCGATTCAGGAATGAAGACACCAGTGCACACGCAATGGTTTCCGCAGCGTCCTGCGCGGTATTGACGACGCCGAGAATTGCAGTTGGATTGGGCACATCTGGTGATGAGTGGTTCTGTAGCGGTGTTGGAATTCCAACAGATGAGCGAACTGACGTATGACACAACAACACATCGCTTCGCGTCGCAGCATCCGTCTTGTGGCGAGCACTGCAATCGTTGCTGCAATCATTGTTGCCATAGTTGCCTGCACAAACGCGCCGCAACCTGAAAGCACCACGACCCTGCGCGACGCCTACAAGGACGCATTCCTTATGGGCACCGCCGTGAATGAGGAAATCGTCTCCGGCGTAGACTCTGCCTCGCAAAACATCGTCGCTCGACAGTTCAACACCATCACTGCCGAGAATGTGCTCAAGGCCGGCCCACTGCGCCCATCGCCGAGCGAGTGGAACTGGGCGCCTGCCGATTCTTTTGTGGCATTTGGCGAGCGACACAAGATGTTCATCGTCGGCCACACCTTGGTATGGCACAACCAGACGCCACCCTGGTTCTTCGCCGACTCACTCGGCAATCCCAAATCACCAGACGCAGTAAAGGAGCAACTGCGAAGCCACATCGAAACCGTTGCTTCACGCTACGCGGGACGCATTCACGCGTGGGATGTCGTGAACGAAGTCATCGACAACGATGGTTCATACCGGCCGACCACCTGGGTGCGCGGTATTGGTGACGGCAACGAGCTGGTTCGCCTCGCGTTCAAACATGCGGCGCAGTATGCACCGAACACGGAGCTCTACTACAACGACTTCAACACATGGCGCCCAACCAAGCGCGACGGCATCGTGCGCATGATCCGCATGCTGAAGAAAGAAGGGATCCGTGTTGATGGCATTGGCATGCAGGGTCACTGGGGGCTCAACTATCCCAAGACCGCCTACATCGAAGCCGCAATTGATTCCTTTGCCGCAGCCGGTGTCAAAGTCATGATCACGGAGATGGACATCGATGTACTGCCACTCACCCGCGAGGGACAGATCATCGGCACCGGCATGAGTGACCCGCAGTTTCAGCTCGAGGAGTTCAAGGAATACCTCGACCCCTATCGCAACGGACTGCCAGACGATGTGCAACGTGCACTCGCCGCCCGGTACGCTGAATTGTTCGAGTTATTCTATCGCAAGCGCGACAAAATCGATCGTGTCACGCTATGGGGCGTGCACGATGGCATGTCGTGGAAGAATGGCTATCCGATTCCCGATCGCACCAACTATCCGCTGCTCTACGATCGTATGCGTCAGCCCAAGCCCGCCTTCGCGGCGGTGCTTGGTGTGCGACAGCGATGACGACGTTCAGCCGACGGGCTGATTGAGCGTCTCCCGTACGCGCCTCGCAAGAATCGATGGCGCGTACGGCTTCTGAATGAATGCCACGTCGGCGCGCAGCAGGCCGTGACGCACAACAGCATCGTCGGTGTAGCCGCTCATGAACAGCACGCGCACATCCGGATACCGCTCCCGGATGGCCGTCGCGAGCTCGGGACCGCTGGCATTCGGCATCACGACATCCGTGAGCAGCATGTCGATAGCACCGTCGTGCTCCGCCGCCACGCGCAGTGCTTCCACACCATCGACCGCGGTGAGAATGCGATAGCCGCGCTCACGCAATGCGTTGAACGCGATCTCCCGCACTGGCGCATCGTCCTCTACCAGCAGCACCGTTTCGCTTCCCGTAGCATCGAGCGACGGCGCTGCGCGCTCCGCTCGATCAACCGGCGATGCCACCGCAGGGAAGTACACCTTGAAGGTGGTGCCCAGATTGGCTTCGCTGTACACATGAATACAGCCGCCGCTCTGTTGCACGATACCGAACACCGTCGCCAGACCAAGTCCGGTACCACGCCCCACACCCTTCGTCGTGAAGAACGGTTCGAAGATGCGCGATTGCACATCCGGCGTCATGCCCGTGCCCGTGTCGGTGATGGCCAACATCACGTGCGGACCCGCACTGCAATCGGAGCGAGATGCGGCATATTGCTCGCTGAGTTCGATGTTCGCCGTTTCGATCGTCAGCTGCCCACCATGCGGCATGGCATCCCGCGCGTTGATCGCCAGATTCATCAGCACCTGATCCAGCTGCGTCGGATCCAACCGCGTCGACTGCAATGCGGGATCCAACACCATGCTCAGCTGAACGTCTTCGCCGATGAGGCGATTGAGGAGACCACCCGTTTCGGCAACGATCGCGTTCAGATCGACGATGCGTGGCTGCAATATCGATTGCCGACTGAATGCCAGCAGTTGACGCGTCAACGCGGCGGCACGATGGCCCGCTTCGTTCATCGCAATCACCGCCTCACGACGGTGATCACCTTCCTCAAGGTCTTCCAACAGCTCTTCACTGCAACCGAAGATCACCGTCAGCAGATTGTTGAAGTCATGCGCGACACCGCCGGCGAGTTTTCCAACCGCCTCCATCTTTTGCGCCTGCCGTAAGCGAAGCTCGAGCTTGTGACGTTCTGTAACATTGACAGCCAGCGACAGCGCGCCGACATACTGCCCCTGCTCGTCGAACAGCGGTGTGTTGTGCCATTCGCACGTAATCAGACCGCCACTTCTGGTCTTGGCGTGAAGCTCACGATGCGCATCCATGTTGCCGTCCTTGATCTCGGCGAACATGTGCGCAAACGTTTCCCGATCGGATTCGGGAACCAGGAGCTCCATCGGATGGCGACCCAACGCCTCGTCAGCCGTAAAGCCGAAAATGCGTTCCGCCGCCGGATTCCATTGGGAGAAACGCCCGTCGCGATCGGTGTGAATGTAGGCGATGGGCATGCGCGCGATCTGCAGCTGCAACTGTGCCAGCAACTGATCCCGTTCAGCTTCCGCCTCCCGGCGCTCGGTCACATCACGACCAATCGCCAGTACACCAGATACATCACCCGATGAATCGCGAAGCGGGACCTTGATGGTGAGAATCGTACGCGCACGACCTGCGGCGTCCACGATCACCCCCTCGCGCTGCCGCGGCGTGCCGTGGCGCAGCACCTCATGGTCATCCGCCACCATACAGTCGGCAATGCCAGCGTCATACACGTCGTGAGACGTGGACCCGGCAAGTTGCGCTTCACCCTCAAGACCGAGCAGGCCGAGTCCCGCCTTGTTGCCGGTCATGAAGCGCCCCGTCTGGTCCTTCGTGAACACCACATCGGGCAGCGCGTCCACCAGGGTGCGGAGCAGCGTGCGCTCGCGATCCAGTGACACGCGCGTGGCAATCTCGCGCTGCAGCGCTCCGTCCACTGCTGATAGCGCGCGGCCGATTGCCAGCGTGAGCAGCGTATTGATCAGCGTGAAGTTGAGCGTCACCACCAACCACCCCACCATGTTGCCGTCCCAACCGCGCAACGCGAGTGACGGTGACATCTTCGCGATGACGCCGAGGGCGACAAGGGAAACGGTGTTCAACAACGCCGCAGCAAAGCCCGCGCGCGTTCCCAACAGCAACGCCGTCAGGATGGAGAAGGCAAAGAGGAAGATCTGACTGATGGGTCCAACATGCACCAACAGCATGAGGCCGAGTGCATAGCTCAGCGTGCAGAGTGCCCACGCCCGCACGGCGAACGACAGTCGGGTGGCAGCAGCGAGCGCGATGACCAGTCCAATGGCCACGACGTCGGTCACAATCACGACGGGAATCCCGCTCCGCCACGCCATGTAGATGCTTGGCGCGCCTACCAACACACCGAGCCCGGCAGCCACTCGCAACACCAGCGAGAGCATGTGTTCGCGCCATCGTTCTGGCACGACCTGGATGTTTACATCAACGCGATCAGACATACGTCCCAATACGGTCGGCTCATACAGTCGTCAGGTCACGACTAATCGCCGTGGGGACTGCGACTCGCGACCCCTCCGGATGCGACACCGCCTTCGATGTCGCTCGCTGCGGATGGAGTGCAAGGGAGCCAAGCCATCAAAGTTCATGGATTCCGGGACCAAATGCGAGAGGCCCGACCGTCACAGAAGCGAACTTGCTGTCACGGTGCGAGCCCTCGTGTGCATTCCATATTGGAATTGCGCGATCACATGCCCGGCAACTTCTCCATTTCCGCTTTGATCAATCCGGCTTCCGTCGACGTGCCGTTGATTGCCAGCGCTTCGTCAAAGTTCGCGCGCGCTTTGGTCGTGTTGCCCGTCTGCGCGTAGGCACGACCGAGCGTGAGCAGCAGTCGCTGTCTGCCATGATGCGAGAATCGCTCCCACGCCGGTCCCATGCCTTTGCGCATCCCTTCGAGCATACCGATCACCTGCGGTGCCATACCATACGACGCGGGCAGTTCGATGTAGGTGCCTGTTGCCACCGACAGCACAGCACCATCACGCGGTGCGAGTTGCTGCGCCTTTTGCACCAATGCGAAGCCGTTGTCGAATGCCGCGAGCGCTTTGGGATACGCGGCCTTGTTGCCACCGCCGAAGAACTGGAAGTAGAGCAGGGAGGCGGGAGGAAGGTATACGTATTGGATACCGTCCCTCTCTCGATGGTTTGCGCAGGACTTGAACTCCGCCGCACCCAAGGGCCAACTGCCGACCCGTGTGACCAATGGCACGTGAGCGACTCTCAGGACGCACACCAGGATCGTCCTTCTGGCCAATGACGGCGGCGCAGCGATTCGCGCACCGTTCATTCATGACGACTCCACCAAACAAACCGCCGCGCGTACCGCGCGATCCTGACGGCCCGAACGCGCCGCCGCAGGAATTTCCTGGCGACGATCCGATCGTCGACCCCACAACGGATCCCAAGCCAAACAAGAAACCTGAACCCGGGCCAGATCCTGAGCCGGATCCCGAGCCAAAGCCAACACCCCACGAGCACTAGTGCCCGTGGGGTGTTGTACGTCTCTGCGAGACGAGGTGCGATCGATCGCTTACTTCGAAACCGCCGCCAGACGACGAATCTCAGCCGCCATCGTCTTCACGCGGGCGCTGTCCTTGGCACCAACAGCGTCTTTGTCGACCTGCAGAGCCAGTGCTGTAAGCGCCTGACCACGGGCCAGACCGGTCTTCATCTCGGCCACATCGAGCGCCTGATCAATCGCCGTCGTACGATCGGCGGCGAGGCCCTGGTTGCGCACGAGCTGGTCGAGATAAGAGCGCACGACCACGAACGCCGCCGGCCACACGTACTTGGGCTGGCTCTGCGGATTGAACTGCTCGTACCGCACCAGCTTGGCCGCCGCGATTTCGTTGGCCGACAACTGCGGGCTTGGCGTGAGCTCGAGGATGTCCATGCCACGATCGAGTTCGGACGAGAAGATCAGACCGTTCCAGTAGTACGCACCCCACGAACCGCCGATCGTGTTGCCACCACCACGCACGCCAGCGGCAGCCGCGGCGGCCGCAGCCGGCACGTCAACCGGACGCGGCGGGTTGATCGAACCACGATCGAAGTAGCCGATCTCGAACGCATTGTCGGCGTCCGTGAAGTCCATGATGTTGACGCCGCCCTGATACCAACCCTGCACGTACAGGTCACGACCCGGCACCGGGATGATGCCGCCGTTGTGCGCCACGCAATTTTCTTCCGCGGCTTGCGCCGACGGCAACTTGAAGTAGGCGCGCTGTGTCTGCCGCTTCTGCGCATCAAGGGAAATGATCGTGTTGCCACCAAGCTGCTGCATGCTCGACGCCTGGCACATCGGGCCCGTACCACCACCCCACTCTTCGGTCTGAATCAACTTCTTGGCGTCGTTGCTGAACGCCGCCGTGTGACGACCCTGGAAGTTGTTCGTGTCCATCATCGCATTGATGCGAAACGGCTTCTCGGGATTCTTGATGTCCACGAGAATCGAATGCGTCGAACACGAGGCGAGCAGCATGTTCATCTCGGGATATGCCGTCACGTCATGGCAATTGCGCGGACCTTCCGGCATGTTTTCTGCCGGCTGCGGCCGCGTGCCACGGTTCGGATTGGGAGGCAAGCAGTACCGCGCGCACTCACCTGCACCACCGAGATCGTTGAAGATGCGTGCACCGGGAATCACGACCGACTTTTCGGGCGCGTTGAGGTACACCTTCACGATGTCGAGCTGATAGAGCGAGTTGGTCGGATCCTTCGGATCGTTGCCATTCTTGCAGCCCGGCATGGACGCTTCAGAACGCGCGCCCTGCTGACCCGACACGTACAGATAGATGATGTTCTTGTCCGTCGGGCTCGGCACGAGCGTGTGCGTATGCGAGCCTTTGCACGTCTCCACGTTCTTCACGAGCTTGGGCTCACGCGGATTCGACACGTCGAAAATGCGGATGCCAGCCATGTGATCCTTCGGATCCTTCACACCACCGTCGCCGCAATCCTTGCGGTTGCCGGCGCCTTCGGCCGAAAGGAACAGCAGGTGGCCGTAGATGGTCGGGTCACCCTGCGATGTCGTGCAGCGAACGGCCGCCATCACGACCGGCTTGGCGGGATCCTTGATGTCCCAAATCGTGAAGCCGGCGAAGTTCGCCTGATACACGTAGTGCGTACCGAACGCGAGGTCGGAGTTGATGAACGTGAGACCGCGCGCGGTGTCGAATGCCGCAGGCTTCGGCGAGAACGACACGTGCCGCATGTTGCTGATGGCAATCTCGGCATCGAAGCGCCCCGGCTTCAGGGTGCTTCTGGGATCCTTACTGCTCGGAAACGTCTGCGCCGACATCAATGCCGGCGCGACGACCGTCGCTGCGAGAAGGGCCAAACCACGAACGACGCGCATCGGTTCACACTCCAAAGGTGGGGAGGGGGTACTGCACTATCGGGTACTGCACTGCGGGTACTTCCGTTGCTGAAGCGCTGAAGAACTACTTCGGCGGGAGCTGCTTCAGCAATCGCTTCATGATGGCGATTTCGGCGCTCTGCGCTACGACAACATCGTTGGCAAACACGTTGGTATCGACTTCCTGACCGGCGCCGGGTGACTTGAACAAGTCATCGACCATCTTGATGGCGCCAGCATGGTGCTTGATCATGCCGTCCAGAAACAACCGATCAAAATCGGCGCCCTTCGCGGCTTCCATCGCCTTGAGTTCGTCCTTGGTCAGCATGCCGTCCATGACCATGTCATGCCACGACGAGGTGTCCGGCGCGAACTGATTGTGGCGACGCAGCCAATCTTGCATGATCTCGATCTCGGGCACCTGCGACTGATCGATCTTGCGCGAGAGGTTGAGCAGCTGCTGGTTCGTGCTGTTCTTCTCGGCGAT
Source organism: Gemmatimonadaceae bacterium (assembly GCA_016742275.1). GTDB lineage: Bacteria > Gemmatimonadota > Gemmatimonadetes > Gemmatimonadales > Gemmatimonadaceae > Gemmatimonas. Next base: position 77,791 of record JACVCD010000018.1, read on the forward strand.
CTTGGCCATCACGATGGCCTGCGCGTGGTGGGCAATCATGCCCTGCATGAACTCCACATCGGCCTTCGTATAGATCGCACCCGCGGGGATGACAATCTCGGGGCCCATCTTGTGGTGCTTGCTGTGATCCATGCCCGCCATGCCACCCTGTGCTGACGCGACCGACGAGGCGCTGACCAGCAGGGAGGCGGCAAGGGCGATGAGCGGACGTCCGGTCATCATTATGGTAGGAGCTGAGGAAAGGGGTGCTGACGAACTATCCCTGAATACGGGGCCGTTGGGACGTGCGTTGCAAGGGGCTCCGGTCAAATTGTCTCAGCGCTGGCGTTCCTTTTGTAGGAAGCGAAGCCACATCAATGAGATTTTGTGCATTGCGCCACCGAAAGCCCATTTAAAGGGCCTCCGGTGGCGAACTCGTGCAGAGATTTGGGGACTTACTTGCACCGCATGCTGAGCGACGCAATCACCGGCATGTGGTCCGACGGGAACCGCTTGTCCCAGCGGTCGGTCAGGATGCCGTGCTTGAGCACGTCGATGCCCTGAGACACCATCACGTAGTCGATACGGGTATCCCCGATCTCCTTGAAGCTGTTGAACGACGCGTTCGGGCCGTAGCTCCCCTCACGGCTCGACACATACCCGTCGATCAGCGGCGCCACACCGCCTTCCACCGCACCGCTGGTGAGCGTGGTGTAGGCCTCCGTGGTCGGCCCGACGTTGAGATCGCCCGTTACGATGTGCGGCATGTTGCCGGCAATCGTGCGGAGCTGTCGACGAATGAGCTTCGCGCTTTCCTTGCGCGCCTCCTGACCCACGTGATCGAAGTGTGTGTTGAGATGCACATACGTGCAGCCCGTGGCGCGATCACGGAACTTGCCCCAGGTAGCGATGCGCTCGAGAGCCGCATCCCACGCCTTCACACCAACCGCGTCAGGATTGGTGGACAGCCAGAACGTCTTGTTCTCCAGCATCTCGACGCGGGTCTTCTTGTACAGAATCGCGCTGTACTCACCCGCTTCCTTGCCGTCCTTGCGACCCACGCCAACACGGGAGTACTCGGGCAGCAGTGAATCGAGATCGACTAGCATGCCGTGCAGCGCCTCCTGCACACCCACCACATCGGCGTCGTGGAAACGAATGAGCTGCGCCACCCACGCCTTGCGATTCGGCCAGGCATTGATGCCGTCGCCCGGATTGTTGTAGCGGATGTTGAACGTCATCACGCGGAGCGGCGTGCCGGCCACACCGCCAGCCGCAGCGGCCGGTGATACACCGGCCGTCCTGGTGGACGCGCAGGCTCCAAGTGCCAGCGCGAGCATCGGAATGAATGTCTTTCGCATGACTTGTATCACCAACCCGGGTTCTGACCAAGCTTCGGATTCACCACCAGATCCGAGGCCGCAATGGGACGCAGGTACAACCGATCGTTCCACACACGCACGATGTTGATTTGCCACTGCAGCAGACCCGACGTGCCATTCTGCAGCGTACGCTGACTGCTGTTGCCGGCCGTGATGTTGTGGTAGTTCACACCGGCGATCTGCGGAGACGGCAACGTACCCGTGTGGAAGTACACATCCTGAACACCGTCTTCATTCAGGTCGTAGTACCGGTTGGCCACCGTGTACATGCCGCGCCACGGACGCGCCAACAGTTCGCCACGCTTCCAGCGCATGAGGTCATCCCAGCGCAAGCCTTCGAGCGCGAGCTCGATGCCACGCTCGCGACGCACTTCCAGGATCGTGGGGTCCGAGATGCCCGGGAAGTACACGCTCTGCAGATACGGATCCACACGATTGGGACGCGACAGATTGCCGGTAATGCCCGCACGCGCACGCAACGCACCCACCGTGCGCTGCCAATCGCCATCCGTCAGCGTACCGAGTTCCGCCTTGGCCTCAGCGTAGTTGAGCAGCACCTCGCCATACCGAATGATCGAGATGTCATTCGTGTTGTTGGCGCCGGCATCGAGACCGATATCATCGATCGTCCACTTGATCGGCTGATAGCCCGTGAGCGAAACCGTGAACGCGGGCGGCGACGCCACCGGAGTGCCTGCATTGAGGCGCTTGAAGTCGCCCATGCGGATCGTCTGCTGGAGACGCGGATCGCGACCCTTCACTTCCGCCATGAACGACAGCGTGTCGTAACCCGGGCGATCGGTGAACGGTGTGCCATCGGCCATCAGGTACGTATTGATGAAGTCGCGCGTGAAGCTCGCACCAACACCTGTCGTAGCCGACGTGTAGCGCCAGTTGGCATCATGACGCACGGCGAGATTCACGTCCATCACGTACATCAGCATGACTTCGTTGGTCGGCGGCGCTTCGCTGCTGAACAGCGAACGATACGAACCCAACGCACCGGCCGACGTATTGAGGCTGTGGCGATTGCCATCCATCACCTGCTGCGCGGCCGTTGCTGCTTCGGTCAGCCACATGTTTGCGCTGCTGCCAAGACCACTGGCCAGACCGTTCGCGTGATACTTGCGGAAGGTGCCCTCGTACAGCGCGATGCGTGACTTGAACGCCCGCGCCACGTCCTGCGTGACTTCCGTGCGCGACGTGCTCGTCACCGTGCGGATGTTGGCAATGGCGAAATTCAGGTCTTCCAGCACCTTGGCCATCACCACATCACGTGCATCCCGTGTGCCGAACAGCATCGCCGAATCGTTGATCGCGATCGGCTTGTCAATCCAGGGCACTGCGCCGTAGGTCTTGACCTTGTCGTAGTAGAACAAGGCACGCGAGAATCGCGCGAGACCCATGTAGTGATTGCGCACCGCTTCCGGCACCGCCGGATCCGTATTGCTTTCGATGAAGTAGTTGATGTTGCGCAGCGCCGTCCACGACCAGCCACCCTGATTGTTCGGGGTGAAACTCGGCAACAGATAGTTGCTCGCGCCGCGCACGGCGAGGTAGTCGGACACATCGTCACCAACAAACACCGAGTTCACCGAAGGCCACACGTTGGTGAACGAGTTGGAGTACAGCTGAAGACCGGCTTCACTGCTGAAAACCGACTTCTGATTGGTCGCCGAAACCGGCGACTGTTCCAGGTCACAGGCCACGGCGCCCAGGCACAGTGCGCCGATGGCCGCGAGACGGATCGTCGTATGGATGGTCATGGCGATTAGAAGGTCAGGGTCATGCCGGTGACGAACGTCCGCATCATCGGATAGTTCAAACCGTCGCCGTTGCCGCCGCCGGTGAGGATGCGGTCAGAGCCCTGGCTGATGTTCTCCACGTCCACGTTCTTCACGAACTTGTAGAGCGGTGAGTGCGTCCAGAGGTTTTCGCCTGAGACGTAGACCTTCGCGCGGCTCGCGCCGATTCGCGACAGCCAGCCCTTCGGCAGGTCATAACCCACCTGCAGATTCTTGAGGCGGATGTACGCCACGTTCATCATGTACTTGGTCTGCGGGCGCGACATCTGACGCTCACCACCCTGCGCCGCATAACCATTGAGACGCGGGAAAAATGCGTCGGCACGCGGATTGGCCGGATCCCAGATCACACCCGGCTCCAGGTGCCACGACGGGATATTGTTGTACGGGCGATTGTACGCGCCCCAGAAGTAGTCAGCTTCCGGATTCGGATGCCAACTCTGCTTGCCAACACCTTGGAAGAATGCGCCGATGCTGACGCTGCGCCACGCGCCGTTCAGATTTAGCCCAAAGCTGTAGCGCGGTGTGCTGTTGCCAATGACCGAAAGGTCACCCGGATTGGCCAACGTCTGATTGCCGACGTCGATCTTTCCGTCGCCATTGATATCCTTGAACTTGATGTCACCCGGCAACCACACACGTGAATTGCGCGACTGAATGAAGCTCTGATTGGCGTGGCTCATGATATCCGCTGAGTCGGCAAAGAAGCCCAGCGTGGTGTAGCCCCAGATCTCACCAACCTTCTGACCCACGCGGTAGTCGCTGAGCAGGTTGTTGGGATTGTTGTACTTGAGAATCTCCGACGTGTTGTCGGACACGTTCACACGAATGCCGTACGTGGCGCGGCTGCCGGCGAGACGGAAACCATCCTGCCAACCGGCCGCGAGTTCCCAACCATTCGTCTTGAGATCAGCGTAGTTGCCACGCGGCGCCGATGCACCGAACACGGCCGGCGGCGTGATCGCCGTCGTGAACATGTCCGTCGTCTTACGGGTGTAGAGGTCGAAGCTGAGGTTGAAACGATTGTCGATCATGTCGGCGTCGAGACCAAAGTTGGTCGTCGTCGCCGTTTCCCACGTGAGACCGTCGGGCAGTACAGCCGGCACACTGGTCTGCTGCGGACGCACACCATTCACGATCACGCCAGACTGCGCGATGTTGAACGTCTGCTGGAACTGATAGGCACCACCATTACCGTTACCCATCGAGCCGTGCGATACGCTGAGGCGAAGGTCATTCACCAGACCACGCGGCACCTTCCAGAACGGCTCCTGCGAAATACGCCACGAAGCCGACGTGGACGGGAAGAACGCGTAGCGCTGATCTTCCGGGAACTTCGACGAACCGTCGTAGCGACCCGTGAACTCCAGCATGTAGCGGTCGCCGTACGAGTAGTTGAGGCGCGTGAAGCCGCCCAAGATGTTCCACTTCTCGTAGCCACCACCAATCACCGTAGCGGTACCCAGCGCCAGATTCAGGTCCGACGCGTCCGGGAAGATCAGTCCGTTGCGCTCGGCGATGAGCTGATTCCACGTGCGCTCTTCGTAATTCACACCACCCATCGCGCGCAGCGAGTGCTTGCCGCCGAACGTGGTGTTGTACTCGCCGTAGGTGTTGGTAGCGAGATAGTCCGTGGTGGCGTGCGTTTCGTTGAGCGTGTTGGTGGCCGCACCCACGTATTCAATCACACCCGGGCGGCGGCTGAACGGCACCGGTACACGGCGACGCTCACGATCTTCGGTGGTGCGCTGGTACGTTACATCGCTGTTGATCTTGAGACGATCACCAAAGAATCGGGACGCCGCTTCCACATTCGTGCGGTAGACATCCGAATCGAAGTCGATGCCGTTCCGGCCGTAGACAAAGTCACCGACCGTGTAAGCAGCCGAGTGCGTCAGCGTACCATCGGGATTGAAGAGCGACGACAGCACATGGCCTTCGTCCTGCAGATTGCGCCAGATCGCGCCACCTTCACCCACATTCTCCGGGTTGTGGTACTTGCGATTGGAGTACATGAAACCGCTGCGCACATTCAGCCAGTCCGTGGCCTTGATGGAGCCATCGGCGCGAAGATTCTTCTGCGAGAAGTCGTCCGTGTTGTAGCGGAACATGCCGTCCTGTCCAAGCAGACGACCTGACAGCAGGAACTGCGCATTCTCGGTGCCACGCGAGATGGAGAGATTGTGCTCGGCCGTCGGCGCGCTCGAGCGGTACAGATGATCGTACCAGTTCGTGCTGTTGAAGTACTGATAGGCGCCATCGGCACCGACAATCGTTTCCGGCGTGCGGCCATTCTGCGAGCGCACACGCAGTGAATCGAGATAGGACGCCGAGAACACCAGCGTCTTGTTCACATTCTGCGGCGCAAAACCCTGCCAGCTCTGGAAAGCCTGATCGAACAGGCGGGCGAAAGTGTAACCGTCGGTGACGATCTCCGTGCGCTGGACCGGTGTGCGATTGCCGTAGGTCACACCATAGTTGATCTGCAGCTGATCCTTCTGCGGACGCTTGGTGGTAATGAGCATGACACCGAATGCACCGCGCGCGCCGTACACCGCGGCGGCCGAGGCGTCCTTGAGCACCGTGACCGACTGTACGTCATCCGGATTGAGGATGGACGGATCACCTTCCACACCATCGATGAGCACGAGCGCACTGCCGCCCGTACCAATGGATGTCGTGCCGCGCACATTGATGGACGGTGCCTGAATGGGCTTGCCGTCCTGCGGGCGGATGTTCACACCCGGCAGCATGCCCTGAAGACCCAGCGTCAGATTGGGCACCGGGCGCTCAGCCAGCTGCTCGGCGTTCACCTGTTCCACCGCGCCCATGACATTGCGGCGATCTGCCGTGCCGTAACCGATAGAAACGATCTGATCGAGTTTGACTGCTGCGCGCGCGAGCGAGAAGTTGGCCGTGACCGAACCGTTCGCTGTGACAACCACCTGCGCCTGTCCCATCACGTAGCCGAGTCGACGTGCGACGACCGTGTGTGTTCCCGCGGGAACCTTCGCAACGGTGAAGCGTCCCTGCGCATCGGCGACGGCGCCGATGTTGAGACCCTGCACGACGATTTCCGCTTGCGGGATTGGTGTTGTTGATGACTGTTCAGTGACGTTGCCACTGATCGTGCCGGTCTGCGCGTGTGTTGTTCTCGCACCGAGAACAAGCAGCACCGCGATGCCGAGCATCGGGAGACGATGGAAGCGCATGGAGGGGTGAGAAATTGAGATGGATTGGCCGGTGTGGCCGGCGATACATTCGAATCATTTCGCGACGTTCATATGGTGTCGCGGTCACGAACACGTATTGGGTTACATGCTGTTTCATTGTGATCGCGATGTCCTCATTCAACTCTGAGGTTGACCCGATTTCGTGGACGCCTGACGCGCTCTAAGTTCGGAGCGGAGGTGACACATGGGATCGAAGCGAAGCAGGCGGGAGCGGCGCGCGTTTAGTGCCGAGTTCAAAGCCGAAGCCGTGCGAATGATGCACGAGCGACGGGCGACAGGGGTGCCGTTGGCGCAGATTGCGCGGGAGTTGGCGGTGCGGCCCGAGCAGTTGCACACGTGGGCGAAGCAGCCGCCACGCGCGGGTGCTGGCGGCGCGACGCACGAATCGCTCGAGGAAGAGAATCGACGATTGCGCCGGGAGCTGGCGACGTTGCAGCAGGAGCAGGCGTTCCTAAAAAAAGCAGCGGCGTACTTCGCGAAAGAGTCGCGATGAGGTGCGCCGTGATTGCGCGACATCGCGGCGAGTTTCCCGTGCGACTCATGTGCCGCGTGCTCGACGTGTCGGTGGCGGGCTTCTACGCCTACCTGAAACGACCGGAGACGTGGCGCGCAGTGATCGACGACGTGTTGATGGCCCACATCACCGTCGCGTTCGAGGCGAGTGGCGGGACGTACGGCGCCCCGCGCATCCACAAAGAGTTGCAGGCCGAAGGCCTTCCCACGAGTTGCAAACGCGTCGCGCGGCTCATGCGCGAGCACCAGCTCGTGGCGCGTCCTCGGGCGACACGGCGCGTTATCACCACCGACTCGACGCATGCCGAGCCGATCGCGCCGAATCGATTGCGGCGCGCCTTCGACATCCACGGCATCGCGCTCAATCAGATCTGGGTCGGCGACATCACGTACATCCCGACGCGCGAAGGCTTCCTGTATCTCGCGACGGTGCTGGATCTCGCGTCGCGGCGGTGTGTCGGCTGGGCGATGCGGGATACGCTGGCGGGCGACCTGGTGTGCAGCGCGCTGCACATGGCGTACACTGCACGACAGCCCGCCCCTGGGCTCATCTTCCATTCGGACCGCGGCAGTCAGTACGCCGCGCAGGCGTACCGCACGCAACTGGCCTCCTGCGGCATGCGGGCGAGCATGAGTCGCCAGGGCGATTGCTTCGACAACGCGGTCGCCGAGAGCTTCTTCTCCACCTTGGAGTTTGAGCTGCTTATGCACCACGACTTCCACTCGCGTGCCGAGGCACGGCGCGCCATTTTCCGCTTCATCGAGACGTGGTACAATCCGAAGCGACGACATTCCACACTCGGTTACGTCAGTCCGACAGAGTACGAAGCACAGCAGCACCGCATGGCCGCGTAGTTCATGTTATGTACGCGTCCACTTTTTCGGGGCAAGCTCACTCTTCACTACAACGATCATGCTTTCATCAGAGTTGGCTGCGCTGTATCGCCGTGACATCGCACGATTGATACAAGAGATTCGTGCATTCCCGAATTCGGATACTCTCTGGCATGTTGTGCCTGGTGTTTCCAATGCTGCGGGCACACTCGCATTGCATCTCGAAGGAAATCTGCGCGAGTACATTGGCCGGCAATTGGGCAGCATTGCATATCAGCGCAATCGACCGCTCGAGTTTTCTGCTCGTGGTGTGGAGCAGGCGGAGATTGTTGCGCGCCTGGAAGGCGTGCGGGAGTTGGTGCCGCTCGTTATCGCGGCGCTGGACTCTTCTGTACTCGATGCCGACTTCCCTGAACTATACGATGGCCGTGCGTTGAGCACGCGACAGTTCCTGCTGCATCTATATGGTCACCTGAGCTACCACCTAGGGCAGGTCGACTACCTGCGGCGCGTGGTCACCGGCAGTGGTGCCATCGAGTTGGCGCGACTCGAGTAGGTGGGATAGAACTGCGCAAGAATCGGAGCGCGGCGCGACGACGTTGGGCGTGACTGTTCGCACTCACCCATCTACGTCGGAGCATTTGTGGCAGAGTTCATCGTTCGACCAATTTCGCGGGACATCACGACGGAAGTCCGTTCAACGCGGTTGTCGCCGCGATATGGACATCCCGTCTATCAGGAGACCGCTCGCGGTACGGGGCCGTGTCGAGAGTGCCTGCGGGCGTTTGTTGTTGGGCGGGATGAGCGTGTGCTCTTTACTTACACCCCATTCAATGGTGAGCTGGGAATACCGCAGCCAGGACCGGTCTTCATTCATGCCGAGGCCTGTGTTGGGCATTTCGGGCTGGGGTATCCCGATGGGCTGCGTGGCATTCCGATGGCCGTGCAGCCGTACTACGCTGGCGGAGTGATCGGCAGCCCCATTCGATTGCCACCGGACAAAGAAGAACTGCTGCTGGCGGCGCTTATTGGTGATCCTCTTGTGCAGTTCGCCCACCTCCGGCATGCGGAGGCAGGGTGTTTCGTGGCGCGGGTGGAGCGAGCGGCCGGTTGAAGCGCAGGCTGCCCATTCTAGATGTCGATTATCCGGATGGCCTGGCGTGGGGGATGGTGTCCCTCACGGTCTTTATTGGCAACTTGGGGACCCGCGATCTTTCGAGCGCCAATCTCAGAAAGCTCACGACCTGCGGAGTCGTAGTACTTCCGATGCAGGTGCGCCGGCTCTATGGCGTTGTTGTACCCGGTTGGATTTACGTGTCGGCCATTGTCACCGTGATGGGTGGTTCCGTTGTAGCCTTGCACGACCACGTTGGAGAAGCCGAGCGCTCGCGCGAGAACACAGGCCGTGGACATACCGTTGCTGGTATTCACCGCGGTCAAGCAGGCGTAGAACTTGATCAGGATCTTGCGGTTCTGCAGGCCGTCAGCCTTGAGGCGTCTGGCAATGGTGTTGGGTGAGACAGAAAACCTGCGCTGACTTGTGGTAATCCTGTTCTTCGCGATGTATCCGGCCGGCTCATTCGCTGCGTCGCTGATTGGAGCCCCAACACCATGCCCATCGACAGTGAGGACATCGCCATCTCGGACCTCTTCGAGTGGTCGCAGCCGAGCGCAGCACTTCCCTTGCGTACCTGAATAGAAGAGTACACGGTCGCCATTTCCGTAATCCGGGTCGTTATTGAAATCCTGGATGCGCGTGCGCGCCGCGACTTCCAGAATGGCTTCCGCCTCACTGCGATAGAGGGGGTGGTAGTACCACTTCATGGAGATCGGTCTCCTGAACGAAGGTTGGTCGAACTACGCAATTATGCGGTGCGCTGCGCGATATCGTCAGGCTACTGACCTCCTCCCAGAAAACGCCGGCAGTGTAAAGTGGAGGGACGTAAGTTCTCGGGATCATCCACATACTGCGAAAGGAGCCTAAATGAAGAAATCGAAGTTCAGTGAGGAGCAGGTCGCCTACGCACTGCTTATGGCCGAGGCTGGTACGCCGGTGTCCGATGTCCATCGCCGGATCGGGTGAGCGAAGCGACTGAACTTTTCTCTTTCAATGTGTTGCACAAGACTTCAAGGACTGCATGACTCCATCTCAAGCATGAAGTGGCGATCGAATCCGATTCATCTTGAACCCGAGACTAAACATGAAAGTCGATGACACTGCTCGAAGAGTCACGCGCGCAATTTGTACACCAGCAGTTTTCGCGAGCTGAGTGCTTTATGACGCTGGCGGAGCGGGCGACCGATTGAACAAGTCGCCGCATTGACTCAGCGACTGTTGTCTTTTCGCCCGTGATTGCGCATGCCAAAGTAGAGCAGCGCGTTTGACGCCAAGAGGAAGACTACGGAAGCAAGATAGAGGACCATACCTCCTAGTCGCTCCGTGCCGTATAGCATCATCAACAAAAGGAGCAACACTGCGAGCGAGCCGCTGATTGCACCGGCAATCGCCGGCGGCTTCATGCGGTTGGCCAAGCGGATGTAGATGTAAATCACCACGTTGCCGCAAAGGCTTACAGCCACGAGCGCCAGTGCGATCCAGAGCATGACATTTCCAGAATTGAGCATCCCATAGGTTATTGCATGACGAACGTGAAGGCTAGAATCTCGCGTCAAGCATTGCGGTCACGCCTGGACCCGTACCGCTCACCCACACGGTGACTGCCACTGATCGTGTTCAGCGCTCCCGAGCGAAGCGAAGTCAGGACCACTACACCCTAGGTTGCACCTCAACGTGCGCGGACTCGCGCTTTCATCTCTGGATGTGCAGATTCGTGATTGAGGATTCTCGTGAACATGTTTAAGGCATTTCGATCACCAATCGGTCCGACTGTGTCTGTGTTTCGTTCGAATTTCAATCAGGAGGAATTTCAAAGTGCTCAGCGCTCGACTGCTCGTTGTCGCGGTCGCCCTCACGGCGATGCCTTGCCCTGCGCAGACAGTTCCGACTGTCGTAGGCGCCCCGCCACAGGACCTTCGTGACACTGTTCGCATTGCTCTCGCGGTAAGCGGTGGCATCAGCAAAGGCTCTTACCAAGCCGGCGTCATGTATGGACTCCTGCAAGCCATACGCGGGTGGGAAGATTCGACCAACACCCACAATCAAACACTCGTCGCGGTTACTGGCGCATCGGCAGGAAACATCAATGCGCTCCTTACTGTGCTCGACTACTGCCAACTTGAGGCGCCGAGAGCCGACAGATCCGCTCTGGCCGAGGCTTGGCTGCCAGTCGGCTATCAAAACTTGCTTATCGAGAGAACTATCGGCGACGGGACGCGAAGTAAGCAGGGCAAACTGAACGCATTACTCCGCTCCGACTACCTCGCGAAGGTTATCGGACCTCAGATGTTGGATCGCATGCCAGTTCAAGGAGCGTTCAGGCCGGGGTGCAGAGTACCGATCGGCATCACCGTGACTAGGTCAGTTCCGGGGACCTACGATGTCGGGAACAATATGACGGTTCCAAACAGCCGCTTTGCTATCATTGCGACTGCTGAGACATCTCCCGACGGCAGCATCCGACTGCGTCGGACCGAGTTCGAGTTGCCAGGGATTGAGCGTGGACTAGGTGCCCTCATTGATCTTGAAACGGCGTGCGACGGAACGATCGACCCGAAAAGATTCTTGGATGGCGTTCTGGCCTCGGCAGCATTCCCTGTCGCCTTTCAATCAGTATCGCTGAATTACTCGACTCGTCGACTCGGTTCTGCGGCCCCTTGCAAAGGGGTGCTACCCGAGAATGGGCGATTTCTGGACGGTGGCGTTTTTGACAACAATCCACTCGATCTCTTGGGAGGACTCGTCGAGGCGAATCTGCCTACATCCGATGCAGGCGTCAATTCTGCACGAGAAAATGCCGCTCAAGCGAATCGTGATCTTGACCAAGCGCGGCGAGACGTTGCAGAGGATTCTGTCGCCCGCTCAGATATTCAGAGAAGGCATAGCGACGCGAGATCCGACATGCAAACTAGGGCCCGGACCTATCGCCTCATCCGCGATTCAACTGACTCCACGTCGTGCATCGACGTCAGTGATGAATGCGACAAGTTGGTCCAAAAAGCCTGTCTGATAAACGACTCAACGGTAACGGCCCGAATCTGCGATACGCTTAAGGAGATTGCGGAACTAGGCGAGTCGTTTCGACAGCGATCTCTTCAGCTGGAGGAATCTACACAGCGTCGCGACAAGGCTCGAGCGGATTCTGTCAGATCTGCCGAACGACTTGAGAGCGCTCGGTCCACCCTACTATCCGCGAAGAGTCGCCAGAACGGTCTCGTCACATTTTACGTCGACCCTGACCGGCCCCGCGACCCCGCCAAAGATGGCTTGACGACAAGCGCCCCCGACGCGGCCGGATTTGGTGCACTCGCCGATTTTCGAGCACTGGTATCCGGCTTTCTCCCGAGTGCTCGATCATACGAGCTACAGATTGCCGCGAGAACGCGTCCAAGCTGGTTTCTCGAGAGCCTCAGGCAGTCATCTCGAAGCACTCGCATTGTAGGTACTTCACTTGCCTCTTTCGGGGCGTTCTTGCACCGTGCTTTCAGGGAGCACGATTACGCCGCCGGCATGTATGATGGAATGCGGCATGGGTTCGAAATCCTTCACTGCCGTCGAAGCTCAATACCGATCCCGGCCTGCGTAGCAAACAATGTGCAGCTAGTGGCAGGCGATACCCGCCGAGTTCCTGCGCACTATAAGGCGATTATTGACTCCCTACTGCGAAGAGAACGAGCATCTATTGTAACGAGTTCTGCGATAGCTGGTGCCCAATCGCCGACGGCAGAAGCAATCAAGAATGACTCTCAACCAAAGCCTCCGGCGAGAGACGCTAGAGCGCTGCTGCTTTCGCGAATCCTCAATACGCTGGCGACTGCGCCGACGGGCCCGATTGAGGGAACTCGATGCAACAATATGATGCTCCTTGATCGTGCCCTGTGTGCGTCGACGCTCGATTCACTGCTAGTGCTTGTGCGAGGTGACCGGATCTTTGGCGACTCATCATGGTTTGACGAAGGAGTGAAGCCTCGCCTTCAGCTGTACCAGATTTTGGATGCCCTGGTAACGCAGGCACGGTTTTTAGAGGAGGCCAACGATGGATCGAAGCGATCCTCCAAACTTCCTAAGGCCACGACACTTAGCGCGGAACTAGCGCTCCATTCACAAAGCTCCATTCTTGAAGACGATCCCAAGGTATGGGGCATAAGTGTGGGATCACTTCCTTGCCGATCGCCGTTCTGTCAATTACTGCTCATTCCCCAAGGACAGGCTCTCATTGGCACGGGAGGAACGGTGGAGTGGCGGCGAGAACTGCACATTCGAAAAGCTAGAATGATAGGAATTCTCGGCGCGCTATCTGTACCAGACGACTCGGTCCGAAAGCGATCATTGGGCGTCGAATATGGAATTGGCCTGCGGTTTCTACGTCCCACTGTTTTGGGACCGTCAGTACTGGACGTGTTCTTCTTGGAAACTTCGCAACCGATGGGATACTGCTCGAATCAGCGTGTTAGATCGAGCGCCGTCGGGGTGGGGACAAACGTTCTCGCGCGATTAGTGCGAATGGAGGTTCGACTTTCGCCACGTGGGTGGAGCAGCTCTTGTGACGCCGCAGGCTCGTTCAAGGACTGGGCGCTCGTGAACGGGGGGAGACGCGTGAACCTGACCATAGGCATTTCTGATATCGCCGGCTTCACGAACGCCGCACTGAAGTTGCTGTTCTAAGCGCAACGGAGTCTTTCTAGTCAGCGATGCCCGAAAGATCAAATCCCGCGAAATTCCGATGTCGTGATATCGGTTGCTTCCGAACGAACTATCGGCCAATAGTCCCAAACCATTGAGGCATTAACTGTAACAATGATCGGGTCAGCATTTGTCGATCTCCTTCCCGCTCCGCCACAACTGTGAGAGTACCAGTGTTCACGATCAAACGAATTCTAGCTCTTCATTGCCTACCTTGTGCCATGCTTCTGATCGTCGCGAACGCTGGCGGAGCTCAATCGACAGGTTCAATCAAGTCTCCCATTGCACTTCCAACAACGACGCTACCAAGGCCATCTGTTCCATCTGAGTATATCAGCCAGGTACTAAGCACCTCGCCGCTTTCGGATCTTTACTCATCGCTTGGCGTTACTGCAAAACCCGAAGCTACCGTCGGTTCGGCCATAGAACTATCACGGGCGATAGGCACGTACATTCCGAACATGCAAAATCCGGGGCAGGCACCCTTGTCGATCACCGATTCTGTAGTATGGACCCGTGTTCGTACTGCGTACGCATCATTGGACTCTTCATCAGCCCGCCGACTAGCGGATGCACTCATCGCTGTTCAGCGTCGAGTCAACGAGTTTCTCCAAGTCGCTGCCGCTGATTCATCACTTGCTCCGTACATTGCGCCTATGATGGAAACTCTCCTATATGAAACCATAGTCGTTGAAGCTGCAGTTCGCTTCGGCAAGCGAGAAGATTTCTTGGAGCTTCTGGAGGACTTGGAAGATCAAGTTCAAAGCACGGTATCACAGCGCCAGCGGAAGGCTATTGCGCTCAAACGATTCATGGAGGAGATGGCACTGCGGCGTCGCAATAGATAAACCGAAGCGTAAAAAATCTAAGTTTTCCCGCTCTGGCCTCATGAGCATCGCTGCTATCTCCGCATCATACAAATCTAGCAGCTTTAATTCACTGGTACTTAGAAATTGTACAGAGCCCAAAGTGATAGCCCTATTGTGAGGATCGAAGCTAGCACACTTTAGCGCGAGCGACCTCTGCGCTGAACTCAGCCTCTACGAGAGCGCGGAGGTCGTTCGATTCAAATTTCAACAAAGCGCCAGGATCTTCTGATCATCTGGTTCAGTAGAGCTGCCAGCAAGGGTGCAACTGTTGGCCAATACGAGGAGGAACGACGGCTTGGTGGATAGATCCGTAAGCTTCCCCCGGAGCCAGACAGTGTGTGCTAGACTTTGACGGTGCGTTTCAGGAGGCAACATGCGCCGGTCGAAGTTCACCGAGAGTCAGATTGTCGAGATCCTGCAGGCGGTGGAGAGCGGCTTACCCGTGGCCGAGGTGCTGCGGCAACACGGGATCAGTCGTGCCACGTTCTTCACCTGGAAGCGGAAGTACGGCGGGTCGACCGTCGCGGAGTTGAAGCGGCTGCGTGAGCTGGAGGCCGAGAACGCGCAGCTCAAGCGGATGTATGCGGAACTCGCGCTCGAGAACACGGCGATCAAGGATGTGCTCTCGCGCAAACTGTAGGGTCGCCCGCGCGGCGGCAGGTCGCGACGACGCTGGTCGCGCAGCATGGCCTCTCGGTCGTGCGCGCGTGCCGCATCGCCGGCCTCGCGCGGGCGGCCTATTACACGCCGCTGTCGGACCGTGTGGAGCGCGATGCCGAGGTGATCACGGCCTTGACCACCCTGGCCGCGGCACGCCCGCGCTGGGGCTTCTGGAAGTGCTTTGATCGGCTGCGGCTCGATGGGCATCGGTGGAACTGGAAGCGCGTGCATCGCGTGTACTGCGCGTTGCGGCTCAACCTGCCGCGTCGCACAAAGCGTCGGCTCCCGCAGCGGGTGCTGCAGCCGCTCGACGCGCCGCCGGAGCTCAATCACACGTGGGCGCTCGACTTCATGCACGACATGCTCTACGACGGCCGGCGTTTCCGCACGCTGAACGTGCTCGACGAAGGCAATCGCGAGGCGCTGGCGATCGAAGTCAGCACGTCGCTCCCCGGTACGCGTGTCGTCAGCGTGCTCGATCAACTGCTCGCGATCCATGGCGCCCCGCGCACGATCCGCTGTGACAACGGCCCCGAGCTCATCTCGCACGCCCTCACGACGTGGTGCGAACGGCACGGCGTCACCCTCCAGCACATCCAACCCGGCAAGCCCAATCAGAACGCGTACATCGAACGCTTCAATCGCACGTATCGCCGTGAAGTGCTGGACGCGTATGTCTTCGCCTCACTCGCACAGGTGCGGGCGGAGACCGAAACCTGGCTCACCAGCTACAACACGGAGCGCCCCCATGACAGCCTCGGCGGGGTCCCTCCGCTCACCTTTCTGCCGAGGCCCACAACGCCGTCCGAGTCCAGTTTTCAACTGTCTGCTTGACGGGGAAGCTTACGGGGCGAATTCGTTTCTTAGGTGAATACAGGCTTCGAGAACTTCTCGATTCCCAACAGAGGTAGCGACGTCCTCTGCTTCTTGAAGAAGAGCCATCGCTTCTTCGTAGCGCAATGATATCCCTCGCAGTTTCGCCTTCAGCATAAGCACCTCTGATTCCTCTGCCTTATAGCCATCTCTAAACAACTTCAACGCCAGATCATAGCTGGAATCCGCTTCGTTTAGTTTGGAGTCGAGCACGTAGAGTTCGCCTTGACTCTTCCGCAGATAGCCCTCGCACAGGCGTTCCTCGGGAAACGAATTCGCCGCTACGTATTCGAACCCTTCGCGAAGGGCTGCGTGCGCTTCAGGAAAGCGTCGGCGATGCCCTAGAAGATAGCCAATGTTGTTATAGCTGGTCACAATTCCAAAATGGAAAACAATCCGGGAGAAGATTTCAAGCGCAGCCTGAAATGCTTCCGAGGCACCGACATGATCGTTCAACTTAAAGAGGATCATACCGCGATTACTGAGTGCGGCTCCTTCGCCACGTGGATCAGTATTTCGACTTGCATCCAAAGTCAGTGAGTTGTACTTCAATGCCACCTCGTATTCCGCCGCCATGTAGAATAGATGACACAGGATCGAGAAACAGATGTGAGGATAGGCAAACGAGTCGATCCATAGTCGGACGTAGGCGATCCATTCACCAGTTTCTATTGGTTCCGTATCTTGGATCTGACCATCGCCAAAGATCTTCTCTCTAAGCAGAGTGGAATCAACACGAACGCAGTAACCTTTGAATTTTGAAAATGGATGAGATTCTGATAGCACACTAAGTGGCAAAACCAATGCTTGGTCCAATTTGTCTACACTTGCGTCGTGTTGAGTCAACACGACCTCCGTCGTATCGTTTAGACTGGCGGCAATTGCTGGCGAAATATCGAGTACGTCGGAGCAACTGTAGCCCCAGACCCAGAGAAGGCGGGAATTTGCAATCACGCTTCTGACCAGTGACTGCCTTCTTGAGAAAGCGTCACCAGCTGTTATTGATTGGATAGTACTACGAATTGTCGCGGGATCATCAGCAGTCCCATGAAGCTTCAAGAGAGGAAGTTCCGCCTCATTTTTCGAGTATGCCTGTGTACTTTGATGCTCAAGAACGATTCGAAATGTCCTATTTGGTAAGTCTGCGAGCGCACGCTCTATCAAGACATCGAAGTTCGTCGTAGCAACGACTGCCAGTCGGTTTGTACTCGCAAGCTTTTTTATCAGATAGTGATTGCGGTTTGGCATACCAAGAAGAAACAGGCCAAACAGCGTGGTATTCTTGTCGTGTTCGATGAACGCTTCCATGAAACTCTCGAATGGCATCTTCCAACCACCACTCGAATTTCTCAGAGCGGCAATGTCAAAATCATCTGCCCCCAGAGCCGCGAGGCAAGCGTCGAGGAGCGGAGTGACCATAGGTATTCCAGATTCGGCCGAGATCCCAGCACCGCAGAGTATTGCTATCTGCCCTTGGTCACCACTAAGAGATGCGATAATCTCGTCGATTAGCATTGAAGACGATGACTGTATTGGTTTGCCAAGACTGTATTGGTTTGCCAAGCAGACAACCGAGATTCTCTCCAACCTAGATGCTCAGCCGCGAAGTTCTACAACTATGCAGCCGGCAAGCGAAGCAAGCTAGCCGCCCTCTTTGATTCGCCCGACCAAAGAGGCGATCGCCATTCATCAACTCTAGCTCTTCGTTAATCATAGACCATCTTGCAGCGTGACCGGCAAACTGAAGCCAGGTTGAATTTTTACACAGTGTACCGTAGGCCTCCCAGTCAAGCAGACAGTTGATGGTTAGACTCGGACGGTGTTCGACTTGGCCCCAAATCGATACAGTCGTCGGTAGAGATATGCGGCGTTCTCGGTGGTGGTGCTGAAGGGACACGACGAATTTGTTGAGGGTCAGCTGCCCCAACGCGCCGTGAGGGCGGGCGGTGTTGTAGTCGATCCGCGACGTAGCGATCACGGCCTGCGCGTGTGCGAAATCACGAAAGTGCCTGACGTTCAAGCACTCGTCGCGCAGCTTGCCGATGAAGGACTCAATGTAGCTGTTGTCGATGGGTTTCCCGGGACGCGTAAATTTGAGCTGCACGCCCCGCGTGTACGCCCAATCTTCGAGCACACGCGACATGAATTTCGTGCCGTGATCGCACGTGATCGAACTGGGCTTCCCGTAGGTGACGATGGCGTGATCGAGGGCCGCGCCGACGAGTGCGCCACTCATGCGGAACTGCACCTCCAGGATCGGACTCTGGCGACTCCATTGATCGACGACCGTGAGGACGCGAAACGGACGGCGGTCCGCCAGCGCATCGTGCACGAAGTCCATACTGCATCGCTGCGCGGGACCGATCGTGGTCGGCGCGGGACCGCGATGAAGTGACCGATGCTTGCGGCGACGTACGCGCCATGCGGAGCTACAAGCCGTCGGGCCGGTACAAGCGGCGTACGCGCTTGAGATTGACGCGCCACCCTTCGCGACGGAGCAAGACCCACAGCCGGCTGAAAACCGAAACGCGGCTGCGCTAATGCGAGCTCGCGCATCCGCGCACGCGGGGGACACTTGCACCCCGAACGTAGTGATGGACCACGTCGCTAGTGCGCGAATTGCTCTTTCCAGACGTAGAACGTCGCTTCGCTCACCCGACCTGGCGATAGACATCGGCCACCGGCGTACCAGCCTCGGCCTTCCGCAGTGCGTATGCGATCTGCTCCTCACTGAACTTCGACGTCTTCATCTCGGCTCCTTTCGCCGTATGCGGATGATCCCGAGAACTTACGTCCCTCCACTTTACACTGACGGCGTTTTCGGGGAGGAGGTCACCGGCACAAGTCGGCCTCTAACCCTGCTGTTGTTGCGCATTTGTATGTCGCTTGGGACTGAGATGCAGAGTGGAGAGAACTTGAGCCACGTGCACAGACGTGAGACTATCGACCGTCGTTCATTTGTTTTCCTGAAGAGGATCCTCACGCTCGACGCTCTCCAGAAGACAACTGTACTGCTCAGGATCACGATGCCGGATGGTCGTTAGCACGAAGGCTGCGACCTTACTGATCTCTGCGATATCGATAGGTTGGACACTCCGATCAAAACGCTCCCCAAGGTGAGACAGTTCGTTCACCACTCGCTGCACAAGTGGCTCAGTCGCCCCCTCTCCTTTGAAGAACTGCTCAACTCGTCGTTGGTGGTCTTCTCTCTCCCCCATTGAAACCGGATACTTGAAGAACAGATATGCCTCAAGGAACTTCCGGAGATTGTTCCCGAATCCGTAGAAGGAGTGCTCGTGATCGGTAGCATTTTCCGGATCGGCACAGGTGCAAATTTCAGCGAATAGAAAGTTGAACTCTGTTACATAGTCTCGCAGATAGGGTGGCATCTCCTCAATACTGCTTCCAGTTGTCTTGGATCGTACCAGGAAGTGGCCGCAATCTTTCTTTGGTCGGTCGAGCCGCTTGCAGTACTTGAGGAAGTCTAGATTGTGAGTAGCGACGAAGAGTTGTCGGTAACGAAAGGTTGGCTTCCCATCGGCATCCTTGATATCTGCACCACTCGAATCACGGCGTCGACGCGCAACTACCGACTCGATTAGGCTGTAGATAAAGAATATGTGATTCTCATCGAGACTTGAGATGGGATCGTCAATAAAGACAACCAGCTCCTTACCAGCAGCATCGACTGCTTCCAGTTTTGCCATGAAGTAGCAGAAGGCGACTAGACTACATTCACCTTCACTGAGGTTGTATGCAGGGGTGTTACCTCGAAAAATCTTGAATCGTGATCCAGTGCCACCTGCGACCTCGACATTCTGAAGTCGCAGACTCTCGTGTCCAAAGAAATGAGTCAAGTACTGGTTTACCTTTGCAGCCCCCTTGGACTCATCCTTGAGCCGCAATCGCAGTTGGGCAATTTCCGCTTCCAGTTCTATGACTTGAGTTCGCAGTAGCTCGTGCTTCCCCTGGGCTAGGACAACTGCCTCGGTCAATTCTTTGATCAATGCCTCCTCAGAATCGATATCAATATCCTTTGTGAATTTTAGAACTTCATCTAGTCGGAGTTGTTGACTCGCATCTGCTTGGTCCGCTGCGAGTGTGCCAGACTTCCCGTTGTGATCGCCAATGATAGATGCGTACTGATTGATAGCTTCGACCAGGGAAGTATCGACAGTCTGCGATGCGCGTTCGATGCGACGCGCGCTGAATAGATCTTTCTTTCTGTCCAACAACGTAATCTTCAAGTCTTCAAGATGACTTGAGTAGGAATTGAGTACTTGAGTTAATGTCTCTCTGGCGACTCTCGCCCTCGGCCTAAGCGACTCGTAGAGCGACTCCATCTCGATCAGTTTAATCGATGCTGCTCTGGCTATTTCCGCGCTGATTTCACGAATACATGCATCAATGCTCTCTTCTAGGGTGGAGGCGGCTCTGTCGAAGTGTTCATCAAGTCGGACCCACGTCGCCGCAGTTAGACCTCCAGTGCAGAAACCGCACGTGCCTCGCTTCTCCCGATGAAGTGAGATACCATTCTTCACCCATACCTGTAGCTCTGGATCAGCCAGGAGTTCTCCAACAGGATTGCTTGGGCGGAGCTCTTGTGAGGCAAGGGCAGCCACTTTCTCCTGCATTTCGGTGAACTTTGGAACGAACTCAGTGCTCCATATCAGATCTGACAACTGCTTTTCGGTAAGTATGCGATGGAAGTTCTCGCGCACTCCACTGTCGAGAAGTTCTCGAGCAGAACCTCGGACGGCAGCAATGTCATTTCGGAGTTTTGTGATGTTGTAGTTGGGATCCCGGAAGAGCGGATCGTGCTTTATTCCTCCCGGCTTCCGGTTGGCTTTATCTGTCAATTTCAGCTCAAACCTGTTCTGCGCAGCCGATTCCTCAGCGCGAATCTTTCCCAGGACGACCGCAGCTTCCCGGAGAGATTTTCGGAGGGCGGTCGGTGGCTCATCCGTTCCAAGCCGTGTCGCCAGGACACCGATTTCCTTCTCGACCTCCGCATTGTCCTTGCCGATGACCGCAAATGGTGTGATTTCACCTAATTCATCGACAAGAAACGACAAGTGCTCAGCAATGAAATCTCGATTGTACACCCGAACATCAAAAGGAACGTTTTCAATGCTCGTTGAAGGAAAAACACCCACATCGGTTGTGACTGTAAACGCAGGATTCTCGAAGCGCTTGGGGATTTGCTTCGTTTCTATTGATCGCACTATTCGAGAAAGAGTCGTCTTGCCGGAATAGTTTCTCCCATACATGATGTTCATGCGCCTAAAGTGGACCACATTTCCGTGTGAATCACGAAAATCCGCATTCCAATTGAAGCTCTTGAAGCTGCCGAAGTTCGGTATGTCTATCAGGCGAATCATTTGACTTCTCGAAGTTTAGGTCTTTCGCCAGTCTCTTTGGACACTTACTGACTAGATGCAGGCTAACCGTCTTTCTCGGTCTCGGTACTAACTTTGGCGTCTTCACGATTGTCCACCAACTTCCTGCTTACTATTCCCAAGCACAATACGGTTCACAAGAAAGACCCTGCTCCTGCAGGCGAAGAGTGATTCGATCTCAGATTGCCACTCTTCTCCCGATCAACCTCGCGAGAATCAAGCAGATTTGTACTTCGTTTTGTGCTCCGAGATAACTGCGTCTGGTTCCCGCATGAATCGAACTACATCAGATATGCAAATGATCTCCGCCATCTTCTTTCGCTCATACCAAAGTGCATGAGTTGCGCCGTATACTTGTCGACTTGCCCCTTCAGCACCAATAAGGTAGCTGGTGAGACTAAACTTCTCTGAATAGTCGTTTCCTATGCGCCAGCATACTACCGCATGAATTTCGTTCTCGTGTTTTACGCCTTTAGCAAAATCGGCGATTAGTCCATCGAGGTCATACTTATACTCAAGCACGTATGGCCTGCTCTCTCGCTGAAGAATCAGTTTGCTGTTGACGCCTAACGGCCGCTCTTTCGCATCATAGCGATGAAGCTGCTCGGACGAATAGTGAACCACATAGCATCCGTCATATCTGTCACGTTCGGATGTGCAAAGGAATCGGATTCCTGGAAACAGCCCCATACCGACCAATTCATGAAAAATTGCAATGAGATCTTGCTCCGAACTCGGCTCCGAAGCGTATGCGAGGTGCCTCCCATCGTACACGAACTCGAGCGGATATTCTGCTCGATGACTTTTTCTCGACTCTAGCCAATTGTACGTGTCGGTGTCGTCTGAGACGTCCGCGACCCCGGTGTCTTCACGCATCAGATACAGGTAGCGCTTAAAGATATTCACGACCTGGCGCGCCAGATCTTCCGCAAGAGATTTCAACTCTGGCTGAAAGACTTTGCGGCCCATATCAGGGTTGCCATCTGCAAAATGGACAATGACATGCGTCGCAGCTTGATATCCGATTGTGGATGTCAGCGGAATGACACCTAGATCGCCCTGCACCATAAAGTCGGTCGCTAACTGCAGTCCTCCCTTTAGAATCAACGGGTGCGGCCTAATCCCGAGATCGCTACGTTGGTACTCGCCCCAAACTTTCGCCGAACTTAAGAAGCACCCATATACAGCGATCTCGTGCCGTCGAATCAATGTTTCTTGATCAGGAGAGAAACGCTGCCCCTCAAATGGCGATCCGTCCTCAAGGATCTGTTCGGCGTTCCAAATATGCCAGAATGCATCGACTCGCCGAAAATCCTGTGGGATCTTGCTGTTATCACCTTCGATAGTTGCTACTGCAGCCTTGATCTCGTCATAGGACTTTACCTTTGGTAGCATTCTGCTCAGCACTTCGTGGGGATACGGATAGTCCACATTGCTGAACGTTTTCGTTTGCGAGTTGTGGGCATTGTCTACTACCCGCAGTGTAAGCTGAATCCTGGGAGCGGCTTTCCCTGAGAGGTATACGCCTCCGAGTGGGGTGCGCATGCGCAGGATGTGATACCACTGCTCTGGACTCGTAGCATTGTACCAATTGAGCTCTGGCCGCTGCCCATCAGCGATTCTTATTTCTACGCAAGTGCCAGATCGCTCGTCAACGAGTTCCGGAATGTTGCCAGAATCAACTTCAAGTTTCGGACGAGGATATGCGCCTGTGTAGTCTTCAGACCATTGCCTTCCACCGGAAAGTTTTACGGCAGCCTCAAATTCTGCTGACTTAGTCGCAACCCGAATTAGGCCAAAACCGTAGGCCAGAAACGTGGCTCCAACACCTTTGTGACCGCGCGACTCCTTGCGATTCTTGAAGCTTACGTTGGGGCGAAAGCAATATCTGAGCTCACTCAGATTCATTCCGCACCCGTTGTCACAAACGCGAAGGCGTCGAGCGGGAATATCGATCTCTACCCAAAGCTTCTGTGCAAACGCTTCTCCTTCGACACTTCGACGCTTGTCGAGCGCATCTAGAGCATTCTGAAGAGTCTCTGAAAATATGTCAAAGTACCCCGTGTAGCTCTTGAGAATATTCTGGACGACGCGACGAGTAGCCTCTTCAAACACGCTCCTGTCGGAGTTTGAAGCGTGGGGCCCTTCGGCCAATGGATCGAAACCATCAAGTGGTGAGTCGTATTCAGTTACAGTCATGAGCGGAGAAATGAGATGGCGCTGAAGTATTCGATCGTTGACGTTGAATCGAACTCAATACGCTGGTGGGACTGCAGGAGATCGCTGCAAAGGCACGTCTATACCGCTGCTCCCGGCAGGAAAGCAACGCTGAATCTGGTGCTGTAGTTCATAGTCAATACAGAACTTGCAGCGCGCGAACAGCACTTCGCCAGAGCGCGTTATGCTGCGTTCTTCGGGCTATATCACGTCGCCGCGTGGATAGAGTCCAAATAGCCCATCTACGTCCGCATTCCAACGCAGTCGACCCCCAACAAACAACAAACTCCCGGCACACCTCGCGCGCCGGGAGCACCTCTCTTCCAATCCGTTCCAACGCACAACTACTGAGCAGCAGCCCCCTCGCCGCCATCCGCCGCCTTCGAACCCTCGGGCACAGCAGCAACCACCGAAGCCCCCTCCACAACCGGCAACGTCACCCCCGCCTTCGCCGCACGAGCCTCAAGCACGGCGCGATCCGTCAAAGACCGAATCATCGCATCCGCCTCCCGGTTCTGCAGATACTTCCCCTTCTCCCAGCCCTCCACGATCCCCTTCGGGGTGCCGTAGATCAGCTCCGCAAATTGGGGCACGGTGAGGCCCAGCGACTCCCGTAACTGACGGATCGCCTTCGGCGCCAGCAGCTCGTGATTCGCCCGGATCTGATCCGTCGCCGCCTTCTCGGCCGCGTCACGCTGCTCGATCGTGCGCTGCTCGTGCCCGCACTTCTCGCACCGGAAAAACTCACGCGTCACCTCGGCGGCCATCCCACTCAGCCGCATCGTGACCGTCTCCTGATGAAGCGCATACCGGCCGCCACACCCGCGGTGCAGCGTCCCGTCCAACGTCGAAAGACTCATGCCTACCCGGCCCAGATCGCGAACTGCCCTCAAAACCCGTCCGAACCCCGGACGTGCCCCCAACGGGGCGTGGATCGTCTGAAAGTCGCAGAAGGCGCGCCGTCTGCGCCACCCCTTGCATCCCCGTTTGCCCGACCCATGTCCGACTTCTGTCTCGTTCGCCAGCCCGTCTTCGGTGGTACCGGCTCCCTCATCGGGTACGAAATCCGTTTCACCGACACGGATGACGGACAAAGTGCGTTCGCGCAGAGCTTCCTCTCGGGCAATTTCGACCTCGTCCGCAATCGCCTCCCCGCCTTCGTGGTCGCCACCCGCGACCAGCTGCTCGGCGATGCGTTCCTCGTCGCCGAACCGGGTTCGGCCATCGTCCTGCTCCCGGCCAGCATCACCCCCGACCCCGAAGTCATCGAAGCCATCACACGCCTCCGCGCCGCCGGTGGACAGGTGGCCCTGGCCGACGTGGGCAGCACTCCAAGCCCGTCCGAGGCCCTGCTCCCCCATGTGAGCTGGGTCCGCATCGATGCCAGGAGCGGTGACCCGGCCACTATCAACGCCATCTGCGATCGCATCATGGCCAGCGCCGCCGGCAGTGTGGCCGGCGCCACGCCGCGACTCATCGCCAGCAACGTCGAAGACCTCAATCAGTATGAAGCCACCCTCGAGCGTGGCTTCGACGGATTCCAGGGCACGTTCTTCAGTCGCCCCGAGCCGCTGCCCGCGGCCGACATGCCGCAAAGCACCGTGGCCGCCATGCGCCTCATGGGCCTCGCGCGCAATCAGGACATCGGCGACCGCGAACTCGAGGACGTGATCGCCACCGATCCGGTCCTCACGTTCCAACTGCTCCGTCTCGTCAACAGTGCCGCACTCGGTGGACGTGGTGTGGCCAGCATCGGACAGGCGCTGCGCCTCATCGGCCGCAATGCCTTCCTGCGCTGGCTCGCCGTGGCCGTGGCCGCCGCACGAAAGAGTAAGAACGGCGTCGATCAGGAATTGGTGCGTCAGGCCGTCGAACGTGGTCGCCTCTGCGAACAACTCGCCGGCGGTGGACGCGATGCCGGCACACTGTTCCTCGTGGGTCTGTTCTCGCTGCTCGATGCGGTCTTCCGCATGCCGCTGCACGAAATCCTCGAGCGTGTGGTGCTCAGCACCGATGCCAATCAGGCCCTGCTCGATCGCACTGGCCCATACGCCGACGCCATCAACTTCGCCGAGTCCTATGAGCTCGGGCTGTTCGAGAATGCCGCGGAGATCGCGACCGGCATGGGGATCGATCCGACCAAGCTCGGCGACTTCTACACGAATGCCATTTCGTGGACGGCGGAAGCGTTGGGCGCGGCGCTGGAAGCGCCGAATACGCCGGGTCGCCGCTGACACGCACGACTCAAAAACTTTAGCTCAGATCTCAAAGCTCACCGGACTTTCGGTGAGCTCTGAGCTTTGAGTAAAAGTTGACGAGTTTCGAGTTGATCACGCCCACTCCGGGTCAGACGTAGCGAAGGGATGTGTTAATCGTGGCGTAAGGAACCACACAGTACCAGTGCGGGGTCCCCACGCAGTCGTACTGCGTGCCTCCCGATTCTGCCTCCCCTCCGTCGATGCGTCAGCTGTTGCGTTCTGCTGTCGTCCTGTGTGGTGTGCTGGTTGCACCGCGCACACTCCCCGCTCAAACCGTGTTGCGGGGGCGTCTCTACGATGTGTACACGCAGGCCCCCGTAGGCGGCGGGGCGGTCAGCGCCGACAACCAGGAGACCACCACCACGGATCGTGATGGTGCGTTCACGCTTCCGTGTCGCCCCAACATGTCGCTGACCGTGAAGCGGGTTGGCTACAGCGCACTGCACGTGCGCGTGACCGACTGCACCGAACTGCTGCAGATCGGTCTCTCACCCAGTGCCCAGACACTCAATCAGGTAAGTGTGGTGGACACGCGCGAAAGCGCGGGCCGCAGCGCACTCGATCAGCCGCAGTCCGTGACCACATTGTCGCGATCCGAGTTGCGCCGCGGCACCGGTCTCTTCTTCGACGAATCGCTCAACCTCGTGCCCGGCGTGCGATTCGAACGCCGCACCATGTCAGGTGGACAGCGTATCACCATTCGCGGATACGGCACCCGCTCCAACTTCGATGGATCAGGCTACAAGGCGTATCTGAACGGGATTCCCCTGACCGACGCGGAAGGTGTCACCGTACTCGATGACGTCGACTTCGGATCGATCGGACGTGTGGATGTGGTGCGGGGTCCGGCATCCAGTCTGTTTGGTGCCGGAATTGCCGGTGTCGTCAATCTGTGGACGCTTCGACCGGAACGACTTGGCACCACCATCGAGCAGGAAACCATGGGCGGACAGGACGGTCTGCTGCGTTCCGATACGCGCTATGCCACGGCCTCCGCAACCTCGACGGTGCTCGTGAACTTCGGGCATCAGCAATACGACAGCTATCGCCTGCACAGTGCATCGAAGAAGGATTTCGCCACGGTGATTGGCGATTTCCGGCCCTCGGAGCGCCGCACGATCACCACGTTTCTGTCGTATGCCAACTCGCGGGATGAGCGGGCCGGACAGATCGACAGCGCCGCATTCTTCGGCAAGCGCAATGTCGGCGAAGCGCCGTATCTCGCCAACAATGCGCATGTGAACATGGAAACATTGCGTGTGGGTGTCACGCATGGATACCGCGTGAACGACATGTTCGAGCCGGTGGTGACCGCCTTCATGAGCGGCACCACGCGCGAGGATGTGTTTGCGGCCGGCGTGACGCCCAAATCCATCCAGACGTTCGGCACGCGGGCCGTGCTCAATGTGCGGCTTGCACCCGGTGGACGTGCGCTGACCGGCGCCAATGGCGTGGAGTTCGAACAGTCCAACGTGTTCGTGAAGGGCTATCGCTATACCAACGCCGTACTGGGAGCGCTCACCAACGACCTGGAAACCCGTTCAACCCAGATAAGCGCGTTTTCGCAGTGGGATCTGGCACTCCCCGCCAACTTCGTACTCACGGCCGGTGCCAGTGTGAACGGCATTGAGTACACCCTCGATGACCGACTCGCCAATACGGCCAACCCCACCCGCAAGAGCATTTCCGGCCGCAAGACATACGACCCCGTGGTCGTTCCGCGTGTCGCGCTGCGTCGCCGGTTTGGCGACATGGGCTCGATTTACGGCACGGTGAGCCAGGGTTTCACCCCGGCCACATCGAGCGACGCCGTCATCCAGTTCACCGGACAACCGAACGGCAATCTCGATCCGGAGCGTGGCACACTGTACGAAGTGGGCGCCAAGGGTTTGCTGACCGGTTCGCGGTTGGCGTATCAGGTGGCACTCTACGATTTGCGCGTGTCCGACAAGCTGACCAGTCAGTCGGTGTTTGATGCCAATGGTACACAGCCTGTCCGCTATCCACATCTGGCGGGGCCGCAATA
>JACVCD010000019.1 GCA_016742275.1 Gemmatimonadaceae bacterium
AAAAAAAAAATGGTCGCATCGTTACCCAGGCGCGCATTGAACCCCATCGATTCCGAGAACGAGATGAAGCCTGGCAGTGACGTCGCATCGCGGGCATAGAGAGGAAACTCCACCACACGAAGCGAGCGATGCTGATATGGTCCGAAATTTTCCGTGTAGTAACCCAGTGACTGCCCGGCGGCCTGCATCATGCGATCGATGTTTTCACGATGCTCTGGATGATGGTAGATCTCGATTGCAACGCCATTCTGCTCGCTCGACTTCACCGCATACCGGGCGGACACGAAGCCGAAGTAGTGCGTGATGGGGATGTCGGTCCGGTAGTGAAAGTATCGTCGACCGTTCGCTGCCCAGCTCCGCAATAGTTCGCCAGAAGTGATTGCGGTCTGATCGAGATCGGTGGAGACGATCATGTCAAAGGCCACTCGATCGGCGTCTGATGCGCGCGGTGACCGACTCCTGGCTGCCGCGTCATCTGGATCGGCCAATCGGGGAAGCGGATCGAGGCCATGTTCCTTTCGCTCATCGGAGATCACGAGCTGGCGTTGCGGCTCGAATCCAATCACGGGAAAAAAATCACGCTTGGTGAAGTACGTTCCGTTCTCGACCACCGTAACACTCGCGCCATTGTTGACAAATCCTTCGTTCTCTACGACGAGATCAAAGCCAAGCTCCAGCGAATCATTGGGCGCAAGTGGCGTATGCAGTTGCAGAATGTGATATCCGAGCGTGTCGTCCGCGTGCACGATGTCGTGACTCGGTAGGCCCAGCCGATTCACGTGCACGCCAACGGGAATACTCACGTGGATATCACGTTGCGGTTGGGTGGACTGATTCTGCAGCCGATATGAACCGCGAATGTTTACACGCCGGTCGCGTGGGTAGATGTCCACCTCGCCACGGACAGCGACCACGCGAGGCAAATTGATATTCTGGTACCGCACATAGCGCGTTTCGTACAACGCACGACGTGCCGCCATCGTGGTGTTGGGAACATACTCATTGAGAACATTGGTATTGTAGAAAATCCATGCGCCCGCCATGGTGGCGCCCAGTACCGATGTCACAGTTACCGCTCGGGTGAGTCCATGAAAACGTGTACGCGCTTCACTCAATCGTGATCGCCAGCTGTCATCCGTGCCGCGTCTCCAGAACGCAACCGATACACCGATCAACATCGTGGCGACCAATCCCCAGTACAGGGCGTACCAGGAAAATGGCTGCAGGAAATGACCAAAACCGTTGAGATCGGAATACGGTGTGGGCGGCAGGCTTGCATAGCGATAGAGGTGATGCTCGAAGCCAAACTCTTCCAACAGGTCCCAGGCGACAATGAAGAGCACCACGAGCCCGTAACCGGCAATCCTGTTGCGCGCCACGACATGAAATGCGGAGGACAGCACCATCATTAATACGGGATATGCCGCGGCGATGAGCATGCCCTGCACGTACAATCCGAATTCGAGATGCGCATATCCCTGCAGGAGTTGAAAGGCGATCAATGCGACCACACCCGCCAGCTGAAACACGGCGATTGCGAACAGCAACGCCACCAGCTTCGCACCAAAAAGAACACCATTGGGTGTTGGCAGCGCATCGACCATCTCGTGCACATCGAGAGTGCGATCGCGCCAGACCAACTCCCCGCTGAACAGTACGGCCGCCAGTAGCAGGACTTTTGCGAATCCGCCTTGCATGGCCTCGATCATGAGATGTGTTCGAGGATAGACCGGCATGCCGAAGATGTTGCCAGCAGAACTAGCGGTCTCGATCAGCACGATCAATCCGAGAAGCAACATGCCGAGGAATGGCAGACTGCCAAGTACACCAAGTACCTCGCGCCACGTTTGCCGCAGAAACTGGATACGCACCGTGTGCCATGAGAAGGTGCGCTGCGGGGAATGCGCATGGCTTGGTCGTACGATCTGCGGCTCCGACGGCTCTTCAACTACTGGCGAGGTCGACCTACGCGCAGGAGAGGGTTCCTGGGCAGGGACAAAGGTCGCGCTGGCGATGCCGAATGCTGACAAGCCGAGTCCGAGCCACAACACTCTGTTCCAGAGCAGCATCCCACCAAGTGGCGGGATCGCGGTGTTCAACTCCGCCGTCGTCCAGTGTCGGAGCGTATCGCCAAGTGCCGTGACACCGAATGGGTCGAGCATTTGACCAATCCACGGTGACACGAGTTGCGAGGAGGAGAGACCCGCAACCGCACTGAGTGCGACGAATGCCACGATGCCGACATAGGTGGCGATCGTACTGCGAGTCCAGATGGCAAGAGCAAAGAACGCGCCGCCCAGCGCAAGGAGTGTGGGTAGGATCAACACGCCAAACGCAAAGGCATAGGGCGCCAAGCGAAATGGTCCGACGCGCTCCGGGGCAATGTCTGGCATGCTGGTGCCGATCGCGAACGCGACAGCACCGACCAGATAGGGCAGTAGGCACGCCACAATGGCGCCGGCAAACCGGCCAATCAGATAGTCGAATCGCGAGACGGGTTTCGAAAAGAACAGTTCAGACGTGCGCCGGTCGAAGTCCCGCATCGCGGCGCTCACAACAAATGCCGCCATGAGAAAGAGCACGACGTGAATCCATGTCATTAGATGCTCCAGGACGACCGCAGGAGCATTGAGGAGCAACTTGCCTGTGGCTCCACCACGCCCCTGACCCGATCCATCGAGGAACAACAACACGCTCAGGAAGAACGTGACCAGATAGAACAGTGGCTGGCGAAGGTGATGCCGGATTTCAAAGCCGAAAATGGGTAGCAAGCTGCTGCCCTGGCGAATGCTACGCGGCATTGGATCGGTCATTGAGCGCAGCAAAGTAGACATGCTCAAGGTCTGCCGCCGCCGGTTCAAATCCCGCGCCGGGCAATTCAGCGCTCCGCACATGCAATACAACGCGCCCACCCACGAGACGCGTGGAGAGCACATCCATGCGCTCCCGATAGTGCGCCACCTCGGCACGATCGATCAGCTTGCGCCAGACCTGGCCATCGAGTCCGGCGATGAGCACAGCAGGTTCTCCCTGCTGCAGAACCCGCCCCTTCGCGAGAATGGCCATACGACTGCACAACTCACGCACATCTTCCACGATATGCGTGGACAGAATCACCACCGCCGTCTCACCGATTTCGCACAGCAGATCGTGAAAACGATTGCGCTCCTCGGGGTCGAGGCCAGCTGTCGGTTCGTCGACAATGATCAGTTCTGGCTCACCAAGCAGCGCCTGCGCGATGCCGAAGCGTCGGCGCATCCCGCCAGAGTAGGTGCCGAGCTTGCGTTTGCGCACCTCATACAGATTGGTCAGGTGCAGTAGACGCTCAACGGCTTCGCGGCGTTCACTGCGCGAGGTCAATCCCCTCAGAACAGCAAAATGATCGAGCATCACTTCGGCTGAGGTGCCCGGATAGACGCCGGGATCCTGCGGGAGATAGCCGAGGATCTGACGTGCCTCGTGTTTGTTCTCGAGCACATTGATATCGCCAAAGCGGATCGAGCCGGAGTCCGCGTCCTGTAGTGTGGCGATGGTGCGCATCAATGTGGACTTGCCCGCTCCATTGGGACCCAGCAGGCCGAACATGCCTCGCGGAATATCGAGCGTCACACCGTTCAGGGCCTGCACGCCATTGGCATAGCGCTTCGAGAGATTCTCGAGCCTGAGCATGTTACGCCTCCGCGTGATCGAGCGATTTCTCGAACCAGAAGTGCGCGTAGCGCTCGTCGTTGAACGCGCTGACTTCGCGGTAGCCGCTCTGTCGGTACAGTGCCTGGGCCTCGCGCAAGCTGCGATTCGTTTCCAGTCGGACGCGCGTTGCGCCAAGTCGTCCCGTTTCGTGCTCGAGTGCGTGAAGCAGCCGTCGTCCAATGCCGGAACCACGCACATCCCGTGACACCCACATGCGCTTGATGTAGCCGACGTCGGCGTCGGTGAGCCTCACCGCACCACAGCCCACTGGTCGGCCGTCGAGTCGTGCGACAACAAACGCACCACGAGGAGCGCGCAGATCATCTGCGCCAAGCGGGATCGACGTCGTGACATCAAAGCCATCATCGAACCGCTCATTCAGTTCCGCGAAGTACTGGGCGAGACACCATTTGGCGTCCGCACTGTCAGGGTCTTCGACCGCAATACGCGTGAACGCGAGGTTGAGCAGTTTCTCGACTTCTGCCATCGCCAGAACGAGACGTGACTGCTCGCTTTCGCTCAGCGGTTCCAGCGTACCCTCGGCGAACTGATCGCCGAGGCGGTCGAGTTCCTGAAACTCTTTAAGGCCAGCGTCAGTCAGGACAGCACGGCGACTTCGCAGATCGGATTCAAGCGGGACCACCTCGACGAGGCCTTCTGACTCGAGGGATCGCAGCATGCGACTGAGATAGCCCGAGTCGAGATCGAGGCGGGCGCGGAGTTCGCGAACGTCGGCGCCCTCTCGATTGATCTCGAAGAGCAATCGGGAGAGTGCGATGGGCCGCTGCCGACCCAGGAAACGATCCGTTAGTACCCCAACCCGAAGGGTCAGGGCGCGATAGAAGCTCCGGACGGTCGGAATAGGGTCGCCTGTCATTTATCTGACTTTAGTCAGATAAATGACACCGTCAAGCCTCGGACCCTGACTGCGCGCTCTTCGCCAGGATATCCGCCATGCGCTCGTTGTTCGCGCCATATCGCGCCCATCCCTCGGCGGTCGATCGATAGCGGTAGTCGGTCATCGTGAGATCGGCGCCGTGCTGAATCAGGAATCGCACAGCCGGTTCGTTCCCCTGGATTGCCGCCTCGTGCAGGATGCTCGCGGGCTCGTGCGTGCCCCAATCGGTGTTGATGTTGGCGCCCCGCGTGAGGAGAAACTCCGCAATGTCGAAGTGCTGATTGAGCACGGACCATGCCAGTGCGATGTCGAGCACCTGCTGTGCGCTCGGTGGGCTCCAGTGCAGATCGGTGCGTGGGAATTGCGGGTCGTTGTGCGGGTAGTGCTGTGACAACGATCCCAGCGCGGGCGTACCGTCAGCATCGAACCACCGCGCCACGGTAATCGCATTGCCAATGCCCGCTGCGTGAGGCAGGTCATTCGGCAGTGGCCAGATTCGTGTCAGCAACGGAATCAGATGTGCGTTGCCATAAGACATAGCCTGCACGATGTGCGATGAACGTGGCGGTGGATCCGCGCGTAAGAGCGCAGCATCACGATCCAGCATGGCCACGATGAACGCCTCGCGATCCTTCTGATAGCAGGCGGGAAGGATCAGTCGAGCCTGTGTCTCAATGTGCTGTCGTTCGAGTAGCCACGGTTCGTTGTCGAGCCAAAGATTGAAGGCTGACAGATCGTTGCCATCGCGGGCGTGCCCCAATTGCAGGACCACGAATGTCTCCCATGGCGTAGTCTCCGGTTCCTGCCAAAGGATGCCCGGTTCATTCATCAAGAATTCGACAAATGCTGCGCGACTTCTCCAGTGATCAATGCGGCGGCCGAGCTCGGGGCTTCGCGCGGCGGCGAGTTCGAGCAGTTGTCGCGCAATGTCCTCGTGCCTGAATCGACACGCGATCATGAATGCATGATCGATATCTGCGGGCTTCTCCTGCGCTTCTTGAGACAAACGAACGACGGTTGCATCGCCTAGCGCAGCGAGTACCGGCAGTACTTGAGGAAGTGCCCCCTTTTGTGCGAACAGACGAAGCATGCCCGATGCACCGGTTCGGATCACATGCATCCAGGTTTTGCTCTCGACTGTGGCGCCCGCGTCTAACAGCAGCTCGGCAGCCGATGGCCTGGTGTATGTGCGCTCACGCTCGGGATCGGAGCAGTCCATGGCGTACGACGTGGTCGCATCGAGCAGTGTTTGACCATCGGTGTCACGCCACGCAATCAACGCGGGGTGCTTCGCGAGCAGTGCGCGCAGCTGTTCGTTGTTGTCATTGTGGATAGCGACGCGGGCCTGGGAAGCCGCCCAGTCGAGTTCACTGCCGACACGCTTCTCCACTTCGGACATAAGGTATGACCAGCCGGAAAATCCGTACTCTCGGGCGATGACGAGCTGTGCGTCACGAAGCGACAGCGGGAGTACAGCATGCGGCACTTGTGCACGCACGCGAGCGATGGCGTCGCCGCTTTCGGCAACGGTATCCCGGGCGAGTCGCTTGGCTTGTTTGCGCAGCGAGTCGAGCGAGGGACGAGCGGGAAGTACCCGAATACCAGACATGGCGCCTCCTTTCATGACACGCCTGTACCCGCTGCTTGATCAGGCTGAAAGAAGGTGCAGGGCACCACGTTCCAGTCGATGACAGGTGGGAATGATTCCCTCGCCGCGGGTGGGAGGCGCCCTGTCTGGCGCTCTGTCCAAGAGTATCGTGCGGGACGAACGGGAAGTCAAACGCAGGTCAGGCGGTCTCATGTTCGGCGTTACCGAGGGCCTGTAGCGCCGGAAGTGCGGTGATCGTACAATCGATATCTATGACTGAACGCCGATATGGGGACGACGAGGTTCGTCAGATATTCAGCCTGGCAACAACCGGTGACACGCGTGATCAGGCGCCATCGGTTGACGCTGATGGTTTGACACTTGAAGAAGTACAGCGCATCGGCGCGGAAGCAGGCATTGAGCCCGCGCGCGTGGCGTTGGCCGCGGAACAGATTGAGACCAAAGGGCGACCGGTAACGGTACGACGGTCTTTCGGACTGCCAATTGGTGTGTCGCGCGTAGTACCGCTCGCCCGTGCACCAACAGATCGCGAGTGGGAACTGTTGGTGACGGAATTCCGTGGTACGTTCGAAGCACGCGGTGAAACAACGATGTCCGGTGGAATTCGCGAATGGTCCAACGGCAATCTGCACATTGCTGTGGAGCCGACGGCGCACGGTCATCAACTTCGGTTGAGCACGCTCAAGGATGACGCCATGGTGCTCAATGTTGTTGCTTCGTTGTTTACGGTGATGGCTTTGGTCATGGGAGCAACAATTGCTGCGGCGGGTAAGCCGGACAAAGCCATTGCGATCATGGTGATGTTCGGTGGCCTCGGGTTGGCGGCGCTCGGTACCAACCTGATTCGTCTGCCCCGGTGGGCACGTACACGTCAGCAGCAGTTGAGCGCGATCGCCGAGCGCACGGTGAAGCTGCTGTCGAACCCGTAGCGTGCTGCTCACCATGGCGGAGCGTGAGTCATGAACCCGGCTGTGAACTATCGCCGCGCGGTAAAGCGGTTTTGCGCAGTCTCGAGTAGTGTTGCTGCCATTGTCGGGCTATTCGCTGCCTGCTCAGATGGTTTGGCACCGGGATTCGGCGCAGTCGTAGAGGCTCGCGGGATCTATGTGGTGGGATTCGAAGCCAACGGCTTCGCACCATGCGGGTCGTCTGAAGGATGGTGGGTGCGATCACTTCACGGTGCGCCGGACGTTGCAGCCTATCTCTCCGTGCATCCGCCAATAACTCCCATCGACACGGTCTTCCGGCACACGCAAATGTTCGTGGATTGGCGTGGAATCCGAAGTGCGCGTGGACAGTATGGCCACCTTGGCGGAATGCCGTATGAGTTCACGCCCACTTCCGTCAGAGAGGTTCGCGAGATGCGGGCGACTGATTGCCAATAGGCGCATTAGATTTTGAGGAGTCGTGGTCCCCGGTTGACGTGCATGGTCTGTCGCAGTGGGTTCGACTCCCATGAAGCAAGGCGGGCGACTCGAGTGCATTGGGGTTCGAATCCCCACGCGACAATAGTCGCTCGACATTCACCCTTGACCGCGGCGACATGTGCCGTTAGTCGTTCAATCATGATCTCCTGCACGTCCGCCATCATGCGCTCCCGCATGGCCCGACCGCGACCGTCGTCGAACACGCTTCGATGCCGGACGGTGGTCGTGCGCCCATGGGGGCGCCCGCGCGTGTAGGGTTCCGCACTTTCTGCGGTACCAATCGCCCCGTCCTGCCTTTGCGCCGGACGGGGCGATGTCTTTTCTGCTCTCGCCGGCGTGTTCTCCAACTCACCGGTTCATGCTCAGAACGCTCAGTACCAACGATCACATCGCGCTGCGAACGTCGCAGCACCTCGGCCACACGGATACGCTCACCCAGTCCATTGCGGTCATTGGCATTGGCACTATGGGGCGCGCCATTGCCTCGGGATTGGTGAAAGCGCAGGTGGTAAGCGCCGATCAGCTTGTCCTGCATGACCGCGACCACGCATCAGCGCATAAGCTGGCCGAAGAACTGGCGGGAGCCAGCGTGGCGATCAACACTGCTACTGTGTGCCGCAGTGCCGATGTTGTTCTGCTTTGCGTCAAACCGAACGATGTGCCGCAAGCCATTGCACAAATGGGGACACTGTCGCCCCACACGCTGCTCATCTCTATTGCGGCTGGTGTCACGCTATCGGCGCTGCAGGATGCCGCTGGTGCAGATGTGCCGGTGGTACGTGCCATGCCCAACACACCATGCCTCATCGGCCAGGGACTCACCGTGCTGAGCGCCGGATGCGCAGCAACCGATGCGCACATGAGTGTCGCGCATCGTATCTTTGCGGCTCTTGGCGCGTGTCAGTCTCTCGCGGAGAAGCATCTTGATGCAGTCACTGCACTTTCGGCCAGCGGTCCGGCGTTTGTGTATGTGATGATCGAAGCGATGGCTGCTGGTGGACTGTCATGCGGATTGCCACGAGATGTGGCAACAGCAATGGCGGCGCGCACGGCGCTCGGGGCAGCATCGATGGTTCTCGCTACGGGTATGCATCCGGCCGAGTTGCGCGATCAGGTGAGTTCACCTGGTGGATGCACTATTGCTGGTTTGTTGGCCCTTGAGGACGGTGGTATGCGTTCCGTGGTATCGCGGGCCGTGGAGGTCACTGCCCGTACGGCGGCTGGACTGGGGAGGCGCACATGAGCAATACGCAGAATACCGATATCGAAATCACTACCGATGCTGCGCGCATCGATGCCGAAGCGGCACACGCTTTCCTCACCACGTCATACTGGTCACCCGGTATTCCGTTGGATGTGGTGCAGCGCGCGATTGCCAACTCACTTTGCGTGGCCGCACGATCGGGCGGTGCGCAGGTGGGATTTGCGCGTCTCGTGACTGATCGGGCGACCTTTGCATACCTTGCGGATGTACACGTGCTTGCCGACTACCGGGGGCGGGGTATCGCCCATCGCATGTTGGAGGCTCTGTTCGGTCATGTCGATGTACAGGGGCTTCGGCGGCTCATGCTGGTGACACGTGATGCACATGCTCTCTATCGCGGATTCGGGTTCACGGCTGCGAGTGCACCGGAGCGCATCATGGAACGTGTAACGCGAAATGCATACGCCGGTTCAATCGTCGGCTCAATCAATCGTGTGGAGGAATCATCGTGAGGCGTCTGCTTGTCATTCTGGCAGTTGTTCTTTCGTTTGTCGCGCCATCGAACGTGAGCTCGCAGCCTATTCGTTCAATCGCTGTGGACTTCTCAGTGGGGCGGGGAAAGGGCTATGGTGGATCTGACTATCCGGATCGCGGCTAAGAGTTCACTGAGACTTTTCCGATTTGGCGTCGGGCAGTACGGCCAATAGGCGCAGCATCAGCTCAAAGGGTGCACTCTGGCTTGCTACCGTGTTTACGGTACCGGTGACATACACATCCTTATCCGGTGAATAGAAGGCGAAGGCGCCGGACAGACCGGAGTGGCCAATAAGCTCCGGTTGCTTGGTGAAGGGCGGCATCCAGCGGGGCAGCTGAAACCTCAGCATGCCAACTCCGGCTTCGAGCGGGAAGAAAACAGGATTCCACTGCCGCATCTCTTTGAGCCACACTTCCGGAAACAGACGGCCTTCGAAGAAGGCCCGCAGGAACGTCAGCTGTTCTTCTGCCGTGGAGACGACGCCGCCATCTGGGCCAAACGAGGCCATCGCGCGTGGAATGCGCAGTGCGCCATCACTACCGATGATATCAGCAGGCCGCTTGTCACTCGTGTCACGATACATGTAGGTGCTCGTGAGGCCGAGTGGTGCAAGGATGCGAGTGGTCAGGGCGTCGTCAAACGACTGTTTCGTTTTGACTTCGATGATGCGGCCGAGCAGCTGGAAGTTCGTATCCGAGTAGCGGGCCTTCCCTGGCTTACCAGGGGGGAACGGCGGTTTCATTTCACGGGCCATGTCGAGGGCCTGTGCGGTGGTCCATCCGCGGTCCTTGCCCGCCAGCAGCTCCTTGTCGAGTCGCCTGCCATTCGCACGCTCTCCCTCGAAGTAGTCAGGAATGCCTGATGTGTGGGCCAGCAGCTGGCGCACGGTGATGGCGTCGGAACGATCGATACCATCCAGTCGATTCAGGCCCTTCCACTCCTCCGCGGGAAGCAGGTCGGCAAGACGATCGTCAAGCGACAGCAATCCCTCATGGCGCAGCTGCATGATGAGCGCGGTGACATACAGTTTCGTAGTGCTGGCAATGAAGTACGGCGTACTCTGCTCAAGCACGCCGGCCTTGCCGGCAAAGGAGAGCGTGTCACCGCGGGCAACGATGCGAACGACGGCGCCATGTACATTCTTTCCGTCGACTGCATCGGCGACGATGGCATCCAACGCTGCCGCGCGCTGCTCGATCGGCACCGGGCGTGGTCGACCTAGCACAATGACAGTCACCAGCAGCACAATTCCGAGTGCCAGTGCCCATCGCCACGCCAACCGCTTTGTCATCCAGTCTCCAGGCATCCGGCGTTCAACGCTACACCGATCAGGTGAATCTTCGTGCCAGCCAAACGAACCGCCTCTGTGAAATCTGCACCGGTTGCCAAGAAAACCGGCAAGCCAACTGCCAAGACTACGGCGCCCGCTGCGTCCATTGCGGCATTTCTGGACACACTGGATCATCCGCTCAAGCCAGTCCTCGAGGATGTGCTGGCCGTGATTCGCGGTGCTGATGTTGCTGCGTCAGAGGGTATCAAATGGAATGCTCCCAGCTTTGCCGGGCCTGATCAACAGTACTTCGCTACACTCAATGTGCACACACGCGGGAAAGGGTCACCCGTTGTTCTGCTCGTGCTGCATCGTGACGCAAAGGCCGTCGCCGGCCATGTGAATGTCGCGGACTCTGAGAACCTGCTGGAGTGGTTGGGGGCAGACCGTGCCGTGGTGAGGTTCAACACGCGGGACGAGGTGCGTGCGAAGGGTGTGGTCCTTCAGAACATCCTTCGGCAATGGGTTGGGCAGCTGAAGGGGTGAGTCGTCAATGATGTCCGATCTGGTCGGATTCATGACATTGCTGCCATGGCGGTTTCGGGCAAGGTTGCATGGAGAGCGGTATGCAACTGAACCCGGCCATGACACGACCAACGATTGCGGTACTCATTTACGAAGGCGTCAACGCGCTCGATGTGGCTGGACCACTCGAGGCATTTGCCGCATCACACACAGACGATGGGAGGCTCGGCTACGCCCTTGAGGTGTGGGGGTTGAACGAACTCGACGTTCGATCAGAGTCGGGGCTCAAGCTTCGCGCGGATCGACGTGTGCCGGACCGTCCACGGGCCGATCTGCTGATCATGCCAGGTGGTCCTGGTGTGCGCGAGCCACGAACACTGCAAGCGCTTGGCAATTGGCTGCGTCGACATCACGCATCGTTTGGCCGAATTGCCAGCGTGTGCACCGGTGCCTATGCCGTCGCCGAATCGGGGATTGCCGATGGTCGAACGCTCACGACCCATTGGGCGCACGCCGATGATTTGCAGCGACGCTATCCCAAGGTGCGAGTGGAATCAGATGCACTCTACACCGTGGATGGCACGCTGTTGTCGTCTGGTGGTGTGACGGCAGGCATCGATCTCGCGCTTTCGATCATCGAGAAGGATCACGGTGTGCGTTCAGCAGTTGCCACGGCGCGCGAACTGGTGGTGTTTCTGCGGCGCACGGGCAATCAGGCGCAGTTCTCTGAACCGCTGCGTCTTCAGGCGGCCGGCGATAATGGTCTGCAGGAGGTGTGCCTCTGGGCCACCAATCATCCCGAGGCTGATCTTTCGGTCGATGCGCTGGCCGATCGTGCCAATCTGAGTCCGCGGCAGTTCGCGAGACGGTTCCATGCGGCGTTTGGCATGTCACCCGGAAAGTTCGTCACCACGCTACGTCTGGATCATGCACGTACGGCCCTGGCTGGCGGGCGAGTCAACATCAAGCGCGTAGCACGGAGTGCCGGCTTTCAAAGTGTCGACGGATTCCGTCGCGCTTTCGAGCGCGAACTCGGTGTTACCCCCGTCGAATACCAACAGCGTTTTGCCAATCGGAGGCCACGATGAGCATGTGGAGCGCGTGGGTAGCAACACGACGGGATTTTGTGCGCCATGGTGTGATGCTCGCGGGTAGCGCGGCGCTTGCTCCGTTGCTTGTGCAGAATCCTGCGACGTACATCTGCCCGCCGTGCGGATGCGCGATGGACGGACGCGTATTCGATGCACCGGGCAGGTGTCCTGCGTGCGGCATGACGTTGGTGGCCAAACCGGAAGGAGCCACGCCCTTCGAACCGCAATCGCTGTCCAAGGGGCGC
Organism: Gemmatimonadaceae bacterium; assembly: GCA_016742275.1. Classification (GTDB taxonomy): domain Bacteria; phylum Gemmatimonadota; class Gemmatimonadetes; order Gemmatimonadales; family Gemmatimonadaceae; genus Gemmatimonas. Next base: position 12,495 of record JACVCD010000019.1, read on the forward strand.
GGTGTCTTCGAGACCGCAGGTGGTATTGGGCATGAGTCGCATCGCATTACGGTGGCATACTATGTCCCCACTCGGTTTACACCGGACTCCCGTGTGCTGCTCGTGTTGCCGGGCGCCAGTCGCGGCGCTGAGGACTATCGCGAGCCGTGGATTGAGCGCGCGGAGAAGACCAATGTGCTGGTCGCGGCATTGGGCTATCCAGAGTCACAGTACGACTTTGCCGCGTATCAGATGGGCGGCGTGATCGCGAATTTCGAGCTGCGCAATGTGTCGCGTTCAGCCTATGGCGAGCTTCCGGCGGTTCTCAATCTGCGCGATGAGGATATTCAATTCACCGTGAATTCACGCCGCGAGACGTGGCTCTTTCACGACTTTGATCGAATCTTCGGATTGCTGGTGCGCGCTACGGGTTCGAAGGCCACGCACTATGACATGTTTGGACATTCGGCTGGCGCGCAGATCCTGCATCGCCTGGCGCTCTTTCATCCAACGTCCAGGGCCAATCAGTTGATGGCGGCCAATGCCGGACTGTACACCATGCCCATGCTTGATGAGCCACAACTCATCGGTCTTGAGGGGACCGGTGTGACGGCGAGCGAACTCAATACGGCGTTTGGTGCGCGATTGCATCTCCTTCTCGGCGAATTGGACAATGATGGTGAGCTCGGAGGCAATCATTTGCATACGCCGAAACTTGATCGTTATGGCATCGGTCGCCTTGATCGGGGAAGGTCATTCTTTGCTGAAGGGCAGCGCCGAGCCAAGGCCGCAGAGGCGGAGTTCAACTGGCAGATGGACATCGTGCCGGGCGTTGGGCACGATCATGAGCGCATGGGGGCTGCGGCGGCGCGGGCGTTGTACGGGGGCCAGGGCTAGCTTTTTCGGTAGTCCCTTTTGTGGAGTGACAATGCACGTTGGAAGTACCAGAGTGCTTTTAGGGGTGTTGACGGTTTTCCTGGAAGGATGCGGAAAGCCAGGAGATGAGGCAGGACAGTTGGGCCGCCGAGTTGAGTTGACCCCATTCGCCACGGTCCGCCTTGAGGACCGAGACACGGCGTACATCGCGAAACCAAACGCGTTGGGGGTTTCGCGCGCAGGCGAGTTCTTTGTCACTGACATGCCAAGCCGACGAGTGCTTCGGTTTGATGCAGGCGGAGCATTCGTGGAAGCCATCGGCCGCGCTGGTGGAGGACCGGATGAATTCGAGGGCCCTCATTCACTGACCGCACTCGACGACTCAACGTTGGCTATTGTGGATGTCCTGCGGCGGCAGGCAGTGCTGTGGGATCTGCGATCGAAGTCGGCCAGGGCGCATCTTCCGATCGGGGGGTTGACCTCACCGCTCGTCTATTCGAAAGGCCTGCTGTACGCTGCCTCTGCTGATGTCGAACACGGCACCGCGGGGCTTCGCTGGCGCTCTCCATACGAAGAGCCTGAACGTCTTGGCAAGGTGCTCGATGTCTACCGTGACCGGTTCTATGCCATCTGGGGAACCGTGTTAGCCGATGTCTCGGGCGACAGCATTCTGTACTTCGGAGGTCGCTCCGAATACCTGATCATCGCTGACAACGAGTGGCAGCCACGCGATTCTCTCCCGATTCCCCGCGTGGCGCGCCGGGGCATTCCTGTGGAGATCGACTACTCACTCGGCGGGGGTCGAAACATCTACGACGTTGGCAAGCAGCTATCAATTCCCTTTGGACTCAAAATCCTCTCCGGCGGCCGATACGCTGTGTTTCACCTCGATGCGAGCATTGTCAACAACACCAGCGTCATCGGGCAGGTGTTCATGACCGTGCTGTCTTTATCGGGAGCGTCTCGCTGTGTTGATGTGCTTATGCCATCGCATGACCCAACAGCGATTCCACGCCTGGCGTTCGTTGCGGACACACTCTTTGTGCTCGATCACTACGTCGTCGCAGACAGTGCGATTGCAGAAGTCAGTAAATACCATATAGGAACTGACCTCTGTTGATCGCAGCGGCGAAGAGTCAGAAACATTCATCGAGGCACAGATGGAACTCTATGCGCGCTTGGTCGGGCGCAGCAATTCCGTAGGCCTCGAACAACTGCCGCTGCGCCTCCTCGCCAAACTCGCCGAGACTGTTCCAGAGAATCGCGAGATCCTGATAGGGGTCGGCCACGCCAAGCCGGCCCACGTCGATGCAGCCGGTGACATGATCATCGACAATGAGAATATTGTCGAGCGAAAAGTCGCCGTGGGTTACGACCTGTTCGAATGGCAGTGGCAGCAGTTCGATCATGCTCTGCCACACATGCTCGGCGGTCCATCCAGTTCTTGCATCGTCGAAATCCGATTCGTCTACAACACCAGTGTCGATATTTCGGCGAGCGTGCGCCATTCGAAACTGATGCCCCGCATGGAAGGGGCAATCGGCGATTGGCAGCGCATGCATCCCGCGAAGGAATTCGGCAATGCTGCCAATCGTTTTGTGTCGGGATTCCGGACGCGTCTCCAGATAGGCGGCGGCAGGTGTGCCGGGGATGGCGGTGGTGAGCAGCCAGGCCGAGTCACCATCGCGAATGAATGACTGCACATCGGGACAGAGTATGCGCCTCTTGAGCCACGTGAGGCGCAGCATTTCGTGTGTGATGTCGCCTGCAACCTCACCGTCTCCACCCTTGAGATACAGTGTGGGACGGTCCCGCGCATCGCATCGAAAAACATGACCACCGGATTCGCCGGTTTCTACTGGCGTACGTCGGTAGCCCTGAAGGGCTTGTTCGATACTGGTCGGGAATGGAAGTGCGGACATTGCGTGTCGAGAGAGTCGTGGCCCTGCGATGGAGGCAAGCTACTGGACACGCGTGAAGGCGAGTACCCTGATGCAACGAATTGCCAGATTGCGAGTAGGAGGTTTGATCCCACTCCCCATCCTGAACAGCTCTTTTTATGAATCGATTTGTGCCTGTATTGGTTCTCGCCCTGGCTTTTGCAGCGGCCTGCGGTGATACGATCGGTGGGCCATGCGGTGGCAACCGGGAACTTCGAGCCACTGCGCAATTGCCCGACACCGGGATCGGAGCGCGTGGGAAATTGCAGCTTGTCTATTCGGAGATGTTTCCCGAAGCCCAACAAGTGCGTGCGCTCGTCGTCGTCACCATTTCACCCCCGGCGGGAGGTGTATTTCGGCACGACTCACCGTCCGTCCGTTTCCTGACGGACGATGGTCGGGTCCTGATGAGTAACGTGGCAACTCGCATCCGCGGCTCCCAAACCTGGTACTTGCAGCAGGCGATAGAGCAGACCGCTTGGCGCGACCAGATTCTGGCGGCCTTTGAGCGCGGTGCGGTCTCGGTCGAGTTGAATACCTTCGAGGCAGATCCACGCACATCGCGCGTGCCAGTTGAGGCAGGTCCTCTGATCACGACGCCCATCGGACAATGTGTGTGATCAGACCGACGTCACTTCACCGGCCAACTGCCAACTAGCGCCACCGCGTCTGGTCCGGCGGCAAAGCGCAGACGTTCTGTACGGTCGTTCGCGGCCATCCAGGCTGTGGACGCCACATCGGTCGGATGGGTGACCGCGCCGGGCTTGGCAAAGGCTTCAAAGATCGGCGTGGCGAACGGCTGGTACGCTGGAGGAATGAGACCGGCCATGCGTGAGCCACCATTGCTCGCGAATGCCGTATCAGGGCAATAGCCCGGCTCTACGAGTTTGACGCGCACACCGAAGCTTTCGAGTTCGTGGCGCAACGAGGCGGTGAAACCTTCAATGGCGGTCTTGCTCGCTGTGTACACGGCGGCGAGTGGCATGGGGGCAAGCGTCACACTGGATGTGACATTCACGATCACGCCCGCGCCACGTGCACGGAACTGCGGAATCACGGCCTGCGTCATGGCCATGACACCAAACGTGTTCGTTTCGAACACTTCGCGGGTGACATCGGCGGACATGGCTTCGAATGCTCCAACCACGCCGATTCCCGCGTTGTTGATGAGCGCGTCGATTGGTCCCGCTGCCTCGATGGCAGCGGCAATGCTCTCCGGGTTGGTTACGTCGAGTGACAGCAGACGCAGGCGGTCCGAAACGGGCAGCACGCCCTCGCGCGGCGTGCGCATGGTGGCGATGACCTTCCATCCTTTGGCGAGGAAGTGCCGGGCGGTCTCAAGTCCGTAGCCGGATGAGCAGCCGGTGATAAGGACAGTCGGCGCTGCAACTGAAGACTCGCTGTTGGCACGGATGTGGTTCGTCATGATGATCTCTCTGAAGTGTGTGGGCCGCGTCAGTGCGACACCCACAGAATTGCCTTCACGAGGAGGACGAACTATGATGAATAGTCCACATTACTTTAGAGAGCGTCCGAAAATGATCGATCCTCTCTCAGATGTCATCGCGATGCTGCAGCCACGTGCCGTCCACACGCGGCGCATCAGTGGTGCTGGCCGATGGGCTGTGGCGTACGGCGAGTTCGGCCATCCGAGTTTTTGCATCGTGTTGGATGGCAGTTGCCGTTTGGCCGTGAACGGGCATCGCGCGCTCACCATTCAGGCCGGCGACTTTGTGCTGATGCCGGCCACTCCGGGGTTTACAATTTCCGGTTTTGATTCCGTGCGCGCGGTGCGCATGGACCCGCAGGCGAGCGCGGCGCGCGTTGGCGAGATGCGCTATGGCACACCACGCGGAAAGGCTGACGTGATCATGCTGGGTGGCTGGTTCGAATTCGAGTCACCCAATGCGGCGTTGCTGGTATCGCTGTTGCCCTCGCTGGTCCACCTGCGGGACTCCGAACGATTGGCCATGCTGGTCCGCCTCATCGGCGACGAGTCTGCGGAGCGTCTGGCGGGGCGGGAGCTGATGCTGACACGTCTTGTGGAAGCACTACTCATCGAAGCCCTGCGTGCCAAACCGGATGAGGAGGCGCCGCCAGGTCTTCTGCGTGGGCTGGCGGATGCGCAGTTGGCGCGTGCGCTGCGTCAGATGCATTCGCACATCGCGCGCTCATGGACGGTAGCTCAACTGGCTTCTGCGGCTGCGCTCTCTCGCTCGGCGTTCTATGAGCGATTCACGGCCATGGTCGGTGTCCCGCCCATGGAGTATCTCACGCAGTGGCGCATGACAGTGGCGCGCGACCTGCTGCGCCACCAGGAACTCGATGTGTCCGAGGTGGCGCAGCGGGTGGGTTATGGCTCGACCAGTGCGTTCAGCGTGGCATTCAGTCGATGTGTTGGACAGTCACCCAGTCGCTATGCAGCGGGCAGGCAAGCAGATCAGCCGAACTGATACTGTACGTCCTGCGCGGCCTTCTTGTCTTCTCCCATCATGTAGCTGCGGCAGAAGATACAGTGGAACTCACGAAGCGTCGGCATCTCCTTTCTGGCAGCGCTGATGGCCGTCTTGAGAGGAATGCCGAACAGAATGTTCCAGCGATTGCGCACGGTGAGAATGCTGCCGCCCCAGTCATCCATAAGCGTTTCAAGGGCACGCCCTTTCCCGCTGGCAGAAGCTTTCATCAGCATACTGAACTTCTTTTCGCGGATGGTATCGCGTCCCGAGACGGTGTCGGCAACCTGCTTGTAGGTCTCCAGGGTCTGTTTGCCGTCACTACCGGCGTGCGCCCCCTGATACTTGGAGAGCAGGTAGTTGAGACATTGTTGACCGCCGGTCACGACTTCGCGCGGCCTGGCGTGAGAGCTGTCACGGGCAAAATTCCCGATGCCCGGATCGAGCAGCGCTGCGCCGTGCTCGCCGTAAAAAATGATGCGCACACCATCAGGCACGGTGAAGGTGCTGTTCTCCTTGATATAGCCGCCGTGTGCGCTGATCATGCAGTCGCTCGAATTGGTCCGCGACTTGAACAGGTAGAGACTTGAGCTGATTTCTGTGGCACCGCTGGGAAGGGGCTTCGCCATGCAGATCTCCAGGGAGGGGTGAGATGCCACAATCTTACTCTCCAACGACGAACTCCGCATTTGCCATGCGGCGCAAATGCGGAGTCGTTTCGTTGTAGTGACTCAGGCGACCGCCAGCACCTCGCGTTCGAGTCGCGCATAGCTCGATTCCATGCCCTTGGTCATGCCGGTGCCAAGAATCATGTCGCGCAATTCCTTGCTGGGATACGTGATGACGAAGCTGAGCAGCGTGCCACCGTCCACCGGAATGAGCGTGAGTTCATTCCGGGTGCTTGGTCCGGGCGTGCCAATCATGCGTTCCGAGGTCACGGCACGATACGGTGCTGCGGATTCGAGCAATTCGCCTTCGAAACCAAATCGCTGCGAGCCGTCGGTGTTCTCCCATTCGTAGCGATAGGAGTCACCGACGTTGATGGCCACTTCGCATACGGGCATGGTCCATCCTTCGGGGCCCAGCATCCATCGCTTGAGCAAGGCTGCTTCATGATGGGCGCGCCACACCTGCGGCACGGTTCCACGAATGACACGGCTGATGCGTACCTGGGTGTCACTGAGCAGCTGCGCGTCGGTCACGAGATCAGCGGAGAATGAGCGCAGATCGGCCAGTACACCATCGATCTGCCCCATGGCCGAACGCATGCCATCCATCATGCCCATCTGCACCAGCTGTTCCATGGCTTCGACGGACGCGTACTGCGTGACGATCTTCGCGCGTGATCCCGACGCCGTGGACTCGAAATTGAACGTCATGCGCATGGTGGGCATGCTCGTACTCTTCTGGCCGTTCTCGTCGGAGAATCCGTCCTCCACTTCGAATCGCGTATGCGGCTCGACGGCAAGGAAGCGGAACCATCCACCAGCCCGCGTGCCGTCGGGACCGGTCATGTAGTAGTGGGACTCGCCACCAACAGCCATGTCATGGCGTGTGAAGGTCGCGGGCCATTCGACGGGACCCCAGAAGCGCTCGAGTTGACGCGGGTCGGCGTAGGCGTCCCACAGACGCGCCACCGGGACGGCGTACTCGCCGATGATCGTAAGCGTCAGAGACTCGGCGTTGGAAATCACTTCGGTGATGGGCATGGCGATATCCTGGCTATTTCCTGGTGGGCGGCTTGGGATCAGCCAGCACATCGTCGAGCTGACTGAAACGGGAGATCCAGATTTGTTCGAGCTTGAACAACAGGGCGCGCGCTTGTGCGATGCGTTCAGGATTGCTTCGCACGATGCGTTCCCGTCCACGTGATTCCTTGCTCACGAGACCGGCCTCCTCGAGCATGGCGACATGCTTCTGCACGGCCGCGAACGACATGTCGTAGCGCGCGGCGAGTGTGGAAACGGACGCGGGTTCACCGGCCAGGAGCCGGGTCACGATGTCGCGCCGTGTGGCGTCAGCGAGGGCCCGGAAGAGCCGGTCGAGCTCGTCGTCGGTGAGTGGAGAACGTACAACCATGTGGTTGTATATATGGGTAACCGGATTTTCGCGCAAGTCCCGGGATTTTTACTTCACTTCACTTCGCGCCCGCGGCGAATGACCAGTGCGATCTGGCGCGTGTTGGTGATGTCGGCGAGCGGATCGGCCTTGAGCACGAGCAGGTCCGCAGCTTTGCCGATGGCAATGGTGCCATGCGTGGCATCGAGTCCGGCGGCTTCGGCGGCATGACGTGTCGCCGCTATGAGCGCGTCCATTGGTGTAAGACCGGACTCCACGAGGAGACGCAGTTCCTCATGGAGATTCGGCATGGCACCGGCTTCGTCGCTGCTAATGCCATCGGTGCCAGCCACGATACGCACACCTGCTGCATGCGCTGCACGTGTGAGCATTTGTGCCTGCGCGAGCCGTTGCGCGCTGGTGGTGTCGCCCGGTCGGCCGGCACCGCGATACACCCACAGTGTGGGCTCTAACAACATGTTGCGTGCTTTCATTGCCGCGAATAGACGCTGCAATGATGCTTCATCGCCACGCACGGTGCGATCACCATCGGCGCGTTTCTCGTAGGTCGGTAACCCGGTGGCGGGTTCCCAGGCCAACAACAGCGCATGTGATCCCACATCGACTCCGCCCTGCACAATATCGATTGGCTTGGCAGGAAAGAGAGCGAGATGCGCCCACGTCTTGATGCGTTGCCGTTTGGCCTCTGCGGCAATTTTCGCCACAAGCGCCGGCGTGAGATCAGCATAGAGTTTGAGGCCACGTGCTCCGGTGCCGCGCGCCTCGGCAATCACTTGCCGAAGATCGGTGGTGTCAAAGACGGCGCGTGTCCACGCTGCGGTTCCCGGCGGCAAGCCTGCGCTGGCGCTTCGTACACGAGGATCGGCAAAGAAACCCGGGCCCGAGAGCAAAGCGGAATAGCTGATGACGGGTGATTCGATGTCGCCGACGTCCGCAGCGCGCGATAGATCTGCAAGAGCGCGTGCGTCTCCTGCCATGTCCCGTACGGCGACGACTCCACCGCGCAGTGCGTTCCGGAGACGTCCCTCCACACGAGGACGTCGATCGCTCACGCTGGGATTGGTGGCGAGATGCACATGTGCGTCAATGAGTCCCGGCAACAGCCACTGACCGGTGAGATCCCGCACGTCGGCGTCGGTGGGCACCGCGCCGCTGCCATCGGGAGCGATTGACGCGATTCGCCCATCACGCAACACCACCGTCATGCCACTGCGTGGCGGTGCCCCGGTGCCATCGATGAGCGTGGCGTGTTGCAGCACGAGCGCACGAACCGGTTGTGTCTGCTGCCACTCCATGTTGGTGTTCATGGCCGTGGCCATGGCCGCGACGGCTATGGAAGAAGCAACACATACCGCAACCGTTCGCATGGCTGGCTTCATAGCAATGATCGGGGCAAGAGGGGCAGTGCGCAGCACAGTAGGCGCTCCCAATGTACGCCGGGAATCCGTAAGTTGGCGATCATGCGACTCACACACATTCTTCTCGCGGCGTCACTGCTGGCCGGTTCGGCTCCGCTGCTGCATTCGCAGGGAGCGTCGTCCACAGCATCCTCTGCCGCGTCATCTGGACCCACATCGCCACCTTCGGTGGCGATGCCTCCCGAGCTCGATCGCGTCTTGCGTGACTATGAGCGCGCGTGGCGTACCCGGGATCTGGCCGCGCTGGTGAGTCTGTTCACTTCTGACGGCTGGGTGCTGCAGTCGGGGCGCGCACCGGTCCGGGGTCATGAAGCACTCACCGCCGCGTATCGAGGGCAGGGCGGTGCGGATCTCAAATTGCGTGCGCTGTCGTATGCCAGCGCTGACAGCATCGCGTTCATCATCGGTGGCTATCGCTACGGGACTGCAACAACCGATATGGGCAAGTTCACGCTGACGCTCCGGCGTGCAGCTGGAGGGAAGTGGATGATTTTTTCGGATATGGACAACGGCAATTCTCGTACACCATGAACTGCTAGTGTGAACTGCGTAAAGGAACGGCGGGCGTAAGGTGGGTGGCGTAAAGGAACAGCAAGCGACCGTTACTGCGTAAAGGGTAAGCTGGACTGCGTAAAGGAACAGTACGCGAGACTGCGGTAACGAGTACCGTCAGTGTTACCATCAACTATTCATACGTGACTGAACGCATCTCGCCGCGGCTACGAACAATGGTGGACGCATTGCCGCTACGCGAAGGGATGCGTGTACTCGAAATCGGATGCGGTCCCGGTGTGGCAGCGCGTGCTGTACAGCAGCGCATCGGCAATGGCTATGTGCTGGGTATTGATCGATCGAACAAGGCGATTCAGCAGGCGGTGGCAATGAGTCCGGATCTCATCGCCAGTGGGGTGCTGGCGTATCGATGTGTGGCCATCGAAAACTTCGAACTGGCTATAGACGAAGCACCGTTCGACCTCGTGTTTGCCATACGGGTCGGCGCACTGGATGGGCGGCACCCGGAACTCGAGCGGGAAGCGTTGGCGCGTATTAGGCGAGCGATCGCTTCCGATGGGCGGCTGTTTGTCGACGGAATAGAGAGAGGTGAACTGCGTAAAGGAACGGCGGGCGTAAGGGGAACGGCGTAAAGAGACGGCAATCGACCGAAACGGCGTGAAGGGTGAGCGGGAACTGCAGAAAGAAACGGTACGCGCCACCGCGGTCTCGGGTGCGGTTCCTTTACGCTGTCTTGCTCACGTAATTCCTCTTTACGCCGTATCGGTCGCTTGCAGTTCCTTCCCGCGGTTCCCCCTTACGTCCGCTGTTTCTTTACGCAGTTCATTCGCCCCGATGTGACCGCGCAGTATCGACACCGGTTAGTCTCACACATGCCCCCGAAACTGCCCCCGCTTCAGTCCTGGTCCTCTGCATTCATCGCCGTCCTCATTGGCTTCGGTGGTACCATTGCGCTGGTGGTACAGGCCATGCGCGCGCTCGGGGCATCGGTGGAGCACATTGGTTCGGGCGTGACCGCGCTGTGTCTCGGTATTGCGATTGGAGGCGCGGCGCTGTCGTACCGTTTACGCATGCCGGTGTTGCTGGCGTGGTCCACACCAGGAGCAGCGCTGCTGGTTGCCACTTCACCGGGCGTGACGTGGAATGTGGCGGTGGCCGTGTTTATTGCCGCATCATTGATGACCATCGCCGTTGGTGCAGTGCCAATGTTTGGCCGACTGGCCGAACGCATCCCTTCATCGATTGCTTCAGCGATGCTGGCGGGTGTGTTGTTGCCGTTCTGCCTTTCGCTGTTCCGCTTGGGTAGTACGGATTGGGCCATGCTGGTGGTGCTCGTGGCCGTCTTCATTGTGGCACGGCAACGCTGGCCGCTTCATGCGTTGTTGCTCGCTCTCGGCGCGGGCGTGATACTGGCACTCACACGTGGTGATGTCAGCAGTGTGCCAAGCGGGCCGACATTTGGCACACTGACAGCGGTTGTCCCGTCGTTTGATGTACAGGCCATTCTGAGTCTGGCAATTCCACTCTTCCTGGTGACGTTGGTTTCGCAGAATTTGCCTGGTCTGGTCGTGTTGCGTGCCTCGGGATACCAGCCGAATTCCGGTACACTACTGATTGGCAGCGGAGTGGCTGGTGTGGCGGCTGCGCCCTTTGGTGCACATATCGTGAACCTCGCGGCGCTTACGGCTGCGATCTGCACGAGTGATGATGCGCATCCGGATCGCAATCAGCGATGGAAAGTTGGGGTGTTGTACGCGGCGTTCTATCTGCTGCTGGCCATCTTTTCGCCCGCGCTCGTGCGTCTCTTTCTTGCGTTGCCGTCGCCAGTGATTGTTGGACTGACCGGTGTGGCATTGATCCCAGCACTTATCAATGCACTCGATGCGATGCTCGTTGTGAAAGAGGATCGCGATGCCGCCATTGTCACCTTTCTTGCGACGGGGTCCGGGCTTGCGCTCTTCGGGCTTGGCGCTGCGTTCTGGGGATTGCTGGTGGGGTTTGTGGCAATAGGAGCGAAGATGTTGATGAAGCGAAGCGCATAGATGAACGGCGTAAAGGAACAGCGGGCGTAAAGAAGAAGTAGGCGGGAAGGAACAGCAAGCGACCGATGGGGCGTAAAGGGTAAGCTGGAACTGCGTAAAGAGACGGTATGCGCTACCGCGGTCTCGCGTGCGGTTGCTTTACGCGGTCTTGCTCACGCGGTTCTGTTTACGCCGTATCGGTCGCTTGCTGTTTCTTTACGCCGTTCACCTTACGCCCGCAGTTCCTTTACGCAGTTCAAGACCGCCGTGCGTGCCCAAGCCCACGCAGCGCCTCCGCTATTTCCTCGAGCGTCGCCGGCTCGTCGATCGTGGCCGGCATCGTCCAGTCATCCCCATCAGCAATGAGCCGCATGGTCTTTCGAAGCACTTTCCCGCTGCGCGTTTTGGGAAGTCGCGCCACGACCGCGACCTGACGAAAATTCGCGACTGGGCCGACTTCGCTGCGAACCTTCTGCACCAGTTCAGCTGCGATATCTGCGTGTGCACGGGTCACACCAGCCTTGAGTACCACCAGACCAACCGGCAACTGCGTCTTGAGCGCATCCCGCACACCAATCACCGCACACTCGGCTACATCGGGATGGCTGGCCAGTGCCTGTTCGATGGAACCGGTGGAGAGATTATGCCCGGCGACGATGATGATGTCGTCGACACGGCCCATGATGAACAGGTAGCCGTCTTCATCGATGTATCCACCGTCGCCGGTGAGATAGTAGCCGGGATAGCGCGTGAGGTAGGTGTCGATGTAGCGCGCGTCATTGCGCCAGAGTGTGGTCAATGAACCCGGCGGCAGAGGCAGTATCATGACGACCGCACCTTCCTTGTTTGGCGCGACCGTTTGCCCTTCGTCGTCGAGCACTTCGACGACATAGCCGGGGACCGGCTTGGTGGGCGACCCGGGTTTCACCGGGAAGGAGGTGAGGCCGAGGAAATTCGAAGCAACCGGCCACCCCGTTTCCGTCTGCCACCAGTGATCGATGACGGGTTTGCCGATGAGCGCGCGCGCCCAATGATACGTGTCCGGATCAAGGCGTTCACCAGCGAGAAAGAGCGCCCGAAGACAGCTGGTATCATATCGGGTATAGTGCGCGCCGTTTGGGTCTTCGCGCTTGATGGCACGAAATGCCGTTGGTGCCGTGAACAGCACACGCACCTGGTGCTCCTGGATGACACGCCAGAATTCACCGGCATCCGGTGTGCCAACGGGTTTGCCTTCGTGTACCACGGTGGTGCAACCCGCGAGCAACGGACCATACACGATGTACGAATGGCCCACGGCCCAACCAAAATCGCTCGCAGCCCAGAAAACTTCACCAGGCTGCAGACCGTACACATGCTCCATACTCCAACGCAGCGCCACCGCGTGTCCACCGTGATCGCGCACCACACCCTTGGGCATACCAGTCGTGCCGCTGGTGTACAGGATGTAGAGCGGATCCGTGGCATCAACGGGAACACAAGGCACAGGCGACGCGGCTACATGCGCCGCGTGCCAATCCAGATCCCTTCCTGATGTCCGCTCGCACGGATGCACCGGCCGCTGCAGTACCACGCAGTGTGCGGGCTGGTGTGTTGCGAGAGCGAGCGCCTGATCGAGCAGCGGCTTGTATGGCACGATGCGCTGCACTTCGATACCGCAACTGGCGGTGAGCACAACCTTCGGCTGTGCATCGTCAATACGAACGGCGAGTTCGTTGGGAGCGAAGCCACCGAATACCACAGAGTGCACGGCGCCAATGCGCGCGCAGGCGTACATGCCGATGAGTGTTTCTGGTGTCATCGGCATGTAGATGATGACGCGGTCACCCTTGGTGACACCGAGCGACGTGAGGACACCGGCAAAGCGCGCGACCTCGTCCTGCAGTTCGCGATACGTGATCGTGCGCTTGATGCCCGTGACCGGTGAATCGTATATCACGGCGGCCTGGTCACCACGTCCCGTCTCGACATGACGATCGATGGCGTTGTAGCAGATGTTCAGCTGACCACCAGTGAACCAGCGATAGAGCGGCGCGTTGCGAGCGTCGAGCACCCGCTCCCAACGCGCGTCCCAATGCAGTGCGTCTGCCGCGTCGGCCCAGAAACCTTCAGGATCTTCAAGCGCGCGTTGATACGTGAGCTCGTAGGCGTTCGATTCGTTGGTCGACATGGCAGGAGAAGTGGCTCAGCGATAGACGATGCCGCCGTCGGTCAGGATGGACTGTCCAGTGATATAGTCGGAGTCGGGGCCGGCGAGGAAGGACACGAGCGACGCCACATCATCCGGTGTCTGCGCACGGCCGAGCGCGATGCCTTCCACGTACTTCTTGTAGGTCTCGCCCTTCGGCGCACCGGTGAGTGCAGCGAAGCGCTTGTCGATTTCCACCCACATATCGGTGCCCACGATGCCAGGGCAATACGCATTTACCGTGATGCCGGCGCTGGCATATTCCTTGGCAGCGGCCTGTGTCAGTGCGCGCACGGCAAACTTGGTGGCAGAGTAGACGCCGAGCATCGCAAAGCCGTCATGCGCCGCAATGGACGCGGCGTTGATGATCTTGCCTTTCTGACCACGTGCCTGAAACTTCGCGGCAGCGGCCTGAATGCCCCACAGCACACCTTCGACGTTGATCTTGTGAATGCGATCAACTTCTTCAGGGGTGACCGAGGAGATCGGGTTTACCTGCGCAATGCCGGCATTGTTGACGATCACGTCGAAACCGCCAAGCGCGGATTCCGCCTTGTCGATGGCGGCGTAAACATCGTCGCGCTTGCTGACATCTGCGGCGATGGTGACGGTCTTGCGGCCGAGGGCTTCGACTTCGGCGGCGACGCCGGCCAGCCGGTCGGTCTTGAGGTCGACGAGCGCCAGATCGGCGCCGTCCTTCGCCAGTCGGAGGGCGATCCCGCGGCCGATGCCCTGCGCCGCGCCCGTCACGAGGACGACTTTCCCTTGGATGGACATGCAAATGCTCCATGTTGAGGTGCGTCCCTCAACGCTAAGACGTATACATTGTGAAAACAACCATTAGCAGGCTTATTAATTGTTCTTGCGTGTAACATTGCATGGTTCATAGGGTCGGTAATACTCCTCAACCGCACTCACCCGAACCCCGCCATGTATATCGCGAGTCTCTGGGGCACCGCGCTTGTCGGCATTCTGCACTTCTATATTCTGATGCTCGAGATGTTCTGGTGGACCACGCCACGTGGCCGACGTGCGTTCGGTACCACGCCGGAATTCGCTGAATCCACCAAGGTGCTCGCGGCCAATCAGGGGCTCTACAACGGCTTCCTCGCGGCCGGACTGCTGTGGGGAGTGTGGCTTGGTCCGGATGGGCTTTCGGTGCGGTTGTTCTTTCTGGGCTGCGTGATTGTGGCAGGTCTGTACGGCGCAGCGACGGCGAGTCGGAAGATCCTGTTTGTGCAGGCGGTGCCAGCGCTGCTGGTGCTGCTCCTGGTATTGGCGGCCCGGTAATTACCGAACTTCAACGGAGACGCAGATGTCGAACGAAACCGCTGAGAGCTGCACCGGAGATGTGAACGAGATGCTGGCTCGCGCAGAGAAAGAGCTGCGCGATCTGATGGATCGGGCGCAGACCGAGTTGGATCCGCTGCTCCATGAGATCGAGGCGTGCGTCAAACCGGTTCTCGAGAATCTCGAGCGCGAAGTTCGGCCGATGTTTGAACAACTCGAGAAGGAATGGCGGTCGTGGTTCGATCGCCCACACGATGATGCCGCATCGCCTGCGACGGAATGACACGACCAGCCTGTCTTCACGATTTCGAACTCGCCGCGCGTGAGCAGATGTCGCACATGGCGTTCGAGTATGTCAGCGGTGGTGCAGGTGACGAACGCACGTTGTCATGGAACACTGAAGCGTGGAACGACATCCGGTTGCGCTCACGGGCGCTAATCGATGTGTTGTCACTCGATACATCAATCGAGTTGCTGGGCCGCCGCATGTCGCATCCTGTGCTGCTGGCACCAACGGCATATCAGAAGCTGATTCACCCGGAAGGTGAGGTGGCAACGGCGCGTGGCGCTTCCGACGCGAGTGCCTCCATGATCGTGAGTTCTTTTTCGACCTCATCGATCGAGGATGTCGCTGGGGCGGCCACGTCGCCGCTGTGGTTTCAGTTGTACATCCAGCCAGATCGGGGATTCACGAAGGAGCTGGTGCAGCGCGTGGAATCCGCCGGGTGCGAGGCGTTGTGTCTGACGGTTGACACGCCGGTGCTTGGGGCACGCTATCGGGAGGCTCGCACCGCCTTTCGGTTGCCCGATGGTTTGACTCGAGTGAATCTGAGCGGGATGCAGCATGTCGCCGCCAACGCGGCCCATCGCCCGCAAGAGGGCGCGATCTACAGCGCGGTGCTCGACCCCAGTCTGACCTGGAAGGACGTGGAATGGCTACGCAGCGTGGCCAAGGTGCCGGTGTTGCTCAAGGGCATCATGGATCCCGATGACGCAACGTTGGCTGTGGAGTCCGGAGTCGATGGCATTGTCGTTTCCAACCATGGAGCGCGCAATCTCGATACGGTGCCTGCAACTGTAACAGCGCTACCGCGAGTGGTTGAAGCTGTTGGTGGTCGTGTCCCGATTCTTGTCGATGGTGGTGTGCGGCGCGGGGTTGATGTGCTGAAGGCCCTCGCTCTCGGCGCATCAGCGGTGCTGATTGGTCGTCCGTACCTGTATGGGTTGGCTGTCGAAGGTTCTGCCGGCGTGAGTCGTGTGGTACGCACACTGCGCACGGAATTGGAGATGGCGATGGCGCTGACCGGGCGCACCACGATTGGTGCCATCAATAGCAGCGTACTCTGGACGTAGCAGGTGAAGGTCAGATGACAGCCGAACAGCTTGAAGAATTTCGGACGCACGGAGTGATCGCGCTGCGTCAGGAGTTGCGAAAGGATCAATACGAGCCGGTGCGTCAGCATGTGCTGAGTGAACTCAAGCGGCTGAAAGTCTGGTCTGGTGGCAAAGCGTCACAGGGCGCGATGAAAGGTGTGCCGATGTTTCAGCAAGTGACGCGTCTGTCGCAGTCCATTCGCTATGACGGTTTGCGAGAGCGAATCGTGAGTGCGGACTTGCTGCATCGTATGCAGCAGTTGGCGGGCAATTCACGACTGTCGGCGCAGGAGCCGCAGCTATTGGTTTCGCCGCCCAATCAGGGCGAGTGGTCCTTCGATGGGCTCAACTGGCATACGGATATCACACCGCCAGCTGATGGGCGATTGCCCGGTGTGCAGGTCTTTGCTTTGCTCGATGATGTGGCACCAAAGGGTGGAGGTACGCTCGTGGTTGCCGGCTCGCAGGGAGTAAAGCGTGGAAGTGGCACCGCGTATGGCATACTGCACGATGTGTTGAGACAAGGCGATGCCGTGCCCGATCGACTGACGGCGCTTGGCTACTCCCTGGTGGAAATGTCCGGACGTGCAGGCGATGTCTATCTCATGGACCTGCGTCTGCTGCATTCGCCATCGGTGAATTCACTGAGTCGTCCGCGTATCATGGCCACATCGCGATACTTCGTGGCCTAGTGAGAGTTCAGTGAATTGGACGCAACGCTCGGACAGCACCGGTTGTCCCAGATGCATGCGCCATTCTCTCCTGTTGTTCCTGGCTGCACTCAGTGCGCCTCTGTCCTTGCCAGCGCAGCCGCCCATGGTGGCTGACGTGCACTTTCACCACCTGGGCGCCGAAGCGACGGCTACATCGCTGGCGTCGATGGACTCGCTCGGCGTGCGACTGGCTGTGGTGATCGGCACACCAGCGCAACTGCGATCACTGCCGCCCCGAACCGGCATGCAGATCATCAAGTCGCTTACCTTGCCCTGCATCGGTGGACGCATGCCAAACTCCGGTGTGACCTGTTACACCGATGGTGGTGACTGGCCTTCTGTCGACACGGTGAGGGCGCTGGTTCGTGAAGGACAGGTGCAGATGCTTGGCGAGATCAACGCGCAGTACGCCGGCATCCGCATTGATGATGCGCGTATGGAGCCGTATTTCGCGTTGGCCGAGAAACTCGATATCCCGGTCAGCATTCATTTGGGTGTCGGGCCGCCGGGCGCCTCGTACGCGGCATCCCGATTCCCACCATACAAGTCGCCCGACTACAGTGGCGCCGCCGGCGACCCCATGGTGCTCGAGTCGGTGCTCAAACGACATCCACGACTTCGGGTCGTGGTGGCCCATGCCGCATGGCCAATGCACGATGCCATGTTGTACCTGCTCTACATGCATCCACAGTTGTACGTGGATGTCTCGGTGTTGCAGTATGCCATCCCGCGCGCGGCCTATACGTCGTACCTGCAGGACATCGTCGATGCGGGTTTCGCCACACGCGTCCTCTTTGGATCTGATGGGAATGCACACCGCGTGAAGGAAGGAGTCGACGCCATCGGTGGCATGACGTTTCTTACGGCAGAGCAGCGAAGTGCTATCCTTTGGGGGAATGCCCAACGCTTTTTCCAGAAGTAGCGATCGAGTCGCTGCGTAGGGCCTTGGTCGCCACCCGTACCTCCGCATCAATCATGAGTGACCTGCCGACGCTGGTAGCCCACCTCGCCTGGGCTGACGCGCGCACGAGAAGTTCGATCAGCACGCTTGATGTGACGAGCAGCGAGTATGCCGAATCGCTGCGTCTGTATGCGCATCTCGCCGCTGCGGCACATGTATGGTGCTCGCGTATCGAGGGGCGAACTCCCGCACATGTCGTATGGCCGACACTCACGCTGGATGAAGCGGGCGCACTGGCAGACGAAAGCGTCGCGGGTTTGGCGGCGTGTGTGGCCCGGGGAGCCGAAGAGCTGGAGCGGACGGTTTCCTATACCACGAGCACCGGCCTGTCTTTTCAGAACACCGTGGCCGAAATGATTCGGCAGGTAGTCACGCACGGTGGATATCATCGCGGGCAGATCGCGATGCTGGTGCGGCAGGGTGGAGGTGCGCCGCAGGCGACGGACTATATCGTGTTCGTGCGACTGTAGCAGTAGATTCGGGCTCGCAGTGATCGTGTGAGGGACGTTGTCTGGTCAGTCCATTCTGGTCAGTCCACTTGAACACGGAGCAACCATGCGCGCGCGAACGATGCGTCATCTGTTCCCGTTGACCATCTGCATGCTGGTGGCGTGCACTACCGAGCGGGTTCCGGCTGCACCGACATCTGCTGCTGCGCATGCGGCGGTACGTGATTCCGTGCTGTCGCGTATGGAGCGCTATGTGGAAACGGCCAGGCGTGTCGACACGCTCGGTGCCGACTTCTTCGGTCCGCGCGGCACGTTGTTCGAGCCAGGAATACCGCCCATCGTTTCTCCCGACTCGATCCGTCGCTTCATTGCCTCATTCCCCGGTGTCATTGTGGATTCGGCCATGCTGCGCGCCGACACCGTGGAAGTGTTCGAGGGCACGGCTTTGGTTTGGGGCACCTACTTCGAGGCGCTGCATTTCCCGGGACAGCCGGCGAGCCGTCAACATGGACGCTTCGTGATGGAGTGGAAGCGCGATAGCAATGCAGCGTGGCTCATTGAGCGCTATTATCGCGTGCCGTTGCCACCAACGTGGGTGGATAACGGACCGCGCTGAACGATGTTCCTGTAACCGTTCGACTCTTTCCCACCTTCAGGCTCACCATCAGGTCGCGCATGCGCATCTCCCGTCTGGTTCTGTCGGTCGCCGCACTCACCGTGATGGTGACTGCTCCGCTCATGGCGCAAGCCACGCCCCAGCGTGCAGTACTGGTTACCGGTGCCAGTACCGGTATCGGACGCACGATCGCCGAGCGATTGGCGCGCGAAGGTTTCTATGTGTACGCCGGCGCAAGACAGGCAGATGACATTGCGGCGCTGTCGAAGATTCCCAACATGAAGGGTGTGCGTCTCGACGTGACGTCCACGGCGGATATCGCGGCCTTCGTGCAAACGGTGCAGAAGGACGGGAAGGGTCTTTACGGCGTGGTGAATAACGCCGGTGTTGCCACAGGTGGGCCGCTCATCAACACCGACGACGAAGAACTGCGTCGTGTGCTCGACGTGAACGTCATGGGGCCGCTGCGGGTGACACGTGGAGTCGCACCGCTGCTTATCGCATCCAAGGGACGTGTGGTGACCATTTCGTCCATTTCCGGCGTCCTGTCTGGTGCGATGCTCGGTGTGTATTCGATGAGTAAACATGCGGTCGAAGCATTCGGTGATGCGCTTGGCGCGGAAATGGCTCCACTCGGCGTTACTTCAAGTTTGATCGAGCCGGGGAACTATCGTTCGGAGATTGGCCGCAATACCATGACCGCAGCGGTCGCCGCAGCCGATCGGGCCAAGGGCACGCCGTTTGAAGCGGCGATGCAGAATTTTGTGCGGGCCATGGGCAACTACGACAACTATCCACCGCCAGACAGTGTGGCGGCGGCCGCGCTGCATGCGTTTACTGCGCCGCAGCCGCGTGTCCGCTACATGGTGGTGCCGATGGCCAATCAGGCAACCGCTACCATTCGCAAGGCGATGGATGAATTGGTGCAGCTCAACCACGGCCAGCAGTTCGCATACGATCGTGAGGCGCTCATCAAGATGCTCGATGAGGCGCTGGCGCGCGTACAGAAGTAACCACGACCTGCATGCCACCAGTCGTCGTCCATCCGGATCGCATCCGCGAGTTCGCGGATCGCAAGTCGTTCTACACATGGTTGTCGAAGCACCACGATTCAGCCGAGGAGATCTGGATCCGGATCTTCAAGAAGGACAGCGGTCACCCAACGATTACGGCCGTCGAAGCCATCGAGGTCGTGTTGTGCTGGGGGTGGATCGACGCTATCCGGAAGTCGTGGGATGATGTGTCGTTTGTGCAGCGCTACTGTCCTCGCAGGCCGAAGTCCGTCTGGAGTCAGGTGAATCGCGACAATGTCGCGCGACTGACCGAAGAAGGACTGATGACCGAGCACGGCATGGTGCATGTGCGAGCGGCCCAGGCTGACGGCCGCTGGGAGGCGGCGTACGCCACGCGGATGGATGCGCCGCCAGAGCTGCTGGCGGCCATCAACAAGTCACGCAAGGCGAAAGCGTTTTACGCGAAGCTCACGGCACAGAATCGTTTTGCCCTCACCTTTCGCTTGTCGCAGCTCAAGACGGCGGCGGGGAAAGCCAAGCGCATTGCCGCGATCGTCGAAATGTTGGAGCGGGGTGAGACGATCTACCCGCAGAAGTCCTAGACCCTCCACCTCTCTGTTCATGCGCCACGTTGTCCACTTGGCTGGTGCGCTGTCCGTCGCCCTGCCTGTTGCACTGTCTGCACAAACGTTGCCGGTGCTCCCAGCTTCGGAGTTCCGGCGTGTCGAAACACTGCAGCCGATGTCTGTTTCGACACGCGGTAACTGGGTAGCGTACCTCACGCGTCGCCTTACCGGTGTTGGTGACAGCAGCCGGGTCGTATATCTGCAGCGCCGCGCACCAGATACCACGATTCGTCTGGATTGGGCGCAGAATCCACAGATATCGCGCAATGAAGCCTGGGCAACATGGGCCACGGTGCCAACCGACGCGGAACGCGCGCGTTTGACCACGGCGCGTCAGCCGGTGCGCAATCGTGCGGTGTTCATGAACCTGGCCACGCTCAAGCGTGATTCGGTGGACGGTGTCGCCAACGCGGCGTTCGATGCCACCGGGAAGTATCTCGTGCTCGAACAGTATCCGGCGCGTGATACGGCCGATCACAAGCTAGTGATGGTGGTGGATCTGGCCACTGGCAAGCGCACCACGATTGGCAGCGTGTCGGAGTGGCGTTGGTCGGACCGTGGTTCGCTGCTGGCACTCACGCTCGGAGTGCGTGACGGTGGTCCCGGTGGTCTTCAGCTGTACAACGCGGCCGCCGGCACACTGACCGCACTCGGAACATCAGGCTACACCTATCGCCAGACGCGCTGGCGGAAGAATGCCTTCGACCTGATCTCGTTGCGCGCGCGTGCCGCACGTGGTGCGGCCGATGCGGCGCATCGGGCCGAAGTGTGGCGGGGGCTCGATCGTACCACTTCGGATGCCGTGACGTTGTCCGACACGGTACCGGGTATTGCTGATACGTTGGTTCTTGTTGCGCACAGTGCACCCACGTGGTCGGAGGACGGCACGCGTCTGCGTCTCGGTGTGCGGCCGCGAGTGACGCCGCCCGATACATCGGCGAGAGCGCGTCGGGATACACTTCCCGGTGTACAGATCTGGCACCCGACCGATGTGCAGATCTTCCCGGCACAGCAACAGCAGGCCGCAGCCATGGCGCGGCGCAGTATTCCGCTGCTGTGGAATATCAGCACGGGACGCACGCTGCTCGTGCCGTCCGCGCTCGATGAGAATGTCGAGTTTCTTGGCGACTGGTCGCAGGCCTATGTCACGTCCGACAAGGCGTACGCGTGGGGCACCATGTTTGGTCGCCGCTACCACGACGGATTCCTCGTGGACCTGACCAATGGGACGCGCAAGCAGGTGCTGGATAGCGTGCGCTATTCGTTCTCGAGTGCCAAGGGGCGATACATCCTCTCCTTTGACGGAAAGGACTATCACGCGCTCAATGTGAGCACGGGTCAGACACGGAACTTGACGGGAACACTTGGTGCCACGTTCGCCGTGACCGACTATGACACGCCGACGGATCTGTTGCCGCCGCACGGCCGTGGTGGGTGGCTGGACAACGATGCCGGTGTTCTGCTGTTCGATGAGTACGATGTGTGGCTGGTGCGTCCCGATGGCACGGGTGGCAGTCGTCTGACACGGGGCCGCGAAGATTCGGTCATTCATCGTCCGGTGATGCTTGATACCTCGCGCACCACCTTCGATTCGCGGCAGCCGATCATGTATGCGCTGCGTGGTTACTGGACCGAGCAGCGTGGCTATGCCCGCGGTGTGATCGGTCGTCCGATCGAGCGCCTCATGCTGCGTGACCGTGCGTACGTTGGTCTCCAGAAAGCGGACAGTGCCGATGTGCTCATCTGGCGCGAGGAATCACGGCAGCAGGCGCCGCAGCTGTTTGTGAGTGACGGGTCCTTCCGCAATCCGCAGCAGCTGTCGAAGTCGAATACTTTCTTGACGGCCTTTGCACCGGGCAAGACCGAGCTGGTTCGCTACAAGAATGAAACAGGACGCGATCTCAAAGGTGTGCTGCTGTATCCGGTCAACTACGATCCGTCGAAGAAGTATCCGATGATCGTGTACGCGTATGAGTTGTTGTCGAACACGCTGCACAGCTGGCAGGCGCCAAGTGAACGCAGTTACTACAACTTCACGCGTTGGACGCTCGAAGGATACTTCGTGCTCATGCCGGACATCCATTTCCGTCATGGCGATCCCGGTGTCTCGTTGCTCGAGACCCTGCGTCCAGCCATTGGTGGTGTGGTGTCACGCGGTTTGGTGGATGAAAAGCGCGTGGGGTTTGTTGGGCATTCGTGGGGTGGCTATGAAGGTGCGTACGTGGCCACACATAGCACGCTGTTTGCCGCGTCGATTGCCGGTGCGCCGCTCACCGATTTCCTGTCATTCATGGGGCAGATTCACTGGAATGGTGGATCGGCCGAAGTGGATCACTGGGAGACGGGTCAGGCGCGCATGGCGGTGCCGTACTGGGAGAACCGTGAATCGCATCGCCGGAACTCGCCGATCGAGAAGGTCGAGACCATGACTACGCCGCTGCTGCTGGCGCATGGCAACAAGGACCGCGTGGTCGAATATTGGCAGTCCACGGTGCTGTACAACTTTGCCCGTCGTGCCGGCAAGCCGGTGGTGTTTCTCACCTACGAGGACGAAGACCACGGCTTCACACAGGAAGCGAATCAGGTGGACTATCACCGCCGCATCCTCGAGTGGTTCGGGCACTATCTCAAGGGTGATGCCGCACCGTCGTGGATCTCCAAGGGTATTCCGTTCAACGCGCTCGAAGCCGAGAAGCGTCGTGTGAAGGATCGGAAGTAGTCGAGCCGCGAGGTAACTGCGCGTGGTGCGTCAGACCACGCGCAGTTGCAATTCGAAACGCATCGCTGTCTTTGCAACGGTCGCAGTTGGCGCTGCCGGCTACGACCAACACGTGGCGCTATGGCACGCGGACCACGTGCGAGAAGCCATGCAGGGAGTGAGGTTTTCCATCTCGGCGATCTGGTGAGAAGCACACCACCGCGTAGGTCCCGGGCGTGAGATCCACATCCAGCCACGCCACACCGCGCGATGCAATGCCTGCCAGCCCGCTCCAGGTCTCCACTGGAGATGGTGTGATCTGACCCGTTTCTGCCCAGTGTCCCACGTCGGCCGGTGTCTTGCCGGGCTTGAGTTTCACCAACAGAAACTCGTGGTCCTGCGCCCCGACATTCTCGATACGTAGAGTGTGCTTGCCCCGGGTGAGCGGTGTGGAGAAGGTGGCGGCGTACTCCTTGAGTGTCACACGAATATCCGATGCGGGCTCCACTTCTCGCGGCGCGGTCGGTGACGGTGTGATTTCGAGCTCGCTCATCATGCCCTTCATCACGTGTACCTGCCCATCACCACTTGGCACCCAACAAATCACCGCATAGCGGCCGGGCGCGAGCTGTTGCCGAATGGCGATGGATTGTCCGGGAAGTGCCGCACTGACGCCACCCGCTGCCACGGCCCATTTCGGAGTGTTGTGCACACCCTTGTTGGCGTTCAGAATGGGAAAGAGATCTGCGAGGCGCTTGCCGTCTTCGAGCTTGAAGAGCTGCACGTGGTGCAGCTTCTTACCGGTGTTGGTGAGGCGTATGGTGTTGAGCCCCGCTGTCCCTTTGGCTGGACTGCGAAACGCGAAGTCCATGGCCGTGAATTCGAGTACGCGGCTTGCTGACCGCGGCGCCGATTGGGCGCGAAGGGAAGCGCCGGTCATGAGTGCGGTGCAGCCCGCAATGACAAGCGCGGCCATATTGGAGCGGAGACGAGTGGGCATTGTCCAATTTACGGGCACGACGGCGATGTTGACGAGCACTCATTCAGCAATGGGTCATATCTGTTGCTGGCCGTCACCATGGTTTCCCGATAGTTTGACCACATGTTTACCGGCATCGACACCATCATTCTTCGTGTCCGCGACATCTCAGCGGCCACCACGTGGTACACCCAGCATCTCGGTGTTGAAGTCGTCTACGACGACGACGAGCAAAAACTTGCGGTCATCGAGTTTTCGTCCGGCTCAACACTCACTTTGTGGCAGATCGATGAAGGTGCCGACTTTGTCGTGTCGACTACCTATCCGATTCTGGCCACGGAGGATGCGGTTCTCGCACACGAGAAGCTGAGCGCGGCGGGTGTCGAAGTGGATGCGCTGCAGGAGACCCCGGGGGTGGTCTACTTCCGCTTCTTCGATCTCGATGGCAATCCGCTCGAGGCCTGCCAGGTGCGCGAGGACTGACCGCGAGTACAGCGCCGACGTTTCAGAATCTGTTCAGCGCATCGAACCCTTCTCCTTGCGCGTCGCGACATACAGCGTGTGCATGGGCCCTGTCGTGACATGCGCACGCGCCTGCAGACGTTTCACCGATAGTCCGGCGCGCTTGAGCGCCCCTTCGAATCCGGGGTCATCGCCTACCGACCAGTAGGCGATCGGCCCCGGTCCGCGTAGAGCGGCCATCGTAGCCTGAATGCCGCGCGCCGCATAGAGGCGCGAGTTCTCAGACAAAATCATGCCTTCGGGACCGTTGTCGGTGTCGAGCATGATGGCGTCGAATCCGCCAACATTGTTGCGCAGCACGTTGCTCACGTCATCGTGCACAATGCGTACGCGCGTGTCCGCAAGCGCTTCCGTCGAGATGCCGTATTCGGGATTACGGTTCCACTCGATGACTTCAGCGAGCAGTTCGGCCACCACGACTTCCGCATCTGCAGGCAGTGCGGCCAGCGCCGCCCGCATCGTGAAACCCAGACCCAGTCCGCCAATCAACACCCGTATGCCACTCGCCGCGGCATGCGGTGCGCACGCCACCTCGGCGAGACGATCTTCGGAGTAATGGCGCCGCGTGGACATAAGCTCCACGCCATCTGCGCGAATGAGGTAGGCTCCATCGTGTTGAAACAGCTCGAGGAGCGAGCCGTCAGGCGTGCGAGCCTCGGCGAGGCGAATCGTGGGTTTCATGCGGCGTTCGAAATGCTGACAGGCATGCTCAAACATAGCGAGTCTCCCGTCGATGGCCTGTTCCGCCGTCAGCCACAGGTGACGTCTCGTCCCCTCACCAAGTAAGGCGACGCATGACTGAGACTTTGAGCCGCTGGGCGGCATTTACAACAGATCCGGCTGGGGGAAATCCCGCCGGTGTATGGATAGGCGACGCGCTTCCTGATACTCACACCATGCAGCGCATTGCCCGTGACGTCGGATACTCCGAGACCGTGTTTGTTGCACCGTCGCATGGACTCGAACGAACCGTGCGGTACTACAGCCCCGAAATGGAAATCCCGTTCTGTGGTCACGCTACGATTGCCGCCGGTGTGCAATTGGGTGTGCGTGATGGTGCGGGCAGCTACACACTGCATACACAGGTCGGTGCCGTGCCGGTGACGGTGCAGGCGGTCGTTGGCCAGATGCAGGCATCGTTGACTTCGGTGACACCGCAGTGGGAGCGCCCATCGTCGAAGTTGGTGCAGGCTGTGCTGCAGCTACTTGGCTGGAACGCCGATGAACTCGAGCCCGACCTTCCTCCGGCTCGTGCATATGCCGGCGCCTGGCATTTGGTGCTGGTGGTACGGAATCGCGCGACACTGGATCGATTGCACTATGACTTCGAGGCGATGCGGCGCCTCATGCACGAGCATTCGCTGACAACACTACAGCTGGTTTGGCCGGAGTCTGCGACCGTGTTTCACAGTCGGAATCCCTTTCCCGTTGGTGGGGTAGTGGAGGATCCAGCCACCGGTGCTGCGGCGGCCGCCCTGGCGGGCTATCTTCGCGATGCTGGTCTCATTCTGGCTCCCACGGCGCTCACCATTCATCAGGGTGTGTCCATGGGCCGCCCGAGTCTATTGCGGGTTATCGTTCCGGTCGTTGGTGGTGTTGTGGTGCAGGGCACGGCGGTGCCGCTCCCTAGTGTCGATGCACTTGCGGTGCAGAGTCGCTGATCGTTGAGGGCATCGTGCTTTCCGGCGTATCGGAGAGGTGTTCCTGCACGATTTGCCAGCGGTCGTTGGTGCGTCGCCAGCACATCGTCCACGCGCCACTGACGATGTGCTGATTGCCAGCCGGTGTCGTATGCGGAATGGAGTAAGTGATGGTCATGACGGCAGCGTCGCGCGTGATCACATCCACGTAGGTTGAGCCGAGGACAAACTGCGGCTTCCGCATGTTCTGTCCGACGCGTGTCCAGAATCCGCGAATGGCGCCGTCGAGTGAGTCGCGGGTGGTGATCACACTGCCCGCGGCTGCCGAAATCACGCGACCGGAATCGGGATAGAGCGAGAGCAGGGATGTTGGCGCGTCGGCTCGGGTAAAGTCGTACGCGGCGGTGATCAGGTGACTCAGCGAATCGGCGATGATCCGCCGTTCGCCCGGTGGCACCCCCTCGATGCGTGTACAGGCGATGAGGAGGTTGCCCGCCAACAATGGGACCAGCAGCGGTTTGAGCCGCCGCACAGAAAAGGCGGCTCGGGGCAGGCGATTGGAGATCGGTTGCGCGGTAGTCATGAGGCGCTGGGAGCGAACGAGTGCAGCCGATTGAGGACAGGCCGGACCGGGGGATCGTCCACTCCGGATGACGGACGATATGGTAAAAACTACGGCTCTCCTCTACGCCACGGGGGAGCGGGATGTGGCGTGGCTTTTGCAGATCATATCAGAAGCAAATTGCGTGCAATCCCGGCGTTTCCCTCACCCCACGAAGTCGTGGAGGCGTTCCATGTCTCACCGCGCCCCGCGTTTCTCGCCCCGATCCGTGTCCATTCGTTTCACATCGCCCATGACTGTAGGGACTGCGCTTTGGCTGAGTGTGGCTGGGTGCAGTACTGAGCGCTCTGATGGGCAGATGACCGCCGATCTCGAACGAGATCTGGCCATGGCCGTGTATGCCAGACCGGCGGTGGTGGTTTCGGCGGTCGAGGGAGGCCGAACGGGTGCGCCGAGTGGCGATGCTCGGGGGCGCCGGGACGCGGTGCCGCAGCCGCGTCGGGCGGCTCGCCCAGCGCCTGCTCCCGAGGTCCAGGAAACGACCAGTGATGCCGTGCTGGACACCCCGCTTCCGGCCATCTCCATGGCACCGACGGAGATCAGCACTGAGGCGGCCGCGCCGGCGCCGGAGATCCCGGCTCCTTCGGCTGAGCCGTCCACCACCGTGATTCCGGTGAGTGGCCCCAGTGATGCCAGTGGCCGTGAAGGGCATGGTCGCGAAGGGCACGGCCGCGGCGGAATGGGCGGAGTCATTGGTGCCATCATTCGTGGTGGAGCGGCCGGCGATGACAACTGCGAGGAGCATGACCGCCGTCGTGGCCGCGGCCGCGGACGCGGGCCGATCCTTACCACTGGTGGTGGTTGGGGACGTGGTGTGGGTACGGTGATCATGGTTGGTGGCGCGATCATCTCCAATACGGGAGATCGTGGTACGGTTCGGCCGACCTTCCCGCGCTGATATCAGACACCGATCGATTGACCCAGGCGGGTTTGAGGGGCACGACGCCAGACGTCGTGCCTCTTGTCATTTGCAGATGAGAATGGAGTCATAAACGGTTCCCCTGCCTACCGTGCGTGAGTAGGCTTCCCTCCATCATGACCCACTATGAGCTCCTGGGGGGAGAGACGGGAATTCGGACGCTGGTGGACCGATTCTACGATCTCATGGATTCGTCGCCCGAAGCCGCCAACGTGCGCGCGCTGCATGCTGCCAATCTCAAGGTGTCGCGCGAGAAACTGTTCCTGTTTCTGACCGGCTGGAGCGGCGGTCCGCAGCTCTACGTGGAGAAGTACGGACACCCGATGTTGCGCATGCGGCATTTCCCGTTTGCCATCGGTGAGCGGGAGCGCGATGAGTGGCTCTGGTGCATGCATCGGGCACTCGACGAGCATGAGGCCCCTGATGAGTTGAAGCAGTTTCTGCGTCAGCGTTTCGATCAGCTGGCCGATCACATGCGCAACCAGCCGGAGTAGGCATGCGTATTGTCGGAGGCAAGTTCAAGGGGCGACAACTGACGTCGCCCAATGATTTCCGGGTGCGTCCCACGGCGGAAACCGTCCGTGTGGCGATGATGAAAGCCATCGCCAACGAGATCGAGGGTGCGCGCGTGTTGGACCTGTTTGCCGGCACCGGGGCGCTCGGACTCGAAGCGCTGTCGCGTGGTGCGAAGTACGTGGACTTTGTGGAGTTTCGTCCGGCGAGTCTGCATTCGCTCAAGGCCAACATTGCCGCGCTCCGCGTTACCGAGAAGGTGCGCGTATACAAGAAGGACGCGCTGCCGTTTGCCGATGCGCTGCCGCCGGATCGCTATGAGGTGGCTTTTGCCGACCCACCGTACGAGTCCCGGATGCTCGATCGCCTGATCGAGCGGTGGCAGCAGGCGCCCTGGTCCGCAGTGCTGGTGGCTGAGCATGCGCGAACGCATCAGCTTCCCAGGGCCACGCAAACGCTGCTGTTCGAAGACAGCGCGGTGTCGGTGTATCGTCGCCCGTAGTCGTTCTTTCGTTTGTTCTGCTGCTGTTCGTCAGATCGCTGCTTGAACCCCTCCTGCCTCATGTCCTGCCTCTCCTCCCGTCGAATTCGCGCGGCGCTGGTTGCCGCCGCGCTCAGCGCACTTCCCGCCGTCGCGCAGGCCCAGCCTGCTGTCTGGGAAGCGCAGGCGAAGAAGGTCACCATCATGCGCGATCAGTGGGGCGTGGCGCATGTGTATGGTCCGCGTGATGCTGATGCGGTGTTCGGCATGGTGTACGCGCAGGCCGAAGACGATTTCGCGCGCATCGAGACGAACTACATCAATGCGATGGGGCGTCTCGCGGAAGTGGAAGGGGAGCGCGAGATCTGGCGCGATCTGCGCATGAAGCTGTTCATCGACACGCTTGAGATCAAAACGCTGTATGCGAAGAGTCCGGTGTGGCTGCAGGAGTTGATGCAGGGATGGGCCAATGGACTCAACTACTATCTGCATACACATCCGCAGGTGAAGCCGCGTTTGATCACGCGCTTTGAACCGTGGATGGCGCTGACGTTCAGCGAAGGCTCGATCGGTGGTGATATCGAGTCGGTGAATTTGCGCGGGCTGGAGCAGTTCTACGGTCCGCGATCGGGTGGTGCGACCGGTGTGTCGGGCGGTTCGTCGAGCGGCGCTTCGAGTGGTGGATCAGAGGACGCCGCGGCTTCGCCATTCGGGCAGGAGCCCGGTGGTTCCAATGGTTTTGCTGTGGCACCCCAGAACACCGTGAGCGGTCATGCACTGCTCATGATCAATCCGCATACGTCGTTCTACTTCCGTCCAGAGATTCACATGGCGAGTCAGGACGGACTGGATGCATACGGCGCTGTGACGTGGGGACAGTTCTTCATCTATCAGGGCTTCAACAGCCGCCTGGGCTGGATGCACACATCAGGTGGTGGTGATGTGATCGACGAGTATCTCGAGACCGTCGTACCCAAGGGGAAGGGTTTCACGTACAAGTACGGCACGGCGTCGCGAAATGTGGTGGCAAAGATCATCCGTCTGCCGTACAAGACGGCGACGGGTACGGCCACACGCACGGTGACGGCGTACTTCACGCACCATGGCCCGGTCATCCGTACGCAGGGCGAAGGAGCAGCTGAGCGTTGGGTGGCGGTGCGCATGATGAACAATCCGCTGGATGCGTTGCAGCAAAGCTACCTGCGCACCAAGGCCACGGACTTCGCGTCGTTCAGCAAGGTGATGGAGTTACGCACGAATTCGTCGAACAACACGGTGTATGCCGATGCGGACGGCGTGATTGCGTACTTCCATGGCAATTTCATTCCCAAGCGCGATCCGTCCATCGATTTCACGCGTCCGGTGGATGGCAGTGATCCGCGCACTGATTGGCAGGGACTGCACACGTTGAACGAAATGATTCTGCTCAAGAGTCCGTCCAACGGCTGGCTGATGAACACCAACAACTGGCCGTTCACGGCGGCGGGAGCGAATAGCCCCAAGATTGGCGACTGGCCCACGTACATGTCGGCGCAGCGTGAAGACAATGCGCGCGGTGTGCATGCCGTGCGTGTGCTGGAGAACCGCAAGGACTTCACGCTCGACGGTCTGATCGGCGCGGCGTACGACAGCTACCTGCCCGCGATGGAGCAGCTCATTCCGCCGGTGATTGCGGCGTATGATGCGTTGCCTGCGGGTGATTCACTCAAGGTGAAGTTGGCGGTGCCGGTGCGCACGCTGCGTAACTGGGACTATCGCTTTGGTGTGGCCAGCGTGGCGATGACGGTGGCCAATGCGTACGGCGAAGAGGCGACGCAGGCCAGCGGTGCGGCGGCGCGTCAGGCCGGCGTGCCGGTGCTTGAGTTCATCCGCACGCGTGCGGCTGCTCCGCAGGTGCTCGGCGCGCTGTCGCGGGCGGTAACACGTCTTGAGCGTGACTTTGGTTCGTGGCAGATGCCCTGGGGTGATGTGAATCGCTTCCAGCGCGTGAGCGGTGACATTGCGGCTGGATTCGACGACAGCAAGCCCAGCTTGCCCGTCGCCTTTGCGTCGGCCAATTGGGGTTCGCTGGCGGCGTATGGTCAGACCGGTGCGCGTACGACGAAGAAGTACTACGGCAACCGTGGCAATAGCTTTGTCGCGGTGGTGGAATTCGGTCCGCGTGTGCGCGCCAAGAGTGTGTTGGCGGGCGGTGTGAATGCGGATCCATCCTCACCGTACTTCTTCAATCAGGGTGAGCGTTACGCAACAGGTGCCTTCAAGGAAGTGAACTTCTATCGCGCCGACGTGGAAAAGCACGCGGTGCGCACGTACCAGCCCGGTCAGTGAGTTCGATGCACGCGGAGAATCAGAAGGTGGCCCACGGAGAGGCCCACGCGGCCATCGATTTTGGTGCCAGCAACACCGATATCGTGTTGCGCAATGCCGACGGTGTACACCACTGGACTATCCCCACCGAAGGACAGCCTGATGAATCACGTGTGCGGCGCGCGTTGGCCGCAGGTGATCTGACGGTGCGTGATGTGCAGTGGTTGGCCGTAACAGGTGGCAATCGCAGTGCGCTCGCGGCAACCATTGATGAACGTCGCGTGCATCAGGTGGCAGAAGTCGAAGCCATTGGCCGTGGCGGACTGGCACTGGCGGGTCTCGATGCCGCCGTCGTGACCAGCGCTGGTTCTGGTACGGCAGTGGTGGCGGCGACAACCACCGGCGCACGCCACGTGACTGGCACCGGTGTTGGTGGTGGTACGCTCGTGGGTTTGTCGCGCCTTCTGCTTGGTACGGTGGATCCGCAGGAGATCGACACACTCGCCCGGGCTGGCAAGGACACCACACTCAATCTCACGATTGGTGAAATCCTGGGTCAGGCGATCGGATCACTGCCACCGGATACGACGGCCGTGAATTTCGGGCGCGTGGCGCGGCATTCGGTTGACGCGTCGCGCGCCGATACGGCGGCGGCACTGGTGAACATGGTGGGGCAGGTGATTGCCATTGTGGCGATCAATGCGGCGCGTGCGCAGCAACTCGAACACGCCGTGATCGTGGGCCATCTCACTGATCTCCCCAGCGTGCGCCACACGTTCGAGGTGGTGGCGCAATTCTACGGTGCTGCGATTCGCATTCCTGAGCGGGGCGGACAGGCGACGGCGCTTGGGGCCTTGCTTGTGGCGGCCGATCGCGCGTAGACGCGGCTCTTTGTCTACGGTTTCGTGGCGCAGAGATGTTTGTGCGCCACGGCCGTCACTGAGCCTGGTACCGGGGCACCGTAGCCCGGGATACCCACGATCTTTTCGCTTGCGATCTTGTTGAACTTGGCGTCGCTGTAGTAGCGGTTCTCTTTCACCGCTGCCGTGCCGGCCTTGCAGCGTACAGTGACCAGCGTGCGTGAGCCGAACCACTCACCGCCAGGAGCCTTGGTTGGTTTGGCGAAGACGGTTCGCAGGGTGGCGGTGATTTCGTCACCTGCCTTCTTCACGGTGCGTGATTCGAGCAGCACCACGTTGCCGCCAGCGATTTCGCCGATCTTTGGCATCGACGCGTTCTGCGCCGAGCTTTCATGACCGACGCATAGACTGACAACGACACAGAGCGCAGACGGAAGCAGTGCCGATGAATGCGAGAGCAATTTTACGCGAGGCATGAGAAGGGAGCCTGTCAACGCAGGCGTTGATATATGATGGACCCGCCGCCGCGAATGGTGCCTTCGAAACGAGAGCCGACATTACTGGTCAGTGTGCCATCCAGTACAGCGAGTGTGTCGCGCAGCGACATGCTTGAGAGAATGGTGACCTGCACACGATTGCCGTATTGTTCGGCGACCACCAAGCGAGGTGGCATACCAAGCTCCATCGCTGCTCCGGTCAGTCGTCGCGACCCGTATGTTTCGCTTTCGACGGCCAGTTCGAAGCCGCCAGGCAAAGGCGAGGGCGCGGTCCCAACGACTCTCCAGATCCCAGCGGGCCAGTCCCCTGGTTGGACTCGCACGTCGACCAGTCGCTCGATGACACGACCCACGCTGCCGAATACGCCATGGCCACCGGCCAGTGTGGTGATGAGACCGCGGGTGGTGAGTTCGTCGCTGCCGCTCCGATAGTAGTCGAAGTAGTTGCGGTCGACGGCGCTCACACTGATGATCTGCCGAAGTCCTGGCCAGAACACGCGCGGGCGACCGGTGCCAGTATGCGTCAGTGAACCAGCCGTCAGGTATTCGAGCGAATCGACAAACGCGATGAATGGTCCGTTGGGGGATTCGACACGAATCTCGTAACGAGCGGCTCCCTTCACTGCTCCCCAATGCAAGAAGAGCGAATCGGAATCGCGGAAGAATTGCCTCGGGGCCACGGGCGCAGCGTTCCCGGGGGTTGTGGGAACGGTAGTACTGCCAGTGACGACACCTTCGGCCGCTCGTACTTCGAGCGTGTATCGTTCACCGGGAATGACGGGAAACCAGGGAATGGCCTGTCCAACTGGTGCAGGGACGTCGAAGTTCTGAAAGCGATAGACGCCAGCGCCTTTGCCGTCGGCGCGCCATGTCCGATCTTCGCGCAGTACCACACTATCGCCGTTGGTTCTACGCACGACGACTCGCGCATTTTGCACCGGCGAACCGCCATCGGAGACGATCGGGTCCAGTGAGTCGAATGGCACGCGAATCGTGGATATCGCACCTGTGAGCGAGCGTTCCACGAGAACGACCTGGTCGCTTACGCCTGGATTGAGCACGCCATGTACGACGAGTGTCGGCGGGCCCGACGGAAGCGTGATTCGGTCAAATACACAGCCTCCCACACTCAGTGCGACAGTGACAACAAGCACCATCCAGTGCAGGCGCGCAGACCATAGGCGACTCAAGAGCGGTGAATGCGCTTCAGTGCTCATGGTTCTCGTATGTAAGTCAGCGTGACCCGCTGCACGGTACGGTGGATCGGTTCGAGATAGCGTACGCGTAAGTGCAGGACCGGGCCATTCACGGTTCCCGTATCAACCCAGTCGTCGCTGGCCAGTAACCCGAACCGCCGAACATACACGGTGTTCGATGTGGCGTCGAAGGGCGACGTCAGAGTATCAACGAAATCTTCTGATACCACGGTTCCGCGGCGCAGCACGATGCGTTTGGTGTCGTCGAGCCGACGCCGGGAGCGGACGATGATCTGTCCGGCTGTTACGCTACGGACGCTGCCATCGATCAGGGTACCGATCGTGCGTGGAATTGGCTGATTGTCCACGGCGGCCAAAGACCAGGTACCAGCAAAGTCAGGTACCGGTTCGGTTGGCGGTTCTTCGGTGCACGCCGTGACGAGACACACCGCTGTCGTGCACGCAAAGACCAGTGTTCGCTTCATACGCATGCGTTTCATCACCAGCCCACCGTCACGCCAAGCGTGGGAATGATCGGCAACTGCGACAGGCTTTCGCGAATGGCGGGCGCCTGTCGGTAGTCGAAACGATAGGCATAGACATTCCGACGATTGGTGGCGTTGATGACACCGAGCACCGGCGTGAAATTGAGACGTCCGCGTACCAGGGTGCGCTGGACGGAAAGATCGAGGCGTACCACAGACGGAAGCATCGCGGCATTCCGCTCTCCTCCAACTCCCTGGACATCGCGCTCGACGACACCACGATCCCACCGATTGGCGCGCGGGTCGGCGATGCGTCGGACGAGCTGTGTCTCGAGACCGGTATAGGGAATGCCGGATCCAAAACCCAGTCGTCCGGAGAGCACGGTGCCATTGCGTGTGCGCCACGTGCCTACCGCGTTGACGGTGTGCCGGCGATCCTGCGCTGGGCGCCAGGTACTTACACCGTCGGTACGCGTATTGTGGCTGAAGGTGTAGGCCAGCCAACCGGACACGGCTCCCGTCTCCACCTGTCGGAGCAATACATCAAACCCGCGCGATTTCCCGGTGATGGGGCGGAACTCATCGCCACGCACATCGCGGGCATCGAGTGGGTTGCGCTCGACGAGTGCTCCATAGTGTTTGGCAAACACCTCAATGCGCAGAAAGCGACGCGGCGAGAGCCAGTGCTCGAATTCCAATGCTCCTTGTGTTGCGCTCGCTACGGGCACGGTTGAATCGGCCATGACCCAGCGGTCAAAGAATCGCAGTGCGTCTTCTTCTTCACGAAGCGCATGGAGCCATTGGGTGGTGCGACCAATGGTTGCTGTGAGGGCGGTGTTGCTGGTCGTGAACCAGCGTGCGGCAATGCGCGGAGAGATACCGGACCAACCCGCACCACTCAGGCGCTCGAAGCGCACACCGGGGCGCAACACAAAGGATGACCCAAGCTTCCAGGTGTCATCGGCCAGCAGAACAGCGGACACGGGGCGCTGCACTCGCCACTCAAACGTAGTGGCCAGCTGCGGCGATCCCTCGCGGTACATGACATCGTGCTGGGCGACTTCGTAGCCCACCCCAAGCAGGTGCGAACCGTGCTCGCTTCTCAGCAAGCCGCTTGCACGCCATTCCCGTACATCGTTCTTGGCGACGCTGGTTCCTGCACCCTCGTCCTGTTGAGACACAAAGCGGGAAACGCTTGCGCGCTGCACAAACGATGTGGCAGTCCCCAACGGCTGTGTCCACGTGATACCGGCGGCGTCGTTTCCCCAGTCGAGCGCATACGGCGAGTCGAGGCGCAGCGTATCCTCACGCTGCATGAAGTCCTCACGCAGCCGATCGCGTCCGTGATACGCGGTGAATGTGAAAGTGCCGCCGCTGGCGCGTGCCCACGAGAAGTGCGCGTGCCCATCGAGAAAGGCGTATGGCAGTTCACGGTCCGCCAGCGCGCTTGCGATCTGGTCGGCATAGGTGCGTCGCACGGCCACATTCCACGATCGCCGCGTGGAGGCGTCGGCACCGGATAGTGCGAGTGTTGAAGCAAGTAGCGATGTCTGCACTTCGCCGTGCACTCCGCGGCGGGCATCTCGTGAGCTACTGACCTCCAACACGCTGGAGAGACGCGTGCCGAATTCCACTGGTGGTGCACCGGCATGCAGACGCAGCCCACCGACGGCCGACTCGATAAATGTCCCGAACACTCCGCCAAGATGAAACGGCTGGAATAGGGGAATACCATCGAGCAGCACCAGATTCTGATCCTGTTCACCACCGCGCACATTGAGGCCCGTTGTGAAATCATTGCGGGCCACTACGCCGGGCAACAACTGCGCGACACGCAGCACATCGGGCTCACCAACTGCCGGCAACGCCGTCAGGACATTGGCGCTGATGGTCGTACTGGCGGTAGCCGGCGCACCGTCGAATCGTTCTCGCTCGCTGACTGCGGCCGTGGTGCGCACAGCATCGAGCGTAACAGACGATGGCACCAGACGCAGCTCCACCTCGGCGATCTGTCCGTCGCGGATGGATACCGGTTGTTCTGCGGCTGTGAAGCCCACGCGTCGCGCACGTACCACGAGCGTTCCGCGGGGAAGCCGCATGATGGCAAACCGTCCCGTGCTGTCAGTCAGCACGGACTGCGGAATGCCATCGACTGAAACGGTGACACGCGCGAGTGGTGCGCCACTACTGTCATGACGCACCACGCCACGTACGCCGCGCTCCTGCGCGCTGGCTATGCGTGGCGCCGACAGGAGCAGCAGCGACGCGGCGAGCACATGCCCGACGCTGATACGGACGGAGCCAATGCGGAGTGCATTGATCAGGAACACACACCTGCCGGAGACGGGCATGCCCCAAGATGCGCTCCGGATTCGCGGGAGGCGAGTCTTGCAGATCGGCTCGTCGCCGGTCGGCTCGTCGCCCGTTGGGTCTTGGCCAGTCAGGGACCGTGCGAGCTGCCTCGTCCGGGAATCGCCTGGCCAATCTGAAGTACCAGATACTTACCGAGCCCACGATAGTCCCGATCAAAGTGATGGTCCCCTGCAATGGCATGGCGCACAACACTCGCGTCGGAAAGGCCCGGGCAAATCGTGTCCTCCTCCTGGGTGCCGTACACGCAGATCACGCGAGGTACGGTCACTCGCGAGAGCTCCGGAAGCACGGCAATGTCGGTTGGTCTCGGTGTGGATCGTATGAGGTCGAGGAGGTGAAACTCGAAACTGGCCGTGTGTTCAATACCGAGCAGTGCCAATGCTTCCGTCGCATGCCGAAGGTCGGGATCGAGTCTGGTCGCAATGAACGGAAGAAAGCCAGCGCCTCTCGAGTATCCCACGAGGACGATGCGCGACTTGTGCCAGAGTGTGAGGTAGTGCCTGAGCAGCATGGTCGTGGTGGCTGCAGCCGCGTCGGGATCTCGTGCGCGCGCCGTAAGCCAGGCGCGCGAATCGATACCGATCACGGCGATGCCATGGTCTGCCAACGTGCCGGATACCTGGCGGGTCAAATCGGCCCACCCTCCATCACCGCTCCAGAACACGGCCAAGGTTGAACCGGTGTCGCTTGGATATTCCTGGACCTTTGGAAGCGGGTCCGGGGCCGTACGGCCCTGCGCGTCCCCCGGACCCGGCATCAGCAGCGAGGTGGCGACTGCCATCAGTGCGGCAAGTCGACGTACCCGAACACTATGGAACCTTCGCTGCATATGACTTACGAATGGCGTCATGCGATCTCCCCAAGAACCTCCGGGAAATAGTGTTGCTGCATACCTGACGGTGAGATAACAGAGCCATTCGAGATAGCGGGGTGAAGGCGGCGTTAGCCAAGGTTCAGGATCCGGCAGCAGATTTCCGGTATGACTATGCCTCGCCCCTCCACGCCGGCTGTCAGCGGGTCGCCGGTCGTGCCAGGTACATCATTGGAAGGATCGTCGGTTTCTGCCGTACCGCGCTGGATCAGCCGCGTGGCAATGGCCGTGGTGGTTGTGGCGGTATTGGCGACCAGTGCGGATCTGTTGCGACACACGTCGTATCACGCAATCACGCGCGAGGTGATGAGCGTGTCGCGCACACGCGTGATGCTGGCGTTGCTGCTCACCATCGTGGCGTATCAACTCCTGGTCGGATACGACTACCTGGCGCTTCGTCAGGTTGGTGGCCGGTTGTCACTGGGGCGCACGTGGTTTGCCTCGACTGTGGCGTACGCCTTGAGTCAGACATTGGGTTTCCCGTTGCTGACGGGTGGCGCTGTTCGGCTCCGTCTGTGGAGTCAGTGGGGATTGAGCGGGGTGACCATCGCCACTGCTACCGTATTTGTCAGCATCACGTTTGGCCTGGGTGCGGTGCTGCTGGCTGCACTGGCATTGATCAGTGAGCCGGCGTCTCTGGTGCGAGCGCTGCATTTGCCTGTTGCCGTGGCACGCGCAACCGGTGTGGTATTGCTGCTCGCCGTGTTTGGGTATGTGTGGGCGGCATACAAGCGTCCCGCATGGCGATGGCCCATGGCGCGATTCAGCATGGAACTGCCGTCTGCGCGTATGGCGATTGCCCAGATTGCGCTCGCATTGGCCGACTGGACGGCGGCCAGTGCGGTGGTGTGGGTGCTATTGCCTTCGGATCACGCGGTGCCGTTCCTCGGATTTCTCGGTCTGTTCGTGCTGGCGCAGTTGCTGGGTGTGATCAGCCATGTGCCCGGCGGTGTAGGCGTGTTCGAATCGATCATGCTCATGGGACTGCATGGCCGCGTGGATACCGCATCGCTTACGGCATCCCTGCTGATGTATCGCGTGGTGTACTACTGGCTGCCATTCGCACTCGGTGTGCTGGCGCTGGCAGTGTACAGTGCCGTGGCATCTTGGCGTAGTTCATGGGCGCAGTGGTGGCGTGTATTGCAGCCATTACTCCCGCCGGCACTCGGTATCAGCACATTTCTTGGCGGTGCGCTATTGGTCTTTTCTGGTGCGACGCCCGGTGTGCATGGCCGCCTGCGAGTGTTGGGGTCCGTTTTACCACTTGGACTCGTGGAGTTTTCGCACTTTGTTGGTAGCATGGCCGGTGTGGCGCTCATGGTGCTGGGTGCCGCATTGCGTCGTCGCCTCGATGCAGCGTGGGGTGTGGCTATTGGTGTGCTGGCCATTGGCATTGCCGTTTCGTTGACCAAGGGCCTCGACTGGGAAGAGGCCTGCATGTTGTCGGTGGTGCTGGTGGCACTGTTGCTTTCACGTGGCGCATTCTATCGGCGGGCCACATTAAGCTGGGATCTTCTCACACCAGGGTGGATTGCTGCTGTTGCCGGTGTGGTGTTGACGAGTGTGTGGCTGGGTCTGTTCGTGTTTCGACATGTGGACTACACGAACACGCTATGGTGGGAATTCGCCTTCATGGGCAATGCGCCGCGCTTTCTGCGCGCCAGTGCTGGTGCGATGGCGTTGTTGATATTCGTGGCCACGTTCTGGTTGTTGCGACCCTCGGCGCGACCTGGTGCAGCGCCAACTGAATCGGAGGTATCGGAGGCCGCCGCAATTGCAGTTACGGCTCCGACTTCTGTTGGGGCACTCGCTCTGCTCAGCGACAAAGCGCTCATTTTCTCGCGGGATCGCGACGCTTTCGTGATGTATGGTGCGGCCGGGAGAAGCTGGATCTCCATGGGCGATCCCGTTGGCTCCGCACGTGGCCAGGCGGATGCGGCCTGGCGCTTCTACAACGAAGCGGATCGGGCCGGCGCATGGCCCGTGTTCTATCAAGTCACTGCAAGTCATCTGCCGCTGTATATCGAGCTCGGTCTCACGATGCTCAAGTTGGGTGAGGAAGCCGTAGTGCCGCTCAAGGCGCACCTCGGGGATGCACCGCCACGCAAGTGGATGCGTCGGGCGCTCAAGGATGCGGATCATGCAGGGCTGCGCTTTCATCTGGCGATGCCGAACGAAATCCCCGCATTGTTGCCGGAACTCCAGCGTGTGTCCGACAGTTGGCTACGCACGAAGCACGTACGCGAGAAGGGATTCTCTCTCGGCTATTTTGACGGGACATACCTGCAACACTTCCCACACGCCCTGGTGTACGCGCCGCGTGTGGATGGTGAGCGACTGGTGGCGTTCTGCAACCTCTGGCATGGTGCACCTGGAAGCGAAATCTCGCCGGATCTCATGCGGCACGCGGCCGATGCGCCACGTGGAACCATGGACTTTCTGTTCGTTCGTCTGATGCAGTGGGCGGCGCGCGAAGGATACCAGCGCTTCAATCTCGGTATGGCACCGATGTCTGGTTTGCGGGCCACGGAAGTCGAACGCGCGGAAGCGAGCCCCTTGTGGTCGCGTGTGGGGACACTGTTGTACGAGCGGGGAGAACCGCTGTACAACTTTCAGGGACTGCGCGCGTTCAAGGAAAAGTTCGAACCTGAATGGGAGCCACGCTTTCTTGCGGCACCTGGAGGATTGGTCTTGCCGCGCGCGCTATCGAATGTGGCCCAGCTCATTGCTGGTGGCATGACTGGTCTGGTCATGCGATGAGACACCCAATACAACGCCCCCGGACCATTGCTGATCCGGGGGCAAAACCTACCGCTTCACGACACCAGCCATGTGTTACATGGGGGGCTTCTTGTTCGCCGGCATGTGCGAAGCAGTAGGCTTGGCCGAATCAGTCTTGCTCTTCGGCGCCTGATGCGTGGTCGCAGGGGCACCCTTGGTCGCTGCGGCGGCGGTCTTGGCGTGGGTTCCAGCCTTGGTCGAGTCGTGCTTGGCCGGGACGGTCTGTGCCGGCTTGGCCGGCGACTGCGCATTGATCGCACCGGTCGCGAGCACGGCAGACAGGATGGCCGGAACGAGCAGACGGGTACGCATAGTGATATCCTCGATTGGCTTGAGTTTCACTCACCGGAATGGTGGGTGCGGTGCCGTGGTGAGAGGTCTTGTATGGGACATCGCCTCGGGCACTCGCATGGAAGGTGGGATGGGCAACCTGACGGACACATAACACCGGAGACCCCGCTTCATGCGGCTGCTTATTGCCGAGGATGACCTGCGTTTGCAGGACCTGCTGGCGCGCGCGCTTCGAGAGCAGGGTTATGCTGTGGACGCCATGGCCGATGGACAGGAAGCTCAAGTAGAAGCTTTGGTCAATGAATACGACGCCATCATTCTCGATGTGATGTTGCCGCGTCGCAGTGGTCTTGAGGTGTGCCGCGAACTGCGTCGACGTGGTCTACGCGTTCCGATTCTGATTCTGACAGCGCGTGATGGCGTGCAGGATCGCGTCGACGGGCTCGACAGCGGAGCGGATGACTATCTGATCAAGCCGTTCGAGTTGCCGGAATTGCTGGCTCGTGTGCGGGCACTCCTGCGTCGGGCCCCGACA
Source organism: Gemmatimonadaceae bacterium (assembly GCA_016742275.1). Taxonomy (GTDB): domain Bacteria; phylum Gemmatimonadota; class Gemmatimonadetes; order Gemmatimonadales; family Gemmatimonadaceae; genus Gemmatimonas. The sequence goes on from JACVCD010000019.1 coordinate 53,574, forward strand.
CTGGTGGAAGAGACTCACGCGATCGACGACTTGCTGGTGGATACACGTCGCCAGATCGCGACGCGGGCGGGGCGCGAGCTCGGGCTCACCACACGTGAGTTCGCGTTGCTGGCGTATCTCGCGCGTCATGCGGGTCGTGTCGTTGGGCGAGCCGAAATCATGGAGCATGTATGGGATGCAAACCATGATCCGGCATCCAATGCGCTTGAGGTGTACATCGGTCGCATTCGCCGGAAGCTCGAGCTGCCGGGAGAACGTGCGTTGCTGCATACCCGTCGTGGCGCCGGATATCAGTTGTCATCATCCGAAGGCCAGCGCTGATGCTGGGCTTGACGCTGCGTGCGCGGTTGGCGGTCTGGTCCATCCTGATTGTCGCGGTGGGCTGTACGCTGCTTGGCGTTGTGGCGGATCGTGCGTTGCATCGTTTGGCGCTGGCAGATACGGACGCGCTATTGCTCGACGCCGCGACCGCGGTGCGTGCCTCCTGGACGTTGGCAGCGACTGATAGCTCGCCACCGGATGCTGCGTCGGCTCCTCCGTCGTCGCCATGGGAGCGCGCCACGGCATCAGCGCTGGCCAATCATCGCTATCGCGATATCACCGTGCTGATCGCACGTGGCTATTCCGGTGGGGCCGATACGACTGTTCCTGCGGTACTTGGAATGACTGAGGCGCGGGACTCGATTGCGCGCACGTCAGCTGCTGAGCAGTGGTGGCCACCACTCTGGGACGCTGCGCGGGAAACCATTGGGGATGCTGCCGGGGATACCGTGTCGGTGTCTCAGGATCATGCCTATCGTGCCGTGGTCCTGCAGGACTCCCGTGATGACGGTGTGCTGATCACGGTGGCAGTGCAGTCGACCGCGCGGCAGCAGATCGTGCTTGGACGGATGCGTCTCGTACTTATAGTGGGCAGTGTCCTGGCCACACTGGCAGCGGCACTTGGAGCGTGGGCGCTGGCAGGCGCGAGCCTTCGGCCTGTCGAGACCATGCGGCAAGCCGCTCAGGACATTTCCTCTCGAACATTGCACGCCAGATTGCCGGTGCCAGCGCAGCGCGATGAATTGGCACGCTTGGCGGAGACTTTCAATGCGCTGCTCACGCGTATCGAATCGGCGTTTGCGTTACATCAGCAATTCACTGCCGATGCATCACACGAGCTGAGAACGCCCGTGGCGGTGATCACAGGGGAAAGTGCACTGGCGCTCGCCGAGCCGCGCGATGCCGATGCGTATCAGCGGGCGCTTCGTATCATTGATAGCGAAGGTCAAAGATTGCGCGGCATTGTGGATGACCTTTTCCTTCTGGCGCGAGGAGATGCGGGCCAGCGCATGGTACAACCTGGGGCGCTCTATCTTGAAGAGCTGGTCAGCGATTGCACCGCCGCCATGATGTCGCGTGCACGCGCGCACGAGCTGGTGCTCGAGTACAGCCCAACCAGCGAAGTGCCTCTGCGGGGAGATGGCGTGCTGCTCGCGCGCGCCATCATGAACCTGCTCGACAATGCCATCAAGTACACACCGTCCGGCGGTCGTATTCAGGTCCTCTGCGAAGCCACGTCTTCCGGTGGTGCGCTTGTGGACGTGATTGACGACGGGCCCGGTATTCCGGTTGCTGATCGCGAGCACATCTTCGATCGATTCTATCGGGTGAATGCAAATGCGGTGAACGCAAACGCGCCAACTGGTCCGGCTCCCTCCGGTGCCGGGCTTGGCTTGCCCATCGCGCGCCGTATTGTGGAAGCGCACGGTGGTACGCTTGAACTTGTCACCACATCAGATACGGGGAGCCACTTCGTGATACGCCTGCCAGCGACTCCGCTGCCATTGGTCGGCGAAACACTCAGGGACGTCGCACATTGAGCACGCTTAATAGCCTTCTGTCCCATGCACGGTTTTTCGCCTTGCCACCCTGTGATGGGGAGAGCGAAAATATCGCAGATGCTGCTGTTCTCCGATTCCCCGTGCCCGAGTTCTCCATGATCCGAAAGGCCACTGATCGTATTGCGCAACTGCTGATGGCACCGCGCTCTTCTGTTCGGATGTTCGCTGCCGCTGCGACCACTTTGGCGCTCACATTGGGAGCTACGGATGTGCGCGCGCAAGCCGCGCACTCAGGACATCAAGGAGGGGCCGACCATGCGGCAATCATGGCCGTGGTTCAAAAGCTGTTCGATGGGATGCGCAAAGGTGATTCCACGATGGTCCGTTCGGTCTTCGCGCCGAACGTTCGTATGATCACGGTCGCGCCGCGGCAGGGCGTGATGACAGCCAGTGTCACCAATGGTGCCGACAGTTTCGCGAAGGCCGTTGGTACGCCGCACACGGAAGTGTGGGATGAGCGTATTGCCAACGAAAAGGTGTTCGTTGACGGCGCGCTGGCGTCGGTGTGGGTGGACTACGCATTTTTCCGCGGTACCACGTTCTCACATTGTGGCGTGGACCACTTCCTTCTCACCAAGAGCGACGCCGGGGCGTGGACTATCCTCGAACTGGCGGACACGCGTCGCAACACGGGGTGCGAGCAATGGACGAAGAAATAACGCCGTAAAGCGGCCGTACAGCGTCAGTCTTTCCCCACGACCTTCTTGCCGTCCAGTACGTCGCGCACTTTGTGCAACAGACTGGCGCGCGAGAAGGGCTTGGGGAGGAATGCCACTTGCCGGGCCGCAATGTCGGCCACCAATGCATCGTCATCGGCATAGCCACTCACGAAGAGCACTCGCAGCTCCGGCCGACGACGGGTGAGTTCGCGCACCAGCTCCGGCCCTGACATGCCAGGCATCACCACATCGCTGATCACCATGTCAAAGTGCTGCGTTTCGAAGCGCGTCAGTGCATCACGCGCTCCAATGGCTGACTCCACCGCGTAGCCCGCTTGCTGCAGCAAACGCTCAGCGATCTTGGCGACGGCCGGCTCGTCGTCCACGACCAGCAAGCGCTCCTGGCCAGGCGGTGGCAACTCCTCTGCTGCGCGTTCCTCGGCGTCGGCAGGCCGATCGAGTTCCGGCAACATGACACGCAATGTGGTGCCCACGCCGGGAGCGCTTTCCACTGACATGGCACCACCGGCCTGTTTCACGATGCCGTAGGCAATGGCGAGGCCAAGGCCCGTACCACGCCCGCGCTCCTTGGTCGTGAAGAATGGCTCGAAGACACGATCGAGCACTTCCTTCGGGATGCCGTCGCCACTGTCGCGTGCGGTATAGCACACGTAGTTGCCAGGCTCGATGCCGAGTGGGGAGCCCGCATGCACCTGCAGTCGTGAGACACTGATGTAGAACTCGCCGCCGCGCGGCATGGCGTCTCGCGCATTGGTGGCCAGGTTCATCAACACCTGCTCGAGACGGCCCGGATCCACACGAATGCTGCCGGTGCGATCGTCGTACTGGCTCGTGAACGTGATGCTTTCGCCAAGCACACGTGCAATCAAGCGTTCGATGCCACGCACGATGTCGTTCGGATTGACGAGGCGTGGCTCGACAACCTGTTGACGACTGAAGACGAGAATCTGCCGCGTCAAATCCGCTGCACGGCGAGCCGCGTCGATCGTGTGATCGATTTCGGTGCGCGCTTCATGCCCTACCGGTACGATTTCTCGTGCCAGTTCAGCGTGCCCGAGAATGGACGAGAGGTAGTTGTTGAAATCGTGCGCAATGCCGCCGGCAAACGAACCAAGCGCTTCGAGTTTCTGCGCCTCGCGCAATCGATCCTGCGATGCAGTGAGCGCTGCTTCGCGATCGACAATGGCGTCGGCCATGGCGTTGAAGGTGCGTGCCAGTTCACCGACTTCGTCATCGGATGAAAGCTGCGAACGCCGCCGCATGTCGCCTTCGGAAATCGCTCGTGCGTCAAGCGTGAGCGATTCGATCGGTGTGAGCAGACGCGCGGTGACCCAGTAGGCCACGAACACAACGACAAGCCCGCCGAGAATGCCGATGGCCAGGTCGTACACGAACTGCAAACGCGCAGCGCGAAACACCTCGGAGACCGGAATGCCGACATAGGCACGCCAACCGATGGAGCGCAGGTACTCGGAACCGAACAGTCGATCAACGTGGTCGATATCGCTTGGCACGATGGTGTCGGTGCCAACGGGCTGTTCGGCCTGACCACGCACCGAGAAACCCGGAAACATCTTGCCGATCCACCGGTCGCTGTCGAGCGTGCGGACAATGATACGACCGTTAGCATTGAGGACCGTGAGCACAGAACCGGGCGGCAGCCGGCGCGCCATCTGCACCCCTTCCAGTGAATCCACCAGAATGGATGCGCCGACATAACCCTTGGGCTGTCCGGTGCGCTGGTCGGTGATGGGCGCAATGAACGGCATGATGCGCACGGAGTCCGGCAGGGCTCGTGAGCGGACCGGGTCTCCGACGGTAAAGCGCTGTGTGCGCGCGACCTCCTGGAAGTACGGACGGTCGGAGATGTTCATCGCCGCGCGGCCGGCCGGGAGGATGCGCGCCGCGCCTAATACCTGACCCGCTGTATCGGCCAGAAAAAGATTGGAGTACGGCGCGACCATGCGGTCATGCAGGACACGCAGCACCGAGTCGGTGACCGACGCTGGCGCATTGAGATCCACTACGTAATGCAGACTTTGCAGCAGCGTCTGGACCTGACCGATCTGCGCGTCGAGCGCACGGGTCACCGCCTGCGCATTGTCCGATGCACGCTCACCAATCAGTCGCTGCTCGGCGAGTTGCCGATCGCGTGCGCGAAGCCACGCCAGCAACGCAAACGCGATGGCGACAAAAACCGCCACCGCGCGCATACGAGCCCGCAGACTGGCCCGGCGCGGAGCAGGCGATTTTGGTGCTGAGGACATCGCCGAATCCGGCTGGGAGACTAAAGCGGCCACCCCCGAAACGTAGGAAGTGGCCGCTGGCCCCGCGAGGGGGACGTCTGGCACGGATTGCCCGAATAGGCGCTGCGGGGCGGGATCTGGCCCGAATTCCCCTCGGCCTTAGCGCCCGCAGGTGGGCATGGTCGGGTCGGGACCCGCAATGGCGGGTTTGTCCGGCCGGTTGGCCACGCCCGTCATGACGGCATGGACAAACCGCCCCAGGCGAGCCGAGTGATCGTAGTCGATGTACTGCGGTTCGTCGGTGTGCTGGTGGTAATCCACCGCGTATCCGAGGGACATGTACACCACGGGAATGTCCTTGCGGACATAGTTCACCTGGTCGCTTCGGCAGAACCGATTGAGCGGATTGGCCGGAACATCCCAGGTCTTGTCGATGGACATGGGCTCGGGGATGTTGGAATTGACCGAGTCGATGATGTCGCCAAACTCGCGCGACAGGCGACGGGCGCCCAGCATCTGCACCGAGGCCGGTCCACCGTACTTGACCTGCCAGTTCTTGCCCTTGCCCACCATGTCCATGTTGTGGGCCGCCACGATCTTTTCGAGCGGGATCGTGGGGTTGTCGGTGAACCAGCGCGAGCCGAGCAGGCCGCGTTCTTCGCCCTGGTGAGATACGAAGACGATGGAGCGCGCCGGCTTCTGCTTGGCAAACTGTTCGGCGATTTCGAGCATGACCACGGTGCCCGAACCATCGTCATCGGCACCATTCATGATGCTGTCGCGGCGCGGCGCACGGACCGAGCGGGCGATGGCAATGAGTGAGTCGATACGGGCCTGCTGTGCGGCGGTGGGCACGCACACCGGATCGTTGGCGCCCTGACGACGCACGACCATGTTGTACGCGCGCACGGAGTCGTGATCGACGACGACCGGATTGACGCCCACGTGATCGTTATGCGCGCCCACGAGCACGTACTCGCTTTTGAGCGTGGGGTCGCTGCCCGGCAGCATCGCAATCACATTGCGGGCGGGTGTGCTCGACATGCGCCATCCGTGCTGCCACGACGCGCTGATGTTTTGACCCGTTGTTCCGACCGTGACCTGCGCGATGGGCTTGCCGAAGAGTTGTTCGGCGATGGCGCGCGAGATCGTGGCAGCGGCTGGTGCATTGGCGTTGAGCGCCTGTGCGGGGCGCATGCCCATGGGCTGCGCAAAGGCCGTGTTCCGAGCGGTGGCCGACATGTCATCGAGACCGATGACCAGCACTCCCGCTGCGCCGATGCGCTCGGGACGGAGATCGCGCACACCCACGGGTAGGGGGCGACGCGCCGGCGGAGCGGTGGGGTTGGCACGCTGACGTGCTTCTTCGGCAATGGAGGCGTTGGCGCCGAACTTGTCGGGCACATCACTGCAGCTCACGAAGCTCACGGGGGCGCCGGTGCTTGCTGCAACGGCAGCGCCGGCTGTCGGGGCGGTGAACACGAGCACCTTGCCCTTCATCGCGTTGGCATCGAGCGCCACGGTGGTATCGCCATAGGTGCCGGCAAACACCACCTGCACATCGTTCAGCGCGGCGCGTGATCCGACGCCGTTGGTGGCCGTCGGACCCTGCGGCACCCAGTCGGTCTTCTGGCGCAATGTCTGCGATCCGATCCGCAGCGTGGCGCTGCTGCTGTCGATGCCGATCGGACCGTAGGGCATCACCTGGAAGAACGTGCCACTGTCGCCGGCCGGCATGAGGCCTAGACGACGGAATTCGCGGGCGATGTACTCGGTGCCTTTGAAATTGCCTGGCTCACCCATGGCACGACCGCGCATGGAGTCGGCGGCCAACTGATAGAGACGCGTGCGCAGATCGTTGGCCGTAATGCCAGCCACTGTTGGGCGCGGCGCCCAGGTACGCGGGCCTTCGTCCGACCATACGGTGCCGGCGGCCTTGTTGGGAGCCACCAAGACGCTGATCGGCGTGGGCAGCTTGCCTCCCTGAGCGCCGAGTGCTGTGGCCACGGTGAGGGAGAGTACGCCGACCGAGAGGCCAGCGGAGAGCGCGCCCAGCGGCCGCGCACGCAGTGATGTCACGGGAGAACCTCGTCCTGCGGAGGAAGGGAACAACGACAGACCCTGAATCTACGCATTTCGGGAGGCGCTTGCTGATCGTGCGGCACGTGGCGTCCTTCCGGTACGCCCGTCTTCACCACCTGATTCACTCGTACTTCGTCGCCTGCCCGTGCTGCATTTGTGGTCGTCAGCCCGCTACACGATCGATCTGCCGGATGGTCATCGGTTTCCGATGTCCAAGTACGAGCTGTTGCGAATGGGCGTGCTTCGTGAGGCGCTTGTGCCACTGGAGTGTCTGCACGATCCGCCACGGGCGACGCGTGATGAGGTGCTGCGCATTCACACACCGGAATACGTGTCGCATATCGAGCAGGGGACTTTAAGTCCGGCTGATCAGCGGCGCATCGGACTGCCATGGAGTCCGTCGTTTGTCGAGCGCGCGTTTCGTGTGGTGCAGGGCACCATCGAAGCCTCAGACAGTGCGCTCGCGCATGGTGTGGCCATGAATCTGGCGGGTGGAACGCATCACGCGTTTCCCGATCGTGGGGAGGGCTTCTGCACGTTCAATGATGCCGCGATCGCCGTGCGTCGTTTGCAGGATTCGGGACGTGTACGCCGCGTGGCGATCGTGGATCTCGATGTGCATCAGGGCAATGGCACACACGCGTGCTTCGCTGATGACCCCAATGTGTACACGTTCAGCATGCATGGCGCGAAGAATTTTCCATTCCACAAGGTGCCAGGCACGCGCGATGTCGAACTCGAGGACGGTACGACCGACGACACCTACCTCGGCCTGCTGCGTGAACATCTGCCGGATGTGCTGCGCGCATCACGCCCGGATCTTGTGATGTATCTGTCGGGCGCCGATCCACACGAAGGCGATCGTTTGGGGCGTCTCAAGCTCACATTCGATGGGCTGATGGCGCGGGACCACTATGTGGTGGAGACGTGCCGGGAGGTGGGCATTCCCGTCTGTACGACCATGAGTGGCGGATATGGGCGGGACATTCACGATACGGTGGCGGTGCATCTCAATACAGTGCGGGTGCTCAAGGCCTTTGCCTAGGCTCTCCGGAGACCTTTGCTCACCTCCGGGTCGGGTCGGTAGGTTAAGGGGGTTCCCTTCCGTCATCCCAGGAGATTTGCGATGCGTGGTTCGTCGCTGCGGCATGTGATGGCCGCCGTGTTCGGTGCAACACCGATGTTGGTATCACCTCTGTTCCCGCAGGTGCTTGGGGCACAGGCGGCGGCTCCCGCCGTGCAGAAGTCGTCGGTGCACGACTATCGCGCGGTCACGGTCGCCGATGGCTTCGTGAATCCGTGGGGCATGGCCTTCGTGCCGGGCGGCGATATCCTCGTCACCGAACGTCCCGGTCGTGTGCGCATTGTGCGCGCCGGCAAGCTGCTGCCCACACCAGTGAGTGGCGCGCCAGCGGTTGTCGCGGCGGGGCAGGGTGGCATGCTCGATATCGCGCTGCATCCCAACTTTGCGCAGAACCGCTTCGTGTACATCACGTACTCAAAGGCGGTGACGGGTGGTTCGACCACCGCTTTGCATCGCGCGAAGTTCGTGAATGATGCGCTGGTTGAAGGACAGGACATCTTCGTGGCAGACACGAAGGGTCGTCCGGGCCACTTCGGTTCACGCATCGCGTTCGACAAGAGCGGCCACGTATTCATCAGCGTGGGTGATCGCCAGATCGCACCTGAGGGTGATCTGACCAAGCATCCAGCGCAGGATCTGTCGAATCATCATGGCAAGATCATTCGCCTCATGGATGATGGTCGTGTGCCGACGGACAATCCGTTCGTTGGACGTTCTGGCGCCAAGCCCGAGATCTGGAGCTACGGTCACCGCAATCCGCAGGGATTGCTGGTGCATCCGGTGACGGGTGATCTCTGGGAAACGGAGCACGGCCCGCAGGGTGGTGATGAACTCAATCAGCCCGAAGCCGGCAAGAATTACGGTTGGCCGGTGGTGGGTTTTGGTGTGAACTACGGACCAGGCAAGGCCATTCACGCCGGCACCATGGCGCCGGGCATGGAGAACGGCAAGCACGTGTGGGTGCCGTCGATCGCCACGTCGGGTTTGATGGTGTACACGGGCGACAAGTTCCCGAACTGGAAGGGCAGCATCTTCGCTGGTGGCTTGGCGGGACAGCGTATCGCGCGTATCACGCTTGATGGTCAGCGTGCGGAGTTCCAGGAGAATCTGCTGCGCAACGCGGGTCGCGTGCGTGATGTGAAGCAGGGACCCGATGGGTTCATCTACGTGGCGCTCGAAGATCAGCAGGGTAAGCCGACGCCGATCGTGCGGCTCGAACCAGTCGTCAGACGTTGATGCGTGCAATGCTGGCAGCGCTGCTGTGCTGTTGTGCTCCGAATGCTTTGCATTCGCAGGAGCTGCAGCCGGTAGCGCTGTCGGATTTGGTGCAGAATCGCGCGCTCGTCACATCAGACGTTGCGTCACACAGCAGCGGTGTATGGCCAATGGAAATGCCACGTCGTGTGCAAGGAAAGAAGCGCGTGCTCCTGGGGGCATTCATTGGGGCCGTGGCTGTGGGCGGCACGACATACATGCTCGCCCATCAGAGTTGCCAACGGACCTGCGACGATAGCGCTCCCGTCCTCATTCCCACCGCGCTGTTTACCGTGCTTGGTGGAATCGGTGGCGCCATCGTCGGACAATTGTCGCGGGAGAAAAGTGTCAAACAGGCGGCGGCTGCATCCCCATGGCCGCCCACTCTTCCTCAGCGGGACCGTAAATACCGGGCACCTTGAGTCCGGCCTGACGCATCAGCACGGTCATCTGTCCGCGATGATGGGCCTGATGCGCCACCAATGCCAATAGCGCCTGTGCTGCGCTCCAGCGCTCACCGTACATGTCGTGCATTTCGGTGAGTGAGGCGTCGGTCCACTTGGCGTTGATCTGTTCGATCAATGACGCGCTGGCGGCGTCGAAACCGGCCTTGATGGTGCTGACATCACCCGGTGCAGGCGCGTGTGGGTCGATGCCGGTGACCTCGAGGCCAGTGAGATTCATCATCTCCGGTAGCGTCTGCGCGATGTGCCATGCCAGACGACCGAGCGTGCGGCCTCCGGGAACCACGGCTTGGGCGAGCGATGCGTCAGTCAACTGCCCAATGAGCTTGCTGGTGATGTCGGATTCCCAGGACCATTGAGTACGAAAATCGTCGAGGTTTCTGAACATGGGACTAAAAGAGGCGTAAGGTGGACTGCGTAAGGTTGGAAAAGCGTAAAGGAACTTTAGGCGTGTGAAGCCCAGATTGTTTCGCCCTTTACGTACGGTACACAGGGTTGATACTCACCCGGTGTTTCCTTGTACCGCATGGCCTGCGTGTAACCGATCTCCGATGTGAAGAAACCCACCAGCGCCTGCTCCTTCATCATGCGGAAGAAGTGCGTGGGCTCTTCCCGCGTCTTGTTGCGCTGATACTCGTGCTGCTCCTTATCGAGCGCTGTGAGAACGGCCGTGCGCTGTTCCGGTGTGGCCTGCATGAATCCGACATTGTGCGCCGCGCGGCAGTTGTCGTCGATGGTGCGAAGACCTGTGCGGAAGATGGTTTGATCTTCCGGCACGAATTGATCGGTCACCATGAGCGCCATGAACGGACCGGTCGCGGCGGCTTTGGCACCAGGCGATTTGGCTGTGGTAGGGAGAATGGTGTCGGCCACTTCGTCGAGGAAACGCTGATCGTCGACGGAGAAATTGCCGATTGGTTTGGCGGTTGGGGCATCGGGTGAGGGCGGACGATCCCCCGCGCATGCGGTGATGAGTCCACTGCCGCCGATGAGCGCCGCGCCTCCAAGCAAGACACTGACACGCTTGATGGCTTCGCGGCGATCGATGTGGTTAGTCATATCGCGGCCCTCACAGATCGCGCCGCTTGAGCGCATTCACGGCGAAGTCCGCCGCGCGCGCGGTCAGCGCCATGTAGGTGAGCGATGGATTCACGGCAGCCGCCGATGTCATGCACGACCCGTCGGTGACAAACACATTGGGCGCGTCCCAGACCTGATTGTTCTTGTTGAGCACCGACGACTTGGGATCACGGCCCATGCGCGCTGTGCCCATCTCGTGGATGCCCATGCCGGGCGAGTACCCGTTGTCGTACGTACGCACATCCTTCACACCGCTGGCCTCGAGCATTTCGGCCATCTCGACGGTCATGTCTTTGCGCATGAGATGCTCGTTCTCCTTGATCTCGCAATCGATCTTGAGCACGGGCATGCCCCACTTGTCTTTCTTCGTTTGGTCAAGCGAGATCATGTTGCTGTGGTCGGGTAGCATCTCGCCGAACGCGGTGCCACCAATGCTCCACTGACCCGGCTGCGCGGCTTCGTCTTTGAAATCACCGCCGATGCCCAACTCGGCGACCGCGCGCCCCCAACCGGCGCGACTGGCGCTGCCCTGATAGCCAAAGCCGCGCAGATACGGACGCTTGTCGCCAAAGAGATTCGTGAATCGCGGGATGTAGAAGCCCGACGGACGGCCGCCGTAGTAGTACTTGTCATCAAAGCCTTCGAGTCGGCCGCTCGCGCCGAGTCGGAAGTGATGGTCCATGAGGTTGTGGCCCAATTCGCCGCTCGTGCTGCCAAGCCCACCGGGCCAGATGTCGGTGGCCGTGCGCATGAGCAGCCACGTGCTGTTGAGTGTCGAGGCACACAGGAAGAAAATCTTGGCCGTGTACTCGATGGACTCATTGGTGAGTGCGTCCTGCACCCGCACTGCTTTCACACGCTTCGTGTCCTTGTCGTACACGAGTTCGTGCACGATGGAGTGTGGCCGGAGCGTGAGATTTCCGGTGGCCATGGCCGGCGGCAGTGTCGACGACTGCGTGCTGAAGTAGCCGCCCAGCGGACAACCAAGCCAGCAGGCATTGCGCGTCTGGCACTGTCCACGGCCAGGCAGCGGACGTGTGAGATTGGCGCTGCGGCCAATGAATAGATGTCGCTTGCCCTTGTAGGCTTTCTTGAGTTCCGCAGCGACGTGCTGCTCACCGCAATTGAGTCCGAAGCCTGGGAGAAATTCACCGTCGGGCAACTGGGGCAGGTTCTCCTTCGTGCCCTGAATACCGGCGTGTTTTTCGACGTAGGAGTACCACGGGGCGATGTCGCGATAGCGAATGGGCCAGTCGACGGCGATGCCTTCCTTCACATTGGCTTCGAAGTCGAAATCGCTGAAGCGATAGCTCTGACGTCCCCACATGAGCGATCGGCCACCGACCTGATAGCCGCGATACCAGTCGAAGCGTTTGACTTCGGTGTATGGCGAATCCTTGTCGCTAGCCCAGTAGTCGAGATTTTTTTCGTTGAGCGGATAGTCGCGCTTGAGCACCGGATAGTCGGCGATCATCTGCTGTGTGCGACCACCGCGATGCGGATACTCCCACGGCCCCTTGGTGGCGTTGGGATAGTCCTTGATGTGCTCGACGTTTCGTCCACGTTCGAGCAGGAGGACCTTGAGGCCTTTCTCGGTGAGTTCCTTGGCGGCCCATCCACCGGAGATGCCTGAGCCGACCACGATGGCGTCGTAGGCAGTCGTCTGCGTTTGCTGCACTGCTCCTCCCGATTGCGGCCCGTTGCCTGCGGCCGATAGAACTGGTGAGGTGGGCAAAGGTGCCGCGTGGGCCGGGTGAACGCGAGGGTTTCGGGCGCATTGACCGCAATCAATCGTCCTGCCGGGATGCATGATGGACCGCTTGACGGATTGATCGCCGCCGTCAGGTTCGGTGCATGACCAACATCCTCTCTTTCGCGACGACTCGCCCACTGGCTCGGCTGGTGGGTTCTTCACTCCTGCTGCTCGCCACGGTCGGTGTTTCGGCATGCGCCGCACCCGATGCGCCGGCTAGCGGGACAGGTCAAACCGCAGCCGCCGCCGGAACTGCGGTACCGGTCGCCTCCGCCGATCCGGAGTTCATTCAGCCCGACGGTCCGCCGGCCAATCCGTTCTCGCCGGCTGTGCGCGTGGGCAATCTGATCTTCGTATCCGGCACGCTTGGCATGGGTACCGATGGCAAGCTGGTACCCGGTGGCATTCAGGCGGAAACACGTCAGGTGATGGAGAACATCAAGACGGTGCTCGCCGCGTCGGGCGTCGGCATGGACCGTCTGGTCAAGTGCACCGTGTTTCTGCCAGATCTCGCGGAGTGGCCGGCGATGAACGAGGTCTACAAGAGCTATTTCACGGACAGCAAGTACCCTGCGCGCGCCGCCGTGCAGGCCACGCTACTGTTCGGAGCACGTGTGGAACTCGAGTGCGTGGCGGCCGCGAAGTAGAGCGTACGCCGTTTCGCTTACGCCGTCTCGCGTACAGTCTCTTTACGCAGTTCCTCCTTACGCAGTTTCCTTTACGCTTGCTGTTCCGAACATGATTATTTACGACCCAAAGAACTGGCTGCGCATTCTGTTCGACTTCCCGCGCAGCCCGGTCTTTCGCACACTGATTCTTGATGTGATTGCCGCCGGCATCTGGGCGGCATTGGTCGTATGGATTGAAACCGACGTCTTCCGCGTTGCCGTTCCGCTTGGGCCGAGCTTTCTCTCCATCCTCGGCATCATCCTTGGTCTGTTGTTGGTGTTTCGCACCAACACATCGTATGACCGCTGGTGGGAAGGTCGACGGCTCTGGGGACAGCTGGTGAACATCTCGCGCGGCCTGGCGCATCAGTTGGATGCGCTGCTCCCGGCGGGACATGCAGCGCGCGCCGAATATGCGGAAATGCTGGAGCAGTATCCGGTGATGCTGACGGAGCATCTGCGCGCACCGCGTGGTGCTCCAGGCCCCCACGGCCCGAATGTGGTAGTCCAGCGACTCACGAAACGGCTGCACGGACAGGTCGCCTCGGGTGAACTGCCGCGCGAGGCCGTGGTATCGCTGACGCCATTGATGCTGGCGTTCGACGATGTGACCGGCGGCTGCGAGCGTATCCGCAACACGCCTATTCCGTTTTCATACAGTTCGTACGTCAAGCAGTTCGTGCTGCTGTACGCGCTGATCATGCCATTTGGTCTCGTACGCGAATTCGGCTACGGAACTGTCATTGCCTGCATGTTCACATTCTTTGCCACCATGGGTCTTGAACTGCTCGCCACCGAAATCGAAGAGCCATTCGGTACCGATCGCAATGACCTCCCCCTCGAGGCCATATCGGAGCGCATTGCCATTGATACGCGCCAGCTATTGCTGCCTGGCACAATCGAAGCGGGGCCAGTCCCCGTTGGGTGACCAGCCCCGCTTGCAGTGGCTTTACGCAGTTTTCATTACGCTGTCCAGCTTACGTAGTTCAGCTTACGCTTCTCGTTAGTCGTCTTGCCCGGCCGCGTTCACCGCGAACCCGATAGCCTTGAGCTTCATGGCCATGTCCTTCTTCTCCACGGACTTGTTGTAGGCTTCGTCGGGTTCGACCTGCTTGGTCTTGACCAGATTGAGCAACGCGTCGTTGAGCGTTTCCATACCCAGTTTGCGCTGGGTTTGAATGATGTTGGGGATCTGCACCGTCTTGCCTTCACGAATGAGGGCGCTGACAGCCTTGTTGACGATGAGAATTTCGCGCGCCGCCACGCGTCCACCGCCGATCTTTTTGCAGAGCACCTGTGACACCACCGCCTTGAGCGACTCCGACAGCATGATGCGGATCTGTTCCTGGCGATCGGCCGGGAACTGATCCACGATACGATTGATGGTGGACGCCGCTGTCGTCGTGTGCAGCGTGCCGAACACGAGGTGACCCGTCTCGGCGGTCTCCATGGCAATGGCAATGGTTTCGAGGTCGCGCAACTCACCAACGAGAATGATGTCCGGATCTTCGCGCAGGGCGGCGCGCAGTGCGCTCTTGAACGACTGCGTGTGCACACCAACCTGGCGCTGGGTGATCAGACACTTCTTGCTCTGGTGTACGAACTCGATCGGATCTTCGATCGTGATGAGGTGATCGGACCGTGTGCGATTGATGAGATCGACCAGCGCACACAAGGTCGTGGACTTGCCGGAGCCAGTAGGTCCGGTCACCAGCACGAGCCCCTTGGTGAGATTGCACAGCGCCTGCACTTCGGGAGAAATGCCCATCTGTTCCACCGTGACGGTGGTGCTGGCAATCGTACGCATGACGGCCGCAATGCCGTAGCGGTCGCGAAGCACGTTCACACGGAATCGCGAGAGTCCTTCGATCTCGTATGCGAAGTCGGTGTCCCAGAGCTGGTCGTATTCGCCCTGATTCTTTTCCGGCATGACCGACCGGAGCATGGCGTCGAGACCGTCTGCGGTAAGCGGCGATTCTCCGTCCAAGCGGACGAGGTCTCCACCGAGTCGGAAAATGGGCGGCTCTCCTACGCGCAGGTGCAAGTCCGCTGCGCCGCGTGACACTTGAATGCGCAACAAGGCGTCCAGTGCTTCGCGCGCTTCTGCGGTATCGACGCTTTCGGTACGCGGCGTGTCATCGGCGCGGCGCGGTACGGTACGCACAGGCGTTGGAGTCGCGGGCTGTGTGACAGGTGTCGCGGAAGCGGTCGAGGAAACGGCCGGCACACCCTGCGGTTCGGTGTTGAGTGGCTTGGGCGTTGGCGCGCCATTGTCGCGCTCTGACCAGGCGCGCACGCGGATGCGCAAACCGGGCTGATCGTCGTCCTGCTTCACCAGCCAGGGCTTGCCGTTGAACTGATAGGCAAAGCTGATGTCGCGCCCGGCTTGGATGCTGGGCCGCAGTTCGGCGTCGGCGACTTCGGTGATTAGCGCCAGCACCTGCGAGGTGGAGAGCACCTGCGAACTGAATTGCTGCATGCCCAGCGACGTCTGCAACAGAATGGGGGAATCGGCTTCCAACACGATGGCGGAGGCGGCCCCCGATTCGAGGCGAGCGATCAGTTTGTCGAGCTGCGGCACGTGAGGATGTGTTCGGGGAAATGACCTGCATTGGCCAGCCTCGTGACGGTGGAGGCCAACCGGAAGACGACTCAGCAGTCCCAGGGGCACATGAGCAGGGCTGCATGGCGAAGCCTGCTCTGTGATGCGATCGTTGCTGAAGGGGCACGGTGTCGAGACGGCACTGTCGCGGGTATGTCTCGTGTGTTGCGTAGGTTGTTCGCATGCCCGCAACGATCCTGTCCCATCAGGCGCTCGTGCTGCCACTCAAATTGCGCTGGCCGCGACATTTCTCCGGCCTGGCACTGGTCATCGGCAGTATGGCTCCCGATCTCGAATTCATCGGCCGCATGGCGGATGATTGGTTGTTCAGTCACACGTTGTTGGCCCAGTTCTGGTTCACCGTCCCAGTCACGATGCTGCTGACGTGGTTGCTGCCGGCACGTGTGTTCCCGGTATTGCTCCCATTCCTGCGCGACCACTCGGCCCTCCGACTGCACGATCTGTCAGCCATTGCTCCGCCATCCACGCTCCGCGAATGGCTGGTCGTCGCATCGTCGGCGTGGGTTGGTGGCGTATCACATGTGGTGCTCGACGGAATCACACACGGGAATCACAGCGGCTGGCTGGTTCCGCATTTGCCGATGTTGCGAATGGCCGTGCCACATTTTGGTGGGCCCGTGCCACTGCATGATGCCCTACAGCTTTGGCTCACCATCGGATTTGCACTGGTCACGGCATTCATGTGGCGACACATCGCCCAACGTCGATTGCTTTGGCAATGGCGCGCACGTCATGCCGAACTGCTTCCCAGACAGCCCAAGGCGGCCGGGCATCGTATACTCGCGATTGTGGCCGTTTGCACAGCCGCAGGGGCACTGCTTGGTATGTCACATCCGCACGAGCATCCAAAAGCAGCCGCAGCGGCGGTGGCCTTTGGTGCGATCGATGTCACCGTACTTGGCCTCGTAACAGTGGCGCTGGCGCTTCGGAGGCGTGCGCGGTAGTGTCCGCGTCATGCCCTCGACAGCCACCCGCCTATCGGTCTTCACCGAGTCCGTCATCCGAGGCACGACACGCCTCGCGAATCAGCACGGTGCCATCAACCTTTCGCAGGGTTTCCCGGATTTCGATCCGCCGGAAGTGCTGTTGGAAGGTCTCGAACGTGCGACACGCGGACCGTTTCATCAATACGCCGTGACGTGGGGCGCGCCGCGCTTTCGTCAGGCGTTGGCGCAAAAGATTTCGCGTTTCACAGGTCTTGATGTTGACGCTGATCAGCATCTCGTCGTGACGTGCGGTAGCACCGAAGCGATGATGGTGGCGATGATGACGGCCTGCAATCCGGGTGACAAGGTCATCGTGTTCTCGCCGTTCTACGAGAACTACGCGGCCGATGCGATTCTCTCCGGTGCGGAACCGATCTACGTGCCGCTGCATCCGCCGGGATTCGGATTCGACGAAGACGACCTCGCGAAGGCGTTTGCGCAGAAGCCGAAGGCGATCGTGATCTGCAATCCGTCCAATCCGAGCGGCAAGGTGTTCACGCGCGAGGAACTGCTCACGATTCTCAAGTACGCCGAGCAGTACGATACGTGGGTCATCACCGACGAACCGTACGAGCACATCATCTACGCGCCGCACGAGCATGTGTACTTCAACACATTGCCCGGCGCCTTCGAGCGTACGATCACGTGCAATTCGCTCTCCAAGACCTATTCCATCACGGGATGGCGTCTCGGATATGTGCATGCACCGGCCTCGGTGATTGCGCAGGCGCGCAAGGTTCACGACTTCCTCACCGTTGGTGCTGCGGCGCCGCTGATGGAAGCGGCCGTCGGCGCTCTCGAATTGCCGGATAGTTACTACCATGGGCTCACGGAACTGTATACCGCGAAGCGTGAGCTTTTCCTGGATATCCTGCGTTCGACGGGATTGCCGTTCACCGAACCGCAGGGCGCATATTACGTGATGGTGGATATCAGTTCGCTCGGATTTGCCGATGATACGGCGGCCAGCGAATGGCTGATCAAGGAAGTCGGTGTGGCCGGTGTGCCGGGATCGAGCTTCTTCCGCGAGCCGGTCAAACATCTCATTCGTTTCCATTTTGCCAAGCGCGAAGAAACGTTGCGTGCGGCGGGGGAGCGGTTGGGTGCGCTCTCGGTTCGCGCCAACGCGGGTCGTTGATTCGCGTAACGCAGGAAAACGTGGTCGTGCGGTGACGATCGGGCCGCACGACCACGCACCATGCAATGCCATGTCTATTTCAGATTGAGCGCCGATGTGCGCACATGGTAGAAGTCACCGCGAATCTGCTTGCCGAGATTGGCGCGCACGAACCAGAGCGTCTGACCGTTGCGTGAGAGTGTGGCGTGGTATTCGTCATCGGCCGTGTTGACGAGCGGCCCGAGATTACGCGCCTGACTCCACGTGGTGCCTGTCTTGGTGCTCACATAGAGATCGCCCAATCCGAATCCGCCGGGACGCAGTGAGGTGAACACCAGCGTCTTGCCGTCGACAGAGATCTCGGGGTTGAAGTCCCATGCCGCCTGCAGATCCGCCACACCGGTTTGGGGCTGGGTATTGATGGCCGCAGGCAATGCCACCTTGGCTGCGAATCCGGTGCCGCGGCGTTCGGCGCTGTAGATGTCGAAGTGTTTGCCGGCTTGCGGGAAGAGCGGGCCACTGGCGAAGTAGAGCGTGCCGTCGGCACTGGCCGAGGGATACAGCTCGTCCGCATCAGTGGAATTGACTTCAGGTCCGAGATGCACGGGTGTTCCCCATCCGTCGCCCCGTCGCTCGACGTACCAGATATCGATGTCCTGACGCGCTGCGCCGTTCACCGGCCGAATGGACGAGAAGTAGAGACGCTGATTGTCGGGGCTCAGGAAGGGATCGATGTCGCTGTGCGTGCCCGAGAACGGGGCAACGATCGGCGTGCTCCAGGTGCCGTCGCTTTGCAGGCGGGTTTCGTAAATGGTGGCGGCGCGTGTGAACGGGAAAAACTGCGCACTGCGGGAGAAGAATGCTTGCTTGCCGTTTGGCGATAGTGTGAGTCGCCACTGCCACATGCGGTCACCGATGGAGATTACGCCGGGAGAAAAGATTACCGGAATTGCTGGCGAAGGCGATGCGCTCTGAAAATCCGGACCGACAAACGGCTCCGGTGCATCGTCGTCATTGCAGGCGGCCAACAGTACGAGAGAACCGCACGCAAGCAGCGTGCGCGCGGCGAAGAGCGGAAGGCAGGGCATGAGAGGCTCCGAACAGAAATGGAGTGACGCGAGCGGCATCCCGTGTGAAAATGCATGCCGCGATGTGCGCACAGGTTCGGAGAATTCGATTCGTCAATCCATGCTATTGTGACGAATGTGGCGGAACACACGCGTGAAAGGCGGGCTCATAATGGCGAGTCAGCAATGACAGTCGTCCGCTGTCAGATACCCAGTGCCGCCTGAATGGCTGCACGATAGGTGCGTCCGCTGGTGAGCTTCTTGCCCGTGTTCAGCGACAGGACGTACTCACCGGCAAACAATGATTCGATCTCGACGATTCGTGTGACGTGCACCACCAGTGAACGGTGAATGCGCAGAAAACGTGTCGGGTCAAGTTGCTTCTCGAGATTGGACAATGTTTCGCGCACGAGCCACTGCTTGTCGCCGGACCAGATGCGCACATAGTTGGCATCCGCCTCCAGGTAGTCCACAGCAGATACCGCCACGAACTGGGTTCGTGCGCCGTGGCGTACCACGATGCGCTGGAGATAGCGCGTACGCTCATCCACGCGTTCGAGGAAGTGCAGCAGGCGTTCGTCGATGGAGCGGCGTTGCAGGCGTTCGCGCGCCTTGTCGAGCGCGGCGTCGAAGCGAACCTGATCATACGGCTTGAGTAGATAGTCGAGCGCGTGCGCTTCGAATGCGCGCACGGCGTGCTCATCGAATGCCGTGCTGAAAATCACCACCGGCATACGATCAGCACCAACTTGCCGAATCACCTCGAAGCCATCGCCGTCGGGCATCTGGATGTCGAGAAACACCAGTTCCGGACGCAACGACTCAATGGCGCTGACGGTTTCCTGTCCCGAGCGGGCTTCGCCAACGACTAGAAGATCCGGGTGTCGTTCGACCATGGCGCGGATGCCGCGTCGTGCCGGTGTTTCATCATCGGCAATGAGAACAGGAATGCGGGTCGGCGATGCGACCCCACTGGCAGGCGACATCGCTCAACCTCTGGAGAACGGGCGAAAGGGCAACACGATGCGCACATCGAGGCCGTGTGGCTGACGTGGAGCGAGCAGGAAGGTGTGCGCGTCACCGTACAGCTGGCGCAGACGTTCACGTGCATTGCTCAAACCGATGCCGTGTGATGTGTTGCTGGTTACGATCGGTTGATCCAGTTGGGCCAACGCTGAAGCCGGAAGCCCAACGCCATCGTCCCGCACTAGCAGGTGGAGCGCATTGCCGTGCCGCTCAGTGCGAATCTCCACGGTGCCCAACCGGCTGAGGGAGGAGAACCCATGTCGAATGGCGTTCTCCACGAGTGGCTGCAGCAACAGGTGTGGGACGGTGGCGCTCAGGGTGTCGGGAGCAATCTGCCAGACGACCCGCAGGCGTTCGTCAAAACGCACCTGCTCGATATCGACGTATGCGGCCACGATGGAGAGCTCCTCTTCAAGCGAGACCTCCTGCGTGTGGGCACGTTGCAGGGCATGTCGCAGCAACGTGCTGAGCCGCGTAATCATTTGTATGGCCGTGTCGGGCTCGGCGCGTACATACGCGCTGATCGCATTCAGCGTGTTAAACAGAAAATGCGGATGGAGCTGAGCCTTGAGGTGCTGCAGCTCTGCGCGGGAGAGCAGTTCTTCGCGTTCCCGGATGCGTCTGGCGTACACGAGCGCATGGCCAGCACCGACGAAGAGGAAGAACAGAAAGAAATTGTTCGTAATCGATGTGATCAGCACATCGCTGAACACCGGTGGGTTGGTATACCAATGAATGAATGGATCGGTGGCGATCACGAACAAGGCGCGCACGAGAACGACGGCGCTTGCTGCACCAACAACCAATGGGACCGTGCGCGGCCAGGAGATGCGCGTGACCGGCGCACGTTCAGCCAGCCAGAAGGCGAGCACCGTGAATGGCACCCACAGCGCCGCACTGATGAAGTCGTATTTGGCAGACTCCATGAACGACTGACCGTTCATGGAAGCGCGCGATGAAGCGTGGGTCAGCCCGTTGAGTGCCCACCACGCGCCGGAGATCGCCCACCACATGCCCCAGGGGGTACGGGAGCGAACGATAGGCTTGGAGTCCGGGACGGGGCGCATGCAGAGAAGCTAGATGTCCGTTGGTCGTGTCGTCGGGGCTTCGGGATGGGCCGATGACTGTTGCTCACGGGTCGACGGATCCAGCCGATCAAGCGCAGAGGCCCGCTGCTCGATCCAATAGGCACGCACTGGTGCGGCCACAGGGTAGGCGAGTGCCGCATCGTAACACGACACGGCGAGCGGAACGTTGCCGGCAGTCAAAGCGAGTGCACCGGCTGTGGCGTGCCACTCGGGCCAGTCACCGATTGTGGTCTCGAGGGTGTCGAGTGCCTGCTGGGCCTGCGTCATGCGGCCGCATTCGGCGAGGGCGATGGCGCGGGCCAGCTCTGCTGCCGGTGACGCGGCCAGTGCAAGCAGCCTGTCGTAGTCCGAGACAATGTCCTCCCACGGGGTCTCATCATACGATGGTGACGTTCCGTGGAGCAGCGCGATGTGTGCCTCGAGGTGATAGCGGGAGAGATGGGGCCCCTGTACGGCCATTTCGAAGGCCGCGAGTCCGCGCCGCAGGCACCGCGGGTCCCATCGACTCCGGTCCTGACGGGCCAGAGGAACTGCGGAGCCACTTTGATCACGCGCCGGAAAACGCGCCATCGTGAGCCAGCACAGCGACGCCAATGCATGCGTGACTGGCAACGCGGTGGGTGGCCAACCGCGCAAATGCTCGACCAGGCGCAGCGCTTCGACACAGAGATCTTCACGTAATGGTGCGTCGCCGCTGGTTGGCAGATGCCCCTCGGTGAAGAGGGCATAGCAAACGAGCAGCACATCATCGAGTCGCGCCGGCAGGTCGGCCGCCGGAGGTACTGCAAACGTGGCCCGTACATCACGCAGGGTGCGCTTGGCGCGCACAAGACGCTGCGCAACCGCCGTAGGCTCGGCCCGCAGCAAACGGGCAATCTCTTCCACACTCAATTGCGACACATGCTTGAGCGTGAGAGCAATGCGGCTTTCGCGGCTCAGCGCGGGGTGGCAACACATGAACAGCAGACGCAGCGATTCGTCCAGTGAATCATTGAGCATCGCGTCGATGTGGTCATCCTGATGGGCAGCAGACACCGGGTCGGCAGCCGCTTGTACCGTTGCCTCATCGAGTACCAGTCGACGCAGCGGTCGTCCCAGATCGAGATAGCGTCGCTGTGCCACCTGAGTGAGCCAGGCCATGGGAGAGGCCGGTGTTCCGCGCAGCGGCCAGCTCCTGGCGGCCGCCACGAAGGCCTCCTGCACGGCATCCTCGATACGGTCGAGGGCGGCGGCACCATGACGTGACAGCAGATGCGCGGTCAGACGGGCGGCAGCGTCGCGAAACCCACGCGGATGGGTCAGCAAATCCTCGGCACGACCGGTCCATGGCGCGAGTTCACGAAGCCATGTCGATTCCGGGCGGGATCCTGCGTCAACCGAGTACCCGGGCGCATGTTCCGATGTGTCGCCCACCGTCAGTTTCTTTTTTCGAGGTGTTTTGTCATGCCGATGTACATGCTGCTGCTGTCCGACGATCCCACGGAATTCACCACGATGTCGCCTGCCGAGTTGCAGGACGTTCTGGCGCGCTACTCGAGCTGGTCCAACTCGTTGGCGGCGCAGGGAAAGTTGCGTGGCGGCGAGAAATTGCGCGACGAGGGTGGACGGATCCTTCGCAAGGAAGGGGATAAGATCGTCGTGCGCGATGGCCCATACGCCGAAGTGCGCGAAGTGGTGTCGGGATATTTTCTGATCGACGCCGCGAACTATGACGAGGCGGAGGCCATTGCCCGCACCTGTCCGCATGCTCAGTCACGGGGATCGATGGCGATTCGCGAAATAGAACCCATGAACTGAGCGGGAATTCAGTCAGCGCCGTTGTTCGGCTGACGACGTCCCAACTGGTGGGGAGCCGACTGAAAGCGGCACACCGTCCACACGCTCGCCGACCTTGATACCAAGCAGGGCGGCGAGTGTGGGGCCGATGTCGACAGTGCGCACGAATTCCGGACGCGTACTCGGCACAATGCCAGCGCCCGCAAAAATGAGCGGTACATGCGAGTCGTAGGAGCGTGGCGACCCGTGCGATGCGATGTTCCCACCCCAGGTGCTCAGAGAGTCGAGCGTAATGACCAGCTCCACATTCGAAGGATAGGGGAACTGGTGAATCCACCGGCGCGCGATCTCCGATGTCAGCGTGTCGCGACGCATCGTGGTGAAATGATCGACGCGCGCGATGCCGGGAGTGGCACGTGCGCGGTCGGCGAACCATTGCACAATGGAATCGCGCTGCGCGTCACTGCGGAATGCCGAACGATTGGCCAGCAGAATGTTGACATCGACCGCCATGGCGAATGTATCCACTGCCGACTGACGGAGTCGCGCGCGAAGGTCCACGGCGAGCGTACGAAGCGAAACACGCTGCGCCATCGGCTTGACGGTATCGCGCACCAGCTCGGGAATGGGTCCCACGCCATGATCGGACGTCAGCACCACCGTGATGGTGGATGAATCGCGCATGGCATACAACGAATCGAGCAGACGTCCCACGGCGAGGTCCACGCGCAGTACCTGGTCGTGCATCTCACGCGAGTCGGGGCCGAAGTTGTGGCCAATCACATCCGTTGCCGACAGTGATACGGCCAAAAGATCCGTGGATGGTCCACGTCCGAGATTGAGTGCGTTCACTCCCGCCAATGCAAAGTCGACGGTGATGTCATCCATGAACGGCGTGATACGGATTTCGCTGCCCGCATCCATGACATCGCTGGTGAGTGTGTGAGGGAATACGTAGCGATGTCCCGCCATTTCCAGGGACACGCTGTCGCGCTCACGATAGGCGCTGTCCGGCAGCAACAAGGACCAGGTCTTGCCCGCGTATTTCGCCACCGACTGTCGCGCATTGAACGCACGCACCCACTCCGGCAGGTCCTTTCGATAGTAGCGGCTGGTAAGGAAGCGGCCGTCGATGGAATACCAATACACATCGGCGCGGGCACGTCCCACTGGAAGGATGGCCCCGCGATCCTTCATCGATACGGAGAGTGTTTGCGATTTGCGGTCGCTCGCGTTCAGCCAATCAACGAACGTTGTCCCTATGAATCGACGGGGGGATGCACCAGGACCGTAACCTCCGTCCACGAGTGGAGACTCCTCATCCTCCACTCCGATGCTGTTCATCATGATGCCGGTGGAGCGCGGGAAGCGCCCGGACAGCAGCGAAGCGTGGCCCGGTGCCGTCTCGGTAATGGCATGGTCATGGTGCGCGTTGGTGAACCGCGCGCCCTGTCGCATGAGTCGCGCGATGCCACCGTGCATTTGCGCGCCGAACCGATTCAGATAGTCGGCGCGGAACTGATCAATGGTCAACAGCACGATCAGATTCGGACGCGCTGGTGCCGCAATTCGAGGTGCTGCAATTGCCGGTTCCGCTGTTGTTGCGGCACCTATATCCCACGATCCGCTGAACGCGCCAAACAGCATCGGCGCCAGCAGGGCAGCCATCGCCATCATCTTGGGGCTTCGCATACGGCGAATGTGTCCACTCGCTCCGGACCGGGCAAGTCGCGCCGTGGGGTTCATGGCGCATTCTACACAGTTCTGCTGCACAATGTGCCATCCGTCCCATGGCGCGATCTCTGGAGGTGCGCGATTTTCTGTCATGTCCGAGTCCGTGAATGCACGGTCCATCTTCAGTAGGAGCGCGAGTGAACACAGTGTTATGGCAGGCAACGCCCACCACGCGGGTAATCGTGCGATGCGCCGTGTTTTACACACTGCTCATTGGTGGTGGCGCCCTGCTGTGGCAGAGTATTCCGCATGCCACGTCCGGCGTTCCTGCATCACTCGAAGCATTGATGGGAGTGGGCGGTGAAACGTCTGTGCTGGCGTCTTCACCGACGGCACGCCCCGAAGTGGCGCTCGATGAAGTGACGTTGGCGCTCACGGTTGCCGTGGCGATGCTGGCTGCTGCTCTGCTGTCATTGCCGGTGGCGTGGGTGTATCTGCTGACGCGTGCCAAGCGCGGGTATCAACAATCCGTGGTGCAGTTGCTGGTGGTTCTGCCCACCGTGGTGTCCGGTATCGTGCTGTTGGTCAAATACTCACTCGCGCTGGCGTTCAGTCTTGCCGGTATCGTGGCGGCGGTGCGGTTTCGCAACTCACTCGAAGACAGCAAGGATGCGGTCTATGTATTTCTTGCTACTGCCATCGGATTGTCGGCGGCCGTGAATCTGCCGGTGGCGGCCGTGCTATCGGTGGGGTTCAACACATTGGCCATTGCACTCTGGCTCACGGACTTTGGCAGTTCGCCGATGGAGCTCGATGGTCGTATGGCGGAGCGGAAGCTGCAGCGTGCAAAACAGATGGCTCGCACCGGTACCTTCGTGGCGCGCATGGACGACGAACTGCTGCGCAACATGACGGTGGAGCAGCTGGAAGGACTGGCCGATCGCGCCATTCAGCGCGCGCGTGCCAATCACAACACGGGCGAGATCCCCGCCGTGTCCATCGAGCGCACGTTGCGAGTGGAAACGACCGATCCCACGTCGCTTCGGCGGGTTCTGGAGCCACGGCTCGCGGAGTACACGCGGCATTGGCACTTCGGAAGCATGGATGTCGGTGAGTCGACCACCGTTATCGAATACCGGATTCAACTGCGTCGCAAGATGGAACCCGAAGCTTTTCTTTCCATGGTGCGCGCGGCGGGCGCTTCGCGGCTGCTGTCGGCGGAAATGGTGTGACCATGTCCCTATCCTGTCATGTGCGTATGGCGGCTGTTGCCGCCCTTCTGCTATGCGCTCCTCACATAGCGGTGTCGCAATCGACCACGCCGGCAGACAAGAAGCTGCCCAATCCGCGCCTGTTTCGGAGCGAGGAGGTCGTGAATATCACGCTCTCGCTCAACATGCGGCAGATCAAGCGTGATAAAGGGGATGACGCGCCGTGGCGAGACGCCACCATTCGCTACAAGGATGCGCAGGGGAAGGAGGTTGTGGTACCATTGCGCGCCCGTACCCGCGGCGTCTGGCGGTTGCAGCACTGCGACTATCCACCCCTGCGCCTCAAATTCGGTGATAAGAAAGCGGATGGCACGCTGTTCGCCAATCTGGATGAGCCGAAGCTTGTCACCTATTGCCGGAATCTCGACAACTATGAGTCGTATGTCCTGCAGGAGGCGCAGCTCTATCGCATCTATCGACTGCTGACTGACGCCTCCTTCAAGATCCGGGTGCTGCGCATTGCCTATGCCGACAGCGCATCAGGGAAGGTGGAGACTACACGTTACTCCTTCCTCATCGAGGATTTCAAACATCTGCTGGCGCGGATGGGCGGAAAGAATCTCGAGCGCATGGGCGCCATTGCTGACGACCTGTCACCAAGGCCCACGGCGTTGGCGCAGACGTTCCTGTACTTCGTCGCCAACACCGACGTGTCGTTCAATTCGCTGCACAACAGCGAGATCGTTTCAATGTCGAACGGTGACAATATCGTCGTGCCGTACGACTTTGACATGTCGGGTGTTATCAATGCTGTATACGCGACGGTTGATCCAAAGCTGCCGATCAAGTACGTGCGAACGCGCATTTTCCGCGGATTCTGTGAACACCTGGACGCGTATCCGCCCGTGTTCGATTTGTTTCGTGCCAAGCGCTCAGCCATCGAGGCGCTATACGCGGATGACATCGGCAAGCGCATGTCACCTTCCGTGGTGAAAAGCACGCTCAAGTACTACGCCGAGTTCTACGACGACATCGCGACGCCGGCCTCGGTCAGGAAACAGCTGTTCGCGGACTGTGTAAAGTGATTGGTGCCCGCGGCAGACGGAGTACGAACTCCGATCCGCCGCCGGTACGCGGGCGATAGTTCAAGGTCCCGCGTTGCGCATGCGCGAATGTGCGGGCAATGGCGAGGCCCATGCCAAGACGCACATCGAGATCGTCGTCATGGGATTGCGATGCATCCCGAGTCGTACTGCCGGATTTCCTGGTGCGCCGAAGCGCCGAAAACAGACGGTTCACTTCATCCGCCGGGATACCGGGACCTCGATCGGCCACAATGATGTGCACATCGGTCGTTCCGCTCTCGACCAGCACATCGACTGCCGCGTCCTTGGGTGAATAGCGCGCCGCATTCTGGAGCAGATTGCTCAGCGCGTGCACGGTGAGTGTGTGATCACATTCGACCAGCGGTCCAGGCATCACGTCGGGCGTACGTACCGTGTGGCCTCGCAGATGGGCTTCGGCCGTGCGAACGGCGGTCCGGATGATGTCGTGCGCGTCGTGCGGTTCGGTGCGCAGCGGTGTTCCCCCGCTTTCCGAAGCGAAACGCTGCAGCGTGCTCAAAAACTCACCGAGGCGTTGCGTCTCCTCTTGCACGCGTTGCAGAGCCGGCTCCGGTGAAATGCCCGCTGCCGGATCGGAAACAAGTGCGAGCGTCGCGACAGGTGATCGCAGATCATGCGCGATCGAATCGATCAGCGCATTCTTGAGACGATCGGCTTCGCGTAGCACACGAACCGTCGCCGCATCGCGCTCGAGCTGCAGTCGCTCGGCCGACAAGCGCTCGACTTCTGCCGTGCGATCACGGGCGATCTGCGCGGCGCGCTGCAGATGCGCAAACAGTTCGGAGATCAGCATGCCGGTGAGCACAAAGCCAATCAATACGAACCAGTCGAGTCCTTGCGCAGAGAACAGCGTGCGCCGCGGCGGTACATAGAACCAGTCGACGGCGAAGTAGCCGAGTGTGACCATCACCAGCGACAGCGCGCGACCTCCCTGACGACTCGCGCCAATGATGAGCACGAGATACACCAGGACACCGTGCGCCACACGCACCTCGGGCGCATCGGACAAGCGGGTCAGCAACAAGGTGGTGGCGGTGAAGAGGCCAAGCCATGTGGCCCATGTTGTCACCGTCACCGAGCGCGATTTCATCGCGGTCCGGCGAATCGATATCCCACACCCGGTTCCGTCACAATAAGACTCGGCATGCTCGGGTCGGGTTCAATCTTGCGACGAAGATGCGTGATGTGCACACGCACATGCGTAGCAAAATCACCGAATTCGCGTGCCCACACGATATCCCACAGCTGACGCGGTGAGAGCGGGCGACCCGCATGCAGAATGAGCGCACGTAGCAACGCCCATTCCGTCGGTGTGAGGCGCTGTGGTTTGCCATGACGAACCACGCGCTGTGCGAGCAGATCGATCTCAACACCGTCGACGGAAAGTTGCGACCACGCACGAGCCGCTGAGGATACCTGCACGCGGCGAATCTGTCCGCGAATGCGTGCTTGCAGCTCTGCAACTGAACACGGCTTGGT
Organism: Gemmatimonadaceae bacterium; assembly: GCA_016742275.1. GTDB lineage: Bacteria > Gemmatimonadota > Gemmatimonadetes > Gemmatimonadales > Gemmatimonadaceae > Gemmatimonas. The sequence continues at coordinate 81,939 of JACVCD010000019.1, forward strand.
CAGAAAATCGTCGGCGCCAGCATCGAGCAACGCGACTTTCTGATCTTCATCGGTACGTCCCGACAACACGATGATCGGCGCGTCGGTCATCTTCCGAAGACGCCCGAGAAGCTCTGCACCATCACCATCCGGCAGACCGAGATCGAGCAGGATGATATCCGGCGATGTCGCGGTGCACTCACGCAGTGCGTCGGCCACCGTTCCTGCTGTGCGAAGATCGCGACATACCGACGCCAGCGCCTGCGCGAGCGTGTCGCGCAGCGCTTCGTCGTCTTCGACGACAAGCAGCGTTTCCGGATCAGGCCACTCAGTGGGGAATGGGACGACCATTCCCAATACAGTAACGCCGCGTTTTGATTGGCGGCAGCGCTGAAACTTTCCCGTCCGGGGAATGCGCCAATAGGCGAACGACCCGGACGGGAAGGCGATCAGCCGAACTGATCAGGGACTGGCTGGAGCGCTGGATGCCGGCGTCAGCGTCGCCATGTCGATCACGAACCGGTACTTCACGTCGGACTTGAGCATGCGCTCATACGCTTCGTTGATCTGGTCGGCGCGGATGAGTTCGATGTCCGACATGATGCCATGCTCACCGCAGAAGTCGAGCATCTCCTGGGTCTCTGCAATGCTGCCAATAAGCGACCCGGCCAGTCGGCGACGCTGGGTGATGAAGGTGAACGCACCCGGCGACGGATGCGGCTCCGGCGATCCGCCAAGCAGCACCAGTGTTCCATCCAGCGCCAGCAGACGCATTTCCTCGTTGAGATCATGCGGAGCGCCGACGGTATCGATGATCACGTGCAATGACTTTCTGAGCGCACGCATCGCCTCTTCGTCACGCGACACCACCACTTCGTGCGCACCGAGGCGATAGGCGTCTTCGGCCTTGCTGGCAGAGGTTGTCAGCACGACGACATGTGCGCCGAGCGCACGGGCGAGCTTGACCGCCATGTGTCCAAGACCGCCCAACCCCACCACTCCGACGCGCGAGCCCGGTCCGACCTTCCATTCGCGAAGCGGTGACCAGGTCGTGATACCGGCGCAGAGAAGGGGAGCCACGCCGGCGAGATCGAGCGACGGCGGGACACGGAGTACGAAGCTCTGGTCGACCACGATGGTCGAAGAGTAGCCGCCCTGCGTTGGGCGACCGGTCTGCGATTCGGTGCCACCGTACGTGCCGGTGTTGCCCTCATCGCAGTACTGCTCGAGGCCGCGTTTGCACGGGTCGCATTCTCGGCAACTATCGACCATGCAGCCGACACCGACCAGGTCACCGACTTGATGTCGCGTGACTGACGCTCCCACGGCCGACACACGTCCTACGATTTCGTGTCCGGGGATCTGCGGGTAGGTGATGTCGCCCCACTCGCCGCGCACGGTGTGGAGGTCGGAATGACAGACCCCGCAATAGAGAATTTCGATCTGGACGTCCGTTGGTCCGGGCTCGCGCCGTGTAAAGGACCAGGGAGCGAGAGGACCCGTTGGGTCAAAAGCCGCGATTCCGAGTGCAGAGATCATGTCTAAACGTGAGATTAACGTGATACGTTTTCCAAGTGTCTGTCCCACCGATTCACCGTTTCCCCCTCCTCTCCTCACCCGTGATCATGTTCCGATCCCGAACACCTTCCCGCTGGTCCACGCTCGCGGGACTTGCGGCGGTTGGCGTTGCCACCGTCGGCATTGCCGGGGTGACCCCGACGCTGGCGGCCCAGACGCTCGATTCGGCCACCGTCGCCGGCATGCGCTGGCGCACCGTTGGCCCCGCGAATTTCCAGGGTCGACTCTCTGATGTGGTCGGTATCCCGTCGCCGTCGAAGACGGTGTTCGTGGCCGCCGCCGCTGGTGGTATCTGGAAGAGTACCAACAATGGTACTACATGGCGCCCGGTATTCGATGACAAGAATGTCATTTCGATGGGCATGCTGGCCATCGCGCCGAGCGACACGATGCAGGTGTGGGCCGGCACGGGCGAGCCCAACTCGCGAAATTCCATCGATCCGGGCGGCGGCGTCTACAAGAGCACCGACGGCGGCATTTCGTGGAAGCTTGTGGGTCTCGAAAAGACGGAAGCGGTGGGCCGCATTGCCGTGCACCCCACCAACCCCAATGTGGTCTTTGTCGCGGCACTCGGTGCTACATGGCGTGCCAATGCCGAACGTGGTCTCTACCGCACCAAGGACGGCGGCACGACGTGGGAGCTGGTGAAGTTCATCAGCGACAAGGCCGGATTCGTGGACGTGGCCATTCATCCCAAGAATCCGGATGTCGTGTTTGCCACGAGCTGGGAGCGTCGTCGCACGCCGTATTCACTGTTCAGTGGCGGCCCGGGTTCGGCGCTGTGGAAGAGCACCGATGGTGGCACGACATGGGCCGAAGTGAAGGGCGGCGGATTCCCCGCCGGCTTCAAGGGGCGCATGAGTCTCGATATCAATCTCGCCAATCCGAACATCATCTACATGATGGTCGAAGCGGCCGAGAACAGCACCGGTCCCATCGTTGGTCAGCGCGGCCCCAAGTACAACGGTCTCTGGAAGAGCACGGATGGTGGCGCGAACTGGACGCAGATGAACAATATCAATGTGCGTCCGTTCTACTACTCGCAGGTGCGCAGCGATCCGAAGAATCCGGATCGTGTGTACTTCTCGAGCACCGAGCTGCAGCTCTCGGAAGATGGTGGCAAGACATCGCGCGCGGCCGCGCAGGGTGTGCACGTGGACGATCACGGCATCTGGATCGATCCCAACGACACCAAGCGCTGGTTCCTCGCGAACGACGGTGGTGTGGCGATCACGTATGACGCCGGCGGCACCTTCCAGCAGATGCAGAACCTGCCCATCGCGCAGTTCTACGAAGTGTCGTACGACATGAGTGTGCCGTACAACATCTGTGGTGGTGCGCAGGACAACGGCACGTGGTGTGGCCCCAGCCGTTTGCGCAATCCGCTCACGAGCCTGGGTTACTGGTTCACGATTGCGGGTGGCGACGGTTTCTATGCCGCCATGGATCCCACCGATCCGAGCATCGTGTACGGCGAGTCGCAGGGCGGCAATGTGTCGCGTGTGAATCTCAAGTCGGGCGAGCGCTATCCGTTCCAGAAGCCCAACTGGCAGACCAAGTACCGTCAGTGGGAAGACTCCATTGCCATCGTGCGCGGCGATCCGCTCGTGGCGGCGACCAAGGTGCAGGCGGCGGCCATTGCGGCGCTGCGTGTGCAGCAGGCGCGCGATTCGGCGGAGCAGGCGCTTCGTTACAACTGGAATTCGCCGTTCTTCATCTCGCCGCACAATCCGTCGGTCATCTACTTTGCCGGCAACAAGGTGCTCAAGAGCACCAAGCGTGGTGAAGATCTGCGCATCATTTCGCCCGACCTGTCGAAGCAGCTGTCGGCCAAGCTGGATACGGCACTGCGTCTCACGGGTGGCATCACGCTCGACGCCACGGGCGCGGAAACGTATGGCACGATCGTAGCGCTCGAAGAGAGCCCGGCGCGCGCGGGTCTGCTGTACGCGGGCACCGACGACGGCAATGTGTGGAAGTCGTCGAACGATGGCGCCACGTGGGAGAATCTCACATCGCGCATTCCTGGTCTGCCGAACGGCGGCGAAGTGTACACTACGCGCGTAGAAGCCTCGAAGTTCGACACGAACGTGGTGTATGTGGCGTTCGACAATCACCGCTGGGGTGATTTCAAGCCGTACCTCTATGTGTCGCGCGACGGTGGCAAGTCGTTCACGTCACTTGCGAACAATCTGCCGGTTGGTGGCCCGGGTGACTTCCTGCACGTGGTGCGCGAAGACCCGACCAACCCGGACGTGCTCTATGTGGGTTCGTCGATCAGTGTGTATGCGTCGATCGATCGCGGTGCGACTTGGAACAAGTTCGCCGCCAATCTGCCGAGTGTGCCGGTGTACGATCTGCAGATCCACCCGCGTGATCGCGAACTGATTGCCGCGACCCACGGTCGTGGCTTCTGGATCGTGGACGTGGCGCCGCTGCAGCAGATGGCCACGCGTGTGGCCGACAAGCCGGTGCATCTGTTTGCGCCGAAGCCGGCGTGGCAGTGGGGTGAAGTGCCGCTGCGTGGTGCGAGCGGCAACGGTAACGCCAACGCGTTCTTCGCCACGCAGAATCCTGCATATGGTGCGGCCATTTCGTATCGCATCAAGACAGCGGGTTCACCGGCGCGCATCAGCATCGTGAATGCGCTGGGTGATACGGTCTCGACGATCACCGGTCCGGGTGCGGCTGGCCTGCACACGGTGACGTGGAATTACGGTCTCACCGCGCGTCCCGCGCCGCGTGTGCAGTCGCCGAGTGAAAAACGGGACAGCATTCTGCGCACGGTGCGTGCACCGCAGGTGCTGGACTCGCTGACCAAGGCCAAGTACGACACGGCCGCGTTGGCGATGGTGAAGTCGATGCTCAATCCGGCCGCGCCGAACGTGCAGTTTGGTCGTGGCGGTGGTGCGGGTGGTCGTCCGGCGGCGAACTGCGAACGTCCGATGACGCAGTGGGAGACGTGGTGTGATCGTCCGGCGGAGGCGTTGCCGCGTGCGGCGCAGGCCTCGGCACCGGCTACCGACGACGCACGCGCGCAGACGCAGCGTCAACAGGCAGCGGCAAATGATCCCAAGGTCAAGCGCGTATTCGACCTCATCGGTCTGGCGATTCCGGGCCCCGGTGGCGGTGGTCGCGGTGGCTTCGGTGGTTTTGGCGGCGGCGGAAGCGCCAACACCGGCGACTATGCCGTGATTCTTCAGATCGGCAACACCATCGAGAAGCAGATGCTGCGTGTCGAAAACACTGGTGCGGCGAGTGGTTCGCCGTTCGGCTTCTTCGAAGAGATCGATGATCGCTGAGTGTATGGTCGAGTCTCCCGTAGAGGCTCGGCCGTGCTCTGCTGTGCTCTATCGTGTAGCGATGTAGTCTCGACCGTCACGTTTGAGCGAAAGACGTGACGTTGGAACCGACCGCCAGAGTATCCATCAGGAGCTCTGGCGGTCGGTTTTTTTTTCGTCCAACTACAACCTTTTGCCTGGTTTCAGCGTCATATCCCATGAGGCCCTGTTGTTCGGCCCCCCGCCCATGCTCCTGTCCCCGCCTCGCTTCCTGCCTGCATGACTCGTCTCCCGCTGCTCTGCGCCCTCGCGCTTGCCACGATCGTGGCGGCGTGCGTTCGCGTGCCATCGAGACAGGAAAGCGGCCCGGATCGGGATCGTCTCTATAGTGGACTGATAGGCCAGTGGCGCGGCACGCTCGAGGTGCGTGACTATCGCGACAGCGCGCGTCGTGTGTCGCTACCCACGGAACTCCGCGTGTTGCCGGTGCCCGATCGTGATGGGCTCGAACTGCAGTTCCGCTACCATGACGGTATGGGCAAGCGTGTAACGGACGAGAGCCAGTGGCATTTCAACAAGACACTCACGCTGGCCGAATGGCGTGGCGAAGACGATCTGAAGACGCAGGCGTATTCGATTGTGTCGCACACCGGTGGCGGCAATGCGCCGCTCCGGCTGGTGCTTGAAACCGACGGCACCGCGGATTCACGTCCGGCGCGTATCCGCGAAACGGTGGAAGTGACGCCGGGCGAAGTGCGCGTCACGAAGGAGACGCGGAAGATCGGGGAGTCGTTCGCCTTTCAGCAGAAATACGTTTTGCGTCGCGCCGACTGAACTGCGGTCGGGGTTGGGGTTAGGGGCGTAAACAGATAGAAGGCGTAAGGTAAGGGGCGTAAAGGAGGGGTAGGCGGGGGTAGATTTCCGGCGTCCCTTGCCGAGATCTGCCCTGTGCGCGAATACCGATTCCAGGCTACCAACGATACCGTCGAGGCGCTGCGCAAATTGCGTGCGGCTTGGCGCGGCATGTCGGTGGCTGAACACGATGTGACTGTCATTCTCCAGGATGGTTCAGCCGTCCGCATTTCGGTGGACACGGCCGAGGTGGAGGATCAGTTCGAGGCGTTTCGACTAAGCGCCGAAGTTGTGCCGACTCCCGGCGTATTTGGTGTGCCGGTCGAGGATTTTATCAGCGGCGGCAACGACATCGTGCTGTTCACTGGCGTGACGTGGAGTGAACCGCAGGGATCAGTGCGCGCCGAAGGATTGGGAGAGGGCGCGGTGATGCATTTCTCGGGTCACCCGGCGCAATTGTCGGAGACCGCGGAAGTGGTGTGCATTACCACCGATGCGTTCGTGGTGGCTTCGTCGGTGGGACGGGGAATGTTGATTCGAACGGGACTGCGGCCGGGGAGTGTTGAGGTTGAACGAGACCCCGAAAAGGTTCGTGCGTTCTTGTTGGAGAGGGGATATGAGAGTTGAAAAGCGTAAAGGAACGGCGGGCGTAAGGTGAGAACGCGTAAAGAAACAGCAAGCGACCGATACGGCGTAAAGGGAGATGCGTAAGCGGTGAGGCGTAAAGGAACTGCAGTCGCTACCGCAGTCTCGCGTGCGGTTCCTTTACGTTGTTCAACCTTACGCTTTTCAGCTTACGCGGTAACGGTCGCTTGCAGTTCCTTCCCGATGGTTCTGCTTTACGCCCGCCGTTCCTTTACGCAGTTCAAAGCGGCGCTCGAGTAAAGAGCAAGTAATCCGCCTTATCCGAGTGCGCCGCGACGTCAGGCTTCCCGAGATCTTTCACAGGTACCGCCGTCAGCACCACGCTCTTCACTCCCGGCGCGCGACGGCGCGCACGTTCGGCGGTGCCGAGTCCGTAATCACTGTGAAAGGCGCCGTCCACATGGAGTGCAATGCTACCTGACGGCGCGGCGCGCCACGCGGCCACCAATGCTTCGGCCATGGCTTCGTCTTTTACGCACTGCGCTTCGTAGAAACGATCCGTCATCGACGACGAGCCCGACGCACCGCCAGCGCCGTGACCGCCCATCGCTGCCACGAACTTCGTGTAGTAGGCGTCCTTGGGGCAGCTGTGTTCGCGCGCCATATAGCGGCGGTCGCCCGCGTTGAGCGTGTCCAGCATGGTGAGGCTCGCACGGCCAACCGCGCTGGCCAATCGACGCGGCACATTGCTGGCCACGACGGGCCAACCACGCACACGCGCCAACTCCACCATGGGACGGTAGTCCGTGTTGTAGCGATCCCAGGGGCGTGAACCGGCGAGGAAATTGGCTTCGGAGATGGTGCCGGCCAGGTACTGATCGAGCAGCGGCTGCACATCGCGTTCGAACATTTCGAGCGACAGCACGACATGCGGACGACGCTCGCCGAGTGCGGCCAGCACCGCATGCTCCGCTGCGTGCGTGGCAGGGTCGTCGTGATTTTCGCCGAAGAACACCAGATCGTTGCTGGCGATGTCGTTCGCGAATTGTGTGAACGACACAAACTGCTTGCTCTTCACGTGATACACACGCAGCGCGGCCGGTGAACCGGGAGTAGTGGCCACATGACCACCACCCGAGGCACAGGCGGTGGATAGCAACGACGCGGTCAGCAGCAGTGCGGCGCGCAACGATGAAAGGGAACGCATCACGTGACCTTACTTGCTCTTGAGAGGATTGAGGAGATAGTCCACCGCCACACTGGCCATCACGCGCACACCGGTGGGCAGCGCGGCTTCGTCAGCAAAAAACAGTGGGGAATGATTGCTGGGCGCCGTACGCCAGTCCTTGTCACGCGGCGTGATGCCGAGATTGAAGAAGAGGCCGGGAATCTTGTCCTGATACCAGGAGAAGTCTTCCGATGCCGTCCACAGCGCAGCGACCTGCGCGCCAGCCGGACCTGCTGCGCGTTGCAGCGTGGGCACCATATGCTGCGTTAGTGCGCTGTCGTTGCGTGTGACGAGATTGCCGCTGTCGATCTTCACGATGGCCTTGCCACCAGCGCCCGCCGCAATGGACTCGGCCGTGCGCGCCACGCGCGCAAACACATCCTGACGAATACCCAGGTCGAACGTGCGAATGGTGCCAAGCATCACCACACTGTCGGGGATGATGTTGTTGCGTACACCACCCTGAAACGCACCGACGGTGAGAATGGCGGGCACCGAGCTGATATCCGTCTGACGCGAAATGATGGTCTGCAATCCGGCGACGATTTGCGAGCCCACTACAATTGGGTCGACACCGGCCCAAGGCATGGCACCGTGCGCCTGCTTGCCGTGCACCACAATGCTGAAGCTGTTGCTGGCCGCCATGGCCGGACCGGGGCGGTAGTTGATGGTGCCCAGCGGCGCGTTGCCGACATGCATGCCGAAGATCACGTCGACCTTGGGATTTTCGAGCACGCCATCGGCGAGCATCAGCTTGGCCCCGGTGCCGCCATTGGGCAGACCTTCTTCGGCCGGCTGAAAAATGAGCTTCACGGTGCCCGGCAACTGTGCCTTGAGCCCTGCAAGAATCTCGGCCGCGCCCATCAACATGGCGATGTGCATATCGTGACCACAGGCGTGCATCACACCAACCGCCTGCCCGCGGTACGTGCCTTTGACCTTGGACTTGAACGGCAAGTCTACCAGTTCTTCCACCGGCAGCGCGTCGAGATCGGAGCGCAGCGCAACCACAGGTCCAGGCTTGCCGCCCTTGAGCACACCAACCACACCGTGGCCGCCCACGCCTGTGCGCACTTCGATGCCGAGTGCGCGCAGATGATCGGCGACCAGCTTGGCGGTGCGCGTCTCCTCGCCGGAGAGCTCGGGATGCTCGTGGATGTCACGTCGCCAGCCAATGACTTTGGGCATCAGCTGCGGGAGGCGCTTGTCGATCTCGAGGGCCAGGGCCGACGGCTTGCTTGTGCCCTGGGCCTGCACCGGCTCGGTGATCGAGAGGCCGGACGCGAGCAGTGCAACCGGCAGCAGCCGGCTGACACGTCCGAAAGGCTGAAATGGGTTGATACGCATCCCGGAAAATACCGCCTGCAGGTGGCTCTTGCACCTCACGTCGCGTGAGGGCGGAGAGTACACTCGTCGAGCACCTCATCTGGGCGCGCGCCGACACCGGACTCACGGAATATCACCTCTCGTCAGCCTTGGGCATGACCGTTCCACAACCGCCATTCAAAGTGGGTGCCCTGGCATCAGCCACGGGACTCACGGTGCGCACACTGCATCACTACGACGAGATCGGATTGCTCTCGCCGTCAGAGCGTACGGCGGCTGGACATCGGCTCTACTCGGCCGACGACGTGCAGCGGTTGCAGCAGGTGCAATCACTGCGCGCGGTGGGATTCCCACTGGAAGAGATCCGGCATCTGCTGGCCAGTCGGCAGATCTCAGCCCAACGGGTCATCACGCTGCATCTCGAACAACTCGAGGTGCGTATCGCCGAGCAACAGCAGTTGGCGGTGCGCTTGCAGCAACTGGCCCGTCATCTGGAGACCGAGACACTCGCGCCGGTTGGCGATCTGTGTCGCATCATCGAGGCAACGATCATGATGGAGCAGTACTTCACACCCGAGCAGCAGGAGGCCATCAAGGCGCGTGGTGCGGCGCTTGGTGAGCAGGCCGTCCGCAATGTGGAGGCCGAGTGGGCCGAGGTCATTCCGGCGGTGCGTGAGCACATGGCGCGCGGCACATCGCCGGACGATCCGGATTTGCAGGCGCTGGCGCGTCGCTGGAAGTCGCTGGTGGAGGCATTCACCGGTGGTGCTCGCAACATCGCGGCGAATGTGCGGCGCATGTACGACGAGCAGCATCAGACCATCAACGCGGTGCACGCCAACACACCCGATCCGGCGATGTTTGCCTTCATGGGTCAGGTGTTTGCCAAGATCGGTGGTGGACCGGGTTGATCTGACGCGGTAATGTGGGGGCCATGTTGCCCCTCATCGGAATTCTGATTGTGGTGGCGGGGTTCGCGCTCCGCCTCAACGCACTGCTGGTGGTGACGCTGGCCGGTCTCGCCACGGGACTGGCCAGCGGGCAGTCGTTGCCCGAAGTGATCGCGCTCTTCGGCAAAGCCTTCGTGGAGAGTCGCTACATCGCCATTGTGTGGTTGGCGCTGCCGGTGATTGGCATGGCCGAACGCGCCGGCCTACGTGAACATGCTGCCACGGCCATCAGCAGTATCAAGGCAGCCACGACGGGACGCGTGATGTTGGTGTATCTCGCGCTCAGGCAGGCCACGTCGGCATTGGGGCTCGTGTCGCTCGGTGGACATGCACAGATGGTGCGACCGCTTGTGGCGCCGATGGCCGAAGCCGCGGCTGAGCAGCAGGGCACGGACACTGCGAACGTGCGCGTGCGTGATCGCATTCGTGCGATGGCGGCGAGTGCGGACAACGTGGGTCTCTTCTTCGGTGAAGATGTGTTCGTGGCTATCGGCTCCATTCTGCTGATTCGCGGATTTCTCGAACAGAATGGCATTGTGGTCGAGCCATTGCAGCTCGCGCGTTGGGCCATTCCCACGGCGCTCGTAGCATTCGCCGTGCATGGTGCACGGTTGTTGTGGTTTGATCGATCTCTTGCCGCTGATCGCAATACGGGAACGGCCGAGCGTGAGTCATGATCACCCTCGAAGCCGTGTATTGGCTGATGGGTGTGCTGGTGGCGGGCGTCGCTATCGTGAACGCGCGCGATGCGAGCAATCCGCGTCGTTGGCGCAACACGCTGTTCTGGGGCACATGGGCGGTGTTGTTCCTGTTTGGCTCCAAGCTCGATGCGCATGTGAGTGGTGTGCTCATGCTGCTCATGGTTGGCACGGCGTCGGTGGGATTGGGGCAGGGCACACGTGAGACATCTACGGCGGCATCGCGCGCGTCATCGGCGGCATCGTTACGACATCGGCTGTTCATCCCGGTGCTGGTGGTGCCGATTGCGACCTACGCGGGCAGTGTGTTGCTCAAGGGATTCCTTGTGAATGGCGAGCCGCTCATTCCGCCAGCACAGGTCACGCAGGTGGCGCTTGGTATCGCGACTGTGTTGGGGCTATTGACTGCGTTGGTCGTGTTGCGACCGGCACCGTCGGCTCCGGTGGTGGAGGCCCGTCGCCTGCTCGATGCGGTGGGTTGGGCTGCTGTGTTGCCGCAGGCATTGGCTGCATTGGGGGCCGTATTCGCTGCTGCAGGCGTCGGGCAGGCCGTGTCGTCGCTGGCTACCACCTACCTACCACTCGGTTCGCCATTTGCTGCGGTCATTGCCTACAGCGTAGGCATGGCACTCTTCACCATGGTGATGGGCAACGCGTTCGCAGCGTTCCCTGTCATGACGGCGGGCATCGGGCTGCCGCTGGTGGTGCAGCAGTACGGTGGAGATGTCGTCATCGTCACGGCTATTGGCATGCTTTCCGGGTTCTGTGGAACACTCATGACACCAATGGCCGCCAACTACAACATCGTGCCGGCGGCCTTGCTTGAACTCGAGGACCGCTACGCCGTCATCCGGGCGCAAATCCCTACGGCGCTGGCGCTGCTGGTGGCCAACATCCTGCTCATGGGAATGTTCGCCTTTCCGTGACGTTGCCTGGAAAGACTCCGGTTTGGGGGGACGCTTAGTTTCCCGGCATGCATCCGGAAACTGGTCTCCTGCTCACCCTCGCCGGCGCCTTTGGCGCGGCATTCCTGCTCGGCTTCGCGGCAACCAAGATCAAGTTGCCGCCGCTGGTTGGGTATCTGGTGGCCGGAATTCTTATTGGTCCGCAGTCGCCCGGATTCATTGCCGATGTAAATCTGGCGCAGCAGCTGGCCGAAATCGGTGTGATCCTGCTGATGTTCGGTGTGGGTCTGCATTTCTCGCCGGGTGATCTCAAGAAGGTGCAGCGCATTGTCGTGCCAGGTGCGGTGCTGCAGATGCTGGTGGCGTTGGCACTGGGCACGGGCCTCGCACTGTTGTGGGGATGGAGCCCGTCCGCGTCGGTGGTGTTCGGGTTGTCATTGTTTGTGGCGTCCACCGTGGTGGTGCTGCGTGTGCTCGAAGACCGCAGCATGCTCGACTCGATCGACGGCCGCATTGCCGTAGGTTGGCTGATCGTCGAAGACCTGGGCGTGGTGTTTGCGCTCGTGTTGTTGCCCGCCGTGCTTGGTGCGATTTCGGGTGACGGCGGTGGCTCCACGATGGACCTGGTGAAGGTCATCGGCCTCACCGTCATCAAGGTGGTGGCATTCATTGCACTCATGGCGGCCGTGGGGCGTCGTGCGGTGCCGTGGTTGCTCACACATGTTGCCCGCACGGGTTCACGCGAACTCTTCACACTCGCCGTGCTGGCTGTTTCGCTTGGCGTGGCGATGGGCGCGGCGGCGGTGTTTGGTGTGTCGTTTGCTCTGGGTGCATTCGTTGCCGGCGTGGTGATCAGCGAGTCGGACCTGTCGTATCGCGCGGGCGCCGACGCCTTGCCCATGCAGGACGCCTTTGCCGTGCTGTTCTTCGTGTCCACCGGCATGCTGCTCGATCCGCAGATTCTCATCGAACAGCCGGGCAAGCTTGCGGCTGTTGTCGGTGTGATCTATCTAGGCAATGCGCTATGGCCGGCGGTGCTGATGATTCTGCTCAAGCATCCATTTGCCGCGTCGCTGCGGCTTGGCGCTGCGTTGGGTCAGATCGGCGAATTCTCGTTCATCATGGCCGGTCTCGGTGTCACGCTTGGCGTGCTGAGCGAGGAAGGTCGCAGTCTCGTGCTGGCGGCCGCGCTGGTGACCATTGTGCTCAATCCGTTGCTGTTCACTTGGGCGGAGTGGGTGATTGCGCGTGTATCGCGCTATCCGCAGCTGCTCGATCGATTGGAGCGTCAGAAGGCACCGCGTCTCATTGCTACAGATCTTTGGGAGGCCATGCCGATTGGGCATGTCATTCTGATTGGTTACGGCCGGGTGGGTCGTACGATTGGTGAAGCCTTTCAGCGTGTGGGTATTCCGTTCGTGGCGGTGGAGAGCGATCGGCGTGTGGTGGATGCCATGCGCACGCTGGGCGTGACGGCGGTGTATGGCGACGCCACGCGGCCGGGTATTCTCGAGCACGCGCATCCGCGCACGGCCAAGCTGTTGGTGGTGGCGTCACCCGATCCGTATCACGCGCGTCGCATCATCGAGCTCGTGCGAGCGGTGAACGAGCATATCGACATTGTGGTGCGCACACATGCCGACGCCGAGCAGCAGTTGTTCGAGGAGCTCGGTGTGAGCAAGGCACTCATGGGTGAGCGCGAACTGGCATTCAGCATGGCGTATCACAGCTTGCGTAGCGCAGGCTGTGAAGACGATCGCGCTGATGACGTGATTCAGATGCTGCGTGGTGGTGCGCGCATGCCGACGCGCGAGTTTTCGAGCATCATGCCGCCGGTGGCGCAGACGTAACCTGCGCTACGTTCAGTGGTGACCATCTGGTAGCTCGGGTCGCCCGCGCTGCAGGAACGCGACAAATCCAAACATCGCTGCAGCTACTAGAAGAATCGCGCCAGTCCACGTCTGCCAAACAGACTCGCCAGCTCCGGGAATGGACGCGCATACGAGCAATCCGAGAACGAGGAGTGCTCGCGCTACGCGTTCGGCAATGTTCATCGGTGCTTTGATGCTGAAGATCAGCTTCCGCCCTATCAGCAGCGCGCCGATCATCAATACTGTGGAGAGGAGGATTGGGTAGTCAGACATAGTCCAATGACGTTGATTGGCGAACCAGCAATAACAATATACCGCCGAGCATCAACTGCCTTCAACGTGGGTATCAACCGTGTTGAATCGTGCCAACAATCACATTCTTTGAGGGCGGCATGTTGAATTCTCCGCAAGCAACTTTGCGCATCATTTCCGTGGTATTGCTGGCCTCCGTGACTGCTGCCATAGGGTGCGGTAATGATCCTGACATCACCGAGCCCATACCCTATCGGGCCATCGTGTACGGTATGGCCACTCAGGGTGGTGCGCCGATTGCCGGTCGTTCGGTAACCGTCAGAGCATACTCATCCAATTGTCAGCGTGGGGGAGCAGGCGAAGGGCGCACAACGACGGACGCGCAGGGATACTATCGTGTCTTTGTGACGTCGCTCGACGGCGGTGGAGCGAAGTGCATTGTCACGCTGCTTCCTCCGTTGACCGGAAGCGACACACTGCGTGATACCGCTTCGATCACCTTCAAGCTTAATAGCCCGTTCGACAGTGTGCAGCGCAATCTGGTCCGCATGTCTCCTTGATGCTGAACGCAAAGGCCCGATGCGAACATTTGCATCGGGCCTTTGCTGTTGATTGCAATGAAAGTCGCAATCTCGTTGGAGTATCACCCCGTCTTCGTGATCCCCGCCTTCCCGTGCTCCACGCGCCATGACGACGCCGTGGTGATCTCGGCGCCCGGCTTCTCGACGAACGGCACACTGCGGTAGTCAGCGGTCCAGGTATTGGCGTCGACGCGACACTTCACATAGCCGCGGCGATTCTGGAACCACTTGAGGTGCGGATTGTCGCCCTGCATGGTGCTGAGGCGCGCCGGTGTGACATCGGCACCATCACCGCCCGATGAAATGCTCGTGGCCACAAACTCGGCCGCGACGGTTGGACGATCAGGACGCGAGAAGTCGCTGTGCAGCTCATTCACCCAGTTGGTGTGAATGTCGCCGGTGATGACCACCGTGCGATTGGGTGCACGTTTGCTGATTTCACCAAGCAGACGATCGCGGGCCACCGGATATCCACCCCACTGATCCATGCTGGTGCGCATCTCGGGGCCTGGCGCGGCATCATACGGCGCCATCATGACCTGCTGTGCCAGCACCTGCCAACGCGCGTTGCTGGACAGGCCATTCAGCAGCCACTGCTCCTGTGCGTTGCCGAGCAGCGTGCGCTGCGGCTCCTTCCATTCGTCGCATGGCGCCACCGTACCATCGCCGCACGCCTGATTGTCGCGGTACTGCCGCGTGTCGAGCATCCAGAAGTTCGCCAGCTGGCCCCACGCCACTTGACGCGTGATGTTGAGATCGGCCCACGACTGCACACGCGGCACACGCACCGGCTGATGTTCCCACCACGCCTGATACGCCGCCGCACGCCGTGTACGCATCTGCTCGGTGGACTCCATGTTGTTCTCGCCCGAGAGACCGGCGTAGTTGTTGTCGACTTCGTGGTCATCCCACGTGACCAGCCACGGGCAGCGTTCATGTACGCGCTGCAGCATGGGGTCCGACTTGTACTGCGCGTACCGACGACGGTAGTCGTCGATAGTGCGGATCTCGAGACCGTGATGCATGCGCACGGCTTTGCGATTGCCGGCGTATTCGTAGATGTAGTCGCCGAGGTGGATAGCAAGATCGACTTCTTCGCGCGCGAGATGATCGTGCGCGGTGAAGTAGCCCTGCTCCCAGTGCTGGCAGCTGGCAAACGCAAAGGACAGCGGCGTGGTAGCGCCAGCGGCCGGTGTAGTACGGAAGCGCCCAACGGGACTCATCGCTGCGCCGGTGGTGAAGCGATAGAAGTACCAGCGGTCCGGGGCGAGACCGTCCACGTCGATGTGAATGCTGAACGAAAGTTCGGGTGCCGCGACCGCGCGTCCGCGCTTCACGATCTTGGCGAATTGCTCGTCGTCTGCGACTTCCCAATCCACTGTGGTGCGCGTGCCTTCCATGCCGCCGTCCGGCTCAAATGGGCGTGGCGCAAGACGGGTCCACAGCACACCGCCCGTGGGCGTGGGGTCACCGGATGCCACACCGAGCGAAAACGGATACTCGGTGAATGTTGGGCGGCTGGTGACGCGCCAGATATTGGGCACCACGGCGCAGAGCGCGGCGTAGCGCGCGAGATCGGAGACGAAGAGGCGACGGTCCATGCCGATAAGTTGCCCGTCCGGGCGACAAATGCGAGCGGGCGACGCCACATGTCCGTGCACTGTTGCGGCTTCGTTGCAGCGCTGAGACGACCTCTCCGCATGGACGGATCGCGAGATAGAATGTGTCATGTCCGACTCCGCATCTTCTCCGAACGTGCCCCGTCCGCCTAGGGATCCGGGTCCCAATGTCCAGTTCCCGCCGCCGCTGCTGTTCGTGGTGCCGCTCGGCGTGTGTTGGATGGTCGATCGCGTGGTCGCCACGCCGCGCTTTCCAGAAGCCGCATGGACGGTCTTTGGCGGATTGTTGCTGATCGCATGCGGCTTTGCCCTGGTACTGAGCGGCATTTTCACATTTCGGCGATTTCGCACCGCGGTGTATCCCAATCGCGCGGCCAAGCTGGTCGTGGATACCGGCCCGTTCGCTTACACGCGAAATCCCATGTACGTGGGGATGACGGGTATCTACCTCGGCATGACTTTGCTGCTCACCTCATGGGTAGCGTTTGCGCTATTGCCGGCAGTACTGCTGTTGGTGATGCGCCTTGTGATCCGTCGCGAAGAACGACATCTGACGGAGAAATTCCCTGAGGCCTACGCCGAGTACTGCGCACGCGTGCCTCGGTGGCTCATATGATGCACGGGATGTGGCGGGCTCTCACGGCGCTATTGGTCTCATCACCATTCGCGCTGCACGCTCAGCCCGTACCGGTAGTACGCCCAACGGCTGGCATGGTGATTACGCGCTCGGTGCGCGTGGCGCCCGGCACGTATCGACTGAGAGCATCACCGCATGCCGATTCCGCGCTTGCTACGGTGCGCGGCAGCAATATCACGGTCGACATGCGTGGTGTGACGTTCATCGGTATGCCAACTGACAGCTCGCCGGATGCCGCTGTTGGAACAGCAATACGTATCGAGTCGGGCGCCAACGTCACTGTTCGTGGGCTCACCGCGCGGGGTTATCGCTGGGGCGTCGTGGCGAATGGCGTGCGCAATCTCATACTCGAGCACAACAACTTCAGCCATTCATGGAAACTACGGCTGTTCAGCCTTGTGGAGCATGAAAGCCTCGTGGACTGGCTGTCCTTTCACAAGAATGAGGCCGATGAATGGCGGCGTTTCGGTGCCGGTATGCATCTCCGGGATATTCATGGAGGTGCCATACGAAACAATGTTGTTCGTCAGTCGATGAACGGTCTGTTGCTTAGTCACAGTGATTCATTGGACATTCGCAGTAACGACTTCTCGTACAACTCCGGATTGGGCATCGGACTGTATCGCGCCAGTTGGCACACCGTTGTCGACAATCGTCTCGACTACAATGTGCGCGGCTCCTCACTCGGTTTCTTTCAGCGAGGACAGGATTCGGCTGCGCTCCTCATGTTCGAGCAGTGCAACAACAATGTGGTGGCCTACAACAGCATGACCCACAGTGGCGATGGGCTGTTTCTGTGGGCCGGTCAACACACCATGGATACGGGGCAGGGCGGTTCCAACGACAATCTGTTTCTTATGAACGATGTGTCGTACGCGCCGACCAACGGTCTCGAAGCCACGTTCAGTCGCAATCAGTTCATCGGCAACCGGGTGGTGGGCAGCACGCACGGGCTGTGGGGTGGGTACAGCTTTGACTCCCGCGTGGTCGGCAATTGTTTTGCGGACAATCGCATCGCCATTGCCATCGAACATGGGCAGAACAATCTGGTAGGCGGCAATCGATTCCAGGGCGACACACTGGCCATCCGATTGTGGGCCGATAGTATCGCGCCGAGTGACTGGGGGTACCCCAAGCATCGCGATACCCGCAGTCGCGATTGGCGTATCGTGGAGAACAGTTTTTCGCGTGTGCCTGAACGCTGGCGCTTGGCCAATACAGTGGTCGTTGACTCGGGTCGCAACACGGTCAGCGATTCGGCGATGGCCTGTGACCCGGCGCGCATTGTACCCACGACGGCCTGGTGGCGGGTGCCGACTATCGCGAATGCGCCGACGCGTTGGCCTGATGCGCCGAATGCTGCGCGTGACCGTAGCGCCATTGTGGTGGATGAATGGGGGCCGTACGACTGGCAGGCACCCAAGCTCTGGCCGTTAGACAGTGTACGGTCACGCCGTGTGCGGCTTCGCGTGTTGGGTCCGCCGGGGCAATGGAGCGTGGCACGGCTTCGCGGTGTAGCCGCCCTTTCGAGTAGCGCGGGGCGTACGGGTGACACCATCGTGGTGACACCGCATTCCGACAGCGCGAGCCGCTGGCAGTTGGAGCTCACCTATCGCGGTGCGGCTACGGTGAGCGCGCGTGGCGTGCGATCTGCAGCCGGAGTGCCGGTGCGATTTGCTTATGGAATCGCCGAGCCGCCGCAGAGCTGGCAGGCGCGTGTAACAACGTTCAGCGACAGCACCAGTCCACTGACATCTGACAGTCATTTGCAGCGTGTGATTGCGCAGCAGCCGGTGTGGTCGAAGACACTGCCGCGTCTCGACTGGATGTGGTCACGTCCGCGCGAGCCGGGAATCCCGGCCAGCAATTTTCTGATGTTGGCCGAGGGCGAAGTAACGCTCGATAGCGTGCATACGCTGCGAACCATCAGCGATGATGCCGTGCGTGTATGGGTGAACGACTCGCTGCTTGTCGATCACTGGGCGCCGCATGAATCCGCACCGGCCTACGCCGTCGTGCCACGTGGACGGCATCGAGTGCGGGTGGCGTATGTGCAGCGTGGCGGTTGGGTGGAACTCAGGCTCGATTGGCTACGTGGACGCGTGCGACCGTCGCCCGGTTCGGCGGGGCCGCATTGATGTCGTCCAGCAGACATCTCTAGGTGAGACTTCTACGCGACCCGAAACGTGCGCAGATCGATGCCGTGCGATGGTGTCGGACGGATGCACGACCGAATCGATGACGCGCGGTCAAACGGTGAACCATCGGGCTTCGACGTGAACAGCCACACCGTATCCGTGCGTCCGGCATAGTACGCGCGCACGAGTACGCGACGCGGCATGAGATCGCAGCAGAAGGTGAAGCAGAACGTTTCGTCGAGATGCCCGTCGGCAACACCACGAGTCACCTTATCGTGGAATTCCGGCACGTTGGCGCTTGGGTACACTTCGTGAAAGAAGTGGCGACCGATGGGGCGTCCCGTGAGTCCGGCATTGTCCGTTTCGGCCTGATTACAGGCCATCACATGGCAAGCGGTATCGAGTTGAATCACACCATACGGAATGGCATCCAGCTCCTCGTCGGATAGGCGATCGAGGAACGGGGCCAGCATTCGGGTTGTCGTATCGAGAGGCATTGAACTGCAGATGCGCGGACACGAGCGGACGCAGCCGTCTTCGGCCCCGACAGCGCTCGTTGTTACGAGCATCGGGAGTGGTTGGTCCGGACTTGAGAGTCCAATGTGAGTTTTCGCCCATATTTGCGTTACGGTCTGGGCCCTCCCCCTCACAATGTTCGGGGAGCGTACCCTGCGTAACTGATCACCGGAGCTTTCGTGGCGATTCTGGCGCGGGACGACTGGTGACGGCCCCTGCGTTGCCTCGGGGTGGCCCGCGCTTCACATTCCGGCACCCCGCCACGCAGTTCCTTGCCGGCATTTAGGCCGGTGCCCGCGCCCCCATTCCCCGCGCATGAATATCTCCTGGATCGACTGGGTCATCGTCGCCGTATCCATTCTGGTCTGCTTCGTTCCGGCGCTGTTCCTGGCCAAACGATCCGGGTCCAGCACCTCGGAGTTTTTCGCGTCGGGACGCTCGGTGCCGTGGTGGCTGGCCGGTCTGTCCATGGTGGCGACGACGTTTTCGTCGGATACGCCCAATTGGGTGACCGAGCAGGTGCGGCGCTATGGCGTGGCCGGCAACTGGCAGTGGTGGGCGTTTGTGCTGACCGGCATTGCCACGGTGTTCTTCTTTGCCCGCATGTGGCGGCGTTCGGGCGTGCTCACCGATCTCGAGTTCTATGAACTCCGGTACTCGGGACGCGAAGCCAGTGTGGTGCGCGGATTCCGCGCCGTGTATCTCGGTCTCTTTTTCAATTGCTTCATCATGGGCATGGTGACGCTTGCCGCGTGCAAGATCGCCAACATCCTGTTCGGTCTCCCGGCGTGGCAGACCATCATCATCACGGGTCTGCTCAATGTGGTGTTCGCCGCACACTCCGGTCTGTGGGGCGTGCTGGTCATCGACATGATTCAGTTCTTCATCAAGATGACGGCGGTGTTTGCGGCAGCCTGGTTCTCACTGGTGGAAGTGGCGCGTCGTCTCACGGGGCAGTCGAGCGCGTGGGTGGGCCTCAAGGAACTGGTGTCGCGTTTGTCGTCGCAGCAGGTGGTGCAGGGGGCTGGCGACGCGCAGCCGGTCATGTCGCTGGCCGATGGATCGGGTCAGCCCATTCTTGATATCATGCCCAACTTCGGTCTGTCCGATTTGGCACTCATGATTTTCATCCTGCCCATCGCGATTTCCTGGTGGGCCAATTGGTATCCGGGCGCGGAGCCGGGCGGTGGTTCGTATATCGCGCAGCGCATGCTCGCGTCCAAGTCGGAAAAGGATTCGCTGGGCGGCACGCTGTTCTTCAACATCGCGCATTACGTGCTGCGCCCGTGGCCGTGGATCATCACCGCGCTGTGCTCGATCATCGTCTATCCCGACCTCGCCTCCATTCAGGCGGCGTTCCCGCAGGCCGACGCCACACTCATTGGACATGACTCGGCCTTCCCGGCCATGCTCAAGTTCCTGCCGGTCGGCTTTGTAGGGCTGATGATTGGTGGTCTAATCGCGGCCAATTCCTCGACGATTCTCACGCACCTCAATTGGGGTTCGTCGTATCTGGTGCATGACTTCTATCGCCGCTTCATCCGTACCGATGCGACAGAAGCCCACTACGTGAATGCAGGGCGCGTGTCGACCGTGCTGCTGTACGTCGTCGCCGCGCTGCTCAGTCTCACCATGAGTTCCGCGCAGCAGGCGTTCCAGGTGCTGCTGTCCATCGGCGCCGGCACGGGTCTCTTGTACATCGCACGCTGGTTCTGGTGGCGCGTGTCGGCGTGGTGCGAAATCGTGGCGATGGTGGTGTCGCTGCTCACGTCGCTCCTCGTGCCGAAGTTCATGCCCGATGCCGGCTTTGCCGTGACGACCATCGTGCAGGTGGGTATCACCACGGTTGCGTGGTTGATCACGGCATTCGTTGGACCGGCGACGGATCCGGCTACGCTCGTAGCATTCGTGCAGAAAGTGAAGCCATCGGGGCCGGGTTGGTCTGCGCAGCGTGCGGCGGCTGGTGTGACCGACACGGAAGTGGCACGCGTGAATCGTGTGGGCCTCGCGTTTGCGGGATGGGTGTCGGGTTGTGTGGTGATCTGGAGCTCGCTCTTCGCGATTGGCAGCTTCCTCTACGCGCCGGGTGATGCGTCGCGGTGGAGTGATGCGTGGCTGCTGACGGGAGTGTTTGTGGTCAGTGGATTGGTTTTGCTGACGGTGACGCGGAAGTTGTGGGCGGAGTCGTCGGGAACTGCGTAAAGGAACGGCGGGCGTAATGTGGAACGGCGTAAAGCAACAGCAAACGACCGATACGGCGTAAAGGGTAAGGTTGGGACGGCGTAAAGGGACTGCGGGCGACCGTTACTTCGTAAGCGGAAAGGCGTAAGGGGGACTCCGTAAAGAGGGCTCGGCTATCCCCCGCCATTCTGCTCACGCGCGATTTGCTCGTCGACGCGTCGGATGAGATGCCAGAGCATCTTGGACACCACCAGACGCTTGCCCTCACAGTGCGCGCGCTCCACCGGTGAGATGGTGCCGGCAGCGCGCGCGATGCGGAGGCAGACACCAACCTCCTCGGCTGATCCCATCGCCGCGCGCAGCTGATGCGCGAATTGCTTGCGCGTGCCGCGCCTCGCGCCTTCTGCAATGTTTGACGGAATAGAGTCCACTGCGCGCAGCACTTGATCGCGCCATCCGGGCATCGCGGCGTCTGACACTTTGCGCGCCAACGCATGCACCGCTTTGACGAGCGCATACGCCTCATCAAGCACCCGAAGATTCCGCGTGTCGTTCATACGCGACGATATCGCATTCTTCGGGGCGGGCGTTAACCGGAACTACGCCCACCCCATCATTCCGCCGCACCCTCTTTACGCCGTTCCAACCTTACCCTTTGCGCCGTATCGGTCGTTTACAGGTCCTTTACGCTGTTCCAACCTTACCCTTTACGCCGTATCGGTCGCTCGCAGTTGCTTTACGCTGTTCCACCTTACGCCCGCCGTCTCTTTACGCAGTTCAAAAAAGACTACGGCTTCTTGCGAGCTCCCCCCGCCAGCGACCGGTAGTACTCCTCGACAAGAGCCCGGTACTCCGCAGGCACTTGCGCACTCGCCCCCACCGCCGGCCGTCCATCGGCACCAACACCGACCGAACGGAATAGCGCAAACTCGAAGTCCTTGAGGCGTTCGAGCATCTGCGACTGCAGCGTTTCGAGACCGAGGGGATCGTTGAACGTGCGCGAGTTCTCCATCTGGCGCATGGCCGCAATCGCGCGATCGAGATCGCGTGTGTCGACACCCTGCGCCGCGGCTTCACGGCGCACCGCTTCGGCGTTTTCGCGACGCATGCGGAATTCACGCGCGAACTGCTCCGGCGTGCCCGCCTGCTGTCCGTTCACATTCACAGGGCCCGTCGGACCAATGGATGAGCCGAGACGCCCGGTGGGCGTGGCGCCATAGCGCGCAGCACCAGAGGCACCACCACCCGCCTGGTTGCCCACCTGGTTTCCGCCCTGCTGACCCTGGCCTTGCCCCTGCTGCCCCTGCTGCCCCTGCTGCCCC
>JACVCD010000020.1 GCA_016742275.1 Gemmatimonadaceae bacterium
GCGAGAGGACGCGGGGGGGGGGGGGGGGAGTGGGAAGGTCAGCCCAATTGCGCCCTGCGGCACCGGATTGTCAATGCACCGCGCCGATCGAAGGTCGGTGGACCGTCGATCGAAGATGGTACGGCGCGGGTAACCCGGACGTTGATGGTGTCACAACGGGTGCCATCAGGCCCGCCTCTGTGAATATCTTTCCGGACTGGCGCGGATCGGGGAGAGGCCCGACTCCAGGCCATTCAGTCCCGTGTTTCTCCCGAGAATCCGCCCCATGTCGATACCTGTCACACTTATTCCTGGCGATGGCATCGGTCCGTCCATTGCCGACGCCACCGTTCGCATCCTGGCTGCCGCTGGCGCCGATATCGAATGGGACCGCCAGGTGGCGGGCATGGCCGGCGTGGCCCGTTGGAATGATCCCATTCCTGACGCCACGCTCGATTCCATCAAGCGCACGCGCCTGGCCCTCAAGGGACCGCTCGAGACGCCGGTCGGCGAAGGCTTCCGCTCCATCAATGTGGCGCTGCGCAAGACCTTCGATCTTTACGCCAATGTGCGTCCGGCGTACACGATCGTCCCCGGCCGATTCGACAACATCGATCTCGTGCTGGTGCGTGAAAACACCGAAGGTCTGTACATCGGCGTTGAGCACTACGTGCGCATCGGCGACGATCCGAAGGCGGCGGCCGAATCGGTGGCCATCATCACGCGTGAAGGTTCGGAGCGCATCGTGCGTTACGCCTTCGAGTACGCGCTGGCCCATGGTCGCAAGAAGGTCACGCTGGTCCACAAGGCCAATATCCTCAAGTTCTCGCAGGGCCTCTTCCTCGATGTGGGTCGCATGGTCGCCGCGGAGTTTGCGGGCCGTGTGCAGTTCGAGGAGCGCATCATTGATGCCATGGCCATGCACCTCGTCATGCGTCCCGAGCAGTTCGACGTGATCGTGACGACGAATCTGTTTGGCGACATTCTCTCCGACGAAATCTCCGGCCTCGTGGGTGGCCTGGGCCTCGCGCCGGGCGCCAACATCGGCAAGAACGCGGCGATCTTTGAAGCCGTGCATGGTACCGCCCCCGACATCGCCGGCAAGAACATCGCCAACCCGGGCGCGCTGCTGCTCGCGGCGTGCATGATGCTCGAGCACATCGGCGACAACGAGCGTGCCGCTCGCATTCGTCGTGCATTCGAGCAGACCATTCGTGGCGGCAAGGCGCTCACGCGCGATCTTGGCGGCACGGCCACGACCGACGAGTTCACCGACGCGGTGATCGCGGCACTCGGCTGATTGGCGCTTGGCTGACACGCAGCGCAGTTCTCGCTTTTCCTCAACACCCGCACGGTCATGACGACCGTGCGGGTGTTGCATCTGTCTGATATCCATTGCGGCCGGTCGTTCGTTTCGGCACACATGGAGGCCGCGCTCGATGTCGCCACGACTGAGCGCTGGAACGCCATTGTCGTTTCGGGTGATCTCTCACAGCGCGCGCGTATTCGTGAGTTTGTCGCCGCGCGCGCGTTGCTCGATCGACTCGCCGTACAGGCGCCTCTCCTGGTGGTGCCGGGCAATCACGATACGGCCTGGTGGCATGCGCCATTTGGCTGGGGTACAGCCTCGCGATTGCACGAGCACTATCGGCAATACATCAATCAAGACGTCGAGCCCGTGCTGCGATTGCCGGGACTCACCATTGCGGGGCTCAACTCCTCGCAGGGCATGCTGCCGGCGGCGCTCACCTGGTATCCGCGCGATTGGCGTGTGAAGGGCGGGCTCAGTCTTGATCAGATCCATGCGGTGCGCGAGAAATTGGCGGCATCACCGGCAGATGATCTGCGTGTGCTGGCTGTGCATCACAATGTGGTGCGCGGGCGGTTGTCCAATCGGTGGGGCATGTCGCGTCCACAGATCACGATGGACGCGCTTGCCGCGCTCGATGTGGATGTCGTGTGCTCAGGACACGATCACGAAGAGCGCATCGAGCAGGTGACACGGTCCACCGGAACGTTCATTGCCAGTACAGCGAATACCCTGTCCTGCCGCATGCGCGGTCGCCGGGCGAGTTCGCTCAATGTCATCGAAGCCGATGCGGATACGGTGAGCGTCACCGCCCGGTGCTACGACCCAGCGAAGGTGGTGTTCACAGCCGGACCGATGACGCTCAGCGTCCCCCGCCGTCGACACGACGTGGCGCCGGTTCGCCGCTGAACAGATGCTGGCGCGAAAGATGACGCTCGACTTCGAGTAACAGCGCATTCAGTTCGTCGATGGCCTTGGCCAGCGCGCCCCGAAACAACCAGCGATACCACACTGCGGTCGCACCACCAGCCAGTGATGCCGCACCAACGGCACCAAGCAGCGGCGCGGCAGCGAGCGCACCCACGCCCATCACGACTGCGAGGGCCTTCGCCGCGCCTACGAACCCAAGCACGCTGGCACCACCGATCATGGAGAGATCCCAGAACACATTGCGCTTGAGTCCACCACGCAAGTCGCCGGTAATGACGACTTCGCATGACGGCGACGCGGCGCTGCCGCGCGCCTGCAGCGTCACGTTGAGATCGAACAACTCGATCTGCTCGAGACGGTAGCGCAGCTGATTCTCCTTGGACATGCCGACAAACGGATTGGCGTATGCCTCCATGAGACGCGGCACCTTGAAACGCAGGATGCCACCATCGAGCGGGTGACCGTTCACCGTATCCTGCACAGTGAAATTGCGCGGCGCCGTCGTGAACACGGCACCGATGGCTTGCAACGTCTCCTTGGGTGACGCGGGAATCACCCGCGACACCGATAGTGCACGATCCGCCGTTCCCATGAGCAGCGTGACACGCCGGTCTGCGCGGGCCGACACCACCGACGCGGTCTTTCCCGATGCAGACGTCGCGCGCATTTCAGCGAGCGCGATGGCGACATACTGACGCGAAATGCCAGCTTCCACCGCCGCCGCTTCGACATCGCGCACGCGGAATCCGTCTTCGGGCAGCTGCTCCGTGACATCGTGACTGCTTTCCGCTGCGGAGACACGCGCTGTGCGCAATGTGGCGGCCCGTTCCATGCGATGTGCCGCTTCGGCCTGCAACTGCGCCGCACGCTGCCACACCGCGAGCGCGTCGTCTTCCGACAACAGGCCGCCCGGCGCCGCATCGGCTGCCGCCCGTTCGGCCACGACCACCTGATCGAGCACGGTATCGAGTTCGGCCGCCAGCGCATCGGCCGAAACGAATCGATCGGCCGGATCTTTCGCCAGACAGCGCTCGATGATGCGCACGAGTTCGGGCGGAACCTTTGGCGCGGCTTCGACCAACGGCGGTAGGGCACGCGTCACATGCGCTACCAGAACACTCTGCGCCGAACCATCGAATGGCGGCTTGCCGGCGACGGCGTGATAGGCCACGCAGCCGAGGGCGTAGAGATCGCTCCGCCCATCGACGGCCTCACCTGACGCCTGCTCCGGGCTCATGTAGTGCACGCTGCCGAGCACGTGGCCGTGCATGGTGAGCGCACTGGCATGTTCGGCGTCGCGGGCAATGCCGAAGTCGGTCAACACCGCGCGACCGGAGTCCCGATCGAGCAGAATGTTGTCCGGCTTGATATCCCGATGCACCACACCGCGCGCGTGTGCGTACGCCAATCCCCACGCCACTTCACGCAGCAGCCGCACGGTTTCGCTGACCGCCATGGGGCCGCGATCCCGCAGACGGTCACCTAGCGATTCCCCGTTGATGTAGCGCATGGAGAACCAGACCACGCCGTCCGTTTCATCCGCACGATAGACGTCGATGATGTGCGGATGCTCGAGGCGGGCACTGGTCCGCGCTTCCCGCAGGAATCGTTCGCGGTGCTCCGGCGTGGCCTCCTCGGCCAACAACACCTTGAGCGCCACGAGGCGATCAAGGAATCGGTCGCGTACCAGATACACGGCACCCATACCGCCGGAACCCAGCAGGCGCACGGTTTCGAAGCTGGCAGCAAGCCCCGGCGGCAGCGGGGAGATCGGAGCAGGAGACATTACAGGAAGGATAACCGCAGAACGGGTTGCGCGGGCACCTTGGCTATTCGCATCTTCCTCAGAATGGCCGCTGCCAATTTCGAGCAACTCGGACTGTTTTTCGACACCCCTGCAGCGAACGCACCTTCGGCGCCCGCTGTGGCCTTGGTGTCGTCAGCGGTAAGTCCTGCGGTGGTCGCCACACCACCTGCCGCGCAGCTGGCAACGACGCAGGGCACGCTGTTACCAGTGCTGCAACAGGCCGAAGCGTCCATCGAAGAAACGGTGGATGACGATGCGCATCGGCCAGCTCGTGGACGTACCGCGTTGCGCGCCCGTACGGCCGTGCTGTTTTCGCGTCTGCAGGATCTGGGGCTGCGCGGTGTGGATGGTCTGGTGCTCATGCGCACGCGTACCGTCATGGTGTCGCTGATCGGTCGCACATTGCGCGTGCATGAAGGCTACGCAGATGCGCCGGAGTCGGTACTTCGTGCCGTGGTGGCCTTTGCGATCGCACGCAACAAGAACGAGCGCATGGCCGCGCGCGATGTGATTCTCGCGCACGATGTTGAACGGGCACCCATGGCGCGCCGCAAAGAGCCCGTGCGGCCTGGCGATATTGCGCTCATGACGCAGCTCAGCGAAGCGCACCGTCAGCTCAACCAGCAGTGGTTCAGTGGTGCGCTGCGTGATATCCCGGTGCGACTTTCGGGTCGCATGGCTACGCGATTGGGACACTTTGATCCCGGATCACGTCATACGCCGCCCGAGATCGTGCTGTCGCGTGGGCATATCGTGAAACATGGCTGGCGCGAAGCCATGCATACCTTGCTGCACGAGATGGTGCATCAGTGGCAGCATGAAACGAAACGTCCGGTCGATCATGGTACCGAGTTTCGCGCCAAGGCGCGCGAAGTGGGAATCACTCCGGCAGCGCGGCGGGATGTGACGTCGCTCGAGAAGCGGAAGCGGTTGATCGGCTGATCGCGGTCCGTCATGCGTGACTCGCCAGTCCGATGACGCAGCAGCAAACGGGCCCGATGCGCATTGCACCGGGCCCGTAGTACGTCCAGCGGGCGAATGCGTTAGTTGGTCACACCGGTCCGCGAGGCAGCGCGGAAGCTGCCGTTTTCGCCGAATCCGAAGGCACCGCCGCCAAGATTCGTGATGCCGCCGCTGGCGGAAAGCGACCAGCTCGTCGAGCCCGATGGGATCGTCCAGGCAGTGCTGAAGCCGGCTACACCACTGAAGTCGGGCATGGCGAGCGTGTAGGTGCCGCCATTACCCGCGTAGTTGCGCGACACCGAGATCGTCCACGAGTTGCTGTTGCTTGTCTGCTGATAATACGAGACGCCGACGCCATCGCCGTATTCGGTTTGCCACGACCCCGTCGCTTGCCAACGCGCATACGGTGCCGAGCCAAGTGACGTGACGTTGGGCTGCGTCAGTACCGGCCCCAGCGTGATCGAACGATTCTCAAGATTGCGGTTGAACTGCGCGTAGGTGCGCGAGGACGTCACCGTACCCGTGCCACTGGACGCACTGATCAGTACCTGATGCAAGTCACCGTTCACGGTGTTGGCGCTCGGTACACCATACACCTTCTGCACATTGCCACCCGCGAGATTCGGGAAGGAGAATGTGCCCGCCATGCCGTTGGCCGTAAGGAAGGAACCGATCACGACAATCGTTTCGCCCGAGGCATTGGTTACCGTGTAGTCCGCCGACGCCACCGGGAACGACTCACTGCCCTGGAAGTCCACGGCCGGCACCGTGCTGCCAGCTGCGTAGTTCACGTTGCGGCGGATCACACCACGATCCGGGGCGAAGCTGAGGTTTAGCAGGTTGAACGCGGTGCGCACGCCCACCAGATCCGTCGCGCCATCGGCCGCGTCGGTGATGGTGTAGGCAGTGCCTGGGCCCGTGACCGTTCCCGTTCCACCGCCAATGGCCACGAACGCCGTCTGTCCGGCCGCCACGTTGGTTGCCGTACCATTCAGCGTCTTGGTGGCGCGGTTGTTCTGACACTCGGTCTGCGATGTCGACGCCATCTCGGCAGCGTTCAGATACATCACCGTGACCTGTACACCCGTACTGCCTTCATACTGACGGGCAATTGCGACGCCGCCATTGCCGTTCGCGTTGAAGCTGTATACGCGGTTGATCGTACCTGTCGACGTAACACGCGTCCACGCACCCGAGCCACTCTGCACCGCAAACCACAGCGGGAAGCTGCTGGGATCGCAGAACGTCCAGTTCACGTTGCCGCCGCCACCGCCGCCACTCGCTGTCACCGTCAGCGTGATCGTGAGCGTCACGTCGGTCACTCCCGCGCCCTGACCACGCACGGTCAGCGTGTGGTTGCCCACCGGTGTGGCCGCGCCGATCGCGATGCCAAGCGTGGACTGCGCACCCGTGGCCGAAGCCGGCGTGAACGTGGCCGTCGCACCTGTCGGCACGCCCGTCACCGTGAGATTGATCGCACCCGTGAAGCCACCCGCACGCGCGATGTTGATCGTGCTCTGTACCGTCGCGCCCTGCTGGCCAGACACCGTAGTCGGCACAGCGGCGAGACTGAAGCTGCCCTGCGCCGATGCGGTCACCGTAAGGGCGAACGTGGCGACGCCACTGACATTGCCCGCGCCGGTCGCACGCACCGTGAGGTTGTAGTTACCCGGAGCTGCAGTCGCCGATGCATTGAGCGTCATCTGTGCGCTCGCACCGGTGGCTGGATTCGGCGCGAACGTGGCGGTCACGCCGGTCGGCGCACCTTCCAGCGACATGGTCAGATCGCCAGCCAGGCCACCGATACGCGTGAGGATGATCGGAATAGCAGCCGGTGACGATGTGCCCTGTGACAACGACTGTGCTGTGATGGCGGACAGCGTCACGCCCGGCGCCGCAGCGATGGTGACGGCCACGGTGGCCGTCTGTGCGGTGACACCCGTGCCCGTGCCGCGCACCGTGAGGTTGTACGTACCCGGCGTAACGGCCGACGTGGTGCTCAGCGTCAGCGTGCTGGTCGTGGCCGCGCTGCCAACCGGATTCGCACTGAACGCGCCAGTCAGGCCAGTCGGCGCGCCTTCCAGCGCCAGCGTGACATCACCAGTGAATCCGCCCGTGCGCGCGATGCCGATGGCCGACGTGGCCGTCTGACCAGCCGTGACATTCACCGCCGCCGGATTGGCGGTCAGCGAAATGGCCGGCGTGGCCGCGGCGGTGACCGTGAGATTCACGGTCGCGGTCTGCGCCGTGATGCCCGTGCCGCTTGCCGTGATCGTGATCGGCGTGGTCGCGGCCGCTGCATTGGCGGCAACAGCCAGCGACAGTGTGCTGGTCGTTGAACCGGCGGCGACCGTCGCGGGATTGAACGTGCCGGTCACACCGGTCGGCAATCCGCTCACCGCAAGCGTCACCGCATCCGCGAAGCCATTGGAGCGCGTGATGGTGACTGGCACCGTGCCCGTGGCGCCCTGCACAACCGAGAGCGTGGTCGAACCAGCGGCCAGCGCGATGGCCGGTGTCGGGATGGTGAGGTTGTAGGTGGACGTCGCTGACGTCACGCCGCTACCGCTGGCCGTGATCGTGATGCTCCCACTGCCGGGAGCCGCCGTGTTGGCCACGCTGATCGTGGCGACAGAGCTCGTCGTGGCGCCACTCAGCGTCGCCGGGGCAAAAGCCACCGTCACACCAGTTGGGGCACCGCTTGCTGCCAGAGTGACTTCGCCGGTGTAGCTGCCACCGCGAGTCAGGGTCACCGTGCTGGTGCCCGACGCACCACGGGCAACAGTGCCTGCGGCACTGGAAAGCGTCACGCCGATCGTGGGAGTCGGCGGCGGGGTCGTGCCGTTATCGTCGCTACCGCCGGAGCAGGCGGCCAAAACCAGCGACAGGGCTACGGCACTGCGGGTCAACAATCGCTTCATCGCGATCCTCTGAAAAATGTCTGGGAAAAGTGGGACGAAGTGGATACGACGCTTCCGACGCGTTGGTGTCAACCAATCTCTTGCACACTGGCTCACACGACTCAGCCCCCGCAGGGGCCAATCGTGTGAACGGCGCGGCCACCCGTAGAACCGGTCGTCGGTCGCCCCCGGTAGCCGTGCTATGCATGTACCTTTAGCGCGTCCCGTCGTGTCAATCTTTCGTCGCGCAATCCATGGCCACTGATACCCAGGCTGCCGCTGCCATCCCGGCGCTGCCTTCCGTCGAGCTCACCGCCCATCCGGGCGACTTGTTCAACATCGATGCGGCGCTCACCGAAGAAGAGCGCGCGATCCGGGACACCATCCGGAAATTCGTCGACGAACAGATCATTCCCATCATCGGCGACTGCTACGTCGAGGGACGTTTCCCAGACGAACTGATTCCCGGTCTCGCCGAACTCGGCGTGCTGGGCGCGAATCTCCCCGAGGAGTACGGCTGCGCCGGTCTGTCGAGTGTGGCCTATGGCCTCATTATGCAGGAACTGGAGCGTGGTGACTCCGGCATCCGGTCGTTCGCGTCGGTGCAGGGTGCTCTCGTCATGTATCCGATCTTTGCGTTCGGCAGCGAGGAGCAGAAGCGCCACTATCTGCCCAAGCTCGCCAAGGCGGAAATGATCGGCTGCTTTGGCTTGACGGAGCCCGACTATGGCTCGAATCCGTCGGGCATGATCACCCGCGCGCGCCAACAGGCAGATGGCAGCTGGATTCTGAACGGCGCCAAGATGTGGATCACCAACGGCTCCAAGGCCGACATCTCGATCGTCTGGGCCAAGACTGGTGATAGCACGGAAGACTCGTCGATCCGTGGCTTCATCGTGCACACCGACACACCGGGCTTCCAGGCGCGCGATCAAAAGGGCAAGCTCTCGCTGCGCGCCAGTGATACGTCCGAACTCGTGCTCACCGACGTGCACGTGCCGGCCGATGCACTCCTGCCCAAGAGCAATGGCCTCAAGAGCCCGCTCATGTGCCTCACGCAGGCGCGCTACGGCATTTCGTGGGGCGTGCTTGGTGCGGCGCTCTCGTGCTTCGAAGAAGCGGTGTCGTACAGCAAGAGCCGCGTGATGTTCGACAAGCCGATCGGCGGTTTCCAGATCCAGCAGGTGCGTCTGGCCGACATGCTCACCGAAATCACCAAGGGCCAGTTGGTCTCACTGCACTTGGGTCGCCTCAAGGACGCCGGCAACTTCACGCCGACGCAGGTGTCGCTCGCCAAGCGTAACAACGTGGACATTGCCACGAACATCGCGCGTGAAACGCGTCGACTGTTGGGTGGCAATGGCATTCTCGCCGAGTATGCCGCGATGCGTCATATGGCCAACCTCGAGAGTGTGTACACATACGAAGGCACGCATGATGTGCATTCGCTGATTCTCGGTCAGGCCATCACCGGTTTGAACGCGTTCAAGTAAGCTGCGTTTTCACACACGCATAGGCATTCAAATGAAAAACGGGGGACCCGATATGGGTCCCCCGTTTGCCATTTCTAGCAAGCGTCAGTCAGCGCACGCGGCGACGGACGATGCGCCACGACAGTGCAGCCACACCAACACCAATCAACGCCAGCGACGATGGCTCCGGGATCTGCACCGGCGGCGGCAGATAACCCTGGTAGCGGTTCATGTAGAACTCGCAATTGCTGGTCGCGCTGCGCAGCACAAAGTCACCACTGCACGAACCATAGGTGGCGTTGAGATTCACGTTTGGCGCGAGCACCGATCCGCGCATGCTGCCGGCAAACGCCACCGTCGTTTCTGCGGACGAGTTGAAATTCCACAGCAGGCGCGACGCCAGACCACCCGGGTTGTCGCCGTTCACCTGCGGGCAACCGGTACCGTTCAGAAACGCCGCTTCATTCGTGCAGAAATTGAAGCCGGTGTTCAGGAACACCGTGTTGCCACCACCGAAGCCGGTGACATTCACGATGATCG
This sequence comes from Gemmatimonadaceae bacterium, assembly GCA_016742275.1. Lineage (GTDB taxonomy): Bacteria > Gemmatimonadota > Gemmatimonadetes > Gemmatimonadales > Gemmatimonadaceae > Gemmatimonas. The sequence continues at coordinate 9,901 of JACVCD010000020.1, forward strand.
TGGCGCCTTCAGGTGCATAGAAGTTGTAACCGCCCCACGAGGTGGCCAGCGTGCTGGCACTCACCGTGAAGTAGTTCACCTGCTGCGTACCGTGGAACCACAGCTGCGAGTTCTTGGTCACGGGCTGAATGCCGTTCACCGCTGCCTGCGCCGCGAGTTCTGCCGACAACGAAGACAGGCGCGAGTACTCGCTCACGAAATCCACCGGCACTGTGCCGATGTTGGTCGTGCCCTGCAGGTTGTAGCCGGATCCGGAGGCTGCGGTCTTGAGGTAGGAATCACCACGATAGACGCTGCCATTCACGATGTTTGTCGTGCCGCCGACCACCAGGGCGCCATTGGGTGCCTTGCCGGTGAGGCTGGCGCCAACCGCCGCCGACTTCATCGTGAAGTTGCCGCCAACGGCCAAGGTGCCGTTCACCTCGGTGTTCTCCTGATAGAAGCCACCGAACGTGAGCACGTTGTAATTCGTGAGTCCCTGCGCCTGCAATGAATCGGTCAGCAACGGAGACAGGGCCGCACCCACAGCGAGGGCGGCCGCCACACTCACACTGCGAAGAGAAGGTGACGAAATGGTCATGTTATGAAATCAAGCGGACTGGGCCATGGAGCACAATTGGGAGACGAGCGAATGGCCCCCGAGGTCAGTTCGAACGTCGAGAGGGGCTGCTTCGTATTGTCTACGGGTTGGGCAGCAAATATGTGACGAAACCGTCGCATTGCCCGACGGGGACGCCCTGTCTAGGTTCCCCGGTGCCCGACTGTTGCCCCTGATTTCCTTCCTGACTTTCGAACGGAGCATCCGCGGTGAAGATCGCCGTGTGCATCAAGCGTGTCCCCGTGATGGAAACCAAGTTCGCAATCGCCGCCGACGGCGCGCGTGTGGACGAGGCGGGGCTCAAGTATGACGTCAACGACTTTGACCTCTGGGCCATCGAAGCGGCCCTGCAGCTCAAGGAAAAGAACAACAATGCCGGCGAGGTCGTGGTGATCTCGCTCGGACCGGACACCGCCCAGGAGCAGATCCGCAAGGCGCTGGCCATGGGTGCCGATCGCGGCGTGCTGCTGCAGGCCGCGAGTGTGCCGAGCGATGGCCTCGCCATCGCGCGTGCGCTGGCCGCAGAACTCAAGGACGGTGGCTACGACCTCGTGTTGTTCGGCCGTATCGCCATCGATTCCATGAATCAGATGACGGGTCCGATGGTGGCCGAGCTGCTCGACCTGCCGTGCGTGACCAATGTGTTCAAGCTCGAGATCAATGGTGCCACGGGTCGTGCGGAACGCGCTCTCGAAGGTGCCAGCGAAGTGGTGGAGTTCCCGCTGCCCGCGCTGCTCACCGTGGACGATGGTCTCAACAAGGAACGCCTGCCGTCGCTCAAGGGCATCATGGCGGCCAAGAAGAAGCCGCTTGAAGTGAAGCCGGCGCAGCTCGGTGAGCTCAAGGTGAGTGTTGCCAAGATGGTGTTGCCGCCCGAACGCGCTGCTGGTCGCATCCTCGGCGAAAACGCCGATGCGGTGCCCGAGCTCGTGCGTCTCCTCCAGACCGAAGCGAAGGTGCTCTGAGCCATGGCCAACGTTCTTGTATTTGCAGAAGTGCGTGGCGGTGAGCTGCGCAAAGTGGCCTACGAGGCGGTGACGGGTGGCCGTGCGCTGGCCGAGCAGTCGGGTGGTGGCCAGGTGCATGCCGTGTTGGCTGGTGCCGCAGGTATCGCCGACAAGGCTGGTGCGCTTGCGCAGTACGGTGCCGATACGGTGCTCGTGCTCGAGCACGCAGGTTTTGCGCAGTACAACCCCGAGGCGCTGGCGGCCACGGTTGCCCAGCGTTTGCAGGGTGGCAGCTATGGCTACGCGCTGTTCAGCGCGACGGCGCAGGGTCGTGATCTGTCACCGCGAGTGGCAGCCAAGATCGGTGCTGGCCTTGCGCCTGATCTTACGGGTTTCGTGGTGGAAGGCGGCGCCGTGCGTGGCGAGCACTTCAACATGAACGGCAAGACCATCGCCACGTTGGCATTGGCCGGTTCGCCGGCCGTGTTGTCGGTGCGTCCGGCGGCGTTCCAGCCGTCTGAGTCGCCGAAGCCGCTCGCCACCGAAGCCATCACGTCGGCCGTCGATCCGTCGGCGTCACGCGTGAAGGTGGTCGAGCTCAAGCAGGGCAACGCGGGCAAGCTCGATCTGAACGACGCGCCGGTCATCATCGCCGGTGGTCGTGGTCTCAAGGCCCCCGAGCACTTCAAGCTGTGCGAAGATCTGGCAGACGCGTTTGGTAACGCGGCTGTTGGTGCCACGCGCGCCGTGACGGACGAAGGCTGGCGCCCGCATTCGGATCAGATCGGCCAGACCGGCCGCAATGTGAGCCCGAATCTTTACATCGCACTCGGCATCTCCGGCGCCATTCAGCACCTCGCCGGCATGCGTACGTCCAAGACGATCGTCGCGATCAACAAGGACAAGGACGCGCCGATCTTCAAGATCGCCGACTACGGTATCGTGGGTGATGTGTTCGAAATCGCGCCCGCGCTCACCGCTGCCGTGAAGCAGGCCAAGGCCCAGGGCTGACCTGCGCGTTGTTCGGTCGCCGCGTCTGCGTATCCCATGTGGAGCGCAGATGCGGCGACCATGTCGTTTTCAGGCGCTGCAATTTGCGCTGATTCTTGGGGCAACATTCTCCCGCCGTTGCTTGTCCCGCTCAGGCCCGCTCCCTAGCTTGGCCCCATGACCCTGTCCAACCTCATTTTTGCGGTCATCCTCGCTGGTGCCCTCGGCGTATTCGCCAAGCAGGCGCAGCGACTCATGCGCTGGCTCAAGCTCGCCAAGCCGGAAGACCGCACCGATCACCCCGACGTCCGCACGAAAAACTTTCTGCTGATCGGTCTCGCGCAGACAAAGATTCTGCGTGATCCGCTCGGCGGCATGATGCACGCGCTCGTGTTCTGGGGTTTCTGCGTGCTCGGACTGGGCACGGTGGAAATCATGATCCAAGGGCTCTACACGCCCTTTACCTGGAATGTGATTTTGCCGCGGTTGCTCTACGTGCCGTACGTGTTCTCGCAGGAAATCTTCGCGGTCTTCGTGCTGATGCCGGTGGGCTACCTGCTGTATCGTCGCCTGGTGCTCAAGCCGCGACGCTTCACGGTGGATGCGGTGCACAGCGGCGAGGCGGTGCTCATTCTGAGCGTGATTGCCTCGCTCATGATCACGCTGCTGTTGCTGTTCGTCGGTGAGAGCAAGCAGCCCGGCGCCGACATGAGCGGTCGTGTCATTACGAGCCTGCTACTCCCGCTGTTCAGCGGCATGAGCGCGGAAACGGCACATGTCATGGCACGGGTGTCGTGGTGGATTCACGCACTGGGCATTCTGTGGTTCCTGAATCACCTGCCCAAGTCGAAGCACCTGCACGTGCTGTCGTCGCTGATCAATGTGTGGTTCTCCAATACGTCGGGCCCGGGTCGTGTGGGTGCCATGCGTCCCATGGACCTCGAAGCGGAGGACGCCGAGCAGTTTGGTGCGTCCGATGTGGAGCACCTGACGTGGAAGAATCTGCTCGACGGCTATTCGTGCACGGAGTGCGGACGCTGCACCGCCGCATGCCCGGCCAACACTACAGGCAAGCTGCTTTCGCCGCGCATGATCGTGGTGAAGACGCGCGCGCGCCTCACGGAAAAGGCTACGATGCTGGACGCCATCGCTGCTGGTGGCGGTACGGCGACGGAAGAACAGCAGGCCGTGCTCGACAAGAAGCTGCTCGACGACTGGATCACGGAAGAAGAACTCTGGGCGTGCACGAGCTGTCGCGCGTGTGTGCAGGAATGCCCGGTGAGCATCGACCAGCTCGACATCATCAATGAGTTGCGCCGCGATCTCATGCTCATGGAGTCGCGCTTCCCCGAAGAGTTGCAGCCGGCGCTCACAAGTCTCGAGCGCAATGGCAGCCCGTGGGCGTTCAGCGCGTCGGATCGCGAGAAGTGGTCTGAGGGCATGAACATTCCCACCATGGCGGAGATGCAGGCCGCTGGTGAGCGTCCCGACATTCTGTTCTGGGTCGGGTGCATGGGATCATTCGACGATCGCGCCAAGAAGATCACGGTGGCGTTCGCGCGCATTCTGCAGGCTGCCGATGTGAAGTTCGCCATTCTCGGTCAGGAAGAGACCTGTCATGGCGACCCGGCGCGTCGCATGGGTAACGAGTATCTGTATCAGATGCTGGCCAAGGGCGTGATCGAAACGCTTGATGGTTACCAGATCAAGACGGTCGTGACCTTCTGCCCGCACTGCTTCCATCAGATGGGCAAGGAATTCCCCGATCTCGGTGGACATTACGAAGTCATTCACCACACCGAGTACATCGAGCGCCTGCTGGCCGATGGCCGCGTGCCGCTCGAGACGGAGCATGGTCAGCGGCTCAAGGTGGCCTATCACGACTCGTGTTATCTCGGTCGCTACAACGAGATCTACGACGCGCCGCGCAATACGCTCCGCAAGGCGTTGCCGGTGGTGGAGCTTGTGGAGCCCGCGCGCACCAAGAGCCGTGGTCTCTGCTGCGGCGCCGGTGGCGGCCGCATGTGGATGGAAGAGACGGTGGGCAAGCGCGTCAATGTGGAACGCAGCGAAGAGCTGCTGGCCACCGGTGCCGATCAGATCGCGGTGGCCTGTCCGTTCTGCATGACGATGATCAATGACGGTGTTGCAGGAGCCGGCAAGGAAGTGCCCGTGCTCGACATTTCCGAAGTGGTAGCCGAACGCCTCCGGGTCTGACCCGGAGGCCAGTCGTTACGGCTTGATTTCGAGTGCGGCTTCGGCGGCGGTCAGGGCATCGCCGCCGAAGTCCACCACCGCGTACAGCGTGTAGCGGCCCGGAGCGAGCGTCGGCATGGCCACGCGCAGCTTTTCCGAGCGACCGGCGCCAATGACCTTGGCTTCGACGATGGTGGCGGTGGTAACGAGCTCACCGGCCTCGTCCCGCACCTGCAGTTCGCCCATGATCTGGGTGGCCAGGCGACCGGTATTCCGGTACACCACCTCCAGCCGCTTGCCCTTTACGTACATATCCGCCACTTCGCCGTCCAGATCGGCTGGCGGATCGCCCGGCATTACAGCGGTGGCCGGGGCCGGTGCGTTTGGCGGAAGAGGGTGAGCAATGCCCTGAGCCCGGAGCGAGGCGCCTGGATAAAGCGCCAGCAGGGCCAGTACGAAGATCGCGACCACCACGAGGGGCGCGCGCAGGAGGGAGGGGCGCGGCGAGTATTTCATGCCAAGCTCTACTGGAAGAGTAGTGCCAGCGTGGCGAGTCGGTGGTTCAGAGGGAGATGGGGCTCGCGTACCACCGAAGCGTCGGTGCAATGTTGCACGGTCGCAACAGAACGTTGTGTGACTGAAGCCGCAGTCGAATCCATCAGCCCACGTCTGCCGGACATCAATGTCGTCACGCCCCGAGGCCGAACCCGCCGATGTCGCCCTGCTTTCGACCATTGTCGAGACCGCGGGAAGTGTCATACTTGGCCTGCGTCCCAATCATCAGATCTTCCTGTGGAATCGTGCTGCCGAAGAGCTGTATTCGGTGTCCCGACAGGAGGCCATGGGGACGGACTATGTGGCGCGATTCATTGCGCCTGAGCATCAGGCCTTTGTGGCCGCAGATATTGTGGAGGTGTTGGCCGGTAAGCGGACACTCAATTTCGAAGACGACTCCGTCCTGCAGGATGGCTCGCGTCGCACGCTGATTTGGAATGTCACACGCGTCTTGGCTGCGGATGGCTCGCCCTTTGGGATTGTGGCCATCGGACAGGACATCACCGAGCGGAAGCACGCCGAAGAGCGGTTTCGCCTCGTATTCGAGAGTGCGCAGGACGGACTGCTGCTATCGGATCACACCGGTGTGGTGGATTGCAATCCCGCAGCGCTCACCATGCTCGGTCTCGAAGACAAGTCGCAGCTGGTGGGACATCGTCCGGCAGAGTTCTCGCCTGCATTCCAACCTGATGGCGCTATCTCCGATGAAAAGTCGCGCTCACTCGGCAAGCTCACACTCTCGCAGGGTGCGCTGACATTCGATTGGGTGCATCAACGCGCTGACGGTACACCGGTGCCGGTGGAAGTGAGTGTGCGACATGCGACGCTCATGGGCAAACGAGTCTCGGTGGTGGCGTGGCGCGATCAAACGCGTCGACTCGAACTCGAGCGTGAACGCGCCACCATTCAGGAGCGACTCGATCTGGCGCAGAAGATGGAGGCCATCGGGCAGCTGGCCGGTGGAGTGGCGCATGATTTCAACAATCTCCTCGCCGCCATTCGCAATGCGGTGGAACTGGCGAAGGATGTGCTGCCCGATGCCGATGCGGCACGCGTTGATCTCGACGTCGCGCTGTCCACGACAGATCGTGCGTCTCGGCTTACGCGTCAGCTGTTGGCCTTCAGTCGTCAACAGCCGCGGGCGGTAGAGCAAGTGGATCTCGCGGCACTTGTGCGCGATATGGCAGGACTATTGAGAACGTCCATGCCGAGTGCGGTGCAGCTGAACATTCATGCGAGCGCGGACCGTCCGGCGTGGGTGCTCGCCGATCGCAGTCAGTTGGAGCAGGTGGTACTCAATCTCGCGCTCAACGCGCGTGATGCGATGCCGCATGGTGGTTCACTCGATATCCAGGTGCAATGCGATGATCTGCGTTTGCAGGTGGCGCTCATCGTGACGGATACGGGAACCGGCATCGACGAAGTCACCAAGCAGCGGATTTTTGAACCGTTCTTCAGCACCAAGCCTATGGGCGCCGGGTCTGGCCTTGGGTTGTCGGTGGTGTACGGTGTGGTGACGCAGGCCGGTGGCACCATTCGTGTGGAGAGTGAACCTGGTCGCGGCACGACAATGCGTGTGGCGTTCCCGTTGGCCACTGGATTTGCGGCGCGTCGGACCACGCCGGTGCATGGTGCGGTCAACGTACCGCATGGTCTGCTACTGGTGGACGACGACGATGCCGTGCGACGCACGACCAGACGACTGCTCGAACGCCATGGCTGGGCCATCATGGAAGCCGCGAATGGTGAGGAAGCACTCGAGCTCTTTGTCGCACATCGCGAACAACTGGCCATCATCCTCACAGACGTACGCATGCCCGTGCTTGATGGAGTTGCGCTCGCGCGGCGTGTGCGCGCGGTCGCACCGGACTTCCCGTTGGTGTTTTTCTCGGGCTACGACGAACTTGAACAGCAGGACGTTGTCGGACTCTCAAGCGTGCCGTTGCTGGCCAAGCCATTTGCCGCCAACGAACTCCTCAGCGTTCTGCAGCGCGCGCTGGTCGCGGCCGGGTGATCGACCCCGATGGGGGCGAACGGGAGCTGCTAGGCGTGGCGGATATGCAGCAACTGTACCTGTTGTTTGACCGCGCCGTTTTCGTAGGGCGTGCGGGTTTCACCACACAGCTTCAAGCCGTGCGACGGCAATAACTCAAGAAACGCTGGTTGGGCCAGGCGACCGGGGTCGGCAACCCAGGCATCACCATGTGGCGCGAGCGCGCGGGCAAGACACTGACCTACCAATGCCGCGTACTCCTTTTCGTACAACACATCGGCGGCAATGACCACGTCGAATGTGCCAAGATCTTCCGGCCAGTGGCGCCAATTCACCATGCGCACAGTCGGCTCGTGTCCGACATTGCGCCGCGCATTCATGCGCGTCACATGCAGCGCCTCTTCGTAGTAGTCCGTCGCGGTCACATCAAATCCGGCACTCATGGCGGCCATGGTGTCGAGTCCCAGCCCACATCCCATCTCAAGCAGACGCTTGCCACTACCGGACATGCGTAGCAAGGCTCCGGCCAGAACGCGAGATGAGGGCCAGAGATCGGCCCAGTACGGCAACCGCTCATCCATCACATAGTCGGCTTCACTGATCAGATGATCGGCGTTTGACGGCTTGGTGATGGTGAACTCACGTGCGTTTGGTTCGTCGCCAACACGTACAGTCTCTTTGGACAGCGTGAAAATGCGTCCTAGGGCTTCGTCGAGCGCGTCACCCCGCAGCGTGAACAAATCGGCTCGCGCCGAAATCGAAGAGCGATCGGAAGTAGACTCGGTGGATTCTGGACTGCTCATGATTGTGGTGCAGGGGATGCAACGGACATCGCTCGCGATGTGAGCGGCGGAGCGTCCGGTAGCAGAATGGCTTCGCATACATCGCCGGTACCCGCGCGGTTGCATGACTCGGGCACAACGAGGAGCGCATTGGCCAGCGCCATGATGCGCAGAAGATTGGAGCCCTGCGCACCCGCTGGTGTGGCTTCGAGTTGCCCCGACGCGTTGGGCTCCACGACGACACGCACGAAATACGTGAGAGGCGCCGCGGTCTCCACATCCTGCGTGAGGCGCACCGGCACGCGCATCGCATGTACCATGTCGTGGCCGCCCAACGATCGCAGCAGTGGCCATGCAAACAAGGTTGCCGTTACCAGCGTCGACACCGGATTGCCCGGTAGACCAATCCATGGTGTGTTGCGCACCATACCCGTCCCAATGGGGCCACCGGGCCTGATGCGTGCCCGCCAGAAGTGCTGGGTACCACCTATGGCCTCCAGCGCGTCGCGCGCGTAGTCATGCGCGCCAACAGAAACGCCGCCGGTTGTCACGAGCAAATCGCATCCGTCATCGAGCGCTTGCGTCAAGGCAGTACTCAGGTCCTGCAGCGTATCCGGAACCAGCGGCGCTACCCGAACGTCCGCGCCCGCGGCGCGCAGCAATGCCGGTAGCGAGTAGTGGCTGGACGACACGATGCGCTGTCCAGATTCCACCTCGTCAAATCGGTCCAGCAGCACCAGTTCATCACCACTCGACACAATCGTGACGCGGGGTAGCTGATGCACGGGCACTGTGGCCGTACCAATGGATGCGAGTACGCCGAGATGTGCCGCACGCAGAGTCGTACCAGCAGAAAACACGAGAGCGCCAACCTGAATGTCTTCGCCGCGAGGGCGGATATTCCCACGCCCCTGTGCGTCGCGATCACCGCGCACCATCACCTGTTCGCTTCCACCGTCCGTGTCCTCAACACGAATCACCGCATCAGCGCCCGGTGGCATGGGTGCGCCCGTCATGATGCGGACGGCTGTTCCTTTCTGAACCCATGGCAGAGCGGTCGGATCGGCGCCCGCGAGACTTGTACCGATAACAGGAAGTGTGCGCGGCGTCTGTTCGCTGGCACCAAGGACATCACTACGCAGTACGGCATAGCCGTCCATGCCAGAGTTGTCCCATGGCGGCAGCGCGATGCGACTGCGGATATCCTCTGCCAGCGCACAGCCCAGTGCGCGTTCGAGCGGAACATGCGCAACAGGAGTGCGCTGTTCTTGCACCATCGCGAGCACGGCCTCAAGGGCCTCATCGTATGACAAACCACGAGCCGTCATGATGTCCTCATCGAATCAAGCCCGAATCACACCGACTCAACGCTGCGGCGCCCCGCCCAGGTTGACGGATGCGAGGTATGTCGCGACAAGGTCCTGAACGCGCTCCACTTCGCGTGTTGGCACGCTGAAATTGTTGGCCAGCATGGAGAAGAGCAGGGGCTGTCCATCCGCCGTGGTGACATAGCCCGACAGCGAACGGGCCTTGTCGAGTGTTCCGGTCTTGGCGTGCACATTGCCAGCGGCTGGAGTACCTCGCATGCGATTCGCGATCGTGCCATCCACGCCGGCCACGGGCAGAGTCTCGTAAAACATCGCGCCCCAGGGAGACTTTCGCATGGCATCCAGTACCCGCACCACGGCACGCGGTGTGAGATAGTCGTGACGCGACAATCCACTGCCGTCGCGATAGGCCACGTCCTGCGATGTGATGCCCCATAACGCCAACGTGCGCGCACCAAGTACCTGTGCGCTGTCAGCGCGACCGAAGCCCGTGCCCACCAATGCGCTAGTGCGGAACAGCAATTCGGCGATCTGATTCTGCGACGGTTTTTGCATGCGGCGCAGCACATCGGCAAATGGCGCGGACATAATCACCACCAGCGTGTCGTCACCTGCTTTAGGACTGATCGCCTCGGCCGGTGTAGCGCCCTGCATCTTCGCCGCAGGGCGCGACGGGCTGCTTACCACAATACCGCTGTCTGCCAAACGCTCGCGAAGAGCCGCGACAAACGCGTCAGCTGGATGACGATATGCCACTGTCACTCGCGCACTGTCGCCGAGCGCCAGGGTGCCGTCCACGACCAGTCGTTGTCCGATGCTGTCGTACGCAATCTCGAGTCGTGCCGGACGCGGTGCACCGACCGGCACCACCGTATCGCGCGTCGTGGCACGCACCACGACCTCTGGATAACTGCGAGTCGGCAGCGTCTGCACCAGCACCGGCTTGCCAACGCGCGTGGCGGCACGCACCTGCACGTACAACTCGCCTTCGTTGTACATCAACTCGTCGATGGCCGCGCTGTATCCGGCATCGAAATCATCCCATGCCCAACCAAAGCCTGTTGTGGCACCGGGAAACGCGTCACCGGCCGGCAGTATGCGACCCGTGATACGGGTGATGCCACGCTCCTTGAGCGCCGAGCTGACCTGGGCAAAGGCGATCGACGCATCACCACCGCGCAGCGCATGACTGATGCTGGGATCGCCGGAGCCGTACACGAGTACGTCACCCACAAACGTCTTGCCCTGCTTGCGCCCCCGCAGTACCACGGGCGTGCGCCATTCGTACGTTGGCCCCAGTACCTGCAGAGCGATCGCGCCAGTCAGCAACTTCTGATTGGATGCTGGCATGAACAACCGATCGGCGTCATGCGACAGCAGCGTATCGCCGCGCACCGGATCGACCACCAGCATGCCCCAACGCGCATTGCGCCACATCGGCGACGCCAGCACCGAATCCGCAATACCGCGCAACACTTCGCGCACCGTAGGAGATGGCACGACCGCTGCCGGCATGACCACCGGTGTCATGGTCGGTGCCACCGGCTCCGGCCGACGCGGCGGGAGGCTCGCCTGTGCCGAGGACCCACCCCGCGCACACCCCACACTCACTACCAGCGCGACAATCGCGCCTGTCCGCCTTATCAACCCAAGCCCACAGCCCACAGCCCACAGCTCAGAGCAAGTCGCGAGCCCCAAACCCAAAACTCTCATGCATCCACCTCATACGTCGAACTCAAGGTGGCATCCTCCGCCAGATGCACTCGAATCACGCGAGCTGTCGTATGTGCCAAAGCTCCCTGTACTCGCTCACAGATGAATCGCGCGAGATTCTCTCCCGTCGGAATCAATTTCCCGTCGCCGAATTCGGGCACGTCGAGATTGATATTGCGATGATCGAACCGTGCCCGCACTTCACGCTGCAATACCTGATCGAGAAACCCGAGATCAACCAGAAATCCCGTTTCTTCATCGACTGGTCCTGATACCGTCACATCGCATACATAGGTATGGCCGTGGTAATGCGGATGCGCGCAGGCGCCAAAGATTTCGGCGTTTTCCTGATCACTCCAATCCGGACGACGGTAGCGATGCGCCGCGGCAAATGTCACACGGCGAGTGAGTGAAGTGCGCGGCATGACCGGACGAAGGAGGCTTAACGGAAGACCGGAATGGCAATGCCCACGCTGGTGCCCCAGTTGCCGCGCCACGCTGACTGTTCGCGTGTGCGCGTGAGAATCGACGTGGTGTCGTTGGCCAGCACGAAATAACGATCCGGATACTGGTACTGCCAGATGTAGTTCGTGAGATCGATACGCAACTGCGGGCCACGCCGTGTGATGTATCGCAGACTCAGGCCATAGTTGAACGCGAACTTGGTGCCGAAGCGATAGCTGCCCGTGTCGACACTGGCAAAATCACTCACCAGGCCAATACCGCCATTGATCGACGGCATGAAACGATGATAGGTCTTGCGGCCGGTCAGCGATACATCGAGCCCGATGTCCGCCATGTGTGTGGTGATGTTGGGTCGAGCAATCACGCGATTGGGACGCGTGTTGGTCGGCACGAGCAGATTGCGCTGCGATGGCGCGGCCGCATATCGCGCAAACAGTGAGGCAGGGCCGCCAACACCAATGTCGTAGCGAAGCGCCGCCATCCACGAGGCATCCGGCGCCACGTTGGCAGGATCGCGCTTCACCGCCAGCCAACCGCCCATGAGCGTGAAGGTCTGACCGATCTTGTGATCTTCATACGGACTCTTGTCCGGCATATGGCCCACCTGCGCGCGAGCGGCTTGCAGGGGCGCCATCAGAAGAATGGCCGACGCAATGAGACGGGAGCGGGTCAACGATACAGCACGCATCAGGCAATCAGGTTTGAAGCGGAAATCGAAGCCAGCGCCGGTTCGGCGTTGGCTGGAAGACGAAGGTCCCGCCCGGTGATTTCGGGCGGCGTTGTCAGGCCGAGCATCGCGAGTGCCGTAGGGCCGACATCGCACAACGCGCCGCCGCTGCGAAGAGGCAACACCTGATCCGGGTCGAGCACTACCAGCGGCACCGGATTGGTCGTGTGCGCGGTGTGCGGCTGCCGGGTGACCGGATCGACCATCACGTCGGCGTTGCCATGATCTGCCGTGATGATGAGGCGCGCACCACCCGTTGCTGCCGCTTCCAGAATGCGACCGAGACAGGCATCCACCGCTTCCGCAGCCGCTATGGCCGCCGACATCGAACCGGTATGCCCGACCATGTCGGTGTTCGCGAAGTTGCACAGCATGAAGTCGTGCGTGCGATTGGCCAGCGCATCACAGAGAATGTCGCAAATGCCCGACGCACTCATCTCCGGCTGCAAATCGTACGTCGCCACCTTGGGGCTCGGCACCATGCGACGATCCTCTCCGACAAGTGGCTGATCCACGCCGCCATTGAAGAAGAATGTCACGTGCGGGTACTTCTCCGTCTCCGCCGTCCGGAGCTGCGTCAGTCCAGCGTCGGCAATCACTTCGCCGACGAGGTTCTTCATGCTCTGCGGCGCAAACGCCACCGGAAACGCATACGACTCGTCGTAACGGGTCATGGTGGTGATGTGCAGCGACGGCCGCTCACCCGTGTCGAATCCGGAGAAATCGGGAACGGTCAGCGCGCGCAATGTCTGGCGCAGTCGGTCACTCCGGAAATTGAAACACACGAGTGCGTCACCGTCCTTCATCGGCGCCAGCGCATGACCGTCGGGACCGGTCATCACCCAGGGCAGCACGAATTCATCGGTGATACCGCTGTCGTACGCGCGTTGCAGCGCATCGATGGCGTGGGTTTCCACCGGCGCTGCCCCACGGACGGCTGCCGAATACCAAAGGCCTGTGCGTTCCCACCGGTTGTCGCGATCCATGCCGTAGTAGCGACCGCTCACCGAAGCCAGCTGTGCCTTCCCGGCAATGCGCACCAGGGTCTCGTTCAGGAAACCCATACCGCTTGTGGGCGCCGTGTCGCGGCCATCGAGCAATGCATGGAGCACCGTGCGCGGGACCTGTTGCTGCGCCGCAAGGTCTACGAGTGCGAAGAGATGTTCGTCGTAGGCATGTACACCGCCATCGCCGAGCAGACCGAGCAGGTGCAGCGTGCCACCCGTCTGCTTGACGTGGGAACACGCAGACAGAAGCGCGGCGTTGCGAAAGAACGCTCCGTCTTCGATCGAAGCCCCGATGCGCACCAGATCCTGCATGACCACGCGACCGGCGCCAAGATTGAGGTGACCTACCTCACTGTTACCCATCTGGCCATCGGGCAAACCCACCGCGCGACCTGATGCATTGAGTAGTGTACGTGAGGGATGACTCCAGATCCGATCCCAGTTCGGGGTTCGGGCCTGGCAGATGGCGTTGGCCTCGCAATCTTCGCGGTATCCCCATCCATCCAGGATGATGAGGGCTACTGCACGCGCGGGTCGAGCGGTCATCGGTCTCCGTGTGTATGCTGGGGCGGGGAACAGCGTGGCAATCTAAACTCTGCTGACTTATGCGTGTTCGACGACGGACAATCCTGCTGGTCCTGTGCTTGGTCACCATTGCCGGGGTAGATGGTGCCCTCGCCTGGCGTAAGGCGCTATATCGGGGCGAGACCGAGCGGCTCAGGGAGGGTATGACCGCCCTCGAACGCCAGCGCGCCGATGCCATTGTGGCGGCCGATGCCGACAAATCGCAGCTGATGTTTCTCATCGCCCAGCGTCAGGCCATGGGCGACGAAGCGCTTCATCTGGCCGTGAATCTCGATTCCGGCTACGTCGCGCTCGATCGGGGAATGGCCAGGCTGCGGGTGATGCCGGCCCGTGTCGGCCCGGCACGCCGGGTTGGCACGGCCCCTGATACGCTCCAGGTTGGGACTCCCTTGGGCATGCGTGCCCTCTCCACGGTGCTGGGACCAAAGGACGCCTGGGAGCTGCCGGCCTGGGTCTGGATCGACCGAGGATTGCCCGTTCCCGAATCTCGCGCCGGAAGCGGGTGGACCGGCCCGGCGGCGTTGGCCACCACCGGTGGCACGTTGCTCTACAGCTTGCCCGAATCAGGACCGCTAGCCGACAGCAGTTATGTGATGCCGGGTTCCATCCGGATGAGCGCTTCCGACCTTGCGGCCATCCGCGAGAATCTGACGCCCGGTATGCGCATCTACTTCTACTGACTTCTTTATGAACATAAAGAATTCTACCATCGCACTGCTTGTCCTGAACCTCGCGGTGCTCGGACACACCGTTTGGTCAGGGGTGCAAACCGTCCGCACCCGGTTCGAGCGCGACGTGGCCCGCATCGTGTTCAACGACAACAGCGAGGCCTTAGAGCAAGTCGCGCTCGAGGCGGGGCTCCGGCTCGACTCGCTGCGCACCTCGCTCGACAGCACCCCATTGCCGCCGAATTCGCCGTACATCGTGGTGTCCATCGCCGAACGCCGGCTCTGGTACAAGCAGGGCGATAGCGTGCTGTTCACCGCACCCGTGGCGACTGGATCCGGGAAACAGCTGGCCATCAAGGGCGCCAACAAGGTGATGCGCTTCGAAACGCCGCGTGGTCGCCTGGTCGTCCAGCGTCTCGATTCGGCACCCGCCTGGATTCCGCCCGACTGGCATTACCAAGAGCAGGCCAACAAGCGGAAGCTGGGACTGGTTCAACTGGTGCGCGGCAAGCCGCTCCCACTCAAGGACGGATCACAGATCACCGTCCGTGGCAATGATGTCGTGCGTCTTTCACCCGATGGGGCGACGCAGCCACTGAGCGCGAGTGACGGACGCGAAATCGTCGCGGACGGAAAGATCGTGATTCCGCCATTCGGCACCAACCAGCGCAAGTACGGCGAGGTCCTGGGAAGTCATCGCCTCTACCTTGGTGACGGATATGGCATTCATGGGACCAACAATCCCGCGTCCGTCGGACAGGCCGTGAGTCACGGCTGTGTTCGCATGCGGAACGAAGACGTGGCCACACTGTATCACGCTGTCGGCATCGGCACACCGGTGTTCATCTACTGATATATTTCCCGGTTGCGCCATCGATCGTCTGTCACCGGGGGCCAAGGCCTCGACGCCGCTGTCCAGGCGTCCGATCGATCGAAAGAACCTGTTCCCGAATCCGTGTCTGCATCCGGCGCTCCGGCGTCCTCTCATAGCATGACGATCGCCCGTCGGGCGCTGCCGCTTCGCCACTCATTGCTGGTGGCAGCGGTCGCGGTGTTGTGCGCCCTGGCCGTCACATTTATTCGGCCGCCCGCTGCACGAGGCGCTGAACATCGCGCACCACGCGCGTCGCATTCGCTCCTCGCGTCCAGTCTTGCGTCCAACGCGAATGATTCCACGCGCATGGCGTTCCTCGATACGCTGCGTGGGGCAAGCAAGAAACTCCGCGCACGTTTTCTGAGCCCCCGTCGCGCGGCCGGTATTCCGGTACTGCGCGAACTGTTTGGTGAACCCGTCGCGCAGCGTCCAGGTGTATACACCACCGGTGATAGCACCGGCGGATTTCACTTCATCACGATGCGTCCCTTTGCCGACAAGGTGCAGGGACGCATCGGTACGTATCGCATCGGCAATTTTCCGAGTGAACGACGCACCGCTGCGCGCGCGATCACGCCGGAAGGATTTCTCGAAGTCACACTGGCCAATCAGGACACACGGATCTCCGAGCACTTCCGTCTGCGTGATTTCCTGACCAAGGACCAGCACCACGTGTGGCCCAAGTATCTCGTGCTGCGTGAGCCGCTGCTCGACAAGCTCGAGCTGGTGTTGTCGGAGCTTCGCACCATGGGCATCACGGCAAATCAGCTGAAGGTCATGAGTGGCTTCCGTACACCGCAGTACAACGCCCAGGGTGTTGGTGCTGGTGGACGTGTAACTGACAGTCGTCACCAGTACGGTGATGCCGCCGACGTATACGTGGTCAACGGCAGCAAGGACTGGATGGCCGACCTGAATGGCGATGGCCGTGTCGATACGCGTGATGCCCGTGTGTTGGCGCAGGCGGCTGAACGAGTCGAGCAGCGGTATCCCGAGTTGATCGGTGGTGTTGGGATCTACAAGGCGACCAGCGCACACGGTCCCTTTGTGCACATTGATGTGCGTGGCACGCGTGCCCGCTGGGGTGAGCTGTGATTCGCCGTCGCACGGCACTCGTGTTGAGTGGGCTGGCGGCCATCACGGCGGCGATCGCGTACCAGCCGCCTGGCGCCCTCATGGCCGATTCGTCGGCCGAGAGCGCCAAGCGCGCCGTGCCGCGTGTGGAAGTGAGTGCCGCAGCCCGCGGTACCAGTGGGGAAGTACACATGCGTTTTGTGCGCGCGGGTGAGCGTGTGGCGTTCCCACTCACCTCCCGCGCCGAGTTGTCCGGTTACCACTACCAGTGGATCGAAATCGGAAGTCAGGAGTCGGGTGATGTCATGCGGCCCATCGACAGCGACACGCTGCTCGCCCCGCTGCAGCCGGGCTTTTACGAGCTTTCCGTTTCACGTGGTGGCGTAACGCAGCGTCTGACGTCCACGCGACTCGCCGTGCTAGTGCCATTCGAGCACAAGTTGGGTAGCACGCTGAACGGGTATCAGATCGGGCGCTATCCGGCGGAGTGGAATCGCAATGGCGAACTCGAGAAGCCGTCAGGGTTCGCCGAAGTGCATGAGAAGCACCTCGACTTGCCGTTGACACGCCATCTCAAGGTGCGCGACTTCATCACACACGATCGGCAGACCATGTGGCCGCGGTATGTGGCCATCGATCCGCGCGTGCTCGACAAGATCGAGCTGGTGCTGGCTGAGTTGGCACGCCGCCGTGGTGAAGAACGCATGGACTTCAAGGTCGAAGTGCACAGCGGCTTCCGCACTCCGCTGCACAACGCCAATGTCGAAGGCTCGGCGCGCGATTCCCGTCACCTGTATGGTGACGCGGCGGACGTGGCCATTGACGCCGACGGCGACGGCAAGCTGACCATTTTTGACGCCTATCGCGTTGAAACGGCCGTTGATTGGGTGGAGCGCATGCACCCGGAGTTTGCCGGCGGGCTTGGTGTCTACAGCAGCAATCGCTACGCTACGCCATATTGCCACATCGACGCGCGCGGCGAACGGAAACGCTGGCGCGGGTGACCGCGTAGGGCGAGCCAGGAGGCCACCCATGAATCCGTACGTTCGCGATCGAATCAACCGCAAGCTGGAGACCCTCTCCGACGAGCGGCTCTATCAGGTTCTCGACTATGTCGAGTTCCTCGAAAACAAGTACGCCGAAAAGCCGGCGCCCGTGACCAATGTCTTCCAGAAGTTCACCGACGGCGTCGAGGATACGCTCCGTGCCGGTGGACTTGCGGTTGGCACCGTGTCGGAAGCCATGGGCTTCCTCAACAAGGCGGTCGGTGTACTGAACAATGTTGCCCAGACGGGTAAGACTGTTGCCACCGATGTCATGACCACGGCACGTGCGGCGGCAACGCCACCGACACCACCTCCGTCTCAGGCACCCCCTCAGGTGACCCCCCAGGCGAACCAACAGGCGAACCATGACCCGCAACGTCCGCCCACTGGCTGATCACGACGATCTCGACCCCGACGATTTCGGCCCGGACCCCCGCGGCCGGGAACCCCGGGGGCCGAGGCGTCGGCCGCGACCCGCACGCAAAGGACCGCGCTCGGGACTCAAGCGGTCCGTGTTGCGCACCATCCGCCAGCTGCCGTCCTATCTGCGGCTGCTGGTGGGGTTGGTGGGCGACTCTCGGGTGTCCCGCATCGATCGCTTCATGGTCGTGGCGGCCATTGCCTACATCGTTTCGCCGTTCGACTTCCTCCCCGATCTCATTCCATTCATCGGAGAAGTCGACGACATCTTCCTGCTGATGCTGGCGATGCAGCGTCTCGTGGAGCATGCCGGGCGACGGGTGTTGCTTGATCACTGGCGCGGAGATCCGGACGAACTGGATGACCTGAACATTGCCGGTGTTGTATCGGCCGCCGGGTTCTTCCTGCCGTCGCGGATGCGTCGCCGGATTCAGCGCATGATGGGCTCGCGGCGCCGTGAACGTGATCGTGGACGCGACCGCGATCGTTACGAAGACTGACACGGGCTCCCCCCGCTGGTTGCTCAGCCATCTCGCTACTACTTTTCGTGATGGCACCCTCTTCCCGCTCAAATCGCATTCGCGAAGACGTCGCGCTCACGTTTGACGACGTCCTGCTCGCCCCCCGTCATTCGCTCACGCATCCGCGTGAGGTGACGATCAGCTCGCGTTTCACACGCGGCATCGCCCTCAACGTGCCGCTCGTATCCGCCGCCATGGATACCGTCACGGAAAGCGAAATGGCGATTGCCATGGCTCGCTACGGCGGCATCGGCGTGCTGCACAAGAACATGTCCATTGATCGGCAGGCCGCCGAAGTGGATCGCGTGAAGCGCAGCGAGAGCGGCATGATCCTCAATCCCATCACGCTCTCGCCGACCGCATTGCTGCGCGAAGCCGTGGCGCTGATGATGCGATTCAAGATCTCGGGTGTGCCGATTGTCGACGGCGGCGGAAAGCTCGTCGGCATTCTTACCAATCGCGATCTGCAATTCGAGCGCGATCTCGATCGCCCGCTGCAGGAAGTCATGACGAGTGCCAATCTCGTCACCGCGCCGATCGGCACGACGCTCGACGAGGCTGAGCACATTCTGGCGAAGCATCGCATCGAGAAGTTGCCGGTCGTGGATGGCGATGGCTTGCTCAAAGGGCTCATCACCGTCAAGGACATTCACAAGCGCCGGCAGTATCCTGATGGCAACAAGGATCAGTACGGTCGTCTGCTGGTGGCGGCCGCGATCGGCGCTGGTGGTGACTATCTCGATCGTGCGCGCGCGCTGGTGCAGGCCGGTGCTGATGTGATCATCATCGATACCGCGCACGGCCACAGTGAAGGCGTGTTGCAGGCCACCGCACGGGTGCGTGAAGCCTTCCCCGAAGTGCAGTTGGTGGCTGGTAATGTGGCGACGCGCGCTGGCGCGGCCGCGCTGGTTGCACGCGGTGTGGATGCCGTGAAGGTGGGCGTTGGCCCGGGCTCCATCTGCACCACGCGTGTCGTAACGGGTGTGGGTGTGCCGCAGATCGCGGCCATCATGGATGCCGTTGAAGGGGCAGGGGATGTGCCGGTCATCGCCGATGGTGGCATCAAGTACTCGGGTGACATCGTGAAGGCGCTGGCTGCCGGTGCCTCGAGTGTCATGATGGGCTCCATGCTGGCTGGTACCGAGGAAAGCCCGGGCGAATCGTTCCTGCTCGAAGGCCGCCGCTTCAAGATGATTCGCGGCATGGGCTCGTTGTCCGCCATGCAGGATGGCTCGGCCGACCGGTATTTCCAGGAAGGCGAGATGTCGCCCAAGAAGCTGGTGCCCGAGGGCATCGAGGGTCGCGTGCCCTACAAGGGCCCCGTCGGCGATGTGCTCTTCCAGATGATTGGTGGGCTCCGCAGTGGCATGGGCTACGTGGGCTGCGGCTCTATCGAACTGCTGCGGACCGAGGCCGAGTTCGTGCGCATCACGACGGCCGGTCTTCGTGAGTCGCACCCGCACGATGTCACGATCACCCGGGAAGCGCCGAACTACTCGCTGTAGTCTCTCGCCTCAAAGCCTGGAACGCCTACGCAAACCCGGAACCCATCGCCATCGGTTCCGGGTTTTGCGTTTGGGACTCGGGATAGGGTCTGACCCCTGTGTCCGAGTTTTGTCCGAGTTGGGAGTTTCGGCCCCCTTACCGTTGCGCTCGACGCCGAGTGCGCCGAGTTTGGTGGGTCTACTGTCCGAACGTTACGCAGGCGGGCACATTTGGTCCCGTGTGATGTACGTCACGTCAGTAGGGCTCCTGCCTCACCCTGCGGGTCACCGCCATCCTCGGCCCGCTCCACCCAGACCAACCGCACTGATGGGAATCTGGTCCAAGAAATCGATCGCGGCGCTTCGTGCTGAAGCCGATAGCGCCGAAGGAGGGCTCAAGCGTACGCTGGGCGCCCTCAACCTCACGATGCTCGGCATCGGTGCCATCATTGGTGCCGGCATCTTCGTGTTGACTGGCACAGCGGCCGCGAATTTCGCAGGCCCGGGTGTGTCGCTCTCCTTCGTGCTCGCCGGCCTTGCCTGCCTGTTTGCAGGTCTGTGCTACGCCGAGTTCGCGTCCATGATTCCCATTGCCGGTTCGGCCTACACCTATAGCTATGCCACGATGGGTGAAGGTGTGGCGTGGTTCATTGGCTGGAACCTGGTGCTCGAGTATCTGTTTGCGGCCGCCACGGTCAGCGTGGGCTGGTCTGGCTATTTCAGCGCGATGCTGGCGTCGGCCGGCGTGCACATTCCGGCGGCATTTGCGTCGGCTCCGCTGACCGTGATAAACGGACATGAAATAGTGCGCGCGTTTGCGTGCATCGATCCCGCGACAGGTGGGCATCTGGTTGATGCCGCCACGTCGGGCGCCTTCACGGTACGTGAGGCCTGCACGGCGGCTGGTGGCAATGTCGTGAACGGCATCATCAATCTGCCGGCCGTTGCGCTCATTCTGGCGCTGACGCTGCTTCTGGTGCGTGGCGTGCAGGAGTCGGCCACGTTCAACAACATCATCGTGGCCATCAAGATGACGATCGTGCTGCTCGTCATCGGTTTCGGTTTCATGTACGTGAACACCGACAACTGGACGCCGTTCATTCCGGAGATGGTGACGAATCCGGATGGTACGACCAAGTACGGTATCTCTGGCGTGCTGCGTGCGGCGCCGGTGGTGTTCTTCTCGTACATCGGCTTTGACGCTGTGTCGACTGCAGCGCAGGAAGCCAAGAACCCGCAGCGCGACCTGCCGATCGGCATGATCGCCTCGCTGCTGATCTGCACGGTGCTGTACATCCTGATGTCGTTGGTGATGACCGGTCTCGCGCCTTACACGGCGCTTGGCGTTGCCCACCCGGTGTCGGCCGCACTCGAAGCCGTGCCGCAGCTCAAGTGGCTCGAGTACCTCACCAACATCGGTGCCGTCGCTGGTCTGTCGTCGGTCGTGCTCGTGATGCTCATGGGCCAGCCGCGCATCTTCTTCACGATGTCGCGTGACGGTCTTCTCCCGAAGATCTTCAGCCGCGTGCACCCCACGTATCAGACGCCGGCGGCGTCGACGTTCATCGTTGGTGGCCTCGCCATCGTGATCGCCGGTTTCTTCCCGCTCGGTCTCCTGGGTGAGCTCGTGTCGGGTGGTACGCTCGCCGCGTTTGCCACGGTGTGCATCGGCGTGTGGATCCTGCGCAAGCGTTCGCCGGAACTCGAGCGTCCGTTCCGTACGCCGCTGGTTCCGCTCGTGCCGATCCTTGGCGCCGGCGCCACGCTGTACATGATGTATCAGCTGCCGGGTCTGACCTGGGCGCTGCTCGGCATCTGGACGTTGATTGGCATGACCACGTACTTCCTGTACGGCATGCGTAACTCGACGATCGGCAAGCAGGAAGCCGGGCGGAAATGAACGGTGCAGTAGCCGAAGGGCTGCTGAGCGCATCCGAGGCACGGCAGGCGGCGATCCGAACATGGTTCGCCGCCCTCCGGCCCGGAATGACGGTGGCATTGTCGACGCATATCAATGCCGACGGTGATGGATGTGGATCCGAAGCTGCGCTGGCGCGATTGCTCGCCCAGCGCGGCATCCACTGCCGCATTGTCAATCCGACGCCATGGCCAGCCATGTTCAACTTCCTTCTCGATGATGACATCGAGGAGCGGAGCGCGCTCGGTGTTGCGGGCCTCGAAGACATCGACGCGCTGATCGTGCTCGATATCAACGACGTGCGCCGACTCGGACATCTCGCTGATCGTGTGCGTACGCTGACGGTGCCGATCTCCGTGATTGATCATCACGTAGCCGGTGACGAACCCGTGGGAACGCTGGCGGTTGCCGATACGCGAGCCTGCGCCACCGGTGAGTTGGTGTACGACATCGCGATTACGCTTGGATTGGACATCACTCCGGCGATCGCGCAGGCGCTGTACGCTGCGGTGCTGACCGATACCGGCAGTTTCCGATTCAGCAATACATCGCCGCGCGCGCATGGTATGGCCGCGATGTTGCTCACGGCCGGCGTGAACCCGGAAGAGATGTATCGCCGGATCTACGCACAGGTGAGCGTGGGACGGTTGCAGTTGTTGCGTGATGCGCTGGGAAGTCTGGGTTCAGACCCCGCACTCGGCCTGTCATGGATCTCCGTCGATGCCGGTGTCATGGATCGGTTTGATGTAACCAGTGAAGAGCTGGACGGCATTGTGGAGCATCCACGCAGCATCGTGGGCACACGCATGGCGTTGTTCTTCCGCGATCTCGGGCACGGCAAGGTGAAGGTGAGTTTCCGCAGCACCGGTGGTGTGGACGTGCAGCAGTTTGCGCGTCGCTACGGCGGCGGCGGACACGCCAAGGCTTCTGGTGCGATGCTTACCGGATCGCTGGAGGAGGTACGCGAGCAGGTGCTGACGGACGCGCGGGCGTATTTGGGCGGGGCGGCTTAGTCGTGTGAGGCTGGCTCGCCCGTATTGGCTTCCGGTCGAGCAGACCCCAAGCCTTGAGCACGCGCGTGGTGTCCGAAGTATCGGCCCACGCGCGAACGCTTTGTGTGATGTTCGATGTCGATATTCCGATCATGACGCCGTCTGATCGTGCCAGACGATCATCGGGCGGAAGTCGCCAAGTTGCGAGGTATCGACCGCTGTGCCGGTCGTAGAGGTCGAGGCCGACATGATCGCCGCGTGCGCTAATGGCATGTAGCGCGATCGTGTCGCCCCAATGAAGCCCACCGACAGTTGCGTTGGTCCCCTTCACAAGCAGTGTGCGTGGAAATCCGTTGGTGCCGACACTCACGCGGAAATCGGGAGCCGGGTATTTCTCGATCAACGAAGTGGTCCGAAGTCGGCCATTTGCACTGACATGCACAATGCCATAGCCAAAAGTCGGAGCAAAGTGACATTCTTCGGTCGGTACGCCTCGTAGAGCGGAAGTCGACAGCAGCATGCTGGAACTCTCTTCCTTCGTAGGCCACGGGAATTGCCATGTGTTGCGGATCCGTCCGTCCATAGCATAGCGAACGAGATAGCGCTCCTGCCTCGATTGCTGAACGACGAATGAGCCGTCGTTCAGGGCGCAGAAGGCGCTGGCGTTGGCCATCGTCTCGCCGGGAATGTCGCGAATGTGCCGACCATCGTGTCCAAACTCGGCTATGCGGCCATTTCCTTGGTCGAGGACCGCGAATCCTTTTCTCGTGAGCGTGATATCGACCGGCATACGAAACTCGCCGGGGCCACCTCCCTTTCGACCGATGCTCCAGAGAATCTTTGAGGACCTCAAGTCGATTCCATGCACCTGAGATGTGCCGGCGTCCATCACATACGCAATAGAGTTGGTTGTTACATGTTCTCGGATGTGACCAAAAGTCGCATCGTCAATGCCACCGCCATTGTTCCATAGCAGCACCCAACGCGTCGGTGCAAAGATACGTGCGGGTTGTGCAAGAAGGTCATCAGGGACGGTCGACCACGCAAAGAGAGAAAATGGTAGCACCATAACGCGCAGCGACTGAAGTGAAGTCGTGAAGAGTTTACGGCTAACGGAGGTCATCTTGCAGCGTCTCCCTCAATGAGGTGGCGAACAGCGCGAGATTCGGCGACCCGCATTGAGGGGTCTGCATGAGCGGACAGTGCCATACGCACACGACCGCGATGGTCGAATACCACAAGCAATGGACTCTCGTCAAAACCCATCGAACGAAGTCGCGAGCGTTCGGTGCTGGTAACTCGTCGAATTGCAGTTTGCCGAAGTCGCGCTGGGAGGAGAGCCGCTATCTGTTTGACTTGATCGCTAGGCGAGACGTCAACTATCTCGAAAAGCGGTGCGTGGACCGTCCGCTGCAATGCAAGAATTGGTCGAACGACGGAAAGGTTTCCTCTGCAGTCGCTTGGTTGTAGGTAGAGGACTGCGCGAAACTTGGGCTGGCTGTTTGGAGAAGCGTACTTGTCGGGTTCGCGTCCGTGCCGATTCTGCAAGACACTCTGCTTCTGACCACCCAGGACGCCGGATCCGACGAACGCAGCTATCGCAACGACAGGTATCGCAAGTCGAATGAGAGATGCCAGCCGTGGATGGGCGGAGATGCGGGGAGACCTTTGGTCTCCCCGCAGTGGACGCATCAGCATTCGGACAACACTTCGTCGTACTCGTCAGGAGTACGTGTATTGTCTGCTGGCACGACAGGATGTGCGACGCAGGCTCCAGCCGATTGTCCTCGTCGGAAATCCTTATATAGCTTTCGTTCGCCAGCGTAGGTGCAATTGCTGAAGCTGATTGAGAATCCGAAAATCGACCCCGGATTCTTGTTGAAAGAGAACTCGAAACTGCAGGACTTTTGCGTAGGTTCACTGCCGCACTCGTTCACCGTGCCTGACTGGCAGGCCGTCGATACGATATCGCCCTCGGCAGCTTGGGCGCCGATGGGCGACACCGCAAAGGACGCGGCCGCAGTCAGCACCAGAGCGACTGCCGCGGCAATTCGTGTAATGGACATGTGCAACTCCTTTCGGATCTATTGGAAATCAGCGCGCAGCCCTCATGCCGCGCCGCCGGTCGCCGGAGCCCGCATTCCCGGGGCCGGTCGACGGGGCCACCATAGCACCCCGGGGTCATTTCTCTGTCATCGAAATCGTGCACGCTGGACCATTCCAACGCGTTCCCACGACCCCTAGCTTTCAGGGGTAATCCCGAACCTCCTGCTCTCTTATGACGCCACTGATGGAGCGGATCACCGGCGCCCTCGCCGCTGTCCGCAACCCGCGCACCGGCGCCGATGTTCTGGCCGCCGAACAAGTGCGGGATATCGCGACCTCCGTTGACGGGAAGGTGCGGCTCACGCTGCTTCTCGCGCCCGAAGACGATGCCACCCTCGTGCGGGATGTCCGCCAGGCCGTCGAAGCGCTCGACGGTGTGGCCGACGTCCGTGTCGACGTGCGGGATCCCGCGCAGTCCGAACCCACACCGGCGCGACGTGCGCCTTCCCCCCAGATGAGTCAGCCAATGGCCCCGGCTTCCGGCGGCATGGGACGGGCACTGCCCGTCATGGAATCCGCTCCGCAGAAAGCACCGCCCAAGGTGCCCGAGCCGGTCCAGTATCCGAACCTCGGCCGCATCATTGCCGTGTCATCGGGCAAGGGCGGTGTTGGCAAGAGCACCGTGGCCGTGAATCTCGCCATCGCACTCGCCAAGACCGGCAAGCGCGTGGGCATCATGGACGCCGATATCTACGGCCCCAATCTCCCGCTCATGCTCGGCGTCGACGCAGCGCCCGCTGTGCGCGATGAAAAGATCATCCCGCTCGAAGCCCATGGCGTGAAAGTCATTTCCATCGGCTTTCTCATCGAGCGTGAACAGCCGGCGATCTGGCGTGGTCCGATCGTCATGAAGATCCTCACGCAATTTCTGCGTGATGTGAACTGGGGACAGCTCGACTACTTCATCGTCGACATGCCGCCGGGCACTGGTGATGCACAGCTCTCGCTTGTGCAGGCCACCAGCGTACACGGCGCCGTGATCGTGACCACTCCGCAGCAGGTGTCGGTCGGCGATGCGCTGCGCGGTGTAAAGATGTTTGAGCGCACATCCGTCCCCGTGCTCGGCATCGTCGAGAACATGTCGTATTTCGAGAACCCCGAGACCGGCAAGCCCATCGCGCTCTTCGGTAGTGGCGGCGGCGAGCAGCTGGCCAAGGAGTGTGGTTTGCCGTTGCTCGGTCAGGTGCCTATCGATCCGCGCATTCAGGAAGGCGGCGATACCGGCCGTCCGATCGTGGCGGTGGAGCCTGAAGCCAAGGCGGCCAAGGCCATTCAGCAGGTTGCCACGCGCGTCATGGAGCGGCTTGCTGAACGCTACGGGTAAGCACACCGCCTTGAGTGCACCGGAGTGACTGCGCCTGAGCAGGTGACAATCTCGGAACATCCACGCGGCGAGTTGGTCGGCGATCCCATCGCCGTCACGATTCGCCGCGTGGCGTTGCCGGCTGTTGTCGCGAATTTGCTGATGACGGCGTTTCACTCGATCGACACGTTCTGGATTGGTCGATCCTTGGGCGCCGAAGCACTGGCCGCCGTCACGGGTTCGGTGTTCTGGGTCTGGCTCGTCATTTCCATCGGAGAAATGGTGAGCATTGGCCTCGATGCCATTGCCGCGCGTCGTCATGGCGAACGTCGGCCGGAAGATGCGGCGCGAACGGTCAGTGATGGTTTTGTTCTCGCGCTGTTGCTGGGTGCGGTAATCGCGATTGCCACACCGTTTGTGCTGTCGACGTTGTTCACGATGCTTGGTACCGACGCATCGGTCAGCGCGATCGGGCGCAAATATCTCGGCACGTACTTCATCGGCATGCCGCTCATTTTCGGATTCTTTGCCGTTGATGCGGCCTTTCGTGCCAAGGGTGACACGCGCACACCACTCGTGCTGCTCACCGTCACCACGATACTCGGATTGCTGCTCGATCCGTTGCTCATTCGAGGCGGTGGCCCCGTGCCCGCATTCGGCGTGCAGGGTGCTGCCATGGCCACACTGGTACCGCGCGGTCTCGCCTGCGTGGCGGGTGTATGGATTCTGATGCGACGTGGCATGCTGGCATGGGCAACACCGCGATGGGACGTGCTGTCGCGCATCGTGCAAGTTGGTGCACCTGCCGCCATGACAGGCGTGGCGTTCAGTGCGA
Source organism: Gemmatimonadaceae bacterium (assembly GCA_016742275.1). Classification (GTDB taxonomy): domain Bacteria; phylum Gemmatimonadota; class Gemmatimonadetes; order Gemmatimonadales; family Gemmatimonadaceae; genus Gemmatimonas. The sequence continues at coordinate 37,028 of JACVCD010000020.1, forward strand.
TCTATGTGCTGCTCACGCGCATCACGACGCAATTTGGTACACCCGCGCTGGCCGCACTGGGGCTTGGCTTTCGCATCGAGAGCGTGGTGTACGTGGTAAGCGTCGGTATGGGAGCTGCTGTCGCCGCCATTGTTGGCCAGAGCCTCGGTGCTGGTGACACGGAACGTGCCTCACGTGTTGGCTGGATTGCCACAGGTCTGGTAAGTGTCATTGGTGTGGCAACGGCGGCAGTGAGTCTGTTCGCTGCGGACTCTTTTGCCGGAATCTTCTCCGACGATCCCGCGGTCATTGCGGAAGCAGCGCACTATCTGCGCATTGCGGCATTCTGTCAGCTGTTTCTTGGTGCAGAAGTCGTGCTCGAAAGTGCTATGGGCGGCGCCGGCTGGACCGTCGTACCGATGGTGTGCAGCACCGTGATCACATTGATGCGACTTCCGGTTGGTGCATGGGCGGCCGCGCAGTGGGGAACGACCGGTCTCTGGTGGACGCTGGCGGTGACCGCAGCGCTGCGCGGTGTGGCGATGGCTGCACTGTGGCGTTGGGGGCGGTGGCGGAAGACGACGGTGTGAGACGCTCAGCCCCAATCAGCTCCACACCCACGTCAATCCACGCCGCGACTGATAGTACTGTCTGAGCGCCTGCGACCCGGCGAGAATGTGCACCTGGCCCGTATGCTCGAACGCCGCATAGTAGTCGTCCTTGAGCGCCATCTGCGGACGACCATCGCGCAGATAGTCTGCCTCCGTGCCGTGCTGGAACATGTTGTCATCGCCGAAACGACGGCACACGTAGGTGTTCAGCAGGTCGAGAAAGTCATTGTCCACGGGCGAGACAAGTGAACGATCACCAATGCCGATCGTGGGTTGATAGTTGCCCACATACAACCGCGTATAGTCTCCCGTGTGCTGCTGCATGTACACGCCGAAGAGATCGTAGTCTGAATAGAAAAACGAATCACCACCCGGCGGAATCACACGGCCGGTGCTGGCGGTCTTCGCCTTTACGTCGTACGGCTTCGGCAGATGCCCCGGTTGTCCCTGCCACTTGAGGCTCTTGGGATTGGCGCCGCGAACGACCACCAACAATTGGCGGCGACGGTACGATCCCTGACAGAAAGCCAGCAACATGGCGGCGTGACGTAGCTTGATGCCGCAGTCACTCTCGAGGCGCGGATCGCTGGCGTTTGTTGAAATCAGCTGTGACATGATGTGCTCAAATGCGTTCTGCTGGGCCGGTTCCGCGGGTTTCGGGTATCGCGAGGCGTATACGGATACGATATTCGGCGAGTCGTCACTTGGTTCCCACTGTATCTCCTCGCATGTCCGCTCCTGCTATCACACTGCTCACCGACTTCGGCACCGCTGACGGATACGTCGCGGAGATGAAGGGTGTCTTGTGTACCCTTGCACCAGCGATACCCGTCATCGATCTGTCGCATGACATCTCACCGCAGGATGTCACGGGTGCACGACTGGCACTCGCACGATGCTGGCGACGCTTTCCCGCAGGTACCGTGCATGTCGTGGTGGTGGATCCGGGTGTGGGTTCGGCGCGTGCCGCCATTGCGGTGCAGAGCGAAGGACGGATACTGGTTGGGCCGGACAATGGTGTGCTGTCGCCATCACTATTCGCGCTCGATGCGCGCGTCGTACAGCTGCAGGTACCTCCACTGGCCTCCGCAACTTTCCACGGTCGCGACATCTTTGCACCTGTTGCCGCGCGACTTGCGTGCGGTGCGTCACTGGATGAAGTCGGAGAGCCATACACGAACGCGCTACGACTTCGCACACCTCAGCCTCAGCGACAGACGGATGGCGCGCTCCACGGTGAAGTGCTGACAGTCGATCGCTTCGGTAACGCCATCACCAATCTCATGCTGGCGCCGCATGTGCAGGACGGCATGGTGACGCTAGGCATGCAAACGCTGCGTCTGGTGCGTACCTACAGCGACGCGGCGCCCGGTGAATTGGTGGCGCTGGTCGGATCGAGTGGCTGGATCGAGATCGCCATGCGAAACGGCAGCGCGGCCGCCGAGTTGCGCATCAGTCGCGGGATGCCAGTGCAGTTGGTTAGCCACTGACGACTCGGCACTCAAACGCAAAACCCGGAGCTTGTCAGTTCCGGGTTTTCTGTTCACACCTTGAGTTGTAGGGCCAAACCCGCGCGTCTAGAGTTCCGCCCCCGAACCCGTACCGGCACTGCTGTCCACCGGTCGTCGAGCAGCCACCACGCCTTGAACCGGCGTCGGAGTCTGCCAGCTGACTTGCGATACCGGCACCTCATTGGTCGCAGTGGTGGAGGCAGGTGCCCACCGTCCGCTCCAGCGGCCTCCCGCGCGTCCGAACTGCACGGACAGACGCGAGACACCGATACGCGATTTCACCACCGCGCCCATGCCCACCGTGGCAACGGCCCAGGTGAATGCCACGGCCACCAAGCGGGCCAAGGTACCGACCACAGGAACCGATGCGGCTGCGGCGGCACCAAACCACACGGCGCTGAGCGCCGCCAAGCCGACGGCCAAACCGCGAACGGCGGCACTGCGCTCAGAACCGGCTGAACCGCGTCCAACCAGTGCCCAACCCACGACCAGCGCGACGGCCAGGACACCCAGTGTAAAGGCACCAGCCAACGCCAAGCCCCAGGCTAGCGCGGCAAAGGGGATGGCCAGAATGCCAATGATCGTGATGGCGCAGGCAATCACCAGCACCACCAGAAACGGCACCGCCAGAGCCTGGGTCAGTACACCGGCCCAGAAACTGCCCGAGACATCACGTGCTGCCGTGCGGGCGACGGAGACCAGCGCTTCTTCCGCCGTGGTGAGCACCACCAGACCGATGACAAGTCCGATGCCGAAGACGCCAGCGACGGCAGTCAGAGTGGTGGCCAACATGATTCGTTACCGCGTAGCCCGTGATGAGGTGGCCAGGACACGAATGCCGACCACGCCCATTCCGGCCGCAGCGACAAAACCACCAAACGCCAAGGCCAGCACTTCAGGCGAGCTGCCACGCAGTGCCTCGAGGCCGGGCTGGCCAACCACCGTGCTGAGCAGGTCCGAGCCCGCCGCCAGTACGCGTTCGCGGAAACTCTCGAGACCAAGCTGGGCGAGCACGAAGCCCATGTCGGCACGAGCCAGCGCCCAGGTGGCGCCGGCAGTGGCCAGTCCTGCGGTGGCCGCCGCACCAAAGCCGGCGGCAATGCGCGCGGATCGGGTGGCGGGAACGAACTGCTCTACGGAACGGGTCGCGGCCGCATGCCACGGTTCGAACACCTGCACCTGACTCATGACCCGGTCCGCAAAAGCGGGCGACGGAGCAAAGTCGGGCAACGCGTCGAGCGACTGCATGAACAGCCTGGCACTCTCCAGTTCCGACTGGCATTCCGTACAAGATCGAACGTGCGTCCGAAGGGGGGCAACGCCAAAACCCTCCTCGCCATCGAGGAGGAGTTCGATTTCGTCGGGTCTGAGGTGTCGGTCAGTCATTGGGAAAAGCCTCCATGAGCCAACTACGCCCGTGGAATACCGCAGGTTTCAGGGAGTTGTCCCGAATTTTGGCCCGGACCACCGGGGTGAAAATGCCGGTGATGCGGGTCACTGTCTCAGGGATTCGAGGGCTTTGCGCAACTCGTGCCGCGCCCGGTGGATGTAGGTCTTCACGGTGCCGAGCGGCAGATCGAGTGTGGCGGCGATTTCCTCGTAGGACCGCCCCTCCACATGACGCAGCATGATGCAGGCGCGATACTCGGCACGGAGCCCACCAATGGCCCGCTCGATGGCCGATCCCAGTTCCTTGGCCTCGATTTCCTCGAGCGCCGTTTCCTGGTCGGCCTGGATCTCCAGCGACGAGGCTTCGACCTCCGACGCCGTTGTGGCGTGCGGACTGCCGTCCATGCTGATGGTGTCGAGGCGGCGCCGACGGAGATGATCGATGGCGACGTTGTTGGCGATCTTGAACAGCCAGCTCGAGAACTTGAACTCGGGGCTGTACTTGTCGATGTGGTTCAGGACCTTGATGAAGGCATCCTGCGCCAGATCCTCGGCCGTTTCGCGGTCGCGCACCATCCGATAGACGAGCGAAAACACCGGCCGCTCATAGCGGCGCACGAGCTCCCGGAAGGCGAGTTCGCGCCCCTGCTGGGCGAGGCGGACGACGTCAGCATCAGGAAGGGTTCCCAACTCGTCGAGGGTCGGCATGCGCACGCGCAAACTAGTCCCACAGCACCTATGTGACCAGCGCTTGCTCCACTTGCGATGCCCCGAGAAGTTTGAGCATGGCAAGTACGACGGACGTTAGCGGGTCCCCGCCGGTAGCCGGGCGGGGTCAGGAGCTCACGCGAGCAGCCCAGGCGGCCCATGGGGAAGGGAAGCGCGATTACGTGCAGCAGATGTTCTCCGACATCGCGCCGCGCTATGACCTGCTGAACCACGTCCTCTCGCTCAATATCGACAAGCGCTGGCGCGTAAAGGCGCTGCGTGCGCTCGAGTGGACGGCGCGCCCCGCTGGCACCTTTCTCGATTTGTGCGCGGGCACGTTAGATGTCGGTGCGCTGCTGGTTCGTCAGTCGGGATTTTCGGGCTTCGTAGCTGGCGCGGACTTCGCGGTGCCCATGCTCAAGCACGGCAATGGCAAAGCGCCACGTAGTCGATTGGCTCCTGTGGGCGCTGACGCGCTCCAGCTGCCATTTGCTGATGCATCACTCGACGGCGCGATTGTGGCCTTCGGTATCCGCAATGTTGCCGATCTCGACGCCGGACTCCGTGAAGTTCGGCGTGTGCTGCGTCCGGGAACACGATTTGTGATTCTCGAATTCTCCACGCCTCCGTGGGCACTCGTGCGCGCAGGCTATCACGCGTATTTCCATCACGTGCTGCCTTTCGTCGGGCGGCTCGTGAGTGGGCATCGGTCGGCCTACACCTACTTGCCCATGTCGGTGGCACAATTCCCCACCGAAGAAGCGTTAGCAGATCGGATGCGGCAGGCCGGGTTTCGCACCGTGACCTGGGAACGCCTCACGCTCGGTATCGCGGCCATTCACGTTGGTACGGTCTGAGCGCCTTTTCCGGCCGCTTGATCGAACCCCTGATTTTCCTCTCGCTGTTTCAGGTATGTCCCTCGATACGCTCTCTGAATTTCTCGACGCCATCGATCGCATCGGCGAATTGCATCGCATCACGCAGCCGGTGAAGGTGCATCTCGAACTCACCGAGATTGCGGATCGCGTGTCCAAGATGCCTGGCGGCGGCAAGGCGCTGTTGTTCGAAAAGCCTGTGCTGCGTGACGGGACAATCTCCGAGTATCCGGTCGCCATCAATCTGTTCGGCTCCATGCGGCGCATGGCGCTTTCGCTCGGCGTTGACTCGCTCGACGAAATCGGTGCCCGCATTACACAACTCATGGACCTCAAGGTCCCCGATGGCTTCTTGGGCAAGCTGTCGTTGCTGCCACGTCTTCTCGAAGTGAGCAAGTTCCCGCCGCGTGTAAAGAGCGGTACGCCGGCCTGTCAAGAGATCGTATGGCGAGGGGACGAGATCGATCTCGATCGTATTCCCGTGTTGCATTGCTGGCCCGAGGACGGTGGTCCATTCATCACGATGACTGCGGTCATCTCGAAGGACCCGGTGCGCGGCATCCGCAATGTGGGCATGTATCGCGTGCAACAGCTCGGCAAGCGTCATGTGGCCATGCACTGGCAGCGGCACAAGACCGGCGCCGAACATATGCGGCAGATGGCCGAGCGTGGCGAAAAGATGCCGGTGTGCATTGTGGTCGGTTCCGATCCGGCCAGCATGTTCAGTGCGAGCGCGCCGCTACCGCCCAATATCGACGAATTCCTGTTCGCCGGTTTTCTGCGCAAGGATCCTGTGCGTCTCGCCAAGGCGGTCACGAACGATCTGGAAGTGCCGGCCGATGCGGAATTCGTGATCGAGGGTTACATCGATCCGGCAGAAGAGCTGGTTGTGGAAGGCCCGTTTGGCGACCACACGGGATTCTATAGTGAGGCGGATCTGTACCCGCGTGTGCATGTCACGGCTGTGACGATGCGTAAGAATCCCGTCTACGCCACGACCATCGTGGGTCGTCCGCCGATGGAAGACTTCTATCTCGGACACGCCACGGAGCGCATCTTTCTTCCGTTGCTCAAGCTCACCACGCCGGAGATTGTCGACTATCACATGCCGGCCGAGGGCGGTTTTCACAACCTCGTGTTCGTGAGCATCGACAAGAAGTATCCGGGGCATGCCGACAAGGTCATGCACGCGCTGTGGGGGCAGGGGCTCATGTCACTCGCCAAAGTGTTGGTCGTAGTGGACAAGGAGATCAATGTGCGGAATCCGGTGGAGGCCTGGTGGGTGGCACTCAACAACATGGATCCGCAGCGCGACGTGCGTTTCACCATGGGACCGGTCGACGTACTCGATCACGCGAGCCGCGCATTCACCTATGGCAGCAAGATGGGTATCGATGCCACGCGTAAATGGCCCGAGGAAGGTTTTACACGCAGCTGGCCGCGGGTGATAAGCATGGATGACACCACGCGCACGCGTGTTGATGCGATGTGGTCGTCGCTTGGACTTCCTGACGTGGATCGATCATGACGAGCATGGCTCCACCAAAGGGTGCGCGCGACGGTCAGTTGTTGCGTGGTCAATCACTGCCTGTGCGTCTGGCGAACTTTGTGAAGTTGCCGCACACGGTGTTTGCCATGCCGTTTGCGCTGGTCGGCGTGATTTTCGCGAGCGTGACTGCGCAGGTCACGCTGTCCATTGTGGGTTGGGTGGTCTTGGCATTCACCAGCGCGCGTTTTGCGGCCATGGCGTTCAACCGACTGGTCGACCGCGATGTCGATGCAGTGAACCCGCGCACGAAGATGCGCGAACTGCCGGCTGGCACGCTCACCGTGGGTCAGGCGCGTTTCAGTATCGTGCTCACGAGTGCGCTGTTTGTGTGGGCCAGCTGGATGCTGAATCCGCTCTGTTTTGCGCTTTCGCCGATCGCGCTGCTGTGGGTGCTCGGCTACAGCTACACAAAACGCTTCACGCGTTGGTCACATCTGTGGCTCGGACTCGGACTCTCAATCGCACCCGTAGGCGGATATCTCGCGGTTACGGGAGCATGGAGTGATCCGTGGTGGTTGCTGTGCGTGCTTGCGCTGGCTGTGGTGTGTTGGAGCGGTGGATTCGATATGATCTACGCACTGCAGGATGCCGAGTTTGATCGCGCGCATGGGTTGCACAGTGTGCCGAGCACATTCGGTGTGAAGGGTGCCATTGGTATTGCGCGCACACTGCATGTGCTGGCTGTGGTGTGTTTCGCGGCGGTGATGGCGGCGCATCCTCTGGGGCCTGTCAGTCCAGTGGTGCAGGGGATGTTGTGGGCTGCTGTTGCCGGCATCGCTGGCATGCTGTTGTGGGAACACCGACTCGTGAAGGCTGATGATTTGTCCCGTGTGGACGCGGCGTTCTTTACGATGAATGGCATCATCAGTCTTGGATTCTTGTCTGTCGTGCTGACCGCACGCTTGTTGAGCGCCGCATGAGCACCGCCGCCGTGGCATCTCGTCATCCAGTGGTTCTTGCGATTACAGGAGCGTCCGGGGCGCCGTACGCGGTGCGTCTGCTGCAGGCGCTGGTCGAACTCCAGGTGCCGACCTGGCTCATCGTCTCCGGTCATGGCTGGCGACTCCTGCAGACCGAGAGTCACATTGCTGATCTGACGGCACTGCGTGAGGCAACCGGCGCAGAACGATTCGATCGCTACGTCACCGTATTCGATGATGGAGATCGGGGGGCAAAGCCGGCGAGCGGTTCGGCGAGAACAAGCGGTATGGTGGTCTGCCCCTGCAGCATGGGCACTGTGAGCGCGATTGCCCATGGGACCTCGCGTTCACTGGTTGAGCGTGCGGCGGATGTGACGCTCAAGGAGCGGCGGCGGCTCCTTCTCGTTCCACGGGAAACACCGCTCTCGCTCATTCATCTCGAGAATCTCACCGCAGTCACGCGGGCTGGTGCGACGGTGATTCCGGCTGCACCTGGGTTCTACCACGGTCCCACTGGCATTGCTGACCTCGTGGATTTCATTGTCGCGCGCATTCTCGATCATCTCGATGTCGAGCACACCGTGGGGAAGCGGTGGGGCGACATGCCGACGGAGTAGAGTCGTGTGATTGATGAGGCGCTATACGAGCAGTCGTTGGAGCGCGAGCGCCGCCGGAAGGTCTTCGACCGACTGAGCTTTGCTGCCTTGGTAGCGACGTTGCTGTTGCTTCCGTTCTATGGACTGATGACGCTGCTTGAGGTTGATCGTGAATGGCGCTGGCCTGCGGCCATTGTAGCGGCGCCGCTGTTTGTGGCGGTGGTCGGCTTGGTCGTTCGTGTGTTTGGCCGCGTTGGCGCGGGAACGGCCATGGCCTTTCTCAACCCGGGTCGTGCGAATAAATCGACCGTGGCGTCCGCTCTACGCGCTGAAGCCAATCTGTGTCTCGCTCCTGATGGTGATCCCCAACGCGCCAAGGAGCTGTTGCAGCGGTTACGCAAAGTGTCCGATGCCACACGGGCCGACGAGCTGTTTGCTACACATCGCCTCATTGATCTGTATCTTGGTCCTCTGCAGGATCGCGATCGCGGGATGTCCGAACTCCGTCGTTTGGCGGATCGATTTCCTGGAACCCCCGACGCGCAGGGCGCTCTCACCGCGCTCGCGTCGCTTCGTGATCAACCGCCACCATCCGAGCCGACCGCATGAACGCACGCGCCACTGTCATTGGTCTCATTTCCGACACGCATGGTCTCGTGCGGCCCGAAGTTTTTGAGGCGCTGGAAGGCGTGTCGCAGATTCTGCACGCGGGTGATGTCGGACCGGCCGACGTGCTCACGGAGCTGGCCGCTATCGCCCCGATTCGCGCCGTGTGGGGCAATACGGATGCGCCCGGGCGGCCGGACTTGGTAGAGCGCATCGAAGACGTGATCGACGGTGTGCGCATTGTCGTGACGCACGGTCACGAATTGGGCAGCCCCACGCCGCCCAAGCTGGTTGGCGCCTTTCCCACAGCGGATGTGATTGTCTACGGTCACACCCATCAGCAACTGGTGACCAAAGCAGCGCGTCGCATTGTGGTGAACCCCGGTGCCGCCGGTCCGCAGCGATTCAAACTCCAACCGTGTGTGGCCAAGCTGTACATCTGGCAGGGGAAGGCCGACGTCGAATTGGTACCGCTGCTTGGATCAGAGTTGGAGTGAGGATTGGAGCAACAGATGGCGTGAGGATTTGAGGATCTGAGGATAAGAGAGCGGGCCCCGAGGGCACCCTGCAACATCGGGTGCCCTCGGGGCCCGCACCTCCTGTCCTCAAATCCTCTGATCCTCACGCCATCTGTTGCTCACATCCTCCTCAACCTCACATCCGAGGCCAACCCCTCGAGTGCCCCCACCACCGTATTCGCGACAATCGCATCCGACCCATTCCGCCCACGGAACCAGGATTCCACGAGAAGTAGTTCATCTAGGTGGTCCACCATGGCAGCACTTGGGGTTTGTGCTGATGATGTGTTCGTCTCCAGTTCCTGCAGTAACGTGATGCTTGCTGGCTCGGCACATCTCCCCTCGGCCACCACGCGCCCGTGCCGAATGAGATAGAGACGGTCATCACCGTCGCGGCCGGGTACGGCGTATACAAAACTCGGACGCTCCAGCGCTTCACGCACGCGGCCGAGCTGCGTTTCGAGGTCTTGCAGCGCCGTCAACCTGTCACGAAGCCAACCGGCGCGCTCGTAACTGAGCGCGGCGCTCGCGGCGGCCATCTCTTTCACCAGGTGCTGCTGAGGTGAGTCATCGCGACCTTCGAGTACAGCACGCGCACGCGAGAGTTGGGTGCGGTACGTGTATTCGCTCGTTGCACCAACACAAGGACCGAGGCATCGGCGCGTTTCGTAGCGATGACAGCGCGGCGTGCGTTGCATGGCCGGGTGCGTCGCCTCGAACAACTCGGCTACGTCGGCCAGATGCATGGGTACACGATCACTGCAATCGCGAAGACCGAGTGCATCGTTGAGTACGCGCAGCGCTTCGACGAGCGGCCTGCGTGAGGCAAACGGTCCAATGATCTGCGCGACTTCGCGTGACCGTGCGGCGGCGCTGGCGCGCTGCACACGAAGTCGCGGAGCTAAACCCTTGGCGATGGTGATGACCCACCATTTGTCGAGCGGACGTGCGGATCGCACGTTGTAGCGAGGCAGATGCGCGCGAATGAGACGGACTTCGCGCAGCAACGCGGCAAACTCACTGGGCAGCGGTTCCCACTCAATGCTGGTGGTTTCGCGCAGCATGCGGGCGTGACGATGCTCGGGCCACGGGAGGCGGAAGTAACTCAGGAGACGCGTGCGGACCTGGGTGCTCTTGCCTACATACAGCACCTCGCCATGCGCGCCGCGCATGAGGTACACACCAGGTTCATTGCGGGTGGTGTTCCGTACCAGCTCACGCAATTGGGCCACATTGGCTTCACACGCCGGAATCGCGAGATCGAGCTGCGTGGCCAGCGAAGCTCGGCGGCGTCGACCCGCCGGAGCTATCGATGCCGCGAGTCCTGATGCGAGGTCAGTGCTGACACCACGCGCAGAAGACCGTGCTGCGTCCGTCCACTTCGTGGGTACCGACCAGGCGGTGTCCACACTGGCGGCAGGGGAGGCCGGCGCGGCCGTATGCGGCCAGCTGTTCGACGAAGCTGCCTCGCTCACCGCGCGCGTCCCGATAGTCGCGAAAACTGGTGCCCCGCGCCGCGATACTCGCCTTCAGTACGGCGCGCAGGGCAGAACGCAGCGCGCTCGACTCCTGCGGCGACAGGGATGCCGCCTCGCGGGACGGATCGATACCAGCGGACCATAGCGCCTCGTTCGCGTAGATGTTGCCGACACCGGCCAGCCGCTTCTGATCCATGAGCGCGGCTTTTATCGGCTGGCGCGTATCCCGAATACAACCCGAAAATGCAGCATCGTCCAGTGCTGGGTCAAGAGGTTCGGGACCGAGACTCGCGGAATACTCGCCGAATCGCTCGGCCGTCATGAGCGCAACGGTGCCAAGACGCCTCACATCGCGATAGTGAAGCAGGCGGCCATCGGCGAGATGCCAGGACACGCACACGTAGGCTCGTTCGGCGTCAGGCAGTGTGCCGTCATCGACAATGAGACCGCCGGTGAATCGCGGCTGCACCACAACGTGGTACAGCGAACCTGCCGGTGTGAGGCAATCCATCACGATCATTTTCGCTCGGCGCCACACGTGTGCGATTGCTGCACCGCACAATGTGGTGCTCCACTCAGAAGGCACCGCTTCACGCAATACATCGGCTCGCGTTACTGTCACCTGATCGATAATCGCACCCACCACCATCGTGTGCAGGTCACGTGCGATGGTTTCTGTTTCCGGTAGTTCAGGCATTTAGTTTGGCGTCAACTGATTATCGCGGAGTACCACGGAAGAAGACGGAAACCACAGGATTGGCGGCGGCATCAAATCAAGGAAACGCACATCCTGTTGATGTTTCTCATGTTGTTTCCATATGTGTCCGTGGTATTCCGCGATAATCAGTAGCAGACCAAAGGAAACACTCAACCGACCCGTGCAGCCTCACGCCAGCCGATGTCGCGGCGGTACTGCGCGCCGTCGAATTCAATGCGGGCAGCCGCATCGCGTGATGCCGACTGCGCCGCGGCAAACGTGTCCGCCATGGCGGTCACGGCAAACACACGCCCACCACTCGTGAGCAAGTCGCTACCGGTGCGCTTGGTGCCGGCGTGGAACACGCGCACCGTATCGCTGAGGCTTGGCAGATGAATGGGCATGCCGGTGCGTGGAGCATCCGGATAGCCAGCCGATGCAACGACCGTCGTCACACTCGCACCTGCGCGCCATGTGAACCCGGACATGCTGCCAATGCGCGCCCCGCGAGCGACGGCAAGCATGGGATCGAGCAGACTGCTCGTCAGCATGGGAAGAATGGCCTGCGTTTCCGGGTCACCAAAACGACAGTTGAACTCCACGACTTTAGGGCCATCGGGTGTGAGCATGAGCCCCGCGTAGAGCAAGCCGGTGAACGGCGTGCCACGCTTGCGCAGGGCGTGAAGCGTGGGCAAAAACACACGCTCGGTCACGTCATCGATCAACGCTGGCGTCGAAAACGATACGGGCGTGTATGCGCCCATCCCACCGGTGTTCGGACCTTCGTCGCCATCCAGCAATCGCTTGTGATCCTGCGCGCCGATCATGGGCAACACATCGTAGCCATCGGTCACGGCAAAGAGCGAGAGCTCTTCACCCGTCATGAATGATTCGACGAGACACTCCGCGCCCGCTTCACCGAACACGCGATCGTCGAGAATACGATCGATCGCGTCAAAGGCTTCCTTTTCGGTCATGCACACGATCACGCCCTTGCCGGCCGCGAGTCCGCTGGCCTTTATGACCACCGGCGCGCCAAATCGCGCGCGCACGGCATCCTTGGCGTCCTTCGCCACACGATGTGTTTCCGCGTGCGCCGTGGGGATGCCATTGGCCATCATGAGGGCCTTGGTGTCGGCCTTGCTGGTCTCCACCGTGGCCGCGCCCATCGTCGGACCAAACGCCGGAATGCGCGCGACCTGAAGCGCATCAACCACACCGGCCGCCAGAGGAGCCTCCGGGCCGACGACTACGAGGTCCACTTGTTCCTGTTCCGCGAGCGCGACCACAGCTGCCGGATCTTCGGCCTTCACTGACACCAGGCGGGCGAGTTCGGCGATGCCCGGGTTCCCCGGCGCGGCCAGCAATTCAACGGACGTGTTCTCGCGCGACAGTGCGTCGGCGAGGGCGTGTTCGCGGCCACCGGAGCCAAGGAGCAGGATCTTCATGGGGGAGAAATCTAGTCGGGGTCCCTAGCTCCAGTCTTGTTTCGGAGCCCCTTAACTGCGCACGCAGAGTCGCAGAGGTAACAAGAGCCGCAGAGGCTATGCGCCTCTTGTCCTTCTCTGAGGCTCTGCGTGCGCAGTTGAACCAACTTGCCCAAAAACAACACCCGCCGAAGCAAGGCCTCGACGGGTGTCTATCAACTTCTCTTACACAGGCGCTCCAGCGGGCGGCTCCGGTGCCGGTGGCGGCTCTGGCGCCGGTGGTGGCGGCGGAGGCGGCGGCGGTCCATCCGCCATGCTCGCCGCCGCCTTGAACGCATCACGAAACGCATCGGCGGCGCGATTGATCACGCCACCCATCGCATCGGCCGCTTCGCGCGCTTTCTCCTTGTAGTAGTCCGTCGCATCACGCAGATCTTCGCGGAACGGACGCTCGGCTTCACTGCCGCGTCGGATGTACTCGCCACCCACGATCGTGGCGTACGCGCCCGACTGTTCCCACCGACGCAATTCCCCCGCACGCACCGTGTGAAACGGATGTTCACGCAACGCGGTGTTGAGTGCCTTGAGCACACTGTCCCACGCCGTGCCACCCATTTCGTATTCCGCGGCCTGCACGAGATACGCATCGAGATCGATGGCATCGCCTTCGCCCTTGCCGCCGGCCAGCTTGAGAAACGCCATCAAACTTGCGCGCGGATCCTGCGTGCCGAGCATACCAGCACGATCAGCCGACAACTCGGACTTGCGATACCACTCAAGCAATGCGAGCTGAAACGGCAGCAGGGCAATCGATGCCAGGAGCGGCAGCGCACTCATGCCAAAGAACAACACGATGAGCGCAATGGTGCGGTACGTCGTGCGCCCGGTCATGATGTGGCCGAGCTGCTGCGCCAGCACGAAGCGCTGCTCGTCGGGCTCCAGTAATTCGAGTGTCCCGGAGCTGATCACAATGAACGGCTGATCGAATCCGACCGCACCGGCGTTGGCAATTGGCGTCTGCGCCACGTAGAGCTGCGGCTCGGGCAGACCGGCGTTGGGCCAGTCGAGTGTTTGCAGCACTTCCTGATAGATCGCGTACAGTCGCGGGCGCTGGGTCGGACCAACCAGCACGGCATCGCCTAGGAAAAGATTGCGGACACCGCGTTCGCCAAAGGCACCGGCAATCTTGCGGACGACCTCATCGAACCCGGGAATTGCGCGCAGGGCCCGGAGGGCGGCGCGGTCAGCCGGATGTTCCCAGGTGACCGAGCTGATCTGAGTCAGGGGGGTAGGCATAAGGCCCTGTACGGGGGCAGGGACGGATTGGTTGCAGCAGTCCGAGAGACTTGGACTCCCCACTGACCACTGAATATTCAGAACTGGTGTTCCCGATCTGCTAAAGAAACACCAGTTCTCAGTTTTCAGTGATCAAGTGTGGAGTCGAAGTGTCAAGGGGGAACGGATTCCCCCACTGGTGTCATTCAGATCCCCACCAAAGCCCGCTCGAGATCCTCGATCAGGTCCTCGGCATCCTCAATCCCGCAGGACAGCCGCACCATGCCGTCCGTGAGTCCCATGGCCTGCTTCACGTCGGCGGGCACCGAGCCGTGGGTCATGGTGAAGGGGTGATTGGTCAGACTCTCGACACCTCCGAGCGATTCGGCCAGCGAGAAGACCTGCACCCGCTCAAGGAAACGGCGGGCATTGTCCTGTGAACCCAGCTCCAGCGTCATCATGCCACCAAAGGCCGACATCTGGGTTTTGGCCAGTTCATGATGCGGATGGTGGGGCAGTCCCGGGTAAATCACCCGCTCGGGTCCGAGGCGGTCGACCAGATACTGTGCAATCGCGCGCCCGTTGATGTCGTGCTGCTTCATGCGGAGCGGCAACGTCTTCGTGCCTCGGAGCGCGAGCCATGCATCAAATGGTCCGGGCACGGCGCCGGCTGCGTTCAGGATGAACTGGAGACGATCGGCCAGGTCGTCCTCAAGAACCACCGCGAGGCCGCCGATCATATCAGAGTGCCCGTTGATGTACTTGGTCGTGGAGTGCCACACGATGTGAGCGCCCAACTCCAGCGGACGCTGGTAGATGGGAGTCGCAAACGTGTTGTCCACGACGAGCAGCGCCTCATGCCGACGAGCGATGTCGCCCATGGCCCTGAGGTCCGTAAGTCGCATGAGAGGATTGGTCGGCGTTTCCACGAGCAGTGCACGCGTGGCGGACGTCATGGCCTCTTCGACGCGCTGCGGATCACTCGTATCCACGTAGGTGAAGGACAAGCCCATATGCCGCAGAATTCGATCGAACAGCCGGAAAGTGCCGCCGTACACATTCTCGGCGCACACAATGTGATCTCCGGCCCGGAACAGCTTCATGATCGAGTCGAGGCACCCCATGCCACTGCCGAAGGCGAAGCCGTGCCGGCCACCCTCGAGCGTGGCCACATTGCGCTCGAGCGCCTGTCGCGTCGGGTTCTTGCCGCGGGCGTACTCGTATCCCTTGTTGACTCCAATGCTCTCCTGCACGTAGGTGCTGGTGAGGTAGAGCGGCGTCATGATGGCACCCGAAACCGGATCGGGGCGCTGACCAGCATGGATCGCACGCGTGGCGAGGCCACCCGCGAGGTCTTCGTCGAAAATGCGCGTCATGGGCTTCGTGTAGTTCGAGGAGAAGGTTCGGCAGAAGCTAGCGTGCGGCGTGTGGTCGGGCGAGTCGGTCTGCGGCGCCGCAGCGAACAGCAGGTCCCACCCGCTGTGGTGTGGCCCGAATTTCCGCGGGATCCCAAGCCCGCCGCGTGACGATGAGCGCAGCAAATGCGACTGTAAATGCGGCAGCATGCGGAGCACATGTGACTGAACGCACGTGCCTGATTGTCGATGATGAACCGCCGATGCGCTCGCTGCTCAAGCGTGTCATGCAGGCGGACGGCTTTACCTGCCTGGAAGCTGGATCGGGGGCGGAGGCATTGAGCATTCTGGCGACCACGCCGGTGCCGCTCGTGCTTTCCGACTACCACATGCCGGGAATGGATGGTGCCGAATTGCTGCGCGCCATTCATGCGCATGCCCCGGAGACTGCGGTTGTGATCATCACCGCTGTCTCCGATGTGCAGTTGGCCGTGCGTTGTCTCGATGCCGGTGCGCTCGACTACTTGACCAAGCCATTTGCAACGGACGAAGTGCGCGCGCGTGTGGCGCAGGCACTCAGCAAACGGCAATTGCTGCTGGAGAATGCCGCCTATCGTTCGCAGCTCGAAGCGCGCGTGGCCGAGCAGTCGCACAAATACGAAGAGCTCTTCCTCGCGTCGCTGCAGTCGTTGGCCGATGCGCTAGAAATGAAGGACGCCTACACGTGGGGTCACTCCACGCGTGTTTCGCGCTATGCCATGGCCATTGCCGATGTGCTCGATGTGTCCGAAACGCTGCGCACACAGCTCGAACTCGGCAGCCGCCTGCATGACATCGGCAAGATCGGCGTGCGTGAAGGGGTGCTCAACAAGCCCGGGCCACTCACGGGCGAAGAGTACGCGCACGTCATGGAGCATCCGGTGATCGGATGGCGTCTCCTGTCTCCGTTGCTGCGCGACATGCCGCACGCGCTCGCCGTTGTCCGTTCGCATCATGAGCGCTTCGACGGCGAAGGTACACCGGATCAGTTGTGCGGCGCATCCATTCCGCTCGAGGCACGCATCACGGCCGTTGCTGACAGCTTCGATGCCATGACCAGTGGTCGCCCCTACCGCGATGGCATGGCCGTCGAGGAAGCGATGGCTGAACTGGAGCGCTATAGCGGCACGCAGTTCGATCCCTGCTGCGTCACGGCCTTCAAGTTGGCACTTGAGCGTGATCGTTCACTGCGACCCGACTGGCAGGTTCGCCGACGCCGTGACATGGCGCTGGTCGCGTAGTGCGTTCTAGAGCGCGATCGCTTCGAGAGGCGATGAGCTAACCACACGCCACGCCGCCGCGAGTTCCTCGGATACACTGGAACTCACCAGTACGCGCACCAGCGGGTCATGACCGAGCGGATGCTCTCGTAGTTTTGCCGCCAGCGTCGTGAGTTGATCGGCCGACAGCACCAGCACGGATGCATCATCCTGCATGAGATGTGCATGGACATCGCTGGCGCTCAGCGAGGGGCGTCCAAGCACCATGCCGCCCGCCAGCAAGGGGGCGAGCGTGCCACTCACCAGTCCCGCCCAGTCAGCAAACGGCAGCCAGTTGAGTGTGCGATGCACCGGCGTAAAGCCATGCCGCTCCATGCACGACCGTGCGGCTCCGATCACTTCGCGGTGTGTGCGCCACGATTCGTTGCCAAGCGCGAGGCAGGGCTCATCACGGCCCGGTGTGGCGGTATCGCCAATGAGGTCGAGGCCGAAATGGGTGCCGAGGTCCACGGCCTGCTCACGCGTGTCGCTGCGTACCAACGCGCGCGCCGGTGCCGTACCGAGTGCAACAAGCGTGTTCACCGGGGAGCCGTTGGCCCAGGTCGCAGAATCGACATTGTCGGAGAACAGCGCACCCACCTGATGCGACGCCAATGTCGCAAGTGCGCTGTCTACGCTCATTTCGGACTCGCCGGGCAACATCAGAAGACCACGGCCATCGCTCGCTGCCAGCGCCATGAGCCATTCACTCCAGCTGGATGGCCGGATAGCGGCATGACGACCAGCCATGGCCCGTACCAGCGGCGCCGATCGCTGAAGCAGCGTGACACCAGCCGCCACGAGTCGCGGGACGTCATGTCCATCGAGTCGACCGCCACCGGCGGCCAGGGCATAGGGAAGCAGGCCCAGAGGATCCATGCACGCAGGATAACCGATTGAACCCCCGTGCCAATCTTTCGCATTCCATGCCGTGGCTGTAACGCCCCCGAAGCCAATTCGTCCTATTCATGACAGTCCCGGTCGATATGGACGAGTATCGCATCACGTGACTGTTGGTTCCCGCTGTGTGACACGCCTACCTTTCTGGATGTGCCGAGATCGGCACCGGCCGGGTTGGCTTGGCGGGTCCTGCGACCGGGCAATTGTATCTCGACGAGGAGAGTCATGGCGTTCGATGGTCTGATGGTGAGTGTGTCGGGAGTTCGCGGCCGCGTGGGTGAGGCTCTCACTCCCGAGGTGGTCGCGACCTTTGCTGGGGCGTTCGGCGCCTGGGCCTCCCGGTCGGGCAACCATCGGGTGGTCGTGGGACGCGACAGTCGCGTATCCGGACCGATGTTCACGCGCATTGTGCATGGCGCGCTCGAGTCCGTAGGCTGCACCGTCATCGACATCGGGATGGCCCCCACGCCGACCATTCAGCTCGCTGTCGAACATCATCACGCGGCAGGTGGTCTGGGGATCACGGCCAGCCACAATCCGATCGAATGGAACGCGCTCAAGTTCATCGGCCCGTCAGGCCTGTTTCTTTCGGCTGACGAAGGCGCCCAAATGCGCGCGATGCTTGATACCGGTATTCCCCGTGCGACATGGGATCGCCTTGGCCACATCGAACACGATGAACAGGCCGTTGCACGCCACATCGCGCAGGTGCTGGCGCTGCCATGGCTCGATGTCGAAGGCATCCGCTCGCATCGGTTCCGCGTGGCGCTCGATTGCTGCCACGGCGCCGGCAGTGTGATCATGCCGCAATTGCTGTCGGAACTCGGCTGCGAAGTGTACGCCATCAACATGGAAGCCGATGGTCGCTTCCATCGCCCACCAGAGCCGATCGCCGAGAATCTCGGTGAGCTCGAGACGCTGGTACGTGCAACGCAGGCGCACATTGGCTTTGCGACCGATCCGGATGTCGATCGCCTCGCGTTGGTGCTCGACGACGGCAAGGCGCCTGGAGAGGACTACACGTTGGCGTTTGCGGCGCGCACGGTACTGCGCCATCGCCCGGGTCCGGTGGTGACCAATCTGTCCACCAGCAAGGTGGTGTCTGATGTGGCCGATGAGTTGGGCGTGCCGTTCCATTTTGCCAAGGTCGGCGAAGTGAACGTGGCACTTGCCATGCGCGACGCGGGTTCCACCATCGGTGGTGAAGGCAATGGTGGTGTCATTCTCCCCGAGATGCATCTCGGACGCGACGCGCCCGTCGGTGCTGCGCTGATGCTCCAGCTGATGCACGAAGAAGGACGGCCGTTGTCGCAGCTCGTGGCTGAGAAGCCGCGCTACGTCATTGTGAAGGACAAGCTTGATCGCCCGGATGCACCGCTTGATGCGGTGTATGAAGCGCTGCGCAACGCTTTTGCTGACGCAAAGGCGGATACGCAGGACGGTCTGCGTCTCGATTGGTCTGATCGGTGGGTGCATCTGCGCCCGTCCGGCACGGAGCCCATTGTGCGCGTAATTGCAGAAGCGCCGACGGATGCCGACGCCCGCGCGTTGATTGCGCAGGCCCGCGAACCGCTCGACGCGCTCGTTTCCCTCTGACCTGAAAGACCATGTGCGGAATCGTTGGCTATATCGGTGACAAGATCGCCACCCCGATGCTGATCGAGGGCCTCAAGCGCCTCGAGTATCGCGGCTATGACTCGGCGGGTGTTGCCATCATGAACGGCCGCGGCGTGGAAACACGTCGCGCTGCAGGCAAGATTGCCCGCCTCGAATCGGTGATTGCGGCCAATCCGCCGCATGGTTCGTTGGGCATTGCGCATACACGCTGGGCTACGCACGGTCCGCCGAATGAACAAAACGCGCACCCGCATGTGAGCCAGAACGGCAAGATTGCCGTGGTGCACAACGGTATCATCGAGAACGCCACGTCACTCAAGGCGGGACTCGAAGCGCGCGGCTATGTGTTCAAGTCCGACACCGATACCGAGGTCCTCTCGCACCTCATCGAGACGGCCTACGCCGGCAACCTCGAAGCGGCAGTGATTGAAGCGCTGCGTCAGGTAGATGGCACGTACGGCATTGCTGTGATCTCGAGCGACGAAAAGGACAAGATCGTCGCTGCCCGCAAGGGCAGTCCGCTGCTCGTAGGCATTGGCGACGGTGAATACTTTGTGGCTTCCGATGCCTCGGCCATTCTGTCGCACACGCGTCAGGTCGTGTACCTGGATGATGGTGACATCGCTGTGGTCACGCGGGATGGCTACAAGGTGCTCGATCTCGATGCTGTGATTCTCGAGAAGCCGGTGACGCGCATCGATTGGGACCTCGCACAAATCGAGCGCGGCGGATACCCGCACTTCATGCTGAAGGAAATCTTCGAGCAGCCGACCACGGTGGAAAACACCATGCGTGGTCGTCTTATCCTCGAAGAGGGTTTCTCCAAGCTTGGCGGTCTCAACATCAGCAAGGAAGACCTGCTCGCTGTCGACAACATCATCATCACGGCGTGCGGCACGAGCTGGCATTCGGCGTTGATTGGTGAAATGATGATTGAGGAACTGTGCCGTATTCCTGTGGAAGTGGAGTACGCATCGGAGTTCCGCTATCGCAATCCGATTGTCACGCCGCGCACGCTGTGCATCGTGATTTCGCAGTCTGGTGAAACGGCCGACACGCTGGCGGCCATGCGCGAAGCCAAGCGTCGTGGTGCGCGTACGTTGGGCCTCGTGAATCAGGTCGGCAGTACGATTGCACGTGAAGACGATGGTGGCATCTACCTGCACGCCGGTCCGGAAATCGGTGTGGCGAGCACCAAGGCTTTCACGAGCCAGGTCGTTGCGCTCGCGCTGTTCACGCTCAAGCTGGCGCGTCTGCGCGACCTCAGTGTGGAGCGCGGTCGTACCATCGCGCAGGCATTGGCACGCTTGCCAGAGCAGATTCAGAGCATTCTGGATCGTGCCGAGGAGATCGAGCTCCTGGCCGAAGAGTTCAAGCGGGCAAGCAATTTCCTGTATCTCGGTCGTGGCTACAACTTCCCGGCCGCACTCGAAGGCGCGCTCAAGCTCAAGGAAATTTCGTATATCCACGCTGAGGGCTATCCGGCGGCCGAGATGAAGCACGGACCCATTGCGCTCATCGATGAGATGATGCCGGTCGTGTGCATCGCTCCGCACGACTCCGTGTTCGACAAGATCACGTCGAACATCCAGGAGGTGAAGGCGCGTAAGGGTAAGGTCATCGCCATCACCACGCGCGATGAGCCCAGTCTCGCCGGGAAGCTCGACTACGAGTTCCGCATCCCCGAGACAGAAGATCTGCTCACGCCTATTCTTGCCTCGGTACCGCTTCAGTTGCTGGCGTATTACATCGCCGTCAAGCGAGGCTGCAATGTGGATCAGCCGCGCAATCTCGCGAAGAGCGTGACGGTGGAGTAAGTGTTGTCGGCGCACATGCGCCGGAGGGTGTTGATACAAATGTCATGCGGGGCGGGGCCATCTCTCGGTGGCCGCCGCCCCGCTGAACGTTTATGGCTTCTTCCTTAGCCACTTACACCGAGAAGACGTCCGGCGCTTTCGAGTTCGAGTCGAATGACATCGAGCTCGGCGAGGTCACCTGCAGAAGCCACCCTGAACGCCGCATCCGCTGCGCTGCGCGCCTTGGCCAGTGCAAGAGCAGCCGCTTCTCGAGATCCCGAAATGGCAGATTGCAGTGCCACCAATGCATCGGCGAGCGTTGTGAATGTGGCCAGTTGTTGTGCCGTCCGTGTTTCCCCTGGCGGTGTGCCAGGCGGGAAAAACTGCGTGCGCGCCCCATCCAGCCCATTGGTCACCGCTGTGACTGACGGTGGCGCTTCGCTGGCCACACCAAACCGGAAGAGCAACGGCAGAACGTTTGCGGCAATCAGCGTTGGTGTCTGCCCCGGTACAGCAAGTGCCCATCTACCTCGCATGACTTCGATGAGCACAGGAAGTCCGATCGGCGCGCCACCGTGAGTCACGGCAATGCGGTACATCGTTCGTGTGAGTGGAATCGCGGCCGTTGTCAGCGACCATTGGCCGGAGAATCCCGCGTCGCTTGCCGTGAGCCCGCCGCCAACCGATATGGTCGCCATTGGAGCACCGACACACGCGTCGTTCGCCCACCGACAAATGGAGACCGTTGGGAGTTGACTCGCATCCTGCGGGGCGCTGGAAGTCGCTGTCCCCAGCGGCGCCATCCACCCCAGTGCCAGGTTGTCACCATCCGACAGCATTGCTGCGCGGTGAGCACCTGGGTGCTCTTCAGGTGTCGCGGCATGCGACGTGGGCGAACGATCAGCACATCCACTCATCACGCAGGTTGCTGCAAATAGAAACTGGACGGGCCTGACGTGTTTTCGGACGTATTTCATAGGAGTGTTCCCAATGGCAGCATGCGCTGACGGTGCGCGATTGTCAGGAGCATCAGCAGGCCAGCGCCGACCAAAGGCAATGTGGCGGGTTCCGGAACAGCTGTCGGCGGCGGTACGGCGCCACAGTGCGCGTCAGGTGAGCAGCTACCGGCAGAGCCCAGACGAATTTCGTTTTCGGTGATCTCGAAGCTTTGCGCTTCCAACCCGATGATCTGGAACCAGTCCAGTGGATTGGCGAGTGCGTATGGAAGCGAGACTGCGAATGTGATGGCGCCATCGGCTCCGGTTGTACCAATCTGCTGCCATGGATTCCCGAATTCATCGACGGCGGTGCCACTGAGTGGCACGGCACTGCCGATACCAAGTGTCGTGAACGCGGGATCCGACCAACTCGGGAACATCAGTGCCCACTGATCTCCGTAGTCGACAAATGTCCAGGGTGCAGCGTTGTTCAATGTCGCCGAGCCAGTCGCGCCAACGAGCGCTTCACGCTCCGCAATCAGGTCGGGATCCGCATCGCGACCAGTTGAGAACGCCAGGCTCCACACCATCGAGGGTTGTGTTGCAAGAACGAGCGGATCGAACACCCCGAGATGGGACACGGCGATCAACAGCGATGTACCATCCACTGTTGCTGCAGCGGTCAGGTCCACACGGACACAGGCCATGAGACTGCCACCGGTGCACGCTTCACGTGTGGCCGACTGCGCCGATGCTTGCGAGGCGCAAAGGCTGAGCGCCAGTGCAGGTGTGAGCAGGGCGCGAATGCGACGAACGCTATGTCGCACGGCGTGCGCGCGAATCACTTGCGCACTCCCGATGGCGACGCCTGCGGTGTTTCTGCCGCAGTGTCAAGCGCATGGGGCTTGAGGCGCCGGTCGCCATATCCGCGCCGCTTTGCTACCAGGCGATATGAGAAATCAATGGGCTGCGCTGGTGCACGATCCCCCGCCAGTCGGACTTCAAAACCTTCCGCGGTGCGACGGCTTACATAGAGCGAAGCGTCGGCGTATGCCTGCAGGAATACGTGATAGGGGCGATTGCTCTCGATGGTCTCGGCGAAGATCCCGTCGAATGGAACCCATACCACGGAGTCGCGAATCGTAGACTGTCCGTAATCGGCGAACCAGACTTCAGTGGCTTCTTCGGTGTACATCTCGCGTGTGCCGCTCGACGTGGGCACGACGGCATTCTTGGTGCCAGTTGCGACGTAGTTGCCGTTGATTTGGGCGTTGCCATCAACACGGAAATCACCCACGATGATGGCAGAACCCACCGTTCGCAGCGCTGCACCCGTACTGGTATTCTCGAACTGCGCCGTAGGCCAAATACCGCGCGATCGGCCGAGGACCGCGATGTTGGTTCCTGTTCCAGTATTCTCGAAGAACACACCATTCTGTGCGCTGCTCGATGTATAGAGAGCCGTACCACCGCCCTTGGCATACACGCTCACTGCGTGGCCACTGCTGTTGTTTTCGAGATAGAGCGCACCGCCGCTGCCAGTCGTGCTGCTGTTGCGGAAATCGCCGGTGGAGTTGTTGCCCTGGCTCAGCCCCTGTACCGCGGCGCCATTTGCCGTACCGGTATTTGTAGCCGTAATGGTCGGAGAGCCACCTTTGCTATCGGCGAAGAGGGCGCGCGCATTTGATCCGGTTGCATTGCTTCCGAAGTAGCCAGTCGTGAAGGATGCATTGGAATTGGCCGAGAGTGCGCCACCCACCGTGCCACTGTTTTGAAACTGGCCTGTGTAACCGGCGCTTTTGCTTTCACCGTAAAGCGCGTTGCCATTGCCCGTCGCATTGTCGTTCTGCAGGCTGGCCGTTGAATAGATTGTGCTGCTCTTGGCGTAGAGCGCGGCTCCGCCAGTCGTACCATTGTTGATGGCCGAGATGGTGGTGTTCGTTCCCTTGCTCTCCGCGTACAGCGCCTGACCCTGATCAGTGGCCGTATTGGCGGCGATGATCGTAGCGGGTCCGACGCTGTTGCTGCGGGCATTCAACGCGCCACCAACTCCAATGTTCTGAAGCTGCGCAGTGGCTTGGCTCCCTTGTCCCTGTGCAACGATGGCGACTCCCTGGCCATCTACACTGGAGAGATTCAATGCGACCAACGCAGCACCAGCGCCCTCTGTCTTTTCCAGACGCGCAACCGCAGTGGTTCCACCTGCCTTGGCCAACAACGCATTGCTGTTGCCCGTCTGTGTAAGACTCAGAATCGGACTCGGGCTGGAGCCGCTGAGCGCCATTGGCACCGGCAATGTGAACGCAGGAATAGTTCCCAGCGGCCATTCGATCGGTCGATGTGTCGCTCGCGTGCAAGCCGCTGGAGCACCTGTCGTATCACGACGATAGATCACGCCGCTGCCTTCCACCCAGCAAGCTTTGATCGTTCCGTTCGTTCCGCCGCCCTGTGCGTGACTGGTCGAGGAAAGCGTTCCGATCATAGCCAAGGCCGCGAACGCGGGCGCGCTCATTCGAAAAAAGGGTGCAGGACCCATTTACTGATCTCCGGACGGATAGTGCGACAGATGCCCTGGTGAGGCTGTGGGCGCCGAATATTCGGGCACCTGCGATCTGCCGCATCGGTCAATTGACCAGTACCGGGACTGTGATAGGAATTCTGCACCCTTTGCAGCCTTCAGGACTGCTGCGCACGCTCCATCAGTCGCGCATACAGCGCATAGTCGGCTCGAACACGATCATCGTCTACCCAATCGGGCTTGACCAAGGCGCCAGCGTCGAGCAACAAGCTCACGATGGTCGGGTAGGCAGCGGCGGGCTGCTTGTTGTCTACCAACCACGCATGCAATGCCCACACCATGGGTGTGGTGCGGTACTGTCTATCGATCTGGTGCACATTGGCACCGAGAGAAAGCAACAGTTGCACGAGCTCGGATTGTCCTGCGTAACTCGACACGTGGAGCGCCGTAGCTCCGTCCCCGTTGGTGGTGTCGACCGACACACCATGGCGAACGAGCGTGCGAATGGATTCGGCCTGATTGTACCAGCCGGCCATACCGAGCGCTTCGCCCGCTTCTGCGGGGGCTGGTGTTCGATCGCTGAGCACTGCCGCCAACATGTCTGTCTGTCCGACACCGGCAAGTTCCTGCAGATCGAGTGGAATCCCACGCGCGATGCAGAGCGACGCCATATGTGCGGCGGCCTCCGGACACCCGTTGGCGAGGCACCCTCGCACTGTGCCTGTACCAAACTCTGCCCCCCGCGAAATCAACAGATCGGCGAGAGTGAGCTGAACACCGGCGGCTCGCGGATGTGCGCTCGTGATGACCAGCCCCAGCGTATCCGCACCGCCACCGTACACATCGCAGGTCGCACGAACATTGGCTCCCGCATCGAGCAGACATGTGGCAATCGCCACGATGTTGGATGGCGTCCGCTGCCGATAGTTCTCAACGCCATTTGCCGAAACGTAGTGAAGCAGCGTGGCACCGTGCGCACGATCTGAATGTGCCAGCACGAGTGACGCATCGTCACGCAGCAACCGGTTCAGCTCTTCCAGATCGCCACTCACGATGGCATCTACCGCACGTTCAAATCGTGCATATTCGGATCGCTCCTGTGCCATGGCCTCGAGATGCGCTACGAGCCGTGCCCAACTCGGAAAACCATGCGCGCGTGCCATTACGAACTGTGCCTGGCTTAACGCACCTTGATCACCCGACAGTCGCTCGATGGCAAACGCGGCCACATGCTTCGCCGATCGTTCATGGTCGCGAGCGAGAGCGTTGCGTGACACGCTGTCCGGCGCCGTGGTGTCGGTGCTTTGCATTCGCCACAGTGCTTCGATCCACCGGGTGCTCCAGGCCTCCACTGCCTCCGGGCCGGCCTTATGTGCGCTGACGAGTTCCTTGGCGCGAGTGCGGTATTGCTCCACCGATGGGCGCGGTGGAAGTGGCAGGACATCCTGCGGGTTCGGATACATGCGAATCTCCTTTCATCGCGCCCGGAGTCCGCACTGATCGGGCTGAAAGAAGGTTCGGATGACGACCTTCCGGTGTGGGTGGGCACGGCCCTTTTCGCGGACTGAATGCGCCCCTCGCGCACCAAAATGCTAACGCCTTTTGTGATGGGCTGCCACTATCGTGACCTGCCAACTTCCCTCATAGATGCAGTGGACTGGCCGAGCAGACGTCCGCAGCACAGCATATCCGAATGCCGGAACTCCCCGACATCACGCTCTATGTGGAGCATCTGAATCGCAGTGTCGTGAATCACGCACCGGTGATGGTACGTGTGCACAACCCATTTGTGCTGCGATCGGTGGAGCCGCCGCTCTCGAACTTTGAGGGACGCTCAATTCTGCGCGCAGACAGGCTTGGCAAGCGCATCGTGCTGGTGTTCGCCGAGGAGCACTATCTCGTGGTGCATCTCATGATTGCCGGGCGTTTGCGGTGGCGTCCGCCGGGGAAGAAAATTGCCGGG
The DNA here is from genome assembly GCA_016742275.1 of Gemmatimonadaceae bacterium. Lineage (GTDB taxonomy): Bacteria > Gemmatimonadota > Gemmatimonadetes > Gemmatimonadales > Gemmatimonadaceae > Gemmatimonas. The sequence goes on from JACVCD010000020.1 coordinate 63,552, forward strand.
AAGTTGGCGCTGGCCAGTCTGGAGTTTGCGCATGGTACGCTTTTTCTCACGGAAGCAGGCACCAAGCGCCGTGCATCACTTCACGCGGTGAAGGGGCAGGGTAGCCTCGCTGCTTTTGATCGTGGTGGACTCGAGCCGCTGATCTGTACTGTGGAGCAGTTCGCGGAAGTACTGCGCCGAGAGAATCACACCATCAAGCGCACCCTCACCGATCCGCGTCTCATGAGCGGGATTGGCAATGCGTACTCGGACGAGATTTTGCACGCAGCTGGCCTATCTCCACTGATACTGACCAGCAAGTTACGCGACACAGACATCGCGGCGCTGCACACAGCGATGCAGCGTACGCTGCAGTCGTGGACCGACCGTCTTAGAGAATCCACACCTGAGTTCCCCGAGACGGTTACGGCATTTCATGATGAAATGGCCGTGCATGGGCGCTTCGGTCTGCCATGTCCAGTGTGTCAGTCGCCCGTTCAGCGTATACGGTACGCGGACAACGAAACCAACTACTGTGTGACATGCCAAACGGGCGGACGCGTGCTGGCGGACAGAAGCCTCTCACGGTTGCTCAAATCCGACTTTCCGCGTACGCTCGAAGAATTCGCTGACTGACTCAAACACTGCACACTGTGGCCGACATGACTTCCACACCCGATCCTGTTCACCACGAGGAAGACGGTCATCGCGGCCGCTTCTTCATCGCCCGCGATGGGAAGTGGGTCGCCAAAATGACGTACAGCCGTGGTCGGCCGGATCTCATCATCATCGACCACACCGAGGTCGATCCGGCCTTCGGAGGCCAGGGGCTGGGCCAGGCGCTCCTGGCGGGCGTGGTGGACTGGGCACGGGCGTCGGGGACCAAGCTGATGGCCACGTGCCCATTTGCGACCGCTCAGTTCGCCCGCGATCCGGAGCGGTACAAGGACCTGTTGCTCTGACCTCGGTCTGGCGTGCCACTGCCTTCCAGCCCTGACTATCTTTCAGGGCTATGACCGATGCAGTGACCCCGACCGAACCCGGCGCCAGCGGCGAGCCGGTGGATCACTCGCGCCTTGAGCGCGAGATCTCACGTCGTCGCACGTTTGCCATCATTTCGCACCCCGACGCCGGTAAGACGACGCTCACCGAAAAGTTGCTGCTGTACGGTGGCGCCATTCACCTGGCCGGATCCGTCAAGGCTCGCCGCGCCACGCGGCACGCCACCTCGGACTGGATGAAGCTGGAGCAGGAGCGCGGTATCTCGGTCACGAGCTCGGTGCTGCAGTTCGAGTTCCTTGGCTATCAGCTCAATCTGCTCGATACGCCGGGTCACGAAGACTTCTCCGAAGACACCTATCGCACGCTCGTTGCCGCTGATAGCGCCATCATGCTGCTCGACAATCGTCGTGGCGTGGAAGAGCGCACACGGCAGCTATTCGATGTGTGCAAGATGCGTCGCACGCCGATCTTCACCCTGGTCAACAAGTGCGATCGGCACGGTGAAGATCCACTCAAGCTCATTCAGGACGTCGAAGCCGATCTTGGCATCGACTGTTTCGCGGCGACCTGGCCGGTGTTCGAGAGCGACACGTTTGTCGGCGTATACGATCGCCTGAAGCGTGAAGTGCACTTGTTCGAACGCAGTGGTGATCGTGGTGCAACGCGTGCCGATGACACTATCATCGGCATCGACGATCCCAAGCTCATCGACGAGATGGGTGAGAGTGCCTTCGATCGTCTCATGACTGATATCGAACTGCTCGATGCCGCTGGACATGAGTACGATCATCAGCGGGTGATCGACGGAGCGCTGACGCCGGTGTTCTTTGGCTCGGCGCTTACCAACTTTGGTATCGAGCCATTCCTGCGCGAATTCCTCGAGCTGGCGCCTTCACCTGGACCGCGCGATTCCAATCTCGGCCCCGTTGAACCCACGCGCGATGACTTTACGGGCTTTGTGTTCAAGATCCAGGCGAACATGGATCCGAAGCACCGCGATCGCGTCGCATTTCTGCGCGTGGTGTCCGGGCACTTCGAAGCCAACATGCAGGTGGTGCATCAGCGCACGGGCAAACCCATGCGACTGGCTGCACCGCAGCAATTCATGGCGCGCGATCGTGTCGCCATTGAAGAAGCATGGCCAGGCGATGTGATCGGTGTCATGGATCGCGGCAATCTGCGCATCGGTGATACGCTTGGTGGCGACGGTAAGCTCGAATTTCAGGGAATTCCGCGTTTCGCACCCGAGCATTTTGCGCGCGCAACGCCAGCCGATCCGATGAAGCGCAAGCAGTTCGACATCGGTTTGCGTCAGCTTACCGAAGAAGGCGCTGCGCAGGTGTTCTTTGCCGAAACGAGTGCCGGCTCACAGCCCATCGTGGGTGCTGTTGGTCAGCTGCAGTTCGATGTTATGGCATTTCGCCTGGAGTACGAGTATTCAGCGCCATGCAAATTCGAAAAGATGAGCTACCGGTGGCCGCGCTGGCTCACGGGTCCGGCCAAGGACGTCGAGAAGGTGGCCACGGGGCTTGGTCGCATGAAAGTGTACGACCACAAGGGCAATATCGTCGTGCTCTTTCAGGATCAGTGGGCGCTGCGGCGTGCACTGCAGCACGAGACCAGTGTGCAGTTCCACGAGACTGCGCCGTAAGACACCGATCAACTCAATACCAAAAACCTGAACCCACGACCCGAAACTGATCAGTTCCGAGTCGTGGGTTCGAGTTTTGAGTCCTGAGTTTTTTCTTACGCCGTCGGCTTCGGGATCGTGTCGATCTGGCGTCCGACATGGCCGATGACGAAACCACCGTCTTCGGTGCTGGCGAAGTAGATGCGCAGGCAGGTGATCGGGTTGCTGCCCTTACGGAGCTGGTCCGCGCACTCGACTTCACGATCGCCATCGCGGAAGATGTACGGCGTCTTGCGCGTGGGGTCGTTCGGGCCCGGCGAGTAATCCACGCCGAGGTCGGCAAACACTTCACCGAGCGGACGGCTGAGGGCGCGATCCTGACGGCGACGGCCGACTTCTCCGAGCGCCTTAAGATATGACCACGCCGTATCCGGATCGGGGAACTCCGATTCGCGTGAAGACGCGATCGCCGACGGGAGGATACGCAGAGCGTCGCTATAGAGGGCCTGTGCACGCTCCACAGCCTCAAGTACCGACTGCGGGGCATCGCTGGCCGGCTTCGCGATCGGCTGACGTTCCTTGATGGCGGCCAGTGTCGTGCGAAGTGAGCGAGCTGAGGACTTTTCCTGCTCGAGCAGCTGGCGGGACTCACCAAGACGCTCACGCGTGCGGGCGAGTTCACCCTCAGCGGCGCGAACCGCCTCCTCGAGCTGACGCACGAGGGCGATCATCTGCGTCTTGTCCATCTCCACACCCGACTCGGCCGCGGCCAAGGCCTCGGTTGCGTCCGGGCGCTTGCTGTAGGCCGCCGCGCGCATATCGCGCAGAGTGTCAGCAATGGCGGGGTCGGAGAAGGGACGCTGCACCGACACTTCGGCCAGGCGCTGGACCAGTCGGCGACGCTCGCCCGGCAGCGCGAGTGCACGAGCCAGAACCAGCGGATGCTGGAACGGGTCGGACTCGAGCGTGAAGCCGGGGAGGTAGGCACGGGCCGAACCCAGGAAGACCGAGCGGGCATGGCCACCAACCGCGTCCGACAAGGCAAACGTGTCGGAGTGACGGAGTTGGAAGCAGAGTCCAAGACCGAACATCTCGCTGGCGAACTGCTCAGGCGGCAACACGTAGCCACCGTCCGGCAATTCGGTCAGGAGCAGGACCGGCATGGTGCGGGCGGGATCCGACAGCACGAACCGGACGAACGCGTCGAGCGTGCCGGCTTCGAGCTGCGTCGGGACCCGCTGCAGCGGACCGTCGTTGGACACCAGCGTGAACGCGGCATCGAGCTCGGTCAGGAGACGGGGCGGGCGGACTGGCGGCGGAGCGCCGTTCGGCGAACCACCTTCGGTGCCCACTCGGATGTTGACCTGGCGCTGAATCACGCCGGCCGCCGATGTGGTTCCCACGTAGGTCACATGCGTGGACCATTGGAGGGAACGATCGAGCGGATCGGGCGCGTGCACCACGATGTCCGCCAACGCCGAGCCTTCATGGCGGAATGGGGCCCACCGGAGGATACGGCCGCCATCCAACGTATGGTTGGACGGGGAGTCCCATGAGAGCTGCTGCCCGTGATCAAGTCCGAGCCACGCCACACAGGCGGCCAGGAAGGCAGAGTCAGCTTCTGTCGCCGCAGAGCGCGGCGTCAGTTCGAAGTGAAGCGCAAGACGTGGTTGCACGGTGGTGTTGATTGACATTGTCCCTGGCACCCCGACTGGCTTACGCCTCGGTGCACACAGGTCCAAACTTCAGCGCCATGCGAATACTCCTCCAACGCGTAAAACGCGCCGAAGTGCGCATTCGAGAGAACGAATCAGAACAGCAACGAGTGAGCGGCCAGATCGAGCACGGTTTTCTGTTGCTCGTTGGCATCACGCATACGGATACGCAGAACGAGGTCGACTGGTTGACCGACAAGGTACTCGGTCTTCGCCTTTTTCCGGACGAGACCGGGAAACTTAACCGGGATCTCACGGAAGTTGGCGGGGCGTTACTGGTAGTCTCCCAGTTCACCCTCTATGGCGATGCTCGTAAGGGGCGCCGCCCCAGCTTCGGAGAGGCTGCAAAGCCCGAGCATGCCAGTATGCTATATAACCAATTTGTATCCCTTTTGCGCCAGCGGGGCGCTAAGGTTTCCACGGGGGAATTCGGTGCGATGATGGACGTCGAACTTGTAAATGACGGCCCTGTCACACTATGGCTTGAGCGAGAGGCGGGGGCTGTACAGGAATAGGACAGCCCTCAAGGGATCTATCTCAGCGCTTGCTCCAGGTCTGCGATCACATCGGCCACATTTTCGAGGCCAACGCTCACGCGGAGCAGACCATCGCCGATCCCAACCGCCTCGCGTTCGGCGGGGGTGAGCTTGCTGTGGGTGGTGGATGCCGGATGTGTCACGATTGTTCGCGTATCGCCAAGATTGGCCGAATGCGAGCACAGCTGCAGACGGTCGAGTGCACGACGTCCGGCGTCGAGACCGCCAGTGACATTGAGCACAACGATGCCGCCACCTTGCGACATCTGACGTGTTGCCAGCGCGTATTGCGGATGCGAAGGCAAAAACGGATAGCGAACCGAATCGAGCTTGGCATGTCCTTCAAAATGCGATGCCAACGCCAATGCATTGGAGCAGTGGCGATCCATGCGAACGGCCAATGTCTCGAGCGATTTGCTGAGCAGCCAGGCATTGAATGCGCTCAGCGCCGGCCCCGTATGGCGTGCAAAGGATCGGCAGTCCGCGAGATACTCGCGATCACCAACGATCGCTCCACCAAGCACACGTCCCTGACCATCGATGTACTTGGTGGCGCTGTGCACAACAACTGACGCACCAAGTGCAATCGGACGCTGCAGGTATGGCGTGGCGAAACAGTTGTCGACGACGAGTGGAATGCCGCGCGCCCGCGCAAAATTGCCAAGCCATTCGAGATCGATCAACTCGAGCCCCGGATTACTTGGTGTCTCGATGAAGATCAATCGTGTATTGGGGCGAACGAGACGCTCCCATGACGTGGAGTCAGCCGCATCGGCATAATCGAATGACACGCCCCACTTGGGGAGAATACGCGTGAAGATCTGGTGCGTGGAACCGAATAGCGCACGCGAAGCCAGCACATGATCGCCCGCTGATACGCGCGCCGCGATGGCCGTGAACACTGCCGACATGCCGGACGCCGTTGCGATGCCATCGGCGCCGCCTTCGAGCAAGCACAACTTCTGCACGAACTCGTCGGTGTTCGGATTCGCGTAGCGGCTGTAGATGTTGCCCTGGATCTCCTCGGCGAACATGGCACGCGCGTGTTCGGCATCGTCGAATCGAAAACTCGACGTGAGATACAGTGGCACCGAATGCTCCCGGTCCGGCGACACCGCATGCTGGGCGCGGATCGCCTGCGTTTCGAAGGTCAACGACGTCGGATCGAAGGAGGAATCGGTGGACATGGGCGGTGGCTCGGGAGGGCGGGTGCACCATGCGCCCGCTGCGGATAAACTTAGCGTATGCCTTCAAGCCCAACGCCCGTTCGTGTCATTCTCGCGTCGCAGTCACCGCGCCGTCGGGAACTGCTCAATCTCATTGGCATTGTCCATGAGGTGTCTCCCGCCGACATCGACGAGTCGGTGTGGCCCGGTGAGGCTCCGGTGCCGCATTGTGAACGACTGGCGCGCGGCAAGGCACAGGCGTTGGCGGACCTTCACGCGGACGCGATGGTTGTAGGCTCAGACACGATCGTGGTGGTAGATGGAGACATTCTCGGCAAGCCACGTGATCGCGCCGAAGCCATTGCCATGTTGACGCGGCTCTCTGGACGCGTGCACCTCGTGCATACCGCGGTTGCTGTCGCGCATGACGGTGTGGTGCAGTCTGGCGTGGAAACCGTGCACGTCACGTTCCGCACGCTTACTGGGCAACAGATTGCCGCCTATGTGGACACCGGCGAGCCAATGGATAAAGCCGGCGCGTATGGCATTCAGGGCTTTGGCGCTACGCTCGTCGAGCGCGTCGACGGTGACTACTTCGCAGTCATGGGACTACCGCTCGGCCGTCTGGTCGGTCTCGTGCGTGACTTAGGGTTCCACTACGAATTCGGCCCCATCAGTCGCTGATCAGCGGCTAATCAGACCACGCGCCGTCAACTGCGCGAGACGTGTATCCGCGTAGTGCGTACGCCAGTGTGCGAGACGCTGCACCACGTCATCGACGGTAATGCGGGGCAGACGATCCAGTCGATAGGTCATATCCAACGGGTAGTCTTCGCCCGGATCGCCATAGGCGTCGATCATGAGATCGTGTGCAAAATCGTACGGTCCGACGCGCTTGGGGTTGGTATAGCCAAGCAACGAAATGACCGGCGTGCGAAGTGCGACCGCGAGATGGAGCGGACCTGTATCGGGTGACAGCGCGACAGCAGCACCGTCGAGAATGGCCGACAGCTTTCTGAGCCCGCTACCCAATGCGGAGTGCGCCATCGGCGCGCGCTGCAGAATGATGCTTTCGGCGGCGACTTCGCGCGGTGATTTGCCTCCGACTAACACGGGCTGGAGACCGTACTCGTTCCAGAGCACATGGCATACATCTGCCCAGCGCTCCGGCATCCAGTCCTTGGCAGGCTTGCTGGTGGCTACGACGATCGGTGCAATGGGGCGATCGAACTGCGCGAGAAAATCGCGTTGCCAGCTGCGCTCTTCGTCGTTCCACGGGCCGAGTGTCCACTCAGGCGCTCCATGCGGCACTGCCAGGGCATCGAGGAATTCGAAGTACTGATCCTGGACGTGCTGGCCCGCGTGCGGCGCGATACGGTGCGTGGTAAACAACCAATTCGCATCTCGCGCACGCTCACGATCGAAACCCAGTTTGATGGGTGCGCGCGTAAAACCGGTAATGAGACCGGCCTTGAAGTACACTTGCAAGCCCAGCACGACATCGAACGGACGAGACGCCAAAGCCGAGCGTGTTTCGAGGAAGCCACGCCAGCCTTTGCTGCGATCGAATAGCACGATGTCATCAACCAATGGGTGACCGCGCACCAACGTCGCTGGCCCCGGTTGCAGCACCCAGGAGATGCGGGAAGTTGGCGCATGCGCCTTGAGCGCGTGGATGATGGGCATCACGTGCACCGCATCACCTACGGCACTCATCATCACGATGCCGATGCGATCGAGTCGGAATGGAGGAAGAGACATGTTTCCGATCGCTCAGGCAGTGGCTGGCGCGTGCGTCGTATCGCGTGTCAGAGCCAGCGCGGATTCCGCGAAGGACTCGATGCGCGGATCCGCGAGGTCACAGCCGAATTGGCGACGCCATTTGTGCAGCGAACGCACCAGTCGCGCCACATTGCGAGCCATCGTTTCCGAAGCCGGACGCTCCGGATTCCAGTCGACGACATCCACGTCGATGATCATGGCCTCCGGCCCGTTCACGGCCTGCCGACGCAGAAGCACATTCTTCACGTTGAGATCGGGATGCACGACTCCATGTGCCGCTAGCTTTTGCAGCAGGGTGAGTGTGGCGGTGAGCGCGGCCTCTCCTTCGAGTTCCGGATCCAGCCCGGCCAGGATCATACCCAGATCCGCCGTATCGTCCACATAGCGACTCACAACATCCACGCGCGCCAAGCCGGCGCCCGCATCATAGCGAACGAACCCCAGCACTTCGGTGGTCGGAATACCGGCGGCCCGCAATGCAATCGAACGCTGCATTTCCTGAGGTGCGCGTGTGGGGCGTCGAAAACGGTCGCCGGTAATTGGCGCCAGCAAGCCACCGTGCCAGGAATGGCGCACCACGACCGTAACGCCACTCGTAGGCAGTGTGGCCACATACACCGGAGCGCGTCCACGCAGTGCACGTGGCTGTGGTTGTTCCTCCGCCCACTGATAGACGCTTGCATGCGAGTGGACGATTTGCGCCAGATCGTCACGAATGCGATCGACTGCCACGACATCGGCGTGTGGCAAACGGACCGCTGGCGGGAGCGCGATGCCGGTGGTCAATCCGCCAGCTCCACTCGCCACGCAGCCACGTCGCCGCCATTCTGGCGCGCAACGCGCAACGCAGGCTCCTCCGTGCAGGCGATATGCGAATTGGCCAGCGCACGTGCTACCGGCTCACTCACCAGCAGGGTTCGGCCCGGAGCCAAGCCGCACAGGCGACTGGCAACATTGACCGTATCGCCAATGAGTGTGTACTCGAGTCGACGAGGCGAACCGATGTTGCCAACGAAGGCTTCACCGGCATGAACGCCAACACCCATTTGCCATGTGGGGCGGCCGGCGGCACTCCACTCCACGTTGAGTGCATCGAGCGCGCGCTGCATATCCTGCGCGGCAGCAATGGCGTTGGTGAGGTCGTCCTCCGATGCATCGGGAGCGCCCCAATAGGCCATGATCGCATCGCCAATGAACTTGTCGAGTGCCCCACCATGCCGAAACACGCACTCCACCATGGCGGTGAAGTATTCGTTGAGTTGCGCGGCCATCTGCGTGGCCGGCAAGGCTTCGGCAATCGAAGTGAATCCACGGATATCACTGAACAACACCACAACATCACGTCGTTCGCCACCAGGTACCACTCGTGTGGTGTGCGCTGCAATGCGCTGCGCCAACTGCGGTGTGAAATAGCGCTCGAAGTTCTCGCGTACACGCTCAGCCTGTATCAGCTGCTCAGCAGTCGTTTCACGTTCCACGGCGGCAGAAGCGATCCCTGCAAACGCGACAAGCAACGCGAGATCATCGTCGTCGAACACATCGCGGTCGCGCAGATGATCGACGTACAACACGCCAATGGTCGTGCGTCCTTCGCCGAGGAGCGGCGCGGCCATGGCGGATTTTACCGCTTGTTGCAGGACGGACTCACCAGCGGTTCGTGCATCCACCGTGGCGTCATTGGTGAGCAGCGCGACCTGCCGTTCTGCCACACCATGAGCGATGGCCCGAGGAACGGGGCGCGGAATGCTACCATGCCGATCCCGTGAGATGCGAGTCTCGAGCTCCCCGTTTGATCCGGTCAGCAGGACGGCCACGCGGTCCGCATCGAAGGTCGCAAAGAGATCGGCCGCGATAGCATCTAGAAGTGCATCCAACTCACCGAAGGCACCAAGGCGCTGCGCAATCTGCACCAACTGCGTGAGACGGTGGGTGGCGCGTTCATGCCCGGCGGCCACATCGGCCAGCGCCTGATCACGCGATGGCACCAGACGCTCACGAAGCAGCGTCGACCCTGGATCGACACTGCTTAAGGACGGCGTTGGGCGTAGCGACGTGACTTCGGCACGCTGTACTTCAAATGCCACGGTACCAAAGGCCAGCGTATCACCAACGCGCGCCGCACCACGGCTCACCCGTTCGCCATTGATCCAGGTACCGTTTCGCGACGCGAGATCAATGACGCCAATGGAGTCATTGGCTTCATCCGCCTGCAGCTCCGCATGCCGCCTCGAAACCGCTGGGTGCAGCACCGGCAGATCACTCACCGGATCACGCCCCACGATCAGCGATGCGCGTCCCGCGAGCGAGAAGCGGCGATCGCCGGCTGTGGAGACGAGAACGAAAGGCATGCGATCAGGAAGCCGACGCGTTGGCCGCGGCGGTCACCTTCGGCGTCGCGGCACGCGCACGACCGATCGCCGTAAGCATGGCACGCGCCTTGTTGTCGCACTCTTCCCATTCCTTCTCGGGAATGGAGTCGTGCACAATGCCGGCGCCTGATTGTACCGAGGCCACGCCATCGGCAATGACACAGGTGCGAATGGTGATCGCCAGATCCATGCGGGTGTCACCGGCACCGATCACTCCCAACGCGCCGGCATAGGCACCACGGCGCTCGGGCTCGAGCTCGTCGATGATCTCCATCGAACGAACCTTGGGTGCACCGGTCATGGTGCCGGCGGGGAATACGGCGCGGAACGCATCGAGTGCGCTGGCACCCGGCGGCAGCGTGCCTTCCACCTGGCTCACGATGTGAAATACATGCGAGTACTTCTCGATCACCATGAGATCTGTGACTTCGACACTGCCATACGTGGCGAGACGTCCCACGTCGTTGCGGCCGAGGTCCACCAGCATCACATGCTCGGCGCGCTCCTTCTCGTCGTTGATGAGTTCGTCGGCGAGCGCGGCATCTTCCTCTGCTGTCCTGCCACGAGGCCGTGTGCCGGCAATCGGTCGCACGGTGACACGACCGTCGGCTACGCGCACCATCATCTCCGGTGAGCTGCCAACCAGTTCCAGTCCATCCAGCTGCAGATGGAACATGTACGGTGACGGATTCAGTGCGCGGAGCGTGCGATAGAGCGTCGTCGGATCGAAGTCGAGTGGTACTTCCACGCGCCGGGCCAACAGCGCCTGAAATACATCTCCGGAAAGGATGTACTCCTTGATGCGCTGTACACCGTCGATAAACTCCTGGCGTTCGAACGTGGAGCGCCCGGTTGCCGGCGCTGCATCATTGGCCAGTTCCAGCGGTGGCAGGACTTCAGGCCCCTGCAAACGCGAGATCGTTTCATCCAGCGTGTGTGTGGCCTTTGTGTGCAGCGCATCGAGTGTGGCGTCGTCTGCGCCCGCGGGGACTGGTACCGACACGATCACGCGCGCCTGGCCACGCCAGTTATCGATCACCACCAGGGCGTCGGTGAAGACGAAGCACGCGTCGGGATAGTCGAGTGCGCGTTTCGGCGCGTCGGGCAGATGTTCGATGTGCCGAACGACATCGTATGAGAAGAACCCAAAGGCTCCGCTCCAGAGTGCGCCAAGTTCAGGCGCCTCTACCGGCTGCATGTCGCGCACGATATCTCGGAGATCCGCGATGGGATCGTCCGGCGTGCGGGCTCCATGCCATCCCGCGTCCGAAGTCCAATCCTCCACGACACCGTCGCGCAGTCGCCAGGCGCCACGGGGTTCTGTGCCGAGGTACGTGTAGCGCGACCACGCTTCACCGCGGGTGACGGCTGATTCGAGCAGAAAGGCAAACGGTCCGCGACGAAGCCGCGCAAACGCCGATACCGGCGTGCACAGATCGAGCAGACAGTCGCGCCAGACGGGCACCAGACCACCGGTGGACTGGCAGGCACTGGCGCGGGCACGGAACTCAGCGAGCGACCGAGCGAATGAAGATTCGGGCGTGGACATGATCTGCAAGTTCGCCGCAGCGCTCGCCGCGGGGCAAGCGATCCCCTAGCATTGGGCATGACGATGGAAGGATCAGATCACCTCCCGTTCGCGCCTGGCACCCGTGTGGAGTCCCGCGTGGTGGATGTTGTGGTGCTTTCGGCGGCACCAGAGGGCAGTGCGGACCGTTGGCGCGTCCTCGCCATGCGTCGGGCTGCCGGCGTACGGTGCACGGGTGCCTGGGAAGTCGTGCATGGCACGATCGAGGCTGGGGAACGACCGGCTGAAGCCGCGCGCCGTGAAGTGCGGGAGGAAACCGGGCTGGCCGTCGAGCGCCTCTACAGCATCACCGTAAACCCGTTCTACCTGCACCAGCGGGACACGGTGCAACTAGCCATAGTCTTTGCCGCCATCGTGAATGGCGACACGGCGATAGCGCTTGGCGTCGAGCACGACACGTGTCGTTGGATTACTCCGGCCGAAGCCGAATCGCTGCTGCAGTGGCCGCGCGAGCACGAGGCCATTCGTCACGCAACGTGGCTGCTACGCACGGGTGACGCTGGTGAAGCCGAGGACGTGCTGCGCGTGCCGTGAGCGCGTCTACGTCACTTCTTGGTTCCGGCCGCCCGCGATCTGACCAGCGCGCGCTCGCGCTCCACGCGCTGCAGGACGCTCGACCAATCCGTCACACTTGGAATGCTCTCCATCTGCGATGTGACGGGCTGATTCACATCGATCTGGCCGTCGAACACGAACAGTGCGCTCTGAACTTCGCGCTGCTTGAGGCGGTATTCGCCGAAGCCAGGCGTGAGAGGCACCATGTCCAGCGGTCGGAAGTCGCGTCCGGTATTGCTGATGATGAACTCCTGCGGAGAGAACCGGGTCTCCCCCTGTTCAAGCGCGAAGAAGCTCACGTACCAGATCGAATAGTTCGGTAAACGACTGCGGTCCTTGATCGCTTGTAGCTGCGCGGTCTTGCTGGTCTGCATGTCGCGCAGTGCGCGATAGGAGTCCGGCGAGAGCAGGCGAATGAGTCGTTCGTCGAGCGGAATGGCACGGACCTGCAGACCATTGGCTGGCGAGATCTTGAGAGCGATGTCGTCCTGACGCAGCGTGCCAAATCCTGCCGGGACCCAGTTCGGATCGAGCGTATCCGCTACCGCGGACACCGCTCCAGCCGGTGGCGTTTGCGCAATCACAGGCGAAGCGGTCGCGCAGGCCATCAGCACCATCGGGCCAATCACCAGTGCCAGCGAACGAATCATGGGGTGGTCCTCCAGTCGGGGAGCGCCAGAAGCTCCATGAGCGCCTGGGCCAGATCATCACGCCCTTCACCGGTCTGTCCGCTGAATGGCACGATTTGATCGATATCGAGACCAAGCTGGTTCGACAGCGCCTTCACTCGCGCCGCGACCTCATGCCGCTTGAGTTTGTCCACCTTGGTGACCGCGAAGATGGTTGGTACCCCCAACTCCGCGAGAAAGTCCAACATCGTAAAATCGTCGTCGGTGGGGTCATGGCGAATGTCCAGCAACTGCACCACGCCCCGCATATTGACGCTGTCACGAAGGAACCCTTCGATCAGTGGACGCCATTCAGCCTTCCGCGCTTTGCTGATGCGCGCGTATCCATAGCCCGGCAAGTCGGCGAGAACGAAATGATGATTCACATTGAACAAGTGAATCTCTCGCGTACGACCCGGCGTGTTACTCACGCGCGCAAAGGCTTTGCGCTTCATGAGTTTGTTGAGCAGCGTCGACTTGCCCACGTTTGATCGTCCAACGAAGGCCACTTCCGGTAGTGTGGTTTCCGGTCGCCACCCGTCGAGCGTGGCCATCGGCCCCAGGTACTCGAGGTGGCGAATGACCAGCGGATCAGGGCGCGGGCCTGCGTTTGCCGTGGAGTCCGTGGTGTCGCTCATGCTGTCACTCATGCCATCGCTCATGCTATGGCCGCCGCGTCGTCGGAAAGCACTACGGCCGCTTCCGTGATTCGGGGAATCGGCGTGCGAAGGGCCAGTGCCAGCACGTCGTCCATGGTCTTCACGGTGTGCCACGTGAGATCCTGACGCACATGTTCGGGCAACTCAGTCAGGTCCTTGGCATTGCCATGCGGGACGATGACATGCGTCAGCTTGTGGCGATGCGCCGCCACACCTTTCTCGCGCACACCACCGATGGGCAGCACACGTCCACGCAGTGTGACTTCGCCGGTCATCGCAACATCACCGCGCACTGGAATGCCAGTGAGAGCACTCGCCAACGCGGTGGCCAACGCAATACCTGCGGACGGTCCGTCCTTTGGCGTGGCACCTGCAGGCAGGTGCACATGGATGTCGCGCGTGCGATGGAAATCCGGCGACAACCCCAGTGCTGATGCGCGTGAACGCACATAGCTGAGGGCCGCAGCGGCGGACTCCTTGATGACATCGCCCAGTGTACCGGTGAGCTGCAGACGTCCGCGTCCTGGGAGAATGCTCACTTCGATCTCGAGCAACTCGCCACCGGTACTCGTATAGGCGAGGCCCGAAGCCACACCCACCTGATCCTGCAGCGTGTGATCTTCGTGATCGAACGGTGCAGGGCCGAGCATGTCCGGCAATTCCGTCGCGTTTACTGCCACCGTCGGCGCTGACTTCGCGTCTGCTTCCGGCCATGCACGACGCGCCAACTTGCGGGCCACACGCGCCACACGCCGCTCAAGATCACGCACGCCCGCTTCGCGCGTGTAGCCACGAATGATGGGCAGCAACACATCATCACCAATGGTGACCTGGTCAGCGGGCACACCATTCATGGTGAGCTGCTTGGGAACCAGGAACCGACGGGCAATGGCCAACTTCTCCGGCTCGAGATAACCGGGGAGTCGGATGATCTCCATGCGATCACGCAACGCTTCCGGAATACTCGCCAGCGAGTTTGCGGTCGTCACGAACAACACCTGCGATAGATCGTAGTCGACTTCGAGGTAGTGATCGTTGAAGGCGTGATTCTGCTCGGGGTCGAGTACTTCGAGCAGCGCCGCCGCGGGATCGCCTCGGAAGTCACTGCCCAGTTTGTCGATTTCGTCGAGCAGGATAACGGGATTCACCGATTCTGCGCGGCGCATGGCCTGCAGAATGCGACCAGGCAGCGCACCAATGTAGGTGCGACGGTGGCCACGAATCTCGGCTTCATCGCGCACACCACCGAGCGCCATACGCACAAACTTGCGATTCAGCGCCGAGGCGATGGAGCGTCCAAGTGAGGTTTTGCCGACACCTGGTGGACCAACCAGGCAAAGAATGGGGCCAGGCAACTTGCCGACGCGACCCAGTACGGCGATGTGGTCAAGGATGCGTTCCTTGACCTCTTCCAGTCCGTAGTGATCGCCCTCGAGCGACGTGCGTGCCACGTCGAGATCGGTGGTGTCGGTGGTGCGCTGCGTCCACGGCAGGGCGAGTACCCAATCCAGCCACGCGCGTGATACCGCTGCATCCGGTGAGGTGGGCGCGCTACGCTTGAGACGCCGGAGCTCACGTTGCGCACGCGTCTGCACAGTCTCCGGCAAGCCGCGTGAAGCCAACTGCCGCGACAACTCTTCGAACTCTTCTCCATCTTCCTGGCCGAGTTCCTTGTGAATGGCGCGAAGCTGTTCCTGCAGGAAAAAGTCGCGCTGATTCTGAAAGAGCGAGCCGCGGACCTGTTCGTCGATCTTGCGTTCGAGTTTGAGCAACTCGAGTTCGGCGCCCAGCACATTCACGAGCTGTGTCGCGAGATCCGCAATCGAGTCTGCGGCCAGCAACGCCTGTCGCTGGTCGACCGGAACCTGCAGGTGCGCGGCAATGCCGAAGGCTACACGCTCATCGCTGTCCAGCGACTGCAACACACCCACGATCTCCGGTGGCAGCCGACGCTGAAGTGCGGTGTACTCCTCGAACAGCGTCAACGCGTGCCGGATTTTCGCGCGCGTCGATTCCGGAATGGTTTTTCCTGAGGCGCGCGCAAACGGATACGCACTGGCGGTGGCGTCGAGCCGCGCACCGTGTGATGCCGTGGCCTTGGTGGTGGTGAAGCGTGAGATCTTCACACGCTCCAGCGCGTCGACCAGGATCTTGGTGGTGCCATTGGTGCCGCGTGTTGCCTGCTGCACACGGGCGCGCACACCGATACGAAAGAGATCGGCGGCGGCTGGCACATTCACGTCGGCACTGCGCTGCGTAACGATGAGGATTTCGCGCGATCCATCCAACGCCGCGCTGACGGCGGCTACCGATGCGTCACGACCGATGAGCAGCGGCATGGCAACGTGGGGGAACAACACCACGTCGCGAAGCGGAAGGACCGGCAACTTGTGGCTGCCGGTCCTCGAAGTGCGTTGCGGGTTCAGGCTTCCTTCTTCTGCCGCTTGGGCGCGATCTCGAGGAGAGGCGGACCACCGTGCTGCACCGCAGCTTCGGTTACCCGCACTTCCACGACATCGTCGCGGGTGGGCAGATCGAACATGGTATCGAGCAGGGTCTCTTCGAGAATGGCACGAAGACCACGGGCACCCGTGCCACGCTTGAGCGCCTTCTGCGCCACCGCACGCAGGGCGCTGTCTTCGAACGTGATCTTCACTTCCTCGAGATCGAAGAGACGCGTGTACTGCTTGGTCAGCGCGTTCTTGGGTTCCTTGAGGATGGAGACCAGGGCTTCCTCGTCGAGCGCTTCGAGGGGCACGCACACCGGCAGGCGACCCACGAGCTCGGGAATGATACCGAAGCGGAGCAGGTCATCCGGCTCGACTTCGGCAAATGGCGTCTTGGGTGTGGTCTGCTTGATGGAGACCACCTTGTTGTCGGCCTTCTTGGTGTCGAAGCCCAACTGACGTCGACCGGTGCGGCCTTCGATGATCTTTTCGAGACCGTCGAACGCACCGCCGCAGATGAACAGGATGTCCTTGGTGTTGATCTGGATGTATTCCTGCTGCGGATGCTTGCGGCCGCCCTGCGGCGGCACGCTGGCCACCGTGCCTTCGAGAATCTTGAGCAGGGCCTGCTGCACGCCTTCACCCGACACGTCGCGCGTGATGCTCGGATTCTCCGACTTGCGCGCGATTTTGTCGATTTCGTCGATGTACACGATGCCGCGCTCACACTCGGCGACATTGAAGTCGCCGGCCTGGAGCAGGCGCACCAGAATGTTCTCCACGTCCTCGCCCACGTAACCCGCTTCTGTCAGCGTGGTTGCGTCGGCGATGGTGAAGGGCACGTCGAGGATGCGGGCCAGTGTCTGCGCGAGCAGCGTCTTGCCGGTACCCGTGGGGCCGATCAACAGGATGTTGGACTTATCGAGTTCGACATCGTCCTCACGGGCAGTGCCAGCGGCATTGATACGCTTGTAGTGGTTGTACACCGCCACTGACAGCGCCTTCTTGGCCTGTTCCTGCCCGATCACATACTGATCGAGGGTGTTCTTGATTTCACGCGGGGTTGGAACCTGCGTGATGGACTCGGCGACCTCACGCTCCTCGTCCTCCGCCAGGATCTCATTGCAGAGCGCGATGCACTCGTTGCAAATGTAGACCGAGGGGCCGGAAATGAACTTCCGGACGGCGTCCTTGGACTTGCCGCAGAATGAGCAGCGCAGATGCTTGTCGTGGGACATGGCGATCCGGTACGGTGTTCGGCCGGGAATTGAGGCACCCCGACCATCATTCGAGGGTCAGCAAACGTGTGCCAACCATCCAGTAGAGTTAACCCTGTTCAGTAGGCAGGGTCAAGCGAAAAGGCACCCGGAAGAGTGTCGGCAGCGGGTGGAAAAACCCTTACCCTTTTACCCCAAGGTCCAACAAATGGCACGAGGGAGACCCTTGGGGCCTCCCTCGTGATACCGCGCGGGCCGGGACGACTTACTTACCGGCTCCGACCAGCTCGGCCTGGTGCTGGATGACGCTGTCCACCAACCCGTAGACCCGGGCGTCTTCCGCGCTCATGAAGCGGTCACGGTCGGTGTCGCGCTCGATCTGCTCGATCGGACGACCCGTGTGCTTGGACATGAGCTCGTTCATCTTGCTGCGGAGATACAGGATCTCCTTGGCCTGGATTTCGATGTCCGAGGCCGAACCACCACCACCGTTCTGCGACGGCTGGTGGATCATGATACGGCTGTGCGGCAGCGCACTGCGGTGGCCGGCGGCACCGGCGCAGAGCAGGAACGCGCCCATCGAGGCGGCCATACCCATGCACGTGGTGTGCACGGGTGCCTTGATGAACTGCATCGTGTCGTACATCGCGAGGCCGGCCGAAACCGAGCCGCCCGGCGAGTTGATGTACAGGTGGATGGGCTTCTCGGGGTTATCAGCCTCGAGGAAGAGCATCTGGGCAATGATGATGTTCGCGACGTCGTCGGTAACCGGCGACCCCAGGAACACGATGCGATCCATCAAAAGCCGCGAGAAGATGTCATACGTGCGCTCGCCACGGCTGGAGCGCTCGATGATGTACGGCATGTAAATCGATGCCATGCTGCGTTCTCCTTTACGGGAAACCGATCGGGTAGCCCAACCGGGTAACGACGGTGTCGCGGCTTACGCCGCCGACACAGGATTCTTCTCGAGCAACCAGTTGAACACGCGCTCTTCGGTGAGTTCGCGTTCAATCTCCTGAAGACGGCCCTGCTTCTGGAGCTGCGCGTACACTTGCCCCGGATCGGCGTTCCGAGCCTTGGCGAGTTCTTCGACGCGCGTATCGACTTCGGCCGCGCTGGCCGTCAACGACTCACGTTCCGCGATGGTGTCGATTATCAGGTCACGACGCACCTGATTCTCGGCCATCGGCATGAACTCCTTGGAGAAGGTCTGCTTCTGCGTGTCGGGGACGCCGTACATCTGCATGTAGCCGTCCACGAGCTGCATCACCCAGGCCTTCGGCACATCGAACGGATTGGCTTCGACGATCTGCTGAATGAGCTGCCCACGCACATCGGCATTGGCTTCGCGGGTCGCGTGCTCACCCATGTCCTTGCGGACCGCTTCGCGCAGCGCATCGAGCGTGTCGAAGTCGCCGACTTCGCGGGCAAATGCGTCGTCGAGCGCCGGAAGCTCCTTGCGCTTCACGTCCTTGAGTTCCACGCGAACGAGCTTGCTCACACCACGCTGCGTCTCGTCAGGGAAGTCATCGGGCCAGCGCACGGAGCGCTCGGTGGTGCCACCCGGCTGCGTCTCCATGACGAGTTCTTCGATGCCGGCAATGGCCTGACCGCCACCCAGCACGAGACGATACTCCTTGCCTTCCGGGAGCGAGCCATCCGCTTCGGCGGTCGACAACAGCACTGTGACCATGTCACCCGGGGCCGGCTTTTCCTCGACGGGGGCCCAATCGGCCTTCTGCTCACGGATGCGTTCGATCTGCTCTTCGATGAGCGTGTCCGTGACCACCGTTTCGTTGCGGGTCAGGGTGAACCCATCGAGTTTCTCCAGCGCGAGTTCCGGGCGCACTTCACAGTGCAGCTCGAACTCCAGCGGCTGGCCGGGTTCGGCCTTGAGGTCGTGCACATGCGGCTGGGCGGCGAGCTTGAGCCCCTCGCGCTCGATGGCCTCCTTGAAGGCCTCATTGATGACCAGTTCGATGGCTTCCTGACGCACGGCTTCCGGGAAGCGCTTGCGCACCATGGACGGCGGCGCCTTGCCCGGACGGAAGCCGGGGATACGAACCTGCGTCGCGTACTTGCGCGCCGCCTGATCTTCGTACGATGCCACGGTATCCGCGGGCACCGTGATCTGGAGACGCCGGGAGACCCCGGCGGTTTCGGTCGGGGTAATGGAAATGTTCATCCCGGGAAATCTAGCGGGGCGGGGAAGGGCAATAGAAGCCTCCCGCAGTGTGACAGTATTCCGGAGATTGAGAGGGTCGGAGACTGAGACGGTGGGAGGCTCAGATGGAGATAGACATTGAGAAATGAGCAACGCAGGATGTGGGAATCCGGAAGCTCGGCTGAAAGAACTGCGGTTGTAGGCCCTTCGGCATGCACCTCTGACTACTCACGTCCTGAGTTGCTGACCTCTCATTGTCTATTTCCATCTCGCAGTCTGGCTGTCTCAATCTCCCGGCGTCCCATCCTCTCAAACAGGATAGTGAGAGTGTGAGACGGTCGGAGGTTGAGAGGGTCAGACGCGGGATCTGTCCTCTCTCACCAGTTCCGCCACGATCTTGCCTGAGGCGATGACTCCGGGCAGCCCCGCGCCCGGGTGTGTTCCTGCGCCGCAGAAGTAGAGATTCGGGATGTCCGGCGACCGATTGTGCGGACGCATGTAGGCCGATTGTGTGAGCACGGGTTCCGGGCCGAATGCACTGCCCATGTAGCTGTTGAGTGTGCGCTCGAAATAGCGTGGATCGATTCGGCGTTCGGTCACGATGTGACGCGAAAGATCCGGCAGATAGCGCGATTCGAGATAAGCCATGATGCGATCGCGATAGCGCTGACCTACTGCTTCCCAATCCGTTCCACTGCCAAGGTGTGGTACCGGTGAGAGCACGTACCAGCAATCGTGTCCCGGTGGCGCCAGTGATGGATCCGTGGCCGTGGGGCGATGCAGGTACAGCGAAAAATCATCGGCCAACACTTTGCGCTCGAAGATGTCCTCAAGCAGTTCACGATAGCGCGGGCCCATGAGAATTTCGTGGTGCGCGACGTCGTCGTACACACGGTCCGTACCGAAGTAGATCACGAACAGCGACATCGAGTGTCGGAGCCGCTCCACTTTTCGATTGGGCACCTGCGGCCGATGCTGTGGCGCGATGAGCGTGCGATAGGCTTGCACCAGATCACCATTGCACACCACGGCATCGGCGGCGAGTATCTCACCACCGGCGAGTCGCACGCCATGTGTACGACTCTGCGCATTCACGAGAATCTCTTCTGCCTCGCACTCGTATCGGATGATTCCGCCGAGATCGGTGAACGCCTGTAGTAACCCACGCACCAGCGCACCGGTACCACCCATCGCAAACAGCACGCCCCATTGCTGTTCGAGCTGATGGATGAGCGCATACATCGACGACGAAGCAAACGGATTGCCGCCCAGCAGCAGCGGGTGAAATGAAAACACCTGCTGCAAGCGTTCGTCGGTCAAATGTCGGTTGGCCAGCGCGGCTACCGATCGATCAGAACGCGTGCGGACGAGATCCGGCAGCACACGCAACATCGAGCCAATTGTCAGAAACGGTTTGTCGATGAGTGGCATTCCGACATCGAAGATCTCGCGCGATGTCTTGCGGTAGCGCTGGTAGCCTTCGACATCCTGTGGCGCAAAGCTGCGCACCTGCTCCAGCAGCTGCGTCGCGTCGCCGTTGTAGCGAAACACCGAGCCATCTTCGAACCGCACATTGTAGTACGGATCGAGGCGCACGAGCGACACATAGTCAGCGGTGGTTTTCCCTGTGAGCGCGAACAGTTCATCGAGCAGCCAGGGCGCCGTCACGATGGTCGGCCCAGCATCGAAAGTGAAACCATCCTGCTCGAACACGTAGGCCCGTCCACCGGCTCGGTCGAGCTTTTCGATGATGGTGACTTCGTGTCCCTGTGCCTTGAGGCGGATGGCGGCGGCCAGGCCACCGAATCCACTGCCAATCACCACGATGCGCATGCGCGTGTCGCCGATGGAGAAAAACTACGCCGACGCGCGGGCCGCGTTCAGTGCGTCACCGCGCCACGCGGCCCAAAGCGGCAATGCCATGGCGATCGTGCCAAGGATTCCTGCAGGCACCATGTCCCATCGCAGACAGATCGCGATCGGCAGCAATCCGTTCACCGCGTACAGTGCCATAGGCAGACGTTCCGGCGACACACGCGTCGCCCAAGTGGACGGAGGTACAATGGCCATCATCACACGTGCTGCAAGAATGCCTGTCAGCAGCCACCCCATCCAGTTGGTGAGCGGCATACCATAGAAGATGGGGCGACCGATGAACTGCGCGAATGCACTGCGATCCGACAAGTCACCGATTTCCCAGAACCAGTGATTGGTTTTCACCATCGCGGGATCCATGGACACGTCCCACAGTGTGAGCACCACGCCGCCAACCAATGCCCACCACCAGCGTGTAGCGGCGTCATCGCGTGCACGAAGAAATCGACCACACATCGCCAGCGATGCCACGAGCATGTAGAACCAGCTCGTCGGGATATTGAAGGGAACGCGACCGCCGATCTTGTATCCGAGTTGACTGGAGTACTCGTAGGCACCGAACGGGAAGTCCCATCGTGTGCCGACATACTCTGATGTGAATGCCAGCGTAAAGACGGTCGCAAATGTGATCAAGGCCGGACGGAGTCCGACGGTCCAGACCAGAAACGCCAGGCCACTGATCGCGCCAAGTGTGACCGTGATGGCTCCACCATACGTGTAACCAAGTGCCATGACCCGCTGATTCTGTGGCGTTTGCAGCCACTCAGGGTACGGAGGCACGAGAAACGTGGCGAAGGCATACGCCGAGAACGCGCTGAAGAGTGCGTGGCCGATCAGCGTGGCAACGGCAATCCTCCACAACACGGACGAACGATCTGAGAGAGTCGCGATCAATGTGTATCCAACTACGCGAGACGCACGTGTCCGCGGTGGGCGGTCACGTCAAACGGTGCTTCTTCGATTCGAGGGCCTTGGCGCAGTACCGAGAGATCTGCTTCCGGAGCCTGATAGCGCCAGGCGTTCCAGAGAATACCCAGCCGCGTGAACGCGCCAGCGCGGGCACGACGGGAAATCGTGTCGTACTGTTGCTGCTCAATGGCGGTAAGTATGGCGGCGTAACCCGTGGCGCAGGCCACGGCGCAACGCTGTGCATCCGGCGAAAGCAACGCGATACCCGGCATGGCGGCTTCATACAGGGCGCGTGCCCGGTTCACCTGAAATACCATGAACTGCTGCCATGCCGGCGTTCGAGTTATCGCCACGTCCTGTCGTAATACATCGGATGCGCTGAGTCCGAAGTGGGCCAGTTCATCTGCGGGCAGGTAGACACGTCCACGTGCCGCATCCTCGCCGACATCGCGCAGAATATTGGTGAGTTGCATCGCCGTACCCAGCGTGCGCGCATACTGGATGGCTTTGCCTCGCATGACAGCACCGGCGGGTACGCCAAACACATAGGTGCACATCTCGCCAACCGAGCTCGCCACACCCTCGCAGTATGCCGCGAGTTCCTGCCAGTTTGCGTAGCCCGCGCTGTGCAGATCTTGCGACACCCCATCAAGCACTTCAAACAGTGGTGCCGGGGAGACACCGAATGTCGCACTCACCCAGCTGATTTCACGGAAGATCGAACCGCTGGGGTGGCCATCAAGGGCGAGCGACAACTGCCCACGATACTCGGCGAGTTGTGCGCGAAGTACCTCGGTTTCCTGCGATCCCGCCCGATCCACCAGATCGTCCGCCACTCGACAGAATGCGTAGAGCGCATAGGCGGCGCGACGCTTGTGCGGAGGCAGTAGTCGACTCGCCAACGCAAAGGTGCGGGCATGTTCCCGGGTCACCCGTGCGCAGTACGCCGCGTCGGACAGTGCCTCGTGTGCTTGGGAAGGCATGCTCACGTCACCCTCTCCCGACCGATGTGCCGTTTGTGCAATGGACTGTCGGTCATAGGGTGACAAGAGGGGAGAGAGGACGCGTGGTTGATCAACGAACTGCACTTACTCAACGCGCTGGTCGCCAGATGGTTCCTCAAACACAAAGGGCGGGGCAGCACCGAAGTGCCACCCCGCCCCAAGCTAACCACCGTTCCCGTTTGTCGGGATCAGATGATCACTTCTTGAAGTTCGGGTTGTTGTCCGTTTCCGTGAACGGAAGCGGAATGCAGGTCTGCGTACCAACCGTCACCGTGGCCGACTTGAAGTACGGCCCGCCCGCCGGAGTAATCGTGCCAGCAACCGACGCTGGTGACCGACGCATGTCCGCCAAACGCTTGCCTTCAAGGTAGAACTCGAGGGCGCGCTGGTTGAACAGTTCCGTCTTCACACTTACCGCATCCGTGGCGCCAGCGTAGGCCGGGCGACCATTGGCCGCGCGACGCGCGTTGATGAGCGTGAGCTGCGACGTGGTGTTGCCCGAAGCTTCGGCCGCGATGTAGTCGGCTTCCAACTTCGAAGCCAGGCGCATCGGCGAGTCGAACGCGGGGAACTTGGTCTGCTGGTGGAAACCACCCGGTACGGCATCCTGCGGGTTGGCCGTAGCCGGCGGCGTGCCACCCTGGACACGATACGTGACACGTGGGTCACCCTGACGGTACCAGGGCGCCACACTGATGGAACCACGTGAGAAGGAGAACTGCCACAGGTCGTTGCTCAGACGATTGCGATTGGCCAGATCGTCCGTGAAACGCATGTTGAATACAAACCCGGCAGGTACCAACGCGGCGTCGGCCGCTGCGCCCGTGTTGTCACCCTTCTGCAGCTTGGCGCGAGCCCGGCCAACCAGTGATGCGTCGGCCAGCGAAATGCCGTCCGCCGTGTTGTTGGCACGACCCACGGTGTTGGCCCGATCGAACCAGAAGATGGCCGAGTCGAGCATCTGTGCCGTGGTGAGTTCCGGTCCGCCGGAGAACGTACCCGTGCAGAAATCCGATGCCATTTGCAGGATGCTGAAGCCACGGAAGGTGGCGGCACGGGCGACGTTGATGTTCTTGTCCGGATCCGGCAGGCTCAGGTCGAGCACCTGCTTGGCCGAAGCCACAGCCCGCGACAGCGGAGCCCACACTTCACCGCTGAGCGAGGTGTTGAGCGCGGTGATGTTGCGGAAGCCGAATTCGTTGCGGGTCGGGAACGTATCGGACACGTTCGCCTCTTCCGAGAACCAGCCACCGTACATGGCCTGGACGCCGATCATATCGACGTAGTTCTGCTGCGCCGACAGGGCCAGCATGGTGCCGCTGGCTGTCGGATCCACAGTGCCGGCGTCGATCACGTCGGGGTTGGTGACGGTGACGAACTCGTCACCGCAGGCGGCAGCGCCCATGGCCAACAGGGCGCTGGCCGTAGTGCGCGCAACCGCGCGTACGATCTTCTGCATGATCTCTCGCGGTTAGAAAGTGAGATTGAAACGGAGCACCGCACGACGCGGAATCGGCGCGGTGAGGAAGTCCTCACGACCGAAGGCGTTGGTCTGTGCGTTGAGTTCCGGATCGAAGCCCGAGTAGTTCGTCCACAGCTTCACGTTCTGCATGGCAAACGTGACCGAGGCACCCTGGAAGCGGCTCGACACCTTGCTCGTGAGGGACGTCGGAACCGTGTACGTGGCCGACAGTTCGCGGAAGCGGATGAAGTCGCCTTCTTCGATGAAGGTGCCGCGTGCGTCGTTGATCGGTACGGCCGACCCGTCCTTTTCCGACACGAACGGACCATAGCGACGGATGCGCTCTTCACGTGAGAAGAGCGTGGTGTCGAGACGGATGTTCGAGGGGGCCGGGGAAATCTGTGCTTCGCGGAAGTTCCGCGTGTTGTTGTACACCACGAAGTTCGCCTTGGCGTCGATCATGGCCGTTACGCGGAAGTTCTTCGCGATGGTGAACGTGTTGGTGAGGTTCCACTCGAGCGTCGGGAAGAGATTACCCATCGGCGTGAGCGTATCCGTCACCACTGCGCGGCCATTCTGCAGATCCACACTCTGCACCTTCTTGGCCACCATCACACCCACCTGCTGACCCACGAGGGTGCGGCCGATCGGACCCAGCGCAAACGGCGCTTGGCCACCGAGGCTCGTGAGCTCGTTCTTGAGCGTGTTGGCGGCACCGCGAACATCCCAACGGAAGTTCGACGAGTTGAACGCCTGCAGATTCACCGCGACTTCCGTACCGGCGTTCAACACCGAGCCGAGGTTGGCCAGCGGGTTGACGTTGTAACCCAGCGACGGCGGAATGGGGCGGGCGATGATGAGATCGTCCGTCTGCTTGCGGAAGTAGGTGAGCTCGAGCGACATGCGGTTGTCGAAGAATCCGGCATCGAGACCGGCTTCGAACTCGGTACCACGTTCCGGCTTGAGGTCCGGGTTGCCCTGGCGACTCAGGAACGAGCCGGCACCCGTGGCGCCCGTGATGTTGTACGACGCGGCCGCGAGTGTTTCGAGCGCCTGACCCGGGTTCGGCGAACGACCTGTGGTACCCCAGGCGGCACGTACACGCATGGTGTTGATCACGCCGGTGAGGGGCATGAAGAAGTCTTCTTCACCAATGGCCCACGAACCACCGATCTTTGGCAGCACGAACGTCGGCGACTCGTCACCGAACGACGAGTTGCGGTCGATACGCACACCGAGCTGCACGAAACGCTTGTTCTGGTGTCCGAGCTGGAGCTGGCTGAGGTAGCCATACTGACGCTGCTCAACAAAGCTCGTTGAACCGGTGGTCACCGCCGCCGAATTGATCGAGGTGTTGTTGTTGGTCACGAAGCCGATACCACGCGACTGCACAATCTGTGTGCGGGTCGAGATGGTCTGGAGGCCGAACGAGAAGTTGGTCTCCCAGTCGTTTCCAAATTGCTTCTTCATGTTGCCGAGGTAGTCGAACGTATAGCGCTCGGCACCCGTGTTGGCTTGCAGGTTGTCGCCACCGTCTGTCTGACCGCCATACCAGAGGCTGTCATTGCGCGGGTAGAACAGCGTGCGAAGTTCCGTTGAATAGTCCACACCACCGGTGACACGGTTGGTGAACCACGACGTCGGGGCATAATTGGCCGTGATCGACGACATGGCGCGCTTGGTCAACAGGCTCGACCCAACCGATTTGATCGCGTTGACGTGACGGTTCGAGTACCAGCCGTCCTGCGACGCGGCTGCGTTCGGGGCGTCGGTACGCGTAAGCGGGCTGCCCAGCAGGGCTCCACCAAGGAAGCCGAAAATGCTGTTGTCGTTGATCGGCAACTGCGTGTTCGTCTGCACCAGTCCGAGGCCGACTTCAACATTGAGCTTCGGATTGGCAACGAAGTTGGCGTTCGTGCGCACGTTGTAGCGGTTGAACGCTTCGTTCGGCAGTGTGCCGGTCGAGTTGTCCGAACCGTACGACAGGGCATAACCGTAGCTCTGACCACCGCCGCGGATGCCGTAGTTGAAGATCTGCTCCTGACCGGTGCGGAACACGCCACCGGCGCGGGCCAACGGGTTGTCGCTGACCAGCGTGCCCACTGCCTGCCCGCGGCAGAGTGGGTTGGTGCTGGTGGCCGCCACCGTTGCCGCCGTGCAGCGCGCGTAGTTGTCAGGGATCGTGATGTGATCCACACTCGACTGACCCTGCTCCAAGCGCAGCGTCTGCTGGAAGCTGTTCGAGCCGATACGACCCTTCTTGGTGATGATCTGGATCACACCGGCCGAGGCGTCGGCACCGTACAGGGTAGCCGCAGCCGGTCCCTTTACGACTTCGATGCTCTCGATTTCTTCCGGGTTGAGATCGTTGAAGCGATCAAACTGCTGACCACCTACGCCACCACCGGTCTGGGCGACGTTGGACTGACCTTCGTTGATGCGCACACCATCGACGAAGATGAGCGGCTGATTGGAGAGATTGATAGACGACGCACCGCGAATGCGGATGTTGGTCGCCGTACCCTTGGTGCCCGACGAGCTGCTGAGCGAAACGCCCGGCACGCGCGACTGCAGCATGTTGGCCACGTTGGTGACCGGTGCATCCTTGATGACGTCGGCTGCCGAGACTGAAGCAACGAGGGCTGCCTGGGCCTTACGCTCCTGGTTACCGGCCGTACCCGTAACGACGACTTCCGACAGGTTGATGACCGACTGCGTCATCTCCAGGTCGAGCGTCACCGTCTGACCCGCCACAACACGGGCGGTATCCTGCTTGGCCTTGTAGCCAATACGGAACGAGGAAACTCCGGTCAGACCCGGGCGTACATTGAGGAGGCGATACTCGCCTTCCCGGTTGGTCGTGGTTTCGAAGGCCGTACCCGAGATCACCACTCGCACATCGGCGAGGGGGGTCTTGGTCGCGGCGTCGGTCACTTTCCCGCTGATCGTACCAGTCTGCGCCTGGAGAGCGCTGGCAGGGAGGGCGAACAGCAGGGAAGCAGCGACGGCCGCCAAGCGAGATACCTTCGCTCGGTAGGACATCAACATCTCCTTCCTTGACTAGGGATGGAACCGGCGACGGAAGAGCCGCCGGCTTGGGTCACATGATTGCGATTGCAAGGGGTGGGACGAAGAGCAACCGAAAGTGCCTCATGTGATGGTGCGGAATATCGTGCGATATCTCACTACTTTGAAGTGGGAGAGCCGATTTCCTGTGACGTGCCCGTGACTCATGGGCCCCACACCCTTGCCACTCCAAACAAATGTGTGCACTGAGGCGTCACACGGTTCGTCCCCGATTTTTGAAGTGACGCAAGGGGCTCTCTTGTGTGTTTGAGTCGTTGTGTTTCTCGTTTTTCAACAATGGGGCTGCCGGAAAACTTTCCTTGCTGATTGATGTGCGGGAGCCTGAGCTTTCAACATTCAAGTGAGCGCTGGGGTCAGGTGCTGCAATACCGTGCTCATTTCGTGTGGCTCATTGGCTGATTGTGCATACCGTTCAACATGAAGAATGAACTCCATCGGACGACCGACGCCGTTTGAAGAGTTCGAGCTAATACCAGGAAGCGCCTCTTCAATCACCACGCAGCCATTGAGATTGAGGCTGACCAGTCTGTTGAAATATTCTGCGATCAATGGGTCTGATAATCGAAAAAACTGGATCTTTTCGATTTTGGGTGATTTTGCGTCATTCTCGGATACGCTATGGAAGGTCGCGAAGAAGTCCTCTGGCACGCCGCTGCTGCGGGACCACTTCAATAGCTGCATATGATCGGCAAAACCAAATGCCGATCCACTCCGTGATGGAAGCAGATTGCACGAAAAGCGCCACTGCCTTCTGGAGAGCGCAATGGAAGTGCCAAAGTTCAATCGCGGAAATGTCGCGTGTCCTCTTTCTCCCAGTCCGAGGTATTCACCTGACTGCGGAAAACCGATGGAATAGCCCTTCTGTGGGCCGAAGCGACAAAGAAGCTGTAATAGTGGAGGACGCTGTTTGGGATTGATAAAACCGAGATCCACCGGACGAATCCGCTCACCGGTGACGCGGGAAACCAGTTCCAGTTGGTCTGGGTCCGTCAAGCTCGGACGAACTACCAGGTCCTGCAGATGATATGTGGGCCACCCCGAAGGCCTTGGGCTATTCGGATACGCGATCACCTTCTGCGTGTGAGGTGCGTGGATATTCGCATTGAATCTCTGACAGTGATATACCTCGGCGACCGTTCCATCGAACCCTTGATGATGCTCGCGCAGTGTTGCGCTCATCGGTGGTGCTACCAAGTCGCTAAATCTCGAGTAGTACTTGCTGAATCCTGCAATGAATTTCCCACCAGGGATAAGGTAGCGATCACCTACTTCCTGAGGAGGGTGGCAAAAAACTCCGAAGCTGTACTCCTGACCTGCGCAACTCGGTACATCCTCAATGAGTTCGGACAACGCGTGAGGTTCAAGCTGAGTGCAATCCTCCTTTGAAAATGACAAGCTGCGAAGCAAATCGCGAACACGATGGTGAGCATCCTTGATTCGCTCGATCAGCGGCACTCCAAGGGGGTTGATCAGCGAATACGGAGTACTGTCTTCCAGGCTCTTGCTCTGGCGAACGCTCTCCTCGCGCCGGAGATGTTCCCGCATGTGATCGCGATAGTAAGACTTGTAAAAAGCCATCAGAGGCACTTCAAGTGCCCGCGATCCGAAAGTCGTATCATAGTACCTACGCATTGTGGCTTGTTCAGCACGAGGCCAGCCTAACTCATTGGCGATGTTGCACAGCACACCGAGTTCGTTTTTCAGCGCATCGGCGCCTATTCCGAGATCGAGGTGGACCATGGCATTGCTGGATACATCTTCGAAAACAGGAGTACGAAACTGCCTCGAACTCTTTGATGGCTGACGATTCTCATCAGCAGAATTGGGTTCCATCAATATGGCGTTGGCCTTCGCAACAGCGTCGCATCGTTGTCGCGTGTTTCCGCGGGAGGTCATGGCGACGGCGCGTAGGGTCGCCTGCAGGCGCTGACGCATTTCTCTGCTCCCGGAACTCCGCAGTCCGCGGGAGTGCTCGACCAGAAGTGCTACCCAGCGTTCCTCGCTGTTGTCGTCGTACATATCGAGCCGAAGCACGCCAAGCTTGACCAGTGTACCAATCGTCTTTCGGTGGGAATCCATTGATTGGGTTCCAACCGTCATGGCGTGTAACCTTGTCGACAGAGAGCCTACTGTTGCTCCTTCGTTCTGCGTCAGCACATCCAGAACGATACGCATGGAGTCTGTCAACGCCATGCTCGATACAAACTCCTTCTTTCCTCTGGTAACGAGAAACTCAATTCGATCGCCATTCAACTGATGCACCGCGTATTCGTCTATGCAAATCGGCAATGATAGTGGGAGTCTGTCGCTGCGTACTAAATGTGAGGCCAACATATCGAGGACCTCAAAGTTGACCCTGATGTAGGAGTTGTCGACTCGTACTTCGCCGTCAACCTCAATTGGCTTCGATGCGTGGGTCTTCGTTCGCGAGGCTCCGACTCTTCCCGGCAGGATGATGGAGAATCGCGAGAATGGCGTACACTTCGTCGATGCACGGATTGCGAACTGTAGTAGAGTCCGTTCGATTGTGCGTGTTTTGGAAGTTCGCTTATTCGACGCGGATAGCAGATGCTCGTAGTCTTGAACTGATCGCCAGAAAGTAGGACTCGAAAGAGCGACAGCCTTCGCAAAATCTTCGTTCTGTCGCAACAACGCGACCAGATTCTGCACGGTCGCTTGTCTTTCTTCTTCAAACGCAATGGCGGCTGCCTGTTGTGCGTCGTCGTGGCACGAATGCGCGAGTTCATAGTCCCGGAAGAGTTCGCCCAGATGCAGCTGTGATATCTTATGTTCAATCTGGCCGAACGATGGAGGAACACGTTCTCCCTTGAAAAGAGAACGTCGGGCTTCCAGCAGAATGCCACGCTCGCGCCTGTCTGTAACCAGCGGAACGACGTCGGTAAGTCTGTCCGCAAGTTCACTGCCGGATTTCTCAATTCTCTCCGTCACTTTACGCATTCTGTCGTATGCGACGGACGCCCGTCCCGACAATGTGTGAGCACACGGCGGTGCGGAGAGGAGGGGAGTACGCGCTACGAAATGTGGATAGATGTTGCTCATCGTGTTTGGTCGACTCAGTCAATGCTGCAATGGGCATGCCGTCACATGACGGAGGCGTTGTGCTTGTGGAAATGTCAACGCGCATGAAGCGTGGTTCAGTGTTGTCCGCCTAGAGGGCCTTTGTCGGGAACGTGATACAAGGCCGCGCTGAGGAAAGTGCAGAGCAAGTTTCAGGCAATGATGCATTCGAGTTGCTCTGATCTATGAGATGGCCGATCATCTCCTCCTGGCTCCAAGTCTTATTCCAGGTACCAAGAGCAATCGCCCGGGCGATCCACCCGGATACTACAGCAGCGGAAAAACTAGACCCGCGCGAATTCAAGGGAGAAGCGCGATGGCTGCAAGAGAAAGAGAAAGATCCGCATGCTGAGATGTCTCCATAGGGAGAGGATGGAGTCCCAAGACTGAACGAATCAGCTGACATGCGCATCTCTACAGAAATGCAGTCAGCAAAAACTGCCGGTGCAAATGGATGCTCGGTAGAGCCCATGGCAGCAACCAAAGGAATATGCCGCTCAGCTGCTCGTTTACATGCTCGGGCTAACGCACCAATACCACGCATGGACCCCGTGCCGATACTGACGTTGATGATATCCGCCTCTTGGGCAATGGCAGCTTCAATCGCCACAGTGAGGTCTTCTGTCGTGGTTTCACCTTGCGGATCGACGATCTCGAATATCAGAAACTCAACCTCAATGCCGATAGCGAGAATGATGGTGGCACAGAGCGAACCATGAATATTTTGACCACAGGCGGGCAATACGGGACGCGTGGCATCACTGGCTGCCTCAACTTTCGATGATCTCCACACCGACGGACTGATGCCGAGGCAGCTGCAGATTGCAGTGTCGATGAGCGCGATTTTTACGACGGGTACGGATCGCGATATCATGCGGCGGACTTGGTCGGAAGATGATCGACAAGCCGGGCGCGAATCAACTCGTATAGCTGCAGAAGGATCGAAGTGCTCAGCTCTTCCGTGCTCCTGCCAGTCGACACCGCAACCCGTGACAGAATGCTGTCGAAGCAAGACTCTTCATCTCCAGTCTCCTCGAGAATGTAGTGCGCCAAACGTCCGATGCGACGAAGACTCGGTTCTCCATTTTCAATGTACGCAACGTAGGTGACCGGTGACGCAGAAAACTCAGGTCGGATCGCTGTCATCGACCCGGACAGACATTCGTCATGAAGGACAACGGGCTGCACGAACGCGGATAGTCGAAAGCGTGAATTTTCGATGTCCAGTGGAAACGCAGGCGCTGGCTTGAGATCACGTAGATGCGCCAGCGTCCTGTCGGAAAATCTTGCCCTGTAGGTAATTGCGAATCGCTGATAGGTCTCTCTGCCGTGAGACCGTTGATGAGAGTCAATTGTGCTTGCGAATTCGGAAACGCGAACACCGATAGATGGAGGCCCTGCTTCTGAGAAGATGAGGGCTGTTTCAGTATTGGAACGTGGTCGTTCATTTGCCTCGCGGCTGATTTCACCGAGCGGTGTCGGCAAAAGAGAAGGCAGCAAAATGCCTGGAATCGCGGCGCCGGAAAGACGCGCAAGAGCGTAGGCGATGCCGGCCTCGCCCATCATGAATGAAGGATCCGGTCCTCCGTCGACCGTCCCTGTCCGGATCGACTCACCGGCCCGCGGAAGGCCGGGCAAGTTCTGGCGATCGAAATCGAACACAGAATCATCAGGCCTGAACAGTCGGTGAGCGGTCAAAGCGCATTCAAGATTGCCAGCGTAGCCGTGACAGAGAGAATGATTGAATGGCTCATTGACCGAGCGAAGATCCCGAACGGTTTGGAGAGTTGCAGAACGGAGTAGATCTTCCCGTCCGCACCAAACACCCATGGTTGCCGCGTGAGCTCTCGCTAACAGGATACCGGGGGCTCCATGGCACCATGCCGACATGTACTTCGTCTTGTAGCCCAGCTTCCTATAGTCGGCATAGCGAAGATGTTCGACGATCTCCTGGGTTCCTCCTCGTTCCCACAATGTGGCGAATGCGGAAGAACGAAAATCAGGCCAGTTGGAAAATTCTGTAGAGTAGAACGAGTCCTCGTAAGCGAATGCGGCTTCGGCGCCGTTGCGGAAATAAGCTTCGCCGGTCACAGCGTAGAGCGAAGCAAGTGCAGCTCCTATCCCTGAGGCGCCATGGGCCAGGCCGCACAGATTGCGGGCCTGCATCGTGTTGCGTGGATCGCCCCACGACATACCCGTTTCCTCAGAGTGTGCTTGAGCAAGCAGGTCATGTCCAAGTTCCCTCGCAATGAACAATGCAGATTCGTGACCCGTCAGCTTGGCGAAGTCCAGCAATACTGGGATGCTTCCTGCGGCACCGGCGATAACGTCTATTCCATCTGATTCTGGCACTTCGCGCGGAACATAGTCGTGTGCACGATGGAGATATTTTGCATCGCCTGTGACAGCGTACGCACGATAGAATGCTGCGAGAAGACCTACATCTCCGGAGAAGTAGGATGTCGAGAGGCGTCTTGCTGCGTTGTGAGATTCTGCGTGCTGCAAAGCCCCAAGAGCTGTTTCGAGGAACTCTTCATGCCCAAGAAGACCATACATTTCTATCATCAGCAGCGCGATCCCTGCTGAACCGCTATAGACGGAGGACCCGCATTGGGAAAGAATGGCATGCATCCCCGTCTTCGCACTGTCTCGGGAACGTATCTCCCAGCAAAAGGCCTTATCAGACGCGATACGTCGGTGACAAATACTTTCTGCGATCTCTGCTGCAAGAGATAGCAGTTCGCTGTGAGATATGATAGTCATAGGAATTGATCATCGTAGATAGAAGAAGCACCGAGAACCCCCGCTCTCAGTCAACTAGGGACAGGCGTAGCAATAGGTTGGCGAATTGTGTCCAGTCGTAGTGCATGTCTCGTACTCCGCACGCCAATAATTCGGGCACGTCGCGTCGCAGTCCGTAGGATAGGCGCTGCAACCACAAATGATTTGGTTGCAAGTGGTCTCACAGGTCATCAGTGGACCATCACCTGGACACGTATTGGCAAAGTAGGTGTTGCAACTGCCTCCGGCCGGGTTGGTATCATCCAGAGCATGAGCATTGTTCTGAAGATCGGTCGGCGCTCCTTCAGAATAGGAGGTTTCAAATGACTCGAGTTGAAGTTCACTAAGGTCGATCTTGATACGTTTCATGATTACTCCAGTAGAGAAATGGGGGAATAGAAACGAGGCCGGGGGGTCTCAGTGCAAGTTGGATCAAATGCTACTTGCGTTCAGTTCAATCGAAACCGACTGGTCATGCGGGTAGCACTGCGATATGAGTGCTGATGCCAAAATGTGCTCATGCCACCTGGTGAGACCGAGACGATTCCAGAGCATGTGCACCAGGCTTGGCAAGCGTTGTGCGAGCGTTTCAGCTAGATGCTCATCTGTCGAACGGGTCGATCGCAGTTGAGTGGCAATGGACTCCAATCGAGCATAGTGCTCTGCGTAAACCGCATGTCGTGATGTAGGTGGTGAGTCAAATCGCGTGCTCGTCGGCGGGATTGCAAGAGCGTGGAGCTGCTCGATTTGAATTGCGTCGCGCAAACGTTCCCGCAGTAACGGATCAATGATTGGTGATGTCCCAGAGGGATTGCCGGGCGCGCCATAGGTACCTCTTCTGAAGGTGTCAGCCATATGCCGAGTATCAGTGGCAAACACAGAAACGAGCATGCATGCGAGTTGGCCAGCCTCGGCCAGCACCATTGCTTCGCTCTTCCCTTGCCTGAAACGCATGACATCAAGGGCGATGCGAGCGGTCGTCTCAAAGATCGCTTCGATATGTGCCAGGCAATCCAGGCCTCCGTATCTTTCGACCTCCCTCTGGTATGGCGCCCACTCGAACCATCGTTGCGATGTCGTCTGAGCCGACCCTTGATCGTTCCTCGGACGCTCTCGAAGTCCCATTGTTGCGAGACGTTTTCTCAGATGGTTTCGTACCAGCCAGCTAGGCGTCGCTGGAGACAACCTCACCCGAAGTCTCAGATGAGCACGGGGGTCCCGATAGCGAACGAAGAAGAAGCCGAGAACGGTATTGTCCTCAATCAGCGGTCGTACCAGTTGCTGAATGAGATCGTCCCAACTTGAATGGTAGGGCGAAGGATCCAGGTCCAAACAATAGATGTGGGCACTGGCATAGTACGGCAGCAGCTTCATGTAGGTCTATGAAATATGCAGGGTGAAAATCAACGGCATTGAAAGTGCAATCCAAATACTGAACGAAGGATCGCGGACACCGCGAACTAGCTTTTCAGGCCAGCGGCTCTCGCACGGAGGGAGGAGGTGAGGATTTCCAGAGGCGTTGCATTTCCGGTCAGTATTCTGGCTCGTACTTCGTATCCACGTCGTACTGCTACAGATTCGTGCTTGTCGAGTTCCGCATCACCGTGCGCAATGATCACTCTGAACATGGAGCGGGTTTCGGATGCCTGGCTTGCTTGGGGTGCAATACTTTCTACCACACCCTCTGTCAGGTGTCCGTCGAATTGCGGCAGCCCCGGAAATTGCAGGAGTGTCTTCTGGCCAACCTGAACACTCTGAATGTCTCGCGCAGCAATCCACACAACGGCACGCCATCGATTTCTGGTCCCGATTTCAAACAACAACTCTCCGGCTTGCACTTGCCTTCCCCTAAGTCGCCCGACGTCGTCCGTTAGCACAACTCCCGCCTTGGTTGCATGTACCAGAAAGCCGGTTGCGCGGGCCCGTCGAAAGGCGAGATCCGTCTTCATGCTTTGAAGTTCAATCCCTCTGCGTGCGATATCCAATGAATCCAGCTTCGTCAGCCGCAGCGATGATTCCGCACTGGAGACATTTGCTCGCGCGGTTTGCAGGTCGGCCCATGCGAGATCAAGCGCGATACTTGTTCCATGGACATAGCCGAGGCGAAGCGAATCCCAATCTGCGATGAGGCCAAGGTCGACAAGGCGCGAACGAAATGCTGCTTCTGCGCGAATCAACTGGGCCTGGGCCGTCGCTACAGTCTGCAGGCGCTGGGCAATCGCAATCGGTGTGGTTTTTTCCTGCTTCGACTGCTCGGTCTGCCGGATCGCAATTTGCCGATCGAGCTGGTCCGACTCGTGCTGATGTTGACGTGAATCGATCAATACGAGATTCTGACCAACGCTGATCGTGTCGCCTGTTTCCACCAGCACGTCCTCAATCAATCCCGCCTGTGTCGCGCGAACGTCAAAGAGACCGATGGGTTCCGTGATACCTGGTGCGTCAACGGTCTGGCGTATCTTCACAATGGCGGCCACACCTGCAGTCGCCGAAGAAAGTGCAGCAAAGACAAAAAAGAGTCTTCGAAGCCAGCGAGATACGTCCCGCAGTGACGTATCGGATTCGATCAAATGCTCTGGAAGCTGCGGCTCGATTCTGACGAGGCTCATTGCCAGGGTGACGCCTGTGGGGAAGCCAATGAAATGAAGGTATCGCGATCTGAGAGCGATACCGATAGAGAACCGCCCTGAGAAGATTGTTTTGACGTTGTTTGTTCAATTTTTCCTGACACCATCGAAACAACCTGGTCCGCACGTTCCGCAACTGTAGGCCGGTGTGTGACCATCAGCAGAATCCGATTTCGATAGTGCTTCTGCAGATTGGACACAATTTCATTTTCTGTCGCGGGATCGAGATTGGCGGTAATCTCATCGAGAAGGAGGACATGAGCATTGCGCAGCAATGCCCGTGCAAGTGAAATGCGTTGTCTTTGCCCCCCGGAGAGAGAGGCTCCCCATTCTGCCACCGCCGTGTCGAGCCCGTAGGGAAGATCGCGGCAGAGGGGGCCGAGCACACAAGCTTCGAGGACCGCATCAATGTCAGCTTCTGATGCTGCTTCCATACCCAATGTGAGATTCTGGCGCAGGGTCCCTCGTATGATCGCCGGCTCTTGGGGAGCGTAGGCTATTTGGTTTCGAAGATCGTGAAGTGAGGTCGTTCGCGTATCGTGCTTCCCGATTCGTATGGTCCCCGAAGTCAGTTCGAGGAGCCTGGGAACTGCTCGAAGCAGGGAGGACTTGCCGGCGCCGCTTGATCCCACAACGCATGTGATCTGCCCAGGTGAGCAGGTGAGCGATATCCCTCGGAGGGCGGGTACGTTGTTTGAATAGCAAGCCGAGACAGCTTCGAATACCAGATCGCCGGTGAACACCGCTTCTACGTTCGAGCGCCTGACGTAGGATGAAGCGGGTGGTTGCTCAACGGGGCTGTCGAGATATTCAAAGGTGCGTCGTAACGATACCGCCGCTTGCTGCAGCGTGGTCAATGTGGATGCGAGATTCGTTAGTGGTGAGCGGAGCAAGCCAATGTACGCGTAAGCTTCCCCGTCAAGCAGACAGTTGAAAACTGGACTCCGACGGCGTCGTTGGCCTCGGCAGAAAGGTGAGAGGAGGGACCCCGCCGAGGCTGTCATGGGGGCGCTCCGTATTGTAGGTCGTGA
>JACVCD010000021.1 GCA_016742275.1 Gemmatimonadaceae bacterium
CCCGAACACGGTCGTCAAGCCTGATAGCGCCGATGGTACTCCGGGCGAGAGCTCGCGGGAGAGTAGGCCGTTGCCGGCACCTTTTGCAGACCCCCGTCATTCTTCGGAATGGCGGGGGTTTTGCGTTTATACCTGCACAGCACAACAACAGCGAAAACACAAAGCGGCGGAATCGTGAATCACGATCCCACCGCTCTTGAATTGTTTCGGTTCGTTTAAGCCGATTGAATCATGTTCTTGATTCTTCCCACCGCTTCCGTCACCGCCTCTTCACTCGGCCCGAATGAGAAGCGCAGATACTGACGGAATCGCGACGTATGATCGGCGCGACGTTTGCCCGGATTGATGTCGAAGAACATGCCAGGCACAGTGATCACACGCTCGCGGAGTGCGGCCTCAAAGAACGCCTCACCATCGTTGAACGGCGCGGGCAAACTGGCCACGCTCGCCCACACATAGAATCCGCCATCCGGTTCGTGCTCCACTGTCAGTCCGGCGGCACGTAGCCCGTCCACCAGAATGCGGCGCTTACGCGCAAACGCCTGATGGATAGCCATCACCTCGGCCCGTGCTCGCGACGGCTCCACAAGGGCACATGCGGCCTCCTGTAGCGGTCTGTTGCCACCACCATCAAGGAAGCTGCCGGCGCTTGTCACGGCCTCAATCACTGCGGCAGGACCCACAATCCAGCTGATGCGCCAACCCGGGCACCGCCATCCCTTGGTGAGACCATCGAGAATCACCACGGGATCACTGTTCACATCGTCCACGAATTCCGCCGCGCTCACCGTCGCGCCTTCAACCAGTCCTTCATCCCACAGGTAGTGGCTGTAGAACTCGTCGAGCACGAGCGTGCACTTGAGCTCACGCGCTTCATGCACCCACGCCGACAGCGCACTGCCACGCAGTACACGTCCCGTGGGATTGGCCGGGTTGCTGAGCAGCAATGCACCCAAGCCACGACCCGTGATTTCGCGCCGCAGATTCTTCGTGCTCAACGCGTAGCCCGCTTCCGGCTCGAGCAACAACGGAATGGCGTGAAAGGTGCCGAAGATTTCCAGCAACTCTTCGTACGCCGTGTAGTCGGGCAACACATGCCCGAGATTCACATTGCCGAGTGACGCCACCACCCGCGTAAGCGAGGAGCGACCACCACCGCAGATGCAGACATTCTCCGGCCCGTACTGCGACGCTTTGCCCTGGCGATAGCGTGCGTTGTACAAGTTGGCCACTGCACGACGCAAGGTGTCGATGCCACCAACCGGCGCGTACTCGTAGTCGTCGGCCGAAATGCTCACATCACTCGGACGCGATGGCGATCCGGGAAGTGGACCGGTCTCCGGCTGACCCTGACCAAGATTGCACCACCCCGCAGCGCCCGAGCCATAACCGAACTGCTTGGCGCGGTCCATGACGTAGATGACGCCCGTGCGTGGTACCGGGCGAAACGCGGGAATGAGTGGGGAAGTGGTGTCGGTCATGCTGCAATGTAGTTGCACTCACGCTCGAAACTGGTCACTGACCACTCGGAACTGATGTGAAAACAGTTCCGAGTGCCGAGTGAACAGTGTCGAGTGTGAGTCGTTGCGGCGATTTACGGCACCAAAGCCTTCACAGGCTCCACCTTGCCGCCCTGCTTCACGTGCACGTCCATCCACGCCACCCAACGTGCCCAGAGATCGAGGTCGCTGGCGTATGTCGCCACGCTATGATCTTCGTACGGGTACATGTAGAGCGCGGCCGGCTTACCGAGTCCCTGAAGCGCCGCATACATGCGCGTGGATGACATGGGCGCCGTACCCTGATTCTGATCTTCCCACGCGTGATAGAGCAGCAGTGCACCAGCGATCTTGTCGGCACGCAGGAACGGCGACATGTCGAGGTACGTGGACTGCGCCTGGAAGAAGTTGCGGCGCTCGCTCTGGAAGCCGAATGGCGTGAGCGTGCGGTTGTACATGCCGTCGCCGGCAATGCCTGCCTTGAAGTTGGGCA
Organism: Gemmatimonadaceae bacterium; assembly: GCA_016742275.1. Taxonomy (GTDB): domain Bacteria; phylum Gemmatimonadota; class Gemmatimonadetes; order Gemmatimonadales; family Gemmatimonadaceae; genus Gemmatimonas. The sequence goes on from JACVCD010000021.1 coordinate 1,993, forward strand.
TGAGCGACATGGCGTTCACGGTGCTGAACGCGCCGTAGCTGTGTCCACCCAATCCCATCTTGTTGCGATCGACGAATCCGGAATCGACAACGGCGTCGAGCACGGCGTCCAGATTTTCCTTGAGGTCGCGTGTGTAGTTGTCATTCATACGGCCGGCATCACCATAGATAGGGATGTCGGGCTGAATGAATGCGTATCCCTGCGACACCCAGAGCTGCATGCTCGACGCGGGGCGCGCCGACGGCACCGCGGGGAACGCATTGATGTTGGTGCTGTAGCGCGAGCGCTCGTATTCGGTAGCCGTGGTGAATTCGCGCGGATAGAACCAGATGATACCGGGCAGCTTCTGGCCAGGCTTCCAGTCGCGCGGCAGTAGCACATCCACCCAGTACTTGGTGCCATCACGCGGGCGCGTGACCTGGAAACGCTTAGCGATGGCGCCACTGACTTCCGGGCCCACATCCACATTGCTGGTGAGCTTCTTCGCATCGCTCGCGCTGGCGCCGCGCAGCCACACATCGGGAATGGTGGTGCGTGATTCGCGCGTTACAAGGAACTGCGACACATCGCGATCGATGGCCGACACGAAGTCCTCGAACATGTCGGCAGGACTGTCCATGAGACGCGTGCGCGTACGGCTCGTGATGTCGAGACGATCCACCCACGGACGCGGCGCCTGCGTGTTCCAGTTGGTACCCGGCGTGCGGGTGCCATTCATGGCCACCTGCTTGCCGTCGGTGGAAAGCAGGATGTACGTGGCATTGCCTACGCGACGTGAAAGCAGTGTGCCCTGCGTGGAGTCGCTGGCCTGTGCTCCGCCACCAAATCCGCCACCGCCACCAAAGCCACCGCCCGTCGACGGCAACCGGACATTGCGACCCAGATTGAATCGCTCGGCCGGGTTCTTGGCGCGCACGGCGATGACCGCTCCACTGTCACTCACGAAGAGTGTGGTGCTGTCGATGGAGTACATCGCGTTGCTGAGCTGCGGACCACCGGAGTAGAGCACGGTGGTGTCATTGGCTCCAAATGGTGCACGCCATAACACGAGCTGCGCACGCGGCGCCTGCACACGGATTGGTGCAGCAGCATTTGCGGCGCGAGCGGACGGTCCACCTTCGTTGCGCTGCGGTGCGGCAGCCGCACCGGATGCGCTCGTCGGCACATTCTGCAGGTAGATGAGACCCGGACCAATGGGGTTCCACTGCAGATTGCGCTTGCCCGTATCGGCGGCTGCACCCGGAGCACCACCCCCACCCGGGCCGCCCTGGCTTTCACGCAGCGGCGTCACGGCGAGTGTGCTGACGACACGACCGGTCGCGTCCCACAACTCCTGGACACCGCCAAAATTGTTCACCGGCACCAGATACGAGAACGGCTCGAGCATGCGCGTGACGCGCAGATAGCCACCGTCCTGATTGGCGTCGACTGCACGGATCATCGCCGGTGCGCCGATGGTCTTGATGGCACGTGTGCGCACATCGAGCAACGCCACCTGACCTGTGGTGTGGTACTTGACCAGCGCCTTGTCATGCGGGTCCTGCAGCAACGAAAAGTGCACGGGCTGCGGAACGGCGCGTGATTCGGTGAGTCGCACCTGCGGACCATCTTCGATATCGCCTTCACCATGTGTCGGCAGGGCACCACGATTGGTGGGCACGAGCACGGCAATCACATAGCGGCCATCACTCGTGAAATCGAGATCGGTGACGAGTGTGGCGAGCAGCGGGCGCTCAGACAGCCGCGTGCTGCGTCCCGTCGTGGCATCGGCCACGTAGGCGAAGCTGGCTGTGGCGAAGTTGACGATGAATGCCACATGCGTTCCGCGCGGCGACCATACCGGCGATGACAACGTCGCGCCGGCAGGAATCTGCACATCGATCGTACGGCCACTGGCCGGGTCGATGATGCCGAGTGCGGTGCGTGTGCTGGTGGTGACACTGCGCGCACGGTTGGCGCGTGTATCGATCTGCAAACCACCGAGCCAGATGTGTGGGGCGCCGTACGCCTTGATATCACCACGGTCCGCACCGGTGGCGCGCAGGAAGCGTTTGCCGTCGGGGCTCTGATTGGTGAAGCTGATGTCTACACGCGGCGCCATCACCATGCGCTCGATATTGGCAGGCGGCTTGACGAAGGACTCCGTGCGCAGCACCTGCTGCGGGTCCCATCCGGCCGGCGCGGCGGCCGCGCCATTGGTGGGACCATTCTGAGCGTGGAGGGTGGCGTGTAGAGGGACGGCCAGCGCGAGGGCTGCCGGCAGGGCGAGAGTGCGGCGGGACGACCGGGTCATGCAGGCTCCGATTGAGGGGCAACGGAAAATTACGCGCGAGGACCCATTGGCGTTTGCTCTGCGATTGCGTCGATTCTCCGAGGCGGTAGTTTCGCGCATGGATCGTCGCCAATTCCTTGCCGTTTCCACTGGCACACTTGCTGCCAGCCGCCTCCCGGGCAGCCCGCTCCGGGACGCCTTGCCCGCTGAGGGGCGTCTTGAACGCATTGGGCTTGAGCTGTATGCCGTGCGGGCCGCCATGAAGGCGAATCCCGAGGGCACGTTCGACGCCATCGCCAAGATGGGCTACACCGATGTCGAGCTGCTCTGGAGCTTCAAGAACTTCGATCGTTCGGTGAAGCAGGTGAAGGATGCGCTCAAGGCGTCGGGGCTCAAGGCACCTTCGGCGCACATGGCACCGGAAACCATTCTCACGGAATGGGAGCAGCGGCTTTCTGAGGCCAAGGAACTGGGGCACCAGTATCTGATTGCGCCCAGTTTGCCGGCGGAAGCCAATCGCTCCATTGCCGCGGTACGACTTTGGGCCAATCGATTCAATTCGGCGGGTGAAGTCGCGCGCCGATACGGCATTTGGCTGGCGCTGCACAATGAGCCCAATCACGAGAAGCCCATCATGGGCGAATTGCCCATGGAGGTGTTTCTGCGTGAGACGGATCCCAAGGCCGTGCGCTTTCAGCTTGACGTGGGCAACATGCTCCTCGGTGGCGGCGATCCCATGGCGTTTCTCGCCAAACATCACGATCGCTGCTGGTCATTTCACTTGAAGAATGTTGCAGCCGGCGCGACCCGCGACACGGAATTGTCCAAGGGACGCTTTGATCTGCGTGCGTTTCTCGCGCAGGTGAAAGACCTGAACAAGAAGCCGTGTTTTGTGGAGCAGGAGGGCAGTGGTGACGAACTCGCGAGTGCGCGGGAGAATCTCACGTATCTCAAGGCGCTGCGCTGGTAGCCCATGGCAGCGGGAGCCCGCGTTCAGGGCTCCGCTGCCCGAAGCGCGGCGCGTCCGGCTTCGAGGATTTCGTGCGAGAGTGCGTCGTCATCAACGGCACGAGCGAGGGCCATGGTGCCAACCAGCGTAGCGAAGGCGCGAATGGCTTCTTCGCGTCCGCCCGCCATGGCCGTGAATTCCGCGAGATAGGCCTCGAGCCCCTCGGTATATGCGTGACGCACGGGCGTCGCCTGTCTCGCTACTTCGCCTGACAGGCTGGGAAAAAGGCAGGATCGATCCGGGTGATCGCGATTGCTGACCGAGAGATAATGATCGGCATATTCACCCAATGATTCGCCGCGTTCGACGCGTGCTCGCAGTCGCTCCGCCAACACGCCGAAATGATGCGTGAACGCTTGTGCCGCCATGTCCTCCTTCGAATCGAAGTAGGCATAGAAGCCGCCGTGCGTGAGGCCGGCTTCCTGCATGACATCGGCCACGCGTACACCCTCGAAGCCGAGCCGACGGAATTCGGCGCCGGCCGCGTTGAGCAGGGTGGTGCGGTTTTTTTCGACCTGTTCCTTGGTGGAGCGCATGACAGCGGGTCCTCGCGACCGGAAAGCCCTCGAATACCTGGAGTAGCAATGAATCTTGACAATTTACATGATGGCCGTCATAAATCAAATATGACGGTCATCATGTAAACGACTCAAGGGATCACATGCTCGCTACACGAGTTGCCGCGGCGTTAGAGCGTCGCCAGGTGCACTATGGCTGGGTGGTGGCCGGTGTCACGTTTGTCGTCATGCTGGTCACAGCCTCCGCCCTGGGGGCGCCCGGCGTGCTGATGCCGCCGCTGGAGCAGGAGTTTGGGTGGAGCACGGCGGACATTTCCGGTGCGTTGGCGCTGCGGCTGGTGCTGTTCGGGCTTATTGCCCCATTTGCTGCATCGCTGATGATTCGCGTCGGGCTCAAGCGTGTGGTGGTGACAGCCTTGCTCCTCATTCTGGCGGGACTCGCGCTCTCCACCTTCATGTCAGCGCGTTGGCACCTCGCGGCGACATGGGGTCTCATTGTCGGTGTGGGCTCCGGTATGACGGCCATGGTGCTTGGCGCCACGGTTGCTGCGCGGTGGTTCACCAAGCGTCGTGGGCTCGTGATTGGTTTGCTGAGTGCTTCATCCGCGACGGGGCAGTTGGCATTTCTTCCGTTGATTGCGAGTCTGTCATCGTCCAGCGGATGGCGGAGTGCCATCTTCCTGCTGACTGGCTTGCTGACCGTGGTGCTGGTCTTGGTGGTGTTGTTCATGAAGGACCGGCCGTCCGATGTTGGTCAGCGAGCCTATGGTGATGCGGCCGATGCGCCCCTGCCTCCGGCTCCAGTCATGGTGTCGCCGATTGGCACGCTCAGGGAAGTCAGTCGCTCGAAAACATTCTGGGCACTCTTTGCCACGTTTTTCATTTGTGGTGCGAGCACCAACGGCTTGGTGGGGACGCACTTCGTGTCGCTGTGCGGTGATCATGGAATGATTGCGGTCACGGCCGCATCCGTGCTCGCGATGATGGGCATCTTCGATTTCATCGGTACGGTGGGATCGGGCTGGCTGTCCGATCGCTACGATGCGCGCAAGCTGCTGTTCTGGTACTACGGGCTGCGTGGACTGTCACTGCTTTATTTGCCTTATGCGGATTTCTCTCTGCAGGGATTGAGTCCGTTTGCAGTGTTCTACGGTCTCGATTGGATTGCCACGGTGCCGCCGACGCTCAAGCTCACCACCGACACCTTTGGCCGTGAAAAGGCCGGTGTGGTATTCGGTTGGGTCTTCATGGGGCACCAGCTTGGAGCCGCGTCGATTGCATGGACGGCAGGCATTATTCGCACCACGCTCGAGACCTACATGCCGGCGTTTATGCTGGCTGGCGCATTGTGCATGGTGGCGGCAGTTGTGGCGCTGCGGATCGAGCGGGTGGGGAGCCGAGTAGCGGTTCCGGTTGCCGCGTAGGCGTTCAGCCTGGAGCTACTCAATACTCAATACTTTCACTCAAACCTCAGAGCTAACCGGGCGTTCGGTCAGCTCTGAGCTTTGAGTAGAAGTTCCTGAGTTGTCAGTACGACAGCCGACTACCAATCCGTCGGCTTGTAGTCCTTGAGGAACTTGCCCCACACATGCGTACCGGTGTTGATGCCGTCGATAATGGGATCAACAATGCGCGCGGCACCATCGACGATATCGAGCGGCGGATGGAAGCGATGTTCTTCCACCTTGCGCGCGGCAATGTGCACGGGGTCTTCGTCCGTCACCCAGCCGGTGTCCACGGCATTCATGTGAATGCCGTCGTTCACATAGTCGGCCGCTGACGTGCGCGTCATCATATTGAGCGCGGCCTTGGCCATGTTGGTGTGAGGGTGCCGCGTGGTCTTGAACTTCCGATAGAACTGTCCTTCCACCGCGCTCACATTCACGATGTGTTTGTCGCGTTCGGGCGTGCGCATCATGAGTGGCTTGAGACGCGCATTGAGCAGGAATGGTGCGATGGCATTGACCAGTTGCACCTCCAGGAGCTCGACGCTCGGCACTTCGTGCATGAGCAGGCGCCACGAATTGCGTTCGCGCAGATCGACCTGTTGCAGATCCTGATCGAGACGGCCTTCGGGGAAGAGATGGGCCTGATCCTGATGCTCCTCTGCAAGCAGCGCCACCTGCGACAGCTCGGCCGCATGAGTGATGCCCGCGACATCGGCAAGTGCCCGCGGCAGCGTGGCCGGCGTGATCATCTCGTCTTCACGGGCGACGCCCGCTTCCGGCAGCAGATGATAGCCGCGCACACCCTCGTAGGCGCCAAGCAGTTTGCGTGCCTGCTCGGGCATGTCGGTGAGTGACGCGCGCTCGATATCCATCATGTGCTTGTAGAAGTCGGGCGGACGCCGGACGGTCTGACAGGCATTGTTCACGATGAAGTCGAGGCGATCGTGCGTCTCCATCAAGTGATGGCAGAACGCTTCCACGCTCGGCGTGTGCCGCAGATCGAGACCATAGATCTCGAGACGGTGCTTCCACTGCTCGAAGTCGGGTTCGGCTGCGTAGCGCTGCGCCGAATCACGAGGAAAGCGCGTGGTGACAATGAGGTGTGCACCGGCCCGCAGCAACTTGATACCGGCCTGATAGCCGATCTTGACGCGACCACCCGTTAGTAGTGCCGTCCGTCCATGCAGGTCGGCCAGCTCACCACGCTTGCGGAAGTTGAACTCCGCGCACGTGGGGCACATCTGGTCATAGAAATGATGAATGACCGTGAATTCCTGCTTACACACGTAGCAGTGCTGCGGCTCGAGCGCCTCGCGGAATTCCGGTTCATCCACCGTACCCTGCTCATCACTGGCAGGGAGCAGATAGTTCGGAGTGGTGAACACGGTCTGCCGACGGAGTCGGCGAATACCGGTCTCCTGCAACTGATTCTCGGCTTCCTGAATCTTGATCGTGCGCTCGACCTTCTTCTGACGCTTGGTGGCCTTGACCATCTGGCGGCGCAGAATGGCATCGGGACGCGACACCTCGCCAGCCGCCTTGAGAAGCCGCGTGCGCTCCTCATCGGGAATGTCAAGCAGACCGGCGCGATCGTTGGCCAATTGCTCGAGCAGAGCCGTGGCTGCAGCAACCTGCTGCGCCAATGACGTGGCCGTGGAATCGGCCGACGGGGAGTTCAGGGGCGTTTCCGACATAGCCCTGAAATCTAAGGGAACCGGCCCTCCGGACGAACCGGGGAAAACAGTCCGAACGACCCCTTACTCGTGAAACGCCGGCCCAGGATGGGTGGGAAGCCGCCAGTAGTACCACTCCCGTTCCCGCTCCCACCCCTCGGCGGCTGCATTTTCGTCGCCCCAGGCGCAGCTTCCGGAGGGAAAGGTCTGCGCCTTGAATCGGGCATCCAGTCCGACAAGTGTGGCGTGGCGCGGATCCTGTTCGGGGAGTCCGTTCAGCGCGTGCCGAAGGTCGAGATCATTGAGATAGTCGTCGTACGTGAGCGCGTAACCGCTTTCGATCTCTTCGACAATTCGCGACCAGCGTTCGAGGCCATGCTCCCATGGATCGCGTACGCTGTTCTGGTCGAGCGACGGATGCATCATGGCCGCGCTCCATCATTGCGTGGCAGGCGTTTCGCCTGACGCCGGAAGTATGCTTCGCCGTCGTTGGGTTTGAAGAACGTGCGAATGGTGCCGTCGGGATCCACGGCCAGAAACGCGCCGCTGCTGCGATCAAATCGGGAGATCACACCATCGGTTGGGCGAACGATTTCAAGTACATCGTTGCCCCGTGGTGCATCGCGCAGTGACTGGGCGAGTGCGAGGTATTCGGCAGCACTCGATGCGCCGAACTCGGCGCCGTGTTTTTCGAAGTGATCCGCCAGATGCGGGACGGATCGAAAGCCCTTGGTGCTCGATCCACGAGCATTCGGCGCTGCTTCTGTTACGGAAGCCGTGGGGCGATCCGACGTCGCTTCCGGAACCGGCGTCTGGACAACGGGCGTTGGCACATCCGAACGCGGACTGCACAGTGCCATGGCGCCCAGTACGAGCACGCCGAGGGCAAACAGGAACGAACGCATCGCACGATTCATGGTCGACCGTCCACGTCGGTGGGGCAGGAGATTCCGCTCCCAATGCAAATTCTACTCTATATTCCCTTCATGAGCATCGTCCATGAATTGCTGTCACTGCTCGAGCTCGAGAAGCTCGAGGTCAACATCTATCGCGGACAGAACCGCGACCTCGGCACCGGACGTGTTTTTGGCGGGCAAGTGTTTGCCCAGGCGCTGGTAGCCGCGAGGCGAACAGTGGACGAAGCCAGGGAAGCGCACTCAGTGCACGGCTATTTCCTGCGTCCCGGTGATCTCAAGGCGCCGATCGTGTATTTCGTTGATCGCCCGCGCGATGGCGGCACATTCACCAGCCGACGGGTTACGGCCATTCAGCATGGTGAAGCCATCTTCCACTTGTCCGCATCGTTTCATGTGGTGGAAGATGGGCTCGATCATCAGGTGCCTATGCCTGATGTGCCGGATCCGGATTCGCTGCGGCCGGATCTGGAGCAGATTCGGGAACAGGCGGAGCGTCTGCCTGCTGCCGTTCGAAATGTGTTGACGCAGGATCGTCCACTCGATATCCGGTCGTCGCGATTGCACCTGGCAAGCAATCCTGGTGTGCAGGCCCCCGAACGATTCGTGTGGTTTCGCGTGATCGAGCGACTGCCCGATGACCCGATCACGCATCAGGCCATTCTCGCATACGCCAGCGACTACGGCTTTTTGCCCACAGCGCTGCTGCCCCACAATGTGGCGTATGGTGATCCACGATTGTTCGTGGCATCGCTCGACCACACGCTGTGGATGCATCGCCCGTTTCGCGCTGACGAATGGTTGCTCTATGTGATGGACAGTCCCTCGGCTGCTGGTGCGCGCGGTTTTGTGCGCGGCCAGGTTTTCCGACGTGATGGCACGCTGGTGGCTTCTGTCGCACAGGAAGGGCTGCTGCGTCTCAAGGCGCCACTTGGTGCGGCGGGCGCATGAACGCGCCAGTCAATCTGGAGTGGTGGCAGCGCGGGCCGATCGACGGTGTGCCCGCCGTGCTGCAGCCCGTTGCACATATGATGCTGCAGATGCGCGATGAGATAGCGGCAGCCGTGCGCGAGTTGCCGCTGGACGCATGGAACGCCAAGCCTGCCGGCGTGGCGAGTGTCGCCTTTCATGTGCGTCACATTCCGGGAGTTCTCGATCGACTGTTCACGTATGCACGCGGCGGCGTTCTCAATGCCGAGCAGATTTCTGCATTGCGTGCTGACGGAAATGCGATCGAAAGTGAAGAAGAGTGTGCGGCGCTAGTGCAGCGATTGTCGGATCAGGTTGATGCCTGTCTTGCCGAGCTGCGCGGTATCGATCCGTCAACACTCGCCGAGGAGCGACTCATTGGCCGAGCCAAGCTCCCGAGCACCATGATCGGCTGCATTGTGCATGGTGCTGAACATGGTATGCGTCACCTTGGACAACTGCTGGTGACGGTGCAGGTCGTGCGGCAGCCGTAGCTGCTACCGCCTCTTAGCGGATATCCGTCAGGGTCGAACGAACTGCACAATGCGCTGCACCACGCCGGCCGTCTGGCTTGGTGAGACAATACGTCCGGCGAGTACATGATCGTCCTCGCCTTCAATGGGGTACACCGGTACTCGTTCCAGTGAGGCGGTGCCGGATGCTGCGACGCGGTTCATCCATTCCTGCGTGCGCTTGGCGTCGACCACTTCATCTCGCTCGTTTACGAACAGCAGCGTCGGCGCGCGATACTGCGTCCAATCCAGTCCGCGCACATGCTCGACCAGCGCCTGCATGGGGAACAGTGCCAGCGAAGGATAGCGCACGGTCCAGAAGCGCCGCTGTTCTTCGTTGGCGGGTGTCCATTCATGAAAGGGTATGGCACGTGGAAGAATAAGGCGTGCCCAAGGGAGTGTCAGCCAGCGAGTGCGCTGGTCAGCCGGGCCAAAGTTCGGAGAGATGAGCACGAGTCGTTGCAGACCACCGCCAATATTCGCCGGTTGAACGGCCAACCAGGCGGCCAGTGTGCCACCGGTAGACGTACCGATCACCACAACTGAATCACCCAATCGTCGACCGATCTCCATGGCTTCGATGGCATCGGCCAACCATGCGGTCACCGTGGCACTCCCGAGCGAATCGCCGGGCAATCCGTGTCCATTCAATCGCGTTTCAAAGAGATTGGCGCGCAGCGAGTCGGCAACTGATTCAGCGACTGGCGCCGTCTCCTGACGCGTTGCCGAAAAACCATGCAGGTACACGACGCTCCAGGCCGTACGACGTGGCGTCTGTGTATCGAAGAACCGGATCCGTTTGGCTACCGCGGTATCCGCAATCCCAGCCGCGCGCTCACGCTGTGCGACCCACGCGGGAATGGCAGCAACTGCTGTGGGCATGCCCGCAATCACTGCTGCCGGTTCCGGAGCGCGTGCGGATGTACGCGGACCGGCAACCAGCACCAGTGCTGCAATTCCTGCAATCCAGAGCCAACGCGGCACACGGCGCAGAGGGGCCATGGCCGCAATCTATCGTGATGGAACCGTAATGTTGGCGTTAGATGCCGCGAGAGCGGCTTCGATGGCTGAACGCGCAGCGGGCAATGCACCGTGAATGTTTCCCGAGGTCTTCCAGGTCACACGGCCGGTTGCGTCGATGAGGTAGGTCTCCGGCACTCCCACCACACCAAATAGCGACTGGATCCGATTGGCCGGGTCATGCGCAATGGACATGCTCAGCTTCTCGCCGGTTGCATAGCGCACAATCTTATCCTGGCTGCCCTGATCCACACTCACGGCAACGACACGAAGTCCGCGCGAGGCATATGCATGATGCAGCGTGTCGAGATCAGCCATCTCTTCTCGGCATGAGGTGCACCAAGTGGCCCACACATTCACCAGTGTGACTGCGCCCGGTGCTGAGACTTCAAGACTGTCACCAGTGCGGGCTCCATGCACGACCCGCACACCATAAGCAGGTGCGAGATCGCCGGTGGCGACAGGGGCAAAGGCTTCACTGGTGGATGCCTGCTTTGTTCCGCCCGTCTTCAGTACACCTGTCCGGAGCAGCACCTGCGTGTTGCCAACGCTCGGCAGCGGCATGGAAGCCTTGGGGTCCTTCATGTTGGGTCGTGCCTTGGCTGCGGCCTGCGCCGCTTCAGCCGCTTGCTGCGACCATGCCACCATCACAGCTCCGTGCGACGCGTCGACCGCAAGAACCGGGAAGGCCGCAGCGGGCCCCGCCTCACTGATGGGCGTGGCTTCAGCGAACGACTGGCCACCATTCCCGGATGTGCGCATTACAACCTGCGGGACACGCAGTGTGCCGTCGTCCCACGCAGCAAGAACGCGCGATGGGGCACCAGTCTGATTCACAACCGCCAACTGCACATGTGCAGGCTGTGAAGCCTTGGCGACGCCGAGCGGCGTAGCTGGTGCGAATGAAAGACCGTTGTCTCGCGACTGCGTGTAGTAGACACCGGCTGCGCCCGGCTTGCCGGTCCACCACGCCACGTGCAGCGTCTGCGCGTCGTCAACTGCCATGGACGGTCCAGCATGCGGACATCCATCGAAAACCCAGTCATCGTTGTGCACGCGTACGGGTGCGCTCCACGTTTGTCCGCGATCGCTGCTGCGCGACACAACGATATCGCGGATGGTGGTGCGGGTGCCGCCCGCGCCGTGTTGCGCGTGTGGGTTTCCGCCAGCTGGTGCAGGTGCAGGTGCAGGTGCAGGTGCAGGTGTTGCTTTGCCAGACGATGTGTCCGCATCGATCACGGCGCGCCAGGCGAGGTACACTGTGCCCTTGGCATCCGCGGCAATCGCCGTGCGGCAGCAGGGGCAGGCTTCGGTCATCGGTGAACTGGTGGCCACTACGCGCACATTGGGCGCCCAGGTCTTTCCGCCGTCTGTGGAGTGCGTGGTGTAGACAGCAGACTTGCCCGCGCGCCCATCCAGCCAGGCGACGTGGAACGTGCCGTCCGGTGCACCATGCAGTGCGTGAAAGTTGTGCGAGCCAAAGTGCGCGCCATCGGCAACCGATGCCGTAGTGTCGTCGGTGACGGTGACAGGCGCACTCCAGGTGGAGCCGTTGTCATCGGAACGCACGAAGCGCAGCGCACTGACGGGGAAGCGACGTCCGGGAATGACCTTGCCGACGACATAGAGCGCACCGAGCGTATTTCCAACGCCAGCACGTGCAACCCACGCCAGTTTCGGAGGCGCTTCTCCGTGTGGTTCGATTGGCCCCAGCGCATCCGTGAGTTCACGCACGACGGATCCTGAGTCGTTTCGTGGTGACACCATTACATGCAGTCGACCGTCGGTGCCGCCATTCGGGGCCGACACCCACGCCGTGGCGCGCACACCGTCAGGCGCGATGGCCAGAATCGGTGCCGCACCAACTACGGTCATAGCCGAAATCGAGCGCGGTGCATCGAATGACACGGACACCAGACTGTCGGCACTCGCCCCACTCCCCCCCGCATCGCGCGATGCGGGGGCGTCTGTGCAGGCACCAACCATCAGTGCACCAACAACGAGAACAGGCGTTACGACAACACTTCGTGAAGCGCGCATGCTTCAGCGTCCTCCGGTGGAGAGTGTCAGACCGGCATTGACTGCACGACCGGCACCCGGGAAGTAGAAACGACCGTTTCCGCTGTTGGTGGCAACGGCGGCAGCGAACCGCTTATCGAAAATGTTCTCGACATTTACGAACAACTCAGCGCGCGAGGCGCCTGTGCGTGTACCACGCACTTCCGGCAGACGATAGCTGACCGTGGCGTGCGCGAGTCCGTACGCAGGTACTGCACCAAATGCCACTGGCACGATGGCCGGGGGACGACCGGTCTGTGTGACCTGCGTGTAGAGCGTGCCGCTACGCGTGTTGGCATTGTCCACGTACGTGCGGCTCTGCGCCTCACCCCACACCGTGATGCCAAGCGCTGAGGCGGGACGGAGACGCAATTCAACTGCGCCGCGCTGCGACGGTACACCTGGAATGCGCTTGCCGGCATAGTCCACCGACACGTTTTGCCCCTGCGCATTGATTTCGGTGCCGGTGAACTGCGTCATCTCGTAGCGCGCGTACGTATACGACGTCACCACGTCCATCCACGGTGCCACGAGTGTGGTGGCGCTCAATTCGAGACCTGTGCGACGCGTGCGGCCGACATTCTCGTAGATGGTGCGCGGGAATTGCACACCAGGAATCACCACCGTGCGCGAAAGAAATTCTCCCGTGACATTGGTGCGATACACGGCGGCGTCGAGCAGCACCTTGTTGGCCACGAGAGCCTTCGCACCCACTTCGTAGTTGATCAGCGACGACGGACGCAGATCGGTGTTGATGCCACGAATGGTATCGGGGCTGGCCGTCAGTTCGCTGTTGGTCGGCACTTCGAATCCGCGTGCCACACTGCTGTACACGCTGGTGCCGGGGCGAATGTCGTAGCGAACGGCAATGCGCGGTGAGACCTGATCAAACGACTGCTTGACCGACAGGTTGGGGCGGATGCGATCGTCGATGTCATACGTGACGCGGTCATATCGCGCACCGGCTGTGGCCGTGAACTTGCCACGTGTCACGTCGGCCGAGCTGTAGACACCCACGCTCGGCAGCACCACGTACTGATCGGCGCAGGAGATGGATCGGATGTTGCGGGCTGGGTCGTTCACGCACGGCGTCGTGCGCCCCTGCGTGCCGGCCACATTGGTCCACTGCCGCGAGTCACCGTACCAGCGATCGACATCGAGACCGGTGTTGATGCGGGTGGTGATGGCAGACGTGCCTTCACCGCTGCGGAAACCGATGGCGTGGCGCAGCCCACCCTGCACACGATGCGTGTTTTGATCGACGACGCGGAAGATCGGGTGGTCGATCGTGCGCGCTGTGCCGAATACAAAGGCGTCGAGTGAGCCGAGTTTGTCACCCAGCCCCTGCGAGGCGCGCGCGCCAAAACGCCACCGCTCTTCACGACGACCGTATGCACCCGTGACATTGAGTGGATCGGCAGCCCACGGTTCATTGCGCCATCCGGCATCGGTAAGCGAGCCGGGGATCTGCATGTCGAGATTGCTGTAGGCGACATCGAGGCCAATACGCGTGGCGGTAGTCGCTGGCGCCGGGCGTCCTGATTCCTGACGTACCCAGTTGAGGCGCAGATTGGCGCGCTGCATGGTGTTTTCGTTCTGCACACGCATGCCGGCGAGATCTGTCATGCTGGCTTGAATGAGCCCATCGAATGCGCCGCGCGCGCCGCCGGCCTGCAGGTCGATCTTGCGGAGATTCACGCTGTCGAAGCCGAATCCACCACCCGTGAGGCGTGCCGAGATGCCCTGCATCTCACGACCACTGCGTGTGATGACATTGACCACACCGCCTGACGCTGCACCGCCGTACATCGCGCTGCCTGGACCACGCACGATTTCGATCGAACGGGCTGAGCCAAGATCGAGCTGATCGAGACGGGTCTGTCCATCAGGTTCGGTAATGGGCACGCCGTCCAGCAAGATGCCAACCCCACGCACGCCGAATCCGCCGCGCGCGCCTGAGCCACGAATGGAAAGACGCACATCGTCACCGCCGAACAGGTTGCCGGCAATCACGCCGGGCACAGTGCGCAGCGCTTCGGTGAGTGAAACCGTGCTGGTGCGCGAGAGTGTATTGGTGTCGATCACGGTGATGGACACCGGCAACTTGCGCAGTTCGCGCGCATCGCGCGTGGCAGTCGTCACCACTGGATTGAGCGCGCGGGCTCGCGAGGCCGAATCTTGGGCTGCGCGTGATGCGGAATCGGACACGGGGCGCTGCGCAGCAAGGGGCAGGGCAGCAAGTACGGACGAAGCGGCAAGCAACAGCGTGCGGGCTGGCAGCACACGTACGGATGTACGCGCGCGCTCAAGCCCCCGCGCGAAGAACGGCGAGGACAACATGAGGTATTCCGGTTGTTGGGAGGTGGTCCGCGACCGATTGCACCGAATGGCGTATCAGTTCGCGCATCGAGTTCGTGTTACGAATCGCACGACAACGCACCCGGTGTGCTCACGGGTACTCGTGCTTGGCGCCTGAAATCAGGCCTCGATGACAACCGGTGGAGCGGTACTGAAGGGAAGAACAAAATCCACCCACGAGGCCATCACCGCATGTGCGGCTCGACCAGGCTGTGTGGTGGACAGGCGCCGGATGTTCGTCAGCGCAAAGATGTCGGCGTCAGGAAGGTCAGGCGCCGAAAATGGGCAGCAGTGCCCAAGGCAATGGCACTCGCCATCGCCGTGTTGCTGGTGGTGATCGGTGGATTGGTCTGCAGACTTTTCCACCACCTGCGTTGCGGCCTCATTCTCGTGATGCGAATGGGAATGAGCGTCGGCTGCATTCGTCACGACAGCGGAAGTCGTCTCCGGCAGCTTGGCTGACTCACAGGCGTGAAACACTCCGGCGTCGCTCTGTACGAGCGACAACCAGAATGCCAGCCCAAGAGCCAGCCACCGAACCGCCGGGGACTTCTGCATGATGAAACGCTAATCGCCTCAGACCGCGTCGGACAAGCTCGAGAAGTTGAAATCCCGGACCTTGATGGGGGGCATGGCCACACCATCACCACCCGCCGTGCGCACGCTCTTCCCGATGCCTTCGAGATTGTTAAGCATGAACAGCGGCGAGTCATTGAACCGGAAGTTCTTGATAGAGCGAAGAATCTTGCCGTTTTCTATCAGGAACGTGCCGTCGCGGGTGAGACCCGTGTACATCAGCGTTCGTGCGTCGAGCGCACGCAGGTACCACAACCGTGTGACCAGCACACCACGCGTGGTGGATGCAATCATGGACTCCAGCGTGTCGGGGCCGTCGGCCATGCGCAGTCCTGATGTGCCACCGGTTGGTGTCTTGCCCTGCTTGCTGGCCCAGAAACGATTGTAGGCGAGCTGATTGAGTACTCCATCCTTGACCCACGTCTGCCGAGACAAGGGCAGGCCTTCGCCATCGAATGGTGATGTGAGAATGAGTGGGTCGGACGGATCGGAGTAGAGTGTGACGCGGGGATCGACAATGCGCTCGCCAAGCTTGGTGCCGCCGGGCTTGGCAAAGGCCGAACGTCCTTCATCGGCAGCGCGCGCCTGAAATGCGCCACCCATCAGACTCACCAGATTGGCTGTCGCTTCCGGTTCAAAGATGACCGTGTAGCGACCCGGTTCTATTCCCACCGGGTTGCGACTGCGACGCGCCTTGTCGATGGCCCGATCGGCGATGCTCTTGATATCGAGCTTGTCCCAGTCGGTGTCTTCTGCGCCAACCCAACCGGAGCCCGTACCATCATTGGTGCGCGCCGTGAGTGTGTAGTTGGCGTTGGTGCTGCGCTGATAGGCGAAGAGCCCTGCATTGGTGCCGATGGCGGAGGCTGCCGCAGTGCACACGAGATAGCCGGCCACCGTGAGCTCATTTCCCGCACGCGCCGGTGCCAGCGCCGACAGTGCGGCACGCGCACGATCCTCAGCGCTCAGGTTGGCCGTGCGATCGGACCACGCTTCCACCGTGCGATACTGCTGCGGACCCAACTCACCCAGATACTCCGGGTCTTCGGGTGCGAGCTTGGCGAGTGCTTCGGACTGTTGCACCGCGCGACGCAGTCCTTCATCGCTGCGATCGTTGGTGACCACGCTGGCTTTGCGCTTGCCGAATACACTCTGCACACGAATGGTGGTGTTGGTGGTGGCACCACTCGTGGACATCTGATTGTCGGCAAACCGCAGATTGGTTTCGCGGCTACTCTGCACGGTGACACGTACGGCGTCGGCGGTGCTGAGCTTTACGGCACGCTCCACCAGTGCCTGTGCTTCATCACGTGTGAGGACACCGGCGGGCAGGCGCGGCACGGCAAACAGTGAGCGCGGAGCATCTGGGATGCGATGGCTGTTTGAGTTGCTCACAGCGTGCGCCCCGTGTTGATGATGTTGGCGTTCTTGAATCGAACCGGCGGGCATCCATGACTCACGGCATTGGCCTGGCTCGGCTGGCCCTTGCCGTCGTTGAATGTGCCGCCATGCATGTAACTCGATTTGCCACCCAGCATGTCGAGTGTGTTCCAGAAATCCGGCGTACGCATCTGATAGGCGGCGTCCTTGACCTGGCCAACGATCTTGCCGTTCCGGATCTCGTAGCAGAGCTGTGCGCCGAACTGTGCGTTGTAGCGCTGCTGATCGATTGAATACGACGCGCGACCAACCATCGCGATGCCGCGATCGGTTGCCGCGATGAGATCGTTCCAGGAAAGATCCTTCTCACCGGGCATGAGCGACACATTGGGCATGCGCTGGAAAGCCACATCAGCCCAACTCTGCGCGTACGAACAGCCGTGTGAGCGAACGGGCTTGCCGGACTTCTCATACCACGTACGCAACCACGGCGCCTGTTCTCGCGTGGTCTGATAGTCCACGAAGATGCCGTCCTTCACGATGTGGAACTCGTCAGGCTGCACACCATCGTCGTCATAGCCGATTGTCGCGAGCGCGCCCACTTCGCTGCGATTGCCCACGAGATTCATCATCTGGGGCCCGAGCTTGAGTGAGCCGAGCACCTTGTCCGGCGGCGAGATGAAACTTGTGCCGGCGAAGTTGGCTTCGTAGCCCATGGCACGATCGAGCTCGGTGGGGTGCGCGAGGGATTCGTGAATGGTGAGGAAAAGCTGCGACGGATGCAGAATGAGATCGTAGCGTCCGGGTTCAACGGGCTTTGCGGTGAGCTTTTCCGCTGCTTCCGCTGCCCACACCTTGGCGTTGTTGACGATGTCCGCCTCAAGCACGTACTCCCAACCACGTCCGGCAGGCTGCACCACTTCCGGACCACGAACGGCAGTGCCGCTGCGATCGGGCGATACGGCAGTGCAGGACATCGTCACCCAGCTCCGCACATAGTCCTGCGTGATGATGGAGCCGTCGGTGTTGGCGTAGTTGCGCTCTTCCTTCACGAACGACAGACCACTGTTCACGAAGCGCACATTGGCCACCGTGAGTGCGGCGGCATTGGCACGCAGCAACAAGTCGGCCTTTTCTTCCACGGCAATCGTGAATGGATCGACCGTGTACGATGAGCGCCAGGTCTTGTCGACCTGCGCCGGTGCCGGTGCCAGTTCAACACGACGATCGCGCGCGATGCGATTGGCTTTGGCAATGGCCGTGGCTTCCTGCGCCGCGCCACCAACACCGGCCTTGGTCAGTTCCTGCGTCGCGGCAAAACCCCAGCAACCATCCACGAGTACACGCACACCGCAACCGATGGTGTCGGTATCGACAACATCGGTGACCTGTCGTTCGCGCGTTTGCACGCTGTTGTTGCGATTGCGGGAAATGCGCACATCGGCCCATGACGCACCGGCACGCTTGGCGGCGTCGAGTGCCTCGAGCATCAGATCGCGCACGACCGCATCAGCGGCGAGCGGTGGAAGCGGAGCGTAGGCGTTGGGGTGCAGCGGGCGCATGAACACGCCCGGTGATGCCTCGAGGAGGCGCGGGCCCAGGGCGAGGGCGCCAAGCGCACCGCTCGAGGTCGCAAGAAAGTCGCGGCGGGTCGTCATGCCTCAATTATGCACGAACGCCCCGATCGTTGGGTGACCGGGGCGCTTTCTGAGTCCAGTGGCAGGGACTACTTGAGATGCGATTTGAAGAAGGCGAGTGACTTGGTCCAGGCCTCGGCGGCCACCTTGGCGTCGTACGACTGTCCGCTCGGATTGGCGAATGCGTGATTGGCGTTGGCAAAGACTTCGATCGTAGCCTGCTGACCGGCCTTCTTGATCTGGGCCTCCATGGCACGCACGCTGTCGAGCGGAATGCCGGTGTCCTTGCCGCCGAACAAGCCGAGCAGCGGGGCCTTGAGTCGTGCGAGTTGCGCGGGATTGGTGATGGGCGCGCCATAGTACATGACCACGGCATTCACCTGCGACCCCGCCACGAGTCCGGTACGGAGTGACCAGTGTCCGCCGAAGCAGTAGCCCACCGAACCCACCGAGGTGGCACCGTGGCTTCGCAGGTAAGACACCGCGGCCGCGACGTTCTGCTCACCCGCGGCAATGTTGCTCATGCCGGCCTGGTAGAGCTTCATCGCGGCGTCCGATGTGGTGGCTACCTGTCCACCAAAGAGATCGACTGCGAGCACGGCATAACCTTCTCCCGCGTAGCGATCGGCCATCGACTTGATGTTGTCGTTGATGCCCCACCATTCATGGACCATCACGATGGCTGGTCCGCGGCGATAGGTCGCGGGCTTGGTGAGATAACCACGCACCTGCTTGCCATCGATGGTGGTGTACACGACCATCTCACCGGTGACCGGTACGCGGGGCGCGGCCACGGCGGCGCCTGATGCGGTCGGAGCTTCGTGCTTGTGGGCACGATGCATGGCGGAGGCGTAGTCAGTGTTGGCACCGGTGCTACCGCCGGTATTGGCGCTGCGGTTCTGCTGAGCGCCGAGCTGGCTGGTGTGGAGCGCAGCCAGGGCGATGGCCATGGCTGGAGCGAAGCGATTGAGCCTCATGGGGCACCTGAAGGCGGAGAGTCCTGACCAGAGTCGCGATGGAGCAGGGCGACCAGCGCAGGAACAAACATCTCGGGGGCTTCTTCGTGGGGCCAGTGGCCCACGCCCTCGAAACGCTCAATCGTGACGTGCGGAAACCCCTGTTTCCATACTTCCAGCATGTGTGGTGGAAATGCGGAATCCGCCAATCCCCACAGAATGTGAAGCGGAGTTCTATTCAGGGCCGCGCGGCGATTCCATAGGCCCTCGAAGTAGGGGCTGCTGGCGGTCAGTGACTGAGCCAGTGCGAACAGGACCCGCTCTCTGACTTCTGCCGTGTCAAAGACCGCCTGATAGTTGGCGTGCACACCGCGGGGTAATCGTTTGCGATCACCGTAGGCGCCGGGCAGGAGAAAGCGCGGCGACGCATTGAGTTGTCGGTACAGCCATCGCACGAGGCCTGTCCCGGCCACCTTCGCTCGGCGCCACATGACCGGATCCCGTTCGAGACTCCAGCACCAGCTGTTCACCACCACCACTCGGGCGATGCATTCGGGATGACTGGAGGCGCAGTCCAGGATCCAATCGAGGGCAATGGGACCACCAAAGTCGTGCACGACGACCGTGAGTGGCGGTTGGCCTGAGTGGTCGAGCGCGAGAGCGGATATGAACTCTTTGAATCGCCTGGCGTGTGCTTCGGGGGTGTAGTCAGCGCCCGTTGGCCGATCGCTGCGTCCAAACCCCAGATGGTCAACTGCAATCACACGGTTGGTGGCTTTGAGCGCTTCGATGGCATACCGCCATTCGAAACTCCAGGTAGGCGTGCCGTGCACGAACAGCACTGGCGCGCCCTCGCCCTCGTCGATGTAGTGCAGGCGGCCATCAGACGTTTCGCACCAACGAGGCTCATAGGGCCAGGCATTGGTGTCGACCCAGTGTGGTGTGCTCATGTGGTATGTCCTCCAGCCTTCCATTGGCGGAGCAGGGCATCGGTGACGGCGTCGATCGGATAGTGCTCGGGATCGGCAGCGTAGTGCTGGCAGACGCCATCGATGTGGGCGAAGAGAGCGAGCGCTGTTGCCCGGTCGTCGGATGTGCTGGTGGCTATGGGCGCCGCCGCTCGATCGGCCGCCACGATCTGCGCGAGCGTTTCGACGATTTCGCTCTGCCATGCACCGAGTCTGGGTCCCAGGACCGACAGCACCTCGGGTTGATGACGGAGGGCGTAGGTGAGCTGCCAGAACTCCAGGTGATCGCGCACGGTACCAACGGCGGCGCGGACCAGAACGGCAATCGGTGAGTCCGTAGGAGCGTTTTGCGGTACCGGCTGCAGTGCGGCCGCGAATGTGTCCTGGACCTGCAGCATGCCCTGCGCAAAGACCGTGAGGAGCAGGGTGTCCTTGCTGTCGAAGTGCGCATATACCAGACCGATGGCCACTCCGGCCTCGGCGGCGATGGTCCGGACGCTGGTTCCGGCGAACCCGTGACGGCTGAAGCAGCGCTGGGCGGCCTCCAGGAGCTTTTCCCTGGTGGCGATGCGGAGGGCGTCGTTGGCGGCGGCGGTTCTGGGCATATTGAATAATGAGCGAACAGTCGTTCAATGGCAAATGCTGAAAATTCTGTCAACCCTTTGTCTCGGATGAGGAGCGGCAATTGACGAATAGTGTTCCCGATCTGACGTTGCGCCACCAATCACGATGTTCAGTCGAATGTGAAAGTCTCACGCATCTGACAGCTGTCGAGGACCCCATGTGCCGCGCACGAATTGGACGTTTTCTGATCCACCTATGCCTGATTGGACTGGGTCTGACGTCACGTGCGACCCAATCGACTGCGCAAAGCGCGATGCGCAATGACACCAATACCGCTGCCAGAGTGACGCAGCTTATCCGGCTCAAGGAATTCGATGCTGCGGTGAAAATCGGGCGACTTGGACTCGCAAACCCGCGCGGGACTCTTGCAAGACCTGCCGAGTGCCGTACGCTAACCGGAGTGGTGTATGCGGAATGGGCGCGCAATCAGCAGGTGAGAGCTACCGAAGCCCTATCGCTACTTGATCGAACATGCCGAAATGTCAATGTCGAAATTGGGCGCGGCTATCTGGAATATTTGAATTTGGCGCGGGCGGCATTGGCTGCGGGGACGCCTTCGCGAGAGGTTCGTTCTCCAGAGGCAACCCGCGTATCGAGCGAGCCCTATGCCTTGCCGCCGTCAGCACTTGATGATGGGCTGCTGCCTCGCGTGGCGCCTGGAGCTACGGGACTGGATACGAGTGTGTTGCTATTGCACCGTGACTTGTGTGCACGATCAAACGCGGATGCCTGCGTTATTGTGCACAAGGGGCGCATCGTCCAGGAGTGGTATGGGCAGATGTATCGAGAGCCCATGCATGCGATGTCCTCAACCAAATCCATCACAGGTCTTCTGGTCGGCATGCTGTTGGCCGAAGGCAAATTGCGCTCGATCGACGAACGTGTTTGCACTTTTCTTGCAGACTGGTGCGACGGACTACGCGGACGTGTCACACTTAGGCATTTGATGTCGATGACGGCGGGACTGCCGAACATCACCGATCGAAGAAGAAGTGTTGGATTTGCAAACGACAAGAATGCACTGGTTCGTTCGCTCACCCCCACATCAGAGCCCGGTTCCCAGTGGGCATATAGCAACGAGGGAGTGCAGCTATTGTCTCCTATTCTCGACCGGGCAGCAGGGGAACCCATCCACAAGTACGCGAAACGCAAGCTGTTTGACCCACTTGGTTTGCAGCATACGCGGTTGATGGTTGATGAAAAACTGCACGCATGGACGTATGCCGATATGATCACAACTCCTCGCGAGTTGGCCCGTATCGGCGTCATGGTGGCTCAGAAAGGTGTTTGGCGTGGTCGACGCATTGTCGACGCGAGCTGGATTGAACTGAGCGCACAGCCGTCGCAGCAACTAAACGATCAATACGGATTGCTATGGTGGACGGCCATGCCGCACGAGCAGCGGTTCGCGGCATTGGGATCTCTCAATACGGATGTCCACATCATGCCGGACCGCGAAATCGTCGTGGTCCGGATGCAGCGAAAGGCGGCGCAGGGGAATCCATACAAACCAGACGCCTACGAGTTGTTCTCTCGATTGTCAGAAAAGGCAGTCTCGCCGCGAACTACTAAGAACCAATAGAGGAGACCCGATGACCCCCTGCTTGCAAAGCACGGGCTCTCCCAGTTAAGCGCTTACCGCCCGCGCCAGAATCGCCGGATCGATATTGCCGCCGGATACAACCACGAGCGTGGTCTTTCCCGCTGTTTCGATCTGGCCATTCAGCAATGCCGTGAGCGCGGCCGCCCCACCGGGCTCGATCACCAGCTTGAGCTCACGCACGGCAAAGGCAATGGCCTTGAGCGCCTGATCATCGGTCATGCGAAGGCCACGTCCCACACGCGGCTGATTGATGCTGAACGTGAGTTCACCCGGGATGTCGGTGACAATGGCATCGCAGATGGAGCGGTGCCCCGGCTCATTGGCGACGCGGTAGCCGAGTTCAAGAGAACGCACCATGTCATCAAAGTTCACCGGCTCGACGGGGTGCACCTTGATGCCGGGCGCAACCCCCTCGGCGGCGAGAGCTGACCCGGCGGTCAGACCACCACCACCACAGGGGACAAGAATCTGATCCACCGTCTCGCCGCGCTGGGAGGCCTGCTCCAGGGCTTCGAGTACCAGCGTGCCCTGACCGGCAATGATGTGCGGATCTTCGAATGGCGGCACCACCACGGCACCGCGCTCACGGGCAATCGCGCCGCCGATGGCCACACGATCCTCCGTGTAACGGTCGTACAGCACCACATCGGCGCCGAATGCGCGTGTGCGCTCCACTTTGATGGCCGGCGCGTCCTTGGGCATCACAATCACCGACGGCATACCCAGCAACGTGGCGCTGTACGCCACGGCCTGGGCGTGATTGCCGGACGAGTACGCCACCACACCACGGGGGCGGGCCTCCTCATCGATCTGCAGCAATCGGTTCAAGGCTCCGCGCAGCTTGAACGAACCTGTGTGCTGCAGCACCTCGGCTTTGAGCAACACCCGTCCACCGGCGGCGGCGTCGAGCGCCGGCGAATGAATCAGCGGGGTGACCGCAATGTGCGGCGCAATACGGGCGCGTGCCGCCTGAACGTCGGCAAAGGTCGGAGCAATGAGTGAGGTGGTCATGCTCGAATGTTCGCGGGATGCGCGCGTGGAAACCAGCGGGGAGTGTTTGGACGCGGTATTGTCTCCCGAGTCGCCGGTTTGTCGGTTCGGGGCCGCACCCCGAGCCAACCCGTAGTCTGGAGTCATACTGGAGTCTCATGCGCCTCCCATTGCAGGTCGCAGTCGGGCTTTCCATTTCAGCAGGACTCTGGCTCGGGGCGCTCACGTCGGGACCTGCTGTCGCGACCGAAGCCGAAGCCGGGGCCAACGACAATCGGCAGTCCGCCATCGCCGAGAGTGCCACGGCACTCACGATCGATATCGTGGATGCCACCTGGCGACCGGAGGGCAACGACGGTCCGTCGCTGGCGGTGTGGGCGTTTGCCGTGGCTGGCGAAGCACCAACGATCCCCGGTCCATTGCTACGTCGCCGACTTGGTGCCGCACCGGTGCGCATCACCCTCGTGAACAAGGTGAAGGACACGATTGATGTGCACGGGCTGTCTGCGGCCGATGCACCGATGGTTTTGGCGCCCGGCGCATCCCGCACCGCAACGCTGACCACACAGAGAGCGGGTAATCATCTCTACTGGGGAGCACGCCACGGTCAGCCTTTCGATTCCCGCGAATGGGAGGAAGGGCAGTTGACCGGTGCAGTGGTGATCGAGACACCACAGGAACGCCTACGCGCAGATCGTGTCATGGTGGTCACGGAATCCTTTCGATTTGACAGCGTGGCCGGACGCGAAGAGATCGCGTCACAACTGGCGGTGAATGGACGTTGGTGGCCGCATACGGAACGGCTCGAGTATGCAGCGAACGATTCGGTCCATTGGCGCTTCATGAATGGCGCTACGATATCGCATCCCATGCATCTCCATGGGTTCTACTTCCGCGTGTCGCGTCTGGGCACGCTGGTATCCGATACGGCGATTGCTGCGGCACGACAGCCACTCGTGGTGACGGAATTCATTCCGCCCGGCAATACCATGTCGCTCAATTTCAAACCGCATGAGCCGGGCAATTGGGTGTTTCACTGTCACTTTGCGATGCATGTGAACGCCGTGTCATCCATGGACTCGACGTATCGCGATGTGGAGCGGGGAAAAAAGTACACCGCAGACGGGCGGCACATGGGCGGTCTAGTCATGGGGTTTCACGTGCGCTCGAGTGCACCATCGCCTGCCGTTCCTGTCGCGCGATCGATGCATCTGGTGATTGACCGCAAGGGCACACCATTTGTTCACGGCGGGCCCGGATTCTCATTCGCGCTCGCCGACAGTGGTGTCCGTGATCTACCGGCCGCCAAGC
This sequence comes from Gemmatimonadaceae bacterium, assembly GCA_016742275.1. GTDB lineage: Bacteria > Gemmatimonadota > Gemmatimonadetes > Gemmatimonadales > Gemmatimonadaceae > Gemmatimonas. Next base: position 26,789 of record JACVCD010000021.1, read on the forward strand.
GACGCGTTCCCGGGCCGGTGCTGCTGCTCAAACGCGGAGAGCGTGTCGCCATCACGTTGCACAATCGTCTGCCTCGTCCGACGTCGGTGCACTGGCATGGCCTCGAGATTGAAAGCTTCCCCGACGGTGTGCCGCATGTGAGTGGCCGAGATGGTCGTCTGCTGCACCCGGTGCCTGCACGCGATTCACTGACGGTGGAGTTCACACCACCGCGCAGTGGCACCTTCATGTATCACTCGCACTTCAGCGAGCACGAGCAGATGAATGGCGGATTGTACGGAGCCATCATCGTGGTCGATGATCCGTCGAAATTCCGTCCATCGCACGATCACGTCTTGGTTGTTGGCGGTGGCGGCGTTCCCGACGTGCCACTCGGCATCGAAAGCCCGTGGGGACTGGTGAACGGGCGCATCAACCCACCACCAATCGAGATGCGTGTGGGCGAAACCCATCGCTTGCGATTAGCGAGCATTCATCCCGACTGGAAAATTCTCGCGACACTCGGCTCTGAAACACGCGCCTGGACCTGGCGCCCCGTAGCCAAGGATGGCGCAGCGCTGCCACTGGCCTTGCAAACTCCAGCCCTGGCGACATGGGCCGCAGGTCCCGGTCAAACGGCCGACTTCGAGGTCACGCCGACGACGCCGGGTGACTATCGTTTGCTTGTGCGCGGCGACGGCTCCGGTTGGGCTGTTTCCGTACCGGTGACTGTGTCGCCGCGACGTTGATGTCCGGTTTCTCCTTCAATCCGCCCGCTCCGTGATCAACACTCTCCAGCGCATTCTGCTTGGCGCCCTTCTCTGCGCTTCGAGCACCGTGGTGCACACCGTCGAGGCGCAGTCTGCTGCCAACCGCGGCACCCTGTTCATCGTGGGCGGCGGAACACAACCCGCGTCGCTGGTTCAGGACTTCGTGACCCGGGCAGGTGGTTCGGGGAAGGCGAACATCATCGTATTCGCCCAGGCCAGTGTGAATGGTGAGAAGAGCGGCGAATCAAAGGCTGAGGACTTCCGTAAGCTTGGAGCCACATCACGTTCGCTCTGGATCACACGCGAACAGGCCAATGTCGATTCCATCGTGCGACTGCTCGATGGCGCGACGGGAATCTGGTTTGGTGGTGGTGATCAGAATCGTCTGACCGCCGTGTTGCGTGGCACGAAGGTGGAGCGCGCCATTCGCGCGCGTTTTGATGCCGGTGCCGTAGTCGGTGGTACTTCAGCCGGCGCGGCCGTGATCTCCACGCCCATGATCACTGGCGATGAACTCGGCACACGCCGCGACACCACCGAATCCTGGACACGTGTGGCGCGTGGCAGTGTGGCTGTCGACAGCGGCTTCGGCTATCTCACCGACGCCATCATCGATCAGCACTTCCTCCGTCGGAAGCGCCACAATCGACTGCTCAGTCTCGTGCTGGGCGAAGGACCGCATCTCGGCGCGGGTATCGACGAAGGCACAGCACTGATTGTGGAGCCCAGTGGACTGTGGCGTATTGCCGGCGCGAGTTCCGTGCTGATCGTGGATGCACGGGCGGCGAAGCGTACAGCGGCATCGGCCAATGTGCTTGGCGCCGCAGGGGTGCAGATGCACTTGTTGCCACATGGAGCAACGTTCGACCCGAAGAGCGGCAAGACGGAACTGCCCCGCTAATGGGTACGGATTAACATGGGTACGGATTAACACGGATTTCTCGGACAACAAAAGAAACCACAGGATGACTCGTGCCTTGTCATCCTGTGGTTTCTATTTTTTCGCGGTTTCCGTGTGAATCAGTTTACAACGTAGACGTACGCACTGTTTGCGCGTCGGTCGGAAGGTGCAGCGTCGGCGCAACATCCAGTGGATGCAGTACACAGCACGTCGCACCGCTGCCACTCATGAAGCCGGCGGCAACATGACCCTCCGCCTGTAACGCTGCTGCGCAACGCCGTACTTCGGGAAGAACGACACGCACACCCGCATGCATGGCTGGGACGACCGATTCGAAGTCGTTCACCACGGCATGCGAGATGCCGTGCCACGACTGCAGTATGTCGACTGAGAATGCGTGCGCGGGTACGGCTGTGTTTCCCTGAGCACTCTCGCGCGCTCGTGCAAATGCACCGTAGGCCGCACCCGTGTTCACGCCTTCGGTAAAGGCGACGAGCGTGACGCCCATGGCCGGCAATGCGGGAAGGGAGAGCAGGCGATCGCCGCGCCCCCACCCCCACGCGCGTGCAGCACCCGACGCGAGAAACGCGACGTCGGCACCAAGTGTACCGCCCAGTTCCACCAGCGCACCTGATGCCAATGGAGCAGGGCACAATGCATTGAGCGCTTGAAGCACGGCCGCCGCATCGGCACTGCCACCACCAAGACCACCGCCCACCGGAATGTGCTTGGTGACATCGATCGCAAACCCCGTATCCCATCGGGCGGCTTCACAGAATGCCAGGGCTGCGCGCCACGCGAGATTCTGTTCTACCGGACCCAGGCCTCCCGATGGCATGGTGGGGCCATGACAATGCAGTTCGCGCGCTGAATCAGCGACACGCACACGGACGATGTCGTGCAGCGCGAGGCGCTGAAACAACGTTTCGATGCCGTGATATCCACTCGCTTCGCGCGCAAGAATCCGCAGCACGAGATTGATCTTCGCGTGCGCGGCAACCGTCGTCTCCACTCGAGCGTCCAATGACCGCTGGACTCAGGTGGTGACAGCCAGATCGAGCAGGTCGCTCAACTCTTCGAACAATGCGTGTGCGTCTGGCTCGGTGAGCGTTCCCCGCTGACGATGCTGATTGAGCTGATCGCGCACTTCGCGCGCACGGGCGACCGCTGAATGTCCCCGATAGAGCAGTGACTCGATGGACACGATGGCCGGTTCCGGCGTCGCCGCACCGGCCCACGTGAGACCCGTCTGCTTGACCTGAGCGGCGAGCTGCGAATCGGTGAGCTCGCGGTCCATCAGCAGACGAGCCAGTGCCTGCACGCTGGCGCGTTCACTGGACGCCGCGAGCGGTGCGCGTGCCATGCGCGTGGCCAGCGTGGTGATGCTGGCCGCACCATAACTCTCCGCCACATCGGCCAGCCCAAGTAGGGAGCGCCGTACGCCATCGGTCACGGCCAGTTGCGCTGGTCCCGCCGGTGTGGTGGCCAACGTCGCGGACTCGCGCGCCACGCCATCGGCTGCCGCGGCGATGTCCTGTCGAAAACGCTGGGCCAGTGTCATGGGCGGATTGGGATTCCGCTGCACAATGGCGGGCAATCCATCGTCAGGGAAAAACCGCGCGATCGGCACGATCTGCATGGCGGGTGAATCCGCCGGTGCGGCCAGCGCGAGGTAACCTGCGGCTACCGCAGCCAATGCCACCGACTGTGTGCGACTGCGACGGGTTTCGGAGTCACTCCACACCGCCGCGCGCTCGACCAGCGATCGCAATTCCGCCAGCGCACCACGAACGGCGAAGTGCATACGCTGATCCCATCGCAGTTCCTGATCGCGCCATCCACTGGCAATGCGTTCCACCGTGGACGCGAAGTCGGGCAGTCCATCGAGACGTGTCATCGTGGCGCTGCCGCGCAGCGCGCGCGCGCTGGCCAGAAATGCTGCAGCATCCGGCCCCTGACTCTCGCCTGCGGACAGCAGCTGGTCGAGCCGATCGAGATATTCGACCGCCTCCTTCTGAAAGAATTCGATCAGGGCCTGCGGAGCGCTCATGGTCAGAATTGGCTGCGAGACAGTGAAATCAGGTCGTATCAGAATCGATCTTTAGAATCGATCCGCGGCGCGCGCGTCGTCCATGGCCTCACGAATTTCCTGCACGGCGCGCTCCATCCCGATAAAGATGCTGCGCCCCACAATGGCGTGCCCGATGTTGAGCTCCTCGATCTCGGGAATTGCGGCTACCGGTCCCACATTGTGTACAGAAAGGCCATGGCCGGCATGGACGGCCAGCCCGATGGAGGCCCCCAGAGCCGCAGCGGCCTTAAGGGCTGCCAGCGGCCCGCCCGTACGCGGGGCATGGGAATAGGGGCCGGTGTGCAGTTCGATGGCGTCCGCACCTACGTCCTTCGATACGCGAACCGCGGCTTCGTCGGCATCAATGAAGAGACTGGTGCGAATACCGACCGCCTTGAGACGCGCCACCGCTGCCTGCACGGCTTCTCGGTGCCCCACCACATCGAGTCCACCTTCGGTGGTGATTTCTTCACGACGTTCCGGCACCAGGGTGACTTGCGCCGGGCGAAGTGTTTCGGCCAGCCGGAGCATGTCGTCGGTAATGGCACACTCGAGGTTCAGCACCGTGGTCACGGTGGTCGCCAGACGCTGGATGTCGTCGTCCTGAATGTGTCGACGATCTTCGCGCAGGTGAGCCGTGATCCCATCGGCCCCGGCCTTTTCGCAGAGGACGGCGGCGGCAACCGGATCGGGTTCGGCGCTGCGCCGTGCCTGACGAACGGTGGCCACATGGTCGATGTTCACATAGAGGCGCTGATAGCGGAGCGACGTCACGGGCAGTAATCCGGCGAATTGTGTACAGTTGCAGGCAGAGCGGGGTATTCCGATTGCGGGGTATCCAGCGCTCTGGCGGGTACTAGCTTCGTACTAGGTTCGTGCTGGCGTCAAACAACAAGTAAATCTCGTAGTGGACCGCGTGATACACTACGTACCAACCGATCCACGACGAAGGAAGGAGGCCTTGGTGGAACAGTTCCCGGCAATGAACGTTCGCTCGCGCATGATGCGCGGGCTGGGCGTGCTGATGATGACGGCTTTGGCGACCAGTGCCTGTGCGCGCCAGATGGTATCGACTAACAGCTCACTCCCTGGTGCTGCGGCGCCATCGGCGGGTGGCACTCCGACCGATGTGGGCGGCGCCTCCGGGCGTGGAGCCATCGATGCCTTCCTCAAGGCGGTGAATGCGCAGGATCTTCAGGCCATGTCGGCGTACTGGGGCAACACCAAGGGCTTGGCACGCGACCAGTTCAAGCGGGACGAGCTCGAGAAGCGTCTCATCGTGATGCAGTGCCTCATGCAGCATGACAAGTACGCGTTTGTCGAGGATCGCCCACGTTTGATGGCGGGTGGTGTGCAGGAGTATCTCGTCGAGCTGACCAAGGGGAAAATCAGCTCCCGCACCACGTTCTCCACCGTGACCGGTCCTGGTGGCAAATGGCTGGTGCAGGATGTGGATGTCAGCAAACTGCGCGACTTCTGTCGCTGACACATCTGCCGACACACCGACGTTCCAGACGCTCCAGTCATGTTTTGCACCAGCCCGCGGCCTTCCGGCCCCGGGCTGGTTCTGCTTCCGGCCCTGACTAGTATTCGGACAGTTCGACGAGAACGCCGCCGGTTGAGCTCGGATGCAGGAATGCAATGCGCTTGCCTTCCGCGCCGATCCGTGGGGTTTCGTCGATGAGTCGGAGACCGGCATCACGGCAGCGCTGCATCATGCCGTCGAGGTCGTCCACGGCGAAGCACACGTGATGAATACCGGGACCGCGCTTGGCGACATATTTGCCGATCGGGGTATCCTCAGCGGTGGCCTGCAGCAGTTCTACGAGTGATTCACCAGAGGCGAGCCCAACGATGGTCGCGCCATCTGAATCACCAAGTGGAACCTCGGGCATCTGCAACACATCACGCATGATGGGCAACAGCTCGTCGATGGCGCGTACGGCGACCCCGATGTGGGCGATGCGCGTGCCGCGGCGAACGGATTGGGTCATGGCGGTCTAGTAAAGGACGTCGGTGACAGGATCCGAATCTTAATCCCGCATTCGGAGGACAGCGCAGGGGCACAGGCCACCGCGCGCCTCCCACGGAGCTACGATGGCGAACGCAGTCGAAGTGAAGGACGATACGTTTGCGACCGAGATCGAGCAGCATCAGGGGCTCGCGGTCGTGGATTTCTGGGCGACGTGGTGTGCTCCGTGTCGCATGATTGCCCCGATTGTCGAGCAGCTGGCTGTGGACTACCAGGGCAAGGCCAAGGTGGCCAAGCTCGATGTCGACAACAATCAGCGCACGGCAGCGCGCTTCAACGTGCGATCCATCCCGACCATCCTGTTCTTCAAGGACGGCAAGCTGGTGGATCAGGTTGTTGGTGCGGTACCGCGCCCGGCGCTTGAAGCGAAGTTCAAGGAGCACGCCTGACCGAGCGGTCGGATGCGCTCGCGTCGCTAGCGCAGGCAGCGTCGCAGGAATGGCCCCAGGCGGTAACGCCTGGGGCCTTGCACGTTGTCAGCACCCCGATCGGTCATCTCGGGGACATGACGCTGCGGGCGCTTGCCGTGCTGCAGCAGGTGACGCTGATCTGCTGCGAGGATACGCGTCACAGTCGACCGTTACTCGATCGCTTTGGTATTCGCGCGGCGACGCTGGCGCTGCATGAGCACAATGAGGCGAGCGCGGTTCCGCGCCTGATCGAACGACTGCAGGCAGGTGAGTCGCTGGCGCTGATCAGTGATGCCGGCACCCCATTGGTGTCCGACCCGGGCAGTCGTCTGGTCGAGGCAACGCTCGATGCCGGTCTTCGTGTCATACCGGTTCCAGGAGCATCCGCCACCTTGGCGGCCCTCGTTGCGTCGGGGATCACACCGCACCCCTTTACGGTGCTCGGATTTCTGCCGCGAAAAGGAAAAGAACGCGAAGACCATCTCGCGTTGGCGGCACGGTCGCCGCACGCCGTTGTGGTATTCGAATCACCAAATCGGTTGGTCGACACGCTGCGGGAACTCGCGTCGGTGGGTGGTGCCCAGAGGCGCGTGGCGGTGGCGCGGGAGCTGACCAAGCATTTTGAGGACATCCAGCGCGGAACGCTGCTCGATGTCGCCGCGTATTACGAGGCGACCCCTCCGCGCGGCGAAATCGTCATCGTGCTGGCCGGGGCGGTCGCTGCGGAGGTGACGGAAGACGGGTTGCAGGCCGCTGCTCAGGCCTGGCGCGAGCAAGGATTCCGTCCGCGTGATATCGTCCGAATGCTGATGGACGAGCACGGCGCCAGCCGCAATCTCGCCTATCGTCTCGCCCACGACACCTGAGCCCTACCCGAGTCGCCATGCTGTCTGCTGCTGCGCCGCGTGTTCTTCGCAGGACCCTGATGGCGGCGTGTCTGCTCGCTCCGCTCGGACTCATGGCGGCCTCCTATGGCGGTCCCGGGCGATTGGCCATTGCCCGTGTGCAGTATGAAGGCGGCGGCGATTGGTACGCCAACCCATCCAGTCTGCCCAATCTCATTCGCGCGGTGGCCGAGCGCACGTCGTTGCCCATTGAGCGTGCCGAAGCACGTGTGCGTCTCACTGACTCTGCGCTCTTTGATTTTCCCTTCCTGCACATCACGGGACACGGCGAGATCAAGTTGAGCGAAGTCGAAGTGACGCGACTGCGCGAGTATCTCACCCGCGGCGGCTTCCTGCATGCCGACGACAATTACGGGCTCGATGAAAGTCTGCGGCGCGAACTCGCGCGCGTCTTTCCTGATCGTCAGCTCGTTGAAGTGCCAACGTCGCATCCGATCTACCACCTGGTGTATGACTTCCCGGGTGGTGTGCCAAAGATTCATGAGCATGACGGCAAGCCGGCCAAGGGCTACGGCATCTTCATCGGCAATCGCCTCGCCGTTTACTACACCTATTCGACCGACCTCGGCAACGGATGGGAAGACATCGGGACCTACCCGGATCCGCCGGCGCTGCATGAATCGGCCATTCGTCTCGGTGTCAATCTCTTCACGTACGCTATCACTTCACGCGTAACGCCATGATCAGCAATCATGACCTGCTGGCGAATTCTTCAGTGAACATGCTGGACGATGTCGCGCCGAGGTGTGCATGACGGCTCCAGCAATTCGCACGCGTGGTGCCGAGCGCGCCGCTGAAGGAGCCGCGCTCGACGCGCGACTGGCACAGGAACAGGGAGGACTGCAGGCACGTGTAACCGCCGCGTCCGTCTTACTGGTCATTGCCGTGCTGGCGGGCGCTGTCGCCATCGGCGCGTGGGCATTGGCCGATGGGCGTTGGATGCGTTGGCCGCGGGTCATGCCATTCGTGTTCTGGTTTGCCGGTGCAGGTGGCGCATGGCTGGCTGTTCGTCAGTGGCGCGCACGCAATGCTGGTGTGCTGTCGCGTGTTGGATTGGCGGGCGTGATCGAGGCCGAACAGTCACTGCGTGCAGGTTCGTTGCGCGGTGCGCTCGAAGTGGCCAACAGTGGACCACTTGGCGCGCGTGCGGCGCGTGATGTGGCGCATCGATTGGTGCCGGGGCCGCTGGTGCCACGCGAGGCGCGTCGTCTGCTGCAGGGTGTGACGATTGCCGGTGTGGCTGCGGCGATTGGTGCGGCCGGTGTGGGTTCAGCGGCACGCATGGTGCCCGATGGTTTGGCGGCCATGCGTCGTCCGATTGCGGCGTGGCGTGGCACATTGTTGCCAGCCATGGCATTTGATCGCCTGCCCACGCGTGTGCCGCGTGGTATGCCGGTCACGCTGAGGGTTGTGGCACCGGGGCGTGAAAACATTGTCGTGTCGCGGCGCGCTGAAGGTGAAGCGTGGCAGGACACCACATTGCAGGTGAGTGATGAAGGCACGGCTGCGTTGGCGCTTGGTCCGATGCGTGCGCCGACCACGGTGCGCGTGTCCGATGGACGTGCGACACCGCTCGAGGCCGCGCTGATTATCGAAGACCGTGGATGGATTGGTGATGTGTCGCTCCGCGCGCACTACCCGTCGTACCTCGGCCGGACGGACGAATCGCTTGAGCCCGTGCCGCCGCTCCGCGTGCCGCGTGGCACGCGTGTACGCGTGCGCATCATGCTGCATGCGGGCGCACGCAACGCTGTGCTGGTGAATGGGCGCGACACCGTGCCGCTGATTCCTGCGGGTGATCTGGTTGGCACTGGCCAGCCCGCAGAGGCGCTGATTCCCATCGATCGTGATGGCACGTGGACTTGGCGTGCCGATGCGACGCCACGCGCCGATGGTGTGGCATTGCCACCGGAATTGCCCGATGCGTTGCCGTTTACGACCATCCCCGATCAGTCGCCAGATGTGCAGATCGTGGCACCGGTAACCGATACAGCCATTGGTCCGACGGGCGAAGTGGCAGTGCTGGTCGATGCCAGCGACGATCATGGCGTGGCCCGCGTGCACCTCATGGTGTGGCGTGAAGCGGCGGGTGGTGATGTCCCGGTGACGCGTGAGCGCGTCGAAGTGGCTTCGCCAGCGTCGCCAGTTTTTGAAGGTGGCACCACCATTACGCTCGATGGCCGCAAGCTCGAGCCGGGCGACAAGCTGCATGTGACGGCCGTAGCGACCGACGATTCGCCGTGGGCACAACAGGCGGTGAGTGCGGAAATCATTCTGCGTATGCCGACACTGGCCGAGCAGCGCTCGATGGCGCGTGCGCTGGCGGACTCGCTGGCGCAGCGGGCCAAGCAGTTGGCGCAGCAGGAGCGTCAGTTGCAGCAGAACACGAGTGATGCCTCACGCAATCGTGAGCTCAAGGGATCGCCCGGCGAGCAGAATCAGTCGAACGGTGCCAAGAGTGAAGGCAACAAGTCCCAGTCCATGTCATTCAGCGCGGCCGAAAAGGCGCGGCAGATGGCCCGGGATCAGCAGCAGCTGAGCTCCAAGGTGGATTCGCTGCGTCAGAGTGCGCAGGAACTCGAGTCACGTCTGCGCAATGCGAACGCACTCGATACCACACTGGCGTCGCGCATGCGGGACATTCAGAAGATGCTGCGCGATGCGATGACGCCCGAGATGCAGAAGCAGCTCGAGGAGCTCAATCGTAATGCAGAGCGTTTGAGCGGCTCGCAGGCGCAACAGTCCATGCAGCAGTTGTCCGAGCAGCAGAAGCAGATGCGCGAGCAGCTCGAGAAGAGCGCGGAGATGCTGAAGCGCGCGGCGCTTGAAGGGGCGATGCAGACTCTCAAGGACGATGCGCGCGATCTGTCGAAGGAACAGCGACAGATGGCCGAACGTATGGACGGCGCCAAGCGTGAAGGTGCGAATGGCAAGCCGGGCGAGAGCAAGGAGGGCGCGGAGCAGCGTGCCTCACAGGATCCGCGCGAACTGGCGGAGCGGTCGCGCGAAATTCAGCGACAGGTCGAGCAGCTCGCCAAGAAGCTCGAAGAAGCTGGCGCGCGTCAGGGTGCACAGAAAACGCGCGAAGCGGAGCCAATGGCCAAGCAGGCTGCGGATGCCATGTCTCAGGCCGCTCGGGAAGCGCAGCGTCAGCAGCAACAGGGCCAGCAGCAGCAAGGCCAGCAGGGGCAACAAGGCCAGCAGGGGCAACAAGGCCAGCAGCAGCAGGGCCAGCAAGGACAGCAAGGCCAACAGCAACAGGGTCAACAAGGCCAACAGGGTCAGCAAGGACAGCAAGGCCAGCAGCAACAGGGTCAACAAGGCCAGCAGGGTCAACAAGGACAGCAAGGCCAACAGGGGCAGCAGGGCAGGCCGCAAGGACAGCAGGGTGGTCCGCCGCAGTCCGGTGGTCAGGGTGATCCATCGCAGCAGGCTCGCCAGGCTGCAGATGCGATGGACAAGGCTGCGCAACAGCTTGGACAGGCGCGCGACGCACAGGTGAATGCATGGAAGGGTGAGTTGTCGGACCAGCTCGATCAGTCCATCAACGAGACCATGCAGTTGGCGCGTCAGCAGGCCGAGCTCGAAAAGCGCGCGCGTCAGGACGGATCGCAGGGTATGCAGGGCGAGCAGAGTGCACTGCAGCAGGGTGTGCAGCAGGCGGCCGAGCGTCTCGAAGAAGCGGGCCGGTCGTCGTCGCTGCTGTCGCAGCGTTCACAGAAGGCCATGGGTGAAGCGCAGCGTCGGGTTGAGCAGGCTACGCAGGCCATGCAGCAGCAGGGGCAGCCTGGTGGGTCCGAGCAGGCGCAGAACGCGATGAAGGATGCCAGTGAAGCGCTCAATCAGGCGCTGTCATCGCTGGTGCGTGATCGCGAGCGTGTGAACAACGCGAAATCGGCGTCGGGCTTCACTGAGATGATGGAGCAACTCAAGCAGTTGGCGCAGCAGCAGGGGCAGCTCAATAGCCAGATGCAGGGCCTCAACATGATGCCGGGTGGTGCCAAGGGTGATCAGGCGCAGCAGCAGGCACGCGTGTTGGCTCGCCAGCAGCGTGATGTGGCGCGCAGCCTGACCGATGTGTCCGATCTCGATGAGACCGGGCGCACCGATGCACTCGCGCGTGAGGCTCAGCAGTTGGCGCAGCAACTCGAACGCAATGGACTCGATCCCGCTGTGGCGCAGCGACAGCAGTCGTTGTATCGCCGTTTGCTGGATGCGGGTCGATTCCTCGAGCAGGATGAGCGTGACGATCAGGGGCCGCGTGAAGCGAAGGCCGGCAGTGGACTCAACACCGGTCGCGTTGATGGTCCGCAGTCGGGACGCGCGGCCAGCAAGTTCCCGCCGCCGACGTGGAACGATCTGCGTGGACTGGGCGCCGATGATCGTCGTCTGGTGATCGAGTACTTCCGCCGCCTCAATGGCACGCTGCCACCGCAATAATCTGCGAGTCCTGTTGGTGTCGGGCGTTGCGCTATCCGGCTTGTTAGCCGGCGCGCAGCGCCTCGAGGCCCAGGGCTCACGTATGCCGCCAGCGTCGGCTTCACCGCCGACAATGACGGACCCGCTCGCGCGCGCGCTCGACGCCGAAGACAAGGGCAATCGGGCGGTTGCCGTCGCCGCCTACAAGGACGTCGTGACTCAAGTCATGGCCGATGGTGGCAGCGATGGCAATCGCCTGGCCGTCGCGATGCTTGGACTTGAGCGCGTCTGGTATGAGCAGGGCGCACTCGATTCCATCGTGCCCATGGTGCGACGCATTCTGCAGCGACGGCCAACCGATCCCACGGCGCATCAGATTCACCTGCGTGCCCTCATCATGATGGCTCGTGATGAGGACGCACGATTCGCGTTCGTCGCCTGGCGACGCGCCACTGGCAACGATGGTGCGCCGTATCGCGAGTATGCGCGTTTGCTGATGCAGCGTGGACGTTCACTGGCCGCCGACTCGGTACTCAAGGAAGCCACGCGGTTGTTGGGCACGGCTGGAGCCATCACTGGCGAGACGGCGCAGTTACACGTGTCGCTCGGGCGATGGTTCGAAGCGGCCACGGCGTATCGCAATGCGCTGGTGGATCAACCGTATCTCGAAACAGCGGCCCTCTATGGCATGCAGCGCGCGCCCGGACCGGCGCGCGATTCCATTCGTTCTGTGCTCAGTGCGCCGCCGGCAGAGTTGGTGACGCGTCGATTGCTGTCGTCGCTCGAGTTCGCATGGAACGAACCGCGACGCGCATGGGTGGCCATGTCGACGCTTCCGGCGAATGACAGCACGATTGCCGCGTGGCGGGCTTTTGGCGAACGCGCGGAACTCAATCAGTCGTGGCTGGTGGCTCGTGAAGCCTGGCGCGCCGTCTTTGCGCGCACGGGAGATCTGGAAAGTCAGCGTCGTTCGGCCGAAGCCGCACTACGGAGTGGGGATGCGGCGTTGGCGCTGACCATTCTGAACACCAAGCCGCGGAGTGGTGATACCACCAGTGCCGCGGTGCGATCACGTGCGCTGTTACCACTCGAAATCGAAGCGTTGGGCGAAAGCGGGAAGGTGGCCGAAGCGCAGGCGGCGCTCGATCGTGAACGGTCGCGCCTCGATGCGGCATCGGTATCCATGCTCACACGTCCGCTGGTCAACGCGTGGCTGCGAGCCGGCGATGTCGAAAAGGCACGCCGGGCGATGGCCGATACGGATTTGCAAGATGACGACGAGATTGCCGGCTCCCTCGCATTGTATGATGGGGATCTGGCAACGGCGCGTCGGCATCTGGTGCGCGCGGCATCGCAGCGCTCTGAACTGGTGGATGCGCTGGGTTTGCTGGCACGAGTGCGATTGGATCGCTCGCAGGCAGTAGGGCGAGCGTTCCTCACGTTAGCGAAGCGCGACTCCGTCAGTGCGGCCACACAGTTTGCTGCGCTGGCCGATTCGGTTGGTACGGCGGCCCCCGCGGTACTTGCACTGAGCGCACGTATCGGTCGCCCCGACGGTGCTACGGCAGTGTGGGAGCGCATCGTGACCACGTATCCCAAGAGTCCGGAGGCGCCGGAGGCGCTACTTGCATGGGCACGTTGGCTGCGCGCGCGCGGCGATACTGCAGGCGCGCGAACACGCCTTGAACAGTTGCTGGTGGATTACACGAACAGCGCGCTTGCGCCCCAGGCGCGACGTGAGCTCGAACAACTCAAGGGTACGGTGCCTCCGGCGGAGTCAACTGCCGACGTGTCGGCCATCGACTTCTCTGTTGCCATGGCATCACCGACTAGATTTCTCACATGCTGACGCTCGCCAAGAGTCTCGTGCTGATGCGACGGATGTTCGCCGCACTGGTCCTGTTGTGTGCGTTTATGCCCCGTGCAGAGGCGCAGCACTTGCTGCTGCCCATGGATGACGCGCAGCGCAATCACCTCAAGGCCTATGGGGTGACCTATACGGCCATCAAGAATGGGCAGAAGGCGGAGTGGTTCCTCAACTATCGGGGCGGAGCATTCCTGCTTCCCGATGCACCAGACATCCGTAAGCGTGCCGCTCTCGACGGTGTCTCCATCGAGCCGTGGACCGATGCGGACGTTGCCCGTGCACGCGCCGAGCTTGCCGGTGGCAACATGGATGCCGTGGTCCTCGAGCGGGCGCCGCGTGTTGCCATCTATCGTCCGGTGGACCAGCCACCCTGGGACGATGCCGTCACGCTCGCCCTGACCTATGCCGGCATCGACTTTGTGTCGGTGTGGGACGACGATGTCATGCGCGGCGACCTGTCCAAGTACGACTGGGTGCACCTGCATCACGAGGATTTCACGGGGCAGTACAACAAGTTGTACCTCGCCTATCGTGATGCGCCGTGGTTCATCGCGCAGCGGGAACGCGATCTGTCGACGGGGCGTCGCTTCGGCAAGAACGATGTGCCGGCTCTCAAGAAGGCCGTGGCCGACAACATTCGTGGTTTCGTGGAGCGCGGTGGATTTCTCTTCGCCATGTGCGGAGCTACTGAATCACTGGATCTCTCCATCGCGTCATTTGCGGTGGACATCGCCGGTCCGTTCTCCGATGGTTCGCCGCCGGCGCCCGATGCGGATGCGCGTCTCGACTGGACGCGTGCGCTCGCCTTTCAGGGTGCGCATGTGGAACCGTCGCCATACGTAAACGCGCTCAGCGATATCGATGGCCATCAAGTCAACGTGCCGTCCCGTCGACAGCCGCTCGGTGCCTTTACGCTGTTCGGATTCTCGGCCAAGCTCGATCCAGTGGCCACCATGCTGGTGCAGAATCATCGCACGGTGGTGCCCGATTTCTATGGCGTGACCACGAGCTTCAATCGTGCCGTGGTGAAGAGCGGCGTAACCGTGCTCGCGCAGGAAGAGGGCGCACCGTGGACCAAGTACCTGCACGGTGACTACGGCAAGGGTTCGTGGACCTTCCTCGGTGGCCATGATCCGGAAGATCCGCAGCATGCCATTGGCAGCGCGCCGACAGATCTGTCGTTGCATCCCAACTCGCCGGGCTATCGTTTGATTCTCAACAACGTGCTCTTCCCGGCCGCGAAGAAGAAGCCACGCAAGACCTGAGTACCGTCGTATCGCAAAGGGCGTGGGAAGTAAGGGTGCAGGGCGCACAACAATGGGTGAAGCGCGGCTGAGCAAACCGGCCGCGCAAGCCGTGCGCACGCAGATCATGCTGCACGGTGGCAATGAGGTGTGTTTTGTCTGCACCGTCGAGAAAGACGGGACCATTGCCAGTGCGCGCAAAGTCGCTGCCGGTGATGTGAGCAGCGTGCTCGCATTGCCTGGGGTGGCAGAGCGCGGGCAGCTGCTGCTGCACAATCATCCCTCGGGTGATCTCACACCAAGCGATGCGGACCACGAAGTCGCATGCCGGTTGCATGGCAATGGCGTGGGGTTTGCCATCTGCGACAATGGCGCAACGCGCGTGTATGTCGTGGCCGAGGTGCCTTCGCAGCGTGCCAAGGTGCCGGTGTCGCTCGATTCCGTGCACGACACACTGGGCCCCGATGGACTGATTGCCCAGGCCATGCAAACGGTGCATGGCGCGCGCGACTACGAAGACCGGCCGAGTCAGCGGGACATGGCAGCTGCCGTAGCGGAACGCTACAACAGGGGCGGAGTGGCGCTGCTCGAGGCGGGAACCGGTGTTGGCAAATCACTCGGCTATCTGATTCCGGCGCTGCGTTGGTCAGCGGCCAATGGCGAGCGCACGGTGGTGAGCACGAACACCATCACGCTGCAGGAGCAGTTGGTCGCCAAGGATTTGCCATTTCTCAAGCGCGCACTGACCGATCAACCCGTGTCGTTTGCGTTGCTCAAAGGTTGGCGGAATTACCTCTGTCTCAATCGTCTCGAGCAAGCCAGCGGTGCGGGTGCGGCGTTGTTTGAAGATGGATTGTCGGCGGACATCGAACGTATCGCCGAGTGGGCGAAGCACACACAGGATGGTTCGCTGGCGGATTTGCCGTCGCCACCGCGTCCCGATGTGTGGGATGAGGTGAGCGCGGAGCCCGATTTGTGCGGCCGCATGAAGTGCACGCACTACAACGACTGCTTTCTGTTCAAGGCGCGAAAGGACGCCGCAGCGGCTGATGTGGTGGTGGTCAATCATCACTTACTACTCAGTGATGTGGCGGTGCGTCGTCAGGTGCAGAACTGGGAAGATTCAGCAGTGCTGCCGGCCTATCGTCGACTAGTGATCGATGAAGGTCATCATCTCGAGGAAGCGGCTGGGGCGCACCTCGGCAACAGTGTCACGCGGCGTTCGCTGGCGCGGTTGTTTGCACGCCTCGAACGACGCGGTCGTGGTCTGCTTCCCACGTTGGTGTCGCGATTGGTAGGCAAGAAGGACCTGCTCAGCACCGCGAGTCTCGATCTGATCGAGAGCGGGTTGTTCTCGAGTACCGTGACGGCGCGCGACCGCTCGCACCTGTTGTTCGAGTTGCTGTCTGCGGTCCTCGAGCAGGATGGCGTAGCCGTGCTGCGTCTGACTCCGGCGTTTCATCAGCATCCGCTGTGGCTCGCTGGCATCGCCAGTACACTCGGTGAACTGCTCACGGAAATCGATGCGCTGGGCTCAGGGCTCGAAGTGGTGCGTGATCGCTTCGAAAGCGATCGCACGCGCGCGCAGGAAATGGAGCCACTGCTGAACGAGATCCGCGCAGTGATTCGGCGACTGCAGACGGCCGGTGATGGATTGGGGAAGGCCCTCAATCCCACTGATGAAGGGCCGCCGATGGTGCGTTGGATGGAGTTTCAGGGAAAGCCGTCACCGCAAACGGGTGAGCGCAATGTGGCGGTCCACTGCGTGCCGCTCGATCTCGCTCCTGTGCTGCGCGAAGATCTGTTCGAACGCGTCGAATCTGCCGTCGTGACCAGCGCCACGCTGGCCACGGACGGTGGTTTCACATTTCTCGAGCGTCGACTCGGCATCGACAGCGCGAAGCGTGAGAAGGCGAGTGCCATTTTCCCTTCGCCATTCGACTATCCACGTCAGGCACTGCTGGTCGTGCCCACCGATATACCGGCACCCAACGAAGATGCGCGCACGCATTTCGCTGGCGTATCGCGACATCTGGTCGATCTCGCGTCGGCCAGTGACGGTGGGCTCTTTGGCCTCTTTACCAGCCATCGCGATGTGCGTGAGATGGCAGAGTGGTTGCGTCGCGAAGGGCACGCCGGGAAGTGGCCGTTGCTGGTGCATGGTGAAGAATCGCGCGATGTGCTGCTGCAACGCTTCCGTGATTCGGGGCGCGCGATTCTGCTCGGCACCGCCACCTTCTGGGAAGGCATCGATGTTCCGGGTGATGCACTGCGCGGACTGCTGATTGCCAAGCTGCCATTCCGTGTGCCAACGGAGCCTGTGGTCGCCGCTCAGTGTGAGTCCATCGAAGCGCGAGGTGGCAACAGCTTCATGGAGTTCATGCTGCCGCATGCTGCCCTGCGTCTCAAACAGGGCTTTGGTCGACTCATTCGTACGGGGACCGACGCGGGCGTTGTCGTGCTGAGTGATCCACGCGTAATGACCAAACGTTACGGGCGAGCCTTGCTCGATGGATTGCCACCGGCACGACGCGTGACCGGCGCATGGGGTTCGGTCGTGGGACAGGTGTCTGGGTTCTACGAAGCTCGGGCAAGAGACCGGAGTCGCCGGTAGAGCATTGCGTTGGTCAACTCCTTACTCGAAACTTCAACACAGAACCCAGCACTGATCGGTTCTGAGTAGAGAGTTGGAGTCTCGAGTGTTGAGATACACTCCCCGCCTTCATACCAGTCTCCCGTGCAAACACCCTCGAAGATCGTCTGCGTTGGTCGCAACTACGTGGCCCACGCCAAGGAAATGGGCAACGATGTGCCGAAGGAGCCGCTGCTGTTCCTCAAGCCACCGTCGTCCATCATTCGCGAAGGCCAGTCCATCGTGCTGCATCCGGTGTCATCGCACGTGGAATTCGAGGGTGAAATCGCAGTCGTGATTGGCACTCGGCTTTCGAAGGCCAAGAGCGAAGACGAAGCGCGTGCGGCCATCGGCGGCATTGTCGCGCTCAACGATGTCACGGCGCGCGATCTCCAGCGCAACGATGGGCAGTGGGCGCGAGCCAAGGGACTCGACACCTTCTGTCCTGTGGGAACTCCGGCACCCGCGCCAGCAGACCTGGAAACCATTCAGCTGGTGACACGTGTCAACGGACAGGTAGTGCAGGAAGCGACAGGTGCGGACATGGTGTTCAAGATCCCGTTCCTGCTTCACTACATCTCGCAGTACCTCACGCTCGAGCCGGGTGATTTGGTGGCCACGGGCACACCGGCGGGGACCCGTCCACTCGTCCCTGGCGACGTGGTCGAGGTGGAACTGGTGGGGTTGAGTCGGGTCTCAAACCCTGTCGTTGCGCCCGCCTAACGTGATCCTGGAGCGCCTCAGGGCGCTCCCAAGCCCGTCACAGGCTGGAAAACCGACTATCTTTACCAGATGACGACACGCGTTCCCCCCAATTCGCCAGAGGGCGAGCACGAGTCGCCCACACAGGGCGGGGCGGGGGAACGCGGTGCCCGCAAAAGCGGTCGTGGACCGCTCGGTCGGCGATTGCAGGGACTCCCTGATCGTGAGCGTCGGTCACCCAAGGTCGTTGCGTTCACGATCCTTCTGCACGTCGTAGTTGTGGCTGCGTTTATTCAGGTCATTCCCATGGGATACGGCCTGAGCCGCTTCATGTCGTTCAAAAAGCGCGACACGCCGCAGGAACGACTCACGTTCGTCACGCCGACTGAAACACCGAGGCCAGCTGTTGCCGAACGGCCGCGACAGGTGCGTGATGTGGCGCCCAGTACCGCGCCGACACCGAACGCGTTGCCCCCGGCTGCCACTCCGTCGGTTGCCACGCCGATTCGTCCGGCACCGGGTGATACGGGTAGTCGTCCACCGGCACACAACGGGGTTGGCGCACTCGATCCCAACGTGCGCGGCGTGCGTCCGGGTTACAACGACGAACGTGTGTGGCGTGGACCGGTGGGAAGCGGCGGCGGCGGCGGTGGAGGAGTGCAGGGCGATCGCGCCGACAACATTGGTGAAATGATGCGCGGTGTCCTCATGGCGGCGCAGGATTCCGTTGACTCACTGGCGCGTGCACGTGGTCAGACCGGCCGTCAGCCTGGTGACTGGACCAAGACCGATGGCAACGGCAATCGCTGGGGCTGGGATCAGCAAGGCATTCGCCTTGGCAAGGTGACCATTCCCAACGCTCTTCTCGGCTTATTGCCGATGAATGCTGCGACGGCCGCACAGTTCTCAGCCAATCCATCCGCGATGAGCAGCGCGGCGCGTCTGTCGCAGTCACGTGCTGACATTCAGCGCATGTCGGCGCGTGGTATTGGCGAGGCTGAGTTCCGCCGTGTCGTGAAGGAAATGGATGCGCGGCGTGATACGGAACGTCGCGAGCGCCTGCGTGCACCGAGTGCCAGTGTGGCCGCGCCGGTGCGCACGGCCGACAGCAAGGAACCGCCGCGCTAATCGCTGGCGATCCGCCCTTAAGGCGGTGGACCAACGCCGGCGGATGAGCCGTCATCCGCAAAGAACCATCGAGGCCAGCGCTGCGGATCCGGTGTCGGCTGGTAGGCCATGATCATCTTGATGATCTGTGGCATCACATCCAGCTGCATCGGGGTGAGAATCTGTCGCACGGGGTCCTGCTGCGCCCAGAACCGACGCTGATAGGCAAACTCCGTTGCACGAATGTCGCTCAATGCGGCCGCTACATCGAACGGACGCTGCAACGCAGACAGGCGAGCCGCGAGCGGATGATAGAGCGCACGGGCTTCCTGCTGGAACACCGAATCGGCGGTACGCAGTCGATCGATCTGATCGCGCGTGAGGAAGAGTGTGTCGGAGAATGCGAGCAGCACGCGGTGCACGCTCGACACCTGACGCGTGAGCACCCGCTGCATGTCTTCGACCGTTGGTGACTGCCATGTGCCATTGCGGCGCACCGGCTCCAATGTGCGCGCCAAACGCTGCTCGGCAATAGGCCGCGTGAAATCGAGTGAGAAGTCGAGCGCTACACGGAATGGTGTACGCAGCAGTGTATTGCCTGGACGTGTGCTGCCGAATCGCGGATTCACCGCATAGTCGAATCGCTCACCATTGCCATCGAAACCCCGCGGAACGAGCAGGACAGGATCCGGCGCCGCGGGATTGCCCCATCCGCGGGGATTGTCGCCATTCAGCAGCAGGTCGGCACCGCTGGCGAGATTTTCGATGTTCAGTGCCGCGCGCAGTCTACGACCGGCCACTTGCATTGGGACATCAAAGTCGAGCCGCGCATTTGATGAGAGTGTCCATGGCCCCGAGCATCCCTGACGTGTGGCTACGCGACCCAGCTGTGATTCGAGGCATCGACGCACATGTGGGTCTGCGCCTTGCAAAAGAGCCTGCATGGCTGCCGCACGTTCCGGCATGCGATCGACCGCGGGATCGAACACGAAAGCGCGATCACCTGGTGTGCCATCACCATCAATGTCCCCACGTACGATGGGCGTGAATGGCAGTCCGGATTGCAGACGGGTGAAGAGCGTGAACGTCCCCAGTCGACGTGGCATGGGATACGCGGCCTGCAACTGCATGATGTGGCGTGCATCGCTCACACCACGGGCCCATTCGATGGCGCGTGGGTCGCCGTAGTTGCCACCATCAGCACCGCGATACTGTTGGCGCACGCTCTGCAATGTCCAGGTCAGAGCGTAGTACTGCGTGCGCCAGCGAAACATGTCGGTGGTGAGACCGAAGGACAGTTGCCCCGCTTCCGAACGAAGATCGCTGCGTACTTCGTGCACCAGACCGAGTGCATCGTCGACGCGACTGGCGCGTGGAGAGACCGCTCCGGACCGCGAATCGATTGATCCAGGCGAGACATAGATCGCTCGTCCTTCGTCACTGAGCGTGAACACCGGTGTGCCGATGAGATTGCGATCGACCACACTCGGCAACGCACGATTGATTGCGCCCATGACTTCGACCCGCCCGAGGAACGGACCGACATTGCGCGCGTAGTTCACATAGCCGCGCCACGCACTGGGCACATCGTATTGCGGTGACAGCGTACGAAGTGACGCCACACGCTGGCCAAGTCCTGAGCCATCACGACATTGTGTCGGTTGCGATGGCGCGCCGGACGAATTCCATGGCGCGAGAGGTGCAGCATCACCCACACAGAGCAGGGAAATGGCATTGGCTGCATCACCCGATTCGCGCAGGTCGGCAAGCGTGCCCGCGGAATAGAGATCGCGGAATTCGCCGATGCCTGCGCGTAGCACGCCCATGGTGGGTCGTACGACCGTGCCGTAGGAGGCGTTCATCTGTGCGCTGCGCGGATCGCCTCGCCCGACGTTCCAGGTCACACCGAGCCGAGGACTGGCGTGCACACGTGCAATCGATGGTGTGGACGCGCCGTCCATCATGTTGCCTTCCACGCGCACACCAGACAACACATGAACTGATGGAGAGGCCCGCCACTGGTGCGAAAGGGCCAGTGCGCTGTTCCATGCAGTGCCCGAACGAACGGGTTGGCTGATAGTGCGTGTGTAAAGCGCGGGAACACCGTTGGCATAGTCGGCGAGTGAGGCGAAACGCCACGTACCGAACGCATCGGGCACGCTGGCGTCACGCACTCCGTCGGCGCGAAGCCAGGCAATGGCCTTGAAGCGATGCGCCGCCGCACCGGGAACACCCGGGGCATCTCGGCCGGCCAGCCATGCCCATTCGCTGGCCCCTTCGGCGGTCCAGCCATTGCGATCACGGCCAGCCATTGGCGACGCACCCAGTACAGCGAGCCCACCGTTCTCCATGTCGGTGACTACAAGGGCGGTCGGCTCGATGCCCCGCGACTGTGTGTTCGATTGGGTATGCGTCAGTGCGAGACGGTTTTCGTTGAAAGCCGAGAGGCGTCGAACCGTTCGCTGATTGAGCAATTGTACATTGAGCGCCAGGTCTGACTGACGCATCGTGGAATTGGGAGACAACTGCGGTGACGCGCCGATCCCGTTGCGCAGCGTACCAGATGCGAATGTCGTGAGTGCCAGCACACGAGTGGTGTCGCGTGTGTCATCGAGGCGACCGAGTATGCTCCAGGTATCCGTGCTTCGAGTGAGTGCGTTGCCTGGTGCTGGACCTTGTGTGCCGTTGAGCGCGAGCAAACGCGCTGCACTATCCGGCACCAGTCCGACTGCACGCAGTAGTGTCGGGTCAGCATCAACGAGCGTAGTCGGATCCGATGCCGTGCGCGCATAATCGGCACTCACGTTGTAGGTAAGCGCGCGGCGAATGGCTTCACCGTCGGCGCTGGCAGATAGTCGCGCCATGCCTGCTGTGGCACCGCTTGCGCGACCAATGTGATCACTCGCCTGCAGAAGCTCAGGACTCAGTGTGCCCCACATACGTCGTCGCTGTATATCGCGATTGCCCGCCGCGAGACGGACATCTACCTGTCCTCCGGCAAAGCCGCCACGTGTCGCATCCATTGAACCAGCGGAATATCGAATATCCACCGGTGCACCACGCGGCAATTGGCCGGCTGGCAGCGCGGTGCCATTCAATGTGGTCAGGTTGGATGTTGATGAAGCACCAAGCAGCGATGCACCATCGGCACCGGCAACGACATTGCCAACGGTGGCCTGCATGGCCGTGAGATCGCCGCGTACCGTGGGAGGCAGTGCAGCGGTAACACCGTCCATCCAGCGGTCCGATGCACCGACTTCTTCACTGCCCAAACGGACACCGTTGTCCGGGCGTGGTTTCCCCTGAGCCTGAACTCGCACGGCTGTCAGTTGGGCGGCGCCAGCGCGAACCAGCACGACGTCCACCACGAACTCGCGCTCGGCATCCTGACGTTGTATTCGTCGGCGCACGCTCTGAAACCCCGGTGCCGAGACAAACACCAGATAGTCGCCAGATCCTTCTTCGAATCGCACCGACCAGCGGCCCTCGCTGTCTGAGACGACCTGTTGTACGCTGCGGTCCGTGCTTCTGGTGACGAAAACCGATGCACCATTGACGGACCGTGCCGAATCGTCCGCGACACGACCGCGAAGTGTCTCTGCTGTCGCTTGGGCGGATGCAATACGCGGCAACAGCAACAGGAGCACCAGGCCATATAGGCTGGCGGCATACCTCGGGCAAAGAATGCGCATATCGATTGGGAATCGACTGGAGGGGAGCAAGGCGGGCGGGAGTTCCTGCTCTACATCCGTGTATTGCTACTGAATGCACATTCCGGAAAACACACCAGCGCATCCACCCCCTATGTGGGAGCGAATGCGCTGATGACCTGCCGTTGGCGAATGGTCAGCCGTTTTTCAGGAACTGCACCGCGGCAGCAATGCGTGCCAACGATCGGTCGCGTCCGACGTAGAGCAGCACATCGAAAATGCCGGGACTGACGGTGAGTCCAAACAGCGCCACGCGAAGCGGTTGAAAAATCTTGCCGCCCGAAATGCCAAGCGACTCGGCCAGGGTGCGCAGCGCTTCTTCCATCGCGGCTGGCTCCCACGCATCAAGTGAAGCCAGACGATCGTGTGTGGCCTGCAGAATGCCTGCCGCTGCATTGGCGTCACGCCACAGCTTGCTGACCGCGTCCGGATCGTACTCCACGGTGTCTGTGAAGAATGGACCAGCCTGCGCCACGATTTCGTCGGTGAGACGCGCACGCACGCGCAGCAACTCCAGCACACCATGGAACCATTCAGCGCGCGCCGACAAATCGGCCGCCGTAGCCAGCCCCGCACGTTCGAACATCGGCGCTACGATCGCCGCCAACTCGGCAATCGGAATCTGCGCGAGATGCTGACCGTTCATCCACTCGAGTTTCTTGGTGTCGAACACGGCGGCCTTCTTCTGCAGACCGCGCACGTGAAACTTCTCCACCAGCTCAGCGAGTGTCATGACTTCGGTATCGTCACCCGGTGACCAGCCGAGCAGTGCGAGAAAGTTGAGCATGGACTGCGGCAACAATCCCTGATGCTGATAGTCACCAACCGCTGTCGCACCATGGCGCTTGCTCAGTTTCTTGCCATCGGCGCCATGGATCATGGGCACATGGCCGAACTGCGGCTCATCGGCACCAAGCGCACGATAGAGCAGGATTTGCTTTGGTGTGTTGGAGATGTGATCGTCGCCGCGCATCACCAGCGTGATGCGCATGGCAATGTCATCGGATACCACGGCCATGTTGTACACGGGCGTGCCATCCGAGCGGAGGATCACGAAATCCTCGATGTCCTTGTTGGGGAATGCGATGCGCTCGTGTACGAGATCATCCCATGCGGTCTCTCCTTCAGGCACCTTGAAGCGAATCGCAAACGGCTCGTTGGCCGCGAGCTTACTCGCGACTTCGGCTTCGCTGAGCATCACCCGGGCGCGATCGAATCGAAATACTTCACCACGTGCTTCGGCCTCTGCGCGCAAGCGATCGAGTTCGGCGGCCGGTGTGAAGTCGCGGTACGCGGCGCCAGTCTCGAGCAGGCGATGCGCATCGGCGTAGTGGCGCGCGACATTGGCGCCCTGGTATACCACTTCCTCATCCCAGGTGAGGCCAAGCCATTCCAAGCCTTCGAAGATCGCGCGTGTGCTTTCGTCGGTGCTGCGCTGACGATCGGTGTCTTCGATGCGGAGCAGGAACTGTCCACCGAATTTCTTGGCGAACAGCCAATTGAAGAGGGCCGTACGCGCTCCACCCACGTGCAGAAAGCCCGTGGGCGACGGTGCAAACCGCACGCGCGGCTGCTTCGCAGAGGCGGAGCCAGGAGCGACCGCTGGGGCAACTGAGGTCATATGCACCACAGACCGATTGGTCGGTAAAGCCGATCACCACACCGCGCGCCAGACGGTTCGCAGCGGGAGCACAGCATGAAACAGCATGAAATAAAAACCGCGGGTCCGCCGACAAAGCAGCGGACCCGCGGAACGGAGGGAGCGGGATTCGAACCCGCGATAGGGGTTGACCCCCTATGCCGGTTTAGCAAACCGGTGCCTTCAGCCTCTCGGCCATCCCTCCAGTACCCCACGTGCCCCCACTGAATTGCCAGAGGACTACGTGCCACCGTGGCGCGCGTCAGACGCGCGAACCATGACAGATCGGGAATCTACACGGCCGGGTACGCTCCGGGCAATGGCGGTCGATCAGGGAGCCTTGGTCTTGCCCTTGGCCGACAGCACACTGTCGCGCTTGGCCTTGAACTCCGTCCCCGGCTTCCATGTCGGCCATGTGTCGGTCATCGCGACACGGTAGCCCACAGTGAGCAGCACCTTGGTGTCTTCGACGGCGCCGCTCAAGTCCCAGTCTGACTTCACTTCATCACTCGGCTGGTGATAGTCGCGCGATGTGTATTCCTCGCGCTTCTGCTTGCCGAACGCCGGATCCTTGCCGACAAACTTGTCGCCGGCATCCGTGTAGAGTGCGGGCACGCCCTGCTTCGCGAACTCGAAGTGATCGGAGCGATAGAAGTATCCCTTCTCGGGTTCCTGATCCGGGCCGACGATGCGACCGAGTGGCTTGAGCACATCGGCCAGCACATCATCGAGTGTGCTGTTGCCATAGCCGACCACGATGATATCGCTCGTGGGTCCCCACTGATTGACGCCATCCATGTTGATGTTCGCCAGCACATTCGCCAAGGGTACCGGCGGCTGCGAAGCAAAGTAGCGTGCACCGAGCAAGCCTTTCTCTTCGGCCGTAAGTGCCACGAACATGATGGAGCGCTTGGGCTTCGTTGGCAGCGCAGCAAAGCCCTTGGCAATCGACAACATCTGCGCGGTGCCTGACGCATTGTCGAGTGCGCCGTTGAAGATCTGGTCACCCTTCAGCGTTGTATCGCGACCCATGTGATCCCAGTGCGCCGAATAGATCACGTATTCGTTGCGCAGCGTGCTGTCGCTGCCGGGAAGAGTGGCCACGACATTGCGTGACTGCACCGTGCTGAGGTCACTCGCGAGACGCACGCGCGCCCTTGCACCGAGCGCGACCGGCTTGAAATCCTTGCGCAACGCGGCAGCCTTGAGCTTGGCAAAGTCCTGACCCGATGCCGTCAGCAGTTCTTCAGCCTTCGGTTGGGTGAGCCATGCTTCGAACCCCGTACGCGATGCGTTGCCGTCGGGCGACTTGATGTCGAGGTTCTCGCGCGCGAGGCTCGACAGTGCCGCGAATGGATAGCCCGCGGGGCCTGTTTCGTGAATGATGATGGCACCGGCAGCGCCCTTGGCGCTCGCGATCTCGTACTTGTACGTCCACCGGCCGTAGTACGTCATGGCCGATCCCTTGAACATGGTGCTGTCGAGCTTCGTGGAATCGGCCGGGTCGGGAATAGCCGGATCATTCACGAGCATCACCAGCACCTTGCCCTTCACGTCAACGCCCTTGTAGTCGTCCCATCCATACTCGGGCGCCACGACACCATAGCCAACAAACACCAACTCGGCATCCGCTTCCACCAATGCCTGTTCGCGGCGCGTGACCATGTAGTAGTCAGCGGGGTGCGAGAGCGGGATGACACGACTACCCACGTGGAACGATGCTTCCGGATGCGGTACCGCGCGCACCAGCGTCACGTTCTGTACAAATGATCCATCGGGCATTCCACCGACCAATCCCATCGCCTTGAACTGCGCTTCGAGATAGCGCACGGTTTTTTCTTCACCGGGCGATGCAGGTGCTCGGCCTTCAAGAGAATCGTCGGCCAGGACCTTTGTGTGAGCGAGAATGTCATCGGCGGTGATCGCTCCGTACGCTGGCGCGAGCGCGGTCGAGTCATCCACTGGAGCTGAGGATTCACTGCCTCCACACGCGGTGAGCAACAATGCCAATGCGAGCGTGCGCACGCCGAATGGCGAACGACGGGTCGGGTCCTTGAGGCGGAGTGTATTCACGGTGGGAGAAGTGAAGTGGGGAATGTGACTTGATATTCGGTTCAGAACTCGATGCGCCAGATGCGACCAGTGCCGCCCACGAGAATGGCGGTACGTCCGACAGCAACCACACTGGTGGTGACCTGATCGGTGATGCGTGTCCATGTGGCGCCGGCGTCGAGGGAGTAGCTCGCGCCACCGTAGCTGGCTACCACGAGAATGCGATCGCCATTCGCGGGAACCCATGACGCACTGACAATGGCACCCGGTTGCGATGGCCGCGGCCGCATGGACCATGTGCGTCCGGCATCATTGGTGATGCCGATGACCGCACTCGATGTATCGGTGCGCAGTGCGTTGATGTCGCCAGCAACGGCAACCGCACGTTGCGGTGTGGCAAATGCGATACCCGTGAGACCGGCTACGGCACCCCGTACGAATGGCGTGCTATCGGCGCGCCACGTGCGGCCACCATCATGGCTCGAGAGCAAACGCGCACCCGGCGAACCTGTCGTGATCACCACATGTGATGGCGACGCATGCGCAACACATTGTCCGCTGGCCGCGAATGCGCCTTCGCCATTCAATGGGGCGGGGACGTCGGAGACCGGACGCAGTGTCCAAGCTGCACCGCCATTCGAAGTCTGGAGAATGTTGGTGCGACCACCCGACGCATCGCTGAATGCCACACCGGATGTTGGTGAGCCAAACGACAGACAATCGTAGAAGGCGGCAGTATCGGCATTGAGAAATTGCAACGCCCACTGCTTGCCGCCGTCTGTCGTGCGATAGATGCGTGACTTGGCACCAGCGCCGGCCGATAGAATCCACGCCGTGTCGGCGCCCATGCCGTGCACGTCGCGATACTCGAGTGAATCACCAGATGGTGTCGGAAGCTTTTCCCACGTGCGTCCGGCATCGCGTGAGCGCAGCACCGTACCACGATGTCCTGCCGCCCACACTACGGAGTCGCCGGCGGCGTGCACCGACTGCAGCAGTGGAGTCACGCCTGAGGTGACGGGCGTGATGCGAGGCTGTGCGTTCAAGGCCGTGGCCGATACGACAATCGCCACCAGACCGCAGGCGGCCCGAGTGGCGATTGTACAAAACGTCGGTGTCACCAAAGTGCGCACCATGTTGGGGTGATTCGGCAGGAACTGCATAGCGGGAGGAGTGGGATTCGAACCCACGGTACCGTTGCCGGTACGCCGGTTTTCAAGACCGGAGCCTTAAACCACTCGACCATCCTCCCTGGTCCGGCATTTGGGTGCCGGGCCGCGAAATGTAGTCAGGGGGCGGCGAATGGCGAACGTATCGGCCGAGAAAAGGAAATTCAAAGCCGATTGACATAGTCGGGTATAAATACATATACTCGGATGTCCGTAGTTGAAAGCCATTCTCAACAAGAACGTTCGGAGTTCCGATGTCTGTCGTTTCGAGCGCCGCAGGGCGCCTTTCGCTGGTTGCGATGATGGCGCTGAGCGCCGGTTCGGTGAGCCCGGTTGCGGCCCAGGCGACGCGCCAGGTGGCGTCCTCGGCCCCCACGGCGGCGTCGGTCGCCACGATCATCGTCGCCCATGGCGGTGACTCGATCTGGAACTCCCACGTGTTCGACGTGGCGCGCCAGGCCAAGACCGGCGGTCCGGTTGAAGTCTCGTTCCTCATGGGACCGGCGGCCGCGCAGACGCGCTTCCAGGACGTGGTTGCCAAGCTCGAGAAGGGCGGTGCCTCGCGCATTGTGGTGATCCCGATGCTCGTATCGAGCCACAGCGGACACTATGACCAGATCCGCTACCTCGCCGGCGAGAATGTGAAGCTCGACGAAACCATGGAGCATCACCTGCACATGTCGGGCATCGCCAAGCCGACCACGCGCGTGCCGATGGTCATCACCAAGGCCATCGACAGCTCACCGGAACTGGCCGACGTACTGACCGATCGCGCCAAGGCCATGACCAATGCGCCGCGCGAACATGCGCTCATGATCGTCGGCCACGGCCCGAATGACGCTGAGGAGTATGCACACTGGATGCGTCACCTCCGCATTGTGGCTGATTCGGTGAAGGCGCGTACGGGTTACCGCGATGTGCGTCTCGAGATGGTGCGTGATGACGCGCCGCCTCATGTGCGCGCCGAGGCTGTGATCCGCGTGCGCGAACTGATCGACATGCAGAGCCAGATCACGGGCCGCGACGTGATGGTCATCCCGGTGCTGCTGTCGCGCGGTTCGGTGAGCCGCAGCAAGGTGGCCGCGGACATTGCTGGCACGAAGTCCAAGTACGTGGCGGAAACCATTCTGCCGCACCCCGCCATGGCGCGCTGGGTGGAGTCGCGTGTGCGTGAGGCTTCGGCCGCGAGCACCAGCGCCAGTAAGGCCGCTTCGTCCAACTGAAATTGGGTCGTAGTACTCTCAAGGCCTCACTGCGGCTGGCGCTGCGGTGAGGCCTTGTCGCATGTTGCAGATATGCTGACTCTGCGGACTCCCTATCTGTTGTACCTTGGCGACGCACGAAGTGAGACGGACGCCAAGACGGCCAAAGGCCTTCGTGATTGGTGCCCTGGGCAGGTACTTGGCGAGTGGAGTCTGCCGACGTGCGCGGTGCAATTGGGATTGCCGCGATTGTCACCGGCTGAAGCCGGGGCACGTGGAGCTGGCAGTCTGGTTATTGGTATCGCGTCGGTTGGTGGTGCACTCCCCGATGCATGGGTGCCTGATCTCCTGGCTGCTATTGAAGCCGGCATGGATATCGTGAGTGGGATGCACACGCGTCTTACGTCATTCCCCGCGCTTGTGGATGCCGCTGCACGACGTGGTGTACGTCTCGTGGATGTGCGGCATATGCAAACGCCGTATCCCGCGGGCACGGGGCGCAAACGTACCGGTATGCGCATCGCCACTGTCGGCACTGACTGCGCACTCGGCAAGAAATACACGGCCTTGGCACTCACGCGTGCGCTCGAGGCACGCGGTGCCAAGGCGACGTTTCGCGCCACAGGACAGACCGGCATCATGATTGCCGGCAGCGGCATCCCGATCGATGCGGTGATCTCGGATTTTGTGGCCGGTGCTGCGGAAGTGCTGTCACCCGACAATGACGCCGATCATTGGGATGTGATCGAAGGGCAGGGATCGCTGTTTCATCCGGCCTATGCTGCCGTCACGTTGGGGCTGCTGCACGGATCACAGCCCGACTATCTGGTGCTCTGCCACGATCCCACCCGGCGTACTATCGAGTTCCGACCCGATTTTCCGGTGCCACCGCTCGACGAAGCTGCTGCGCTCTATCTGCAGCTGGCTCGGCTCACCAATCGGCAGGTGCGGCTTGCCGGAGTGAGCATCAACTCCTCATCGCAAACTGAGGAGGAGTGGGCGCGCTATCGCGGGGAGCTGGAAGCGCTGTTGCAGGTCCCGGTTAGTGACCCCATCCGAAACGGTATGGATCCGATCGTTTCCACCTTGCCCGGGGTATGATCCGGGGCTGATACTCCAAGTAGAAGCTCACTCGCAGTTCCTGCAGTAGCTGATTGGCTGGCGCGGTTTTCCTGCGCTGGCAGCCTTTTGACCCGGAACCACAGGGACCCATGCGCAGCAACAATCCGGTGCTCTCCAAGTTCGCCGACACCGCCCGCAACACACTCGGGCTGGATACCACCGACTCCATGACGGTGGCGGGCACCGCCGGCAAGGCGGGCGTTCTGCTGCTCGTTCTTGCCTTTTCGTCGGCACTGACCTGGCAGCAGGTGTCTGCGGGTCGTATCGAACTCATTACGCCGGCCATGCTCATTGGTGGCATCGGTGGATTCATTGTTGCGCTGGTGACGGCATTCAAGCCGCAGTGGGCCAAGTGGACCGCGCCCATCTACGCCTCGCTCGAGGGCGTGTTCCTGGGCGGCATTTCCGCGCTGTACAACCTGCGATTTGCCGGTCTGCCTCAGCAGGCCGTGTTGCTCACGATGGGTGTGGCGGGCGGTGTGTTCCTGCTGTACCGCTTCCGCATTCTGCGTGCGACGGAAGGCTTCAAGCGCATGATGGTCGCGGCCATGATGGGCATCATGCTTTTCTACATCGGCTCAATGGTGCTCGGCCTGTTCGGTGTGAACATCGGTTACTTCACGTCGTCGGGGCCGTTGGCCATTGGTGTCAATCTCGCCATTGCCGGTGTTGCCGCGCTCAACCTCGTGCTCGACTTCGATCGCATCGAAGAGGGCGTTCGCATGCGCGCGCCCAAGGCCATGGAATGGTTTGCGGCGTTCGGCCTCATGGTCACGCTGGTGTGGCTCTATCTCGAGTTGCTGCGACTGCTGTCGCGCTTGCAGGGTCGGCGCGACTAAGAGCCTCGATGCCGTGGTCCGTTGACTGATTCACGCGGATTACACAGACAACAAAAGAAACCACAGGACGATATCAGCAAATCATCCTGTGGTTTCTTTTTTGTCCGCGCAATCCGTGTTGATCAGTAGGGCTTACTTTGGCCAACCCGTCTGCGGCACGGCCGGCATGATGCGCAGCGCATTCTGGTAGTAGACCTTCTTCAGTACCGCGTCCGGCAGATCGATACCGTACAACTTCCAGAAGGCGTGGTAGTCGCGGTAGTAGTCGAAGTAGTCATCGCGAGTTTCGAGCACACGCCAGTAGTACGGATACTCTTCTGGCTGGAAGCTGTCCTTGCCGAAAAGAATGCGATCCTGATACTTGATGAAGAAGTCGTGCGCCGCGCGTGGCTGACGACCCACGTCATACAACACCGCGCCCATTTCACCGAGCACGTTGGGCATTTCGTCGAACATCTTGCCCAGGCGGCCGAGATCGTTGGCGTGCCAGCCCAGGTGCGCGGCCACGAATGTGGTGCGCGGGTTCTCGCGGAAGAGACTGTCGCGCTCATTCATGAGTTGTTCAAAGCTCGGATAGCGATCCTGCGGGTAGCGGCGCTCTGGGAACAGCGACTGCTCAAGCCACCGCTCGTTGGTGTAGTCCACCGCGCGGAAGAACTCCTGCGGATCGGCCGTGTGAATGAACACTGCCAGCTTGAGACGCGCGGCTGCCGCCCACACCGGCTTGAGCTCGGGATCGTTCAGCTTGAGGCGTGAACCATCGGCCTTGCGGGAGGAGAGACCAAAACCCTTGCCCACTTCGCCAATACCCACCGCACCAGCCTTCGCGTCGGCTTCGAGCTGCGCTACCGCGCGATCCGCCCAACCTGGCGAGCCCACGCCGGTGAAGTTGATGCCCGTGAGGAAGACCACGCGATCCTTCATGGCCGGCGACTGCTTCACGAGGGCGATGCCCTGCGTGAGACGATCACCGGACACATTGCCGGCCACCACCATGAGCCGCACGTTGATCGAATCGAGTGTGCCGGCAAACTTCTGCAGTGCTTCCACACTCCCGATCTGCGGGCCGCCCGGATGTCCGTGGTAATCGACTACCGGGAACTTGGCCTTCATGCGCATGTTGGCGGGCACCTTCAGCGTGGATTTTGGGCGATAGTCCACGATACTTGGCACGGTACCTTCCGGCGCGAGACAGTTGCGCGGACGGACCTCCGTCATGCCGGGAGGGCACTGCTCCCCGTCCTTGATCTGCGTGCCTCCGCGGAATCCACCCTGCGCACTGAGTGCAGCGGGAATCAACGCGGCGGATGCGGTCACCACGAGTAGACGACGCACGGACGACTCCTGAGAGAGGAAACGACGCGGGGATCAACAATGTGTTGATCCCCGGCGTGCAATGCGGAACGAACGCTTACTTCTTGCTGGTGTCAGCCTGGAGCAACAACTGCTGCGCAGCGGTGTCCATACCCGGCTGCGCAAACGGCTGCGGCGCACGATCAAATCCGAACACCGCTTCGCGGCGCATCGCCTTGGCGATGTTGCGCGACTGCTGATACACGGAATCAGAGCGCGCCATCCGGCCCGACTGCGCGAGCGCTTCGGCGAGCGTGATACCGCTGATCACGTACAGGTCGGGAATGCCGACCGACGC
This sequence comes from Gemmatimonadaceae bacterium, assembly GCA_016742275.1. Classification (GTDB taxonomy): domain Bacteria; phylum Gemmatimonadota; class Gemmatimonadetes; order Gemmatimonadales; family Gemmatimonadaceae; genus Gemmatimonas. The sequence continues at coordinate 59,212 of JACVCD010000021.1, forward strand.
ATCGTCCACCCAACCATTACGAGCCGCGAGCGACTTGTTGGCGGTGAATACGTTGTTCCACAGCTCGTAGGAGCGCTTCACGTCCACCAGTCCTTCGCCCGGAATGGCCACGAGATCGCCACCCGGCTCCTGCGGATCGGGCAGCAGCTTCTTGGCCATACCATGCGTGACCACGTAACGCTCGAGCCCAAGCTCGTACGGATAGCCACCAGCGGTGCGGCTGAAGTAGATCGGACGGCCCGGGAACGCATCACGAATCATGAAGAACGTGAGCTGATCCGACTTCATGAGCTGACGCAGTCGCGGCTGGGCAATGAGGTTGCCCTTTTGGAAGGCGGCGTTTTCCGGTGTGGCGATCACCAGCGGCAGCGCATCCATCTCGTTGTACGTGAGATTCACCGGCGGGCCACTGGGCTTCTGCCAGTTGCCACCCTTGTAGATGGCCGGGCCGTTGGCTTCGTCGTACTCACGCACCGGATTGCGCAGCATCTGACGCGCATACCAGTCCGTGTTCATCAGCGACGTATTGGCAACGATCACGTCCTTGCGGATGCCTTCGACTTCCTGCGCATACCACAGCGGGAAGGTGTCGTTGTCGCCAACCGTGATGAGAATACCGTACGGCTCGACCGAGTTGAGCAGGTCACGCGCAAAGTCGGTGGTATCCGTCTGACCCGCGCGGGACGCCTGCGTCCAGTTGCCGAACAGCGGGATAAACGCCACCGCGAGCAGCGGTGACGCCAGTGCAAAGCTGCGCGGACGCGGCTCCACAACGGTGTTCTTGCCAAGCTTCACTTCATCGGCGCCGAACAGCGTGGCCACTGTCTCCCACAGGTAGAACATGCCGAGCGCAGCCCACACGGAAAGGGCCGAGAAGCTCCACAAGTAGAAGTAGTCACGATCACGCACTTCGCGGGGGACTGAGTCCCCAAGCTCCGGCGACTGTGAATGCCCGTACTTGAAATTGAGATAGAAGATCAGCCCCAGTGTCATGGTGAACACGAGAGGCCCGAAGAACCAGAAGCTTCGTCGGTCCTTCTGGAAGTGCATCCATCCACCAAGGATGATGAGGATGAAGTAGAAAACCGCGAGACCGTTTTGCCATCCCGGATTCTCGTTGTAGGCGTCGCGGAGCCACTGCCACTTGAAGTACAGCCAGTACATCCCCAACTGCGCCGTGAAGGGCGCCTGGCGCTCACCGAGCTCCGGCTTGCCGTACTGGCCGCGATTGAAGTTGTACATGAAGCGCTCGTAGGTGAGCGCGCTGAACGTACAATCGAGCTTGATCTCGGTCAGACAGCCGGTGGGCTCACCCTCGTTGATCGCAGGGAAGTGCGCCGCGCGAATGGGCTGTGTGGCAAACGGTGTGAGACCAAACACGACAGCGGCTGCACACGCCACGAGCAGCTTCCACCGCATCAGGGTCTGCGGGCGACGAATGAGCACCGCGAGACCGACGGCCGGAACGGCAAGCATACCGGCCATGTGATTGGTGTAGCCCAAACCACAGAGATAGGCCACGAGCACGAGGATACGATCGGCCAGTGGGCCTTCCGGATCGTCGCACCACCGCACGGTGAGCCAGCAGATGACTGCCAGGCCGACCAGCGACACGGTGTACACCTTCTCATTCACGACCGACTGGTTCCACACCGTGAACGCCGTGGCGCCAATGAGCACGGCGAGCGAGCCACCCATGATGCGCTGCCAGCGCCGCGGCATCCAGCCAACGAGCACGCGCTCGGTGACGAGGAACCAGAAAGCGGCAGACACGGCACTCGACAACGCGGCCAGCACATTGATGCGCATGGCGACGGTGGGTGCGATGGGCAGCACCGCGAACACACGTCCGATCAATACGAAGAACGGATTGCCGGGCGGGTGAGGGAGGCCCAGCACGTAGGCCGCCGCGATGTACTCGCTGGTGTCCCACATGGACGTCGTGGGAGCGAGCGTGACCATGTAGAGCAGAAAGGTCACGAGCCCCGCCACCGAGGCGGCGAGGTAGGACGGGCGGTAGTCGAGTTCGGCCGCACCGGCGCGAGCACCGGTGCTGGAGGCCGTAGTCGCGGAAGCGTTCGCGGTAGCAGTCGCGGCGACGGTCATGGACGGGACAAATAGTGAGGCCGCCCCTTGGTCGATGGAACGGGCGGGGGGCGGGCAGAATTCCGGTAACCTCCTAACCTCGCCACCCGTGCCACCGGACACAACCGCCCGGGCGTCTCTCGTCCCCAATTGGCACAAAGCCATTGGCTCAAGGTCATCGGGAGGCCATTGGCCGGCGGTCACTTTGCCGGACGCCGTCCCGCAGACGGGGGCCCAATTAAGTCAAAAGATCAACGCGGAGTCCACAGACAAAAAAGAAACCACAGGATGATTTGAGGATGTCATCCTGTGGTTTCTCTTTTGTCCGTGGTAGTCCGCGATGGTCAGCTTTGATAGTCAGTTCTCCAGAAGTGACCGCGGACTACTCAGTGGCGGAACAACCGCTCGCCAGTGAACACCATGGCAATGCCGTGCGCGTTGGCCGCCTCAATGACTTCGGCGTCGCGTACCGAGCCACCCGGCTGCACAATGGCCGTCACACCGGCCGCTGCTGCCTGATCGATACCGTCGCGGAACGGGAAGAAGGCATCCGAGCCCAGTGACGAGCCCTTGGTGTCATGCCCCAGCGTGGTGGCCTTGTGCACCGCCACAAAGCTTGCATCCACGCGGCTCATCTGACCGGCACCAATGCCAATCGTGGCGCCGTTCCGTGCCAGCACGATGGCGTTGCTCTTGACGCTGGCCACCGCCTTCCAGGCAAACAGCAGGTCGCGCTGTTCTTCGGCCGTAGGCGGACGCGAGGTGACCACGTTCCACTGCTGCGGGTCGGTCGGCGATGGGGCACGATCCTGCACCAGCAAACCACCGCGCACGCGCTTGAGATCCATGGTACCGGCGGGCCAGGAGGCCGAGCCCTCAAGGACACGCAGATTCTTCTTGCGGCCCAGAATCTCCACCGCTTCGTCGGCGAACTTGGGCGCCACGATGCACTCCACGAAGAGACTGCTGATCGCTTCGGCCGCGGCCACGTCAACCGGCACCGAGAACGCGATCACACTGCCGAACGCGCTGACGGGATCACAGGCCAATGCCTTCTTGTAGGCATCGAGCGCATCACTGCCGGTGGCGAGACCGCAGGGGGTGGTGTGCTTGATGATCGCGCAGGCGGGTTGTCCACCGTACGGTTCGATGGCGAGCAGCGCGCCTTCGAGGTCGAGCAGGTTGTTGAACGACAACTCCTTGCCACCCTTCTGCACCAGCGCCCCAAGACCCGTGCCCGGCTTTTCGACGTAGAACGCGGCGCGCTGCTGCGGGTTTTCGCCGTAGCGGAGTGCCTGCTGCTTCTCGAAGGCCAGCGGATAGCGATCAGGGAACGGCTCGCCGCGCTGCTGCGCAAACCACTGCGCGATCGCTGCGTCGTAGGCGCTGGTGTGCGCATACACCTTTTCCGCGAGCAGGCGACGGAGCGTGGCATCTTCGGTGCCGGCGTTCACATGATCGAGCACCCGCGCGTAGTCGCTCGGGTCCACGATCACCCACACCGACTCGAAATTCTTGGCGGCCGATCGCAGCATGGACGGGCCACCGATATCGATGTTTTCGATCACCTCTTCCGGGTGCACCCCGGCGCGCGCCGCCGTCTCGCGGAACGGATAGAGATTCACGACGACCAGATCGATGGTGCCGATATTGTGCGCCTTGATCGCGTCCATGTGCTCGGGCAGATCACGGCGAGCCAGCAGGCCACCGTGCACCACCGGATGCAGCGTCTTCACGCGTCCATCGAGCATCTCCGGAAAACCGGTGATCTCACTGATGTCCTTCACGGCCAGACCCGCGTCACGCAGGGTGCGCGCGGTACCGCCAGTGGAGACCAGTTCGACGCCCTTGGCCGCGAGGCCCTGGGCAAAGGGGACGAGTCCGGATTTGTCGGATACGGAGAGCAGGGCGCGCATGACGTCTAGATCGAGAGGGCGGTGGAGGAATTACAGCGCGTCGTGATCAACGCGGAAAAAGTCGGGCAATACTGACACCAAGTCGCGCGCCAACATCCGCGTCATCTGGCGTCAAAGCAAACTGCCACTCGGGTGCATCGGGACCGACAGGAATATCGAGATGCCCATGTACGCGGCCGTCGGCGCCCAGTACAATGGCGCCGCTGGCAACGGCGGCAACACAGAGTGGCAGGAGCACATGCTCGATGCGCAGCACCCGTGCGGCAAGCAGTGACGGTGTGTCGCCCGGCAAGACCGGCACCGGCCACTGCGCGATGATGGGGCCGCGGTCAAACACTTCATCGACGAAGTGGACGGTGACACCAGTGATCGTCGCACCATGCTCCAACACGGCCGCATGAATGCGCTGACCGTACATGCCCGGACCGCCAAAAGCCGGGAGCAGTGCAGGGTGCACATTGAGTACACGCCCGCGAAATGCCTGAACGACTTCAGGCGGCACCAGTTTGAGGTAGCCAGCCAAGACCACTGTGTCGACACGCGCGGCACGCAATGTGGCTGTGAGGGCCTCACCATCGCGTGGTGCACGAATGAACACAGTGGCGACGCCGCGCGCGCGCGCGCGTGACAGTGCACCTGCCGATTCCTTGTCCGACCCGACCCACACGATGTCACCGATGCTATTGGCCGGTCCACTGAAGTGATCGAGTACGGCCTGCAGATTCGATCCACCACCGGAAGCGAGCACACCGATGCGCGCGCGTGTTTTCATGAACGGTCCGAACTGGAGGGCGGGGCGTCCGATGCGCCGGACTGCGGAGCGATGAATGCGAGGGCCAGTCGCACGGCGTCGACCAGATTGTCCGCGATGTGAATGCGCGCCGACAAGGCAGATCGGGTCTGCTCGACATCGGTGGCAGGTGTTTCGATGCCCGGAACCAGTATGCCAATTCCGCCGCCCTCGAGGGCAGGTGCGACATCACGCCAGCGATCACCGATATACGCACTCGAAGCCAAGTCGAGTGCGTGAGCGGTTGCTGCCTGACGGTAGAGACCGATGCCGGGCTTGCGGCAATCACACGGGCCGGACACGTCCGGCCAATGCGGGCAGTGATACGTACCCGCCACCGGCGCGCCTGCGTCCGCCAACAGTGTTTCCGTACGTACGCGCGTGGCCTCGTACTCGGCTTCCGTGATCAGGCCACGCGCAATGCCGGACTGATTGGTGACGATGTACACCGGCACACCCGCCGCATTGGCCAACTGTACCGCTTCCACGCTGCGCGGTAGCAGACGTACGCGACTGGCATCCGACAGGTAGTGCGCATCCGCGATGAGTGTGCCATCGCGATCGATGAACAGCGCTCCGCTCATCGCGTGTGATTTCGACGCGAAGTGGTATCCGGACGCACCGGAGGTGTCGCTGGAGGCGTTGCCGGCGTGCGTGTGGTATCGCGGCGCGTGGTGTCGCGTCGGGCCGTCGTATCTCGACGCGCAGTGTCTGCTGGTGCAGGGCGGCGCGTGGTGTCACGCCGAGCGGTCGTGAATGTGCGCGACGGTGACTTGACGATCTCGCCGAGACTGCGAACACCGCTCACTTCGACTCGATACTGCGTTTGTGGAGCGAGGGCGGTATCGAGACGGATCCACATGTCGGTGTATACGGTCGGCCGCTTCATCTTGGGTGGCGGCGTCGTATCAGGGGGCACGTAGCGTGTGCCCCGCTGGCGTGCTTCTCGCTCGGCCAGCTGGCGCGCACGCCGAGCCGCAGTGGCCGCCGCCTCGATGCTGTCGGCGCGTCGCGCGCGTATCACGGAGTCGGCGCGGGCACGCATGGCCGGTGTGGAGTCTACTGCCGGTGCCTTGGACGGATTGGCGGCAGCAACCGAATCGGCCACGGCCTTCTTTCGCAGACTGTCGGCCCGCACGTATTCGGGCGCCGTTTGTGCCAGACGGATCGGAACGAGCGACGAGTCGGGACGCTTGAGAATCACCGACTCGATCGGAAACACCTGCTCCGGTCGATAGGGCTTATCGAAGGTGATCTTGAGTACTCGATTGCTGTCGCTCACTTCGACGGCCGAAATTCGCAAACCCACCGTGTCGCGTGCGAACGCATAAAATTCTGCATCGGCGCGCTCGGTGAGCGTGACACGTACCGAGTCCCAGATTTCGAGCGGCTCGAGCTCACGATTGTTGTTGCGATCCGCGTAGGCACGCAGCAGGTACGGACCGGCCGGCAGATGGCGCAGTTCATACCGGCCGCTGGAGTCTGCCACGGCCTGGTAGGTGGTGCTGTCCTTGTCATCGGCGATGGCTTCGATGACCGCGCTGCTCAGTCCTCGCCCAGCCGCCCAATCAAACGCCACACCAACCACTCGTGTGTCCGGAATCGGGCCGCCAGTCGAAAAAACGAGTCGAATGATGGAGTCGATACCGTTCTGGCGCAGATCCTGAATGCCCGGACGGATCTGAATCGAATACACCGTGTTCGGCTTCCATCCGTTGGTTGGGCGGATGCTGATTCGTGATCGCGACCAGTCTACGCGTGCTCCACCGCTCTTCGGACTGATGAACACGAGTTCGCGCAGATCCTGCGCGCCCTTTGGCGTTTCGCTGATCACTTCGTCGAATCGGATTTCGACATTACGCGGCTTGCCGATCACGCTGTTGTTTTCCGGCGTGATGGCCAATACGCGCGGACTGGCCACATCAGGCGGCCCACCCGGAGGTGGGCCCTGATTGGCACACGCTGCGGCGACTGCCGAAGCAATGGCGACAGCCATTACCTGCAGTCGTTGACGCAGCTCGCGTGACACGCGTCCGGACCCTGACATCACGCGCTGAGCGCCTCGCGCTTGGCACGCAGTTGTTCCAGTCGACCGCGCCAATCCGCCGCCTTTGCACGCTCGGCCGCCACAACGGCTTCCGGTGCCTTGGCCACGAATCCTTCGTTGGACAGACGTCCATCGAGAGCAGTGAGCTGCTTGTCGAGCTGTGCGATTTCGGAATCCAAACGCTGCTTCTCCTTATCGAGATCGATCATGCCCGCGAGCGGTACCACGAGTTCCACTCCGCTGGCCAGCACGACCTGTGCGGCAGCACCGGCCGGCACCGTCGACGCGGCGGACACCTTGGCACGAGCCAGGGCACCCACCGTATCTGCTTGCCGCGACACTGCCTGAAGTGCATCGCCCGACGCCACAAGGGTGGCGTCGACCCACGCACCGGGATTCACGTTGTACTCCGAACGGACCTGTCTGATCGCTACCACCGCCTCGCGCACGTATTCGAACTCGGCGCCAAGCCCAGCCGGGTTGCCGCTGGGCTCGGGCCATGCCGCCTGGGCAAGGAACGCGCCTTCGGGAGTCTGGGGCAGCTTCTGCCACAGTTCTTCGGTGATGAACGGCACCACCGGATGCAGCAATCGGAGCGCCCCATCGAAGGCGTGCGCCAACACGGCGCGCGCCACTTCACGGTCCGCCCCCTCGGCTGCGAGGCGTGGCTTGACCGACTCGAGATACCAGTCGGCCAGCTCGTTCCATACGAATCGACGCGCGGCTTCGGCATACTCGGACAGACGAAGTCCTCGACCACGTTCAGCGTCGGTCCACTCCAAGAGATCGCCGGGACGAGCGGGACCCAGCGCCGCATTGCAGTCGGCAAGGGCCACATCGAGACGCTCGAGAATCCAGCGATCAGCCGGTGCCAACTGTGCCCGATCCAGTGCGGCGACAGGAGCCACAGGATCGGTACCCACGCGCGACAGCAGGAAGCGACCGATGTTCCACAGCTTCGTGCAGAAGTTGCGTCCCGGGGCAAACGACTTTTCGAGATCGGTGGGGTCGAGCATGACATCCACACCGAGCCCGAGTCCGGCAATCATCGTCCAACGCAGTGCATCGGCGCCGTAGAGACGCACGACATCGAGCGGATCGATGCCATTGCCCAGCGACTTGGACATCTTGCGGTGCTGCATGTCGCGCACCGTGCCATGCAGGTACACGGTGTGGAATGGCGCCTTGTCGAGGAACCAGCAGCCACTCATCACCATGCGCGCGACCCAGAAGAACAAAATCTCTGGCGCCGTGACGAGCACATCACCCGGATAAAACGCACGCAGGTCGGGCGTATCGTCGGGCCAGCCCAGCGTGCTGAATGGCCAGAGCCAACTCGAGAACCAGGTGTCGAGTACGTCTTCGTCCTGACGCACGGTGCCACCACAACCGGGGCAGGTGCTGACATCGGTGCGCGACACGATCGGCGTCTGTCCGCACTGCGCGTTGCAGTACCACACCGGCACGCGGTGTCCCCACCAGATCTGACGCGAGATGTTCCAGTCGCGAATGCCGTCGAGCCAATTCACGTACACCGCTTCCCACCGTTCGGGCAGAATGCGGAGCTCACCACTGCGCAATGCGGCCAACGCCTTGTCGGCGAGTGGGCGCATGCGCACGAACCACTGATCCGACAGACTTGGCTCTACGACGGTGTCGCAGCGATAGCAGTGGCGCACGCTGTGGGCGTGATTCTCCACCTTCACCAGCGCGCCAGCGGCTTCGAGCATCGGCACGATGGCCTTGCGCGCGGCAAATCGTTCGAGGCCCTGCAACGTTGCCGGCACACGACCCGCCGCTCCTTCCACTTCGCGCACGATGCCTTCGGAGTCGATGATCACCGGCATCGCCAGCCCATGACGCTTGCCGACTTCGAAGTCATTGGCGTCGTGTGCAGGCGTGATCTTCACCGCGCCTGAGCCGAAAGCCGGATCGGTGTAGCTGTCGGCGATGATGGGAATGCGCACTCCATTGATCGGCAGCAGAACTTCCTTGCCGATCAACTGCTGATAGCGCTCATCATCGGGATTCACCGCCACTGCCACGTCACCCAGCATGGTCTCGGGGCGGGTCGTGGCAACCGTGATCGACTGCGAAGGATCGTCAGCCAACGGGTACTGCAGGTGATACAGCTTGCCGTTGGTGTCCGTGAACTCCGCTTCTTCGTCGCTCAGCGATGTGCCGCAGCGCGGGCACCAGTGAATGACACGATGCCCCTTGTACACAAGGCCATCTTCGTGGAGACGCACAAACGTTTCACGCACCGCGCGCGACAGCTCAGGCGAAAACGTGTAGGCCGTGCGCGTCCAGTCGGCGCTGGCACCGATCGACTTGAGCTGCCCCAGAATCTCGCCGCCGGTCTTGTCCACGAACTCGGCCACGCGCGCAACAAACGCCTCGCGCCCGATGTCGAAGCGTGTCTTGCCTTCGGCGGCCAGCTGCTTCTCCACGACATTCTGCGTGGCAATGCCCGCGTGGTCGGTGCCCGGTACCCAGAGCGCTTCGTCGCCGGCCATGCGTCGCCAGCGAATGAGCACGTCCTGCACGGTGTTGTTGAGGCCATGCCCCATGTGCAGCACCGCCGTGACATTGGGCGGCGGAATGACAATGACAAATGGCTCACGCGTCGCCGCGCGCGCGGGATCGGCCGTGAATACCCCGTGTTCAGTCCAACGGGGGTACCAGGCGGCCTCAGTGGCCGCCGCGTCGTATGTGGTCGGCAGTGACGTATCAGGGGCAGTCATGCGCGCAAGATAACCACCCAACCCAGCCGGAGCCGCGTGGCTCCGGGTTTCGAGCCTTTGCGTCAGCCTGTGGCTGATGACCGCAGGACCAAGGCGTTGATCACCTGATGCACGCCCGGCACACCGCGAGCAATTGTCACGGCGTAGTCCATCTCCGACGGACGGGTGACCCAGCCCGTTAGCTCGATCGTACCATCGCCATCAGACGAGATGTCGATGGAGCGCTCCATCAGCATCGGATCGTTTCCGAAGGCTTCGAGGACCCGGTGCTCCAGCTCCTCGGCCGTGGGAATGAGCTCAATCGCACGACGCGCGTCACTCGGGGCTTCGACGCTTTCCGGAAAATCTGCGGCGTCTTCGTCCGCATGGTCGTGATGATCATGCGCAAAGTGCAGATGCGACATCGCCTCGGGCGCCAGTTCTGAATCGTCGTCGGCCAGATCGTCAAAATGCTGCGAACGGCGGGCGTCGCCGCGCCATCCGCTCGTTTTGTGACGCTTACGGGACTTGAGGCCCGCGCGACGGGCCAAACCGTCCACCCCCCCAAAGCGGTCCGCCAGGGCCATTCCCAAGGCCAAGCCTGCCACTGCGCCGAGAGCGACCAGGGCCAGCGTGCCACCATTCGATGCACCGGAACGGCGCAGCGTGTGCAACGATCGTGATGTCCGTGAAATGCGCATGTCGTCCAGGTAGTCAGACCAAGGTGGTCAGATGCGGGCCGTGCGTGGCGCCTCCCGCTCGTGAAGGATAACTTAGGTGGCTCTACCCAGCGAGGTCACATCCGTGCCACTGGGGCGTTCGATCCACTCTCGCAGGTTTCGCCGATGATTGCCGGTCCGTCCACTGCAGCTGCTGACGCCATGATCGTACTCACACTTCCGGACGGTTCCACGCGCGAGGTCGCGGCGGGAACTCTTGGCCGTGATGTGGTGGCGACTATCGGCGCGCGGCTGTTGCAGGCCTCACTGGCAGTGGCCGTGGACGGCGAAGTGATGGACCTCATGACGCCGCTGCGTTCGTCGGGCGCGTTTGTGGTCATCACGGACAAGGATCCGCGCGCGTTGGCCGTGCTGCGCCACAGCGGCGCGCACATTCTCGCTACGGCCGTGCGGCGTCTGCGTCCCGATGCGAAGATCGGTTTCGGTCCGGCCATCGATGACGGGTTCTACTACGACTTCGAAGTGGACAAGCCGTTCACGCCTGAAGACCTCGCGGCGTTCGAAGCGGAGATGAAGAAGGTCGTTGCCGAGAAGTACCCGTTTGTGCGGGCGGAGGTGTCGGTCGACGAGGCCAAGAAGCTCTTTGTTGACGACCCGCTCAAGCTTGAGCGTCTCGCCGACTTCGACGGTACTGACGAGATCATCTCGACGTACACGGACGGACCCTTCATCGATCTGTGTCGTGGGCCGCACGTGCCCGACACATCGCACCTCAAGCATTTCAAGCTGCTGCACACAGCCGGCGCATACTGGCGCGGCGATGTGAAGCGTCAGATGCTGCAGCGCATCTACGCCACGGCCTTCTTCAAGAAGGACGAGCTCGAGCAGCACCTGCACAATCTCGAGGAAGCGAAGAAGCGCGATCACCGGGTGCTCGGCAAATCGCTCGGCCTGTTCCAGCTGTTCCCGCATGCGCCAGGTGCGGCATTCTGGACGCCCAAGGGCACGACGTTGTACAACACGCTCGAAGGCTTTGTGCGTGAGCGGCAGGCGGAAGACTTTCAGGAGGTCAAAACGCCGCTGTTGTACAACAAGATGCTGTGGGAGCAGTCGGGTCACTGGGGCAAGTACAAGGAGAACATGTTCCTCGTGCTCGACAACGAGACGGGGGAGCACGACATGTCGCTCAAGCCCATGAACTGCCCGTCGCACTACGTGCTGTTCGGCTCGCACAAGCATTCGTATCGCGAATTGCCGGTGCGTTACGTGACGTTCGATGTGCTGCACCGCAATGAGCTGTCGGGCGCGTTGTCCGGACTTACGCGTGTGCGCCAGTTCTCACAGGACGACTGTCACGTCTTCCTGCGCGAGGATCAGATCGCCAGCGAAGTGCGCTTCCTGCTCGAGTTCATTCTCGGCTACTACGACACATTCGGTCTCAAGGCCACGCTCAAGTTTGCCACGCGTCCCGAACAGCGTATCGGCAGCGATGAGCTGTGGGATCGCGCCGAGGGTGCGCTCAAGGCGGCGCTCGAGAGCACGGGTCGTGCATACGAGATGAAGGAAGGCGACGGCGCGTTCTACGGTCCCAAGATCGACTTTGACGTCACGGACAGCATTGGGCGCGCGTGGCAGTTGGGTACCATTCAGCTCGACTACAACGCTCCCGAGCGCTTCGATCTCACGTATACGGGTGACGACAACGCGCCGCATCGTCCGGTGGTTATTCACCGTGCGGTGAGTGGTTCGTTCGAGCGCTTCATTGCCATCCTCATCGAGCACTTTGCTGGTGCCTTCCCGGTGTGGTTGGCTCCGGAGCAGGTGCGCGTGATTCCCATCGCGATCGATTACAACGAGCATGCGCAGGCGCTCGTCAACCGTCTCAAGAAGAGCGGCATCCGGGCCACGCTCGATGCGCGCAACGAGACGCTCAACTATCGCGTGCGTGAAGGTGAGGTCGAGAAGGTGCCGTACATGTGCGTGATCGGTCGCCGAGAAGCGGAAGAGCAGACGGTGGCGTTGCGTACCCGCGGAGCAGGGAAGAAGCAGGAGATCCTGTCGCAGGACGCTTTCCTCGAACGACTGCTTCACGAGGTCAGCACCCGCGCTCTCGCTCCGTATGCCGAGGCTGCCGCGCCGGCTTCGGACACTGACACGGCGGAGGCCACTGCGTGACGCCTGAAGCGCTGCTGGATCTGTTCCTGCTTTCGCCCGTCGGCCTCGTGGAGTTGGACGAGGACGGACGGGTCGAGGTGGCCAATCTGGCCGCGCGACGATTGCTCTCCCCGTTCACCCCCAGCGGATCACTGGAAGATCTGGTGGGGGCTCTCAACACCATCGCGCCTGATTTGTCGGCGCGCGTGCGCGGTTTCGATAGTCCGCGTGGTGTGATCGTGGACAGTGTCGAACTGCTCGCGCCGGGCCAGCAGCACGGGGTGTTTCTGTCGCTGGTGAAGGTGGCGACGGGCCGCATTGTCGCTGTCGCGACGGATGCGGCGGAGCTGGCGAGTGCACGAGGCCTCGTGGCCCGTCTCGAACAGCGCATGCAGGCCATCGAAGGTGCGGTGCGTGAATACGCGATCTACACCATCGATCGTACAGGTGTGATCGATAGCTGGAGTGTGGCGGCGGAGCGCGTACATCAGTGGCCAGCGTCGGTGGCCGTCGGGCAGCCCATGACCATGCTGCTGTCGCCGGACCATGGGGAAGGCTATCTGCAGGACACGCTCACACTGGCTGCACGGAACGGTTGGTGTGAAGAAGAGGGACATCGTCAACGTCAGGACGGTACGACCTTCTGGGCCAGTACCGTTGTTACGGCATTGCGTGGCGCGTCTGGTGATGCAGTCGGTTTCTCGGTGGTCACGCACGATGTGTCGGAGCGGCGCAAGCTTGAGGAACAGCTGCGTGACGATGCCTCGAGCGCCACGGACTATCTCACCGGCGTTTCAGCGCGGCGCGCGTTCTTCGACGTGGCGCAATCCGAGGTGGCACGTGCCCGTCGTTATGGTCAGCCGCTCACGCTGCTGCTCGTTGACCCCGATCACTTCCGGGATGCGGTCGATCAGCACGGTGAATCGTTTTCGAACGAATGGCTGCGCGCGATTGCATGGGTGTGCCGTCAGGAATCGCGTACGACCGACGTTGTTGGTCGTGTAGGCGGTGAAGCCTTTGCCGTGCTGCTGCCCAGTACCGAGTTGTCAGGCGGTCTCGTGCTGGCCGAACGTATTCGCGAGCGTATGCAGCGCCATGTGTTTGCCGGTGATTATCAGGCGGTGCGGAGTACGCTCTCGATTGGAGTCGCTGAAGTGAACGACGGCATCACTAGTGTTGATGGGCTCATGACCACGGCTGGTACGGCGGTCGAGCGCGCGCGGCAGGCGGGGATGAATCTGGTGGTTGGGTACGACGACTAGTCCTGGAGTTGGGCGAGTCGGTCAACTGCACACGCAGAGCCGCAGAGGAAAAAAGAGTCGCGGAGAAACGCCCCAATTCCTGGGCACTTCTCCGCGATTCTTTTTTGGAGATGTTCTCTGTGACTCTTTGTTTTTCTCTGCGGCTCTGCGTGCGCAGTTTAGCGGTCTTGCTTATCGATCCGAAGGCGGCCGCTTTGCACCCGTCCACACCACAATCGACCCGCATCCATTCCGATCCTGGAACTGAATGGGCACGCTGCCGGTGCGCGGATAGATCTCGACAGCCCGGATATCCCCGGGGTTCACGAGATTGTCCAACACCCCATTCGGGGCTGGGGTGAGCAGGCCGTTCAGGAAGACGGACGGCACGCAGGTACCTGTGCCGGCATTGCCTCGCATCATCACGCGATCTGAGCCGAGGTTGCCCGGCTGCACCTGCACACCGGGCGTCGCACGAAAGATGTCGGCCGTGTACTGCGCGTTGCGTCGCGCGAGTGCCGCATCGTCCATGTAGTAGCCGCCACCCATCTTGCGGCGCTCCTCGAAGCCTGCCATCTGCTGCGCCCAGCGATCGGCGCGCACCTTCACCGTATCGACCGTTGGCGTCAGCGAAGCCATCGCCACTTCGGCAGACGCCTCGATATCGTCGATGATATCGACCGGCACACGCATGGGTTCAAAGCCTACGGCACGTGCTTCGATCATCCAGCTGCCGCCGGGCAATGAGTCGAGCGAGAACTGTCCGTTGGCATTCGATGCGGCCGTTCCGGCGGCACCTGGAAGTGAGACACGCGCACCCGACAGCGGACGACCGAGTGAATCGCGTACGACACCGCGAACACGCCCAGAGCCGCGCAATTGCGTGATGTTGCGGCCGGCCGCGCCTTCGGCAGCGACGCGCTCCGGATTGGCGATGTAGATGTCACGCACGAGAAGACCGTGCGAAGGAATCTTGAATTCCACCACACCGCTCGAATCTTTGCCTGCATAGGCGCGCGATGTGATTTGCGCTTCCGGTGGCAAGCCGCACACGGCAAACGCACCCGCAGCTGAGGCATCGGCAAAACGAGTGGGGAAGCGGCGCTGCAGACCGTTTCCTGCGAGGACGGTTTCGCGGAACTGGGCACGCACACGCGCCGTCGCCTCGAGCGGCGTGCCGCGGGCGGTTCTGACCAGTCCCACCCACGCGCCTTCGGCCATGCCAGAACCCGCGTTCCCGCAGGCCGTCGCCAAAATGGTGGCCGGACTCGGCACACCAAGGGGCAGGGTCACATCACCTGAATTGGCGACATTCACCTGCACGATGCGCGTGTCGAGACCGAGGCGATCGAGCTGCGGGTGAATCATTCCCACGAAGTACATGCCGACGCGCACAGAATCGATCACGAAACTGCCAAGGCTATCGGTGCGCACACTGCGCACCTTGCTCGGATCCTGCGCATCGACGAACTGAATGGTGGCCTGCGCGAGTGGAGCGAGCGCAACGCTGTCGTAGACATCTCCACGAACCCGGGCCAGCGGAATGGCCAAGGTCGGTGTGGCGGGAGCGGGCGTCGCTGTTGGCGGAGCCGCCGGCGGCTTGGAAACCGGGGGCTGACGCTGAACGGGGCGCACCTGGGCGCCCAGCGCGTCCGTCGCAGGGGAGATCGTCAGCGCCAAGGGCAGCGCCAGCAAAGACAGGAAAATCGGTCGCATACCGCAACTTCAGGGTAGGGGGCACGGTCCTCAACCCCTCACAATGGCGGGGCCGCCATGAGAGGTGGGACACAGCGAGATACGCGGGGACCAATGCGATGTTCCTGAAAATGTCGCTCGCATTTCCCCTGGATCTGACACCTTTTCCAGAGGAAATGATGCTTGCCGCTGACCTGCGGCCTGTCCCTTTGGTTATTTTGCGGGGCTACCCCCTCAGATGCCCAGTTGGGCTCTCCTGAACGGTGGTGCGCGTCCCCTTTCCGGACGCGCCGCGCGGCGGTCCCGCGGGTCGCCGCTTCCCCGCAGTCGCTTTCTCGATCATGACCGACCTTTCCCGCCAGCCCGTTATCGTCGGTGCCGCGCGCACCCCGATCGGGCGGTTCCTGGGAGGCCTCGCCTCCCTGTCGGCGTCCGATCTCGGCGCCATTGCCATCAAGGCCGCACTTGCTCGCAGCGGTGTGTCGCCCGATGCGGTGCAGGAAGTCATCATGGGCCACGTGCTGCAGGGTGGTACGGGGCAGGCTCCGGCCCGTCAGGCCATGCTCAAGGCCGGCGTGCCCAACACGGTGTCTGCGGTGACGGTGAACAAGGTGTGCGGCTCCGGTCTCAAGGCCGTGATGCTTGCCGCGCAGGCCATCAAGGCTGGCGACGCACAGGTTATCATCGCCGGTGGCCAGGAAAGCATGAGCAACGCGCCCCACTATGTGTTCGGCATGCGTGGTGGTGTGAAGCTGGGCGATCAGACCATGGTCGATGGCATGATCAAGGACGGTCTCTGGTGCAGCACGTGTGATGTGCACATGGGATCGCACGCTGAATACACGGCGGAGAAGGCCGGTGTGTCGCGTGATGCGCAGGACGCGTTCGCTGCGGATTCGCACGCCAAGGCGGTTGCGGCGCAGCAGGCCGGCAAGTTCGCGACGGAAATCGTGCCTGTCGAAATCCCGGGCAAGAAGGGACCGACCATCATCAGCGCTGACGAAGGGCCGCGCGCGGACACCACCGCTGATTCACTCGGCAAGCTGCGTCCGGCGTTCCCGACCAAGGGCGGCGATGCTTCGTCGCTTTCGGTGACGGCCGGCAATGCCTCGTCACTCAACGATGGTGCGGCGGCAGTTGTGGTGACCAGCGAAGCGTATGCCCGCGAGCATGGTCTCACGATTCTCGCACGTATCACGGCCTACGCCACCGGTGCTG
This sequence comes from Gemmatimonadaceae bacterium, assembly GCA_016742275.1. Classification (GTDB taxonomy): domain Bacteria; phylum Gemmatimonadota; class Gemmatimonadetes; order Gemmatimonadales; family Gemmatimonadaceae; genus Gemmatimonas. The sequence goes on from JACVCD010000021.1 coordinate 75,761, forward strand.
GCCATCCGCGCGATCTGTTCTTCGCGCCGATCACGGCCGTGAAGAATCTGATGGCCAAGGCTGGCACGTCGATCGGCGATTACGATCTGATCGAAGCCAACGAAGCGTTTGCGAGCCAGTCACTGGCCGATGGCAGTGGCCTCGGCTGGGACGCGAGCCGTGTGAACGTGAACGGCGGTGCCATCGCGCTCGGCCATCCGATTGGCGCGAGCGGCACGCGTGTGCTCGTGACGCTGCTTCATGCGCTCATCGATCGTAACGCCCGCACGGGTCTCGCCACGCTCTGCCTCGGTGGTGGTGACGCTGTCGCGCTTTCGGTTGAACGCGTCTGATTCGATGACACCAACGGCTCTCGCACGCGCTGGCCGACTGGCCTGGCGCGTGGGAGGGTTGGTGGTGGTGTGGGTGTTGGCGCAGGGGATCTTTGAGTCGTTCGTGGGGCCGTTGTGGGGAGGCGTGTCGCGCTGGATTGGCGAACCCATCCCGCTGTATCCGGTCAGCATGCTGGTCGGTTCGGCGATGGCCACATGGGTGGTGTTTCGGCACTTCGAGCCGATGTCATGGGCGGACCTTGGGTTTGGTCCGCATGCCTTCGGATGGCGGGCGCTTTTGGTGGGTGTGGTCATCGGTACAGTGATGATTCTGCTCACCGCGTTGCTGTTGTGGATCGGGGGCTGGCTGCGCTTTGAAGCGACGCCGCCCCTGCCGTACATGGTGGATACGTGGAACGGAACGGCTTGGCGATTACTCGTGATCCTCGGGCCGGCTGCTCTATGGGAAGAGCTGACATTTCGCGGCGCGTTGTACGCGGCGTTCGATGAAGCCATGTCCCGTCAGGCAGCACGTTTCGCTTCCAGTCTGTTGTTCGGTTTGGTGCATCTCACCAATCCAGGTGCCGGCGTGCGCACGACATTGCTCGTGATACTGGCCGGGTACGGGTTGGCGCTGCTGCGCGAACGTTCAGGTGTGCCCGCCGCATGGGGAGCGCATCTGGCATGGAATTGGGTCATGGCGGCAGTGCTGCATCTGCCGGTCAGTGGCCTGCCGTTTGCAACGCCCGGGTACCGCGCCACTGTGCACGGTCCCGATTGGTTGACCGGTGGCAGCTGGGGACCGGAAGGTGGTTTCGCAGCAGCTGTCGTCCTAGGTGGAGCCGCGTGGTGGGCGTCTCGCTCATCGGCAACTCACGACACTCGAACTTCAGAGACGTAAGGAGCACGGACAGACATGTCGGACACGAGCAACAGCACGGTGCAGCGCGCCGCAGTGATTGGCGCAGGGCAGATGGGCAATGGTATCGCACACGTGTTTGCCACGAGTGGCCATCAGGTCACCATGATCGACGTGAGCGCCGATGCGTTGGCGCGTGGACGTAACACCATCGCGAAGAATCTGGATCGTCAGGTCAAGAAGGGCGCGCTCGAAGCGGCATCTGCTGAAGCGGCCCTGTCGCGCATTCAGACCGCGACGTCGCTGGATGCGGTTGCCAACGCCGAGATCGTGGTGGAAGCCGCGACGGAGCGTGTGGACCTCAAGTTCCGCATCTTCGAGGATCTGGATCGCCTGGCTCCGGCCGGCGCGATTCTCGCCACCAATACGAGCTCCATTTCCATCACCGAGATCGCGGCCCGCACGAAGCGGCCCGAGCTGGTGATCGGTATGCACTTCATGAATCCGGTGCCGGTCATGCAGCTGGTGGAAGTCATTCGTGGTCTGGCCACGAGCGATGCCACGACGCAGCAGGTCATGGCGCTGTCGCGTGCGATGGGCAAGACGCCGGTCGAAGTGAACGACTTCCCGGGTTTCGTTGCCAATCGCATTCTCATGCCCATGATCAACGAGGCCATCTACTGCGTGATGGAGGGCGTGGGAACGCCGGAAGCCATCGACACGGTGATGAAGCTCGGCATGAATCACCCGATGGGCCCGCTCACGCTGGCGGACTTCATCGGACTCGACACCTGCCTCGCCATTCTCGAAGTTTTGCACGAAGGATTGGGTGACCCGAAGTATCGTCCCTGCCCATTGCTGCGGAAGTACGTGGCCGCTGGCTGGTACGGGAAGAAGTCCGGTCGCGGCTTCTACCAGTACTGAGGACCATCATCATGGGATTGCTGCACCTCACGGATACGCAGAAGGAAATCCAGCGACTCGCGCGCGATTATGCGCAGCGCGAACTGGTCCCGTTGGCGGGCGAGCGCGATCGTGAATCGCGCTTTGATCGTGTCATGGTCGACCAGATGGCCGAGCTCGGATTCCTCGGTATGCTCATCCCCGAGCAGTACGATGGCCTGGGGCTCGATGCCTCGAGCTATTTGCTCGCCCTCGAAGAAATTGCCGTGGGTGATGCCACGGCGGCTGTCACGCTGAGTGTGCACAATTCGCTGCCCACGCAGATGATCCTCAACTTTGGCAACGACGAACAGCGCAACACGTACCTGCCGCGCATGGCGCGCGGGGAGCTCTTGGGTGCATTCGCGTTGTCAGAGCCGGAAGCAGGTTCGGATGCGGGTAGTCTTCGCACACAGGCCGTGCGTGATGGCGATCATTGGGTGCTGAATGGCACCAAGGCATGGGTGTCGCACGGCAATGAAGCCGGAGTGATTCTCTGCATGGCGCGCACCGATACTTCGGATGCGCGCCGCGGCAGCAAGGGCATCAGTACGTTCATCCTCACGCCTGATTTGCCCGGCTTCCATCTGACCAAGAAGGAAAACAAGATGGGGCTTCGGTCTTCGCCCACGTTGCAGATCGTGCTCGACAATTGTCGTGTGCCGGCCGATCGCCTCGTTGGTGAAGAGGGCAAGGGGCTCACCTACGCGCTCGGATCGCTTGATCACGGGCGTCTCGGCATTGCGTCGCAGGCCATCGGCATTGCCCGCGCCGCACTCGAAGCCAGCGCGCGCTACATGACCGAACGCAAGCAGTTCGGCAAGCCGATCGCCGATTTTCAGGCAATCCAATTCAAGTTGGCCGATATGGCCACACGCATCACGGCCGCACGCACGCTGCTTCATAGCGCGGCGGCCGCGAAGGAGCGGGGAGAACGTGTCACCCGCTTCAGCAGCATGGCGAAGCTCTTCGCAACAGAGAGCGCCATGTGGGTCACCACTCAGGCCGTGCAGATTTTTGGCGGCTATGGGTATGTGACTGATTATCCCGTTGAGCGCCACATGCGCGACGCCAAAGTGACGGAGATCTACGAGGGAACCTCGGAAATCCAACGTATCGTCATCGCGCGTGAAACCTTGGCCGCGGCAGCCGCCGCCGACGGATCACTCCCAGACTGATCACGGTCGTTCAATATGCGTTATTTCGAAACCATCGCCGAAATGGGTCATGAGCAGTTGGTGTTCTGCCATGACAAAGCCTCCGGTTACCGCGGTATCATTGCGATTCATGATACCACGCTGGGGCCGGCGCTTGGTGGCGCACGATTCTGGAACTACGCCTCGGACGAAGAAGCAGTAGTGGATGCACTGCGACTTTCACGTGGCATGACGTACAAGAATGCCGTCGCTGGTCTCAATCTCGGCGGCGGCAAGTCGGTTATCATCGGTGACAACAAGACCACCCAGCGCGAGATGCTGTTCCGCGCGCATGGGCGCTTTGTGGATTCGCTCGGCGGACGTTACGTCACGGCCGAGGATGTGGGTACGTCGGTGGAAGACATGGACTTCGTGCACATGGAGACGAAGCATGTCACGGGTATCGGCTCCAAGTCGGGCGATCCGTCGAGTGTGACCGCGCATGGTGTGTTCCGCGCCATCGAAGCCTCGGCGTTTCAGAAGTGGGGCAGCGATGACCTCAAGGGACGTACGGTTGCAGTGCAGGGTCTTGGACACGTGGGCTACTACCTGTCCAAGTCGTTGCACGCGGCAGGTGCCAAGCTGGTGGTCACCGACATCGATGCCACGCGTGTGAAGCGCGCGGTGGACGAGTTTGGGGCGAAGGCCGTCGGTCTCAGCGAGATCTATAGTGTTGCGGCGGACATTTTCGCGCCGTGTGCACTGGGCGGCATCATCAACGACGACACCTTGCCGCAGCTCAAGGTGGAAATCGTAGCCGGAGCGGCTAACAACCAGCTCCTTGAAGACCGTCATGGTGTGGCACTCGAAGAGCGCGGTATTCTTTACGCGCCCGATTACGTCGCCAATGCGGGTGGTGTGATCAACGTGTACAGCGAGTTGACGGGCTGGAGCCGCGATCGTTCGCTGCGCAAGGCTGATGAGATCTACGAAACCGTGCTCAGCGTGTTCTCCATTGCGAAGGAGCGCGGGATTCCCACGTATGAAGCCGCTGATCGTGTGGCGGAGCAGCGCATTCAGGCCGTTCGCGGTATGATGCGCACGTGGCCGCAGTATCCGAACAAAGAAGGCTGAACCGCAGTAGGCTGAAACGTATACAACCTGAGCCCAGCGAGACGATCATGGTGGAACGAGCACGTCCCGGCGAACGCATCCCGATCGCGTCGGACCACGCCGGCTTCGAGCTGAAGGAACGCTTGCGCACGGTGTTGGCCGATCTGGGCTATCAGGTGGATGACATCGGTACGCACAGCACTGCCAGCACGGACTATCCCGACTACGCACATCCGCTGTCACAGCAGGTGTCGGATGGGGATGCGTCGCGTGGTGTGCTGCTGTGCGGTACCGGTCTTGGTATGTCGTACGTGGCCAATCGCTATCCCAACGTGCGGGCGGCCGTGGTGTGGAACCCCGAGATCGCGGCTTTGGCGCGCAAGCACAACGACTCGAATGTGCTGGTGTTGCCGGCACGCTTCGTGTCTGACGAAGACGCCATTGCCATTCTCCGCACGTGGCTGGAAACGCCCTTCGAGGGCGGGCGGCATGAGACTCGTGTCGCCAAGATCGAGCAGACCAACGAACAGAACGGGGCTGAACGCCCGGAGAGTAACGCATGAGTGCTGGCGCGAGCGCCACGTGGTCGGAGTGGGATCGGTTGCCGCCTGGGGAAACCCTGTCGGCGGTCGATCCGGAAATCGCGCACCTCATCGCCGAGGAAACACAGCGCCAGAGTGACGGGCTCGAACTCATCGCCAGCGAGAATTTCGTTTCGCCAGCGGTCATGGAAGCCATGGGCTCTCCGCTCACCAACAAGTACGCGGAAGGTTTGCCCGGCAAGCGTTACTACGGCGGCTGTGAAGTGGTGGACAAAGTCGAGCAGTTGGCCATCGACCGCCTCAAGCAGTTGTTCGGAGCGGAACACGCCAACGTGCAGGCGCACAGCGGTGCGTCGGCCAATGCGGCGGTGTTTCTCGCATTCATGAAGCCTGGTGAGACCTTCCTCGGCATGGACCTGTCGCAGGGTGGTCACCTCACGCACGGCTCGCCGGTGAATTTCTCGGGCCTGTTGTACAACGCGGTCTCGTACGGTGTGACGAGCGAAGGTCTCATCGACTACGATCACATGCGGACGCAGGCGCGGGCCCACAAGCCACGCATGATCGTGGCTGGCTACAGCGCGTATTCGCGTGTGGTGGATTGGCAGGCGTTCGCCGATATCGCCAAGGAAGTCGGCGCGATCTTCTGGGTGGACATGGCGCACTTCGCAGGGCTCGCGGCCACGGGTCTCTATCCGTCGCCAGTGCCATATGCTGATGTGGTGAGCAGCACCACGCACAAGACACTGCGTGGTCCGCGTGGCGGCATCATTCTCTGCAAGGCGGAGCACGCCAAGGCCATCGACAAGGCCATGTTCCCCGGCATGCAAGGTGGTCCGCTCGAGCATGTCATTGCGGCCAAGGCGGTGGCATTTCACGAGGCGCTGCAGCCGTCGTTCACCACATACTGCCGTCAGGTCATCACCAACGCGCAGGTGTTGGCAGCTGCACTGGTGGCGCGCGGATACCACATCGTGTCGGGGGGTACCGACAATCACCTGATGTTGGTGGATCTGCGCAACAAGGGGCTCACGGGCAAGGTGGCCGAAAAGGTGCTCGATGAGGCGGGAATCACGGTGAACAAGAACACCGTCCCGAACGAAACCCAGTCGCCATTTGTGACGAGCGGCATTCGCATTGGCACGCCGGCCGTGACGACGCGTGGCATGGATGCTGACGCCATGGAGCAGATTGCGGCGCTGATCGACCGTGTGCTGTCATCGCCGGAGGACACCGCAGCCATTGCGTCGGTGCGAGCTGACGTCAAGGCGCTGGCCGACCGGTATCCGCTGTATCACGCAAGTGCTCGCGTTTGATCACTTGTTGAGCGTGTAACTGCGCTCATCGTGGATAACATGTGAGCTGAACCCCGGCGCGGGATTGTGAACCCCGCGCCGGGGCTTCAAGTTTGTTGACTTGATGGGGGCCGCAGGGCGATGCCGCTTTGCCCGGTCTGACAGTGTGCTTCAGAAGGTGATCTCTCGAAGGAGCAGGGCGGTGACCGAGCTGGCGTTTCGTGAAGGCATCATGGATCAGATCCGTCTGCGTGAGCAGCGGTTCGACGAACGCGCATATCTGTTCGTGTTGGCCTCACTTGAACACTGCCAGGGGCGGCTTACGGAGCGTCGGCATATCACCGGCCCCGAGCTTGCCAATGCGTGCCGTGAATTGGCGTTGCAGCGCTTTGGTGTGATGGCGCGCCTGGTGCTGGAGCACTGGGGTGTGCGCAGTACCAGCGACATTGGCGACATCGTCTTCACGCTGGTGGACATGGGACTGCTGATCAGTCAGCCCCAGGATTCGCGAGACGATTTCTTCGGCGTGTTCGAATTCCCTGACGCGTTCGAACGATCGTATCCGTGGAGCACGGCGCACGTTTGATGCGGCGTCCGGGCGTGCCATGACCGCTCTGGACAGCACAGGTCAAATGCGAAGTAGGGGTGTACGCGTGGCAACGGCAGCCGAAGCAGCCGCCATTGATCAGGCGACAATCGCGTCGGGTGTTGATTCCTTCGCACTGATGTGTCGCGCCGGTACTGAAGTCGCTGCACACATTCTCGGGCATCACGCGGATCGTTTCTCGCAGGGCGTGTGTCTTTGCGCCGGTGTAGGCAACAATGGTGGCGACGCCTACATCGTAGCAGCCCAGCTCTACCGCGCCGGTGTGCGAGTACGACTCCGCGTCGTTGCTCCACCGCGCACGTCCGACGCCCAGCGCGCCGCCGCGTTGTGGGAGAACACGTGTTCGACGTGGGCGACCTGTGTGGATACGATCGACACGCCGATCAACGAGCGTCTGATCGTGGACGGAGTGCTGGGGACGGGACATCGCGGCGAACTGCGCACCGAATCCGCCGTGTTGTGCGGAGTGATCACCCAGGCACACGCCAACGGTGCATACGTCGTGGCGCTCGATATCCCGAGCGGCGTGGACGCCACCTCTGGTGATGTGAGCGACGGCGCGGTGATTGCCGACGAGACACTCACATTCGGCACCATCAAACGTGGGTTACTGCTGCAGCGCGCACACGCCGGGCGCATGGTGTTGATCGATATCGGTGTCGGTGAACAGATGTCGCAGGTGCATGTCGAGCAGACGATGCCGGCGTGGTGGCATCCACCGTCGGGGCTCCGCTCCTCAGTGCCACACATTGCCTGGAATGCGCACAAGGGACGTCGTGGGCGTGTTGCGGTCGCCGGTGGTGATACGGGTATGGCGGGCGCCGTTGTCCTCGCATGCCGCGCGGCGCTGACGGCGGGTGGTGGTGTGGTGCATGCCATCGTCGATGAACCCAGTGTGGCAGCGGTGCAGGCGTTGGTACCGCAGGTCATTGCGCGTGGTTGGCCGCCGCTCGCGACATCACACAAGGTGGATGCGCTGCGGCTTACGCCGAGTGAGAGTGGACAGGCGCCGCGCTACGATGCCCTGGCGATTGGTCCGGGACTGGGGCGGTCACGTCTCTCGTCGCATGTGCTGCAGCGACTGGTCGATTCGTATCGACAGGGGCCACTGGTGCTCGATGCCGATGCGCTGTGGCTCGCCGCGGAAGCCGCCACGGCACTTGGCACCGATACCGCGTCGCTGCTGCGCTATTGGTTGCGTGACACACCACACGCTGTGCTCACGCCGCATCCTGGTGAATTTGCGCGCATGACCGGCGAGCCACTGCCCGCAACCTGGGATGCGCGTGTCGCGCGCGTGCACGAGCTGGCACAACGCACGAGTGCCGTGGTGTTGCTCAAGGGTACACCGACGGTCGTGGCTGTACCGCTGGAGGCGGGTGTGCATGTTGTACCGCATGGCACGCCGGTGCTCGCCACGGGCGGAAGTGGCGATTGTCTCACTGGCATCATTGCCGCATTGCTGGCACAGGGCGCCACTGGAGCGAGCGCGGCCATCGTTGGCGCCACGGTACATGGTGTGGCGGCGGAGCTTGTTAGTGGGGAGTCGGGAGGTCCCTACGTCGCAGGACCCGCAGGACCCGCAGGTCCCGCAGGCTATCGCGGGCACTTGCTTGACGCGGTCCTGGAGGCCATGCCCGAGGCGTGGGAACGGATCGCTGACGCTTCTGGTGCGCCATATGTCGATTCCGTCGGGTGCGCTACGGCTTTGCCATTCGTGCGCTGAGGGCAGGCGGGCAGCAGCACAAAGGGCGTGGAAAGCTGAGGCTGACCCGTACGTGGGATTAGATTGGGGGATGGAGCTTTCTCCAGCTTTCCCGAACCGACGTCGGTACGGTCTCACGGGCACCGTGTTGGCGTGCCTGACGCTTCTGGTGAGTGGTGCCACGGGCTGTGTGCCCGCCGGTGCGGCCGGAGGCGGTGCCATCGGTGGATCATCTGCCGCGCGCAGCGCCTTTGGCCGTCTCGATGAACGTCAGCGTATCGGAAGCTTCTCCACGATCGAAGCCGTCGCGGTTACTCGCCGATTTGTTTTTGCTGGCGGCAGCGGTGGCATTGCCGTGTACGATCGGCTCCGTGATGTCTGGATGCCGCCGCTGACGCGCGACAACGGCTTCATGGACCAGCAGATCACGGTCATGGCAGGAGATCCGGTTGAAGACGCGTTGTGGTTTGGCGTGCCGGGTGGTGTCGCGACCTATCGTCCGCAGACGGAGCAGTTGCAGCGCACGATGCTCACGGGTGTGCCCGATGTGATTGCCTTTGATCGACGTGGCACCGGTGATGCCATGGTCCGTGCCGGTGGGAGCTGGACACGTGTGTCGCGCATTGGGCTCACCACGCCCATGAATGGAGCGCCTGCGGCCAACAGCGTGATCGTGCCAAGCAATTTGGGTGAGCTGTATCAGCGCTATCCCACGCTGCGGATTCAGCCGCAATCGCTGCTGCGCAATCAGTCGCCGAACAGACCGCTGCAGCAGTTTGCGTTGTTGAGTGGCGCGGCATCGCCGGATCGTGTGAACGATGTCTGGCTCGGCACGGATGGTGATGGGTTATATCGGCTCGATCCTGCGTTTCTTCAGGCGCAGCCGCTACGGTTCGGATTGCTCGAACCCGGGGTCGGCGCGCTCGCGCTGGCGGCGGATGGTGTGTGGGCTGCCGGACTCGGGCAGTCGATGCGACGTGGCGGTTTGTCGTTCACGACGCCGGATCTGCAGCGCTGGCGTTGGATTGAAGGCACCATTGGCGTACCACTCACCGGCCTGCGTACCTACGCGTTGGCGACACGTGCGAACCGCGCATGGCTTGGCACGGCGAGGGGCCTGGTACGTGTTTTTCTCGACGGCGCGAATGACATGACGGCGTGGACCGCGTTCGATGGATTGCCGGATGAACGCGTACTCGCCGTTGCGCCGCGTGATGACGGTGTGTGGGTCGGTACGCCGCGCGGTGTGGTACGCATCAGTGACTCCCTCGACACCAAGCCGCGTGAAACCCGTGGCCTTGGTGCCCGCCTGCTCGAGAATGTGCCGGTGTATGCATTGCAGTTCACCGGAGACACCCTGTGGATGGGGACAGAAGGTGGTGTGGTGGCGTTGCCTCGTGCAGAGGCGGGCGGAGGGACGCTTTTGCGTCCGTTGGGGGATGATCCCGCACTTCGGCGTCCCGTGCGAAGCTTGGCGTACAGCGACAGTGTGTTGCTCGCGGCGACTGACAATGCCGTGTTGGCGGTGGCACCGCGCGGTGGGCGAGCGCCGCAGCGCGTAGATGCGCTCAATCTCGTTCACGTGGGGCAGGTTACTCGTGTTGGCATCGATGCCCGAGCCATGTGGGCGGCCGGCATGAACGGCCTCGTGATTGTCTCGCGCACGAGCGGAGCCGTTCGGGTGGTCAGCGCCGTGGACCTTGGTGGTCCGGTACTCGATGTGGTGGCGAACACGGACTGGATGTGGATCGGTACGCCGCAGGGGTTGGTGCGTCTTCGGCGGTCCTCCGACGGCCTCACGTACTAGCGCGCATTCGTCATGTTCACATCACACACCGTTCCTTCACCTGACGATGCGTTTCGTGCGCACCAGGCCATGGGCAGTGGGCGCGAGTTCGATACGATTCGGCTGCTGATGTCGCGTTGGGGCGATCTCACGGCCGATATCGGTGATGATGCCGCATTGCTGCCGCCGCGTGCTTCAGGAACTCGGGTCGTGAGTACCGATGCCTGTGTTGAACATGTGCACTTTCGCTCGGCATGGCTTTCGCCCCGCGAGATTGGACATCGTGCTGCGGCCGCCGCATTGAGTGATCTCGCCGCCATGGGTGCGAGTGCTGAATTTATGCTTGTGGCATTCGTGGTGCCGGAATCATGGGATGCCGTGCTACCCGATGTGGCGGATGGTATTGGCGATGTCGTGCGTGAGGTCGGCGCGCGCATCGTTGGTGGCAATCTCAGTCGCGGCGCCACCTTTGGTATCACGCTCACCGTGATTGGCAACGCGGAGCGACCGGTGTCGCGACGTGGGGCGCAGCCGGGTGACCTGGTGCTTGTCACCGGTACGCTGGGAGGCCCGGGAAGTGCGCTCGCCGCGTGGCTGGACGGGCAGGAGCCCTCTGCATGGGCGCGTGAGCGGTTTGTGCATCCCTGGCCGCGTATCGCGCAGGGACAGCTGCTCGCGTCACATGGTGTGACGGCCATGCTCGATATCTCTGATGGGTTGGCGGCTGACGCACGGCATCTTTCGGCGGCCAGTGGCGTATGGCTGGCGCTCGATGCACAATCGCTGCCAACTGGGCCCGATTGCGCTGCGTCTGACGTGCTGGCCAGTGGTGAGGAGTATGAGTTGCTGGCCACATTGCCCCCCGAACTGCTGCCCGCACTGCAGCAGACGTGGAATTCCACCACACACGGCCGAATCACGGTCATTGGGCGGGTCGAAGCGGTCACTGCTGCACATTCCAAACTAGAACCCTTGGTGACGCCCGTTCCCATTGCCGGCCACGATCATTTTGCCGAAGCGGCCGAACGCGTTGAAAACCCTCCGCGAATCGGCGAACTTTAGCCGAATGTTCAGAACGGCCATCACCTTCGTTGCGCTGCTCCTCGGCACGCTGATCTTCGGCAGCATGGCGCTGCTGGCACAGTTGTTCGGTGTGAAGCCGCGTCCGGGCGGAGCCTATGAGAAGGCGCCACGCTGGTGGTCCTGGTGGTTGTTGCGCGCGGCCGGGGTGAAGGTCGTGTTGCATGGCAACGATGGGCTCGAGACGGGTGCTCCGCGGGTGTACATCGCCAACCATGTGAGTTGGTTTGATATCCCGGCCATGATCGAGGCCCTGCCGCACTACGGTTTTGTGGCCAAGCGTGAACTCGAGAAGATTCCGCTGTTCGGACCTGCCGCGCGTGCCGTCGGTGTGATCTACATCGATCGGGAGAATCGCAAGGCAGCGTTCGGCGCCTATGAAGACGCTGCGCGTCGGATTCGCGAAGGACATCCGGTGCTGGTCTATCCAGAGGGCACACGCGGTTCCACGTATGCGCTGCGCCCCTTCAAGAAGGGCCCATTTGTACTGGCCATTGGCTCCGGTGCTCCGATCGTTCCGGTCGTTATTCACGGAACGATCGAGGTAAATCCGCGCGGTGAGTTCCGTGCTTCACCTGGAACAGTGCATGTGCACGTGCTCGACGCCATACCGACGGAAGGACTGACGTACGATGATCGCGACGCGCTCGCGGATCGTGTACGTCAGGCGATGGCGGAGTGTCTGCGCACGCAGTACGGCGTGGAACCGGCCATGATTTCGCACGATGCTCGTCAGATTCGTGCTGTTGCTGAACCGCGTTTGTCGACCTGAATTTCAACACCACCCTCCACACATACATCCATGGCTCCCATCGTCTCAATCAGTGCGCGGGAAATTCTTGACTCCCGAGGCAATCCCACGGTCGAAGTGGATGTCATTCTCGAGACGGGTGCGGCTGGCCGCGCGGCCGTGCCGAGTGGCGCGAGCACCGGTGAGCGTGAAGCGGTGGAACTGCGTGATGGCGACGCGGATCGCTATTTCGGCAAGGGCGTGCAGACGGCCGTCAACAATGTGAACACCGAAATCGCCGAAGCCCTCGAGGGCATGGACGCGACCGATCAGATCGCGATCGATCGTGCGATGCTCGACCTCGATGGCACGGAGAACAAGGGACGTCTCGGCGCCAACGCCATCCTCGGCGTATCGATGGCCGTGGCCCGCGCAGCGGCGCTCGAAGTCGGTCTGCCGCTCTATCGCTACCTCGGTGGCCCGATGGCGCGCACCATGCCGGTGCCGATGATGAACATCCTGAATGGCGGCGCACACGCCACCAACACGGTGGACTTCCAGGAGTTCATGGTGATTCCGGTGGGCGCGGATTCCTTCGCGGAAGGACTGCGCATGGGCACGCAGGTATTTCATCAGCTCAAGAAGGTGCTGGTGGCGCGCAAGCTGTCGACCGGTGTGGGCGATGAAGGCGGTTTCGCGCCCAACCTTGCGAGCGACGAAGAAGCACTCAAGGTGATCATGGAAGCCATCGAAGCGGCCGGCTTCCGCCCGGGCCAGGACATCGCGCTCGCGCTCGACGTGGCGGCGAGTGAGCTGTTCCGGAACGGCGAGTATCACTTCAAGAAGAGTGGTGCTGCGTCGCGCAGCCCGCAGGCGATGGCCGAGATGTACGCGGGGTGGCTCGAGACCTATCCGATCGTATCCATCGAAGACGGCATGGCCGAAAACGATTGGGATGGCTGGAAGGTGCTGACGGAGATGATCGGTGATCGTTGTCAGCTGGTTGGTGACGATCTGTTCTGCACCAACAGCGAGATCCTCGCCAAGGGCATCGAGAACGACGTGGCCAACGCGATTCTGGTGAAGGTCAATCAGATCGGTACGCTCACGGAAACGATCGAAGCCATCGAACTCGCCAAGAGTGCGGGCTACAACGCGATCATCTCGCATCGCTCAGGTGAAACCGAAGATACGTTCATTGCCGATCTCGCCGTGGCCACACAGGCTGGTCAGATCAAGACGGGCGCCCCGTCACGCAGCGACCGTGTGGCCAAGTACAACCAGTTGCTTCGCATCGAAGAGCAGCTCGAAGCGTACTCGGAGTATCCGGGCGGCGCGATCTTCGGTATTTGAGCATACGACTTCCGACTTCGGTTGAATGATGGCTACCAAAGCTAAACCGGGTCGTGTCTGGCTCCGGCGCCTCCTATGGGGCGCCGGAGTATTGGCCGTGCTGGCGTTTGCCATTCAAGGCGGCGAATACGGTACGACTGATCTACTGTCGCAGCGTGAAGCGCGTGCACAGCTCGAGGCTGAACTCGAAGTATTGCGTGATACTGTGGCCACGCTGCGCACCACACTCAAGCAGGTGCGTTCCGACGATGCCACGCTCGAACGCATTGCGCGCGAAGAGCACGGGCTCGTGAAAGGCGAGAAGGAATTGATCTATCGCGTGCGTACGGCGCCGGATGCGGTGAGCAGAGATTCGGTACCGCCGGTTCGCTGACCGATATGCTGATGTCGCAAACGTTTGATTTCGCACATCACTTTCGTGATGCTTCTCGGGGTTGACTCAGCGCTTCAACCTGCTAATATCCCAAGACTGCCGCGGGGTGGAGCAGCCTGGTAGCTCGTCGGGCTCATAACCCGAAGGTCGCGGGTTCAAATCCCGCCCCCGCCATAGTGCACTCGGCCAGTCCTCGCGGACTGGCCGTTTGCGTCCCGGACATGCCGCTGCTCCGCGGTCTTGTTCAAAGGGGCTGGGTAGCTCAGCCGGTTAGAGCGCACGACTCATAATCGTGAGGTCGAGAGTTCGAGTCTCTCCCCAGCTATTTGCAGGTCATTGTCTGGCCTTCGGGTCTGTCTAAAAATGAAACACCGCGCCCGCTGCACAGGCGCGCGCGCGCACCTCGGGCGACACTTGGGATATTCCCATGGACTCGCCCGACATGCCCCTGACGCCATTTCGACACTTCACCCGTCTCGCGGTGATCTGTCTCAGCGCTCTCTTCCTGCTTGGCATCGCCGAGTGGTATTGGGTCAGGCGCGCCACAGCGGCCATTGCCAGTGTGCCAACGCGCACCGTACTCGTGACGCAGCAACGCATGTACTCCACGCGCGTCGTGGACAATACGATTGCGTTCATGCAGGCACAAACAGCCGAAGCGCGCGTGCCCTGGCGCCAGGAGCGCCTGAAGGCGCTGCAGCGACTCAGCGAAGCGTCCACTGAACTGACCCGCTTCCGCATCCTTGAGTCCAAAGGGCCGAGCGCAGCCGGTGGGGAGCTCGGCAAGGCACGCTTACGTATTGCTCGCATTGTAGCACGGACGGATAGTCTGGTGTCGGAGCGGCTGCGTGGTGAACGCGGCATGCTGCAAGAAGACGAAATTCGTGCTCTGGTGACGATGAACGATTCCGTGTCATCCGCCATCGAGCGTGTGAACAACGAAGAGCTGGCATGGGCACGTAATCGCACGGATCGTCTGCAGCGCGGGCAACTCGTGGTCTTCATGTTCATGGGCGGTGTGTTGCTGCTCATGGTATTCGTGGTGATGCGGCCGGCCGCCCATCGCATGGGAGATCTTGCGATCGCGCTCAGTCGCTCCAATGCGCAGTTGGCCGACCAGGCGCACACGCTTGAAGAATCGGCAACTGAACTGGCGGAGCAGAATGCAGAGCTTGTGCAGCATCAGATCGTCATGGAGCAGCACCGTACGCTGCTCGAAGAACTGCAGCAGTCGTTGTCGGAGCGCGAAGCACGTCACCGCTCGGTGCTCGAGTCGATGGCCGAGGGCATGGTGCTGGCACGCGAAGATGGTGTGTTGCTTGCGTGGAACAACAGTGCGCTCAACTTGCTCGGGGTGAGTGAGGAGGAGATGCGCTCGCGTCGTCCTGACAAGCCGTTGTTTGAAGTGCGTGACGAAGCTGGTGAGATACTCGATAACGCCGCGCTGCCGCTTGCGACCACCATGCGCACGGGTGAGCCGGTTTCCGGCATGGTCATGCAGGTGCATCGGAATGGTGAGTCGCCGCGCTGGCTGCGTCTCAACGCGCGACTGGTGGAGTCACTCGATGATTCCGAGCCAGTGGCTCGCACAGCCGTACTCACGTTTGTCGATGTCACAGCAGAACGGGCGCAGGCGCTGCAGTTGCGTTCGCTGTCCATAGCCGTTGAGCAGACCGATCAAGCCATTGCCATGGCCGATGCACGACTGCGCATCACCTGGGTCAACAAGGCGTGGATGCGTACGACGGGCTTCACGTTGGACGAAGCGCGTGGCAAGCGTCCTGGTGAGCTGTTGCATGGACCGCACACCGCTCCCGAAACGGTGGAGCGCATGCGGGCCGCGGTTCGCAATGGGGAGTCCATCGAGGCCGAAGTCCTCAACTACCGGAAGGACGGCACGCCGTTCTGGATGGAAGTGCACACGGCACCACTACGCGACGGCGCTGGACACATCACGTCGTGGATTTCCGTGCAGCGCGATATCACATCGAGAAAGGCCAGCGAGCGTGAACGTCAGCAGTTGGCTGCTGCCCTGGCAGTCACGACCGATGGTATCGGTATCGTGAACGCGGGTGGTGGACTCGAGTTCGTGAATCACGCGTTCGCTCGTCTGTTCCATGATCGGCCAGGCAATCTCATTCACCGATCGTGGACTGAACGTTTCTCGGCTGAAGAAGCACTGCGTATTCAGCGTGATGTGGTTCCCCTGGTGACTCGATTGGGAGCCTGGAGTGGGGAAGTGGAAGGTCTCCGCAGCGATGGCGCCGCGTTCCCGCTCGACCTCAGCGTCACCATGCTGCCCACCGGAGGGTTGGTGTGCATGATGCGCGATGTCTCGGAGCGCAAACAGCTTGAATCGGTGCTGCGTACGCAGGCCATCCGTGACGAACTCACGCAACTCTACAACCGGCGCGGCTTCTTCCAGGTGGCGTCGGGTCAGCTTCAGGATCTGGTCCGTCGCAAGCAGCCTGCGGTGCTACTGTACGGCGACGCTGATCGCTTCAAGCTCGTGAACGACACTTACGGGCATGACGTCGGTGATCAGGTGCTGCGGCTCATTGCCGATGTGCTGCGCACGGAGCTCCGCTCAACGGATGTTGTGGCGCGTCTTGGTGGCGACGAGTTCACGGCACTGTTGCCGGACACCGATATCGGCAGTGTGGTGGAGATTCAGGACAAGTTGCAGCGCGCGTTGGCAGAAGCGGCCGCAAAGTCAGACTGTCCGGCAACCATTGGCATGAGCATTGGTGTTGCCATTTTCGACCCAGCCATGCCGGAGAGCGTCGACGCGCTGTTGCAGCGCGCCGATCGTGACCTCTACGACATCAAGGGAACACGGCGTCGGGCGCGCGCTGCGTAACTACACGGCATAACACGCGCCCGAAGTCTCATCGTTACCGCACCACCCAATCCGTCTGCAACTGCACCGTGCCCCACTGAATGGTGAGCACACCGCCGTTGGCAGCCGCCGCTGTACCGGGCACCAGCGCGATGGTGAAGCTCTCAACCGGCTGATGGAGAGCGCTCACCTTGAGCGGAATACGCGCGGCATCCTTGGTCTGGTCATAGCGCGTTGGCATGACGGTCGCAGCACCACTGGTTTCCCGCTGCAGGATGAGCGTCCACCCGGTGCGTGTGGGAAGCGCCTGCACGATATACCGTCCGGCTTCCACTGCCTGGCCACCCATCGTGAGATTCACATCGGTGGTGAGGAGCGTGGACGCGTTGGCGCCAAGACGCCACACCTGATCATACGGTACGAGATCGGCCGTATGCAGCGTACGACCTCGAAGATGCGGCTGTCCGTAGTCGAGATGAATGAGTGCTGGCTTTCCAGCGGCGCGCTGTGCTGCGGTATCAGCAAGCGTGAGCTCCACGGTGGCGGAGGCTCGGGTACTCGGCGCCGCACGACGGGCGCCCGCCTGTGCGGAGGCTACGGACGCCAGCGAAGTCAAAACCGCGAGTGCGGTGAACGTTGAACGCATCATGATGTTCGGGAAAGAAGGTGAGTGAATTCAAGGAATGATTGGCGCATCACGGACGGATCTGTTCCCGTTCGAGCGCGAGCTTCACGGCAGCATAGGCATCCACGAGTCCACCCGTACGCGAGAGCGCGCTGAACGGCACCGACTGCGAAGGTCCATTCGGCAGCATGACCTTGAGCGTGGGGAAGGTGCGAACGGACTGCACCAGAATGTCCCGCACGTCAGAAGGCGTGAGCTTGGGGAAATACGACAACAACATGGCCGCCACACCCGATACGACCGGCGCCGCCATACTGGTGCCGCTTTCGCGCTTGTAGCCACCACCGGGCGCGGTGCTCAGGATGTCTTCACCTGGCGCAAAGAGGTCCACCATGGTTCGGCCATAGTTGGAGAAGCTGGTGACCAGCTTGTCTTCGCCCTTCCACGAGCTCGCGCCGACTTCCAACCACATGCCCACGCGGCTGCCATCAGTCAGTACGCTGGTGGGGAAGCTCGGCACCACATCGTTGTTTTCTCCATCATTGCCGGCGGCGTGCACGAGCAGCACACCCTTACCAGCCGCGTAGCGTACGGCACTGTCGACCACCGGCTTGCCCGGCGAGTAGGCCTTGCCGAAACTCATGTTGATCACGAGTGCGCCGTTGTCGGCCGCATACCGAATGGCTCGTGCAACATCGGCATCACGTTCATCGCCATCAGGTACTGCGCGCAGTGCCATGATGCGCACATTGGGGCTCACGCCTTGCACTGCCGCACCCGCCGTGCGTGCGGCACCAATGATGCCGGCCACGTGGGTGCCATGCAGCGCATCAGGTCCCGTCACATCACGTGAACCATTGATGTTGCCCGTGGCACGCGGATAGTACGTGGTGTCGAGACCATACTTGGCTTGCGACTCGTACGCCTTCTTCGCGTCCTCGAGTGCTTCAGGGCCGAGTCCACTGGCATCGAGCTGCAGCCACATGCGCTTGGCCTGTTCCTGCGTGGGATTGGTCGGGGCAAAGCCCTCAACGCGACCACGCGTCAGTGCACCGGCGCCGATGGCCTGCTGCAGTACGCCGTTCACCTGTGATGCCGTGCGTTCGAGATTGAGAATCTGACGCAACGTGCCATTCACCTCTTCCGACTTGGACGCGTAGGCGGATGAGAGCGAGTCGCACTTCACGCTGCTTGGCTTGGCGATACCCTGTCCGGCCGGCTGATTGCGGCAGGCCGCATACATGCGCGTCAGCTCGAATGTATCGTGGTGTACGGCCGTCCCACCGGGCTGCACCATGAAATTCCAGCCGTAGGTGTCATCCGCGTAGCCGTTGTTGTCGTCATCACGGCCATTGCCTGCGACGTCGCGCGCATTGCGCCACATGACCGGCGCGAGCGCAGTGTGTGCGGTATCCACACCACCATCGATCACAGCAACGATCACTTCCCGTTGCGGCCGACGATTGGCGAGCAGTTCCCGCATTGCGCGTTCCGATCCGATGCCCAGCACACCGTCAGATTCGGGCGACAATCGGTGCCAGTCGCTGCGTGCGGTATCAGGCGCCGTGGTTGGCGGCGGCGGTGGTGGCGTGACGGAGATGGGCTCCCGGGTCACCGGCTGTGGAGCCGGGCTCGGAATGGTAGGAGCGCCCGCTCGCGCGCAGCCAGCAAGCAGGGCAACGGCACCTACCAGCGCAGGGCTGCGCCACAGGGACAGGGAAGATCGAATCATGCGTTGGATGTCGCGTCGGAGGTCGCGTCGGAGGTCGCGTCGGATGCTGGAGAGTTGGGCGCCGAGGGCGCTTCGAAAAGCGCGCAGACGGCGCCAGCCGGATCTTCGATGACGGCAAACCGGCCAGACGGGCCGGGTGCCTTGGCCGGCCGAATCACACGACCGCCCATGGCTTCGACACGCGAAACGCGTGAATCGAGGTCCGTCACGATGATGTACACCAACCACTGCGCCGGGAGCCCGGTATTCGGGCCACGCGCATGACACACACCGGCGTGCGCTCCGCCGTCCGGCGACATCATGAGATAGTCGTCGTAGTCGCCCATGGAGAGCGGCTGCGGCGTCCAATCGGTCACCGCAGCATAGAAATCGCGCACGGCCGACGCATTCGGCACGGTGAGGTCAACCCAGCCAATCCGGCCGGGAAGGGGAGGCGGAGGAGTGGTCATGCGAGGAGTCTGGAGTGTGACGCCCCAGTGAGCAATGGGCCGCAGACGGCCAACTGCCGATCCTCAACGTTTCCTCAGCAGCACTCGAGTAGGACTTCCGTCGGACGCTTAGTCGGCGTCCGTCGCGCAGCTCAGGCTTGAACGAGCATACGGTTGCCCACGTCGCCAGGCCGGCGCGTCTCGCCGCCCAAAGGCACTCACGTCCGGTGGTGGCTTCTTGAATTCGTAGGCCACGGATTGCTGCAGTTCGATCGGATGTCGCCGCACCACATTCGCTTCCAGCTTCAGCCAATTCACCGCACAGACGCCATCGATGATGCCAAGTCCAGGAGCGATTTCCATGAACGTGGTGATCGCGCGGACAGTGCGCACTCCGCGAAATTCGCGCGGCAATCGATCGGTGCGACTGAGTTCGAGATCCAGTCGCCGCAGTTGCGATGTGGCGCTGTCGAGATAGGCCGCACCATGCACATC